>CAZQWG010000001.1:0-467433 GCA_964596985.1 uncultured Candidatus Bathyarchaeia archaeon
ATCGTATACAATAGCGGCTGTGATGTAGTTCAACTCAATCTTCAGGTCGGGGAGAATCGAGAAGAGGGCGCCATCGGTTCTTCTTAACCCTTGCTCCGGGTCGAGGGGTGCTATCATAGCGGCGGCATTCGTGTGGATCGGGTACAAGGCGACGGACATCCCAGGTCTCCCTGCAGCTCTAACCGCTTCCCGTAGTAGGGATGCTTCTCTTCTAGCTGTGTAAGCCGCTATTGGGAGTCCATGGACCTGCCTACCATCTATCGTTATCATGTTGAAGCCTTCCATCATATCGGACTGAGGGATCTCGGCGAAGCACTTCGGGATCACCCTGACGAGGTGTTCGGGTACAGGACCATGCATCCCACCGACGATTCTAGGCGGTTCAGTGTCCTCTATGTTCCGTTTGGTGAAGGTGCGCCTATCCCTTCCTTGACCAATGTTTACCTCCGAAGGGAGGGCCCTCACAGCGTCTAGGACTTCCTCTTCTGAGAGTCTAACGATCCTATTATTGGAGACGCAGTACAATCCTACGCTGGCGAGGAGTTCTACTCCGGCGTTGAAGGCACGGTCAGATAGCTCTTCATCGTAGCAGAAAAGCTCATCCTTACCTGGCTCATGTATCTTGTATTTTCTCCTCAATTCCTCGGACTTCTTGAACAACTCCATGTTCCATTTCATGTCGACTCTCTTTGGGCCGTTCATTGCCCTCTCGGCGATTTCAACAAGAGAAATCATACGGTCTTCACCCATGCGTAGAGCAAGAGTCATTCGCTACTACGTAGTGAGAACTTATACCATTTTCAAGAATAGAGGACGGAAAGAATCCTCGTCAAGGTACGTCTCAACCATATTGGATTGCATTCTTCTGAATGAGATGTACTGGTGGTAATAGAGAACGTGCAGAATATCCGAGTGCGAGTTTGTTGCGTCGTTATTGCGAAAGTTTTGCTTTCGTTATTTTCTTTGCTTCAGCTTGCCACTCCTTGAGTTTGGTTTTAGAGTACTTCACTTTTGTAGAGAGTTCGTCGATATCCATCTCTGCTAGGTCGCAGGCATCGAAGACACCAGCACGAGTCAGTTCCTTTTCGGTAGATTTGCCTACCCCAGTGATTTCAGTGAGGGGAAATGTAACGACGTATTCCATCTTCAGCATTCGTGCGTTTTCAGGATAGAACGTCCTCCTACGTCTATCGACCGCAACACCCAGCTTCCTCGCATTGGCAACAGTCAAGCCGGCCTCCCGGAGTTCTTTGATGCTGAAACCTCTACCTATCCTTGAGCGTTTTCTTCTGTTCGGTACCCGAACTATTGGTTCAACGCGCCGCTCCGCCATCACGACAACACCTGATTTAAGCCAGTATCCGTTCAACTTCTCCGTGTCTTGAAAGCATTTCGATTCTGACCCGAACGAGTTCTGAAGCCAACTCTTTTCCAGTCGATATGAAATGAGTGGGCGCACACATTAAGTTGTTCTACCGACGACCTTACCACAACTGGAGACGCTGACCAACATTCTTCTTCTTGGCCAGTTCATACGCCCGCCAAGCAGGAGAGATATCTTGAATCGCTAATCCAGTCGAATCGAAGATAGTTATCTCACTGTCTGTTGTCCTACCAGGTTTCTTCTTGGAAACTATGTCTCCGAGTTCTGCATAGATGTCGCTTCTGCCCAGAATCCCCTCACTGAAGGGCACATTCACTTCTCCGCTGTGAATTGCTTGATCGAAGTCGTCGACAACGATCTTCGCCCTCTTAAGAATCTTGGGATCAAGTTCCTGTTTTCCCGGGGCATCAGCCCCGATCGCGTTTATGTGGATACCGTCTGGAACCCACCGGTCGTGGACAATAGGGGACGTCGATGGGGTAACCGTCACTATTATGTCAGCCTCATGCAGAGCATCCTCCGCCTTCGAGCAGGATACGATCTCGGCACTCGTCTTCTCCTGCATTTCTTTGATGTATCGTACTCTTGCAGATTTGTTTCTGTCGACAATACGAACCTCTCTGAGATCTTCCAACACCTTATCAAGAGCCGATAATTGAGTCCTCGCCTGAACACCAGCCCCGATCACCGCAACCGTTTCCGAGTCTCTTCTGGCGAGGTATTTCGCGGCAATGCCTCCAGCTGCACCAGTTCTCATCGCCGTAAGCCAGCCGCCTTCCATAAGGCAGAGAGGAGCACCGATCTTCGGGTCTATTAGGAGGATGCAGGCCATTACGCTCGGCAAACCCGCCAGCTCGGGGTTCCTTGGATGCGCATTGACTATCTTGACACCCGCAGCATCAATACTCGGTAGATAAGCGGGCATGGCTCTGAAGTCACCGTGATACCTCTCCAAGTTGACATATACTTTAGAAGGCATCACAACTTCTCCCATCCCTTTCTGCCTGAAAGCATCTTCAACAGCATCAAGAACGTTTTCCATTGAAAGTAGTTCTTGGACCGTCCCCCTATCCAGGTAAAGGATCTCCATGGTGAACCGCCGAACAAGGGTTTGTTAGCTTCCATCTAATTGCGTTTACGATTTATGCAGGAGAAGAGATATGATATGGGAGAAGTACTAGGCTTACAGGGAAAGGTTGGATTTGAGCAAGACAATCAGGGAAGACTACTATTTCGCTAAGCCTGGACGAGAGAACTTGGAAGATGTGGTCGAGGCTGTAGAGAAGAGAATTGATCAGACGGGAATACGGCACGTAGTTGTGGCGAGTCACTCAGGTAGGACGGCGATGGCTATTGCCGAGAGGCTCAGAGGAAAAGCAGAGGTGATCTGCGTGTCTGGGAGGCCTGCGAGGAGAGACAGAGGTCGAGACTGGCCGTCGATAGCCCCGGAGAATAGGAGGAAGCTTGAAGGACTGGGCGTAGTGATTTTAGATAGGATACCCTACGCCTTGGAGAGTACAGTACTACAGGAAGATAGATGGAATACTGCTTCAGCCGACAAAGTGGTTATTGAGACCCTGCGCATGTTTGGACAGGGAATGAAGGTTGCGGTACAGGTGGTCTTAACGGCTACTTCAAGCGGATACCTAGAACCCTACCAGGACGTCATAGGTGTTGGAGGAACCGGCAGAGGCGCAGACACCGCCATCATCATGAAAGCGAGCTACCCTACACGGGTCTTCTCGGAGAACCACGAACACAGACCAGAGATTAGAGAGATTATAGCAATGCCTTTGATGAAAAGAAAGAGTTAGTCAACACACAATCATGAGATGAATTGATTCCTCAAGAGGCAAAGCCAACAACGAGACGATAAGCATTCTCAGAAGAGGGGGGAATACTTTATGGTAGGCAGGATGCTCCCGTTAGTAGCAGTCGAAGACATTAAGGAAACCCTTGAGTTCTACGAAAAGAAATTAGGATTCGAGGTTGGAACGGTATCTCCGAGCAGAGAAGAATCATTGAAGACCTGAATGGGTATCGCATATGTTTCAGAACCTGATGGATAGAGAATGAGGCATTAGGACCCGTTTCGGTGCACTGCCTGGATCACCCAATATCGAAGCCGTCTGTCTTCAAGAGAACACAGATCTTGGGGGCCTAATCGGATCAAACGATTAATAGGAAGAATCGAAGAAGGGGCGTAAGGTATACCATGCTAAGAAGGTTATTGATCGGAGGGACCTTGATTGACGGGACCGGAAAGAAAACCCTCAGCGACTCCGCCGTCCTGATCGAAGATTCACGGATTAGATTTGTAGGTCAAAAAGACGAAGCAGATGCCTCCAATGTAACCGAGGTCATAGACGTTAGTGGAAAGACAGTAATGCCCGGATTGATCGATGCCCATGTCCATCTAGGCACAGAATCTGTAGGTCGACGGATCAGCCCGGCTTACTGGAACATCATTACACCGACAACTTTGAAGGTTCTCCATGCCTTGCGGAATGCGCAGGCGGCTATGGAAGCCGGTTTCACCTCGTTGAGAAACGTCGTCCTAGAACAGGACCCCTGGGATGTCTCCTTGAAGAAGGCTGTCGATCTAGGAATCGTAAAAGGTCCGAGAATAGTCGCGTCTGGGGGTCTTGTCAATATGACTGCCGGTCATCTGGATCTCTACATCCCTGGAAACATCCCAAGAAAGCCAGACAGGACTGCCGATGGACCGGACCAGGTTCGAAGAGCGGTCAGGGAGCGTGTCAGAGCAGGAGCTGATTTCATCAAGATCTGTACGAGTGGCGGCGTCGTCTCCCTTGCAGATAGACCTGACTGGAGGAACTACACACTTGAAGAAGTGGAGGCGATTTGTGATGAAGCCCATGCGTTAGGGAGAAGAGTGATGGCTCATGCTGAGGGGAGAACAGGCGTCAAGAACGCAATAGAAGGCGGTGTCGACACGCTGGAGCACGGCTACTTCATCGATGAAGAGGATTGCGAGGCGATGAAGTCGAAGAGCATCATCCTTGTTCCCACATTAGGGATATCCCGGAACATAGTGGAAAGAGGAGAAGAACTAGGGGTCACCAAGGAAGGTGTGGAAAAAATGAAGAGATTTGAAGACTACCATCTGGAGAGCGTGAAGAGAGCTCACAGGCGGAGAGTCAAGATCGCGCTGGGAACCGATGCCCTAGCGACAATCTTCAGTCACGGGGACAACGCGTTCGAACTCGAATGTCTAGTCGACATAGGTCTCTCACCGATGGAGGCAATCGTTGCAGGAACACAATACTCTGCAGAGGCGATAGGGCTAAAGGACGAGATTGGCACCATCGAAGAAGGGAAACGGGCCGACCTTTTGATAGTCGACGGCAATCCTTTGAGAGATATTAGAATTCTTCAGAACAAAGAGAACATCCGAATCGTGATCAAGAACGGAGAAACCGTTGTGAATCGAGGCCTCTAGGGTAAGCCAATGATATGGTTGCCGCATACAACACTCAAAAACCTCAGGAAGTAAATCGAGGAATTCCGTTCAGCTTATGAAATGAGACGAGAACATACTCAACCCTATGCAATTCGGGCAATCCGATACCCGAGTTTCCAAAGCTCATGAGGCAGAAATCTGACTCCGGCGTACTCTGAACCTGCCGAACCAATAACATATTCCCTTGTCATAACTTCTTCATCAACGAAGACAGGGCAAAGATTCTTGAAAATGAACGGGGGCAAACCCCCAGCAGAGAATCCTGTAAAGCGTTCTATCTCCTCAGGTTTTGCAAGCCTAAGGTCTCTGACTCCGCTTAGTCTTTCCAAGTTCTTCACATCCACTCTTCTATCTCCCGTCACCATAGCAACAACGTGTCTTTCTCGGGATTTGAACAGGAGAACCTTGAGAATGAATTTCCGGGGAACCTTCAGAGCACGCTCAGCTTGCTCTGTCGTCTTGCCGGATCGGCCTTGATGACAGATTATCTCGCCTTTCAGACCGATAACCCTCATCAGTCGTCGGACACTAGCTACAGACGACGCATCCTTGGAACACATCGAGATCACATGATTCAGAATCGGACAGTTCTCAGGACTCTATTGAAAGGTGCCACAAGAATTCACTTGCGCGAATGCCTATATATCTAGTTTCAATATAACGAGGAAGGAAAGTAATGGAGATCAACCTAGTACAGGTAATAATCAACAGCATCATAACTGGAAGCGTCTACGCCCTTGCAGCTATAGGTCTGACTATGGTATATGGCGTATTGAAGTTCGCAAACTTCGCTCACGCGGAGGCTATTACCTTCGGAGCCTATATGGCGTACGCCGTAAATGCAATGGTGGGAGGCGGTCTCCTCCTCGGGGTGATTGTTGCTTTCCTCCTGACCGGGTTGTTCGGTATCGCATCCGACGTCCTCGTCTTCAGACGGCTTAGAGAGAAGAACGCCACTAGAATATCTTTGATGATAGCCAGTATTGGCCTGGGACTGGCAATCAGACATTCGATTCAAGGGATATGGGGACCCTGGGTCCGCTGGTACAGCTATGCGGAAACCAGCAGTTTTGAGATCGTGGGAGGAAGAATAACATCCACAGAATCCTGGATAATCGTGACCGCTCTGGTCCTTATGTTCTCTCTCCACCTACTCCTTACTAGAACCAAGTTGGGGAAAGCCATGAGAGCAACATCGGACAACCCATACTTGGCCTTAGCGTCGGGGATCGATATCGACAGGGTTGTTCTTTGGGTCTGGTTCATAGGATCAGGGGTTGCGGGGATGGGAGGCGTATTGAGAGGAGCCGATACACGTTTAATGCCTTATATGGGATGGGAGCTATTGCTACCGGTCTTTGCGGTAGTTGTTCTAGGAGGCACTGGAAGCTTCTATGGTACAGTTCTGGCAGCCTATTTACTCGGTTTGGTTGAGAACCTAGGTGTACTGATGCTGATAGAACTCTCCCTATCCACAAGTTATCGATCTGCGATAGGCTTTTTCATACTAATAATCGTCCTCTTGGTGAAGCCGACCGGACTCATGGGTCCAGGAGGCGAGAAATAGATTGTTTGGGTTAAACTATCTTCTAGATACTCTGGTCTACATAGGTATCTTCGCGATACTTGCGATAAGCCTTAATCTGGAGGCTGGTTTTACCAGGCTAATGAACTTTGGTGTCGCAGCCTTCTTTGCCATCGGAGCTTACACAACCGCGTTACTAACCTTGAGCGGGATTCCGATGGTGGTCAGTTTCTTCGCCGCGGTATCCCTAGCAGGACTGGCAGGCTTCTTTGTAGCACTTCCCACGCTAAGGCTGCGAGAGGATTACTTTGCCATAGTAACTATCGTCTTCAGCGAGATACTGAGACTGTTCTTTGTCAGCGAAGACTGGCTGACAAACGGAACCAGGGGGTTGAGGGGGATACCGCGACCGTTATTCTCTCTCGTCAGTGAGAATTATCTTCTATTCTATAATCTCCTAGTATACTGCTTTCTCGTTGTATGCTATCTGTTTGCAGAGAGAATCGTGAAATCCCCCTTCGGGAGAGTACTGAAAGCGATAAGAGAAGACGAGATAGCAACGCAATCGTTAGGCAAAGATATATTCACGTTCAAGACTCTGTCCTTCGTCATCGGCTCTTGCATGGCTGGAGCCGCAGGATTCCTACTCGCCCACTACTTTACTTTCATCGCCCCAGACATGTTTCTCACAACTCTAACGTTCTCGGTTTGGACAATGGTAGTAATGGGAGGAAGCGCCAACAACTCAGGAGTCATCTTTGGTGCATTGCTCATTCAGCTATTCGAGAGGATGACAAGATTCCTGAAGGATTTCATGACGCTCCCAACAGATCCAAATAACTTCAGACTTATCATAATGGGTCTGTTGCTGATACTCTTTGTAATCCATAAGCCGGAAGGAATTTTTGAAGAGAAGAAACCTGAAACCGCGACCGCTTGATAGAGTGATATGATTTGGACGCTCTCACCGTAGAGGATTTACACAAGAATTTTGGAGGTCTCGAAGCCCTCGACGGGGCCTCATTCACCGTCGAAGACCAATCCATTTCCGCGCTGATTGGTCCAAATGGCTCCGGAAAGACAACCGTGTTCAACGTTGTGACTGGGATCTACTCTTTGGACAAAGGAGACATCTACTTTTACGGGGATAGGATAGACGGCTTGAAACCACACGAGATTCTACTCAAGGGACTCGGCAGAACCTTTCAGATAACCAGGACCTTCCCAAGGATGACCGTACTGGAGAACATGCTTGTAGCACCGAAGGAACAGGTCGGAGAGGGGCTTCTCTCGGTATTCCTTAGGGTGAAAGAGGTGGCTGAACAAGAGGGAAGCCTGCAGGAAGAAGCCTTGGAATTTCTGAGATTCTTGGAGTTAGAGAACCTCAAAAACGAGTATGCTGTCAGTCTGTCAGGTGGGCAACTCAAACTTCTGGAACTCGGAAGAATCCTCATGGCGCATCCGAAGATGGTTCTACTCGACGAACCCGTTGCAGGCGTAAATCCGACACTCGCCCAGAAGATCTTCGATCGAATCCTGAAGTTGAAGGAGAAAGGGGTGACCTTCCTCATCGTCGAGCATAACATGGATGTTGTAATGAACTTCTGCGACAAGATCTATGTCATGAACAAGGGGCAGATCGTTGCTGAAGGGAGCCCCCCAGAGATCCAGAACAACGAAGAGATCGTCGAGATCTACCTAGGAGCATGAATAGAATGCTTCTGAAGACCGAAGAAGTTGTTTCAGGATACGGAAAAATAATGGTCGTTCAAGGTATGTCGATTCACATCGACAACGAGGAGATCGTGACCATAATCGGTCCGAACGGTTCGGGCAAGAGCACATTCATCAAAACAATATTCGGTCTCATAAAACCCACAGAAGGGACGATCCTTTTCGAAGATACCGATATGACAGGGCTCAGATCCGATGAGATCATGAGATTAGGTATCGGCTATGTCCCCCAACTCGACAACATCTTCCCAACACTCACCGTAAGGGAGAACTTGGAGATGGGTGTCTACTCGAAGAAAGATACGAGTCTCGAGGAGACGATCGGAGAGACACTGGAGCTCTTCCCTTTGTTGAAAGATCGGGGAAAGGATCGGGCAAGTAATCTGAGCGGGGGACAACGCCAGATGCTGGCTGTTGCCAGGGCCCTCGTCGCGAAACCCAAGCTGTTGCTGCTTGATGAGCCTTCCTCAAGCCTCGCACCGAACCTAGTCGGGAAAGTATTGGAGAGAGTCGTTGAGATCAGAGATCTAGGAACATCTATTCTACTGGTTGAGCAGAATGCTAGGAAAGCCCTTCAGGTATCGGACAGGGGATACGTAATGGTAATGGGAAAGAAGGCGTACGAGGGAACAGCGTGGGAGATATTGAACCATAAGGAGATAGGGCAATTATATCTCGGAAGAAAAGCCAGAGATAAAAGAAAAAAGGGTGCTGACTAGGACAAGCTGACTCCTTCACTTGAAGTCCAGGTTCCTATTTGCACCATCTTGTAGGATCCTTCGACCATTTGAACTTCCCAGATAATGTATTCCCCTACGACATCACCGTTGCTATCGAAAGTCTTTGTGCCGCTGGCTCCCTTGTAGTTGTTCCCGACATCCGGCATCGCCTTCATTATCGCTTCGCCATCGTAACTCGCTGCCTTGGCTACCGCGTTCATTGCTATCATTGCAGCATCGTACGCATAGTCTGCATAGATACCAGGATCGGCACCGAACTTCGCCTTGAAGGCATCCAGAAAAGCATTATTCTCCGCGCTACCCGTCGGTGTAGTCGGCTTCGTACCTAACATACCTAGCATAGCATCTGCAACCCCAGGAGAACCGAATATTGCTTCGTCTGCCACACCTTCAGCGCATATCCATTTTGAGGTGATCCCCAACTCTTTTGCCTGCTTGAACAATATCGCACCGTCGTCTGCGTACGACACATCGATGATCACGTCTGGGTTCGCTGCCTGCAATCGACCTAGCTCAGTCTTGTAACTCGCAGCCCCGAGTTCATACCGGACGGTAACGACGACCGAGCCGCCTCCTTCCTCGAAAACCCTCTTGAATACTTCTTCCAGACCAATGCCGTATTGATTGTTGATGGCGATGATTCCCGCGGTCTTGTAGCCTTTCTCCAGTGCGAGTTGAGCCATTGCTATACCTTGTAGTTCGTCGCTTGGACAAACCCTGAAGATGTAGTTGCCTGCGTCTGTCACAAGAGGAGACGTAGAGGCAGGGGAGACGAGCACGACTCCGTTTTCCTCGCAGATAGGAGCTGCAGCCATCGTACATGAGCTTGCATAAGCTCCTACAATGATCTTCACTCCATCGACGTCAATCAGTTTTCTCACCGCTTCAGCTGCCTTGATCGCATCGGTTCCTGTATCTTCCTCTATGAGTTCGAATTTCCATCCCCCGACACCGCCTTGTTCATTCACCTGATCCACGGCTAGCCGAACTCCGTTGCGGAATCCCTCAGCGTAGGGACTCAACGGACCGCTGATAGGCAATATGTGACCGATCTTGACGGTACCCTTTGCCACTAACGAGCTTGGATATACCACGAATTGCCACAGTAGTGCTGCTACAATGATAGCACCGACAACAATAGCGACCTTCTTTGTTGGAAAAGTACTAGACAATCTTCACTCACTCTTCCCAAATTGTATAGGCAATACGCCTATGTCCTTCCGTAAGGGTTGGAATCGGTATTTTAGATTTCGTATGCGCTCACAAAAGAGACAGTAGGCATATTTGTGGACACACCGATCGATCTTGTCAACAGTACACGTAATTCCACCATATTTCGGCGCACGATCATATTGCACATATTCCAGTCGTCTTGAGGTCTAATGGTCAATTCCAAATTATCAACTTGGCCTTCCAAGGTGCAGCTGGTCAATCGCACAGAGAGCAAAACATTATAGGACCCTTCCGTCACGCATCCTGACAATCCTGTCGGCGTAATCGGCGACGATTAGGTCGTGGGTTGTCACGATTACCGTGACATCCTGTTCTCGTCTCAGCTCAGATAGAAGCCCAACGAGTTTCAGACCAGTGTCCGTGTCGACGTGTCCGGTAGGTTCATCTGCCACTACTATTGAGGGGTCATTTATAAGTGCCCTCGCGATAGCCACTCTCTGCTGTTCTCCCCCGCTCAACTCATCAGGTCTATTATGCAGACGCTCTTCGAGACCGACCCGGTCAAGCAGTTCAAGGGCTTTATGCCTCGCCTTATCCTTGGGAAGACCGGTTGCGATCGTCGGTAATTCAACATTCTCCAGAGCGGTCAATACTGGAATCAGGTTGTACATTTGGAAAACGAAGCCGATCTTCTCGCGCCTGAGTTCAGTCATCCTCTTCTCGCTGGCGGCGGTCATGTCTTCTCCTTCAAAGAGTAACTTGCCGCTTGTCGGCCTTTCAAGCCCTGTGATGAGATTCAGCAATGTCGTCTTCCCGGATCCAGATGGTCCCATGATCGTTGTGAATTCGCCTCGCGCGAATCCAAGATTCACATTATCGACTGCTGTGATTCTCATTCCTCGGATATAGTATATCTTCGTCAGATCATATGCCTCGATAACATACTCAGACATGGCGCATAGCCTCGGATGGTTCGATCTTTCCCGCGGTATAGGCTACGTAGGACCCAGCTAAGGTGCTGAGGGTTGTCGCGAAGAGAACCCCTCCTACCATGCTCATTGTTAAGTCGGGGGCTATCTCGATAAGGCGATCGACTGTGAACGGGTCCGTCGGCCGGATGAGTAGAAGGAACAAGAGAAAAGAGATTATCATGAAAAGCGAACTGTATATGTCATATTCTCGGGGCCACAGATACATCAAGATCCCGATTATTACTAGCCATGAGAGCAAGGCGATAATATAGTTTCTTAGGAAAGGATTATCCAGGGAGGTCCCACCGTAACTATTGGCAATGATCCAAGCATATTCCGTATTGGGAATAGAAAGGCCGTAGAAGACCTGAGCAGAGACTGTTGCCATTGTTGCTGCCACAAGGCTCCCGAAAAGACCGGCAATGATACCGATGAGGGAAGACTCGGCTATCACCATTCTAATTATATAGGATGGGTTGAAGCCTATAGCCTTCATTAAACCCAATTCTCTGATCCTCTCCAGGACGGATGAGAAGACCGTGTTGAAGACTTGAAAGCCTCCGATTATAATAGAAATCATGAGGATAAGGGCAAGATACCATTCCATACTTGCTTTCTCTGGCCCAAGCATCTTTTGGGCAAGTGCATTTTGGATCAACATCTGGACTAGTAGCAAACAAGGGATACCGACGCCGAGGATCGTCAGTACAAACCGCCCGATCCGTCTGTGAAGATTTCGGTACGCGAGAACTATGATGCTTACCCGTTTCCGCCAGCTTATTATCTTGATTATTCTCGCGATTAGCATGGAGAAGGCTACTGGGATAACGGACACGACCAATGCGTAGTACGGCGTCATATCCAAGCCATAGGGTGCATCCTCTATTTCAAGAGAACATTCAATTATCTTTGAATTCACATTAGATAGAACGAGATAGATGGCGATTGGGATGACTTCTTCGTTGATTAGGAAGTATGTGTCCTTGGAAGGACGGGGATTCAGATTCACTGACTTGCGGTTGATCCAAGTTTCTCTACTATCCATCATTATGTTTATTGATACCTCTGTTGTGAAACTCGACATGAGAAGTCTGATCTTGATTTCATTTCCGCTGAGTATCCCTTCGACAATGTAGATTGCCTCGACATATACGTCTCTGGAAGAGCCCTCCGTATTGACTTGAATGGTAGTCTGGTTTTCCAATCCTACGACTTTATAGGTTGGTCGAGCCAGATTTGAGATGCTCACGTCCTTGATTTCTACTCTGTCCATAGGATAGGGTATAGGAATATCTATGGTGTACCCGACCCCGGTTGGGTAGTAGGCCTTGGCATGGAGCCTTACCGATACTGTGGCATACCCACCATTATCGATGCTTATCGTTATTCTATTATCAGGCTGAAGGTAGTCTGAACTATCTGAAGCAAAGTAGTAATCCATACTCTTTGCCTTACACAGGGAAGGTCCACCAAATGTTGAAACCAGTACAAGGGAAAGGAGGATTAGTGCTGATAGATACCCACCGAATCGCTTCATCTCAACCCCTTCTCATGGCTTCAATCGGAGGAAGCATGGCCGCCAGGTAGGCGGGAACAAGGCTGGAGATCAGGCTTGTGGCGGTGGAAAGACCGATCGCCATCATCCCCCAGTCAAAGGTCAGTCTCAGCTCAATCTCTGGAAGAAAAGAAGAGAGGAGGGGAACGAAGTCTCCTGTCGGCAATAGGATGCCTGAAGACAGTATAGATAGCATAGAAGAGACGAAGAACCCTATGATTCCTGCAAAAAGACCGAGAATCAAGGCTTCCACCATCAGCGTAGAGAGGATAAAAGTAGCCCCGAATCCAAGGGATTTCAAGAGACCGATCTCCCAACGCCTCTCAAGAACCTGCGTGTAGACGACCGCCGCAATGAAGACTCCTGCAGCAATCTCCGATATGATAATGTTTTGAAGATTCGCTACAGCTACGAATTTAGTCGGAGCCACACTGCTAAAAGCGGAGCCAAATTGGTCTTGACCCGTTGAGTAACGCTTCCTCAGGAGTGGAATATAGACGTTCACATCTGGCAATGACCACAAGGTATTGAGAGTCTGATCCACACCCACCTCCGGTTTCAGCTTGATGAAGATGCATGTCACCCTTTTTCCGAATCCGAAGATCTCCTGAAGATCGTTGTATGCCGTAACCACATAGTCGTCGTAGGGTGTGGTCGTCCAGAACACGCCTACTATCTTCATTCGGATCTCCTTCTCGATTGAGAAGTAGAAACGTTCTTGCCATCGGTCTTCCGCCCAAGCCCAGAAACTTTGCCATATGTTTCTAAACTGTCTTTCCCTCAGTTTTCCCGGGCTGTCGTGGATACATGAGAGTTTCTCGGCAGGTATCACCAAGGTATCTCCTACGGAGAGGTTGTGGGACTTGGCGAAGTTATATCCGACCATTACCTCTTGACCCACACCTTGGATAGCCCTCCCCTGAAAGAATAGACCTCTCTGCCCTAGGCGTTTAGACTCGACGTTTGCGTCGACCCCGGATATCAAGATATCCGAGGAGAAAAGGTCAACAGACCCGTCCTCATGCTCGATCAACCATTTCTTGGAGGCAAGTTCGCTGTCAAGAGAGGTGTCTTGAAATTGGATCTTGACGTCGCCCACGTATGGTTCGGCCCATTCGATTCCAGGGGTTGCTCTTATCTCTGCAAGCAGGTCTTCAGGAAGTAAGGATGAAGGTCCACGGAAATGCTCGCCGATTGGAAGATCGTGCCACCAAGAATGCTCCTTAGTGATCAGAACATCACAGAAGTAGGGATAGCCGACATCGATTCCGGCGAACAGAGACCTCTCGGCTTCCCCTGATGTAAGGTCGAATCCAATCGACTGGGATATGTTTACTGTACACATAAAACCCGTGATGGCTGCGATGAGACTCAGCACTGTTAGAGTGGTTCTCCACCTTCGCCTCAAAAGGTTCCTATATGAGAAGGAGAGGATCGTCTCAGGGTATCGTCGGAATCTCAGGCCGAAAGGCTTTGATCTCTTGAAGCTAACCTCGGGAAGCCGCCGCTCTAAGCCTGCAACCTTCTCCT
Source organism: uncultured Candidatus Bathyarchaeia archaeon (assembly GCA_964596985.1). Taxonomy (GTDB): domain Archaea; phylum Thermoproteota; class Bathyarchaeia; order RBG-16-48-13. The sequence continues at coordinate 14,097 of CAZQWG010000001.1, forward strand.
TGAGATCCCTGTTCTTCTGGATCAGTTGGCTACAACGTTTAAGCAGTACCTCGTTGAGATCAAGCAGCTCGTCCAGATCTTTCTTCCTCAGTCGGACGGCCTCTTCATCATCATGACTGCTCTTGCTCACCTAAACCTCTTCCATCCTCGTAGAATAGGAATGACCTCATCTTATTACTCTTGAATATTTCGGTGTTCTCAAGCACCATTGTTCAGCCAAACCAGTACAGGTACGACTAAACTAGGGAATCGTCTTGCACCCCCTGACACTGACACCCATATTACATGACTCGTACAGATTCACGTTCTATCTCCGTGCTTACTGAACTCGGATTCATCAAGAATCGGGCATATAATAAGTGATATTTAAACGATATTTCAGAATTTAACCCAAATTCCACCTTAACCATAACCGACTCACTGCATACCGTTCTAGGGTCTTCTCCTCAAGCTCACCAACCCCAACATGGAATATTGTAAAATCCTATCAAAAGGGTTCCATGACAATTACAGTAGTCACAATATCCTAAGCCTTGATAAGCAAGATCTATGAATACTTCTGCCCAAAGCCAACCGGCTTTTTCAGGAGACCGAAAACAAGGCATCAAACCTATCGAATTCATCAGATTCAAGAAAATCATGGAATGGCCCGAGTGTTCCCTCGAACCGATACCAGACGAAAGTTGATAGAAAGAAGCAACAGACAAGGACTTAACGGAACCAACACATCAATATCTATATATCCATCCTATTTCATTTACCGTGAGAATCATCTGCAGGGATACTTATGCCGAGATACAAGCAGACAGAAGAAATCTTGAAAATCGCGCACAATATGGACCAACTGCGAGAAGCGTAGGGTCTACCCCTACGCTCGCGAACGGTCGGCATTATTGCGCACGTTGATCACGGCAAGACTACGATGACAGATAGTCTTCTCGCTGCCGCAGGTATTCTCTCACCCTCATTGGCCGGTCAGGCTCTGGCGATGGACTATTTGGAGGAGGAACAGCAACGGCAAATGACGATTAAAGCGGCCAACATAACCCTCTACCATGAACGGGACGGAACTCCTTACGTGATCAACCTCATTGATACGCCGGGGCATGTCGATTTCACTGGGCGGGTGACCCGCAGCCTCCGGGCTATCGACGGTGTCGTAGTCGTAGTTGATGCCGTCGAGGAGGTTATGGTCCAGACGGAGACCGTGACTAGACAAGCCCTCGAGGAGCGAGTGCGTCCCCTCCTCTACGTCAACAAGATCGACCGGCTCATCAAGGAGATCAAACTCACCCCGGATAAGATTCAAGAAAAACTGGGGCGAATAATCCGAGATTTCAACAACCTTATTGAGATGTACGCCGAACCCCAGTTTAAGGATGCCTGGAAGGTGAACCCTGCAGCGGGAACCGTAGCCTTTGGGTCAGCAAAGGATCGCTGGGGCTTCACCGTGCAGATTGCCCAGAAGAAAGGAGTCGGATTCGAGGATATTGTGAAGGCATACCAAGCCGACGACATATCTTCATACGTCGAGCTTTGCCCTCTCCACGAGGCCATCCTGAACATGTTCGTGGAACACCTACCACCTCCTCACATTGCCCAGAAGTATCGGATTCCCAAGATTTGGAGAGGAGACGCGGAGAGCGATATAGGCCAGGCTATGATCAACTGCGACGAGAGTGGTCCTATCGTCATGTGCATAAGCGACGTCAAGGTCGATCCGCAGGCCGGTGTCGTCGGGACAGGAAGACTCTTCAGCGGAACCGTAGAATCTGGTGACGAAGTGCATCTGCTAAACGCCAAAAAGACAGAGCGGGTCCAAGAAGTCTGCATCTACATGGCTCAGTTCCGGGAGATCGTCGGGTCACTTCCCTGCGGAAACATCCCAGCATTACTAGGAGTAAGCTCGGTTCGAGCAGGGGAAACGGTGGCGACAACCAAAGACATGGTCTCCTTCGAGGAGATCCATTACGTCAGCGAACCTGTCATGACAGTGGCAATAGAGCCGAAACATCCCCGCGACCTACCGAAACTTGTCGACTTCATGAACAAACTTAGCATAGAGGACCCGACCCTTGTAACCAAGATAGACAAAGAGTCTGGAGAGTACCTCATCAGCGGAATGGGCCAGCTGCACCTGGAGATAGCGACCACATGGATCACAAAGACAGGGCTGGAAATATCGACGGGAAAACCCATCATCATATACAGAGAATCCATCAGAGGAAGCGCAGGACCTTTTGAGGGGAAGTCGCCCAACAAACACAACCGGGTATACATAACTGTGGAACCACTCGACGAGGAGACTATCAATCTAATGAGGAAGGGGGTAATCCACGAATACACCGACCGAAAGAAAGTCGCCCAGATCCTTCGAGAACACGGATGGGATACAAACGAAGCCCGCGGGGTATGGGAGATAGAACCCCATTTCAACATTTTCACAAACGTCACGAGAGGGGCACAATACCTCAACGAGGTGCGGGACACGATCAGATCAGGATTCTCTTGGAGTATCGAGGAAGGACCTCTAACCCGCGAGACTATGAGAGGCGTAAAGGCGAAGCTAGTGGACGTGGATCTCCATGAAGACCCGATACATAGGGGTGCAGCCCAGATAATACCGGCGACTAGGCGTTCCTTCTTTGCCGGCTTTCTCTCAGCTAACCCATGCTTGCTTGAGCCGATTCAGAAGATCACTGTAAAATGCCCAGTAGAGCAGGTAGGTCAGATTACGCGCGTCATCGCCTCGAAGAGGGGGAGCGTACTCTCTGTCGACCAGAAGGAATACATGACGATCGTGACTGGGGAGCTGCCTGCGTCCGAGACTTTCGATCTTTCTGAGGTCATTCGAAGCGCCACAGGCGGTAGAGCATTCTGGGGTCTCGAGTTCAGCAGGTGGGCTCAAGTACCCACCTCGCTTCAAGGAGAGATTATTGCCGAGATCCGTCAGCGCAAAGGACTTTCACCTAAACCTCCCAAAGCTCAGGACTTTATGGAACGATAATCGGTTCCGATTCTCAGCCGAGATTTGCTGAGGCTCTCGGAGAAGTACTCCTTGCACGTAAAGGGAATCACTTCTCGAGGGGGAAAATATGCCCCCTTCGGTCGATTCCTTTAGCCTGTTGCCGTAGTGTTCTATCAGTTTCTCTCGTTTCCTTTCAATCGTAATACCCTCCAATATTGTGGGGAATGTAGACTTGAATTCCCCTCTCGGTCGTTGACTGGAGCGTCAGGGAAGGAGACGTGCTATCCTCTCCTCTTCCAATAGTACGGAGGGCTAGGAGGGCTTCGATTCCTCGACTTCGCACGCCGACGATACCGCGAGTTTTTCCAGCTCTGACGCCAACAGAGGTATGAAGGCGCCTACGTCAGATATCACCCCAACCGCTTGCGTCGTTCCCCTATCCAAGAGCTTCGTCGTAGTGTTAGGGTTGATGTCGACGCAGACGATTCTAACATCAGAAGGGAGCATGTTTCCAACCGCGATGGAGTGGAGTGTAGTAGCAAACATAAGTACTAGGTTTGCGCCTTCCAACGCTTCCCTGTATAGCCTTTGGGCTTCAGTCGCGTCTGTGATCACTTCGGGCAGAGGTCCGTCATCCCGAATCGAACCAGCCAATACGAAGGGTACGCTGTTTGTTACACACTCATACATAATCCCGCTGTCGATCGTCCCTGAGTTAATAGCTGTAGCGATGGATCCGGCTTTGTATATCTCGTTTATTGCAGCTATATGATTCCGGTGACCCCTGAGAAGCAGGGTTCCATTCGAAACCTTCACCCCGAGTGAAGTACCGTAGAGAGCATATTCTATGTCGTGTACTGCAAGAGCATTTCCGGAAAGCAGAATATCTACATACCTATTGTGGATCAGTCTTGCCAACGCCTCATCGGCACCTGTATGTACTACCGCTGGACCCGCCACAACAACTATCTTGCCGCCAGCCTTTTTCAACTCGAAGATATCTTTAGCAAGTCTCCGTGAGATCGAGAGAGTCGCCTTCTCAGAGGAAGAACTACTGTCCATGAACTTGAAGACACCGACGCCTTCACGAGGACGTTCCGGAGGTTCGACCTTGATACCGGACTCCCCTACCACGACGAGCTCTCCCTTCCCAACTTCTAGGATAGCTTTGCAGCGAGCGGTTTTCGTCTCCGAATCCACGACGATGACCTTATCCATCATTAATCCTCCGACTCTAACCCAGCCCCCATTCATGTAGACGAATGTAGGATGATTTGTGGTTGAATAGAAGTTATCCGGCAGAACATGGTCGGCTGGCGCTGGCGTATACTCTACTCGCTTAACCTCTGAGGGGACAGCCCCCAGCCGATAGAGCTCCAGCATGATGTCTTGAAGGTGGCCGGGAGTTCTCCCCTTAACCAGAAGCTTTGCATAGCTGGTTGAAGTCTTCTTCTTCCCAATACGGAAATCGAGTACCTCAAATTCACCCTTAAGATCCATGACCTTATTGAAGATCTGGGTGAGAATCATAGAATCGATTAGATGGCCCTCGACTTCAATAGTCGCCTCGGTATTGTTATTAGAAGCGTTCTGGAAAACGATCAACTGCCATCTCTTATCACCGAAAAGAGTGGAGGTCAGTTCTCACTACTTGCTATTAAGGATTACCGCCAAAGAGACATCAAAGTCCGGCATATTAAGGGAGTCTGCCTAGTGCCTCGAGAATCTTTGCATCTGGGTCAATTTGTATATCCAAGACGTATGGGAGCCTCGAGTCTAAAGCCTCTTTCAAGGAAGGTCTAATCTGATTGGGGTCGGTGATTGACTTACCCAAAGCCCCGAAGGATCTCGCCAGTCCAACGAAATCGGGACTCTTCCAGTCGACTGCTATCCTTCGACCCGAGTAGCGCAAGTCTTGAATGTGACGAAGAGCCCCAAAGCCGCTGTCATTAAACAAGGCGACAACTACAGGTAGCTTGTATTGAACGGCTGTCGCCAATTCCTGACAGTTCATCAGGAAACCTCCGTCGCCAGCGATGCAGAGGACTTGTCGATTTGGCTCTGCGATCTTCGCTGCAATAGCGAACGGGAGTCCAGAGCCCATCGAGGCAAAATCTGAGGATGTGATAAAACTATTTGGCTCAAATACCGAGAAAAAGTATAGAGCCCAGATCTGGTTACTACCGGGGTCCGTTGCCACCACGGCGTCACGGTGAAGACAATCTCGGATCTCCTTGATGACCCGAAGGGGGTGGATTGGCTTCGCATCTGAGTCCATCATGGGACGTATCCTTCTCTTCATCGCTGTCTTCGCATCCATCGCTGTCTCCCGCCAGGTCTTGCCTTCAACCTGCCTGCCAGTCGAACGTCTCTTTACTTCAATCGACAATTCATGAAGAAAGACAGCTTCATCGCAGACCACGCCCAGTGTCGCAGGGTAGTTCTTACCGATCTCCGATGGATCTGAGTCCACCTGAATCAGTTCCTGAGGAAACTTCAATTTCCAGTTCAGAGTCGCCGTCTCAGAGAACCTGAAACCCAGAGCCAAAGCCACGTCAGCGTTCTCGACCAGATCGACCAGGATTGCGTCGTTCCTCACAGCTCCGAGAGCCAGGTCGTGATCTTCCGGCAACAACCCCTTCGCCAAACGAGAGACTAGCACAGGAGCGCCTAGATCCTCGGCTAGCCTCACGAGCTCTTTCTGCACTAGTCTAGGAGCAATCCCTTCTCCTACGAGTATGATTGGGCGTCGGACCCCGAAAACACATCCACAGTCTTGCGTATGTCTCTGGCCAGTATCTTTTCTTGACGAGAACGCTGAGTAGGCTGTTTCGATATGGGCTCTACAATATCTTGGCTGAGTACGTTGACAGGAATTGAGACGTGAACAGGCCCGGGCCTATTCTGGACTGCAAGCCTGTACGCCTCTGAGACAGCCTTAGGGATCTCGCGTCCATCTTGCACGTGGAAACGGGCCTTTGTAATGGGTTTGAGGAACGTGTCGAGATCCATCTCATGTATGGCTCCCTTTCCGACACTTCTAGTGTCGATCGCTCCGCTCACCAATACTAGAGGAGTCGAGGCAACAAATGCGTCGGCAACCCCCGTTGAGGCGTTAGTCGTCCCAGGTCCCGGGACTACAAAACAGGTCCCAGGTTTTCCAGTCACTCGACCGTAGGCGTCTGCCATGAAGGCTGCCGCATGTTCATGGCGTACCAAGATGTGCCGAATCTTGGCACACCCGTATAACGCGTCATATAATGGAAGGGTTACTGAGCCAGGCATCCCGAAGATTACTTCCACGCCGCTCCGAATCCATGCATCCACAAGGAGCTCTGCACCCAGCATTCCAAGACACCTCTCAACCAGTATTAGTTGCCGATCCTTATCTGGATAACCCGTGATTCTTCAAGTCCTTGTCAGGGAGATACCCAACCTCTCTCAAGAGAGAAAGCCGATTGGAATGGTGTTCGAATAGTATGTTCAGGTGTCGTGTTGAGAGTTACAAGAAGAATGGTAAATCACTAGTGTGGCAGCCCAGCTTGGAGACTTATTGAAATCTCTCTTCTACTTGTACCGTTCTCTCCGTTTTCTCCTTTTTCGCTTCTCCCGTCTTTGCCGTTTCTTTCGCCACTTGGCCCGCATAGGTTTGCCCTCGAAGAGTCTTGTGTCCTAGAGGGAGGGATTCTCGAATGTTTTAAGGGTTACTGCATTGAGGTGATTGTACATCCACAATTCTCCTTTCTGCAAAGGGATTCGTTAATAGAATTGGGATGTACGTACATGTGGAGAGGACTAGAAAGAGATCCGGGGATCACATGTTCCCCGGGGAACGGCATCCGAGAAGGAAACCAATTGACGACGACTGGAAGGAGGAGGGAATAACTCAACCCAACAACGCGTACAGAAGAGTTAAACATAGTAAGTCTACTATCCTGAGTCGTTCAAAGCATACAACCGGAGGAAGCAGGGCTAGTGTCTGCTCGCAGTATTTTAATCAGCAATCTGGGAGGCAAATGCGAAGTCTGCGGATCGAAGACCCGACTGGAGTTTCATCACATAGATGGGGACAGGAAGAACCACAATCTCAAGAATATTCAACTCCTCTGCAGGAGCTGTCACCATGCAGTCTGGCATGGCTCTGGTCAGAGGATAGCAGTAGATATTTTGAAAACTATACAGAAAAAGCCAAGGTTAACCCCGAAATTGATCGCGGACGAGATCAATCGGCCCATCCAGCCCGTCAGAAACATGGTCGCAATAATCAACGATTTAGAACTCGTGGAAACCTCAGCCCGTGGACTATACCAGATCACGGAACTGGGCAAAACAGTTCTAAACTCAATAACCCGAAGACAAACACGAACAAACCTCATCAACTCTGAACCACAGGAAAAACCGGAATAAGTGTACAGGAAGAGGTCATATCCGGTAGAGCACAGGATTCCCCAGATCTCAACACGCTCCGCGGTCAGCCAGCCAGGCTTGAGGCCCGAGTACTCCCAGAACTTCTCATAGCGAGCCCTTAGTTCCTGACAGTGCTAGGGCTCGTGAACTGGCGCAACCACTCCCCCAGAAAGCCCCTTTTCATACATCTAGAGGCTGAAAAAACCTATGCTGTGAGCCGCTTAATGACAATAGCGTCATAATGAAGCTTTCTTACTTACTCTATTGTAGCATGACGTCTCTGCATAGAGGATTCATCTTTTCCTAGTCTGTGCATGAGCTCAACGATGACGCTGTCGAGAAATATCATACATGAAATCTCGAAGAGCGTTCCCAACGGAGGCAGCGGTTCGTGGTCGCCTACTATCTGCCTGGAAAAGTAGTCGGACTTCTTGGAGAGCTTTGTCCTTCCATACAGGACAACAATATGATCTGAGAGTCTACCCAGAGGGGACTTCGGGAACGACGTGAGTGCGATCACATTTGCACCTCGCTGTTTAGTCATTCGAGCGGCGGATACGACGAAGCTGGTCTCACCAGATCCAGATATTGCCAGCAAGATGTCTCCTTTATCTATAGCAGGGGTAATCGTCTCGCCGACGACGAACACGTTGAAGCCTAGATGCATCAAACGCATCGCGAATGACCGGGCTACCAGACCGCTCCTCCCGGCGCCTACTATCAAGATCTTTCTGTTGGCCAGGTTTGTAATCATGTCTATCATTACTTCGATCTCAGCCGCATCCATGGATTGGACGGTTAATTTTGTGTATTCGAGTATCTCTTCCATGGCTCTACGAAACCATTCCACATGCTTCACCGACGAAGTGACAGAATAGACTGAGATATATGAGGACTGACAATTTATTCTTGTGGTTCAGTCGGTGTCGAGTTTCAGCTGAGGAGGGGGGCTCCCCGACTCCGTGAAGGAGGCATCCAAGAGATCCGTGATGGCTTGAGCCCGGGTCCGACCGACGCCGCTAACAAGCGATAACTCGGGTACCGATGCTGCGAATACTCGGCGTACGGAGCCGAACCAGTGAAGCAACCTTTCCGCAAGTTTGATCCCGACGCCAGGAAGAGAGGAGACAACGTATAGTTGCTTCTCCCGAGTGGTGGAGAGACGCGGCTTGCCTCGGACCACAGGACCCCTCGAAGCTGGGAGCCTCACATGCCTGGCGAGAGCGAAGATGAACTCGGTTGACTGATGAACATCTTCGGTGAAGAAGACCTGTATTCGGTGGGCGAGAGATAAGGTCAGCAGAGCCCCCCAAAAAACCCTCGGATTGGGCATGGTGTCCAAGAGGTTTCCAAGCCGACCTTCAACTAAGATAAGCGGATTCTCGTAAGCCTCCGATAGACGGCGGGCCTGATCAAAGAGTCTACCCGAGTAGAGCGAGTTAACGAAGTCTGACGACGACTTCCGCTCCAACGCATATTCGGAGGAAAGGATGTAGTCACCGACATTGAGCATTCTAGGTTCCACTTGAACCCCCATCGACCGGAGTCTTCCAGGGATTCCTGAGGCGCGTTCCCGCTCATCTACCAAGACCCTTATGGTTTCAGACATGACTAATCAGCCAACCCAGATAGATAGCTTCAGTATGAAAAACATTCATAATAACTGTGGAACCGGAATGAAGAATCGTATGTAGAGGGCAGAGAAGAGCAGAATACCTGCGAGAACGACGAATAGGTAGTCGAATACCTGCATCTTGAGGGCGTACAGACTTGTCCTCTTCACAGTCGATCCGAACGCCCGCGACTCCATGGCCTCCGCCAGCTCCAAGCTGCGTCTTATGGCGTTCACAATCAGCGGGATGAGTATCGGAAGATAGTTCCTAATCCGTTTCAGTACGTTTCCTTTATCAAGTTCGAGACCTCTGGATCTTTGAGCGTCGATTATCGTTTGAGCTTCATCAGCAAGCACAGGGACGAAACGGACCGCTGTGGTAAAAGCGAAGCAGAGTTCGTAAGGTACCTTGCTTTGTTCCAGAGCGAGTCCCAAATCGTCGGGAGAGGTCGTAAGGAAGAACCATGAGAAGGAGGAGACGAGAGTGAGGAATCTGAAGGACATGGCAACGGAGTAGACGAGGGTATAGCCAACGAGAAGGTTCATGAAGAAGATCATACTTCCCAAGACAAGGGCCCCCCTCAAGGACTCCAACCATTGTTTGACGACCCTCGCCGAGAGGATGATGGGGATCTGAAGCAAGAAGAGAGTAGCGAGTGGTGACAACTCGGTGAATAGGACCGCCACGGTAAAGATGACGCAGGAGACGATGAATTTAGCCCTGGGGTCAAGCCTGTGAACCGGTGACGAGACTTTCCTGAAGCGAAGCCCCTCAAACGCCTTCAAGCCCTCTCCCTCTTGATTAACTCAACCAACAGTTTCTCCGCCTCGTAAAGATCCATAACGTCGGTAGGCAACCCCACATCGGACAAACCTTGAAAGAGCTTGGTCACTTGCGGACAGACCAACGATGAGGAAGAAACCCGCTCGGGGTCTGTCAGAACCTCTGACGCAGGAGCGTCGGAGACTATTCTCCCTCTCGACATGAGGATTACACGCGGGGCACAGTCAGCAACAAACTCTATATCATGGCTGACGATGACAACAGTTCTCCCTTGAGCGTTAAGTTGGACGATAAGCTCTCTGAGTCTATCCTTTTGCATCTGATCTTGACCTATCGTGGGTTCGTCGAGAACAATGAACTCTGGGTTCCAAGCGAGTACCGATGCAAGGGCCACTCTCTTTCGTTCCCCCCCGCTGAGCATGAACGGGGAAGACTCGCGATAACGCTTCAGATCAAGAAGGTTTATCGCCCAGTCGGTTCTTCGCTTCACGGTTTCAGCATCATAACCAAAGTTCACCAGAGCGAAACCGATCTCCTCTTCAACCGTCTCGCTGAAAAGCTGATGATCAGGATTCTGAAACACCAGGCCAACTGTCCGAGACAGTTCCGCGACACTTATCTGTCTGGAGTCGACGCCATCGACGATAACACTTCCTCGGGTAGGTGTGAGCAGCCCGTTGAAGTGTTTAATAAGAGTCGTCTTCCCTGCACCGTTCTCACCCATCACCGCAACAAACTCACCTCTGCGTATCTTCAGGGACACCCCCTGAAGAGCCGCTTTTCCCGAGGGGTAACTGTAGAATATATCGTTGACCTCAATCATGTTCCAGTAGACTCCTGACCTCGTTAACAGCTTCGGGTACGGTTATCGGCAACCTTGAGACGGGGACATGTTCTTCCCGCAACATTTGAAAGAGCCTTGTAACCTTCGGTACTCCAATCCCTAATAGCCGGGTCTCTTCGGAGACAAAAACTTCTCTCGGGCTGCCATCCATTGCAATCCTTCCATTGTTAAGAACGATCACTCGGCGCGCAAACAACGATGCCAGATCCAATCTATGCTCGATCAGGATCACGGTGAGCCGAAGCTCCTTGTTGAGCGCAGAGATCACCTCGAAGATTCCTTGGGCGGAAAGGGGATCAAGGAAAGAACTTGGCTCGTCAAACACCATTATCTCGGGTCTCATCGCAAGGATCGAAGCGATGGCCACCCTTTGTTGCTGCCCCCCTGAAAGCTCGAAAGGCGCCAAGTCTCTCAAGTCCGAAATCCCGGTCATCTCCAGGGCCCAGTCGACTCGAGATTGGATCTCTTCCCTACAAAAGCCTAGGTTCTCAAGTCCAAAGGCTACATCCTTCTCAACCGAGAGAGCAAAGAGCTGGTTCTCTGGACTCTGGAATACCAGACCGACGTGCTGGGCTAGAACCGATATGGGGTACTCCATAACGTCAAGTCCAGAAATCTTCACCGTTCCTTTCAATTCTCCCCCATAGAAGTGAGGTATCAATCCGTTAAGGCATCTACAGAGAGTCGTCTTCCCGCAGCCGCTTGGACCGGTCAATACAAGAAACTCACCCTTCTTCACGGAGATGGAGAGGTTGCTCAGTGCGTGTCTAGAAACTCCGGGATAGGAATAAGTCAGACCCTGAATATCTATCGCTCCCACTGAGAATCCCCCAGGGCATCTCGCTGAGGTATTACATGACCGATTTAAGAATACCTACCATAGAATTGTAATGGTTTTAAAGCAGATTGATCGTCCGAATCGCATCAAGGTCTATTAAAGAACCCGATTCTGAATCCCTCAGAGAACAAGTTTTTCACGGATCAAACGTAGACTCGTCCCTAGACAAGTCGCAAGATCGCCTTTCCCATTCACTCCAGCCGCCATTCCATGACCTCCACCAGCTCCATCGATGTCCTTTCCTACAATCGCGGCTACGTCCCTCCCGAGGTGGAGACCGGTCTTCTCAAAGAAGCCCTGTGTTGCACGCAGACTGATACGGAGTTCACCGTCTGTTTCTCCTCCAACGATCGCCACATCAACCCCCACACGCAGGAGGGCTCTTGCCGCCGATGCTTGAAAAGCGTTCACCTCTGACACCGCGATAATCCATTCACCGATTCTATGGATCTTCGCTCTATCCGCAGCCTTCAATCTTGCAAGCCTCTCGGATAGCTCCATTGGGAGAGTAACCATTCGCCGGGCTTTTTCGACGTCAACCCCGCGATCTATCAGATCTACGACGATCCGAAAGGTATCAGATTTCGCCAGAGCAAAGTGTCTCGTGTCGTAAGCGATCCCTAAGAACAGAGCCAGCGCTTCGTGTCTGGCAATATCGATTCCCGACTCCCGCCAAAGGCGATAGACGATCTCAGCTGTGGACGTGGCGTCTTCGTCAACGATCAGAGACGCCGATAGCTTTTGGGTTTCAGGATGGGGGGCGTGGTGATCAATTATCAGAAGAGGAACCGCGAGATTCCTGATCCTTTCCCCCCAGCCAGCCAGCTGTTCGAGAGTATTGACGTCGAGCAACACCACTATATCTGTAGGAGAGATGGAAGGAGAAGGCGTGACGATGATATCTAGGTCTTGAGCCACGCGTCTTGAAAGCTTGCTGAGTCCCCCAGGGACGGCGATTGTAACCTCTACGCCAGGGTTCACCCTCTTCAAGAGTTCTCCAAAAGCATACGCTGAACAAAGAGAATCTAGATCTGCATTGTGATGACAGAAAAGGACCGCCGAGTTACCCTTTCTCTCCTTTAAAAAGGCGGTTACTTCTTCGATCTGCAAGCCAAGATCCCTCTTACCCTCTCCTCAGCTGAGCGGAATCCGTGGTCCACAGCATCCCCGACCAGCCGGTCTGCATCCATCCCTTTGACAAGGGGGGATAACCGTAGATCTACCTCGATATTGATCGAGGCCGGAGGAGAAGCGTCGGCATCAACCAGAATGTTCATGTCGTCCACAAGCTTGCTTGCAACCTTAGAGAAGATAAATCGCCTAACCTCCAGTTCAGTAGATTCACAGACCGATTGAAGCTCATCAAGACTCAGCTCGGAGATCGCTATCTTCTCCGGCATGGGATACGCCTCTTTGCCACAGACTCAAGGAAACAGGAGAAACCCCTACCGGAATGCTATCCGTTCTCTCCACGCGTCGACTCCAATTTCTCCCTGAGTCTCTGTTGTAGCTCGTTGAGATGGTCTCGGGTTCTCTTTTCTTGCCTGTCGAGAACTGTGATTCGAGTATTAAGGAGCTCTTTTCTTTCAGTCAGTTCTGCCATTACCTTCTTCCGCTCGGTCTTCAACATCAAGCCGCCAATTGACTTGTAAACGACAGCCTTGTCGTCGATCTTCTCAAGCTCGCTGAGCGCTCTATTACTCTCAGTCAACTCGATCTCCAACTGTTGTTTCTGAGCGGTTACAACCTCAAGGGTTTGCTGAAGCTGCTGAAGTCTTGCTAGCTGTTCTTGAATCTGGGGAGGTAACTGTGGGGTTGAACTCATGGTCTTCCCTTCAAATGTCATAAGATATGGTTACACAGAGCACCGAGGACGTCATATTTTAATGGATCTGTTAGACCTCGGTTCCTGCCGGAAATCGAGGAGAGATGAGATTAAATGGCAGTAGTCAACGTGGCATATCCACTGAGGGGAGAATTATCAGTACCTAAAAGCGGAGCCGATACCCTGCGAGAATGCTTCTCCGAGGGGGCTGGGCGTGACCCAAGAGGTAGCGAGCTTCTATCCGTGTCTTAGCTTAGTGGAGATTCGACCCTGTCCGAGACGATTCTTATTGTCTCCTCTGCACAAAGAATCCACCGTAAATACGAGTTGAGTGAAGCCCGAAGCGAAGAGACCCCATCGGACTTGATTCTTAACAATAGACTTTCACGCTTGGAGTCAAGCGATACCTCTGTCCGAGTCGACTTGAAACTGAGAATCTCCGGAAGAATAGCTGCCTTCACGGCCTCCGCGACGTCCGAATCTTGAAACTTCAGGCAAAGTGACGCAGAGACCCTCAAACCTGTACCTCCGTTTCATTCCAGACAAGCCGAGCAACATAGAGTGAAGGCACGTCCTCCGGGAAGTCTTTAGAGCGGGCATAAATCCTAATGCGGCCGTTTGCAGTCGACGAGACGATCAAGAACGGTTCCCGTAGGTCTTGAATCCTATCCAAGGTCATCAGGTTCAACCCGAGGAATCTCGACAAGAAGACTGCAAGTCTTCTCACCGACTCGCTATTTGAGGACAGGACGATCGAGCGGGCGACACGAATCCTCGAACCCTTCTCCCTCCTTTCAAGATGGGTGACGAATCTCCTCACGTATATCTGAGGTGAATGCGGTTCAAGGCCCTTAGAATCGATAGAGTAGAATGAAATCTTGCATGCACCTTTCTTCCACCGATCCAAGACGACAAGGCGATTGCAGCCCTTCTCTGCGGTTCTCTCTGCAACTTCACGAAGACTCAACTTTCCACGCGTCACCCGGATAGAGCGGGGGAGGAGGCATGACAGATTATTGGAAAGGGTGCGAATTCTCGGAGTAGGCCTCCTAGAAGTGGTTATGAGCGTAGAAGGATAACCTTGACTGTCGCGATTATGTGTTCCTACACGAACCGTACTAGGAGTAGGCATCTCCGGATTATTCTTGTATACCTCGGGCAGCTCTCTCAGCCATCTCACCCAGCTCGGTCGATGGGAGATAAGCCCCACCGGCGAAGGTATGCCCACACTTCGAACAACTCCAAAGGCCGACACTTACTCTCTTAACCCTCCTCCGTCCGCATCTCGGGCATTCATGAGAGGTTTTTAATGGGGATTCAACTTTCGCGAGCCGCCTTCGAACAGTTACACCATATCGGGCACCTAAGCGTCCAGACGAGCCTACCTTCTTTGTCTTTGTCATTTGATCAACTCTCGGAGTCGACCCCTGAGCTCCTCAGCTTTGTCCTTGGCATTCGAGGAGAAGTCTTTGATCTCTTGGATTGTGAAGGTTCCTTGACCACCTTTCTGCATGGCACGCATGTTTCCTTCCGAGTCGAAGGTCATGGTTATCCTAGCGTCCATTGCCTCTTCTTCATGCAGTGAAGGATCGAATACGAGAGATTCCTGGATCTTTGCTGCTGTAATAGAGACAGGGAGATCTTGAGGCTCCAATTTGATTTGACCAGATTTGGGTTTGATTGTACCATCCTTCTTCGCCGAGTATTTGGGGAGTTTGGTGTTCATCAAAGCGGAAAGTGCGGCAAGAGTCGAGGCGTCGAACAAGTTCCCATCATGGTTCAACACGTACAAGTCGACGAAGATCACGTGGACGGCTTTCCCAGGCACCAAACAGAGTGCTTTAAGATCGACGACTTCCGATTCTCGAAGGCTTCTATCCACGACTCTGGCTAGTTCTATCGCGTTCTCGTTAGGGGGACCCGTCTCAAATTCAGGAGAGGCTAGGGGAACCAGCTCCGCATTCACGGTAAGAACCCCCTGTTCAGGAGTGTCTGAAAAGGGTTCTCCAATACTTCCCTTGATTCCTGCCATCACTACAGTTTTCCCAAGGGTTACTTGAGCGGAGCCCTCCGCCGTCCCGATAATATCGGATTCTATCTTGATCTCTCTATACTGAGTGAGTTCTCGGCCGTCCAGCCGTTTACCTTGGCTCAGAAGTTCTTCTATACGTTTTCGAGTCAGGGAACCAAGACCGCTCGCAGAGGGAGTTGCTGACATGTAGCTCTAGGCCTCCGCTGCTCCTTCATCCGGCTCTTCTTCTATGACCGGATAAGACGCTTTCAGAGCGTCTTTCTGCATCTCATAGATTCGTTTACACCCTTCGACGGCAAGATCAAAGGCTTCGTGGAACTCGGTCAGGGTCAATCGACCGTCCATCTGGAGCAACACTATTCTGCCTGACTGAGAAGACATGGCAACAGGCAGGTCTGCTTCCCCGTTCTTATCCTCAAAATCATTAAGATCAAGGACGATCTTTCCCCCGACTTTCCCTGCCGCACAGGCGACCACTAGGTCGCGCATGGGTATTCCGGCATCAGCTAAAGCGAGAGAAGCTGCGGTGATACCTGAGCACCGAGTGCCACCATTCGCCTCCAGAACCTCGATGTAGACGTCAATACCTGTCCGCGGATAGTACTCTGTGAAGATCGCGGGTTCCAATGCTTCACGGGTAACCTTCGAGAGTTCCAACTCCCGTCTTGAGGGGGCGGGGTGCTTCCTATCCTCCACAGAGAATGGGGCCATATGGTAACGGCATCTCAGGGTTGTTCGATTCGGCAATACCAAGTGTTTCGGGTGGATCTCCCTAGGACCGAATACACCCACAAGTATCCTATTATCTCCTTGTCGGATAAGCGCCGATCCAGTGGCGTTTTCCAGGATTCCAACTTTGAGTTCGATCGGTCGCAGTTCATCCAGTCTCCGACCATCCATTCTCAGACCATTACTGTCGAAGAAACTGACTGATTCCTTCTTAACCATCATTATCACCTTTCTTCTTCTCTTTCTTGATCAAGTTTTTGACGCGATCCGTCAATCCCCTGGTATGAGCCTCAGCCTCGATCTTCCGTATTGCTAGAATAGCCAACTCCTCGCTCTCCGGGTTCTTACCGCTTACAAGGATCCTGCCGTTCTGACCTATCAGAATCTGACAGCCAGTCTCTCTCTTGAGCATACTTACCATGGACCCCTTCTTTCCTATGAGGCGAGGGATCTTCGCGGGTACGATCTCGATGATATGTCCATGGCTGATTTTTCCGAATCCACGCCCACGCGTCGTCAGTACCGGATCCCTCGTTCGATCGAACGAGACGACTTGAGCCAAGACGTAGTCTCCGATATCGAAGACCTCGGTTAATGTATCCCTTTGGGGATTGAACGTCCTCTCAAAGACGTCCGAGGCGTGGATGACACCAGGGTACGGGGCGCCAATATCCATCAGCCAGCCGTACAATCCAACATCGCTGATTTTCCCGATTATCTCATCTCCGGCTTGAGGCATATAGACCCCCTTGAGGGCGACCACGAAGACAACCTTCCCATCGGCATCAAACAGCCCTATCCTCGCTGCGTAGATCTTTCTATCTTCGAGGAAGGTGTTTTCTCCTGACGTATAGTCGCCTTCAGCCAACAGCTCACCAGGGGTCACTAGCTGTCTCTTCTCAGCTATTATCGACATTCCTTTCACACTTCTACTTCTTATAGGGAGATGAGAGTTAAATCAAACGAGCCACATGTTACTTTAGGGTTTTGGTTTGCATAGTTCCTTGGGTAATCCCACCAAGTCTCTCCAAGAAAGGACCGTGGAGTCCAACAGGCATCTCGATCACCGCGACCCAGGACCCATCAACCTGCCATTCTTCCCTCTCGATTCTCCCAAAGTCCTTTACCGAACCGTAAGCCTTGGGAGCATATTCAGCCGGGATTTTCACAGCAATCCGGAGTTCCTCCATGCTGATTGGTAGAATTGGACGGAGCGCCTGAATTGCATCCCTCGCTTGGTCCTCCGATGTTTTAAACGGATCTATAGAGAGACTCACCTCCTCCATGGCTTGTTCGATCCTCTTTGGAGGGTGAGGAAGCTTTGTTCTCGGGTCCATGCAGTGACGAGAAATGAAGGCCACGATCTGACGCCTCTTCTGCTCGATAAGTTGACGGCGCTGAATCGTAGTCAGTTGGAGTTCGCCGTCACGAAGTATCTTCTCAGCGATCTCTCGGGTATCCTCGGTGCCGAAGGCTGCGGACAGCTTCTTCTCTGAGGCTTTCATACCCTTTTTTGCATCAACGAAAACCTCGTCAACTACGAGGATATTGGAGAGGTCGATCTTCTTGCCTAAAACGAAGTCAAGAGCCTGATCGGGTTTGACCAAGATCTCAAATTTTTCATTTCCGATTGAGATGCGAGCAGAGGTATGCTTCTCTGACATCACCTACCAGCTGCCTTTTCTGAACCCAACTTCTCGATGTATTTCGTCTCTTCATCTTCAGTGAGCATACGGAACTCCCGCTCATCTGCCGGGATAATAGCAACCCTAAGCTTGGAGGGGGCAAGAGGTCCCTCGACGATTTTTGATAAGCAGGCGAGAGCAAGAAGGATGGCTTGATCGAGACTCATATCAGACTTGTACTCAGCCTCCAAGATCTCCCTTGCAGTCTCTGCACCAGCGCCTATCGCCGCCGCCCTGTAACCCCAGTAAGCCCCGCTGGGATCAGTGACAAAGAGTTTGCTGCCAGTATCGTCCACCCCCGTGAAGATCATTGAAACCCCGAACGGCCTAACTCCGGCGTGTTGCGTATACATCTGTTTTATGTCGCAGACCCTCTTCGCGAGAACCTCGACCCCCATCGGCTCGTCGTACATCAGCCGGTTACTCTGAGCATAGACTCGAGCCTGATCGACGAGAATGCGTGCATCGGCACTCAGACCAGCGATCGCCGCACCCAGATGATCGTCGATCTGGAAGAGTTTCTGAACGAAAAGCGGGTCCTGAAGCATCGAAGTGGGTTTCTCTTCAACGGCAAGAACCGCTCCCTCAGAGCAGGAAATTCCTAGCGCAGTAGTACCACGCCTCACAGTCTCAAGAGCGTATTCGACTTGAAATATTCGACCGTCCGGAGAGAATACAGTTATCGCACGGTCGTAACCACCTGGAGCCGCAAACATATCCAACACCCGAATACTTTGAAACAAACAGTCTTGTTCATTTGTTCGAGAACTCCTATACTAAAACATTTGGTTCGCTTGCTGAAACCATGTGTAACCCGCCGGAATGAACAGGGTTGATGCGTACTTCTAGGGATTCCGAACCTCCTGGGAAGCTTCGATCGTTGTCGAATCAGAGAGTTCACGTCAATAAGACATCTCTATACCCCCATCCACCCGATGAATTCGAAGGGAAATGGTTGAAGAGACGTCTTCGTCAACGACTTGCAGCTCGTTTCGAGAGGAATTTTACCTTGGCTGCTTTGAGGGTTCCTGACACACCTTTGACGAGTATGGATGCCTTCTTGGAGTCGATTTGATCGACAAAGGCCATGGCTGCACGTAGATCCCAAAGATCCTTGTGAGCGCATCGAAGAATGCCTTCTCTTTCCGCTTCATCATAGAAGATTGGGGTAATACGAATTCGGCTAAGACCGAACTCTCCGAAGAGTACGCCTACGGATTCTTTGACTGCCTCAAGAACCTCTCTTCGATCCAACTCTTGTTCCGAGAGCACTCGGTAGACAACGTAGCGTCTCCTATTGGGGCGAACAGGCATCTTTTGGAACCTCCGCGAATCTAACGCCCGAGGAGATGTAACGGGAGTCGAGTCTTGCCCGGTTTCTCTCGATAATCGAGTTAGGCACCGTGGAAAGAGAATCTAGCGCCTCCGACATATCCATACCGAGCTGATGAGCTATTGATGCTTGATCTAGGGGGGAACGAAGCAAGTACTTGTCTGTTGCCCCGCTGGAGATAGCCACGCTCGCTCCGAGTCTTTGAGCAAAGGAGATACACCTTCTCATCTTGGAAAGTAGGTCCACTCTAGTTCGGCCCTTTGAAAGTATGAGGCTGGATAACTCGATCTCGAGAACCTTGTGCTCCGACGCGAGGAGTTTTACAGCAGAAGCGCTGAAAGCCTCCGCTGTTGCTTGGGAGGTAACAGAGATTAAGTCGACTCGATCGTCGCGGACAGCCAACCTTAATATACGTTCGGATACCGGTTGAACCGCTACGATCCCGTACGTACGTCGGTACTCTTTCAGATCGCGGAGAAGCCGGGTCTTTCCGCCGGGTAACAAATCGATTCTTCCCACAAGATCGATGCCGTATCTATCGGACATCCGTCTGAGCAGTTCGAGACCCTGGGAGCCGCCTTTGGGGTCCAGCTTTATCCCTAGAGCCGCAAAATCCAATGATCTTGCGAGCTCTATCACGTCATCAAGAGCTCGGAGAGCTATTGTACACGAGCCAACCCCGAGGTCAACGTATCTTCTCATGGGACAATTCCAATCTCCTTGCAGAGTGAAGAGATACTCTTGGATCGAACCCATCTCGGCGAGAACTTAATCCTGACTCGTATGGGATCATGCCTGCCGAGTCGAAGATTCTCCTCATAAGCCATCTGTTTATCGAGTCTCAAATAGAGGAATTTAGATCGATCAGACATCAGATCAAGCCTCGACGCGATTCTTTCCTTCTCTATAGCCTGTAGTTTTGAAGACAAGTGTTCAATCGTTCTTTTCAGGATTTGCCTGTCCCGTATTCTCACCTTTAGAAGACGGATTGGATTCTTGTAATACCCGACCATTCTGTCACTTGAGATATGGATCGATTCTCTATCTGAGGGGCAGACAACGTTTAAGAGGGCTGTTCTTACTTTACTTGGGTCTTCCGTTGAGTGTATCAAGGTCTGCAGTTCGATCATCGATACAAGACCCGACATCAGATTATGACTCCTCTAATTCTCGAAGAGAGCAGACTAGGATCAGCAGTTATTCCTTGCAGGTCTAATTATTCAAATCGGTATTTACTACACCTGAAACTGCAAAAGTATCTTGGCGGATTCAAGTCGATGAGTTCAAGAGGCAGAATCGGATTCTGACAGTAAGTGTAGGCGTCAAGGCAGCTATCTTAGTCCACGGGACTTTCTCCCCGCAGAAGTCAGTCCTCGATGTGCTCTCCCACGGTGCAAATCCTTGGCGACCCAGTTTATGCGCGTATCTTGTCGAACAGATCTTGAATGGGAATCTAACAGAATAACCTCGAACCACTTATGCACCCCATCCTCCCAAACAGCATACGAATTCAGGACCTCAAGATTCGGAAATTTCCGTGAAACCCGTTCCTCCGCGATCAACCTCAGGTTTTTCGCCGGAGAGAACTTTGTGACCCCCAGCCTCTTTTGACGCCTACCCAGAACCGGGCGGCGCTTTCTGGACCCTCCTCTCCTGACCTTGACCCGGACTACAACGAACCCTTCTTTAGACTTGTATCCAAGCGTTCTGGCGCGGTCGAGTCTTGTCGGAACATCGACTCGGACTATCGACGGTTGATTTCGCCAGCGAGCGACTCTATCCTTCATCAAAGACCCGACAAAGGACCCGTCCGGGTCCTTCCAAGCTTCGTTGAGATACCTGTAGGCAGTCATAGGGTCCGATTCTCCAGAACGTGATTTCTCTAGACCGGCAGAATCGTCTGTTGATTAGTCCTCCTAATAAATGCTTAGATAGTTTGAAAGCTCTCAAATCAATCAACAAGAAGATTCAATTTGCACGTAAGAGAAGAAGAGAGGGGATAGACGAGGAGGCCAGAAAACAGTGATGGTTGGACTCGTAGGCAAGCCCAACGTGGGGAAAAGTACTTTCTTCAGCGCAGCAGCTATGACTCCAGTACCGATAGCGAACTACCCTTTCACGACTATAAAGCCGAATCGGGGGGTAGCTCACGTGAGATCCACTTGTGTCTGTGGAACTCTTGGGGTAGAAGACGACCCTGTAAACTCTGTCTGCGTGAATGGCGTCAGATTGATCCCGGTCCAACTAATAGATTGCGCGGGTCTAGTTCCAGGTGCCTGGGAAGGAAGAGGGTTGGGAAACCAGTTCCTAGATGAGATTAGGAGAGCAGATGCATTGATCCACGTCGTGGACGCTTCGGGAGGAACGGATGAGGAGGGAAGAATCTGCAAACGTGGAACCCACGATCCAATCAATGATATTCGTTTCCTGGAACATGAGATCTCGATGTGGATGTTGGGGATACTGAAGAGGGACTGGGAGAAGATCGCGAGGAGAGCCGAGGGTAGTAGAGAAAGAATCGTCGATTTGATGCAGGACAGGTTGAGTGGACTCGCGATAGATAGGTTTCATATCTTGGAGGCGGCGAAGAAGTTGGGACTGGATCTTGAGAAACCTACCCACTGGACGGACGAAGAGCTTCTCAAGGTGATAGGTGAAATACGGAGAATCGCAAAACCGATGCTTATAGTAGCCAATAAGGTTGACCTGAAGGAGGGTGAAGAGAATTACAGTCGTATGAGGGAGTTAGATCTCCCGGTACTCCCGTGCTGCGCTGAAGCAGAGTTGGTTCTGATGAGGGCCGCAGAAAAGGGGTTGGTAGAGTATATCCCCGGAGAGCAGAACTTCACGATAGTCGGTGATACGCTGACCGAGGAGCAGAAGCTAGCCCTTGAAACGGTGCAGAGAAAGGTTCTGGATGTCTGGGGATCGACGGGAGTGCAGAAAGCACTGAATACAGCCTTCTTGGGTCTCCTCGACATGATAACAGTCTATCCGGTGGAAAATGTGGAGGAAATGTCCGACCATAAGGGGAGGGTGTTACCCGACGTGTACCTGGTCAAGAGGGGAAGCACAGCAAGAGAATTGGCTTACAAGATCCATTCGGATCTCGGCGATAGCTTCCTCTTCGCAATAGAAGCCCGGTCCAAGATGAGGGTGGGAGAGGATTACCAGATCAAGGATCGTGATGTGCTTAAGATAGTGTCGACGAGAGCGAGAGGTTAGTCGTAGCCTGATTCTTTGAGATAGTAGTTGTCTTGTTTCTTCGAACCGAAACTTCGGACCCCACTTGTCTTAAGCTGCGTCCTAAGTTTCTCTGCGTACCGAGGGTCGATCTCAAGCCGTTTCTCCAAGTAGTTGATGATCTCTAAAGCCTCTTCTTCGGTGTCGCATCTTCTCAAGAAGCCTATCGCATCGGGCGAGTAGCCTGAGAAGCCTTTGGACGCGGTGACCTCACCGACACCAACGTCGGATCGAACCGATTTCACTCTAACCTGGTCGGGCCCTTCCTGAGACCGATTCTCCAGCTCCTCAGCAAGATGAGGAAACATCTTACGGAACTGTTGCCAGCTCATCCTCATAGCGTTTGATCCGCCTAATGGGAATCCGTGTACGCTTCGTTTTAAGTTTGTGGGGTCAAAGTAGCATTCCAAGGGGAGGCTACATCGCGTTCATGTCAATGAAATCCCAGGGAAGAGGGCATGCCGTGGATATACGTGAATCGAGTAACTCCCGAGGAGATGCGCCGAACTCTTTGAACGCCTTACGCCAGACACCTAGGCTGGACCCGTGGAGTGAAACCGACTCTACAACCCTACCGATCTCGGGACCGCCCATCGAAAGCACGGCTTGGATCTGAGCATATCTAGGATCGGTTCCTTCTACTCTGATTCGCCCAGTCCTAGTAGAGAACGATATCAACTTGCGACACTTCCTTAGATAGTCGAGATCCGCGAAGGGTTCCCTTTGGAAAGGGGTGTGAGGTTTGGGGACAAAGGGATTGACACTCAACACTACCTCAGAGAAACCGATTTTGAGGATACGCCTTGCGAGACTCGGGATCGACGCGACATCTCTTTCTTCTTCACCAGGGAGACCGATCATGAAATAGAGCTTCAACCTCTTGACGCCGGAGTCGTGCAAGATCTCGGAGGCTGAAAGGAGGCTATCTTCGGTCGTATCCTTCCCAATCGAGCGTCTTAGCTCGGGGGATGCGGCTTCGGGAGCAAGGGAGACCGTTCTCTGCCCCCCTTGGGCGATGGCACTCGCCATCTCTTGATCGATGGATTCTATACGTAGAGAGGGCACCGATAGGCAAAACCCTTTGGAAGAGACTAGCGGAAGAATCTCTTTCAGACAGGAATGGTCGGAGATTCCTGCACCTATCAAGGAGACCTTTGGAACAGGAGTGTATCTTTGGGCGTCCTCCAGTATTGCGTTCAGTTTCCGGAGACTTCGTTCCCTCTTGGGTCTCCCAATCCAACACGCCAAGCAGTAACGGCATCCCCTGTCGCACGATCTCACTGCCTCCAAGGAGAAACACGACCCGAAGATAGGGGACATCGGATCCCCTTCCTCTACCTTCGGAATCACCTGCGCAGTTGGGTGCGGACAGTCGTCAAGATTCTTGATCCAAGATCTCTTCACTCCTGATTGGCTCAGAGCAGGCAGATATACCCCCGGTATCTCCTCAAGAGATTCCAGATTCCCCCTATTCACTACAATCTCTTTGAGGCATCTGACTACTTGTTCTGAGATGGGTTCCCAGTCGCCTATGATGAATACGTCGAAGAAGTCCGAGAGAACGGCTGGATTCGCGGTTACAGCCGGTCCACCAGCCACAAGTATCGGCGGTTTGACACCTCGGCGGTTTCTCCTTACAGGAATACCCGCGTCACGCAGCATTACCAGAGCGTTCACGTAGTCGAGTTCGTACTGGAATGAGAATGCAAGAACGTCAAACCTCGAGAGGGGTTGCGTGGATTCCAAGCTAAGAGGAGGATTGCCTCGTCTTTCCTTGAAGACACGTTCGCATAAGGCATCGTCCCTGGCATTGAGCATGGCGTATAGGAGCTGGATGGTCAGCCCGGTCATGCCCATCCGGTAGGTGTTGGG
This sequence comes from uncultured Candidatus Bathyarchaeia archaeon, assembly GCA_964596985.1. Lineage (GTDB taxonomy): Archaea > Thermoproteota > Bathyarchaeia > RBG-16-48-13. The sequence continues at coordinate 38,269 of CAZQWG010000001.1, forward strand.
ATAACACAATGCCACATGAAGGTCTACCCTTCGCCAATCCTTCTGGATGACGTTCGTTTCAGGAGGATAGCGAAGAGGCAATAAGAATCACTCAATCTTTGAGGTGTCGTACCGAGTCTTCTGAACCACAAAGGTGTTGGGTTCCACATCTCGGGTTAAGGCTGTATTCGGCCCAATCCAAGAATCGTGACCTATCTTGACCCCGGGCATCATACTTACATTGATTCCAGTCTTGACCCGGTCTCCCAGGACGACGCCGAATTTCCTTCTGCCGCTATCGCATAGCTGAGATTTTACGATGACTTTGACGTTCTTGTCGTCGAATCTCAGATTGGCCGTTACGGTTCCCGCTCCCAAGTTACAACCCTCGCCTAGAATGCTGTCTCCAACGTAGGAGAGGTGTCCAATGTGGGTTCGGCTGAGTACGATGCTGTTCTTGACCTCGCAAGCGTTCCCGATCCTAACCTCACTGCCCACAGAGGTGTATGGGCGGAGGAAACAGTTGGGTCCGATATCAGAGTCTTCACCGATGACTACCGGACCCTCGATATACGTCCCGGATCTTATTCTGGCGCCGCGAGCAACGACTACGGGACCGTGTAGGTGCGCCTCCGTCTCCACATTTCCCTCGATCTTCCGGTCAAGCCCCTTTAATGCTCGCTCATTGGCTTCGAGAAGATCCCAAGGTCTCCCTATTTCCATCCAGTCCTTCGAGTCGATCTTCACCGCAAGAACTCTTTGACCCGAGTTGATCAACATATTGACGGCGTCCGTGAGCTCCAGTTCTCCCCTTTGGGAGTATGATACCCGTCCGACAACGTCAAACACGCTCTTGTTCATTTTGTAGATCCCGGCGTTGATCCACGGGCTGCCTTTCTGTGTTACGGCTGGTTTCTCAGCGATCTCTTCGACATGTTCTTGACTCAAGCGGACAACTCCGTAGTTCTCCGCGCCGTCGACTTTGACGACGGCCATCGCACTCTGGTGAGCGAACTGGGGGTTGAGAAAAGGGATTATTGCTTCGGGTGATACGAATAGGTCCCCATTTATCACGAGAAAATCCTCCTCTTCGATAAAACTTTCTGAGGCGGCCAGAGCGTCCGCTGTCCCCAAGAGTTTCTCTTGTTTCACGTACCTCAGGTCTATTCCGAGATCCGACCCATCCTTGATTTGATTCCTGACGAACTTGTCTAGGTATCCGACAACCAACAGCACCCTGTCAATCCCGCTCTCCTTGAGGGCGAGAAGAAGATGCTCCAGGGCCGGTTTACCGCCGACCGAGATCATGGATTTTGGTCTGGTATCGGATAGCGGACTGAGGCGCGTTCCTTTCCCCGCTGCGAGAACGATAGCCCTCACCTTTGGCATCCCCCCAAGAGTTTCAAAATCTCAGTATTGACTTAGCTTCTAATAATCTCTTGCCGAACGGGAGATTGCTTGAGTCTTGAGTTGCCCAGGATAGCCCGTTGACTATTTTGGCAGAAATCTTCTGTGAGGGTCCTCCGTCAACGTCTTTCTGAGTTTCTCGATGTCGAGTCCAGTCATCGGATCGCCATAGATCTCGCATACACCTATATCCTCGGAGTCATCAGGTCTATGGGTGACGACTTCCACCTCGACACCGCCAGGAGATTTAAGGTAGATGTGGAAGAATGCGTTCACCTTGCCCGTGCGCGTGTCTTGCCCCAATTTTTTTTCTGTCCTGAGGATAGCGTGTCCAGAGGCTTCGAGCGCTTTCTCGACTGATCTATGGTCGTCGGAGTGGACTCGGATGTCGATATCACTGTTTCTCGTAGCGGTGCCCCTCCAGACACTCCCAATGAGCCTAGGGTCAAACTCGACGAGGAGCTCCATGAGTTTCATCGCGGTTCTTCTCATTTGAACGAGCCGATCCTTCCGCGATTGCCCTTCGAGTTCTTCGGCTAAGGAATCGAGTTTTTCCGCCACTTCGCGGTTACTCGGGAGGAGCCTAACGTTGAGAGCCTCGGCGGCACGCCTCTTCGCCTGCAGATACTCTTTCTCTAGACCAGAGTATAGTAGGGTGGCTGCCTCGTACGCAACCATTCTTCTCACACTCGGCTTCAATATCCCTCCCCTCATAGGAGGCTAGGAAGATAGTTGACTGAGAAATGTCTCGGAGTCTCCTAGCCGGCCTCCGATGGTTCGGTTACCTCCCCTTGTCCCTCAGAGACCGGTTTGACCTCGTCATCCTTTGGTGCAAGGAGCAACTTGGATTTCCGTACCCCCACGTGTCTCAGTGGACAGATTTTTTTGCCTTCGTTGTAGATCTCCGAACCGATCTTTTCCAGTACGAGTTCTTGTACAAACTGGTCGAAATTGAGGTGCTCAGCTTTCTCCCGAACCTTGTTCCGCATCAGCTCCCTCAAGGAGGCCCTCTGCGAGGACCTTATTCGTATCACTGTGAAGGCGACTATCGATACCCTAACCCTATGACCGTCCTTGGTGGTTACATCGAAGATACCGTCGACCCGCGAACTACCCCTTCTGACCAGGCTTCTAAGATAGTCCCTAGAGTATTCGTGACCTTTGAAGATGGTGTCTGCCCGGGCCCCCTTCAGATCAGATACCTGAAAGTAGAGTTTGAGATGGGCCTGAGAGAAATCTCCGGTAATGTCGTATAGGGTGGTCTCAACCGTTCGACCTACCATCTCGGACGGGGCGCTGGAAGGGGCAGACCCTACCTCGGCTCCTCCGAAGTAAGGTGGCGAGACTATGCTATACCAGGACTTAGCCCGCCATCGGTCACGAAGTCTTCTAGACTCTCTCGACAAAGGTCAACCACCCATTAGGGGGACAAATACGACCTGACGTGGTTTAAAAAGGTTTATCGTTCGATGGCCACTCCAGGGTTCTAGGGAGCGGAGTGGGTCTGCTGTAGTCGGATCTTATTCGCTCGGGCCAAGAGGAACTATCGAATCCATGTGTGCCTAGAAAGGCGGCGACCCATCGGCTGATACCGAAACCGCTACAACCACTCCAGATCTCTCTGTCCTTGACTTCGTGGATTCTGAACGAGTCGATGAACTTCCTCTTGTGGACGAAACATGAAGTGACCTCAAGCCATTCGGACGAATCCCTTGGACCTCTATAGGGAAGGTAGACTTCTAGGTCGAAGGCGGCCACATCTTTGCTATTGCCCGTCTCGAAGTCGCCGGCTTCTTCCTCGCGGACAAAGAAGGGAGAGGCCGCGGCGACCCTCCATTCCAAGTCCATTATCTTGTCCGCAACTCTTATGGACTCTTCTAGTATCGAGTCGCGGATCTTAACGGTGTCGTCTGGGTTAGCGACGTATACGAGTTCTACTCGTCGGAATTCTTGGACCCGGACCAATCCCTCCACTCCGCCACCTTCCCACCTATAGGTCCATCCTGACCTATCGTAGAATTTGAATGGTAGGAGAGAGAGGTCTACCGTCTCGTGGCTCAGGAAGTACCATAGAGGGGTGCATTGGGACGGGTCTAGGACATAGTTGGGTTCCTTTACTACTCGGCCAAGTTCCTCACGGGAGACCTCGTTGGTTATCTTGAAGAGATCTTTGAATTTTACGAAAGCCGACGGATCTCTAGGGGGAGGGCACACGTAGTACATTCCTTCAGGGATGCTGTCGAAATATCCCGGCATCATCTTCATGACTTCGAGCGGAATCAGTTTCGGCACCATGAATGGCTGGAATCCAAGTTTGTCCACAACTTCATCCACAAGGATACGTTCCATGATTTCGAGGAGTCTAACATATGGAGGTGTGTAGATCCATTGACCTCGACCAGGGAACTCCTTCACCCACCCTTTCCTTACAGCAACTTGTGCCGGATCCTCACCAAAACTTACAGGTTTCTTCTTTCCCCGTCGAACGACTGGCGTTTCCGGGGGGGCATGCTTTTCTTTCGGTATTGCTTCGGTGGCGATTGCCTCTACGAGTTGGATGGCCCTTTCAGGAGTCCCGTTTTGGAGTTCCCTCTCGGTGAGCTTCTCAAAAGAGATCGACAAGCCACTCGAAGTCTTCTCGACAGAAGAGATCTTTGGGACCGATTCGAGTCTCTCGACTTTCTTTCCAAGCGATTCCGGTTTGAGAGGCAAGAATACCTGGAGACTAGGGACTTCGACGTCGCGTATCCCGATCCTCAGTTCTCTTCCAAGTCGAGGGGCCAACGCCTTCCGTAGGCGAAGAAGGCCAGAGGTTGCCCTTACCAATCTCCCGGATTCGATTGTCAGAAGAAGGCGGCTGCCTTCTATAGACCATTGGGTGACTTGTGCGGCTTCTTTCAGCCTGTCTCCGGACGTCCCCTTGATAAGGATGGAGTGGTTTGCCTCGTCCAAGAACCGAGCTACCAGATCTCTTGTCTTGGGGTCAGAGCCGCTGAGGGAGAATACGCTGTTTAAGATCATTCGAAAGCTGTCTTCAGGCGTCTTGACGCACCCTCACACCATTCAGTCTTCAGCCCAGTATCTAAAAAACTATATGTCGAATGACGGGGCGAAGCCCAGGTTTATTGAAAGAGTTGCAGGGATTTGGTTTGTCACCGCGGAGGTAGTGCATCTTTCTGTAATGTATACAGAATCTGTTCCGCGGTCTTGATTGATGATAGGAGGTCGTCCAATGTGGATACCAGAGAGCGTAGACCCTTCTCGCATCTGACTGCGCAGTGTACTTCTCTGCCGGTACTCCATGTCTCTACAGTTAGATTAGTTCCAGGGATCACGTTATCCGGTAAGACCGCTGACGCGACGCATTCCGCCTCTTTCTCATTGTCGTATTTTATTACAATACATGCTTCCTGGATTTGACTCATCAGAGTAGGACCTCGTTGAGAAGTTGTTTTGCAGCGTGGAGAAAAGAGTCCTCGTGTCCCTTCGGCAGAAGAGCCCCTGCAGCTACGTCGTGCCCTCCCCCTCTTCCCTTCGCAGATTCAGCCGCTTTCTGCATGATAGTCCCTAAGTTGAGATCTTTCTTCAAAAGGGAGTTCGAGGCTCGAGCTGAGACCTTTACCGTTCCTTCGTCGGTCAAAGCAAGGGAGATGAGTGGCTTCGAAGGGTCTAGAATACCAGAGGTCACCAGAATCGAGGATACCGATCCTATCATTCTCTCATCTATCACATCCTTTCCCCTCAGGATATAACACGACTCCGTCTCCTCAATGTTTCCTTGACGGCTGGTAGCCCACTCCAAGTACTCGGCCAATTTTTTACGGTATTCGCTCAGAGCGGATTCTGCTTCGGACAGGGTGGAACCCCTGTCACCCATGCAGATTGCGAGAGCCAAACCAGTTTTCTTAGTACGGGCGCAGGCGTTTAGCAGAGAAGAGAATTCTCGCCCATCCCTCAATGAAGTCGATTCTTCCTCTTGGAGAAGAGTGTAGACCTGCCCAACCAGTTTCAAAGCGGAAGAGCTGGATGAGCCGACGTCAAGCATATACTCGACTAGTTTGGAGAAGAGAAGCTGTTTTTCATCTTTGCTGAACTCTGCCAGCGTTCTCCACCTGTCCCCATCCTTCAACTGGAAGCCGAGGTTCACTAGGAAGCCAAGGCACTTGTCCTCGTGCCCACTTAGACCCGGGATGAAGGGGTTGGTGGTTAGGGATAGAGCCTTGTGGATAGGTCTGGTCTCACGGCCGAAGAGGAGAAGATCTTTCTCGATATTGAGGACGCCAGCATTCACGCCGTCTTCAACTATCGAGGCGTTAAGCCCTCCAAGCCTATGTTCCTCGTTCTTATCCTGAAAGTCTCCTAGAGCACCAACGACAGCAATCGGAGATAAGTCGATATTCCTAGGATCAAGATTCTTTGCGACGAAGTAAGCCACCCCAGAGCCGCTGACTTCCCTAGCACCATCGAAACCAGCAGAATGAGGGTTCGCATGGACTAATCCGGGGAAAGGATCTCCCGAGGGTTCATGGTGATCCAAGACAACGAGCTCTACCTTTCCCAGATATTCCCCGAGAAGGTCAAGGTAACCGCCACCAAGATCTGTGAAGATACAAGGGGAAGGCGTGTCTGAAGCGATCTCCTCGATTAGAGGAGCGCTGATCTGCCTTACAACCCGAATTCTGAAGTTTGCACCCAAACGGTTCAGGCATCTCCCAACTATCGCACCCGAGGAGATGCCGTCCGCGTCATGATGGCAAAAAACCCGGATGAAGGAGTTCTTCCCAACAAAAGCCTTGATTAAAGATGCGGCTTCGTGAATAGATTCAAAAAAGTGTTCCAGTTGCTTGTCCTTGCTGGACTGCATGGCTGACCCCAAGGAAAGCTAGGTAGGAATATACCTACTGTAAGAGTATTTATAGTCCGCAGGCAGGACTCCAGTTTGCCTGTAGTACTTTACCAGGCGATGGATCTTCGATTCGATTATCTGCAGACTACGCCTATTGTAGGCGTCCACACCGCTCTTCTCCAGATGCCTTCTCAACCGAGCCGCCCTACGAATAAGGTTGTTGAGATCCTCAGGAAGCGTGGGCGCCAAATCTGCCTCCTCGAGTATCTGCGAGATGCTCTTTCCAGCTATGGACTTCACCAATGGAACCCCGTGTTGATCTCGAAGAATTTCCCCTATTCTAGACGCAGATCTACCCTCCTTGGCAAGTTTCACTACAAGCGACTCGACCTCTTCGGGGCGATAATCGCACCAGTAGGGCGGTCTCTTCGAGACCGGACGATTCGACTGAGATTTCCCTCTTTTATGAGCATGTATTCTTGCCAAAGATCGGCACCGAAACTTTTCATAACGAGAGGAGGGACCGTATTTAAGGATTGCCGGATACGCCTCGCGGTCCGCGAGTTGGTATGGAACTATCTCCTAGATAAGTACCATTCCGCGAATCTTCGAGTAGCTCTTGACCTATGAGATAGCCTATTCTTTTCTTCTACGCTCATCTGCCCAAAGGTCTTGCCGTCACCTTCCTCAGGAATAAATATCGGATCGAAACCGAATCCTCCAGACCCAGATGATCTCTCGGAGATTCTCCCAAGAACAGTCCCCTGAAACGAGGTGGGTTGACCGTTCTGTTGGAGATAGACTAAGACCGACTGGAAGTAGGCTGTTCTGGGGTCCGAATCCTTCATTAAACGTAGAATCCCTGAGTTGCCTAAGGTTCCAAATACGTAGGAGGAGTATGGACCAGGGAATCCTTTGAGCGAGTCGATAAAGAGACCAGAATCCTCAACGATAGCCATTCCGCCACGAAGGTCTACTACCTCTTTGACACTGACTGTTGCAATCTCCTCGAGACTGTCGGACTGAATCTCGAAACCCTTGACATCTTCACGCTCAACAGTAATACCATACTCGAGTAGGATACTGGAGATCTCCTGGTACTTGTGGGTATTGCTTGTAGCAAAGAGAATCGGCTCATCTGAGCGAGACATATCTTCCCCTCCTCCCTATTTCATCCACCCTCCTCAGAACCGCATCGGCTTCATCTCGACCCAGTTCCTTCCTATAACCGATTACTGTGCCCTGGAAGAAATCCGTTGCGTTGGAATAGTGAGTACTCATAAGAATCGTCCTGAAAATGTGCAAATCCACTCCTCGCGTCTCAAGGATGGTTGAACGTTCGCCGAGACCAAAATCTAGAAGGCAGATCTCTCCACTAGAGGTAAGTATCATATTTGATGTGGTTAAGTCACCATGCACAATACCGGCCTTGTGGAGGGCCCCTATTTTAGTGCCCAGCTGTCTTGACAGGTTACTCAGCTGTGAAGGTTCCAGATCGTCCAAGACGTCTTTCAGGCGGTCCCCCGAAACATACTCCATAATAATGGAAGTGGACTCCAAGTCAATAGAGTAGATCAGGGGTGTCGCCACTCCTGCCAGTTTCGCTTCATGAAGAAGACATGATTCGTGGATGGTACGGAACTGTCGTATCTTAAGGTCTAGACTCGGAATACGGTAGTGCTTTACAATCCTACGTTTGACAACCACATCTAAATCGTGCCACTTGAGACGGTAGAGGACCGCTTCGGCTCCTCTCCGTACTAATCGACTTCCAGGTGGAGAGGCTTCGGAGAGATTCTTGTGATTGATAGACGATCGCCGAAAACCCATCTGCCATCCCGTATCTTCTTGCAGCTGCGCTAATTAGGATTATCTGAGTAGAAACCGAGATAAGAGATACCTCGAATCTATCCCTAATCACACGAAGAGAGGAAACTCCAGGACGATACAACTATGAAAAGAGATTCTCAGCAGGACAAGGAGAATCGTTCAAGAACTATCTGGAAAGAGAACATCATAATAGGGGTTATATTCATCGTCATCGGTGTCGCCGGATTCATATATGGCTGGGAGAAAGAATCCGTCCTTGGGGCCCTAACTTGGGTTACCGCATTCGTGTTGATAGGACTGTATTCCTTCTTGGTGCTTGTCCGTGAAGAATACTGAAAGAGAAATTCTGGGTCTAGGAATAGAGAGTACGGCACATACATTCGGAGCAAGTGTGGCATCCTCAACAAGGGGAGTGCTCACAGACTTCAAACGCGTATATATTCCGCCACCAGGGAAAGGAATACATCCAAGAGAAGCCGCTCAACACCATGCCTCGGTGGCAGCTACAGTAGTAAAAAAGGCTTTGACTCTGGAGGATAATCAACTAGCTAGAATAGACCTCGTAGGTTTCTCAAGAGGACCCGGGCTAGGACCCTGCTTGAGGACCGGGGCTACCGTGGCACGATCGATCGCCACGTATCTCTCACTTCCGCTCGTCCCTATTCACCACGCGATCGGGCACATCGAGATAACAATGAAAGCCTCAGGACACAAAGATCCGTTAGTCATACTTGTTTCTGGAGGACACACTTGCATAACGGCATTCTCTAACGGGAGATGGAGAATCTTCGGCGAAACGGAAGATATCACTTTAGGCAATCTATTGGACATGTTCGCTAGGGAAGTCGGAATGCCTTCCCCGGGAGGAACAGCAATAGAAAAGATGGCTGAAAAGGGAAAAAAATTCGTCGACCTCCCATACGTGCAGAAAGGAAACGACGTTTCGTATTCAGGTTTACTGACCGCAGCAAAACGAATGATCGGTACAGAGAGACTTGAAGATATCTGCTATTCGATTCAAGAAGTCTCGTTCTCTACTCTCGCAGAAGCTGCCGAGCGAGCCCTCGCGCACACAGAGAAGAGAGAAGTTCTATTGGTAGGAGGCGTAGCTGCCAACAGACGTCTCCGCGAGATGATTGCAATCATTTCAGAGGAACACGGAGCTAGATACTTCTGCGCCCCAGACCAGTACAGCGGGGATTGTGGCGCACAGATTTCATGGACCTCGGTCCTTGCATACATGTCAGGAGTGAGGATCGAGAATTCAAAGAGCTTCGTGAAACCGAAATGGAGGATTGACGAGGTACCGGTCCCGTGGCGAAGCTAGTCAGGTACTCAAGAAGGTGTAAGGGTTATAATTCAGTTGCCACCAAGATAACCTAAAAACGAAAACGATAAGGAGTGAGGCTATTGCCGAACAGACAGCCAATAGTGGTCGTTCTAGGTCATAGGTCCACGCATAAGACACAAAGCGTAGACCGACCAAGTAGATCATGGTAAGACCACTCTACTGGACAAGATGAGAGGGACGGCCGTAGCCCTTAGAGAGCCTGGGGAAATGATCGTGGGAAGCAACTGTTTCGGCGAGTTCAAACCCAGCATATAGGGGCAAGCCACTTTCCTCCTGACACACTGAAGAAGATCTGCGGCCCAGTATTGACTGAGCTTGGAGTCCGCGTTAACATTCCAGGTCTACTTGTCATAGACACGCCAGGACACAGCTCATTTGTCAACCTAAGAAAAAGAGGAGGATCGATAGCCGACATAGCTATCCTCGTAATCGATCTCAACGAAGGCGTCGAGGCCCAAACCCGCGAATGTATCGACCTCCTAAAGACATTCAAGACACCCTTCCTTATCGCGGCAAACAAACTGGATCTGATCCCAGGCTGGAAGCCTTCACCCACTAGTACAGTCATAAAGAATGCGAAAGAGCAGGACGAATTCGTTCGAAGGGAGTTTGAAGGCAAGGTCTACACTCTGATTGGCAGCCTATCTGGACTCGGATTCAAAGGAGAACTCTACAACAGAGTCACCGATTTCACAAAGACGGTCGCAATAGTACCGGTAAGCGCAAAGACAGGAGAAGGCATACCCGAGCTTCTCTCTGTTCTGATTGGACTGACCCAACAGTACATGAAGGAAAGACTCTCTGTAACCGAGGGGGCAGCCCAAGGCTCGGTATTGGAAGTGTCCGAAGAAACAGGACTCGGAACCACAATAAACGTCGTGATCTACGACGGGATTCTGAGACAGGGAGATCCCATCATACTTGGTGGAAGGGATGAAGTGATTACGACGAAGGTTCGAGCCCTTCTATTACCTAAACCCTTGGACGAGATGAAAGACCCAAGGGACAAGTTCACACCAGTCCGCGAAGTTGCGGCGGCGGCGGGCATAAAGATCGCCGCGCCAAACCTTGAGGGGGCCCTCGCAGGCTCCCCCTTCTATTCGGCTACAAACGAGGAAGACACCGACAGATACGTGAAGCAGGTATCCGATGAAATAGAGAAACTCAGAGTATCGACAGATAATATAGGGATCGTCCTAAAAACAGACACCCTTGGTTCGCTGGAGGCAATCATAGCAGAACTCGAGAGAAATGGAGTAGCGATAAGACTCGCCGACGTTGGAGACATATCTAGAAGAGAAATAGTTGAGGCAGACTCAGTAAAACAGAGAGACGCAATCCACGGAGTGATTCTCGGATTCAACGTAAAGCTCCTGGCCGACGCCAAGAAAGAGGCTCAGAATAGACGTATCAAAGTATTCCAACATAACATAATCTACCATCTGGTAGACGAATACATAGCGTGGGCCAATGAAGAGAGAGCGAGGAGAATTCAGAAAGGGTTGGAGAACCTTGTCATGCCAGGCAAGATCAAGATCATGCCAGGCTACGTCTTCCACAGGAGCAAGCCTGCAATAGTCGGGGTCGAAGTGATCGCAGGGAGACTGAGGACAAGAGCCATGGTCATGAATATCGAAGGACACGAGGTTGGTCAAGTATCCCAGATCCAAGACCGCAAAGAGAACCTCGCCGAAGCAAAAAAGGGAATGAAGATAGCCGTATCGCTGAAAGGACCAATCGTCGGCAGGCAGATTCACGAAGGCGACCTACTCTACGTACGGGTACCCGAAGAACACGTCAGAATACTTCTGAGCAGATTCGAAGAAGAGCTTGACGAAGGGGAGATAGAGACGTTACACGAGCTCATAGAGATTATGAGAAAGGAAGACCCGTTCTGGGGAATCTAGCTTCATAAAGAAATGAAAAGTCAAGGACCGAACCTCGTACTTGGAAATGTTAATAAGCGGTCGTTTCCCTCGCTATACCTCACAACTCTAGAGGTTCCTCCTATTGCCCAAATTTAAACTAATAATCTCAGATATAGAGACGGGAAAGTCTCAGACCCTTGAGATCGACGATGCCAAAGGACAGGTCATGATTGGAAGAAGAATCGGTGATACCGTCGACGGCTCGGTAGTTGACATGAAGGGTAGGACATTCCAGATAACAGGAGGATCGGACAAAGACGGGTTCCCTATGAGGAGAAGCATTCACGGAGGAATACGGATAGGCGCAATACTCTCCGATGGACCCGGATTTCACCCTCGTTCTCACGGAGAAAGAAAGAGGAAGATGGTCAGAGGCGACACAATTACAGAAGACATTTCCCAAATAAACATGAAAGCGTTCAAGACAACAAAAGAAGAGACGAAAACCAAGAGAAGAAGAAAGAAAGCTGGGACCAAGAAAGACAAAGACCAGCAAAGTAAGAAGAAGACCAAGAAAAGCTGAATTATTAGTTGGGAAGCGGAGTGGGAAAGAAGACACCCAGTAGGCAAGCCGAGATAAATATCGGAACCGCCGGACACGTGGATCATGGAAAGACAACGCTGATCCAAGCACTAACGGGCTCTTGGGCAGCCAAGCACTCCGAAGAGCTTAGACGTGGCATAACAATCAAAGTCGGATACGCGGACACCGTCATCTACAAGTGTCCAAAATGCCCTCCACCCGAGTGTTATACTGTTGAAGAGGAATGCCCCAAGTGCGCTGAACCAGCAGAACCCCAGAGAATGATCAGCTTCGTTGATTGCCCTGGACACGAAGTTCTGATGACAACAATGCTCTCAGGGGCAGCCATTATGGATGGTGCCATACTGGTCATAGCGGCAGACGAGAAGGTACCCCAACCCCAAACAAGAGAGCATCTAGCCGCACTCGGAGTAATCGGCGTCGAGAAGATCATCGTTATTCAGAATAAAATCGAATTGATTCCAAAAGACCAGGTTCTCAAGAACTATGAGGAGATCCTCAAATTCCTTGAGGGAACAATAGCAGAAGCCGCCCCGATAATCCCTACATCAGCACTCCACAAAACAAACATCGACGTACTTCTGGAAGCAATTGAAAAGAAAATGCCCACGCCGAAGAGAGACCTCTCAAAACCACCCAGAATGTACGTAGTGAGGTCTTTCGACGTCAACAAACCAGGGATTCAAGCGGATAAAATCCTAGGAGGCGTCCTGGGAGGATCGCTTCAACAAGGAGTCCTTAAAGACGGGGACGAGGTTGAGATCAGACCCGGAATCAGATCAGAATCAAAAGGGAGAACAGAATACGAACCCCTCTTCTCCGAAGTAGTAACCCTTTATGCAGGAGGACAAAGAGTGAAAAAGGCTACATGCGGAGGTCTCGTAGGAATCGGAACGAAACTCGATCCTTCACTCACAAAAGCCGACGGACTCGTTGGAAACGCCGTCGGCCGACCAGGGACGCTCCCAACCGTCGCCAAACGCCTTGAACTCGAGACCCACCTGTTCAAACAAGCCATCGGAACAAGAGAAATGAGGAAAGTAGAAAAGATCAAGACAAAGGAATCACTGGTCCTGAATGGGGGAACCGCAGTCACGGTTGGAATCGTCGGTAGAACCAAGAAAGACATGTGCGAAGTTGATTTACGAAGACCGATCTGCATCGATCAAACGGATAGAGTCGCGATAAGTCGAAAAATAGAGGATAGATGGCGACTGATCGGATACGGAATTGTCAGCGAAATCCAGTAGAAGACAAGATAAGATGCCGCTAGGTAGGATACCGCCCCTGCGGGTAATCATCGACTCAAACTTCTTAATAACCCCGGCAAAATACCACATCGACATATTCGATGAGATCCCAGAAATCCTAGGGAAAAATGTCGAACTGGTTGTACCAACAGGAGTGTACGAGGAGATTGAGCGAGCCACACGGCAAAAGGGTGCAAGAAAAGCTTCACTCGCCTTAACCCTCACAAAGAAGTGTAAAATCATCCATGTCCAGACAAGGATGGGGGAGGGAGTTGACGACACCATAGTAAGGCTCGCTCAGGAATGGGGAAGCCCTGTCGCCACGAACGATCGGTCTTTGAGGAAGAGACTGAGATCCCGAGGAATTCCCGTTCTGAGCATGAGAGGAAAGGGACAACTAGAACTCCATGGGGTAATAGAATGAGAGACGCAGGGAATCCCCAAAGAATATAAAGGGTACCACAACTCTTAGTCAGCCCGAAACAACTGAAAAAGGTCTATCCCAGACTATGTTCAAACTCATCCGCTGCCAAGATCTGATCCGAATTCCCCCGGAGAAATTCGGAGAACCTTTCGAAGATATCGCCCACGAAAGGCTGAAGGAAAGATATGAGGGGATAGTAACAGAAGACCTCGGATATATCATCCTTGTCACAGACATGGAAGTCGATCCGATAGGAAAGATAATTCCTGGAGACGGCGCCACCTATCATCGTGCCACGTTCACACTCTTATCCTTCTATCCTGAGATCCAAGAGGTCGCAGAAGGAGAAGTGGTGGAGACAGAAGATTTCGGTGCTTTTGTCAGGATCGGACCCATCGACGCACTCCTTCATGTATCCCAGATAATGGACGACTTCATCTCCTACGATGACAGACAAGCAATACTTCTAGGAAAAGAAACCCAGAGAAGGCTAACCCAAGGGGACCCGGTTCGAGCACGAATTACAGCAGTCAGCCTAAGCAAGGGAGGAGCCAGCGGAAAAATTGGTTTAACGTGCCGGCAACCATACCTAGGAAAGCTTGATTGGATATCGGAAGACATCAAGAAGGCGAAAGGGACAAGTCAAGATACCCAGAAAAAGGGATGATCATAATGCCGGGAAAAGCTTGTAGAAACTGTCATTTCATCACGTCAGGCTATATCTGTCCAAACTGCAAGTCAACAAATCTTTCCGACGATTGGACTGGCATTGCAATAGTCGTCGACGCAGACAAATCTCTGATCGCACAGAAGATGAGTGTGAAGAAACCTGGACGATACGCGATCAGAGTTCGATAGGGTTGTCGAGAAAAATACTGACAGAAGAAGTCAGGAGACAACTTAAGAAACCTCTAGGATTGCTACTAACCAAAGAAGAAGGGCCGCCGACCGAACAACTCAAACGAATTCTGGAAGAACGCAAGATTGCCACGATCATAGTGGTCGGAGACTACACGGCAAGAAGAGTCTTGGAGAGGGGATTAGACGCAGATGTGTACATCCTTGACAATAGGATAATGAGAAAACCCACTCGACCGGTTTCTCTAGATCTGGAACAAACAATTCACGTTCAAAATCCAGCAGGCGAGATCACCGAGGAGGCCTGGATGGCAGTCAAACAGGCAATTCGATTAAAAAAGAAAACAAGAGTGGTTGTCGATGGGGAAGAAGATCTCCTGACCTTGCCAGCGATCCTCTTTTCCCCAATCGGATCATTGGTGCTTTACGGTCAACCCATGAGAGGGCTCGTTGTAGTAGAGGTAACCAAGGAAAAAAAAGTCGAAATCAAACGTGTCATAGACAAGATGAAAGAAGGCTAATCACTCTTCTTTGAAAATTCTGTGTACCCACACTTACCGCAGGCGAAACGATTAGCATGAACAGCCATCGAAGAACCGCATCTCGGACACTCCTTAAGTCGACGGACAAGTTTACCGTCCTCAATCAAATATCGGGGACGAGATAATTCCTTTTCATTAGATTTCTCAGCCAAGATTATCCAACCATACTACTCTTGTTTTGCCTGAGCCTCCTCCCCAGCCTGGGCCACCTCCCCAGGAGGAGTATTCCTCTTTAGAATATGATCTCGTTCAACTAGTCTGGCTCTCTCCGAGGAGTCATATACCCGACCAGTTCCTTCCGTTGAGTCCCCTCCGGTCTTAGACAGCATACTCGCCACGTACACACAGTCCGGTTCAATATTGAGCATAGCGGCAATCTGACTCTGAACTTCTATTCGGGTTGGGGTTCCAGAAGATGGGTGCGATACGTAGAAAACGATGTCTCTACGCCCCAGCAAGACATTTTCGAGATCAGAGATAATGTTGATTTTCATCGAAATTCCTCAAGCTTAAACAATTCAATTAGGAAAACTCGGCCAGTTTCCTCCAAGCATGTATACTAGAGTAGGAACCCCCTATCAACTGGTTTCTCATAATCGACTAGGTCACTTTCAGAAAAGAAGATACTCATTTCCCGTTTCGCACTCTCCAAACTGTCCGCCGCATGAATAATATTCTTTCGCGTAATCAGAGCGAGATCACCACGTATAGTTCCAGGCGAAGCCTCTTGGGGATCTGTTGCCCCAATCATCCCTCTGACAGTCGATATGACATTCGGGCCTTCGACTACAAGGGCCAAAACCGGACCCGAGGTTACATGCTTGATCAGAGGATCGTAGAAGGGTTTCCCGTGATGGGCTTCGTAGAGCTTGGAAGCATTCTCTTGAGAGAGTTGTATCAATTTAAGACCGACGATCTTCAGACCCTTATTCTCAATCCTGGAAAGCACTTCACCAACTAGAGACCTCATCAGGGTTTCTGGTTTTAACATAATGAACGTCCGTTCGATCAGATCCGTCGTTCCTCCTTTCCATAATGCTGGGTCCACTTCAACTTCCGGGGATCTCTGCTCAACTCCAGCATATTCTTCCTACATTTACTGGAGCAGAACCAGTAAATCGTTCCGTCAACTCTCACGTACATAGTTCCTGTTCCAGAAGGAAAGTCATCGCCGCAGAAAGAACATCGATTTAGCCTCGGCATCAAGAATCCCCAAAAGGTCTATTTGATCTTTCTAGCTTCACGTTCTGTCTCTCGAAGCATGAGGATGTCACCAATCCGAACTGGACCCTTGACATTCCTACTTAGAATCCTACCCTTATCCGTTCCTGCAAGTATCCGCACTCGAACTTGCATAACTGCACCAGTCACCCCTGTCCTACCGACTATCTGGATAACCTCGGCTGGTGACGGCCCTTCAGCCTCTCTTTGACGCGAACTCAATTCAAATCAAACCGCGTATTATTGCTTCTTCAGCTCTTCAACCTTCTTGACGATATCTTCAACTAGGTCGACAGAGTTTCCAGGCTCTACAATTGAGACCGCTGCAGAAATGACATCAATACCAGAAGACAGACCAAGTTGAGACTTGTCTGGTACGAATATGTACGGGATATTCCTCTCCTCACAGAGTAGAGGTAGGTGAGCGACGATCTCTGGAGGCTCTACGTCCTCGGCGATCAAGACAAGTCTTGCTACACCTCTCTCTATAGACTTAGTCGTCTCATTAGTTCCTCTTCTGATGCGCCCGGAATCCCGAGCGATCTGAACCGCCTCGTAGGCAGCGTCCGAGAGACCCTTAGGAACATCGAATTTAACGTAAAAAGGCTTAGTCATCGGGCCTTCACCTCATCTAGAAGTTCTGGAAAATGAACTGGCTCTAAAAATGAGGATAATTCATGTTTAAGAAGCTTTCTGTCCACAAGAACCCAATGAGAGCCAGTCAGGGACTCGAAGGTAGAGATGCCGAGTTATCGTCGGCGAATTACATCTAAGAGATTCACAGAGATGTGCGGGTATTCTCATTGAGCGGGTTCTACGGTCATTTGAGACAGTTGACTGGGACCCAGGATGTCAGAGCCGAACACTCTTAGGAATCAACTGTGAGCAAAACGAGCAGAAAGAGTCTCACCGATAGAATCGACGCGGACGAAGCCAAAACGTTCAAACTGTACGATCTGATCTGGTTTGAGTCGGTGAACAGAATTCTCGGAGAGTCCTGTTGTAACAGAGTTATCAGGCATCAGCACATTTGTCCCTACTCCGGTCTCACCGGGAATCCAATGTATGAGCTGTGTTCCTGACCTACGAGCTTCCTCATAGGACTCACTAATAAAACTCGCATCAACGTCTTCATTACTCCGATTCACTTGAACATTGAAGAGGCCGATCAGTCTCACGGTCTTTCCCTCAACAAGGTGTTTCAAGTCAGAGCTTGAGAGATGGAACGAGTAAACACCGTGTTCAGGAACAACTTTCAAGATCCTATGCCCTCTCTCTTCGTGGTCAGGATGGAGTGGGAGCTTTGCCGAAAAATTACCTGGTATTCCAGATACTGTCATCTCAATAGGATTCGAAACGAAGAAGTATCTATCTGCGATACCGTCTATTATCTTACGGTTATGAGAATAGAGAGTCTTCCAACTTAATGTCGCATCTATAGGATTCGGGCCCACCTCGTAGATCATCTTACGAATCGCTTCAGCGGTAATTCCTCTCCTTCTGAGAGCTGACAACGTTGCCAGTCGAGGATCATCCCATCCCTCGTAGGTTCCATCTCTTACCCCGGCGAGTATCTTCGATTTGCTTAGCACAGAACCGACGATTTTCAGTCTACCATAATGAATCGCCACTGGATACTCCCATCCGAGGTGGTTGTAGAGATAGCGCTGACGGACCTCGTTGGTCAGATGTTCTTTGCCCCTGATAATGTGAGTTATTTCCAAAAGGTGGTCATCAATACCGCAAGCGAAGTTGTAAAGCGGCCAGACGCGATATCTGTCACCGGTTCGAGGATGCGGATATCTTTCAGTGTCGATTATCCTGATGGCAGGCCAGTCACGGACTGCCGGATTTGGATGGTTGAGATCCGTCTTGATTCTTACTACCGCTGCTCCTTCTGCATAATCCTTGGTGAACATCTTCCCCCATCGTTTAAGGTTCTGTTCGGTTGTTCCATCCCGACAGGGACAGGGCTTATTCTCAAGTATTCGAATCCGAAAATCAGCGGGGGAGCACTCACAGACATAGGCGTGTCCAAGAGCTAGAATCTTTTTGGCAAGATCGTAGTAGATTGGAAGCCTATCACTTTGAATGATCTCCTCGTCGGGATCGCATCCCAGCCAGGATAGGTCCTCTCTGATCGCCGCATAGAGTTCGAGGATAGGGGGTTTCCCTTTCGGGTCTGTGTCCTCGAATCTGAGAAGAAACTTCCCGTCATACTTCTCCGCGTAGTCGTGGCTCAAGATTATCGCTCTGGAAGATCCCAGGTGAAGGGCGCCGTCAGGATTCGGAGAGAAACGGGTAACAATTTGATTGAACTTGTTTGCATTTGAGAGAGGAAGAAGGCCTTTCTCGGTCTTCTTTACTCTCCTCTCTTCTAGGAGAGACGGCCAAGACTCCTCAACGGTCTCTCGCTGCTCGGAGAGAGACATTAGGTTGACTTCCTCAACGATCTTATGGACCTGCTTGGCAATCTCATCTACACGAGATCTCAGTTCCTTACGGTCTGCGAGGATCCTTCCGAGAACCGGTTGTACCTCTGACCGCCCGCCGTGGCGTATCGCGTTCATTAAAGCATGTTTTCGAATTAAATCGTCGATCTCAGAACGCACAATCAGTCCACCGAAACAAGAATCATTGAGTTGGCAGATCTAGAGAAGAAAACGGACGGCTAATAAAACCTTGTGAGGAAGTAGTCTGCAAGGACATACGTACTCTGTCATGGAGACAGACTTAGTAGCTTCTTGCCATGAAGAAGTCGGCTAGGTCCAAGAGAATCCGTTTCGCCGGTGATTCTGGGAATACATCTAAGTCTCTCTTTGCCTGATCCACCAGTTTATCGGCTTGAGCACGAGAATAGTCGATCGACCCTATCTCCCTGAGCACGTCGATTGCCTCACGTATCTTTTCGTCAGGTGCGTCTTCATTTCCAAGGGAACCAAGTATTATCTTTCTCTGATTCTCATCTCCCTTCTCAAGCGCGTGGATAATGAGAAGCGTCTTCTTGCCTTCCCGCAGATCATCTCCAACGGGTTTTCCGAGAACACCTTCACTGGCGGTAAGCCCTAGAATATCGTCAGCGATTTGAAACGCCGTTCCACTTTTCAACCCGAAGGAACCTAGCTTCTCGATTTCCTGGGGTTCTGCGCCGCCGATAATTCCTCCAGATCTCATGGCAGCCTCGAAGAGTGCTGCAGTCTTCTTCCGAATCATAGTTAAGCAATCAGACTCACTGATCGAAGTCCTAGACTCGAAGGAAAGGTCCAGTATTTGGCCCTCACAAACTTCGATCGTAGCCTTCGTCAAAATATTCATCACTTGGAGAAGGTGATCTGAGGAAACGGTCTTCGGATCCGTGTACCCTACTATTGCCTCGTAGACCTTTGCGAAGAGAAGGTCACCGGCAGTGATGGCGATCGGGAGACCCCAGACCGTATGAACAGTACTTACACCTCTGCGGATGGATGATCGATCTACTATATCGTCGTGAATCAGAGTGAAGGTGTGGAGCAACTCGACAGCAGCCGCGGTTGGAAGAGCGGTGCCTTCTAACCCTCCGACTAGTTCACAGGACTTTAAGACAACGAAGGGGCGAACCCGTTTCCCCCCGGCCTTTATGAGGTGGTTTGACGCTTCATAGAGAACCTTGGGCTCCTTGCTGTCAGATACTATCCGGTCAATCATCCCATCTACAAGCACCATCTTTTCTGAGATCTCATTCGTCAAGTCTTCAAACATCGACAATCCCCCCACGCGACTCTCTCAAAGAAAACCCCCTTGAGGAAAACCAGTCTTTCAATGTACCCTTCACAACAACGGGAACTCGCCTCAGTTCCTCCAAGCTTCTGGCACCCGTAAGGAACATCGCACAACTCAACTCGTTTAGTATAAGCTCGATCTCCATTTCAAGCTCCTTTCTTCCTTTAGTTGCCGGTTTGAGTAGGGGTAGGGCGATACCGACCATGTTTGCACCCAACGCTATTGCCTTGGCAGCGTCCAGACCAGAACGGACACCCCCAGAGGCAATAAGAGGCAGAGAGGTCGATTTCGCGCATTCTACGATACTCGCAGCGGTTGGAATCCCCCAGTCCCAGAAGGTCTTACCCAACCTGACGCCTACAGCGTTGTCAGACTCCTCTGCACGATAGTATTCTACAGCCGCCCAGCTTGTACCCCCAGCCCCAGCGACATCCAAGACATCAACCCCAGCGTCTTCTAGCCGTCTAGCGTCCTCACAGGAGATTCCTGCACCCGTCTCTTTCACTATCAAAGGAACGGTGAGTTCTTCCTTGACTTCTTGTATTTTACTCAAAACACCCCGATACCTCGGCTCGCCTTCCGGTTGTGCGGCTTCCTGAAGTGGATTGAGATGGATAGCCAGAGCATCCGCTTCGATCATCTCGACCGCCTTCAAGGCTTCTTTTGCACCCCATCCAGCCCTCAGCTGGGGAGCGCCTAGATTCGCAATCAGAGGAATACTTGGGGCAACATCCCTAGCGATTCTAAACGTTCCTACAAGACCGCCATTCTCGATAGCGGCTCTCTGACTTCCAACCCCCATCGCCAACCCCAATCTCTCAGCCACTTCGCCCAAGACAACATTTATCTTCTCAGCTTCCTTCACACCGCCAGTCATAGCCGACAGAACGATTGGAGCTTCCATCTGCTTGCCCAAGAAAGACCTAGAGATGTCGATCTCGTCCTTGTCGATCTCAGGGAGAGCGCGATGGACAAGAATTAGGTCCTCAAAACCCGATCGAACAGTGCGGGCTTGAACGTCCTTGTCTAAACATATTCTCAAATGGCTTGCTTTCCGTTTCTCGGTAACATCATTCACACCTATTCACCAGCAACGATCCTTGTACCAACAAAGTCTTTCTCCGTAAGTGCTTCCAACAATCTCCCTGGTACAGACGCATTCACCAATACGATCTCAATTCCGGTTTCCACAGCCGAAAGGAGTTCACGGATCTTCCCAAACATGCCACCGGTCACATCGGTCGAAGCGGATTTACCGAGGGAGGAAAGCATCTTCCTTGCTTCTCGAAGAGAGAGACAACTAACCAAGTCAGCATCTGGATTAATCTTGGGATCTGACGTGAAGACCCCATCAACATCGACACCTACGACGATTCTACTCGCCTTCATGCTTACCGAGAGACTTGAAATGAGCTGATCCCCTGATAAAATAGTGAATCCTAAGGCACGATCTGACACAGCGTCACCGCAAGTCACAGGGACCAAGCCTATTCTCAATAGTTCACGAATCGGTTTCAGGTCTATGCTTTCGATTCGCCCTTTAGAAGTTGTTACGTATGAACAGGGGAACAACGGCACTGCGGGGATCCCCGCGTCCAAGAATGCGTTGACTAGAAGCCTATTCAATTCGATCATTGCCATACGAACTTTGCAGAAGCCAAGTAACTGTTCATCACGCTTAAAACCTTCCTTAACCTGGTACTTAGCCGCTAAGGGATGCCCGAAGGAACCAGCTCCATGGACGATAATGAGTTCGGAGACACGAGATCCTGCGATCTCATCGGCAAGCCTGCGGATGGCGGAGTCATTTACCTTCAGGTATGAGTTCTTATCCGTAATTACGCTTCCACCGAGCTTGAGGGATACTAAACCTTTCAGAGAAGACAAGCCTCGACCCCCTCGGAGGACTCGTATGCACGGAGAGCCTTTCCTCCCGCCTTATCTATCGCTTCCGCGACTTCACCGATCTTGCCTTGATCAGCCAGAGCGATCATACATCCGCCTCCTCCAGCCCCGGTCAGTTTTGATCCTAAGGCACCTGCCGTTCTTGCTGCGTTTACGAGCCTATCCAACATCTCGTTGGATACACCGATGGCGGAGAGGAGACCGTGATTCACATTCATCAGTTCTCCGAGGCTACGGAGATCCCCTCCACGGAGAGCTTCGATCGCTGAGAGGGTAACGTTTCCACCGGCTCGGATAATCGGGTTCATGATCTCAGGAAACCTGTCTCTTCTTTCTCTTACCATGGAGACGAGTCCCCCGGTCGACCGTTTCTGACCTGTATCGCCTATCACGAGGGAGATTGGGGTCGACATCTCGAGAGGGGAGAACCCGCTGGTACGCTTATAGGTAATTGCACCTCCAAAAGTACTGATAGTTTGATCAATCCCTGATGGTTTGCCGTGCACGTACTCTTCAGCCCGATATGCAAGCTTTGAAATTTCTTCCCTTGACAGACCGACCTCGAGAACTTTTCCAACCGCCGCCACGGTGGCCACCGCTACAGCAGCAGAGGAACCCAATCCTGCCGCGATTGGAATCTCAGACTTGACCTTGATGTGAAGCCCACCCTTCAACTCTCGTTGGACTAGGACGGCTTTGGCCGCGAGATAAATTGGTTCTAATGTTGCTTTTCCTCGCGTTCCACCCACTCGGGGAGTATAGGAGTCTTCTATGAAGGTCCCTGAGACAGAGAGATCTTGAGACTCCACTTGAACACCGGGTTTCTGAGTCTCTTCAGCAGAGACATCTGCCCTAAGGTTTACCGCCATTACGATCGCAGGTTCATCGTAGACGACAAAATGCTCGCCGAAGAGAATGACTTTTCCTGGTGCCGAAGCAGATGCCTTCACGATCGGTATCCCCAGAAAGACCTACAGAAGAAACTACCGCTATCTTGGAAAAGTCTTCTGGTGCTAGATCTCAAGGGAGATAGAGGCATACCCAACGACGGCGTCTCTATCGTCCGTAACGTCTCCGCTGGTTCGATAGCTGAGTAATCGTGCAGTCTTTGAACCGAGCTTTTTTGCCGCAACCAAAGTCGATAGGACCGGGCCGCTTCCACACATAGAGATGTGCTTGGAGACTACAACATCAGCTAGTTGTTCCTCGTCAAGTTCCAAGATAGCTTTGATGACTAGAGAGTCTTTTTGTTCGGCTATCTGCTGAGGTTCGTAATGGGTTAGATCGGTGGAAGCGATGACTACAAGATCTCGGTTTTTTCCCACAGAACCTATGGAATTTCCGATCTCTCTACAAGTCTCTAGGTCCTGCATCATTAGGGTTATTGGGACGAACCTAAACGCTTTCCCATACATGTACTGAAGGAATGGGAGTTGGACCTCGACCGAATGTTCGTAGCGGTGGGCGTCCTCATCGACATCGATTATTCCAGACGCCCGCCAGATTCGATTTGCAACCTCCTTGTCTATGACTGCATCTCCGAGCGGTGTACGCCAAGCCCCTTCAGTCATGATCGAGACACCACTGCCTAGACCAGTATGGTTCGGGCCAAGGATCACCAGCGTCTCGGGCGTACCGTCAGAGCCCAACGCTAGATAAGAATGTGCAGCTACATGTCCAGAGTACATATATCCAGCGTGAGGAACGACGAGTCCGATAGTCTTCTTGGGTCGACCCTCACGAACCTGCGGTATCTTCACTGGACCATACTTGTGTTTGAAACAGCCCTCTAACTGAGATCGAAGAGCCGAAGCTGAGCCTGCGTAGAAAGCGCCGGCTTGACTTGGATACCGTATCTTCATTTCGGGACTCTATTCTTCCGGGATGTTTATAGCTACTTCTGCGAGCTTGGTCTCGAAATCGTCGATCGAGACTGATAGGTCTGCTTCCTCAGAGAGGTCTCCTTTCTCCCGGAGGATCTGTCGGGCAAGAAGCCAGTAGACCGTAGCCAAGGCACGACGACCTTTATTGTTGGTAGGAATGATGAAGTCAACTTGAGATATGCTATTGTCCGTGTCGCATAGGGCCACGACAGGCACGCCAATTATCGCTGCTTCATCTACGGCTTGTTCATCCGCCTTCGGATCTGAAACGATGATTACCTCAGGCTCAATATGACCCCCGTAAGAGGGGTTGGAAAGGAGCCCTGGCATGAACCTCCCAAACACAGGTATGGAACCAGTGACCTCGCAGAACTTTGCCACAGGGGTTCTACCGTATAGTCTGGCAGAGACGACAATGGTCTTGGAAGGGTCGAATTGGGCAAGGAACTTCGCAGCCGTTCTTATCCTGTCATCAGTCTTTTTGACATCGAGTACAAAGAGCCCATCAGGCCTCACTCGAAACACGAAGGGATCCATTTCACCAGTCTTGATTCGAGTCCCGATGTGAATTCCAGCTGAGAGTAGGGTGGTAATTGGCAGCAACAGCTCTGCTTCTCCCGCGGCCTCTAGCTCTTCGTCTTCGAACGTCTTTGTTGGTGTCTGCTCTTCTTCAAGTGACGTATCCAACCCTCCTATTAGATTTTAAGCTCTGCAAGCTTTGCCGTCAAGCCAAGTGTCTCTTCTATCCGGAGCAGTTCGTCGATCTTTGCTATCCTCTCCCCTCCGATTACTCCGGTCTTGATTATCGGGCAGCCGAAACCCACCGCCAAATGGGCAGGATGCACATCTACAGTCTCACCCGATCGATGTGACAGGACTGGCACATATCCTACGCTCTTGGCAAGTATGACGGCTTTCAAAGCGTCGGTCAGTGTTCCGATCTGATTGGGTTTGATTATAACCGAATTCGCAGACACCAGACGTATACCTTTTGAGAGGCGTTCTATATTGGTGGTGAAGAGATCGTCTCCGCATATCAGACAATTCTCCACGCCCCGAAGCAACTCCGCAAATCCTTCGAAATCCTCTTCGTCGAGGGGGTCTTCGACGTAGGCAAGCCTATACTTCTCGACGAGCTCACGTATATACTCGATCTGTTCACCTCGATCTCGCTTGACACCGTCTCGTGAGTAGACATACTTCTCGGTCCTTGCATCCCAGAGGGAGCATGACGCGACATCAAGGGCGGCTCTGACTTCGACCCCAAGTTTATTCGAAACCTCTTCGCAACAGGAGCATACGATCTCCAGGGCTTCGTCGTTCCCCAAGTTTGGAGCCCAAGCTCCCTCGTCACCCTTGCCTCCGGTGAAGCCGCCGTCAACTTTCTCTATTCTTTCCCGCACCGCGCGATGAACCAGTATGTTTGAGTGGGCTGCTTGACTGAAGGAATCGGCCTTGACGGGAATTGCCAAGAACTCTTGGATGTCGGGAGCTTTGCCACCGGCGTGCTTGCCACCGCCAAGAACATTACCGAGGGGATGAGGTAGATACGTCGATACAACTCCACCGAGATGCTGGAAGAGTGGTATCCCGTGGGAAGAAGCCGCGGCTTCAGCCACGGCCAAGGAAACCGCGTACGCGGTGTTCCCACCGATCTTCGAAAAGTTTGTAGTCCCATCGATCTCGTGTAACAACCGATCTATTGCTTCTTGTCCATCCGCGTCCATCCCAACGAGTTTAGGGGTCACGAGTTTTGTGACAAGTTCAATTGCCTTGGAAACCCCCCCTTTTGGATATGAAACTACCTCAAACTTTCCTGTGCTCTTGCCGGCTGGGGCACCAGCACTACCGAACCCCCCATAGGTCGAGACGTCAACCTCTATCGTGTCCATGCCTCTACTATTGAATATCCTCCGGGCGTGAATTGTATCTATCATGGTTTCTATACTCAATGGTAATTCAAGCCTCCATCCTACACAAGGTTCTCTTTTTCTTTTCTTGATGTCTCGTAGAATCTTAAGATTTCTTCAAGCATATCAACATGCGACATGACCATTCGGCGGCAACAATACCGTTTAACCTCGAGCCTATCCAGAACCTCTCCCGGATCCTCGCCTCCCTTGACTGCTTTTGCGAACTCCTCCCATTTATCACCGACTACCGCTCCACAAGTGAAGCATCGGACAGGAATCATCAAGACATATCACCATCGCGAAGAATTCAACGATTCTCGTAGTTCGCCTTACTTGGACTGCCTATGGTATATAACCGTTACATCGAGACCCAAGTATCCGATACGCCTTGAGGAGGCAAGAAAGACATGTTCTGCTTCGAGCCTATCGATAGCTCTTCTGTCTGCGAGTTCTGGCCGAAGGCCCTCCGAACTTCTTTGGTTCAGTTCTCCTAGGATCGCCGACCAGCATGGTTCTGTCGTACCCGACCAGCCTGCGTCTTACCTCTTTTCCTCTATGCCATTGGACCAATGCTCTAGCAAGAGACATACGAGCCGCTTCTGCTTGACCCATGAAACCCCCGCCTTTCACTTGGATATTCACATCGATCTCCTTCCAGGTTTCAGGGTCAGAGAGTCGAAGAGGTTCCATGATCTTTTCCCGGGCGATCTCTGGTTGATATGCAGGGAGAGGAACATTGTTGATTCTTATTCTTCCTTTTCCGGGCCTTGCGGTCGCCCTAGCTATGGCGGTCTTCCGTTTCCCACTTGTCAAGAGAATCTTCTTTCTCGCCGACGACAATCTACGCGACCTCCTGCCTCTTCCAACCTATCTCCACCGTTAAATCATCAAGCGTGATGTACCTACCTCGTAGGTCCCTAGAGCTGGCCTCAGGAATCGTCTTCATGGTTGATTCCCTGAGAGATTCGGGAATCCCTATGTACACCTTTAATCGTTTCAGGCTGGATCTACCCCTTGCTTTGTCGGTTGGCAGCATACCCCGAACCGCATCACGGAGAACTGTGTCAGGACGCCTCGAGTGGAACGGCCCATATCGCGGGCTTGCCTTCGACCCGACTTTCAGGAAGTGCTTCCAGGCTCGGATAAGACTTGACCTCCTACCAGAGATTACTGTCTTCTCTGCGTTGACGACAGATACCGTCTCTCCATCTAGAAGCACTCGGGCTATCACACTCGCCATTCTCCCAAGGATCAATCCATCGGCATCGAATACGATTCCAGCATTATTAGAGACAAGCATCGTTATTCACCCGACTATTCTAATCCCTTTCCCGGCGGGGTTGGCTTCCACCAATTCCCTTATAGAAAGACATTTACCGCCTGCGTCGGCGATAGCCGTTATAGCCGAAGTTGAGAACTCGAAAGCGGCCACCCGTACGGGGTGATTGATCGTTCCAGATCCAAGAACTTTTCCAGGAACCACGATAGTTTCGTTGGCAGAAGTGAAACGTGCTATCCTGCCGATGTTTACTTCTGCTCGTCGGCTCCTACCCTTCTCGAGTTGATCAGCGGTAGCCCGCCACACTCCGGCATCCTTCTCACCGGAAACCTTCTTCAGAAAACGGGTGAGCTTGATTAGCTCTTCATTTGTAGATCTCATATGCTCATCATCAACTTGTATGCTCCTTCAGCTGTTTAAGGAAAACCCGAGTCTTCTCAGCCAAGAGATCAGCTGCTTCAGTAACCAGTCGATCTACAGGCAGAGCCCCCGTTGACTCCACCTGAAATATGAAAGAATCCTTGTCCGGTACAATCTTAATTGCAGGGGGATCTAAAGGGCAAGCCCGTACGCAATCCTCACAGAGAGTGCAGTCCGGTAGATTGTCAACTACAAGTCGTTTGCCGTCGATGGACAAGATCTTCTTGGGACACATTTTTACACATTCGCCGCAGAGAGTACAGCGCCTCGAACGTATCTTCACGTCAGGTAGATACTTATATGAACAGGCCGAGACAGGCTGCCACCTAGCGTGCTTCTTTCCTTGACCAAGACGGGCGTAGGCTTCAAGTCGAATCCTTTGACCGGGTACAAGCTTGATCAGCGGAATCCTTTCACGGACAGGTTTAACTCCTGGATCTTCAGGACGGATATCCCCAGAGTAGACCGTGATCGCGGACTGCTCAGGCTCAGCATCAAGGGTTAGAACAACCCTACACTTACTACAACCGAATTCGCTTTGACACGTACAATTCTTGGGTAGGACGTACCTGTCCAGATCAGTAGTCAGGGGGATCAGTCCGAGACGATGAGCCAACATCTCATCACTCATGACCGAGGAGTTCTCGACTACTATGACATCGTCGATAGCCATCACTGGCACCTCGGAGATTATTGTTCGACGCAACGAATTGATGAAAGGCACCGAGATCCCACGGATAAGGAACCGCCCAAAGTTCTCGTTCCTTTCGAGTATTGAGACATCCAATTGACTACGATCGCCCCTTTGTATCTAGGAGAAGCCCAAAATCGAAGCTTCATGAGAGAAGCAGGAGTACGCTATATAACCTTTTCCAGTTCTGCAGGGTACCCGATCAAGAAAAAGTTCATATAGATCTCCAAGGTAATTGATCGAACTTACTCGGTGATTCAAAATGACCGACTCGAATGCAAATGTCCCCACCGACTGGATCAAGAACATGTGGACGTGTCCAAACTGTAGAAAGCGGTTCATTGATCGACACGATTTCGACAGACATATCGCAAACCACTTTGAGTGAGAAAGAGGCAGAATCCTAGGAGCCCAAAGCGAGACACCTTTTCGTGATACTGTATGCTAGGATAACCGTTGGATCAATAATTGAACTAAAAGCGAAATCCTCTCTCGAAGGGGGGAATGCCTTCAGGATTTCAATTGGCATTCTTTCTCCTTTTCTTTTCATGCGTACTCCAGACCCCGACAGATGGAAGTAAATAGGAGATAGTTTCAACGGAGCCTTATCCGTTTGAATTGGTGCTATAAGAGTAATCGGATGGATTCACAAATAGAAACCTTTGAGCCGGGATAATCCAGAATAGTCTTATTTAGGAAGCTATCGCAGTAATACTTCTGTGCTTAGGAATAATACTAGCCACATACTGAATCGTTAGAGTTGATGAATAGATGTGTGAGTTCAAAGTCTTCGTAGATGAAGAGAAGGTTTTCGAAGAAGCCGTATATGTGAAGACTACTGAGAATGGCGTCGTTCTGAGAGACATACTAGGGAAGCAAAAGGTACTCAAAGGCTGTTACGTGCAAGAGGTTGACGTTGCATCGGAGAAACTGACTCTTTCTTCAGGCAAGCCCGTATCGGCAAGCGACAACACAATCGAGGAGGAGCTGAGAGAAACTCTTACGAAAGCAGCGAAATTTCATGGTCACCTAGGCCCCTTCCTTGTTGTCGGAGTTAGAATGGGACAGCTTGCCTTAGAAAGGCTTAACCTCGAACCTATTCGAGACCAACACGGCCCCCTATCTGTTGTGGTGGAGACTGGAACCAAACCTCCGATATCATGTACAGTCGATGGTATTCAATGGTCGACTGGATGCACCCTAGGCAAGGGGAAGATCAAAGTCGAAGACCTAGGCAGACCTGTAGCGAGATTCAATTCAGGAAGACATGAATTAAGGATACAACTAAAAGACTGGATCTTCAAGAAGATCGAAGACACACTGAAGTTGCAGCCATTATCGTTTCAAGACTTAAACGAGGAGATTATCTCTTTAGAAGAGGAGGAACTCTTCCAAGTGATTTAGAGAACCTTCTGAGGGGTATTAGATAATTGGATATACAGCGCAGGGTCGCATCCCATTATTTCCGAAAAATATGATGGGGTTCTCGTGATCCCTGACACTTCGGGAGAAGCAACCGCACTATTTTAAAGAGTGTAGAAAAGAATTCATGAATATTACTAGTTGTGAGATAATTTGGTGTTCGATAAACTGGACAAGAGGATAGTAGAGAATATTCAGAGAAACGGCAGGATTTCGCTTTCTCGGATATCGGAGAACGTAGGTGTCTCACATGTAGCAGTTAAGAGAAGATTGGACAAACTCCGAGAAGATGGGTGGATCAACATCTCCTCAGGGTTGAACGGCGAAAAACTCGATGTTAAACTCGCCATGGTAACCGCGGAGGTAGAGAATTATAGCAGACTCAACAAACTGCTCGAACAATTTGAAAAATGCCCTCGAACGGTCTACCTGGCTTCCCTCGGAGGATCAAAGATAGTTGCGATTGTCCTCGCCGAGAACCTTTCGACACTTGAGAGTGTCCTAGGAACCTGTTTCTTACGGACAAAGAAAGGAGTAAGGACATCGACCATAGAGATAGGTGGTCCTCCAAGATATCCGAAATTCCTTCCCGTCAGAATTGTCGGTAAGAAAACGAAGAAGAAGACTCCGTGTGGCGGGGTAGAATGCAAGAAGTGTAAGAGATTCCTTGAAGAGGAGTGTCTAGGCTGCCCCACCACAAGGGTTTACCGAGGGCACCTTTGATACAGAGTACAAGAAAGATGACTACCTTCACTCTGTGTCTGAGGAAGAAGCCTGATACTGTCGTGTTTACAATGATACTCTTACTCGATATCGATCCGTAAGCTCCCTTCTCTTCGCTTTGTTCCATCCAGTAACGTTCTGATAGTATCCAGTAATTCTAGACCACCATTCCACGGTCGAAGAACCGCAGTTAGAACACTTGTCCTTGAGTCCCCCAGAGATTGAACCGCAAGAATCACACATCGTTAGATCCTTCGTGTAGGCGAAGTATCCGATCTGCGTTCCAAGTGCAATCTTCTTCGTCAATCTATAGAGAGCCTCTGGGTCAGGATTCTCCTCACCGATCCAGGCATGGAACATGTTTCCACCATCAAGGACTGGAAAGAACTTATGCTCGATACCGATTTTCTCCCCTAGCGAGAGATGAGCTCCAACATAGGTATGAGTGCCGTTGGTATAGTATATAGGAACGTCCCTCAACCCCTTCGGCATCATTACTCCAGCAGTATCCAGGTCTCCCTTGATCACTTGTTTACTCCGGTCACTGAATTCAGGATTCGTCACGTCTGCGACCGCAAGCCTCTGGGCACAAGACTCGGCAGGTGTTCTGGCAAGGGCAAGCCTAACCCCATACTTTGTCTGAAGCTCCTTCAAGTATTTCTTCATTTCAAGCAATGTTTTGATTGTAAATTTCACCGAGTCAGCACTTTCGTGGAGCTGAGCCCCTGTGTGATACTGCGCCATCTCATTGGCTCCGACCAAACCAATCGTGTAGACCAGCCCGTTGAAGTCTACTGCCGGGGCACCGGGTTTTCCGGTCACAGGGTCCCGAGGCTTCTGCGTGGCGAAGGGAATCCTCCGGTTCTTGAGCATCAGATTCATCCAGTTTCTTTTCACCATGAAAACGCGGATACTTAGATCCATGAGTCTGAAGAGTTCCTCGAAGAGCCTCTTATCGTCACCCCCTGCCCGGTAGGCGGCTCTCGGCAGGTTCAACGAGACAACCTGCTCAGAACCCATGCTGAAGTGTTTTCCATCTACAAAGTGCATCTTCTCTTCGAAATCCGGGTCACTCCCGGGGGTCTCCACAAAGCAGTACGCACAACACTGGTAGCAAGAAACCCCTTTTCCATATCCTCTGTAGGGAGGCATCAGATTGTCGAAGTACGGGCTTCCATGTCTTGCTGCAACCTCGTGAACCAGCAGCCAATCCTCATCGTATTCTGGCTTGAACAGATCTGGTTCTAGGCTGTTCTCAAGTTTTGGGAAATTGAATGGTTTACCCCAATAGTCTCCCTTCAAGGCAACTTCGTTGAGCGCCCTGAACATCAACCTGACTTCGTCTTCAAACTCCCCATAGGTTTCAGGTCCGACTTTGCCACGATATACTGCTGGCTTGTCCTTCCATAGTTCCGGGACTCCTGGTGCGACTTGGATGTTGCTGAAGACTGGCTGACCTCCTCGAGCGACATACATCTGCGTCAGTTCGAAGAACATCATCTGCATGAGTTGGCTGACCTCCTTGAACGAGAGACCAGCCATATATGGTGCCAGGAAGACCAGATAGTTGTAGAATCCTTCTCCCCCAGAGAAGTTGGTCTGCGCCGCAGCAAGAACCTTTACGGAGTGGAGCACTGCTACCTCAGGACGTTTGGCCGGTCCGGCGACAGAGGTTCTGGTTCCCAACCCGTCGGGCATAAACCCGTAGTAGAAGAAATATCGTAGATCCCAGTCTTGACAGAAAGGTCTTGTACCGAAATAGTCCAAATCATGGATGTGGAGATCACCCGAAAGATGAGCGTCGGCCACGTCCGGCGGCATGAGCAGGAGGTACTCTTCCTTGGAGGCACGGTCTGCTTTCTTTTTGTGTGCGGTCTCAGAGTTGGGTTGAAGGTTGGCGTTTTCCCTTGCCTCAAAACCGTCTCCCACATCTATCTCATAAGCGTCGTAGACTGGGCATCCAACTCGGGTCAAGATGTTTCTGTAGATCTTGTATTCGGGATTACTGATACTCTCCTCAAGGAGGACGATGTTGACTATCTCCCGAAGTAGCGGACCGCTAACAAATTCCAGTTCCATCAGCCGGATTCTCTGTTCCACCTTTATCGCTATTTCTTCGGCCTCGTGTCTGGTGATTGGTGGTATGCCGAAGAACGTCCTCGCCAGCGTTGTTTCCTTCGTCAATTGGTTGAGTATCGCTTCTCTGTCCCAGGGGAGCAGATGGCCGTCGCTAGTGCGAACTGCCGGCATCTTCTTACGGAGACCCAACTTCGACTTCTCTCGGATTAGGACCTCGGGCAAACTAGTTCATCTCCAAAGTTTGCTCAAGCAGCTTCTCATTCATCCTGTCTCCGACGAAGAGCTCCTCAACCATGTAGAATTTTCCAGAAACTTCCAGAGCGGGTGCTGACATAAGGTAGATGTCAGACATGATCAAATCTGACATCACGTTCGTATCGGACAGACTCTTCTCCACGAAAGCGACTGATTTTTCTCTCAACCATTTTTTAAGCGTGGAACAATGATTACAACCAACTGATGTATAGAGAGTTATCGTATTCATTAAAGTCACCGAATGTCGATTAACGGAGATATTTCATGATTAAGGCTCAGATATTGCACGTATCAACGGTTGGACAGCAGATGTCTTGGCGTCAGCGACTCCAGTATTCAATAGAGTCCTATCCAAGAGTTTATGTGACACGATAATCCGATACAGATCGTCCAACTTTTAACAGTTTTGAAAAATCGCATCCGTCACAGATTGAACAATCCGTAACATATCAATCCACAATGATTACAATTATTAACAATATATTACAAGAGATGTTAAGAATATTACATGAGTTCATGTTTGGTTTTGAAACATAGTAATCACACAATTCGACAGCAATGCAGCCTCAAAACATCTCAGAGAATTTAATTGCCAAAGGGTAAATGTAAAATCCTTAAGCAGCCATCAGGATTGCAACTCCCCAATTTTGAATTCTATTGAATAGCATGACGTCTCTGAGAGCAGTATCAACCCAGAAGACGAACACGACGAATAACAGCCGATCCAAGAGTTCTCGAGGCTTCTTTCGCTTACGTCAAGCGCCTTCCTTGCAAGCCGCGTCTCTAGAGGACGCTACCACCTTAAGGTTTTTGATCGTGCATTCTCTCCCAGAGACGATTTCAAGATCACGGCATCCACAAACTTTGCACATCAGGAATGCAGTTGCATAGCCGAAATGATTCTCCGGTCCCTCGTACAAGATTGGACCACGGTATCCGCACTGAGGACAATTGACTCTCGTTGAGACCGTTTCAATGTTCAGCTTTGCTTTCTCCGCAGGTGTTCCCTCAGAAAGAACCTCGAATGCAAAACGTAACTGTTCAGGATTTAAGAAAGTCAACTCTCCTATTGCAAGATTTACCTCTAAGATCTTCTCAGCAGAACGCTTTCTCGCTTCAGACAAGACGACTCTCAGAATCCTTTCGCACATCGAGAATTCGTGCATCAGGAATCGATGAGTCTCTCGAATCTCCTTATTTAACTGTTGAGCTAGGAGTCAGTCCAGAAGTCGTTCAGGGAAAAGAATAAAGCTAAAATCAAGTGGGGAGGTTCACAGTTCGCTGACAAGGTGAAACAGGGATGGTTTCAAGAGAAGAAGACGAAGTTGTGTTACCCGATGACGATTTGATACTCGACATCGAACTCGAGGAGAATCTACTGAAGAAGAACGAGGAGCTGGCCGAAGAGAATAGTAGGAAAATAAGAAAGGCAGGCGTTAAGGCAATCGACATAATGGGGTCGATAGGTTCCGGTAAGACTTCTCTGATCGAGGCTATTGCTGAGGCTTTAAAGGAAAAGTATAGGATCGCCATGATAGCTGGAGACGTAACCACCAATATCGACGCAGAGAGAGTGAGAAGACACGGTATTAAGTCAATCCAAGTGAACACAGGCAAGGAGTGTCATCTAGACGCAAACCTGGTTCGAAAAGCTCTGGAGAAACTAGACCTATCCCAGATCGATTTGCTCCTTATCGAGAATGTGGGCAACCTGATATGTCCGATAGAATTCGATCTTGGAGCAGACACAAGAGTAGTCGTCATAAGCGTCACCGAAGGCGAATACATGGTGCTGAAACACCCAATGATGTTCCAAGGATGCGAACTACTCGTAATCAACAAGATCGATCTAGCAGAGGCCATGGTTATCGATCCGAATAGACTCGCCGACCAAGCAAGAGAGATCAACCCGACAATCAAGGTAGTGAAGACTTGCCTTAGAGAAGGAAGAGGCATCAACGAGGTTGTGGAAGCCCTCAACTTGTAGCGTGATGACCCATGTCAGAAAGTCTATTCAAGGATATTGAGAAGATCAAAGTGAGGCTAGAACAAGCCGAGAAGAGACAAAGAGAAGCGTCGGAGAATATCTCCAGATTTCTCGCTGAGGCAAGAGATCTAGCCGTTTCCCTTAGCAACAAGGAAGACAAGCCGAAGGTTTCAAGAAAGAAATTGAAGGTTATGGCTGGTTTCGAAGAGGTAATGGAGGCGATAGGGGGCTTCGAACACGAGAAGAGCCATCTAATAGAATCTATTGGAAAACTACTGCGGCACCTGGAAGTTGAATCTCAGGCAGTCAACAGTTGAAGCAGCGAGATCACGGAAAGGGGGGATAGCAGCTTCCCTAGATTCGAGTCACCCGAACTTTAGGTCTGTCCCGACCGAGACGACCTTGAAGATCGTTGGAAGTTCCTGGAATATCCTCGCCGAGGACTTGAAGCCGGTACAATGAGCCGGTGCGAGAAGCCTAAGATTGAGCCTCCTCAACGCCCTTATGGTGGATTCTATTCGATGATCGCTGGCAGTTCTCAAATGCAGACCTCCTACTATCCCCAGCACTCTGTTCCCAGTCAGATTCTGAACGTGTTCGAAGGTATTCACGATTCCCGCGTGAGCACACCCCGAGACAAGAATGATTCCGAGACCGCGTACGTTCACCAGCACGGCTTGCTCATCCTCGAAGAAGTCAAGTCTGAGGCGTCCTTCTCTCCGAACCTTCAAGTACTCGTTAGGAACCTCGAAGGCGGTTACACGTGGAATCTCCCCAGTTGTACAAACGCCCTCAGCTAGTTTTACGGGTTCTTCACACGTATGGAATCTTTCCTGGATCTTCTCCAGTTCAGGCCCTCTCCCAGGGAGACCAATGTACCTCAGTTTTCGTTTCGTAGAATACCTAGGTTCGAAGATTTTTGAGCTGGCAACGAATTTGGTTCTTGAGGGCAGTGAATTAGAGATGTCCAGAATTGCCCCTGCATGATCATAATGTCCGTGGGTTATCACAACGGAGTCGATTCCGTTCAGATCAGTCTTCAGCTGCAATGAATTGTGTTTGAGAACCTGCCAGGTCTGACCGACATCGACAAGAATTCTAGCGTCTGGAGTCGAGATTAATGCCGACCAGCCATGCTCGGCTAGAAGATCACGAGAATCAACGTAATCGTTGTCTATGCAAGTGATTTTAACCGATTCAGTCGATCCTAGGGAGAAGTTCAACTGGCCTATGTTTTTCCCTGTCATACAGGGGGTTTCTGTAGACTGTATGTTATGTCTTCCGGATCACACTCAACTTTTCGGAAATCAGCCGATACCCTTCTTTGGGGTCGAATATATCCTTCACAAGCTTCTCAAAAGGGCAGAGATCGGTAGAATCCTTGTTCAGTATATAAGGGGTCAGCTGGCCGCAGTTATACGCTACACCGTGGATATCGAGGATTTGCAGTGCTTTCTCACTCATTAGATCTGCGAAGACGTGTTTCGACTTCCCATAGCAGAGTAGCAAGGCCGCTGCCCGTCCCACTACCTTGTCGAGTACAAGAGCATCCCGTAGGTACGCCCCGCTCGACTCGACTGCAACCAGTAGAGGATGCATACCCTCTTCTCTACTCGAGTAGACCACAGAGTTGTTTTGAACCACCATTAGACTAAGCTTTGTACTGTGAAAGGTCTCAACAAATGCCTGAATATCAGTCATTCGATCACGGCATCCCAGATTTACGCTTCAAACCTAATGTAGGGGGTTCAAGTCCGAAAACTGGCTTAAGGCGGATAGGACTATTCTTGGATAGCGGATATGAAGGAGAGTTGTCTATCTAGGTCTTCACTGTTTCGATGAGTTTCAGGTCTCCTGTGAACGCTGCATCTAGAACCGGTCTCATATACTTCTCGATGTCACCTTTGTCTGGGTTCAACGGTATGGGCATATTCAAGAGTTTCATTCTTAGTTGTGGGTCCTTTGCTGCTTTTATCATCTTGTCCAAGTGCTCTGAAGAGGAGCCGGCAGCTTTGAGAGTGGTTGGAAACTCTAGTGATTCTGTGAAGTTGATCATACCTCTTGCGAGAGTTTCTCCGAGTTCTCGTCCCTCTTGACCCTTGATGTCCCCGTCAATGTACCCTTCCTCTTTGAATATGGGTCCGACTGCTTTGAGTTGGTCTTGGATAGCAGGGGCAAAGAGAACGGTGTAGTAGGGGAGAAGCACGGCGCATGCTCGCCCATGGGTTAAGACATCTACTAGGGAGAAGCTCCCCAGGTGGGGACCGTTCGTTCCTCCCATCATTATGGCGTATCCTCCGAGGTCTGTGCCAATGCCTAAGGCAGTCCTAGCCTCGATGTCGCGGGGTTCTTCCCGAGCCACTTTCAAATGTCTCACAATTAGCCTGATACCCGGAATCACTGTGTGTTTGATTTTTTCGTAGTTGTCCTTTCCGGTGGCGCCCATGAAAACCTCCCACATATGGGCGATTCCGTCAAGTCCGCCATCAAGTGTAAGATCCTTGGGTGCCCCTAGGGTTGTCTCATGGTCAAAGACTGCCGCCTTAGGAACTATCGCTTCGTCTACTATGAGTTTCTTCTGCCCCGTGATTGGGTTGGTGATGTTAGAGTACTTCGTCAAATGAGCGGCAGAGCTGGCTGCCGTCTGAACTGCGACCACTGGAACAACGTCTCTGCCGGTTGCTTCCCTAATCTTGGTTACCATACCCGTACCGAAGTAAGGATCTATTGTGCACGCTTCATACCAGTCGACGTCTAGTACATCATTGACTTCCTTTGAGGTATAGGTTGCAAGTACACTCGCCGCTTTGCAAGCGTCAATCGTGCTTCCCCCGCCGAAGGCAACTATGCTGTCAGGTTTGTATATTGCTACCTGCAAAGCTATTCTGTACAGATCTTCGCGAGGAGCGTTAGGTCTAGCGTCGAGAACAGAGACATGGGAAACCCTATTCGTCTCAAGCGATTCCTCGATAGTTTTGCGAGGCGCCTGAGCCCATTTATCCTTACATCCCACCAGAAGTGTGTTCTTCCCAAAGGTTTGAACAAACCTCCCGACTTGGTTCAACACGCTCTGCCCAAAAATGTACGAGCTGCCTTTCCACTCCTTCAGAATCCTACTTGCCTGTGAGATATCATCCAACCCTACCACAAACCAATTCATATTTACAGTTTCTTTGATACCGACGCCAGCAGAAGAAATCGTGGCTCCTTATATCATCTACTGTCAATTGTGTATCTTTATTTAAATTCATTTCAGGGAAATCATGCACTAGATGATACCTTTGGGTTTTATATCCGACAATTGAGATCCAAGTCAGAAGACGCGATCCGTAAAGCACAATACTCAGTCCGAAGGTGTAGAAGACGAAAAATCCAGCCCTCAGCCAACCCAAGAAATAAGGATCGTGTAGACAACATCACAAGGAGGAATACCCTACGAGGATATTCAACACCTTAACGAAAGAATTGGAGAAGTTCGAACCGAGAAGCGGCAAAGAGGTAAGAATGTATGTATGCGGTCCGACAGTGTACGACTATTCCCACATCGGGCATGCAAGAACCTACATCGCCTTCGACACGATAGTAAGGTATCTGCGTCATATAGGATACAAAGTCAGGTGTATAGTCAACATCACAGATGTCGACGATAAGATAATACGCAGAGCAAACGAGATTGGCGAAGATCCATTGAAGCTGGCAAAGAAGTTCGAAGAGACCTTCCACGAAGACATGAAAGCACTGGGACTCCTAGAGGCTGAGAGATACCCAAGGGTCACCGAACACATTACTGACATAATTGAGATGGTTGAGACCCTAGTTTCCAGGGGATGCGCATACGAAGTCGAAGGGAACATCTACTTCGACGTAACACAGGTTCCAGATTACGGGAAACTATCGAACCAATCGATAGAAGATCTCCAAGCAGGGGCCCGCGTGGAAGTAGAAGAGAACAAGAGGAATCCCATGGACTTTGCTTTGTGGAAGAGAGCGAAGGAAGGAGAACCGAGTTGGGATAGCCCATGGGGTAAAGGTAGACCCGGATGGCATATCGAATGCTCGGCGATGTCCCGGAAATATTTGGGAAGCGAGATAGACATACACGGAGGGGCAAGGGATCTGATCTTTCCTCACCATGAAAACGAGATTGCACAATCCGAAGCCTTCTCGGGAAAGAAACCCTTTGTCAAGTACTGGATGCATACCGGATTCTTGACGATCAACGGAGAGAAGATGTCGAAATCCCTAGGTAACTTCATAACGGTTCGAGATCTCTTGAAAACCGTCGACCCAGAGGCGTTCAGACTTCTTGTCTTATCAACACATTATAGGAGTCCTATAGACTACACCGAAGAAGCCCTTACCCAATCCACCCAGAAATTGAGAAGGTTCCATAATACTCTCGAAGCCTTGGAGTGGAGGAGATCGAAGTCGACAGAATCAAATCAGGATTCTGCAATACGGGAATCCCTGCCAGAAGTGGAAAAAGGGAAGAAAATGTTCTATGCCGCGATGGAAGACGATTTCAATACCAGTAAGGCCATCGCAAACATCTTTACGATGGTAAGAACCGCCAACAGAGCCTTCGAGAGAGGAACCCCCGGCTCGGAGCTTGACCAGTTCGCCGAAGCCCTGAAGACGCTCTGGGAGATCCTCGGCTTCTCCCTGAAGAATGGCGAGAAGAAAGAACTCCCTGAAAGGGCAAAGAGACTAATAAAACTCCGAGAAGAGGCTAGGAAAGCCGAGGACTGGATAAAGGCGGATCTCTTCAGAGAGAAGCTGAGAAATATGGGGATACTTGTGGAAGATACGCCGGAAGGAACAAAATGGAGAATGGATGACCGAAGAAAACCACCACAGCAGGAGTAAAAGACAGCTTACTTACTAGCAGAAGACAAAACGGCGCGGTCACTAGGTACGATTCGCAAGGTACAGGAGAAGAGAGAATAGAGACAGAGCTATCAAGACTGGCGAAGTCACGAAGTAGAAGTCTCCACGTTTATAAACGTAAACCAAGAACCATGGTAGCTTATCCAACGAAGGAACCACCTTCTCAAGAAGGGGGAGCAGGAGTATAAGGGCCCCAAGTGCAAGGAATAAGAAACCGATCAGCGTCGTCGTCCGATGCGTCTGGAACATCTATTCTGGAGAGCTACTGAGAGGCTAAAAAGCCTTTCCAGATCTGACTTGAACCAGGCGGAAAACAAAAGAAATGTTCCGTCGAAATACAGAAACCTGCAACCGGACAATTGGAAGATGGTGAGAATCTAGGATGAGCAAGATCGGAGCCCAGCCGATAAGCTATCTCGACGAGATGCAATACATGCTCAGAAACGGGGGGCTCCTCCTAGTCTCCACGGGATCAGACGGAAAACCGAACGTGATGACGATAGGATGGGGACTCATCGGGACCCTGTGGCGAAGACCAGTCTACATGGTTGCTGTCAGAGAGTCGAGATACACGCGTCGTCTGATGGAGGAGAATGGAGACTTCACAGTAAATGTGCCTTACAGAGGGATGAGAAACGTGACCTCCTTCTGTGGAACCGTATCTGGCCGAGATCACGACAAGTTCAGCGAAACAGGGCTTACCGCTGTTCC
Organism: uncultured Candidatus Bathyarchaeia archaeon; assembly: GCA_964596985.1. Classification (GTDB taxonomy): domain Archaea; phylum Thermoproteota; class Bathyarchaeia; order RBG-16-48-13. The sequence goes on from CAZQWG010000001.1 coordinate 78,363, forward strand.
CGGAAGAAAAGTGGAAACCCCAATAATAGAGGAGTGCGCTATACACTACGAGTGCAGAACAATCGGGAGGCTTAAGGTGTCAGCAGATACATTGGACCAAGGGTTACTCTCAGAGATCTATCCTTCGAGAGATTTCAGCACGCTCTACTTCGGCGAGATTCTCTCAACATATGCCGACAAGGATACCAGAAAGAAGTTGGATCTGGATACTTAGTGAAGAATATGAAATAAGTTCACTGTGGTCTTGTGGATCGCGACAGCCAACAATCTACTTGTTCACATCCAGCCAATCGAGGACCGCCTTCATCCTTTTCTCAGGGATCCTCCACTTCTTCTGCTCGTTATATCCTCTATGGGGTCTGAAGGATCGGATATGATCCCCTGGGTCCTCTCCGAGGATTCTGACGTTTTCCAGGTCGGCACAACCCAGTTTGAACTTATGGGCATAATAAAGGTAACCGATATCTAAGGGGTCGAACCCCATCAAAGTGGCTCCCACCGCATCGGCCGATATAAAGTCACAGGAAGAGATCGCAATCCCCATCTCAACCGGATCGCCACTCACTGGACCGTCTCCTTCCATGCCTACAAAACCGTCGATCACTGCCAGCTGAGCTGGAATCAAGGAGGCTATCTTGAAGAGATCGATGTTCTGAACAGGGTATCCCTGATGAATCCTACTCTTGTCGCCATCGACAAGACTACCAACGACCATATTCTTTAGAGACTCAGTGACCACGACGCAGTCATGAGTCTTCGGAATTGCCATAGAGACCCGAAAATCGAAGTCGAATATGGTCTTGGCGACGCGTATGCTCGCCTCATGAAAGGCGCTGTCAAGAATGGGAACCTCAACGTAGTCATCGTCGTTGAGGTCGACTAGATCCACACCGTACGAATCTCGAAGAGCGAGATACCCGAAGTTCCTGTAGGCAGAAAGAGTATTACCAGCCGAGCCCTCAGCAATAATCACTTCTCCCGGGTTGACTTCTGCAAAGAAGTCTAGCACAGCCCTTACCGCATCGACATGCGTAGAAGCAAGTTGCCTAGAGGTGGAGACCAGATTCGGTTTGATCAGAACCCTCATCTTTCGGTCGTAAGATTCGCGTATCTCGTCTCGCAGAAGATCCAGTGTGCCTCGGACGTTATTGTAGCGATCATCCCCGTGGACAAGAGAAACGAGGGACATCATGGTACCGCATACACCTTCACCTTACTCCACCCCTAACCGTTGACAAAAAGTCTGTAAACCAATCACTCTGAAACGTGACAATCCAGTTTCTCCTACATTTTAAAGTGAATACCCTCAATAGGGAAGATACCCATTACCTGAAAAATGCCGAGAGATCTTTAATATATACTTCCCGGGAATAGTCAGGTGAAGTCGAGGATGAGGAAGAATTGAATCCGAGATCCCTCCTAAAGATCGTAATGGTACTTCTGTTTGTATGCGCTATCAGCACCGCTCAATTGCAGGAGGCGAGTGCAGCACCAATCTTCAGATACGTCGAGTTCAACGGGGAACAGAAATGGCCGGGACAGACCCACATTGTGGAACACGGGACAAAACTGAGAGTTCTTGCAGCCCTGAAAGAACCCCACAAACAATCAATGAAAGCCGACCTAGTGCTCATAGACGAGAACGATGACGCCCGAATAGAGCGAATGACACGGATAAGCGCAGAGGGCATAAACGAGTGGCATGAATACAACCTAGACACCAGTACACTGAACCCTGGTCCCTACAGGCTGCGGATAAGAGCTTGGAATGCCCATGCCGAAGGCGCACCAGAGGAAGAGGTCACTTGGGGTGACCTATACCTAAGCCTTCAAACCCCACAGACAACCCAGAGTCAGCCGCCGATAATACCAGGCTTTCCATGGGAAGGAAGCATCCTAGGATTGATAGGCGCCATTCCCATATTGGTAGCTTCTCGAAAACGGAAACAACCCAAATAAGACGACCCCAAGGCATCCTGTCAGAATGCCTAGAAGAACCACCAGAGGACGTACCTAAGACCGGACGCAGAAGTAGAAATAATAGGATTGCCTGTCGGGCTCCGACTGAGACCTCTGTCGAGTTCTGACCGCTCATCACGATAGGTTTATAATACGTACTCACGATCGCTCCAATAGACCTATCGAAAGACATCAGCAATTCTAGGCAAGGAGGCGACGATATTGCATAGAAGTCGCGTATCACTAGAAAAAGACGTCGAAAAGACAGATCTTCAGGAACAAGAGCTGGTCCATAAAATCCTATCGATGAAGACCGAGAAGAATGCAGTACTACTCGTACACAACTATCAGAGACCCGAACTATACGACGTCGCCGACTACATAGGGGATTCCCTCGGTCTGAGCAAGAATGCTGCAAGAACCGGCGCAGACATAATAGTTTTTTGCGGAGTCAACTTCATGGCAGAATCCGCAGCGATACTCAACCCAGAAAAATATGTTTTGACCCCGACAAAGACCGCCCTTTGTCCGATGGCAGCAATGATAGACAGTAAGAGCTTGAGAGAAACGAAGGAGAAGTACCCAGATGCAGCAGTGGTCTGTTATGTAAACACGACAGCAGAAGTCAAAGCGGAGTCAGACATCTGCTGCACGTCCTCAAACGCCGTCTCGGTAGTGAACTCCCTCCTAGAGAAACGGATCATATTCATCCCCGACAGAAACCTCGCACACTACGTAAGTCGACAAACCACTAAAGAGATAATTCCTTGGCCTGGGTTCTGCATCGTCCACGAGAGTATATCTGAGGAGCAGGTCTTGGAAGCGAAGAGAAAGCATCCACTCGCTGAAATCATCGCCCACCCCGAGTGCAGACCAGAGGTAATCGACCTAGCGGACTACGTCTCCAGCACCTCGGGCATGCTGGAATACGCAAAGCAGACCGATGCAGATGAACTCATTGTCTGTACGGAGATGGGGATGGTGAACAGGCTGAAGAGGGCGGCCCCAGAAAAGAGATACTTCACCGTATGCGGACCTTGTATCCAAATGAAGAAGAATACCTTGTACAAGACGTATGTTTCACTTAAAGAAGAGAAGTACAAGGTAGAGGTGCGAGAGGATATCAGGATTCGAGCCAAGAAAGCCCTTGATCGAATGATGGAAATCACATGAACTATACAAGTACCAAGCGAGTCTATATGAAGCCTAGGCATGATCCCCCTCTGAGTCTCATACATGTCTTAATGAATGCTCTTAAAGAGATCTTTCGATATCTTCCACAATCCTGACATACTCCACAGGAATCTCATTCATCCACTTAACGCTGGGAGCGTAAGAACTTTGTTTCCGAATTTCTACGTTTAGGTTGGTGTCTGAAATCCTGATTAGGGCCTCTAGAAAATTGATTGAGAACTTGGATCGGCAGATCGAGGATCGCGATCTCGGCAATCCCTTCTTTGGTAGTGAGAATTATGTTACATACCCGTTTTCACCGGATAATTTCAAAGAAATCTATAGAGGGACAACTGACCGAACCTTGGCGTTTGTAGACGGGGGAAATCAGGAGATACTAGGAGCCCCGAACTTTTCGATACAGGTCAACCGAGTATGCTTCAACATGTTCAACGGAAGTGAGAGGATTCTGCCGAGAGATCTCCCGAGAAGAATAGAGTTCCTCTCAGCAACTTACTCAAAGTTCAGGGATGAAGAAATCCACTACCATACAATGATCTTCCCTCTCAGTGACAGGTTTGCGTCATCCCTTCCAGCCGAGGCTGACCTCTGTTTTAGCTCTGTTGATAACTCGCTGACGGAAGGACGTATGCGGGCAGACATATCCAGAGTTGCCTCAATTTCAAGAAGGTTTGCAGAGTGGTCTTTCTCTGTTCAGGTCATAGGAGAAGAATTGAAAGAAGGTGACGTCTTGATTCGAGATGGAACCCTTCAAGTCCCCATCACAAATGAGCCGCAATACGCTGAGAGAGCGTACGAGATTGCCGAGCAGAGAGGAGTGATTTTCACGGGTTTAGCGAAGAGGAGCAGTCTCTACACTTCCTCCGGACTCTCGCTGCTGGGGGCTGCACGAAAACTTGCTGAAAGGCACCGAATCCCCTACGGTTCGTGGTACTATCATCCGATCGCAGACTGTAGGGGAACCGAACACAAAGCAGACATCTTCCTATTGAGGCTTAGTCCCGACTCGGAACGAGTCTTCAGATACGAGATCTACAAAAACCAGACCAGACGACTCGACGACCAGCAGCTAGCCGACATCTTTGGAGGGTTGGCGGAGAACGCTTCCGACATCAGTTTTCCAGGATACCCCTATGGGCTCGTAGAAGCCGACTCACACTCCCGAATCCGTTCAAGAGAACTACCCAGGTACAGGATGTCGACCCTTTCCGAGATCTCAAGACAGGAGAAATGGGAAAAATTCTCCAGCCATATAGAATCATCCGATGCCCACAGCGTTCTAAACAGGATGGTTGGGTGATATTATGAAGGTAGCCGGTCAAATAGTCAGCGGCAGGAAAGCCAGTATCACGATAAGAGAGAAGAGCGGGGTGAAGCTCGAACTTGGAGATTTACTTGTAGCCGAGGATAGGGGTAGAAAGCTCATCCTTCAAGTCTTCGACCTTACCTATGGTAGCCAGATATCTGATCAGAACCGAGAACTGTTCGCAGGAATGAAGCTTGAAGGCTATGGTACAAGCCTGGACTTCCTAGAACCCGAACTAAGAAACTACGTAATTGCTGATGCGAAGCCGATAGCCCTAGTTGGCGAGGGCGCGGTTATAATTCCTAAAACACTACCCCCCTTCTTCTCCTCTGTCAGATACGCAACCGAGAAGGATCTAGGATTCCTGGTGAAGCCGGAAAACCCCGTCTTCTTGGGGCAGGTGAGAAGCGGATCAAAAGTACTGGATGTGGACGTGTACATGAATGGGCGAGAAATGTTCAGCCATCACGTCTTAATACCTGCCACAACCGGGAGGGGAAAGAGCAACCTCGTCAAAGTCATGCTCTGGAGCGTTGTGGGTTTAGAAGATATCAGCATACTGGTTCTGGACCCCCATGATGAGTACTACGGAAGACACGACTCTGGATTAAAGGATCACCCCCAAGCAAGGGAGAATGTACTGTACTACTCCCCGAGACCTCTGACTGGAACTAACACGTTAGTGGTCAACCTGAGATCTATCAAACCTTGGCACTTCAACGGCATAGTGTATTTTTCGGATGCACAGCAGGATGCAATCAAACTTTACCACGCCAGATACAAGGACGAGTGGATAGAAGGGATAATGGTATCCACCGAGCCTATGGAAAGGGTGTCCCCTCGAACCTTGGAGGTCCTTCAGAGAAGATTTGACACCATCCTTGGCGTCTACGTGAAAGAAGGTGAACTCCTATGTAGAAATCGGGTTTTCAGCAGCGTATCGGGTGAAACAACGATAAAGGACATAATCGAAGCCTTGGAAGAAGGCAAGATTGTGGTGATAGACACCTCAAGACTCCTCGACGACGCAGAACTACTGATAGGGAGCATAGTGACGAATTCCGTCTTCCGAAGGTATCAAGAATACAAGTCTCAAGGGAAGCTTCTTGAAAAACCGGTAATCAGCCTCGTCCTAGAGGAGGCTCCAAGAGTGATCGGCAGCGACATACTATCCACAAAAGGAGAGAACATCTACAGCACGGTCGCCAGAGAGGGAAGAAAGTTCCAGATCGGCCTTATCGGAATCACGCAGCTCACGAGCTTGATACCTAGAACTGTCCTAGCAAACATGAACACAAAGATAATACTCGGCAACGAGATGGCTGCGGAGAGAACTGCAGTCATAAATAGCGCTGCACAAGATCTCACTCAAGACGATAGGAATATTGCAAGCCTCGACAAGGGTGAGGCTATCATAAGCAGCAACTTCACCAAGTTCGCCGTACCCATACAGATTCCCCTATTCAAGGCATTTGTAGAAGAGCAGCTGAAGAATACGGAGACAAAAGGACAGAGGAAGAATGATACAGCATTCACCGGAGTGGATCTAGAATAAAATTCGCTCACATGGCAGACTGCCATCTGGGAGGATGGAGAGAGGCTGCTCTCAAAGAAACAGGACTTTTGTGCTTCGAAAGAGCTCTAGATATCTCATTAGAGGAGAAAGTGGATTTTATACTGATCTCCGGCGACCTCTTCGAAACAAGTAGACCACCCATCGAAGTATTGGAGAGGGCTGTCGAAGGAATGAAGAAGGCTCGAGATCAGGGAATCCGCATCTACCTAATCGAAGGGTCTCACGACTTCTCACCCACGGGAAGAACTATAACCCGAGTCCTAGAGAAAGCGGGGTTGCTTACTAGAGTGAGCAGAGGCGAGAAAACCGATGACGGTCGGCTGAGATTGAAATTCACACTTGACAAGGAAACGGGAGCAAAGATAACAGGACTCATCGGAAGAAGAGGGTCCTTAGAGAGGACGCTGTATAAGAACTTAGACAGGGACTCCGTGAAGAGAGAGAACGGATTCAAGATCTTCATGTTCCACTCAGGCCTAGAAGAGCTGAAACCGAAGGAATTTGAGAAGGCGAGATTCATGCCCATTTCTCTGCTTCCTCCAGGTTGCGACTACTACGCAGGAGGACATGTACATAAACAGATGATACTTGACTGGGAAGGATACGGTAAGATAGCTTATCCCGGACCATTGTTTCCTGACAACTTCAGAGAACTCGAGACCCTAGAGTTGGGCGGTTTCTACATAGTGACCGAGAAGAACGGTACCGTACAGCCAGAATGGAGAACCGTAAAGATGCATGAGGTCACGACGGTCGTAATAGACGCTGAGGACAAATCCTCCAGCGAAGTCGAAGAAGAACTGCGAAGGAAGCTAGAGAAGACAGTCGTGGAGGGAAAAATAGTACTCATAAGAATTGAAGGTTCTTTGGCTACCGGCAAACCCTCGGACATAGACCTGAGAAGAGTGGCTTCAGAGCAATACAAGAGAGGAGCCAGACTAGTCAAGAAGAATACCAGCAGGCTGGCAGCCAAGGAATATGAGGGGATAAAGGTTACCGCCGAGAGTCGACAAGAACTAGAGGATAGACTGGCAAGAGAACACGTAGGCAAACACAAGCTATTGAACCTGGACAGAGAGAGACGGTTAGAACTAACCAAGAGTCTTCTCGGAGTTCTGTCGCAAGATAAGGGAATAGACGAGACCAATGTGGAATATGAAAGAGGGCTCACAAACGCGATTCTGAATGTCCTAGACGTAGAAAAGGAATGGAATGAACTCACGTGAGATTCAAGTCTGTAGAACTCGAGAACATAAGGAGCTACGACGCCGACTACAGGAGAAACACGGTTGAATTTCCGGAAGGCTCGGTTCTACTTGCCGGGGATATAGGAGTTGGAAAATCAACCCTCCTTCTAGCGATAGAATTCGCCTTGTTCGGAATAAGACGCGGAGAACTTAGCGGCGAATCTTTACTGAGGAGAGGAAGAAGAAACGGAGGGGTCAAGCTGAACCTTGCCATCGCAGGAAACGATGTCACCATTGAAAGGAGACTGAACAGAACAGCCCAAGGCGTCAGACAAGAATCAGGATACTTAATCGTTGACGGCGTGAAGAGGGAAGGCACACCCCTGGAGTTAAAGGCGTGGATACTGGACATCCTCGGTTATCCCCAGGAGCTGGTGCAAAAACAGAAATCCCTTCTCTATAGGTACACGGTCTACACGCCTCAAGAGAGGATGAAGCAGATTATCAGAACCGACAAAGAGACCAGACTAAACGTTCTCAGAAACGTATTTGGTGTAGACAGATACAAGACCGTGAGAGAGAACATCTCCACTTTCCTAACCAACCTTAGGGCAAAGAGAAGGGAACTGAAGACCATATACCGCGACCTCGAGAATAAAAAGAAAGAGAACAGAGAAAAGAAACGGAACATAGTGAAAGTCGAGAGAAAGCTGAAGAAACTCAAAGACAGAGAAAGAAGAATTGAATCGAAGTTCGGCGAGTGGGAGAGGAAGAGGGAGGAGATACAGGTACGATTCGAACAATCCATTGAATACGATAAAGAACTAGAGAAGAACAAAGAGAAACACAACGGAATAGTCCACCAGATAGAGGATACAGACAAGAGTCTGAGACGTAGGCAGGAGGCTATTCAGAGCCTAAAGAGACTTAGGAAGCCGACCGAGAAGTCGGCGAGAGATCTTCAGGAAGAGATAGAGAGAACCCGACTAGACATAGAGAATCATCTGAAAAACCCGAAAGGCATGAACGCAGAGGTAGATTCCCTTATCGAGGAATCAGAGAAGTCGCAGAAGGAACTTGAGAGAATAAGGGATAATCAGATTCTACTAGACACAAGAATTGGTACGCTTGAAGAGCGTGTTCAACAACTGAAAATTACGGGCAGCATTTGTCCCATATGCGGAAGAGAACTGGATGAAGAACACAAATCAGGTAAACTGAAAGAATACAGCAGAGAGATGAATGAATACGACAAGGAAAGAAGACGGCTCGAAGAAGAGGAAAAGGAACTCAAAGCAGATATTCGGAGACTGGAGCAACTTGCGAAAGAAGGGGCTGAGAAGGAAGTCGAGAAACTGAAGATGGAACAACAACATTCGGAGACGACGCTCGAATCTCTGACGGAATACCAGAGGCAGATGGAAAAGAAACACGACCTAGAGACACAGATAGACGAATACGTGGCAAAGTCAAGAGACTTGAAAAAGGCTCAGAAAGAGACGGAGGAAAGGATAGGATGGCTAGAGAAGAAGCTAAGTCAACTTGGTGATGCCGGGGAAAAGAGAAGAAAGATCGACGAAAAGATGGAAGGACTGAACAGGAAACTAACCGAGACAAAGACCGAGATATCGAGCGAGGAAACGACCAGAGAGAACCTCCTTGAACGGGTTGGGGAACTGGAGAACGAAATAGAGGTAATGACCAAGGCGAGAGACTTCGAAGAGAGACTAGCCGTCTACGAGGGATGGATGGAAGGATACCTAGTGAACCTCACCGCCACCATCGAGAAGCACTACATGATCGAAATCCGACGTCAGTTCGAACCCCTGTTTCGAGACTGGTTCAACCTTCTCATGGAGGACGAGGATTTGACTGTCAGAGTTGACGAGGAGTTTTCACCTATCACTGAACAACAGGGCTATGAGGCCGAGTTCGAGAACCTCTCGGGTGGAGAAGCGACATCTGTGGCGTTGGCTTACCGACTCGCCTTGAACAGAGTCATCAACACGATGATCGAGGGGATTCAGACAAAAGATGTCATAGTCCTTGACGAACCGACAGACGGCTTCAGCGAAACCCAATTAGATAAGATTAGAGAGATACTAGATCAGTTGAATACCCCTCAGACAATTATCGTCTCTCACGAACCCAAGATCGAGAGCTACGTGGACAACATAATACACGTATATAAAGAGGGGGGCATCTCGAAGGTTCGAAACAGGATGAACTGAAAACCTGCCCATGTCCAAATTGCCTTAGAAAACGCTTCGAGTCCTTGATACTTAATATAGGGCCGTATCCGGCGAAGGCTGAGTTATTTATGTGGGTCGTTGTTATCGCGATCTCATTTATACCATTCTAAGTAAACCTACCGTCATCTATTTACTCAACCAGCATGTCTCTTCAACATCCAATGGAGAAGCGAATGCCTCAAGAATCTAAAGTAAAACGATCAGGTATTCTTGTCTACGCTGCCGTTGCCGCATACTCAACGGGTCAAGGAATGGTCATACCAGCTATTCCCCTCTTCGCCTACTCTCTCGGTGCCACCCAGACTGTTCTGGGAATATTGGGGGCACTCCCGGCGGTAACCTGCGCTTTACTAGCGGTAAAGTTCGGTCAACTGTCTGAGAAAAAAAACAGAAAGAACTTCTTGGTCTTAGGGTCGTTGCTGTATCTGCTAGTAAGTCTGGCATACCTGATCTCATCCAACCTAAACCACATATTCGTTATAAGACCCTTTGAAGGAGTCTCTTTCGCTCTCTTTTGGCCTTGCGCGGAAGCCTACATTGCAGATCTGGATGACAAGATCTCTCGGCGACGCGCTTTAGGATACTATACCTTGGCTTGGAGTGGAGGTACAACCTCTGGACCCATTATAGGAGGCTACCTAATCAGCAAGATGTCATTCGGAAGCCCTTTTATCGCCTGTGCCGTGACGATGCTGATCGCATTATTCTTCACAGCGATCTCCACGGAAGAGAAAAGGAATCGAAGAGAGATCTTGAGAGATGGGGCAAGTGATGAACCCCTTCCATTGAGGTCTATCCTCTATGCGATTCTTGGTTACTCATTTGTTCAATCGACAGTACTGTCTTTGTATCCGGTTCACGGAAGCGTAATCGGGTTCAGCGAGATCGAGATAGGAATGCTTCTCTCACTGGTTGGTTTGGCTCGAACCGTCATCTTCGCTGTAAGTACATTCTGGGGGACTCCACCGGAAGCACAGATGGCGACAGTAGGATACTCCATTCTCGCCGTATCACTAGGTCTTCTACCGATATTGAACCAATTCCATACTTCTGCAACGAGCTTCGTGATGATGGGAGTCGGGCTTGGACTGGTCTATACATCTATTATAGACCTTGCGATGAGCCACCAGAGGAAGGGGAGTGCTGCAGGTGCCTTCGAAAGTGGAATCGGTTTAGGAGCAGTAGTCGGCCCATTTGTCTCAGGAATTGCCGCGGAACATGTCGGTATGCTGGCAGCATATTGGCTGAGTAGTTTCTTCGCAATCATCGGAGTGCTGGTTGCCAAAAAGGCGTATGGAAAACGAAAGCAACAAGACACCTAGTAGCAAGGATCTGCTCATAGATCCTTTCATCCGATTCTTATCGATTTCAGTCCCTCATCCTCATATGGCAAGACAACGAGAGAGCTGTCGAGGCGTTCCTTACCATACCTGACTAGGACCCTCCCTCCCGGTGCGTCGGAGTATCTTGCAGTGATCGAGGCAGCGGTCCTAATAGCCTCTTCGCTTTCGGAGCCCAACAGAAGCGTTATAGGACTCCCGAAGTCTGGAACCTCAAAAAAGTAGTCTTCAGGAGTCTTCAAAGCCATCAAACATCGATTTTCTTCTTCATTTCTGCCAACAATAATCTTGTTCTTACCGAATCTGAAGTGTCTCCCGACCTTGAGAAGAGAGACAGATCCCAAACTCAAGGTCTTTTCATGCTCAAGGAGGTCCTTCAGTTTCACGCAGAATACCGGGTCGGTAAGAAGGCATCCACCTGCCGGAGAGAGATAGTTCTCGATTCCAAGAGCCTTTGCCAAATCCATCTGTTTTCGTCGGGTACGACCTCGAAGGTCGAGAAGCAGATCCCTCTTCACCCAGCCTTTTCGCTCCGCTTCCGTTTCGGGTAGCAATTTGGCTGATAACGGCCTCAAGAGCCTCCCTTCAAGGTCGGATTCCCGCTCTATCAAGGTCAAGGCCTTAAGATGCTGAGATTTAGGGCGTTGATCGAGAACCTCTCCCGTAACGAGGAAGTCAGCCTGAATCTCATCGGCAAATTCCCTCGCTTTCTTGAGCATGAAGATCCTGCAATCGATACATGGATTCAGGTTCTTCCCATAGCCATACCTCGGATTCCTGATCACCTCAAAATACTCTTCCCCGAGGTTTAAGGGAGTGAGTTTGATCCCAAGTACCGATGCTACAATAGCAGCAGCACAACCATCGACATCTCCGCAAGAATAGAAGGGGGAGATAAGGGTTATTGCCTCAACCAGTACACCCTGATCCATCACCATTTTGGCAGCTAGACTACTGTCTAATCCACCGGACAGAAGGGCAAGGGCTTTCCTTCTCTTCTTCGGAAACAAGAGAGCTCGCAACTTAGAGAAAAAGGGGATCATTTCGCTTCTTCAAGTCTAAGAGCATAACTCGCTTCCTAATATTATATCTGAAATCTCAGCTCAGAATCATGAAGAATCCGCAAATTGGGATGGAAAGAGACAAAGTCGAAGTTATCTGAACGATTCAGAGTATTACATGGGTGCACAGAATCATGGAACAGAAGGGCACCGAAACTGAGAAATAACCTTCACCAGATCTGTTCATGGACAAAGTATGGGGAGACACAGGTAGGAAAGGAGAGGATGGGATGCATATGAATAAGTCAGGTCTATGGCTGGTTACGGTGCTTCTGAGCTTACTGTTTATCCCTCTACTCTCGATATCTCAAGTACAGGTAACATACGGGCTTGACGACTCGAGCATGCTTGTTACCGTATCTGATGAGAAGTTCCACGTCAAGATCGACCTAGATATCCAGTTGAGCATCGACGACTACACACAATTCATAGACACAGAGGATGCCTATTCACGGGATGCAGCAACCTTCAGAGGGAAACTCAGGGAGAGCATCGAGGATGCTATTCAAGAACTAGTCAGTGATGCCACGGTACCAAGCATTGATATCGACAGCGTAGAGTGCTACGAAGGCTCTGGAAAGATGCATGTCGAACTGAGCTTCGATGTCGAAGGCGCGATAACAACACTGACAAATGGTGGTAGACGGTACGATCTGAAGTGGCGGAGCTTCAAGGCTGACAATAAGTTCTCATGTGAAGGTAGGACGGTTTCCCCCCATGAGGGGTTGGGGCTTGACTTCTCAGGTTTCGAAGACGATTTGGATGACAGTGACGAGTGGAGTGTTGAAGAGTCCGGGGAGAATACTGTGATCAGGCAGAAACGGGAGTACGAGCTTGATGTGGACGACGGCGAGGTGGACCTACGGGTTACACAGAAGTTCACGTTACCCAACACTGGTTTGAAGATTGACGATGACATAGTAGAGTACGAACAGGTTCAACAGACGACTCAGCAAACAGCTCAGCAAGAACAACCCAAGATACCGGGGTTTCCTTGGGAGGGAATAGTAGCCGCGCTTTTCCTGGCGACAGGAACGATCATCCTGCGGCGTACACGTAAGATCTCTTGTTGCAGAACAGAATCTGCACGTACCATCGTTGCAGAATGCTATTATTGAAACAGCCCTCCATTTCCGGGGGGAATACAGAGATCGAGTCCACAAGATAGATTACTTAAGAATGTCCGGGTGGCGACAGTAAAGAGGGATCGGTGGTTGACTGGTAGAGAGGAAGACAAGTTGGCGTGTGTACGGATAAGTGCGACAGGCACAAAGTAATAAATCTTCAGAGGTTAGCATGGGTAGACTAACAACGAGAATCCTCTACCTACATGATTAACAGGGTGGAGAGGAAAATGTCTGAGGAAGATAGGCAGAACCTTCTCTCCATGATCGGCTCTGCAAGCGAAGATGTCTCCAAGGTTTCCCGGATACTTGCAGACCTAGAAGGAGAGGTAGGAGAGGTTGACAGCGCTCTAGCATCGCTTCCAAGCAGACTTCTAAGTCTGCGTCAGCAAGGATATACGTTTCTCAGATACCTCGACACAAGTTTGGATTCATTGTCGAGCAATTGGGAGAACACCGCCCCCTCGATTCGGGAGGCTACGAGAAGCCTGAGAGAATCCTTGCGACCCGACGCTGAACAGCTTCAGGAGGAGATCGATACTGTCGAAGCAAGAGTCCGAAGGTCAACGACAGGTTCGATCTCAAGCCACACACAGCTTGTTGAATCCCTTGCGTCTCAGGCGGCGTCGCTTGAAAGGCGTGCAAGAACAGATACAGAACACGTAGAGAATTCACTAGGCCAATTTGCTAGAGGGGTCTCATCGATCAAGAGGGACGTATCGATAGCTGAGAATACCTTACAGCTCGCCTCGCAATCGTCGTTCCGACCTAGGCAAGGAGAGGATCCTGTACTTGCTTTGAAGGCGAGGTACCTTGCTGGCGACAAGAGCGAGGGGGTGTTCTTCCTAACAGACCAGAGGTTCGTCTTCGAAGGGGAGAAGGACGTAGTCCTCGAGAGGGTCTTGATCGTTGCCACAAAGAAGAGGAAGGAAAGATTCGTAATAGCAGCGGCTCCTATTGGATCGATTGAGGAGGTTGCGAAGGGTCGGGTCGGACTTCTAGAGTGGACAGGAGTCTACGTCAGATTCAAACCCGAGACAGGCTGGGCGGAGATGCCTTTCGACGTGAAGGGGGCGGAGGCAGATACGATTGTAAGGATGTTCAACTACATTTCAGGTGGAGATGCCGACGCAGACAAGGCAGGCAAAGAAAAGGCAGCTTCCGAAATACGGGTTTCGACGCCGACCGTCGTCAGGTGTCCCTACTGTGGCGCCCCCTACTCTAGGGAGATATATAGGGGTCAAGTCTCTTTAGAATGCGAGTATTGCGGGTCTTCTATTTCACTCAAGTAAGGGAACAGGCGTCACCTCGGTTCCATTGGTCTATCAGATTCAAACAGGCTCCGCTCAACGCAAACACCAACCATGAAGAACCCGTCGGTGTAGAAGATTGACGGGGCTAATTTCGCGAGAGATACCGACCACCCCAACATGGGCATTAACTGCGATGCGCACTCCGCAACCCCTGACCAACGGTAGGTCTTGACGACTTTGAAAGCAATTTATTAAGAGTCGTATTACAGTCAAGTCAGTGAGATCGGGTTGAAGAATCCACTAAAGGAGAAGTTAAAGAGGGGAAAGATTCTCTTCGGGATAACACTGGGCATAGGCAGCCCAGAAGTCTCGGATATTCTGGGGAGTATCGGCTTTGATTATATCAACTTCGACACACAACATACAAGTCTGAGTGTCGAAACGGTTCAGAGCATGATAGCGGCTATGAGCTATTCTCAATCAGTCCCAATCATGCGAGTTGTCTCAAACGATCTCGGCTTGATCAACCGAGCTCTGGACATCGGCGCTTATGCAGTGATCGTACCTCTAGTCAACTCGAAGGAAGAAGCAGAGAAAGCACTAGACGCCGCAAGATATTCACCGAAGGGAAATAGAAGCTGGGGTCCCAGGAGGGCTGCACTCAGAGATCCGGACTACGCGGTGACCGCAGATAAGGAAGTCATGATCATTCCTCAGATCGAGACAAAAACTGCTGTAGACCGGATTGACCAGATACTCTCAGTTGACGGTCTCGATGCAATATTCGTAGGACCAAACGACCTCTCTATGTCCCTAGGCGTTTTCAGGAAATTCAATGATCCGAGGTTCCTGAAGGCGATCGAGACAGTGATATCCTCATGTCAATCGCGAGACATTGCCCCAGGCCTATTGGCTCCAGCGGGATCAATCGAGGACAGCTTAAGACAAGGATTCAGATTGATCAATCTTGGAGGAGACACCGGTTTCATGGCTGCGGCAGCCAGAGACGCCTTGGAGAAAGCCGGAGCCGCGGCCAAAAAGTGACCAGGCATCACTTATGAGTCCAAACAGTTTGAACAGCACCCTTCCTAACACAGTGATTCTCAATCAGATCGTTAGTCAACCTGGACACGGAGCTGAGAGAGCAGAGGCCCAAGAATTTCTTTCTTCACACGCTACTGAATGATGAGGATCTTGATGGAACCCGATTTCTTATCAGCTGCAGCCCTAAAAGCCTCAGCTATCTCGTCCAATGAGAATCTGTGAGTCACAATAGCGGCTGCATCAACCCTACCCGAAGCTATCAGCCTGATAGCTGCATCGAAATCTTTTGTCAGGCCAGTATATCCATAGCAAATCGATCCCAAGATGTTAAGCTCTTTGCTGACGACCGGCCTCATGAAGGCTTCTATCGCCTTAGTATATCCTCCAACAAGAACTATCGTTCCCCCTCTCCCTACGATCTCTAAGGCGTCTTGCAGGCTCTTACCCGAAGCGACCGTATCGATGACTAAGTCGAATCCAAGCCCATTCGTTATCGAATACGCTACTTCCCCGAGATCCTGCATCGAGACTCGAAGCACATGATCAGCCCCCAACCTCTCTGCCATCCCAGCTTGATGATCGTATTTCGCGACGATTGACGTCTCCGGGATAGACGCAGCCTTCGCGCAAGCCAAACAGTATAAACCGATGGTTCCGGCACCGATTATCGCGACACTGTTCTTATAGTCGGCCCCAGACCTCCAGAAAGCTCGGTATGAAACAGCCAAAGGCTCAACGAGAGCGCCCTGCTCAAAGGTAAAGTTCCGAGGCAACTTGAAGAGCGAAGACGCAGGCACGAGAGAGTACTCGGCGAACCCAGCGAGGCCTTGTTGCGATAGATAGATCCGATTCTCACACAGATTATAGAGACCGACCTCACAGAATCTGCATCGACCGCAATGAGAGAAACATTCAGCACAAACTCTGTCTCCCTTCCTCACGTTGTTCACGTCCTCCCCTGCTTCTGTGACGATTCCACTGAGTTCATGCCCTGGAGCCAGCCTTGGTTGCTCCCAATCCCCTAAGTATCTGTGAAGGTCGCTGCCACAGATCCCTGTCACCTTCGTCTCCACGAGAGCAAACCCCCTAGGAACCTCGGGTATCTCAACGTCATCTAACCCTATCTCTCCGGGACCATGATACACAGCAGTCCTCATCATTTTCGGCGGCAAACTCTTCACCACTCTACATCAAGAATAGGAAGTTCCTCATATAAGTCGATAAGTACGCGGAATCCCAGGCATCGGTCTCCAATCAGTCGACTAGTGATTCAATTGTTCAAACGAATACGCCGTTTGCGATGACACACGTCTCACGGACATAACCGATATATTCTCGTCGAATATAACCTAAGAGATCGAATCTGGGATTCGACAGATAAAATTCAGCAGAGTCCAACAAAGATGGGAATAATTACAGGAACTCTCAGATTGATAGTCCGCCTTCTAGCAATACTCTTTTTGCTCCTCTTCCTCTACGCAGTGTTCCAGTTCCTTCAAGACTGGAGATCTGCCGGTGAACTCCTCTTCATAAGCCTGATTGGACTCGTCTTCTTCGGAATTCTAGACCAGAAACTAGGAGGATAGTAATCTTTCCGGTGGAGTAAACGCCCTGAACGACCGGGTATTCAAGCTTCGGCTGACAACCCACCAAACATTAGAAAACGAGAAGAGGAAGACTGAATACCCCGACTAAAGTTCTGTGCTCAGAAAAAGTGAGAACGCCACTAATTCCTTGGATGAGCCTTCGGTTTCTTCTCCTCGTTCCTCAAAACGAGAAAAGTTATTGGGCAACTAAGATAGCGAAAAGAGACGACAACACGAACGCGGTTTCAAGCGTCAAGACATCAGCCGATGTCAATGAGGAGAGGGGAAACACCCCAAGACATAGTGCACACGAAAGGCTTTTGCGAGTTTGAGAACAATCGAAGAAAGGCAAGGTTCTTCGATATGGAGACGAAACGATTCTCAGGTTACTGGAGAGGCATCATCCCACCGCAGTACATCCTTTCTCACAGGCGGTTCAAATGCGTCGTACTGAATCCTCCAGACTTCAATCCAGGATCCTGGATAGGGGCTGGTAAGATCTTAGTTGACTACAACTCCAAAGAGTTCGTACTCACCGCGAGACCACGTAAGGTCGAGGGCGACGTGAGAGGCTATGCTGCCGAGATTTACAGATCCAAGGACGCCGAGAGATTTGAACTTATCCACAGCATCAGCAAGGAAGAAGCCGCATCTAAGAGTGCTCTGAAGATCCACAGCATAGAGGGAAATCAGCTGCTGAAAGACCCATCGACAGATAAATGGTATTTCTACCTCTCCGTTGATATCGGCAGGGAATTCGTGTGGGGTGGAAGCTACTGGGAGACCCTCCTGATGACCTCAGACAGCCTTGAAGGCCCCTGGGAATCCAAAGGACTTGTTCTAAAGCGTGGCACAACATACGATGCGAACCAAGCCAGAGACGCTTCAATCGATATAGTAGACGGGAGATACTTCTGCCTATACAAGGCAACCGACAGGGAACACAGAACACAAGCCGCCTTAGCGACAAGCTCCAACGGAATCGAATGGTACAAACACGGACCCTTCACAATAGATGGAAAAACTCAACCCCCCTATGTTCTCCTCTCAGGCACCCTGTTCGCTGGCACAGACGCCCCCATATTCATGGGATTTGATGGAAGAGGACACGTCGACAATCCAAGATATCGTAGAATCGCGGTAGCTAACACGTTCTCCGCCTACAAACTGGACTACAGAAATATGAACTTGGAGACGGTCTTCACTGCCCCTTGGGAAGCGTTATCCCAGTATGAACATGAAAGGTATCCCGCACACAGCTATATGACTCTGGCATACGATCCCTTCAAGAAACGTATGCTCATCTATACTGAGGCGATAGACCCGAAGTTGACAAAGGAGATTGGGCTCAACTCAGATGTCGAACGTGTCATACTATTCGAGGTACCACTGTGAAGACGCCCGTACACCCTAAGAGTCGTCGGATGCACTCGACCAGTGGTACCCATAGAGAAGAGCGGCTACACCCAAAGATTGAAGAACATGATTGAAAGCCAATTATTGTCCCAGGGTAGTAAGAAATTAACCAAACGATCGAAGGGCATCGATCACCTAGTGAATGTGAACAAATGAAGACAGATTTCCTAGTCATAGGCTCAGGCGTATCCGGGCTTACCTACGCACTGAAAGTCGCCGAGCATGGCGAAGTTAGCATAGTGACGAAAAAAAAGGTCATGGAGTCAAACACCAACTACGCCCAAGGAGGAATCGCCGCGGCCTTGGACCCTTCGGATAGCTTTGAACAGCATATACAAGATACTTTGAAGACAGGAGACGGTCTTTGCGACAAGGATGTAGTAGAGTTTGTAGTCAAGGAAGCCCCGAAGAAGATTGAAGAACTCACAAACCTCGGGGTAAGCTTCAATCGAGAACAAAACGAGATCTCTTTGGCTAGAGAGGGGGGGCATTCCGCAAGAAGAATTGCTTTCGTCGGGGACAAAACGGGACATGCCGTCGAGCAGGCCCTCGTCTCCAATGTCAGAAAGCATTCCAACATCCGTATCTTCGAGGGATACTTCGCCGTTGACCTAATCGTGAACAATAACGAATGCTACGGAGCCTACTGCCTGAACACCCGTGCGAACGAGTTTGAGGTGTTCTACGCCAAGGCAACTATTCTAGCGACAGGGGGACTGGGACAAGTGTACGAAAGAACGACTAACCCAGAGATCGCAACCGGAGATGGAATCGCGATGGGCTACAGAGCCCACGCACAGATCGAAGACATAGAATTCATACAGTTCCATCCTACCACACTCGACAAGGAGGGAGCAGAGAATTTTCTTGTCTCCGAGGCTGTTCGAGGAGAAGGCGCCGTCCTCAGGAACTGTGAAGGAGAACCCTTCATGGGGAAATACCATAAGATGAAGGACTTGGCCCCAAGAGACATTGTCACTAGAGCAATAGTCGCCGAATTGAAGAAGGGCCCTGTATTCCTCGACTTGACGGCGAAGACTAGGAGATACGTAGAAGAGAGGTTCCCCACGATCTCTAACCAGTTATTAGAATACGGTATTACTATGCATAAAGATCTGATTCCAGTTACTCCTGCCGCCCACTACGCTTGTGGCGGCGTAAAGACTCAGACAGACGGTAGAACCAATCTAAATGGTCTCTATGCGGTAGGTGAAGTCTCATGTACTGGCCTCCACGGAGCCAACCGTCTGGCAAGCAACTCTCTTCTCGGATGTCTTGTCTTCAGTTCAAAAGCGGCGGAGACGTCTGTCCAGGATGCAAAGAAGCGGGGTATCGTCGAAAGAAAGATCCCTGAGCTGAACGTCTCGAGTGCAGGCGGACAGGAAGAGATCTTGAGGAGAAGGCTTCGGAACCTCATGTGGAAAAAGGTGGGGATTATTAGAGACGGAGAGGAGCTCAAAGAAGTCTTAGGGGAACTCAGGCGGATCAATGACGAGGCAGAGGAACTCGTGCGGGACGGCTTGAATGAGCAGCGAATAGGACTGAGAAATATGGCTATCGTCGGAGAGCTCATAGCAGAGGCAGCTTTGCAGAGGAGAGAGAGTCGAGGATGTCATTATAGAAGAGATTACCCCAGAAGAGACGACCCAGACTGGGGAAAGCATATCACACTTGTTAAAGCCTTCTAAACTCGGTGATTCCACGTCTAGGGGGAAATGGCGCTCTCTTGCTGTAGACTAATCATCATATAAAAAGAGAATACCGATTAGACTATTTACGAACATTGAATAGAGGGTTTGATTTGGCCGATATGATGAAAGCCGCACTAATCTACGGGCCAATGGATGTCCGAGTAGTAGACACCCCGAAACCAGAAGCAGGACCAGGAGAGGTCCTCATAAGAATTAAGATTTGTATGACCGCCGGTACGACTGTAAAACAATATGTTAGAGGCTATCCAGGTTGGGCCTACCCCCACGGTTTCGGATACGAATGGGCAGGAGAAATCGAAGAAGTTGGGGAAGGCGTGGAAAAATCGCTTGTCGGCAAAAAGGTCTCATGGGACAGGACGAAACGTACATGTAATTGTTTCTTCTGCGTACGGGGGAAATCCAACCTTTGCGCAAGCAGAGCCCGAGTACGTCTAGAGCCTGTTGCCGACAACCCGGAAAAAGGCAAGGTTAGTGGGATGTACAAGGAATACGAGGTACTCCCCGAGTCCGCCGTCAAGATTCTGCCAGAACATATATCCCTGGAAGACGCCTGTATGATACCTACTATTACCGTGGCGCAACACGGAAACAACAACGTGGAGATACTACGGGGCGACTCCGTGGCAGTCATCGGGGCAGGAGCCATCGGGCTGACCCACATGATGCTCTCACACCTGAGGGGAGCCCAAACGATAGCAATCGACATGAACAAGTCCAGACTCGACTTCGCAAAGAAAGCCGGAATAGCCGACCATATCATACACGCTGGAAAAACAGAGGAAGCCCAAGAGAGAATCAAAGAACTGAACATAAACGATGGTTGGGGTCCAGACGTGACTATAGAAGCCGTGGGTCTCCCACAAACATGGGAGATGGCGTTCGATCTGGTCAGAAGAGGCGGACAGGTACTGGAGTACGGAGGTTGCGAACCCGGAACCACCATCACCCTGGACACGTATAAGCTACACTACCACGAGATCACGATAGTTAGCTCAACAACATCCTCACCGCTAGATTGGGTTCGAGCATACAACCTCATCGAGCGGGGAATGGTCAAGCCCAGCGTCTTCATTACAGACCGGATACCTATAACGAGAATCAAAGAGGCCCTCGAACTTCACAGAACCGGAAAGGGACTGAAGTACGCGGTCATTCCCTGATCAACATTCTAACGAGAACCACACTTTGCGGGATTCTTCTACCCACATTCCTACTT
The DNA here is from genome assembly GCA_964596985.1 of uncultured Candidatus Bathyarchaeia archaeon. Lineage (GTDB taxonomy): Archaea > Thermoproteota > Bathyarchaeia > RBG-16-48-13. The sequence goes on from CAZQWG010000001.1 coordinate 99,589, forward strand.
GACCGCATCTCACGATTCTTTCTCACTCTGCCTCTCAGGATAGAGGCACAGCCCTAGAAGTGGACAAGTATCACAGACGGGCTGGGTTGAGCATCTTTCCTTGCAGTGTCTCACAATCAAGGCATGGTATTCCTGAAAGAGACGAGTTTTTCGAGGTAGATTTCCCATGAAGAATTCTTGGAGTTCCCTATACTTCGCTCTGCTGTCCGTTAGATTCATTCGCGAGAAGAGCCTTCTTGTGTACGAGTCCACCACGAAAATAGGCTTCTCGGCAGCATAGAGGATTATGGAGTCGGCGGTTTCGTCGCCGATACCGTATATCGAGAGCAACTCTTGCCTCATTCTCGGCAACGGGTTCTCGAGAAGGGGCTCCAACCTACCGCTGTACTTCTCTTCCAGATGACCCACGAAGGCTTTCAGCTTCTTGGCTTTGGCGTTGTAGTAACCCGCCGACCTTATTAAGGTGGCAAGCCTTCTTTCTGAGGTCTCACCTATAGCTTCAGTGGTTAGCAACCCGGCCTCTTTCAGATTCGCTATGGCTTTCGTGACGTTAGACCAGGTTGTTGACTGGGTGAGGATAGCCCCCACTACTATTTCCAGTTTGGTCTCGGCTGGCCACCAGTACTGGGGGCCGTACGTCTTGAGCAGCTTATCGCATATCTCAAGTAGAAACTGACGCATTGAACCACTATCTTTCATCTCGTTTCATTCTGCCGGCGGATGGCTTATTGGTTGGCTAGTAGGGTTATCGTTCTCGGCCTGCCAAGTAGGATGCAACCAAGGCCGTAATGACCCCGAGCCCTGAAAGACTTATGTTCCACTCGATGAAGACCGAAGCGGGCAACTCAAAAGCTTGATGACCGAATGGGTCATGCCCTACCCACACAATTGCGTCAGGACGGGTAGGCGGGAGATGGGCTACCAGATTCACGATATAGAAGCCCAGTAGAAGCCCGATCGTTCCACCCAGCACAAAGAGTATCCAGAGCCTACCCCGGGTCTGTTTCGGATCTGTCAGATTGAACAATCCAATGATGCAGAAAACCGTTCCGAAGCATAACAAGATCCACCATGAACCATATAGGTCCCAATAGGTGTAGGTGAAATTGCCCATATTGATTATAGGTTCCAGCGAGATCTCGGGATGATATTTCTCCATCGTAAAATCGATATTCCAGAAGCCGAAGACGATGAGACACCACCCGACCGCCGTCAAAGGATACCAAAGATACTTCCTAATGCCCTCCCGAAACATGCTCTCAGACCATAAGACGAAGAGGATCAGACCCATGAAATACGTGAGGTAGAAAAACGGGATATCTGTGTATAGGATTAGAACGAGAAAATCGAAGACGTTCATACCTTCGTATCTGGCATACGTTAGAGAATAGAAGAGGTAGATGAGGATCAGGCAGACAGACAAGACTACCAGCATTCTCGGTTTGAGACCGAAACTGGGACGGATTAGGATCTCAACTGACATGTCTTCTGGCTGTTTCTTAGTTCTCGTTGAACCGCTTCTCCGACTCTGTTTTTTCGGCAATTCTCCTTCTCCAACTCGCTGCCTTATACGCTAGATAGCTATTCCCATTGAGTCCCTCAAATTTAAAGGTCTATTCCAATGCTTCTGACAGAGTCTATCAGGAATCATGCAGATAGAGGTCCGGTTCTATCGACTTCACCCGGAAAGGCAAGCGTTCGATCCGTAACCACCTCGAGTCAAGGATGCAACTGGAGCTACTCGGCTAGTGGATGTGAACGTGAACATCGAACAGAGGAGATGCTGAGGGGCTCCAAAAAAAGTAAGAATCTGAGGATGAAAAGATGTCAGTGAACCGATTTGAAAGCCGCAAATGGATTAGTCAGAATTCTGAAGACAGAGGGAGTAGGTTGGGTGAGCACATTCCCGGTTTCCGGGATCAATAACGCATGCGGTGAAGAAGAGGTAAAGAATCTCATGATGAGGACGGAGAGGTTCGCTGTGGCTGTAGCCGACGGCTACTCGCGTGTCTCCAACGGAAAGCGGATTGGCGTCTGTTCGGTTCAAGGCGGATTGAATGCGGCAGGATTGCAGGCCGCCTACGGGGCGATGGCCCAGGCATTCGAGGATTCGTCTCCCATCCTGTGCGTAGCATCGGGTATAGGGGCATCTGCGACAGGGAGTAGCCATTACGACATTCCCCGAAGCTTTGAAAGTGTCACGAAGTGGGTCGGCTGTATAAACCAAGCCTGCCGTATACCGGAGTTCGTGAGGAGAGCATTCAGCTACCTGAGGACAGGCAGACCGGGACCAGTCCTTCTGCTGTTGCCACCCGACCTTGGCGAATACGACGAGTCGAAGTATCCGTACAAGACCGTACAAGGCTGGAAACATCCCGGAGATCCACGGGACGTAGAAGCAGCGGTGAAGGCTTTGCTGAACGCTAAAAATCCCCTGATATACGCTGGGCAAGGGGTTTTCTACGCCGACGCCTGCAACGAGCTCCACACATTCGCCGAACTGGTTCAGGCACCCGTTTTGACCACGCTAAAGGGGAAGAGCGTATTCCCAGAGAACCATCCCCTGTCCATCGGGGTGAGAGGCGGACCAGCCGAGCACTACCTGCAATGTTCCGACCTTATCTTCGCTATCGGAACCAGCCTTACTCCGGGAAGGTTTTCACACAGGATTCCTTTAGGGAAAGTCATCATACAGTCAACCATCGACGAACTCGACATAAATAAGTGCTACACTGTGGATCACGCCATAATAGGCGATGCCAAGTTGGTGTTGAACCAAGTGATCGCCGAAGTCCAGAAGCAAACAGGTCCAGAAGGCGTTGGCAAGAACGAGACGCTTCAAGAGGAGATCGAGAATCTCAAGAAAAGCTTCATGGAGAAGTATACTCCACTGCTAAAATCAGACGAGGTACCGATAAACCCCTACAGAGTCTATTGGGATCTCATGCATACAATCGACAGAGAGAACTCCTCGGTGACCCACGACTCGGGAAACACGAGAGACCAGACAAGCACGATATACGAGGCGTTGATCCCCCATGGTTACATAGGTTGGGGAAACGTTTCCACACTTGGTTTCGGGCTCGGCGCAGCCGTAGGAGCGAAACTAGCCCACCCAGAGAGAACAGTGGTCAACATAACCGGCGATGCTGGTGTAGGATACCAGCTCGGTAACTATGAGGCTTTGGTGAGGAATGAGATCGCGATAACAACGATCCACATAAATAACTCAGCCTTCGCCGGATACGGCCCCGGATTCTGGGGGCCAGGCCACGATCCGTACACGAGCAAAGTGACCCCGTCAACAATCCTGAATATGGCGAAAGCAGTAGAGGCAATAGGGGAGCATAGTGAAAGGGTTGAGAAACCGGACGAGATAATCCCAGCCCTCAAGAGAGCATTCAAGACCAACAGATCCGGGAGACCAGCCTTCCTTGAGATAATCTGCAGTCAACATCCAGTCTACGGGAGATGGATAGCATAGGCGCACATTAACATGAGGCTTGAACAAGCGAAGAGGTTAAGAAGAGAAGCTGGAGACAACGTCTAGATCACCGATGCCTAACACACCCAACCCAAACAAGAAGACTCTCCGAGTACTAGCTGCATCCCACTTTTCCCAGCACCTATGGGTCGGGGTCGCCGTACTCTACCCGTACATTAGGGCAGACCTAGGACTCTCTTATACGGAGATAGGGGTTGCCAGAGGCATCTCTTCGATTATTTCAGGGTTCTTGCAGTTTGCGTACAGCATAATATCTAGGTATTTCCCGAGAAGATATCTTCTGGCAGTAGGAAACGCGCTCTACTCTACAGCCAGCGTCATGATATCTGCGGCGAATGAGTTCTATCACCTCGCGTTGGCAAACCTTATAGGTGGAATAGGGTCCGCCGCTGGACATCCCATCAGCGTCTCGATCCTTGCGGACAGATTCGACAAGGAGGAGCTTTCGGGAGCCTTAGGTATCTTCTACGGCCTCGGTTACCTAGGTAACATCGTCGGTCCCTTGATCCTGACGAGTATAGCAGTCAGTTGGGGTTGGCGCAACTCGCTACTGGTATTATCAGTTGTTCCAATGACGATTGGGCTGGGAATTATTCTCCTCCTCAAAGGAGACGATCGACCAACCCTAGTTGAGGACGGAGGAGGACAAACCCACCTCTTAGCCGATGCGAAGTCAGCGTTGAGGAACAAGTCGGCTAGAATGACAATTGTGGCACAGGCATTCCTCTCGGGAGGAACGGGTCAAGGAGTCATCGTCACGTACACAGGACTATTCTTGAGGGATGGACTGGGACTCGGAAGCGTCATGACGAGCATACTCTACTCGATCACCATGGCTGGAGGGGTTATCGGAACGCTGACCGTCAGCCGATTCGCCGATCGCATAGGACCCCTGAAAACAGCCATGATTAGCTCCGTAATAGCCTCGACAGGAGTCCTCGCCTTAAGCTTCCACGAGTCCTTCGGATATTCACTTATACCGAACCTATTGATAGTCGGACTGTTTGCCTTCCCAATCAGCAATCTTATGCAGTCTCATATCTCCTTGATCTCGAAGCCAGCGGAAAGGGACCTGCTGATAGGGCTATTCTTCACCGTCGGGTTCGGCGTAAGCTCGATTTGGGCAACCATAATCGGATTCACGATCGACATCTTCGGGTCCTTCAGACCAGCATGGATATTAATGGCAGGTCTAGCCGCTATAGCGGTTCTCCTGCAGTGGTGGGCATATAGACTCAACGAGTAGACACTGAGAGAATAGTACAGGGAAGGAACCATAGAAGAACTGAGGGCTCTTCTTCCACCCTACTCGATTCTTCCTATAAGCGTAAGAGAGAGCAAGGCGTTGAAGAAGAGAAGGGCAGAAGCAACATAGAAACAGTTCTCTATGCCCCATATGGTGGCGATCCAAGTCAAGGCGATAGGGGCAATAATGGCACCAACATCAAAAGATGTCCTGAAGAAGCCGATCGCCGTCCCCCTTACAGACGGGTCGACAACCTCAGCTATCGTGACGGGCAGCAACGGCATCAGAATCCCAGACGCTGCACCGCCGAGTAGGAAGAGGCTCGCCTGACTCCAGAAGGAGGGAAAGAAGAGTATCATAAGGGTTGAAACACTGACGAAGAGAAGAGACACCACAAAGACCCAGGCTTTACCTACGATTCTAGCGATTCTACCCGCCAAGAAGTTCGCCGCCGACATTCCAACAGACCTGAATCCCATCAAGACACCGATGGTCGCGACATCGAATCCCAGCGCAACGTTGAGATAGATCGGGGCGATCGTCGAGAATATTCCCATCATCGCGAACATCCTGAGGAACCCCGTCAGACAGACAACCCCGAAGACGAAATTTCGTATCGCCTTCAAGGAATCCCTCAAGTCCCCATTCCTGGTTCCACCTCTCTGGGCCTGAACTGCCTCTCGAGACGTCACGGTCCTAAGCTCCTTGGATATTGTCATCACCACGACCGTGATGAGCAGGATACCAGCAGAGACGGCGAACACTACTCTAAATCCGAAGACCGCCGCCAACAGTCCACCGATAGGTGCCCCCATGAAGCTTCCGGTGAACTCTATTCCTTGGAAGATTCCCATCGCCTCCCCCCTATCCTCGCTCGCGACCATGTTCACAACGACGTTCATCGAGACGTTGAAGAAGAGAGCCGATCCCACTCCCCAGAGAGCTCTAGCAACCATGAGATGAAACGGGGTGACAGCCACCGCCGCGACACCAGCAGCAAGAGTAGAAGCAGCGAATCCGAGTATCAAGGGGTATCTGTATCCGATACGGTCTGAGATATAACCTGCAGGGATCTCTATAAAGGTCCGACTGATGAAGAAACAGGACATAACGATGCCGATGACCAGCTCATTGGCTCCAAGCTCAGCCGCGTAGATTGGAAGAAACGGGTTTCCAACGTTACCGGCCAATATCACTAGGAATCCGAGTGTGCAGAGGATGTAGTAGGCTCTAGAGTATCTCAAAGTAGCATACCCAAGTAACGACTCCTATATCAAGGTTTACGGCAATCAAGCCATACTCTACACAGTCTCAAGAAACAGCCTATACAGCGTCTGTTTAACAATTCCACCTTCTAGATGACAAGCCCCTTGAACACTCAATATTCCCTTGAGATCCCCCGAAGAGCTGAAGGGGCGTACCGTATGTCCGAATGGGTTATGGTTTGTACAAATCGCGGTCTTACAATCACCTAAGCAGTCGAGAGAAAACGGCAACCATAAAGACTATAACTCCGTGTGGAGTGACAGTGTCCTGAGGCGGGTGAGTGGGCACCTCCCATCCGTTCCGCCCTAGAAATCCCGGAGTCGGGAGGTAAAAACATGGTTAGATATTCTACCATCGATATTGTCTTGATTGCATCTTTTGCGGCACTCTACACCGTGGGAGTTGTTGTACTGGCACCTATCAGTTTCATGATCTTTCAAGTCAGGGTTGCCGATTCCCTGTTACCCTTGTCGATCCTCTTCGGTGTTCCTGCCAGCCTCGGATTTTCCATCGGCGCTCTCGTAGCAAACACGTTCGGCGGTTTGGGTTTGATCGATATCCTCGGTGGGTCGATTGCAAACTTGATTGCCTGTATCGCCGCTTGGAAGATTGGGCAGAAGAAGATAAGAGGGCGGTTGTTCCTGGCAACAATAGTTCAGAACCTCATATTGACTGTGATCGTTGGAACGTATCTCTCCTATCTCCTCGGTTTCCCAATATTAGTGGGTTGGACCGGAATATTCCTCGGATCCGCCATCGCGATCAATCTGCTCGGCTACCTACTCCTCAAGGCCGTCTCTACACCGTCGGTTCTCAGAACGTTAAGGTCCAGTCGGGTAAAAGTATATACAAGAGAATGATGACGCGGAGAGCCGATCCCTCTTGAACAACACATATCCATAATACAGCATATTATGCTAGGAAGCCCCGTAGAATACGGGCATGAGTGCCAGCAGAGTCGCCGTAGAGCTGGTAGGATGCGACGCCAATCAGTCATGGTCTGAAGCTCGAAATCCAAGTGTCGAACGTTTTCACAGAACAATCCTATGTATTCTTATGTGAATAGACCTCAAGGATAGTTTGTAGATTCTATCGGTGGAGGTTCCATGACTTCGATAGGCGAATTGGAAAGAGAGTATATTGAGAAACATGCAAAATCAAAGCTCCTCTACGAGAGAGCCTTGAACTGTTTCGCCAGTGGAGTTACTCACGACGCAAGGTTCGCCAAACCATTCCCGATCTACGCAACTAAAGCGGAGGGGACGAGGAAGTGGGATGTGGACGGTAACGAGTATGTAGACTACGTGATGGGCCATGGTGCACTACTCACCGGATACGCCGACGAGAGAGTGTTAGCAGCAGTCCAGAGCCAGATCAAAGAGGCAATGCACATGGGCACGTCTACCGAGTCGGAGATCGAGTGGGCAGAGCTCATACAAGAGCTTGTTCCCTCTGCACAGGGGGGATTAGTAAGGGCGACGGCATGCGGCAGTGAGGGAATAATGATCGCGGTGAGGCTGTCCAGAATGTACACTGGCAGAGAGAAGATCGTCCTCCATGCAGGTTCTTATCACGGTAAGGCGGATACGACGATCTATGTGAGCCGTGGACCGCCATTCGCTATCACGAATGTCTATGGTATACCGCAAGGAGTCAGAGAGGATGTCCTTGTAATACCTTGGAACAACCTTGAGGCTGCAGAAGAAGCTTTCCAGACCGGCAAGGTGGCGTGTATCATATTGCAGGGTAACGCCCTCTACACCAAAGAGTATGTGGAAGGGCTAAGAAGGCTTACCAAGCGTTATGGCGTCGTATTCATGATGGATGAGGTTGTCTCAGGCTTCAAGTACGCTGCAGGGGGAGCACAGGAGTACTATGGAGTTACACCAGACTTGACGGTTCTAGGAAAGATTGTCGGTGGCGGAGCTCCAGTCGGAGCCGTCTGTGGAAGGAGAGAGATAATGGATTACCACTCTTTTAAGGACGAGTACTGGAACCGGTTCATGAGGCTCTCAGTAGGTGGGACATGGAATGCCCAACCCCTATCGATAGTCGGTGGAATCGCAATTATGCAATTCATTAAGGAAGAAAAAGATACCATCTATCCTCGACTACGCAGTGTTGGAAGGAGATTGACGAAGAGTTTCAACGACCTAGTCGAAGAGATAGGAGCCGCAGCCACAACAACCTGCCTTCCCTATGAAGAGCCTGTCGCCTTCTCGATAAACTATCTCAACAGACCTGTACCTCCAGAAAAAGAGTATCTCTGGAGGACCGGGCCTGCGACCTTCGAAGACTATGACATCAAGGCGGGGTTCGCTGCTAGCGGTAAGACGAGTCAAGTGGCATACCTCTCGATGGTGAACAACGGGATCTCCGCGCTACGCGGAAGAAGCTTCATCCTCTGCACAAAACACAGCGACGAAGACATGGAGCTAACTGAGACTGCATTCGAGGCGACCCTTAGAACCCTGAAGGAGAACGACCTAGCAGGGCGAACCTGACCGGTACTCAACGACAAGGACAAGATTGCCGACTGCGACGAAAGCTCAGTACCTCCGACAGTGCGAGATCGACCAAGCTGTTGAATCGCCGAGAATACGTGTTCAGCTTCTTTCTTTCCTATGTTCGATCTCGATAGTGTGATGCGCACAGGAAATGCAGGGATCGAATACCCTTATTGCGGTCTCTACACGCTGATAGAGGTCAGGTCTGATTCTACCCGCATTTATACATTGACCTGCAATGTCCTTTATTGCCATATTGATTACTGCGTTGTTAGACTCGGTCGGAACCACGATATCGACGTAGGACAGACGTGCGTTCTCATCCACCTCGTAGCTGTGAACAAGCGTACCTCTTGGAGCCTCAACCGATCCCGCTCCCTTACCAGCTCCAACAGATAGGGGTATACGAACTCTCTTTCGCGTAACAGATTCGTCCTCAAGAAGCTGGATGATACGTTCCGAGGCGTAGACGAGTTCGATGAGACGAGCATAGTCGAATAGGTGGTTGTTGTGAAGAGGGTGCCCCCATTCGGAACGCAGTTCGCTAACAGCCTTCTTTGCCTCATCGGTTTCCAATTCTCTACACATATTTATTCGTGCCAGCGAGTTCACTCTCAGGATTCCCCCAGGCCAACCCAGTGGCTTGTAGTAAGGAAATCTTGCCAGCGTCCATTCGAAGGAGGCTTCGCCGACATACTTACGGAACATGCTAGGAGGGAAGTGTGCTATACGCTCTCCTGCGGGATCCGTGATGGAGATATCCCCCTCGTAGAATTCTAGGCAGTTCTCCCCTTGGAGAGCCATATTATTGACGGGAAATACCTTGAGGCTACGAATGTATTCTTTGTGCTCTTCGAATAACGACCGACCTAGGGACAATGCTTCCTTTGAGAGTTGAAGCCCACGCTTGGCTCTGCCTAGTAATCTCTGGCGTTCGGATTCTTCGAGTGGGTTCAGCATGCCACCGGGGACTGCTGCGATGGGTTGGATATGCCTTCTGCCCAACACGGTTGAGATATCGGTGCCTATCTCACGAAGTTCTATGGCGCTCCGGACGAGGTCTGGATTCGTTTTGTAGATGTCAAAGACACTCTTCGGTCGGGGAGTATCGTCTCCAAGGTAGATGAAGTCTGGGAGAGTCAGGAAGAAGAAGCTTGTCGCATGGCTCTGGACGATTTGACCGAAATGTAACAATCTCCTGAGCATCACCGCCGTCTCCGGCGGCTCTATTCCTAGAGCATCTTCCACAGCTTTGACAGATGCTAGATGATGAGAGACAGCGCATATCCCGCAGATACGATTGCAGATTATCGGTACCTCCTCAACCTCTGCACCAACCAAGAATCGTTCGAATCCTCGGAGATCCGTGACCTCAAGATGCGCCTCCGAAACCTCCCCGAACTCATCAAGAATAATTCTAACCCTTGTCGCTCCCTCTATCCTCGTCGTCGGCGATATTAAGATCTCCTTCTCTCCACTTGACAAACCTACTCCCTTCTCAGATGAAATTCGATACCTTTCTTGTTCTTGAGACCTCTCCCCGGAAGATCGACGAGTAGAAGGCGAAGATCACGTTCCCAAGGACTTCCTCAACATGCTCCTCAGGTTGCCCCATTCTCGCGGAGAGAATCTTGATCACAGAGTTCGATAGATTGCCTCTCTTGTAGAGATAATCGGAAGGCCCACGGCAGCCGATACACGGCATGCCAGACAGGGTGCATACAGCTCCACAACCGCTACGGGTTATCGAGCCCAAACACAGGTATCCTTGATCCAATAGACATACTTCAGGATCAGGGGCTCTTCCAAGACCTCTCGACAAAGGAGTCTTCCTCCCAATTATCTTTCGACTGCATTCACGGCAGACAACCGATGTATAGCGATCCGGCCTAGTCTCTTCGACCAGCGAGGAGAGGACGTTTCCTAAGACTGGTTGGGGAGGGGGGCATCCCCGTATGTAATAGTCCACGTCCACGAAGTAGTCGACAGGTTTAACGCGGTCGGTCAGCTCAAACATCGGGTTCTCAAGTGAAGGGAGTTTCCCCACCGCGTCCACTCTCCCCATGATTGTGGAAAACAGCTCCTTGAGAGAGTAGAGGTTTCCTAGGCTGGATACCCCGCCGTCGACTGCGCACATCCCACAAGCCACAAGGACGGCGGCTTTTCTTCTAAGTTCTCGGAGAGCCCTTTCCTCATCCTTCCTGCGGATGCCTCCCTCGACGAAAGCGATATCGATCTCCTTGAATTGCCTCTTGTCTATCAGCAGAGGATTGTACACGAACTCAACGCCTTTCTCCATAAGGGAGAATAAGTCTTCCCCTAGATCCAGGAATGTATGTGTACATCCGCCACACCCGGTGAACCAGATGTTCGAGATACGCTTCTTCAACGAGAGGAGACCCCTTAACAGTATGGTATCTTGTTTGAGATCTAAGGTTTTAGCTTGCCTGAATAGACTGTAACGATATAAATCGAAGGGGTTAAGAATGGAGATCGTACAGAAAGCCTGAACTACCGATGTCCGCTGTCAGATCTAGGAAGAGAACCCTCGGCATACTGGGAGCATCCCATTTCTCTCAGCATCTCTGGATTGGGGTTGCAGTCCTATATCCGTACATTATGGTCGATCTGGGACTATCCTACACGGAGTTGGGATTGGCGACAGGTGTAGCCGCGATCGTTTCAGGGTCGCTGCAAATCGCTTTCAGCATATTGTCGAGATACTTTCCGAGAAGATTCCTTCTGGGAATAGGTAACATATTTTATTCAGTAGCCAGTGTAGCAATATCCCTCTCCAGAGAATACTATCAACTGATAATAGCGAATCTTTTTGGGGGAATAGGAACAGCAGCGCAGCATCCGGTTAGCGTCTCAATACTTGCGGACAGATTCGACAAAAATGTACTCGCAGGTGCACTTGGCGTCTTCTATGGGTTAGGCTACTTGGGTAATATTATCGGTCCTTTGATCCTGACTCATATTGCGATACAATGGGGTTGGCGAAACTCGCTGCTAGTGCTGGCGGTTCTTCCCGTGATCACGGGGATAAGCCTCATCCTACTCCTAGGGGGAGCCGATCAGCCCACCTTGGAAGATGAGGGAAGGGTTGGAAGTTCCCTCTTAGCCGACGCCAAGTCAGCCTTGAAAAACAGATCCGCACTAATCATAATCGCTGCACAAGCATTCCTGACAGGGGCAACAGAGCAAGGGATCGTAGTTACATATGTCGCTCTATTCTTAAGAAACGGGTTGGGACTCGGGGAGCTTCAAACAAGCCTACTCTTCTCGATCACCATGACCGCAGGAGTGTTGGGCACTCTTACCGTTGGCCGGTATGCGAATAGAATCGGGTCGCTGAAAACGGCGATCATATGCACTCTTGTGGCTTCGATCGCGATTCTGACTCTCAGTCTTCAGAGAACTTACAGCTATTCTCTGATACTGAATCTGGTTGTTGCCGGTCTATTCGCTTTCCCGATATTCAACCTCATGCAAGCACACATCTCTTCGATCTCGAAACCGGCGGAAAGAGACATCCTTATCGGGGTGCTCTTCACAATCGGGTTCGGTGTAAGTTCCGTTTGGACAACGCTCATAGGATTCACTATCGATCTCACCGGCTCCTTTTCACCAGCATGGGTTCTAATGGCAGGACTCGGCGGTATAGCGGTATTATTGCAGTTGCAGGCGTACAAACTCGGGAAGATGGGAGAAGATTGAGTATATCGTTGATTCGGAATCTGCCAGAGGAGTCCGGAGAAGGCAGATGAGCCTTTGCACATAGCTTGCCTTCCAATATGAGTCGAAGAGAAGAAACGATGCGTCCATACAATTAGCCTTAAATTTTTATATCCGGAAGAGATACGGTAGAATTCAGACAGGATTGGGGGAGCCGGAACAGACCGGCTGAGAGGACGACTAGATGGTCGTCGACCCCTTGAACCTGACCCAGATAATACTGGCGTAGGGATGTAAAATGAGACAATCGACTTTTTCGGTAAGAGTGATCGCCGAAGCAACCATCATGGTTGCTTTGGCAACGATGTTAAGCTATCTTAAAGTCTTCCACATGCCTCAAGGAGGATCGGTGACCGTTGGAAGCATGGTACCGCTTCTCTGGATCTCACTGAGACGGGGACCGAAGGTAGGCGTGGCTACCTGCCTTATCTACGGTCTTCTCCAATTCGCACTCGAACCTTTTGCGGTTCACCCGCTGCAAGTCATACTCGACTACCCGCTTGCTTTCGGGGCTCTGGGACTGGCAGGACTCTTCAAGAGCCGACCGATACTGGGAGTTGCAGTTGGAATAGGCGGAAGGTTCATCATGCATTTCCTCTCGGGGATTGTATTCTTTGGGATCTATGCACCTCCAGGCGTTCACCCAGCAGTCTACTCAGCGATATACAATGGTGGATATCTTGGTGGAGAGTTCATAATCAGCGCTATTCTGACTTGGCTCATCATTAAGAGAGGGCTAATCACGATATACCTTGAAGGGCAGTAACAATCGAACAGAAACTAGAAGAAGAGGAACAAAGACATACTAGAGATCTATCAAGACCCAAACGGAAGACGAAACATATAGGAATACTCGGTAAACGAGAAGAGAAGGGATTACCGCCAAAGATTTAATATGACCAGCGATTAAGCCCTACACGAATTGATGGAGATGATTACTAGTGAAAGCTGCAATGTTGTACGGTCCGAGAGACATTAGGATTGAAGATATCGATATGCCTGACCCATCCGTTGGGGAAGTTTCAGTAAAGATCAAGGCGGTTGGAATTTGCCCGTCAGATGTACGTGGCTACACTGGAGCTAGGAAACCTAGGGACGGCTACCCGACAACAATGGGACATGAATGGGTAGGTGAGATCGTCGAGGTCCCCAAAGACTGTGAGGATTTCAAGGTAGGAGATCGAGTTGCAGCCATGTGGGCAAGCTTCTGTGGAGACTGCTACTACTGTCGCAAAGGCGAACTGAACCACTGCATAAAAAGATGGGGACACACTAAAGGCGGATTCATGGAGTACGGAAGAGCCCCAGCCTCCAGCCTCAGGAAGCTCGCAGATTCAACCCCCTTCGAGGAAGCGGCACTAGCGGAGCCACTTGCATGTTGCTTGAATGGTCACCGCAAACTCAATATTAAAGTCGGAGACTCTGTGGCGATCGTAGGCGAAGGCCCAATTGGCCTGACACACCTCCAACTTGCCAGGCTCTCAGGAGCCACAAAGATAATCGTTAGCGGCTTGATCCCGGAAAGACTTGAAACAGCAAAGAAGCTTGGAGCCGACTACACAATAAACGCATCGAAGCAGGATGCAGTCGAAGAAGTCAAGAAACTGACAGACGGCAGAGGAGCAGACGCGGTTCAGATAGCAGTAGGCGGTGTAAAGGCTATAGAGGCCGGTATCCAAATGGCAAACATCGGCGGAACAGTCAATATTTTTGCAGGAACCCATCCACCGACCAAGATATCCGTGGACCCAAACATGATTCATTATAGAGAGCTGAAGGTTACGGGAAGCTGGGACTATACAGCACATATCTTTACCAATAGTGTAGAACTAATCAATACTAAGAGAATAGACATCAAGAGCCTCATATCTCATGTCTTCCCGTTAGATGAAACTGGAAAAGGCTTCGAAATCGTCGAGAAACGGCAAGGATTGAAAGTGGTAGTAAGGGTCTGACCCCACTAGGTTCGCCGCATCCTTTTTCCCACTTTATTTGAAGACAAGTCGATAAGGGACATAGACATCAGCCTCCGACCTATCGATTGTAGGTTAACCATTCTAGAGACGCCCGCTGGTTGAGAGCTTGAGGAGGGCAGAATCCTCACTTCGATGATACAACTAGAGCGTATGCTAGCAAGCAACAAGATGAAAGATTCCGAGGGAACAACGATCGAAAAGTGAGGATGGGAATTGAAGGCAGAACTAGTATCGATCACCCCGAACCCGGAGAAGCTTATAGAGCTATGCGCCAGGGTTTCCTACAAGAGCTATGATAGGATAACGCCGGATTCCCATATCAAGTTCATTCGCAACAGGATTCGGATGGGAGATGAGAGTGTACTTGAACATGCATCTGCTACCTTCAGGGTCAGTGGAGTCTCAAGGGCGTTGACCCATCAGCTGGTACGCCATCGAATTGCGAGCTATACGCAGGAAAGCCAGAGGACTGTAGATCAGGGTGAGTTTGACTACGTAATCCCCCATACGATCTCCGAGTCTAAGGAGTCGAAAGAACCCTTTGAGGAGGCAATGAACTTGCTTAGATCGACTTATTACAAGCTCAGAGAGATGAAGATTCCCAAAGAGGACGCACGCTACATTCTTCCTAGCGCCGTCACTACTGAAATCTTCATGACAGCCAACCTACGGGAGTGGAGACATATACTAAGACTGCGACTGAGCAAGACAGCTCAATGGGAGATCCGAGAGCTTTCCCAGAGGATTCTTACAATCCTGAAAAGAGAGGCTCCAACAGTCTTCGAAGACATTAGCCCGTTAGAATGCCAATAGAGAAAACAGACCTAAACCCGCCTACCTCGTCGGCCGCCTGGACGACGGGTGCCATCATGAGGGATAGGGGTTCGATCTTCAATTCTCCCGATACGAAAGCCTGAGCGAGCAATCGCTCTAATGGCGGCTTGAGCACCAGGTCCTGGGGTCTTTGGGCCATGACCGCCGGGTGCTCGAACATATATGTGAAGCGCAGTTAAACCTTTGTCCTTAGCCATCCTCGCCGCTGCAAAGGCTGTCTGCATAGCCGCATGAGGAGTAGATTCAAGCCGGCCGACCTTCACGTGCTGCCCTCCACTGCTCCTGGCGACAGTCTCTGCCCCAGACACGTCGGTAATAGTAACGATTGTGTTGTTGTAGCTGCTATAGATGTGGGCAACCCCCCACCTCTCTGCAGGTTGTTTTGCACTCATGGTTCACGTGTTACCTCGACGGTTCTCGGTTTTGATGGAATTTGGAATTATTAAGCCTTCCGCGAAATCGGCAACCCCACGACTTCACCTAAAAGCATTTGACAGGGTAATATCGAAATACTAGAACTCAATCTGAGAACTGTTGCACAGGGGTTTTAGGCGTTTGGTAAGAAAGGAGATCGTCTTTCTATGTTCCTCAACTATCGCGGTTATGTTAGGCTTCGGGGTAGTGGGTCCGATCCTACCGCAGTACATATTGACTTTCGGGGCAACCTACACCATGGCTGGATTGACTGTTTCAGCCTTTCCCCTAGCAAGGATGTTCTTGAATTTCCCTTCTGGGATTCTGACGGACCGTGTCGGTAGGAGAAAGATCCTGCTTACCGGGATCTTCATAGTGACTTTAGGAGCAATGCTTTGCGGGTTGGCAAGAAGCATCTATGAGCTAATCGCGTTTCGCTTCCTCTACGGAATGGGAACAGCGATGTTTATAGTAGCCGCAAACGTAATCGTGGCTGACATAGCCCCACCAGACGAGCGGGGCAAGTATCTCAGCTACTATCAGGGGTCTTTCAGATTCGGATCCATATTGGGTCCAGCGATAGGGGGATTCATCGCTGATGCTGCAGGGTTGAGATCCCCGTTCTTTCTCCTATCCGCCCTGGGTCTGGTCAGTTTTGCTTTAAGTTTCTTTCTGATCAGAGAGGATACTGAACCACTAGAAGGCGAAAGCAGGACTCGTCTGAATCCTATTTTTCTACTGAAGCTGATGCTTGACCGAAGATTGATGACTATAGAGCTGATGCAGCTACTCAGTTTCTTGACGATGTCAAGCATTCGTACGACGATGGTTCCACTCTACGGAGTGAATTTTCTAGGACTATCGCTCTCGGACATAGGGATAATGCTGAGCGCCGGGGCCTTGGTCTCGCTTCCCATCCTCCTCCTGATGAGTAACGTTGTGGACCGAATCAAGCGCAACAGAATAATCTCCTTCGGATTCCTTGTGCTTGCCATTGCAGTCTACTCTTATACCCTAGCAGATAGCTTCGAAGATATGCTTCTATCGACTCTCCTGCTTAGCATAGCACAGGTTCTGATAAACCCATCCAAAGTAGCGATTATCGGGGATATAACAACGAAGGAGACTCGAGGACTTGCCCTGGGAGCCTTCAGAACTGCAGGGGACATAGGTTTCTTCGTTGGGCCTTCTCTTGCAGGGTATATGACTGACAACATAGGAGTACTCTGGCCCTTCAGAGTTGTCGCGGTTCTTTGCATTATAGGCTCAACAGTCGCACTCTACTCACTCCGAGAATCTAAGCTGAAGAGAATCGTGAGCATTGAATAGTCCTATTGGTTACTTGATGAGACACGCTTGTGAGTGCCATGATATAGTTGTGGTGAGAAGGGGGGCTACAGGATTCTGGTAGATCCGGATCAAGATTCACCTAAGCGATTCGTATAGCCTTTTCATGGAGTCAAGTCGACTCCGAAACTTGTATGGAGCTAGGTTACGAGTCGGAAGTAGACCCGTCTATTGTTCCGACCCTTGTTCTCGGCTTTGAGGAATTCTATCCCCTCCACTTCTCGAAGATTCGAGACGTGCGTTCCCCCGTCGGCTTGTCTGTCCACCCCGACGATCTCAACTATCCTCAGGGTTGGGATCTCCGGTGGAAAAGCCGAGTGCATCTTGATTACGCCAGGAATCTTCAAAGCGTCTTCGCGGGGAAGTTGGTACCATTTCACTGGGATATCCTGCTTGAATAACTTGTTAGCTTCGTCGAGGTACCTCTGAACTATTTCACGGTTAAAGTTCTCGAGGTTGAAATCAAAACGTGTCTTGTCTAGATCCAGTTGGTTTCCTGTCACCAAGGCCCCTGTTCCGTTGCACAGCAGCGAGGCAAATGTATGAGCCGCGGTATGACTTCTCATGAGCCGATATCTACGGTCCCAGTCTAGTAGGCATTGCACTTGGTCTCCAGTCTTCAAGCCGGGACGATCGACTTCATGAGAAATTTGACCGGAGAATTTTCCTACGTAGACGACGTTGAAGACTTCGTCGCCTTTAACGATCTTCCCGGTATCCCAAGGCTGACCGCCCCCCTTAGGGTAGAAGATAGTTCGATCCAGAACTACATACTTGCCTTCCTTTACAGAGACGACTTGAGCCGCGCATTCCTTAAGATAGCTGTCTGCTAGGTATAGTGCTTCGGTCATGTCTTTCATCTAGCCCGAGATAATCCTCAGCACTGATTTAGCTCAATAAGGTTTTTGACTTCCTCTAGTCTGTGATCTTCATTCTCATGATAGACCACTTCGAGAAGGGAGTTGTCATCATTCTTTAAAAAAATAGAGGAAAAGGGGGGTAGAGAGTACTGTTATCGCCTGATCGGTGTTCCGCACAGTTGACGCGTCATCCCGCTGTTTATCCCAGCGAAGACAACCATCGCCCGTGGATGGGAGATGTCTAGGAGTTTGAGGCCGAACCGGATGTTCTTTATCTTGTACTTTTGAGCGATATTGCCACTGATCTTGTGGATCTTCTCCACCTCTTCGTGTTTTGGGACCTCTAGGTTGAGAAGTACAGCCTTTGCCATTCTGAAGTCATAGTCAAGCAGTCGATTGTCCATAGCGGTCTCTACAGCCTCCTCGGCAGTACTTCCTTTGCCGAATCCTATATGCCCGAAACCAGAGTCTTGGGTTACTGTTCTGAAGTCTGCGAAGTCAACGTTGAAAATCCCTGCTATAGTGACAAGGCGGATTATGCCTTCGATGAAGTCGCTGATGATTCGGTCCTGCACCTTGAAGGCCGAGGTCAGACTTAGTCTTTGGCAGAGTTGGATGAGAATATCGTTGCTGTTCACGACGGTCATATCGGATAGATCGTAGATCTCTCTTAGACCTATCATTGCGTTTGCCATTCGAGTGATGCCTTCGTCCTTGAAAGGAAGGGTCACTAAGGAAACGATGAGCATATCTGGATACGTCTTTCGAAGAGCGTTGGCGACAACCGGCAAGGAACCGGTTCCAGTTCCCCCGCCCAGACCACACGTCAGTAACGTCAGGTCAGGATGTTCGATCAGCTTCAGTATCTCGTCTAGACTTTCTTCGGCGGCAAGCTTTCCGAACAAGGGTTGAGAACCAGCCCCCTGCCCGTGCGTGACGTTTTGACCGATCACGAGCTTGCGTTGAGCCTTCGCTTTTTCGACGGCCAAAGCATCGGTATTCGCGATTATTGTTCTCACGCTTTCTCCATATTGTCGAACGTCGGTTCGGTCCATGAAGCGGGTAACTGTGTTTCCGCCGCTACCTCCTAAACCGACCACACTTATGTCAACAGGTAAGGTCATACTTATTTCACTCCTCGTCTAGCAAGTATTCGTCCAAGAAATGGTCTTTCGTGGCTTCCTTGAAATTCATCTTTGGAATCCTAATCGCGGGGTTGCCTCCACGCCACCCGTATCTCCTCTCGAGACGCGGATGTTCTGACTGGTTCCCCCATAGTTCGAGGGTCTCCTCGAAGTCTTGAAACTCTTTGCGGGCAAGCGCTCGTTTGTGAAGTTTCTTCTCGGTCTGTTTTGATCTCCTTCGTCTGTATAGAAGAACCGATCCACCTATCCCAGCGATTGCCACTCCAGCGACCGCTATCTGAGGTAGCGAAGCGGAGATCATCCCGAATATCGAATCGTCGCTGGGAGGGACGTAGTTACGGTCGTAAACGACTAGGTTTCCCTTGATCGTCGGTTCTCCAGGCAAGATGAACAGCATTTCGATATCGTATATGTACGTTTGAAAAGCTACTGGAAAGGCTTGCTTGTGGCGGTAGTAGCATTCGGTGTTTTCGTCGTTTTCCGTTATCTCCCACTGATCGAGTGATGCAGAGAAGGGTTTCCAGTCCATTGCAAATGCTTGCATAGGAGTGAACTTATAGGTCTCTATAACGGTTCTTCCTTCGTACTCTTCGAGCCTGATGTCCCCCTCGACTTTCATCGATTTCCAAGCCATATTGAATTCGCGTTCGGTCTTCGTTATTCTGACGATGCCGTCCAGATCGAATTCCATGGTCACATCCGTCCTTCGGCTCTCGACCGTATCCACTTCAAGCTCTAGGTTCTTGCATTCGATATCGTAGTCGCTTCCAACTTTATCCTCGACTGCTTGCTTGATCAGATCCTCTAGCTGAGACTCAAGCGCCCCGTCCATTCTCTCGTTGACGTTGTATGTCACCCACATGTCATCCATCTCACTAGCCAGAGCTGAGTCATCGTACTCAATAGTTATCTTCCAAACCACATGAATTGTATCGTCGTCCAGACTCACAGTTCCACCCTGATTAACGGCGGAGGACTCACCAGAGACCATTGCGACAGGTACTAGCATTAATCCCAGAAGTACTACGGCGAGGGCGGATGCTACCAGCCCTGATGAGAAGGCGTTGGCTCCAAAAGATCTTCCTTGAGTTTTCCGCATATTCCATTTCTCCATGTCTGTTTTTTTCAGACAAAATACAAATATAGATAAAAGAATTTAAGACTTTCTATCCGAAAAATGCGAATATTTAAAATATGTGGACCGTGAGAATAATTCGAGGGTTGAAACTGAAACAGCCGATGACCCCAGCGAGTGTGAAAAGGATGTCAAACCGATACGAGAAGGAGGAAATGAGACAACTCCTAAAAGAGTGGAGCGAAGCAGCCAAAGACGTTACAAGAGCGGTCGGATCGTGGAGAAGAGTTGCAATCCTAGACATATTCAACACTCTAGGTCCTCAAACAGTCGGAGATGTCCTCTCAGTATTAGAGGAGGGCGACTGGAAGGTTCCCAGATCCGAGGTCCACCGTCACCTCAAGATTCTCCTCGAAGCAGGATTGATAGATCAAGCCGAACGAAGGAAAGAGTACAAGATTACCCCATATGGCTCGCTAATCTTGGATACATGCAAACGCGCAGCCTTGAAGATGGTCTCTGAGGAAGAGAGGCTCCCCGAGGATCTGACAGTATTCGCCGGGGGGGAAAAGCAGAGCATTCTAGACTTAAAGGCCCTCACAGACCCCACAGCTGTAGAGAAGAGCATAGCAACAAGGATACTGGAAGAGTACAGGTGTGATACTTCGGAATCTGTGATCGGACTCGTGAAAGTCATTTTAACTGTGGCACGAGAGAAGGGAAAGGTCAACGACCGCGACATTATCGAGTTCTTGGAAGAGATGGAAGGGGCCGTTCAACTAGGCTCGATTGTCAGAGAATAAGAAGAACAGGATAGTATCGGACTAAGTCTCGACGATAGAGTATATACGCCTCCCCGTCACCCCACTCATCATCAATTCCTTAATCTTGTCCTCATATTGAAAGCGTAGTATGTAGACCGGGACATAGACAACCTGCAACTTCGTAACTTCAAAAAAGTTTTCCAAGACCTTCCTGAAACTTAGGGGAGGACGAACTACACTATCATGCAACCGTCTAATTACTCCTGCTTTGGGCTCAGAGAAAGGCTGTACGTCAACCTCCACTCCCGTGACTTGTAGATCCTTCTCATCCTTTGTCTTAAACATTGGAAACTTCTTTGACAGCAATTCATGGAATCCAAGACTATGAAATCCTCTAGAGTCCAGATACAGCGTATCATCAAAGTAGCGGTAAGCAAACTCTTGAACAACTTCGCCGAAGGAGACGTACTTTGGGGCTGGAGCGAAGATCTGCCCAACCCCCTTCCCTAGCCCTTTCAAAGCGCGGGGAAGAAGGTGCGGAGGCGCTCGCCGCTCCTCCAGATTCACGTCCACCATCTGCCCGCCGACGTGAACCGCTATGACATCCTCGGGAACGGACACGGAGTAATCGGCTTTTCGGAAGAAGAAACACCAATAGACTCCCTCAACAAGCCAAAAAGGATACCAATGAAGCCTCTTGCTTATCAGCCGGACCTCATCGGGATCCGGTCTTAGAAAGATACCGAGTACGCTGAAGAGCTTAGTTTTTGAGGACTCCCCAGCTTCGATAGCCGCGGAGGCAGGAATAGCCCTTAAGGCGTAGGTTTCCACCGGTACAGACTCTGGGTCCCAACCCGTCCCTGTTCGGGCAGCCTCCAAGTTCACCTTGGCGAGATTATAGGACTCCTGGAACTTCTCGGCGTTCCTCGTCAGCTGGAGGTACATCTGGAGCCTATCCCTCAGTTGCTCCTTCTGCGGCACTATCAACGCCTTCTCGAATTGTTGGTCATAATGATTCCTAGACTGTCTTAAACCCTTTTCTTCCTGCGACCTCATCCCTTGTGACCGGGAAGATTAATCAACAGTACCCGCCTCAGATTCAGTGGATATAGACCTAGCGCAGGTTGGGTCCATGAAGAATAGAGAACTGGCTAGAATATTCTTGAGGATAGCTGACACCATCGAACTCAAGGGAGGAGACCGATTCAGAGCGATAGCTTACCGAAGGGCGGCAGCAACCCTCGAGGATCTAACCGAGGATATACAGATTGTGGCTCAAGAAGGGCGACTCCAAGAGCTTTACGGGGTCGGCAAAGCAATTGCCTCGAAGATCGAAGAATACCTGAAGACAGGTAGAATGAGAAAATACGAGAAAGAACTTAAAGGCATCCCAGAAGAGCTCCTCGACCTCTTGGCTATACAGGATCTGGGACCAAAGACACTGGCACTCGCACACAAGGAGCTCGGTATCCGGAACCTCGAAGACTTGAAGAGAGTAGTCAACGACGGGACTCTAGCAAAACTCTCTCGGATTGGGGAAAAGAAAGCTGAGAATATTAGAAAAGGCATCGAGAACTTCGAGAAGTCTCGAGAGAGGATGGCAATATCCGAGGCGACCGAGATCAGCGGAGAGACCGTAGAGTATTTGAAGGCTTGTCCGGAAGTAGAACAAGTTACCCCGGCAGGGTCTCTGAGAAGAATGAAGGAGACCGTCGGAGACATAGACATCCTCGCAACCGGAAACAACGGTGAGAAGATAGTAGACTACTTCACATCGTATGCAAGGACCGAGAGAGTCCTTGCCTCGGGAGGCACCAAGGGTTCCATACTCGTGCGGGCCAACGGAGAGATGAGGCAGGTCGACTTGAGGATACTTCCTCGCGAATCTTTTGGAGCCGCATTGCAGTATTTCACGGGCTCAAAGGAGCACAATATCAAGCTCCGCAGAATAGCGCGAGAGAGGGGGCTTAAAATAAGCGAGTACGGCGTCTTTCGGGGAAAAGATAGGATGGCAGGGAGAACTGAAGAAGAGGTCTACAAGACTGTAGGTCTACCTTTCATTCCCCCAGAGCTGAGGGAAGACAGAGGGGAGATCGAGGCAGGGTTCAAAAGGGAGCTCCCATGCCTCGTCGAGCAGTCCGACATCAAAGGAGACCTGCACGTACACACAAACCACAGCGATGGTACCTCAACAATCCTGGAGATGGCTAAGTTTGCCGAGTCCCTGAACTATCAATACGTGGCGATCTGCGACCACTCGAGGTCGGTCAAATACGCCGGTGGACTCAGCGAAGATAAGCTTCGAAAACAGATTGACGAGATAGACAAGCTGAACACCCAGAGCAAAGTAAGAATCCTAAAGGGAACAGAGGTAGACATCCTGAAAGACGGCAGCCTCGACTTTTCTGACAACTTATTGGAGGAACTTGACATAGTCGTCGCAGCCATTCACACTGGCTTCAAGCAGAATGTCACAGACAGAATCATTAAGGCTATCGAGAACCGAAACGTCGACATCATAGCACACCCTTCAGGGAGACTGATTAACAGGAGAGAAGGCTACGAAGTCGACCTCGAAGCGATAATCAACAGTGCAAGAAAGTTCGGAAAGATCTTAGAGCTTAATGCCTGCCCCGATCGTCTTGACCTTAACGACCAAAACCTACGAAGGGCCAAGGAGGCAAGAGTGAAGATCAGTATAGGAACAGACGCCCACGCCGCGACAGAGATGAGATGGATGAGGTTTGGGGTGGGGATTGCGAGACGAGGATGGCTCGAAAAGAACGACGTCATAAACACGAGGAATGACTTCAAGCACTCTGATAGGAAATAAAGAATAACAGGGTAGAACTGTACCCCATAGGGAGAACGAGCCACAGCGTCCTTTATCATGTGAAACGCAACCCCCATTGAATCACGTACCCGACAACCGCCACTGGCAGGAAAGATCACACCAAGGATCATACTTAAGATGATAGACGGGATTACTGAAAGCATCCCCAAAACAAATCAGGCTCTTCGGCTTTCTCTCATACTTGTCTCGAACGTAGAAGAACCAAGTGAAGAAAAGGCCAGGAGCCGCGGTTAGAACTAGAAGCCCCATCAACCAGTTCTAAACCTCAACAACCAACCTTGACTGGACATGACCTTCAAGTCCGAGTTTATCTACTCGAAGACCAGGCCGTTCCCTTTTCTTGCCTTTCCATCAATTCGTTCCAGATGATCGAGAAGAGTCTTTCCCTTCACCCTGAGATCGAACTCGCTGAAAGTGTCACTCATTGGACAAAGATTGTCAACACCGATACCCTCTCCAACTATGTAGACCACAGGATACGTTCTGCATCCAAACGGACGATAAGGATAGACGGTACAAGCCCGCGAAGATGGATCATAAAAGAAGCAATGTCCATCAACATTCCTCAGCCGTAAAGAAGAATCCCCTGAAGACGTTGAGAATTCATCCGAAGAGCAGCCTAGTTCCTCAAGCTGTTCCACATCCCTGTCAGACAGCTCCATCTCCGTATCCTGACAACATAAACCACATCTAGAACATCTCACGAACGTGCTCCTCCAGACAATATAGACTCAACTCCCGCTTCAGGTTCAACCGGACTTTTGAAACATCTTTATGGATCGCTGACCACACTGAACTAGGCGAGTCGCCTAGAATATGAGACCCATTCCCGTTCTCAAAATCTCTTTTGTCAACTTATCGATATAAGGGGTGAAACTCTCAGCTAGCTCCTTTGGACCGAGAATCCCGTAAAGAATCTCATCCTTGACCACCGGAATCCTCCTGACACCATGCTCCCTCATGATCTTCACTGCTTCATATAAATCACTGTCTGGATCGACTGTCACCAGATCCCTTGTCATGACGTCCTTGACTTTCAACTTCTTCGGATCCAGATTCTTAGAAACCACTTTGACCACGAAGTCATTCTCGGTGATTATTCCCACAGGTTTCGCCTTCTCCACCACGATCAGACACCCCACCTGCTTCTTCACCATCGCCTTCGCAGCTTTAACAATCGACTCCCTTCCACTGATAGTCAGAACATCCTTCCGCATCGCTTCTTTCACAAGAAGAGTCAAAGCCACGCTCACCAAGGATTATTCAAATTGCTGAAAATTTATCCTTTTCTTTATCATAAGAAACATGTACGGGGTCGAAGACCCCCGTGATGGCTTCATCAAAACGTCAGAAGGTGCCTCTTACACGAGATAAGGCCTTACGATCGAGACTCAAGATCGTCGTTCAGCGGCATCAGACCTAGGTGCCGGCTCTGATCCTATATTCGACCCCGATTCTTCCTCTGCCACAGATTCTGTTTTCGACCCCACTGCGGGAGTAATGACACTCTTTCTCAGAGGATGTTCAGTATTCGAAAGAGGGCTTTGACCACGGTATTCGATCTTTTCTTCCTCCCCGCGGTTGACGGTGTAGCTAGGTGAAGTCACACATCTTCCGTCAACCGAAATATGTCTATGAACGATAAGTTGACGCGCCTGCCATGGGGAGACAGAGAGACCGAGACGATGAACCATCGTCTGCAGACGACGGTTAAGAAGGTCTTCAACTCCAAGGTTAAGGACGTCATCTATCGTTGCACCTTTGTCAAGCACTCCAAGCCTGTAAAGACCACCGAGCAGATCCTGTTCCAGTCTGAGACGCCGTTCAGGAGAAGCAGTCAAAAGGGATCTTGCAGTCTTCCGATACTTCGATAATGCGGTGTAGTATCCCCATAATTCTCGCTTGTTTCGAAGACCATACTCTCCAAAGAGCCTCAGCTCGGATTCAAGTCTATCCTCTCTCCACGGGAATCTTGGAGTCTCGTATTTCTTGCGAGGTCTCTTCGGATCACCCATATAGATCAACTTCCATAGAAAGACTTCAAACTCCGCATTAAACCCCTAACGTTCGATCTGACGTATGGCCGAACGGCTGACCCCAACGGACCGTCCAGTCCTGCCAGTTGTTCGAGTATGTTGACCGCGGACTTTCAATCCAAGCATATGACGGATACCTCTCCAAGACCGAATCTTCTGGAGACGCTCAATGTCGGATCTGATCCTCAATGTAAGATCTGGGCCGGTATCGTGAAGATCCTCACCACTCTCACGATCTTTTCGTCTATTCAAGTACCAGGAGGGTATTCCGTACTTCTTCGGATTACCTAGAAAATCCTCGATTCGTCGAACATCCTCGTCCGAAAGACTGCCGACCCGTGTTTCGGGACTGATTCCGAGTACACGAGCAATAACCGAGGCCAGGTTTACATTCAACCCCTTTATCTTGATCAGACCATAAGCGACCCGATCAGATCCAGGTATATCCGTGCCGCGGATACGTATAATATGACGGAATTCTTGGGACAATTACACGACCTTCAATGGAGCTATCTAGGTGGAAAAGAAAAGTCTATTTAAGGGTTTACCCCCGTATGGCGGAGAAACCCTACGAAGCGTACGACCAGCCGACTAGGGCGCAGAATAATCAGAATCCGCCTCTCACTTCAAGACGAGATTACCGATGAGAAGAACCTAGGTGCTGTCATATTTGTACTACTTCATTACGTTGACCGATGAATGCAACCTGAGGTGTCGATACTGCTACGGAAAATGGTTAGAAGACCTTGAACCTACACCCGAACAATCCGACATCGACTATTCGGTCCCAACCCGCTTGGGCTACAACATCTCCTTGCTCAGGAAGTTCTGTAAAAAAGATCCGGAATCCAGACTGATATTCTACGGTGGCGAACCCACACTATACCTTGAAAAGATCCGAGAAATCTTGGATATTGTTCCAGCCAAGGAATACATGATTCAAACGAATGGTACACTCCTCCGTGAACTGAAGCCGGAATATAGCAATAGATTCACCACAATTCTCGTCTCAATAGACGGGGACAGAAAGCTAACCGACAAGCAACGAGGCAAAGGAACCCATGAGAAAATCATTCGGAACTTGACTCTCTTACAGAGACACGGTTACAAGGGAGAAGTCGTCGCAAGAATGACAGCGACACAAAACACCGACATCGAGAGACAGGTGAAATGGCTTCTCCTCAACAACGAGTGGCCGTTTCAATCCATACACTGGCAGCTCGATGCACTCTTCTGGAAGAACGACTTCAAACCGTACGAGTTCAAGGAGTGGGTAGATAACAACTACAATCCAGGAGTCAACGAGCTAGTAGGCTTCTGGGTTGACTGCATGGAGCAGGAGCAGAAGGTACTCAGGATCTACCCCTTCATCGGACCCACCCAGTCTCTCCTTCTCAATGAATCGAGCAGACTCAGATGTGGTGCAGGCTGGATCAGTTTCAATATCCAGACCGACGGAAACATTACACCGTGTCCTGCAATGGCAGGAATGAAGAACTATTGCCTAGGAAACATCGCCGAGACAGATCCTAACGACATCAAGAACGCAATCCGCATATCAGAGCCGTGCACCAGCTGTGACGCCTACGCTCTGTGCGGTGGCAGATGCCTTTACGCAAACATCACCAACCTCTGGGGAGAAGAGGGATTCTCACTCGTATGCGGAACAGTGAAGAACCTACTCGACTCACTGAAGGCAGCTCTCCCAAGAATCAAAGAGATGATTGCAGAGGGAGTCGTATCGCAAGACGACTTCAGGTACCCGCGATACAACAGTTGTGAGATAATACCATAGCCAAATACACGCAAAGCCAGAGGCGTGTCTACTTCCGATGACTGCCTTAAGCCGTTCATAGACCCGATGGGGAATGCTTGAAGCGTTTTTAGAATGCGACTGTAGCTCGAATGCGAGGAGGCTTCCGAGAAGCTTTTATGATACATGTTATTCCCTGTAAGGAGTGTTCTGTGGTGTTATCGTTGAAGGAGAGAATAGAGAAGAGGTTGGAGGAGTTGAGACCACACCTACAAGCCGACGGTGGAGATGTCGAGATCGTAGACTACAAAGATGGCGTAGTAAAGGTAAGGCTGAAAGGTGCATGTGCAGGTTGCCCTATGTCGCAGATGACCCTACAATGGGGAGTCGAAAGATTCCTAAAAGAGAAGATACCTGAAGTCAAGAAGGTAGAAGCAGTACCCTAATTGCGTTACCGTGGACGAGGCGCTGTTTCTTCACGGCTAACTACAACCAAGCAACTCGAGCAATCCACGGTCGTTTCCTTCATCATTATTGATGTAGAGACAGAGGTCTCTATAACTCAGAGAAGAACCTCTGTCAAACAAGTCGACCTGTAATGAGAGAGCTAATCATTTGGCGGATTCTAGACGTAGTAGCCAAACTCTCCTCTTGTCTCAGGCTCGCCTGGCTGCTGAACAGATCGAAGAGCCGCAGCCCGGATCTCTCTAAACTTCTTCATCCTTGACTCGATGTCAGCCATTGCGCTGTCCAGTTCATCATAGTTCACCGAGAGACCGAACAGCCAGGCCAGAGTCTTGACCATGGATTTTGCAGCCACAGCGTCAGGATAGTTCACGTGCGTTGCTCCAAGCAACCCTAGACAGGACATACCTTTCTGACGAGCCAGACCGAGGATCAGGCCACATGCACCTGTCACTTGACCTCCAGAGGTCATCTTCACCGGAATGTCTCGAAGCTTGTCTTTCAATGGACCGTCGTTGATCACGGCGTAGACCTCACCTCGATCCTTTGTAACAGCTGTGTGATAGCCGCCTATCGCAACCACGGAATTGCATCCAAAACGCTTGACGAAGTTAGTAACCTCGTCGCATATCTCGAATTGCCCCCAACTTATAGGTTGGATGCTGCCGGTAAGCAGGATCAAATTCGGTATTGTGTCTGTATAAGCATAGAAGTCGTACTTGGGAAGGTCGAAGTTGCCATCGTTCTTTATGTTTATCCCCAGATTTCCATCTTGCAGAGTAAGATAGCTTGAGTAAAGCTCCGCGAAGTGAACTGTATCAAGGTGCTCTGCCAAGAACTCCGCTGAAATCTTGCCTACGTAGCCAAGACCGGGAAGCCCCTGCACAAGAATTGGTTCTCGGAACTCCGGTCTACAATACTCAACGATCTTCACATGCGGCATCATCCATCAACTTCCTCGAATCTTATAGTTCTGCGGGCAGATTCTTTTTGCTTCATCGCAAAGTCTTTTCGCGACTTTACACGCATCATCAGTATTTAACTTACAGTGTTTCGCCTTTTCCCTACACAGACTTGCCTCTCGTGAACACATAGAATCCTCGTTGGCATCGCACAAGGTTGATATAAAAGAACAAATCTTCTCAGCCTCCTCGCACTGCTTGTTAGCGCAGAGTTGTCTAGCTCTACCGCATAGACCCAACGCCATTTGACAGTAGTAGGAGGACACCAGTCTGGTCAGAGAGGAAGTCAAAGCGATAACACCGTTGTACTGAGAATCACTCCGCTAAGGGAGGAAGTTGTTTATAGTTGTTCCTACGTTATCAACTGTTGCGGTCCAACATAGAGAAAGGATGGATGTTTTCGATGACAAGTCTTGCTCCATTTGTATCTTCTCCACCGGATGTAGTCAGGAGAATGCTGGAAATCGCAGAGACAGGTGAAGGGGAAGTGCTATACGACCTGGGATCAGGTGATGGAAGAGTACTGATAACGGCGGTGCAACAGTTCGGAGTCAGCAAGGCCGTAGGAGTAGAGATGAGACACGACTTAGTTAAAAGAGCTTGGGACGCGGTCAGAGAGAACGACCTGACGAAACAGATCGAGATCTTCCACAAAGACATATTTGAAGTCGACGTCAGCAAAGCGGATATAATAACATTATATCTGACGACAAGCGGGAACAATAAACTTAGGCCCAAACTGGAGAAAGAATTGAAACGTAAGGCGAGGATAGTCTCACACGACTTCAGTTTCTCAGGTTGGGGGCCAGGCAGGGTGGAATCGTTCGGGGGACACACCCTATATCTCTACAAGATGAAGGAGATACTGACCGGACAGCCTAAAGAGTAGTTCTCAAAACACCTTCCCATTCCAAGACAAAGAGTGTGCTTCACGCGGACAGCGTCACCTCAAAAATGACTCCGCATATACCTCGTCTTCGGGTCAATTCACAAAGGCTATTGTCCTCCATGCGTAGACACCGAAAGCACCGGAAGCAGCGTCAGAGAGGAAGACCTCCATTTTAAAGAAGTACTTGTTGTAGGTTTCTCTGATAGTTGGCGCCGGGGAGGGGATTCGAACCCCTGCGATCCAAAAGGATCACAGGCTCACCGACAATGTCGTCTCCAGGCCTACGCTGACAGAGAAAGCATCTGCGCCATACCAGATTCCTCGTCAAGAGATGACTCTAAGCGACCCCGGCAGCGAGATAAGAAACTAGGTCAGAACACTTAAGCTTCACTGTAGAAGAAGACTGCCATTAGTACCTCTTCGATAGAAGTATACGGTATCCTCCGCCTCTAGCAGTAGTCTCAACCTCTCCGAAGATGTCGGACATCAACCCAGACACCTTCTTTCCCCCCGAACTCTTACGGACGACGACTTGAAGAGAACCGCCAGTGGCTAAGTGACTGTACGCACCTTCCAGCAGAGGGATTATTACTCTTCTGAAGCCGGCAGCCAAGGGAGGGTTTGACAGAATGGCGTCAAAAATCATCTCGTCTACAGGATCGTAGAGCCATCCGAGATGGGCCTCGATATTCGCTGCTTGGTTCCGATCAGCGTTAACCCTAGCCAATCTGACTGCCCTTCGGTTCGTGTCGGACATAATAACATGCAGAGAAGGATTGAACACCGCCGCGGCGATCCCTATTGGCCCGTACCCGCAACCCAGATCCAGCACTACACCCCTATTCGGGAGCTTCATGTATTCGATCAGGAGGCGAGTTCCCCGATCCAAACGTCTTCTAGAGAATATCCCTCGAGCCGTTATAAACTCAAAGTACTGCCGTCTCAGGTGAACCGTCATCAGCCCAAGATCGGGTTCGCTGGTTTGAAGTTCAGAGAAGTAGTGTTCGGTCGGCAAGGGTATCCTCAACTTTCTTTGGACTTGCGCCGCCAAGATCTAGGATAGGTTCCTTCAGGCATTAATACGCGCCGAGTCTTGCAGACAAGACCGTGATCCTTCTCTAAAACCTCCTCAGCAGACATCAAAGCATTCCCCAAGGCAACAGCCTCCGATTTTTGGCTGAAGATAGCCACCAGCCCTCCACGTTTAAGAGGGGTCTCAAGGCTTAGCACTCCAGGAACCGCCAGATCTGCCCCATGACAGATCGCATCGATTGCAGAATCTCTGATGTAGATCTTAGGGAGATACGTCAAGGCATCCTCCATCGGCCGAAGTATCCGAAGAAGATGGTTCGGATTATCCTCTTCCTTCCAGAAGGAGAAGGCGTCAACAAGATCGTAGAGAGAGAAGACCGTGTCTTCGGTGAAAGGCCCCGTCCTAGTTCTCCGCAATTCTCTCATATGGGCACCACAGCCCACCGCCTCCCCCAGATCATGGCATAATTTTCTAATGTATGTCCCTGCTTGGCAAGCCACCCGAAAGAGAACGTTTTCCCCATCAATCTCAAGTAGGTCTAGACTGTATATCACGCGTTTTCTGAGCCTCCTCTTCACTGAGGAGCGAAGAGGAGGACGCTGGAAGATCTCCCCGATGAACTCTGAGAACACCGGGTTCAGAAGGCTCGAAGGCACTTCTCTATGAAGTCGCATGACACATACATACTCCTTACCTTCCAAGAGAAGAGCTTGCAGGACACGAGTCGCCTGCTCAAGAGCTATCGGAAGAATACCCGTCACTTTGGGATTTCCCTGGAAGACCCTCTAAGGTCCCACCGTGACCGGCTCTATCGACTCCGAGAACCTTCTTGGTCCAAGCAACAACCTCATGGCTTGTAGGACCTCGAGGTTTGTCAATGTTGACAACCCCAAAGCGGAGACGGTCCTCAAGAGGTCTCTCAGATGGATAACAACCGGAATTAGGATCAGTCTCTTCCTCAGCCTTGACTCTGAGCTCTCTCACAACATTCCACGGGGATTCGAAACGCATTGATAATTCTCCGAGCAGAGATGGAAGAACCACATCAAAAAGGTTGCTCACAGAGTGAGCGATCACTCCTGCTTGGAGACGGCGAATGCCTCCTCAAGCTTGGAGGATTTTATTGCCTTCAAAACAGCCTTATCTTCGCAACCTCGGTCGATGTCTACCTTGAACTCCGTTGGTTCGATATGCTTCAGATTGACCCGTCTCCTTTTCACGCCCGTGAGAGAGGATGGCCCAGTTACAAGGACGAAGTTCTTGTTCATCAGATCTACAATGACGCATTTCTGACCCGTCTCCCTGCCGACGGTTTTCACACAGACTCTGCCGATTTCTATCGCGGTCATCACCCATCACTTTTCCTGAGTCGAGAGATACTCCCGTATTATAGTCTTCAAGACTCTGCTTATCGACTTCGAGCCGAGAAAGCTTGTGTCCAATATAACCTCGTATATCGAGGTGTCACCGACATCAATACCATACATCGACTTATACCTTTCCCTTTCCACCGCCTCGCGATGCAACAGCTCCCTTCTCGCCTCCTCCAAGGGTACACCGTCACGTGACGCCAATCGAGCAACTCTTACGTTCAACGAGGCTTTCAGATACACCTTAATATTAGCGAGTTCTCCTGCCATCCAACCGGCCAACTGACCGTCGAGGACAACCGAGCCGTTCTCCGCTTCACGTCGGGTTATATCATCCATCCGCCTATCGATCGAGCTGTCCTTAGTAGCAAGATCTGTAAGCTCCATTATTGTGAGACCCCTCTCTCTCGCAATATTGCGAAAGAGGTCACCGGCCGATACGTAACGCAGACCAAACTCCTCGGCGAGCTCCTTTGCGTATGTAGATTTTCCAGCGCCATGAAGACCGCTAAGAGTCACGACTACCATAGGGAAATCTCACTGACATGATCCATGAAAAACAAGTTTCCGAGTGGAATAATTGATGAACCAAGAACGCAACTACTCTTCTCCTCCGAAGGAGATCCCCATGGCCCTAGACAGGGGTAGATTGACTCCAAACGAGCAGATAAGATACCAATGGAAGAATCCCAAATCTCGTGGGATCAATGGGAGTGATACAGGAGAATACGCAATGACTAGCCCACTGAAGACTTCGTTGAGAAGCGGAAACAGGACGCCGAATGGGACCATAAAGATAGCCATGAGCTTGAACTGCTGTCTCATCATCCAAGACTGAAGCTGATTTACCTTCGCCTGCCTCCTCTTGATCCTTGATTCGAGTCTCCGATCGCTGGATTCTTGGGCAGCCTTCAAGTCCTTCATATACTCGTTCACTTCCCTCCTATACTCTTTCATTTTCTCGGCGTCGATCACCTTACGGTTCACGGTTGAGACGAGAAGGGAGATGACAGCGGACAAGACTAGCACGAAGATCGTGGATTGAGGGATTGTTGTATACGGGGCCAACGTAAGCTTCAGCCACTCAGCCATAGGGCGGGTCAGGTCACTCCACCAGGACAATTCGTTCACCAATCTACGATTCAGGGATCTGAGACAGTACTCATAACCCTTGCTTATGACTTTAACGGAAGACGTATTGTCGGACCCTATTTCCCGAAGAAACTTTGCACCGCGGGGTACATCTCGACTACACGTTCTTGAACCAGTTGCTGGTAGTATTGGAAGAATATCCCAGAAGTCAGGAGTATACCTGTACCTGTCCCAAAGGAATTCAACATATCCCCTAAAGCAGCTAGACAGCCTACTATAACACCGCCTATGACGGCTACAGGTGGTATGTACCGCTCCAAGATTCTTCTGATTGGGCGTTCGGATCTCCTGAACCCGGGTATCTGCACTCCGGAGCTTATCAGTTGCCCGGCTACGGACTTCGCATCAACGCCACCTACCTCAAGCCAAGTTATCGAGAAGATGACGCAAGACCCGATCAGCAGGAGAACGTAGATAATGGCGCGGATCGGGTCCTCTCCGACGAGCTCCAGGCTTCTCGGGGGCGTCACGTAGTATGCCAGGCCACCTGCTGGCGTAGGAACTGACCCGGACTGAGTAAAGGTACCGAGAAGGTTGATCCAGACAGACGAGTTATCAGGATTGAACCTGCTCGACAGGATTTGAGCGACAAAGTAGACGTCGGCGAATAATGCTGACGTCAGTATTACGGGAATATTCGAGACATAGAGGAGTTGAACCGGGTACTTGCTTCGGTATCCTCTGAACCGAGCGAAGGAGATCGGAATTTCAATCCTTACTCCCTGAAAATAGACCGCAATGAAGAATACGGATAGCATAGACAAGAACCCTATCATATCCGGCAGATTGTCAGACCTATGAAAAACCCCCCACCACCCATCCTCGTACTCTCGGCCTATAAGTGCCTGAGAGAAGGCGACCAATGCCCCGTAGTACTTCTTATCAGACATGGGCCCAACGGGGCCGAGAGAGAGCCACCATATTTGTTGGACAACGCCAGCAGCGATGAATAGGCTTATCCCGCTTCCGATCCCCCAGCCTTTCTGAACGAGCTCATCCATCAACATGAGGATAACCCCGGCCGCTATCAATTGAAGGCATATCAGGAAGGCAATCTCAGGTTTGATACTCCCGTAGGCTCCGCCTAGGATGTAGGCGAGAGCCTGAAAGATGATCATTAGGATTCCGAAGAACTTGTTTGCACCGGTGAACAATGCACGATCCTCTGTTCTCGAGAAGTCGACTTCGATTATCCCTGATCCTGCAAGTAACTGTAGAATCAAACCCGCGGTGACAATCGGACCTATTCCAAGCTCCATCAATGTCCCCCTTCTGGCTGCAAGTATCACTCTCATGTATAGAAGGGGGTCATACCCTACTCCTGAGCTATACATTGGAATGCCGTAGAGAGGAATTTCGGACATAATCAGATACAGAATCAGGACTATAGCGGTCCAGAAGAGCTTCTCATTGAAGCTCACCCGTCTTTCAGGTAGTGTCACCTCAGGCATGAACCGGGTCAAGGGCCTGAAAAACTGTAGAAATCGACCCATTCGCCACAACCAAGCCTTCTAAGATATCACGACCTCGCCACCCGCTTCGGAGATCTTCCTGATGACAGATTCGGAGGCAGACCCTACTTTCACCCGCAAGGGGCGATCTATCCTTCCAGCCCCTAACAACTTGTCATATCCAAGGGATGTCAGGTCAACCGTCTTGATTGCAGCATCACTCTTCCCCTTTGAACGGGGAGGAGGAACAAGCCGAGCCAAGTCTCGCAAGTTGATCGTGCTTATGCTCTTCTCGCTTGGACATCTGAATCCTACTCTCGGTTGCCATTTCGGTTCGTTCTGGTTCCAGCGTCCCTTATGGGTACCAGCCTTGCCGTGTCCGCCTCTAGACCCTGACCCACGATGCTGACTCACCTGTCCCCAACCGCAGGTCCGAGACCCTCTTTGTTTCCGGTTCTTTCTCAATCTATGTGGCAAGTCTGAACCTTCCCTATGGCTTGTCCCGTTGGTGTTAAGACCCGCGCAATAAATCCTTTTCGTGTCCGGGAAGTATATGAATCGATAGGAAACCGAGATTCTCAATAAGCACATAGGATTCAGGGGTTACATCATAGATGAAAGCAGGTCAGTAATTGCTTCTCCTCTGTGGCCTAGTTCGCCTCCTACTGCAAAGGGTCTCTTTCGAGATTTCCGAAAGCCCCCTCGAGGAGGGTGTAGTCTGAAGACAGGTTTGAGTCCCTGAACATTCTTGAGATTGGCGGTCCCCGCGCACAAAGCTTCAGCAAAATTATCTATCGACTTGAAGGCGGATCTATCGGCTAATTCCTTTTCAGTCAGTTTGATTCCTCCGGTAAGCTCTCCTCGAGAGAGAAGAAGGAGACTGACGGTCTCCGGGGTTCCTTTACCCCAAGTCACATAGTCTTTGACCTTCTGAAGCATGCCAAGCTGGGAGGGAGAAGAGGAGAGAATAGTCGCATGGTTCATCCTGGTTAGGTGAAGAAGCTTGAGCGTATCTGCGATAGCCTCACGGACCCCTGCCCTTCCTGCGATACGAACTGCTATGACACATTTAGACTCTGCCGACAAGAAGACTCACCGAGCCCAGTCACGAGGTGTGACGATTTGGTATGTGCTCCTGAGGGCATTGTATGTTGCGTAAGCGAACGAGGGTATGGTTCTGGTGGATCCAAAGGTTCTGGTCCAACAATCCTGAATCCCCACCAACCTAAGAATCGTCTTCATGGTTTCACCGGCGACTAGGCCAACACCGCGAGGGGCGGGAAGAAGGTCGACCCTGACGCTACCACATTTTCCTGAGACTTTGAATGGTAATGAGTGGGGGTGACTGCAACCGCACTCCCAGCTACCACATCCCCTCTTTACAGGGAATAAGTTCAACTTTGCTTCAACTGTCGCTTTCTGAATGGCACTTCGAACCTGTTTGGCTTTCTCAGATCCTAGACCTATGTACCCATCGAGATTTCCAACGGCGACCAGTGATCTGAATCGAGAGCGTTCACCGGCATCCGTCTGCTTCTGGATTAGATCTATGTTCAGTACTTCTTGTTGAAGATTCGGTTCAAGGATGTCGATTATCATCGACTCCCTTACCTTCATACCCTGCATGTAGATCTCCTCAAGGGAAGATATTCTTCCCTCTTGAACCATTCGTCCGAGTTTTGTCTTAGGAACCCAGATTTCAGCTCTATTCTCCATATTCCTACCTCAAATCATGCTTCAGATTCTTTCTTGAAGGACTCCTTCATTCTGGACTTTGTCGACTCGAAGAGTTCAGGAAGTATCTCAGGGCTAGCATTCAAGGATAAAAGTCTTGAGAAGCGTTTCTGGTAAGCATCTTCATCGGAGTCCATCAAAAGGGTTCCGTAGCTTGCGATGTGTTCTCCTCTGATCCTATCGCTGCTAGGGAGTATCCCCTCATCGTGGGGGACAACGAGACCCCCATCCAAGACCCCTTTTAAGACAGCGTAGACACGCGATCCGGCAAGGGGTTTCTTCACTCCTACATCAAAAACCGCTCCTTCAATACCCTTCGATTTTGCCCTGAGAGCGAGAAGTATCCCGGTCAGATAGGCTGCGGGAAGATTTCTCGTACTCCCCTTCCAACCGAACAAAACCAACTCTGACGAGTGAGAAGACGCAACCGTTGCATCCGATTCTGGATACGCTTCGACTATCTGGGCAACCATATGCCTCGAAGACGGCCGGACTACAAGCCTGGGTTTACCCGACAGAACTAATCTTCTCCTCAAATAGTAGTCGGTCTTCTTTTCACGTCTCCTTCTGAACGGTACCCTGTGCCTAGGTCCTTCCGCTCTCGTCAATTCCTCTCTACCTTCTCCTTAGCTCGTGTGCCTTGAGGTACTGCTCCAGATGCGAGACGCTTCTGAAAGCCCCCCCCTTAACCATTAGGTATAGACGCCGATAGGCGTGGTCAGGCAGTTCCTTCCTGTCCCTTAGTACTCTGAGCCTTCTCCGGATGGCCCGTACTCTTCGAATCCAGAGGGTCTTCTTAGGGGATCTTGCACCAGTCTTACCCTGCCTATTCCCAGAACCCCGTCTCCTTCCTTTCTTCTTCTGCATTCGAATTGCCCTACCCCGACCCTTACTTACCCCTTTCTTCTGCTCCAGCTGAATCGCACCTTCGTGAATAAGCCGACGGATCTCATTCCTAGTTATCGCTATGTCAACGTCTTCTAGTCGAGCGGGGTCTATTCTCACCCGATTCTTTCCAGAACCTAGAATCTCAGATGCTAGTCTCCTCTGGCTCTTCAGATTCAACCAAAACAACTCCTTGTGGATTGAGTATCTTTATCCTGCGTTCCTTCGCTTTCTCAACTATTGCGGTACGTTTCTTAGCTCCAACAGTATGCCCAATGCGGGCAGCTTGACGACCTGGGTCGAGCGGATCTAGATCCTCAGGTCGATAGATCAGTACCTCTTCGAGCCCAGAGGGGTGAAGCCCACGAATATTCTTCATCGATTTGTAGCCTACACCCACTTTTACGGGCCAACCTTTGACACCGCGGCGCATCTTACTGTCCTTGCCCCTAGGACGCCTCCAACTGTCCTTGACCCTAACGTACTTATCGCTATCTTGCCTCTTGAACGCAGGTTTCCTTCTCCTCATCCGTCTTCGATTCGACACTTCTCGACTCCGCCTCCCAAAAATCTCATGATAGACCGGGTCACATGCCAACTCCTTTCTCGTAGAGATAGATGCCATCCAGAAAGACACGGGGGTCCTTCCGGCGAATCCTAGTAGCCTGCTCGACATTTGCAGCAGTCTGACTCACCTCTTCGAGATCTATTCCCTGAACAACGACGTCATCCCCGTCAACCGAGACCATCGACGAGCCGATTATCTTCGCAATCCTAGGTTTCCTCTCTCCTGAGAAGTTCTCGATTACGATGCGATCTCGGTCTGTCTTGACGGAGACAGGAAAGTGCGCAAAGACCATCTTAAGCCTATAGGTGAAGCCTTCCCTAACCCCCAGAACCATATTCTCGATATGAGACTTCACGGTTCCTACGACAGCAACCTCTTTCTTCTGAGGCCACTGCACACTCACCCTAACCTTGCCGTCTTCGAGGGAGATCTTCACAGGGGTATGAGAGAAGTCTCTCGCCAGTTCTCCCTTGGGACCACGAACAGTAACCTTTTCTTTATCAACAAGAACCTCAACGTCAGGCGGAATATCTACAATCTTCTCGACAGAGATCATCCAAGACACGACTCCTAATACACGTAGGCAAGGAGAGAGCCACCAGTATTTTTTTCCTTGGCCTCTTTGTGGGAGAGAATTCCGTGGGGGGTGGTTACTACAAGTATTCCTATATCCTTCGACGGGAGATAGCGTTTCTCCCAGAACTCGAAGTTAGCAGCCTTAACGGAGTAACGAGGCTTCACGACACCACATCCATTGACTCTACCCAGTAGTTGGACTTTGAATTTCCCTGACCGTCCATCGTCTACGAACTCAAATTCTCCCACGTAACCGTTCTGCTGCATAACTCTAAGGACACGCCCGATGAGTCTTGAGGCGGGGTGAAGTATGCAGTCACCTTTGAGTCTGGTCTCATTGTTTATTATAGTTGAAAGCGCATTTGCCAGAGGATCCTGCAGAGTCAAATCAAATTTCACCTTCCACCTAGCTGTATTTCTTGAATCCCATGCTTTCACCGACTTCTCTGAAACATTGGCGACATAGATTCAGACCGTACCGGCGAATAAGTGCTCCTCGCGAACCGCAACGTCTACACGGCCTGCTTCCTTTTCCGAAAGTTCTCTCTTTCCCAGGTTTCTGTTTCAGCACACATGGCCTCCTTTAGGTGATTGTTATTCCGAAGTTCTCAGTTACGAACAATTGAGCCTCTTGTCTGTTGACTCTCTGACGGCGCCCGACTTGCGAAGGCCTTCGACTCCTGTACCTGACCCGGCTGCCTGGCTTTTCCAAGACTACACATACGTCCATCCCAAAAATCCCTAATTCAGGTACGTATCTTGTACCAGGGATTTCTATGTGTTCCCTAATTCCAAAGGAGAAGTTTCCGTAGTCGTCGAAATGGGAGGCAGGAATCCTATCGCCTACGGCGCTGAACGCCTGTTTCAGAAAAGAGACGGCTCGCTCCCTTCTCAGGGTAACTATACAGGCAATCGACTCACCTGCCCTGATACCGAAGTCTCTAACAGATCTCTTCGCCGTTCTTCTATGAGGTTTTTGACCAGTTAGGTTCTCTAAAACCTGAACAGCCCTCTCCAACTCCTCTCCCGAACGACCTACAGAGATATTGACAGTGACCTTCCCCACCTTTATCTGAGAAATGGGATTCTCCATGGACTGTTGAGCCACCGCGGCTTCGTCTTCTGACATACTAGGCTACCTCCGGCAGCGATATCAACGCCTTCTCTTTTCCAAGAGGAAAAACGTACTCAAGAATTGTCTGAAAATGATTACCTTCACCGTCTTGGAGAGTGACGGTCTTCGGTCGAAGCCCACGTCCCTGATCGATCTCGGCTACCGTTCCATGGCGACCTATGTTCTTCCCTCCAGCTATTATCGCATAGGATTCAACGTCAAAGGAAAGATGGTCCAACACTTGCTGCTTTGGTATGGCTATCTTCAGAGCGTCGTAGGTCTTCAGGTTTGAGGGAGAGTACGATGATTCTTCGGGTCTCTCTTCACCTAAGACTAGGTTTCTCCCATCATGTAGATTCACTTGAATAAAACCGCCTTTCACAGATCTCTTGCCTTCGATCCGACATAGCTTGAAGGTAGTCTCCTCCTTATCCACTAGATGGAGGGCAGGCCCTTTCAGGGTCGGAAGTACGCGGTAGAACCTTCCAGTCTCGGGGATCTCGACAACATCCATTATGCCAACTGGAAAACTCGTATCGCTTCGAGGTTTTCCATCGACCTTAACCTTCTGTTCGGCAAGGATGATCTTAGCCTCCTTGTAGGTCCTTGCTAGACCAAGGATGTCTCGAATCACCAAGAGAAGTGTCAAGGAGCGATACGATTTGTGGGGACCTGGTGAAGGCTTACTAGTCCAAAGCTGCCTCTTTCGAGGAATCGGCCAGAATGCAGGGGCCTTCATTCGTTTCAGCCGTTTGTCTCCACCTTTCTTACCCATCAACTCTTCCCTCCAAGATACACTTCAAGAAACCTAAGTCTCCTCTTCCAAGGATCCTCTTCTCCATCTATCATCAAGATTCAGTCGAATGATCTGCACTTTGGAGGTGTGAATAGGAAATTGTATTGTTGTCCCATCAACTTTCTCACGAGTGATCCCCTCGACGAGTATTCTACCGTTCTTGCGATTCACACCAGTAACTTTGCCTTCGGTTCCAGCGTAGTCCCCTCTAAAGACTTTGACGGTATCACCTACGCGAAGGGGAATGGAACGCGTTCCATGACTCTCTCTCAGATCGGGAGATAGATTGGAAGAGACGAGTCTCCCCCTAACGTGCTTCGACGCTCGGTATGCAAGTTTTCTCTGTTTTCTTGGACTACGTGGAGTAGACATATCTAAAGCACCTCTATATGATGGTTCTCGACATACTTGCGATCCTTGGCCATCTCTCAGCAGCCTCTCTCGCAACTGGGCCCTTTATCTCAGAACCTCTCAACTCACCCTCCGGCGTCATGATGACCGCCGCGTTATCCTCAAACTGAATACGGGTTCCATCGGGACGAGAGTAGATCTTCTTCTGGCGAACTATCACTGCAGAAAAGACCTGTTTACGGAGTTCAGGCCTTCCCTCCTTGACTGAGACTGAGATCATATCTCCAACGCATGCCTGAGGAATCCTCCTCAAACGACCTTTATAGCCGAGAACCTGAATAATCTTCAGTTTACGCGCACCCGTGTTATCGGTGCAATTTATGACCGCCCCTACAGGAAGACATCTGGAGACACGGGGCCTATACTCCAAAACACCTTTTGCAGATACTGCTCTAGACCTAGCTGGCATCGCCCAGTCAACCTCTCAACTTTTCAATTACTACAAAGGATACCGTCTTGGCAAGGGGCCGACACTCCATTATCCTGACCTTGTCCCCCAGCCTAGCGACGATGCAAGGGGGATTGTGGGCCGATATCGATCTGCGTCTACGCTCGTATCTCAAGTATTTCGGAGAGAAATGGAGATAATCTCGTCGGACTGTAACTGTTCTCTCTGATTCTCCCACGACAACACCTTCCAGCAGTCTACCTCTAACCGAGAGTGTCCCATGGAAGGGACAGTAGGGATCAGAACAGCTCTTTTCAGGAAGACTTACGTCTACTCCGATTCCGGGCATATTCACTACTCAGCTCCCTTACGCTTCTTAATCCTATTTTCAGGTGCGCCGACGATCTGAACCCCGTCAACATCGACTTCTACACCCTTAGGTAGGGTGAATCTGAAGCAGGAAATTGCTTTGGGAATAATTTTCCTTGACTTCATTTGAGATATCACCAGAGTATTCCTAGTCTCGTCGATGACATGACCTGAAATCCCAATAGAGCAAGGGTTAGTGCTGGCTACAACCGTCGTTTCCAACCCAATGAGTTCATGTTGAATCAGATTTCGAGGAGTCACTACAACCATAGAAGAACAACCTCCTACTCAGAGCCCCCTTGCTCTGATCTCAAGACTTCCCTTTCGACTGTGAGGATTCGGGCGATAGCCTTACGGAGTTGTCTAATCCGAGAAGGATTCTCTACCGCACCTCCAGCATTGACCATCGTGCGAGCCTTAGCAAGCTCAACTTGAAGCTCAGTCAATCTTGCTCCCCTCTCTTCAGAAGTCATTGATCTAAGTTCACTCATTCTTAGGATCGGCATTCTCTGCCTCCTCCACAGCCTCCACTTCCACAGGCTTATCGGCCTCCACAGCCTCCACTTCCACAGGCTTATCGGCCTCCACAGCCTCCACTTCCACAGGTTCTTCCGGCGCCTCTTCTGGTTGTTCTGCAACCTGCTCTTCCAGGCTCTCAGCGGGTGCAGGGAGTGTTTCCTCTTCTTCGAGGAGGGGTCGAGGGGTCACCTCTACTTTATCTGGGAAACTAACGTCAGGAGGCATGATCTTCACGTTCACACCACAGAGACCTGGTTTTACCTTCACATGGACGACTGACTTACGCAAATTCTTGATCGAAGGATCACCGGCCTTGGGCAGATATCCAGCCTTGAACTTCTCGTATCTAGCACGTCTAGAAGTGATTTTTCCCCGGATACTGATCTCAGCCCCCAGAGCCCCAGCTTCCATAATCCTATTTAGAGCCCAGTAACCGGATCTGCGATAATGGATTCCCCTTTGAAGAGCAGAGGCGATTCTTGTCGCCATAATATAAGGGTTTAGCTCGGGGATCTCCACTTCTGCCACCGCGATCTGAGGATTGTTCACATCAAACTTGTCTTCCAGGATCCTAGTCAACTCGCGAATACTTTCTCCCCTTCTACCTATGACTATACCTGGTTTCATTGCGTAGATTGTTAAACGAGTGCCAAGCGGGGTCTTCGTAACCTCCACGCCGCCATACCCTGCTCTCTCAAGATCCATACTCAGAAACTCATCAAGCTCCATCTTCTTGATGGACTCGTCCACAAAGTGACGAACCGAAGACATTTCAGCAACTCCGCCTTACCATATAAGAAGAAGCAGCGAAGAGAGGCGGAACTGAGGAAGAGAGGAGAAGAAACTCCTCACGGTCGTATGTAATTGTCACATTTCATCACTTTGGGGGATGTGCTGTAGGGGAATAAACTTGCGATTATATATTCTTATCGTACTCCCCTTATCGTATTCCACCCCTGTGAACTCTGCGAAAGGTTGACGCCCTACAAGCGGTCGAAGCGCTTGGATTTCAGCGCGGAGTCACAGAAGTTTACCCTCTCAGCCGAAAAGCCCACAGAACAATTCTCACCAGAATCAAGACGAGAACCAATGTAAGACCTCTTATCTGTGAAACAATGCATCTAAGGTTGAAGAGTATGCCTCTTCAAGAATTGAATATACGAAGAGCTAGGACATTTCCTCAACAACTATTTCTATGTGAGTGAGTTCATCGAAATAAGGGCTTGAACGTCCGAATGCACGAGGGATGTACTTGCGGATCTTTCTGGCCCTCTGGGCTGCAGCGTGGATGATCTTCAGGTCGTCGATGCTCAGACCCTTGTATTCAGCGTTGGATTCAGCACTATCCAGAACTTGCAGTACGGCTCTCGCAGTCTTCTCAGGATATCTACCTGCGCACCATC
Organism: uncultured Candidatus Bathyarchaeia archaeon; assembly: GCA_964596985.1. Taxonomy (GTDB): domain Archaea; phylum Thermoproteota; class Bathyarchaeia; order RBG-16-48-13. The sequence continues at coordinate 142,994 of CAZQWG010000001.1, forward strand.
CTTGAAGATTTCGTCTGTGCGGCACAGTCTTCTTGAACCGTCTATACGGAATTGGTTTGCGTTTCTCGATAACCTCTAAGAGAAGAGACCTCGCCTGATCCAGTTTCATCCCTTTTATGGTTCGGCAGACTTCTCTAGCGGCTTTAGGGGATATTCTGAGCTCCCTTCCACTTGCAACCGCTGACTTGTCAGGGTCAAGCCCGATGATGGAATAACCCCAATCCGGCATCGAAACATCAACTCCTATCTCAACGGCACGTACATCGAGGACCGCGAGGCGCCTATGCCTGGGTTTCCATGAGATACTTTCTTACAAGTAACCGCGAACTCGCCAAGGAGATGGCCCAGCATATCTGGAAGGATCTCGACAGACTGGAATTCTTTCCCATCATAGACGCTAATAGTATGCCCCACCATCTCAGGTAGCACTACCATGTCTCGGCAATGCGTCTTAACTTCAAGATCTGCCCCACCCCCCATCTTTCGCATCTTTCTCAACCTCTCCAACAGACTACGTTGAGCTGGGGTTAGACCACGTCTAAGAGATCTTCTTGCCTTGCTGGGCAAGATCTTGATAAACTCGTCCATTGACATCCGAGAGATCTGCTCCGAAGTGTATCCCCGGTAAGTAAACTCTTTCGGCATGGAATCTTCCTCTTCGCCGATTTCCAGTGGATTGAACGCCTAGGATTATTTAAGCTTTCAGAGTAATAATAAAGATCAAAATCTTCTAGATCTTCACCCCTTCCTTTACTTCCCCACTTGCTGGTTCATACCGTCAACTGATAATCCGCACAAACTACCTTCACCATTTCACGGTTCTTCTTTCATCATTGTCACTCAGGGTTCCAGCAGATCCCCTCCCGATACATCACAACTCTTCGCCGTCAGCTGTATGCAGACTTCAGGCGACCTTGACAGTACCGTTCAGGAACCGCGTCCCAGAAGATATTCAGAATGCTGAACGATCTGACTTCCATCCCTCACCGACCCAGCAGCGGAGGAGTCCCGAGTCCAGTCCCCAAATCCTTGACACGGTTGTGACTCTCAAGGAATCTGCGCTGACGAAACGTACACAGAGTGAAGCGGGGCTTAAAAGAGAATGCAACCACCACGCTACGATCCACCTCCTGCGCCCCAAGTAGTGTCTGAAATTGAAGAATAGGCGAACAACCACCTCTCGACCAATCAATCTCAGAAAGAACTGTCATCGGCTAAGACTTAGAAGAGTCGGTTTACTGTTTCTCTTGACTGGAACAATCTTGATCTTGACAACAATCCAAATCGAGGTAGAGGCGCCTAGGCAGGAGAATCATCAGATCTCCATCAAGTATACGCTCACCCTCTCCTTCAGAAAGGAGAGAGCGTACAACTACTGGTGGTATAGTGTTCTACAGGATGACGAGGAATTACAGAGGCAGATTGGAGCACAAATATTCAAGGAAACTCGTAAGATACATCCTTACGCATTGATCCACAACATTACAGTACAAGGATTCGACGATGCAATCGAGACGAGAACTTATCCTTTCACCGATTCGGGCCGCTTCGTACGTAAGATCCACCTGAAAGGGCACTCAATTCAAATCTCATTTCAGATCTCGAACATACTGGTCACCCCGAGGAACGGGTTTGCGAATGCGACTATACCACTCAAAGGTACAAGGCTCGAAGCAAAGACCATGATCGCCGCATCAGCCTACTACGACTACCTCATGTGCCCAGACTACGTGGAAGACGAGGTTGAGGCCAGTCTAGGCGAGGTATTCGATTTCCATGCTTTCGACCGTCCATTCCACTCAAGGTTCTGGAAAAGAAGAGGAAATGGGCTCTGGAGATTTGTTCGTGAGGAGTGTGGTATCTGGGGGTTATCAATAAAAGGATGGTGATATCGTGCATCGACGAGAGTACAGAATCATCTGTTGCGGATCGTCTAGGCGCGAATAGTATTTCCTTCAGAAGTCCTATACGAGTTCCTGAAAAAAGGCATATTTCATCCCGAAGGGGCTATCTGACGACGAGCCTCATTGGAATGTTGCTAAGTGTAGGCTCTGAGGACAGAAGAAAGAGGAGAATCCTTTCCCTTGTAGTAGCCCTTACTGCAATCCTTGCGGCAGCGTACACTCCAGGACTCATAGGATTCTTCGCCGGCCAGGAAACAAGTATACAAGGGAACGTATCTCGAATCGCAGAAGAAAGAGAAGATGAAACTGCAGAACCGATCTTCAATGAGACGTTTGTAATAGAGAGGACACCCATTATTTTCGATACAATCACCAAACTAGAATCCGGCTCTCATACAACGCCGACAGTCAGGAGAGAACTGAATGCCACGTATCCCTTTAACGTTGAGAATAACGAGGCTGTAACTGTACCAGTATTCGTGGAATCTCCGTCTCTCTGTTCAGGTTACGAGAATGGAATAGACCCAGAGGGGATGAACTTCCTTTGCGTCGCAAGACTAACCACCACCCAAATTCAAGGACATAGGCAGACGTACATGAGTACGATCACACCCGACTTCCCCGCCGGATACGATATGGTCAGCGGAAAAGCTTGGGTGAGAACCTGCAATCTGGTAACCCGATCCGAGGTCGTACTTTCAGAAAGCTACGATGTCGGCTGGACAACGGAGACCCCTTGGAGTATCGAGAACGAATTCGGCAACTCACTTCTGCGTTGCCAAATCCCTCCGACTCTAGTATCGGCTGAGTACTGGTCTCAAAAAGAGCTGGAGATCCCGTACTACGATCCTGATACAATAGACTCCATCTCACTTGTTTTCGACGAATTTCGAAGAAAAGCAGACCCTGGAATATTTGAGGCAATCACCAGTAGTTCCTGGTCGTCCTACACTGAGCAGCCTCAATGCGGTTCTAGAGGGGTTAACATAAGTCTGGACTCACCCTACTCCGGATCATTCCGATTCGCGTGGACCTGCCAGAGAATCGAGGGCCATTCTGGAGGGGTGGCCTATCCTCTCAACTATGTGGTCTCAAGCGGAGACACTATGCTGGCATCTTGGTCCGTGATGAGAACAAGTGAACCGCAGAACGCCAACTATGGAGACGGAGCGAATAATTGGCCAATGGGATGTGGCTCCGCTCTGATAATAGTCGATGAGGCGGGTAACGAGAGGAATCTCATACTAGGTCAGGTGAACCAAGACCCGAGATGGGGTGACTCTTTGGGTGGGACGTCGGGGTACGGTAGTTCGGCTCAGGACATCGATGTGAACGAGTTATTCCAGTCCGCTTATGGACGGGGCTTGGAGGGATGTACCATACTTTCCTTCTACCTCTACGGTTGGGTAGGTCACTGTAGCTGGAGTGGAGTAGGAAACTACGCCTTCCTCGACGTGTCCTTCAGCAACGTCCATCTCAACATTCGAAGAGAGGCAAGTGCGAAGGAGATTATTGAGGTCAGATCTGCCCCAGAAGGCAATAGTATAACATCTTTTATTGTACACGAATCAACGGATCCGGCTAATGTGAGTTGGGAGCTCGAGAAGCTTATTGACATCCCAAAGGGGAATTGGGACGACTTCTTAGGCAGAACGGTGAGAATAGATATCGGCGTAGAATACGGGGGTGGCGACATCGATATACTCTTCGACAATCTTGCGGTCAAGATCGCATTCAGCAAGGCCAAGTTCGTATATCCCGGGGGGAGTCTCACCGTGTCGGAACAAGGGTTCCATGAGATACTTGGATTCGACGGAGAGGAGATAACATGTCTCGGCGCAGACTTCGATGTCGAGTTCCGGTACCTAGCCTCAAAGGAACTATCCACCAAGAGTCACGCGATGATCCTCTACGCCCGTCAAGCGGTCTCCCATTCGATCTCTCTAACGGTTGGGTATCCAAGCAGCCCGCCGACCAGGACCACATACAGTGATTACAACGTCACAATCGCTCTGCCCAACGCCTACTCTAGGATTGGAGTAACAGATCCCGCCGGGATCGACATAACACGTCAGTCCATCGTCTCGCAACACAATTCGACCCACAACCAATTGGTGATAGGGTCAGACGGATTCGAGTCATCTAGATACGGTACATTCCAGATCGCAGCAGAAAGCCCGAACCAAGTCTCGCAACTGAGGTATAACTTTGTAGCGTGGAACCGAATAGAATTCAGCTGGGGGTGCCGGAACGGTGAAGCTGTGAGTGACGGGGAGTGGACCCTGTATATCTACGATCCTGATGGCGTCGAGGTGTATTCTCGGTCAGGACTAATCCAGGAAACAACAACCTGTGCCTTCGGAGGGGGCTGGACTTTAAGCGAGAAGACTGAGCAAGGTACGTATCGGGCAGTGTTGGCATGGCATAACGGGACAATAGGGGGAGGTGCCGATGCAGGATTTGAGATCTGTTCTGTTAGAGTGGATTGCAAAGACCTTGACGACAAGCCGTTGTCTCATGCGGTCGTTCAGATCTCGAGAGATGGCGAGATAGTGAGAGAGATGCTGACAGACGGAAACGGGTCGGCTGCTCAAACCTTGCTCCCTGGGAGATACAAGGTAAGGGTTAAGGTCGACGACGTTCTGGTCGAAGAAAAAAGCATAGACATCTTGACAGGTGAAACGATTAGAGTATTGCAGTGCTCAGTCTGCAGTCCAGAACTCAGGGTTCTCGATTGGAACGGGAGACCTATGGTTGGAGCCGAGGCGTCAGTCATCTTCCCAACCGGGTCTTCCGAAACGGTCTTGACGGACGGCTATGGGGAAGCTCAACTGGAGAACATTATTGCAGGGGAATACGAGACCTCGGTTCTTTGGAGAGGAATAATAGTCCAGAACTCGACCCTCAACCTACAATCTTCTGCCAGTGTCGCACTGGCTTGTGACGTCCACACCTTTACCGTCAGTATCCGTGACAAGGAGGGTAAACCCCTGCCTTACCCGACACTTATAGTCGATTTCCCTAACGGTACCGAGAGAACAATTATGGCGGACGGCTACGGTAAAGTAGGATTCGACCAAGTCCCAGGAGGCACCCACCGACTCAGGGTCTACTGGGGAGAAGAGATGGTATCGGATCAAACGGTATTAGTCTCCTCTTCAAGCCCTGTGGTGCTCGATACTTCCGTGGAGTCCGAGGGGAAGGAGGAAAGATACACCGCTGTTTTCGACTCATACGGGTCAGGAGGAGGCGGGAAAGGGTCATCGAAGGAAACTTCCGAGGAAGACTACGTCTTCTGCAGTCTCAGGGTGGAGGTAGTGGACAATAGAGGTGGCGCCATTCAAGGAGCCGAAGTAACGATAATCGACATCGAGACAGGGCACCTCATCTCTGCAATGACTACCAAATCCGACGGGTCAGTGAACACCCTGATATCTACTGGCACGTACAAGTTGGAGGTTCAGAAAGGAGAGAGTAAGGCAACGAGGGTTATTGAGCTGAGATCCAACAGGACGATACGGATGGTCCTCGAATTAGAGCAGGAAGGAGGAGAAACAGCCTCGACAATCATCTCAGCTGCAATCGCAGTTCTAGGGTCGGTGGTCTACCTACTCTACCGACGGCGTTCGAGAGCACACGCTACCTTCGGCGTCTCTTGGCTCTCCCCGTCTGTTTCGGAGCGATCAATCCTACCTTTCTCCCCGGTGGCGCCGTCCTTCCCACAGATGTTTGCCTTCCAGCGTGCCTGCGTCTTCCACCTCCATAGGGATGGCTTGCCTTGACCATCGCCACCCCACGAGTCATGGGATATTTATGACCCTTGGCAGACATCGAATGGTACTTCTTACCCGCCTTCAAGAAAGGCTTCTCGGTCCTTCCCGCTCCTGAGACTACTCCTACCGTGACACGGCAATCGTCATTCTTGGTTACAGCCTTCCCAGAAGGGAATCTTAGAATACTCCCGTCAGGAGTATGGGCGACAACGGTTGCGTAGGCTCCGGAGGCCCGGACGAGTTTACCGCCGTCTCCAGGTTGAGATTCTATGTTGCACACTATGGTACCAGAAGCGATCTTTCCCAGCGGAAGGGTGTTTCCTACCTCGACAGGCGCAGAAGAACCCATGACTATCTCTTGACCGACAGAGAGCCCTTCAACCGCCACTGAACAGTATTCTTCCCCGTTCTCCAGTCTGATACTTGCGAGAGGAGCACCCCGCCCAGGCTCATGAATCAGACTTTTGACAACGCCTTTGACCGAACTGTCAGCCGCCATCTTCTCAATGTTTGGGTACCTAACCGGGGTAGTTCTCTTGTGGGTCGAGGCTCTGAAGACAGATGTCCCGCGACCCCTCCTCTGAACACGAATTCTCTTTCCCATCTTAATACATCTCCTATAGTATCCCGAGCTGAACCGCTATCTCAGAGGCGTCGAAGTCAGGGTAGAGTTTGACGAACGCCCTCTTCTCTCCTCTTGAGGTTATCAGCGTATTGACTGTCTCCACACCGACTTCATAGAGATCCTCAACCGCACGCTTGATGTCCTTCTTTGTTGCCTTGAGATTGACCACGAATGTAAGCTTGTTCTCAGCCTCGATCAGACTGACCGATCTCTCCGTCATAAGCGGATACTTAATGACTTCAAACGGTTCCATTCGGTATTCAGACCTCCTTGACACGAAGAGATGTCAGCCCAGCGAAAGCCGACTCAGACCATAGGGTCAAGCGTCCAGGATGGGTACCTGGAGCCAACAGTTCGGCGTTCAGATTCTGAAGAAGCGTTACGTCAACTCCCGGAAGATTCCTGGCCGCTCTTACTATTCCCATATCCTCTTCAACCACAACGAGTGGTGCCTTCCCTTTCTTAAGTCTCCGACCTCGGGTCTTACCTCTTCCAGCACGTACTTTGATTCCTTTCTTGACCCTCTCGACATCATTCCAGAGACCGAGTTGGAGGAAAGCATTTTTGACATCGGATGACGTCTCCAAGCCTTGGATCTCATCCACCACAACCAGCGGGAGGCTCCTCACTTTCTTAGTCGAGTGCCCCCGTGATGCGACGAGCTTCTCATCAGCAGTAGCGGCCACCGCTGATTGAACCGCGAGGCGCCTTTCTTTTTTGTTGATCGATTTCTCAATCTTCTTCTCGGATTTAGGGGGATGAGCACGACGGCCGCCAACCGTCATTCCCGCCAGCGCACCTTTTCCAGAAGAGGGGCTACGTCTACCTTTTACCCTCGGCACCCGGGCCATACCGTGTCCTACACCCAAGGACTCGGCGGTTGTTCTCTCGCCAGCCCTAGGATCTCTCCCTTGGGGTTGGTATCTTCTCGATTGACTCGAAAGAACCGCCTTCTTGATCACGTCGGTCCTGAGAGGGGTCTGAAAGATCTCAGGCAATGGAACTCGCCTCACCGCCTTGCCTTGGAGATTATAGATTTGAACAGACTTCTTGACCAATCAAGACACTCCCGCTATATCATCTGTGATCTCCGGCTCACTTCGATGATCTGAGGTGCGTCCTCCGGAAGATTCGATGGGCTGTGACAAGGACGCCTAAGCTTGACCAGTCGTTTGGAAGAGCCTGGAACACTACCGCTGATAAGTATGTATTCGCCTTTGACAACCCCGTACCGGGAGAAGCCGCCTTGAGGCGTCACCTCAGAGCCGTCGGACCCGATGCCCATAATCCGTTTGTTATACTCGATTCTTTGAGAGAAACCCATCTGACCTGCACGCGGTACCGTAGAGGCAACGTGTGCAGGATGCCAAGGACCGATACTACCTACGCCCCTCTTTGTCTTTCGAGACTTGTGAGATAGTATCCGCACCCCGTGACGTTTCACGGGACCCTGGATTCCCTTTCCTTTTGTTACTGCGACGACATCTATGAATTGACCCGCCTTGAAGATGTCAGAGACACGGATTTCCTTTCCCAGTAAGGATTTAGCGTACTCAAATCGTTCGTCTATGTTAGCCCCGCCGATACCTACCTCCATCAAGTCCGGTTTCTTTTTGCCGAAGCCAGTCAACCTAGGCTGAGTACAGAGGAGGAGCCTGATTTCAGCGATCCTATCCATTGAGTCACTTATGGCTTTCAAAGCGTTCTCAGTTCGAAACGAGTCTGGCAGACTGAGTTTCCTGGCAAGATCCCTCGGAGGGTTCTCGACCCAAGCCTCCGATAGAGTCTTGAAACCGTCTACTGTCTCGGTGTAGGCTCTAATACCGCAGACCAACATTGGAGGCACGTCAACAACAGTCACAGGATAGAAGACTTCTTTTCCAAGGTGAGGAGAACGCGGGGTGTCTTCAATCATGTAGATATGGGTCATACCTGCCTTGTAGCCTGCGAATCCAAGTAGAGCGGGCCCTTCCTCAACTTCTGGCCAGTACCTGATCCTAGCTGAGATACTTCTAGCTCGACCTCTTGGACGGTACGCCAGGGAGCCCCGCCGTGGAGCACTTACTTTTCGGTGACCCATACTCTATCCGACTTCCTACGATGCCCTCAACACAGCAAGGGAGGCAAACAATGCCTCTTCTGTTCGCACGGTTGCCGTGCCCTGCGAGGGTATAGTGTTGACCGTAAATTCCACGATATCCTTGAGTTTAAGGTTTTCGTGTGACAATATTTCACGGAGACCAGCCCTATGTGAGCCGAAGAGGAGAAGAGTTGAGTCTGCACCGGCGATTCTCCTACCGATCTCCTTAGCAACCCGAGTCCAGGTCTCACCCTCACGGCTAGTTGCGATGACGAGATCGAATCTGAGGCCCGAGAGGAGACCGCCCAGAGATACTGCACAATCGGAGACCATGTATCCCCAGTACGATCGAACCTCTTTGGGCAAAGCCAAGCGTACAAGATAGTTCGAACCGTCCCTCAGCATCTTCACGGTGACCCGACGACCAACCTTCTGGAGGGGGTCAACCATAGGAACTGGGGTTTCTAGGCCGATCTCAACTTGAGACCCCTCAGACCCGGAATCAACAATAACGCCCTCTCTGAGATCGCCCGGAGAAAGCTGGTCAAGCTCTTGAGGTAGGGGATGATGAGGCCCCCGTAAGGGAGGTAGGATCCCTACATACCTTAAGTCCTTGTCGATCGGATATAGCAGCTTTCTAAGGTACTGAGGCGTGTCAAGGTACTGTAGGATCTTCACTAAGAGACGCGCATCCCCAGTTGGGTCCTCCGAAGCGAGATCCCTATACACTAGCATCCTGTCGACACGAAAAATGGTCGCCGCCCTGCCGATGAATCCAGCGAGGGCCGTCTTTTCCCTGAGATGAAAGGGCAGGGACAAAATCGACGCTGGAATAGCCACAGTAAGGGTTCCCTTGCTCCTTCTACACGGCGGGATATTCATGAAATCATCTTCTTAAGGTATCTAGACACCTGCTAGGAGTATCTCAGAGGATTCTGTGCTGATTGCCTATTTGAAGCATGTATAAGATTCGATTCTTCTCAGCCGCGTATTCCCATTAAGAGATATCTCATATTGCGGGATCAACCAATGGAACATTCGATGGAGGATTTGGGAATGAAGGTGGGGAAGAGGTTCTTTGCCCTGTACACTTCGCGATGAGATAGATAGGAACATGCGACTAATGTATCCTTCTCTAGGGTGCTACTTGCTGAGTGATAGCAGTCGATCCCAGTCTCTGTCGATCTTCTCCTGAATTTCCTTGATGATGTACTCGTTTTTAGGCGCTAGAAGATGCCGGAACCTTAGTTGCCTCTTCAGCCATTCGAGTATAGGTTTCTTCTCTCTCGGCTTGAAAGTGACCCTGTATTCTCCGCTGACTACTTCGTATAAGGGCCAGTAGCAGGTCTCTACTGCCAGTCTAGCCATCTCGATGCTCTCGGCGGTAGGGTACCTCCAACCTCTAGGACATGGTGACAGAACGTTGATAAAGGATGGTCCGTCGACTTCGATCGCCTTCTTGGTTTTCCGTATCAAGTCTGCCCAATGGCTAGGAGACGCTTGAGCGACATACGGTGTGCGATGAGCCACGACGATTCCAGTGAGATCCTTTCGGTACTCTTTCTTCCCAGGGATCACTTCTCCTGCAGGGGACGTGGTCGTAGATGCCCCTCTAGGGGTGGCGCTTGACCTCTGGATACCAGTATTCATGTACGCCTGATTGTCGAAGCAGACGTACAGGAACCTATGTCCCCGCTCCAAGGCGCCCGATAGGGACTGGAGACCGATATCGTAGGTTCCCCCGTCACCGGCGAAAGCCAAGAACCTGACCTCTTCGCTGATTTTTCCGTCCTTCTTGAACTTTCTGTAGCAGGACTCTACCCCGCTTATGGTAGCCGCGACATTCTCGAAGGCGTTATGGATCCAAGGTACCCGCCATGCAGTATACGGGTATATCGTGGTGGCGACTTCTAGACAGCCAGTAGCGTTTCCGATGACCACAGGCTTGTCTATGGCATGTAGGATCATTCGTACTATTGTGGGTTCTGCGCATCCAGCACATAGTCTGTGGCCGGGAGACAGTCTCTCCCTCTGTTCGGATAGTTGTTTCAGACTCATCTTTCAACCACCTTACTCTCTTACTCCTAAGTAGTTCACGGTCGTACTTATCTCTCCAGTCTCGGCGATCTTTGAGAGGTCGGAATACACCGATTCGATATCGGAGTTCCTGACCGCACGTCCTCCGAGACCATAGAGGTAGTCCACGACATACGGCTGACTCTTCGATTTGTACAGGGCTGATCTAACCTCGGAGAATATCGGACCCCCTAAACCACCGAAAGATGCACTTCGGTCCAGAACCGCCACGGCATCCACTCCCTGTAGTGCCGCTGTAATCTCCTTCCAAGGGAAGGGACGGAAACATCGGATCTTCATGGTACCCGCCTTGACTCCGTTCTCTCGGAGCTGATCGACGATAACTCGGCATGTCCCTGAAGTAGAGCCCGCCACGATTGTGGCTATCTTAGCGTCTTCAAGATTGTACGCCGCGACCTTCTGGTAGCTTCTCCCTGTGAGTGCCTTGAATTCCTTGGCGACATCGTCGATTACCTTCCTGGATCTCTCTATGGCTTCGGCCTGCTGTCTCTTGTGCTCGAAATAGTAGTCGTATAGGTCCAGTGGGCCCACGGTGATTGGGTTGTCCAGGTCAAGTAGGCTGTGTTTTACCTTCCTAGTTCCAATGAACGTCTTGACTTCATCGTCATCCAGTAGTTCTACGCGTTCAAGGTCATGCCCTGTAAGGAAACCGTCTTGACAGACCATGACAGGGAGCTGTACCTCCTCGTGTTCTGCGATCCGTACTGCCTGTATTGTGTTATCGTACGCCTCCTGGACATCCTCGGAGTAGAGTTGTACCCAACCTGCATCCCTTGCGCCCATGCTGTCACTGTGGTCACAGTGGATATTGATAGGGCCGCTCAATGCCCTATTCACAACCCCCATCACAATTGGGAGACGTGTTGAGGCCGCGATATAGACGATCTCCCACATTAGTGCCAAGCCGTTTGCAGCGGTCGCGGTCATCGTCCTTCCGCCTGCAGCTGAAGCACCTACACAGGCACTCATAGCGCTGTGCTCACTCTCAACGGTTATGAACTCGGTGTCAACCAAACCATCCGCGACGAACTCGGAAAACTTCTGCACCATCGCTGTCTGCGGCGTGATCGGATAAGCAGCGACGACATCAGGGTTGATCTGCCGCATAGCATTTGCCGCAGCGTCGGTTCCAGTCATAGCAGCAATCTTTCTCATGTTTCTTCCTCCACCATCTCTATGGCATCGACAGGACACTCGTATGCGCATATGCCACAGCCTTTGCAGTGAGCCAGATCGATCTCGACGAGTTTGCCGTCTTTTACTTTGATCGCGCCGTCTGGACAGAGTATCCAACAGATCAAACAGTTCGTACATTTTTCCTCATCTCTCACAGGCCTGAAGGCTCTCCAGTCCCCAGTCTCGTATTCCTCGGCGTTACCCGCCTTCAGGATTAGACCTCCAATAGGAATGCTCTTCCATCCCGGCTTCGTTTTTGCGTCGCTCATTTCTCTTCTACCTCCTCGTACGCACGTCTAATAGCGGCGATGTTCCCTTCAACAAGCTTCTCACTCAACCGACCTTCAAATCGTTCCTTCGTCTTTTCTAGTAGGGTCTCGAATTTGACCAGCGACGACGCTTTAACCATCGCCCCCATCATAGGGGTGTTGGTTATCGCTCTTCCTATACTGTCGATGGCTATCCTAGTTGCATCGACAACAAACAGTCTCCCCCTTGTGGTTCCTAAGAGCTTTCTCAGATCCCTTGCGTCCTTGCTCCAGTTGCAGACCAGAATTCCGTCGTCGGAAAGTCCTTCAGCAATATCCACTTTTCCTGCCAAGGTAGAGTCGAGAAGAACCACGACATCAGGCGTCTCCACGGGGCTGTGGGTGTAGATTGGCGATTCACTGATCCTCGTGAAGGCCCGCACAGGAGCACCCATCCGTTCCGGACCGTATTCAGGGAAACCCTGGAAATACTTCCCCTCCTGTAGAGCGCATTCAGCGAGAAGCTCAGAGGCGGTCACCACGCCTTGACCGCCACGGCCATGCCATCTCACTTCGATGATCTTGCGCATCTTTTCTCCCTTCAATTGCGGATAGATCACACAAGTCGTTCTTAAAAGGGTAATGCAGGAGATTGGCGTGAACAGACTCAAGAAAATCTCAAACGACAACTCGCTACTCTTCACCGCGACTTCGCCGCTACTCTCGGGGGCTTGAGAGTCACCGGGTTGGGAGAGGAAATGACAGACTAGTCCAGTAGAGCCTTAACGTCGTTGTGTATGCGATCCATCGTCTTCGTCCGTGCAGCCAATTGGCTTTTCAAGTCACTGATCGACCTCATCGACAACGGATCAACGTCATGCATTACCGCCAAGTAGATGCTTGCCACATCGACAGTATACATCACAGACAACATCTTCGCGAGAAGAGAGTTCCCTTCAGAGAACACTTCAATAATCCTATTGGCCTTGTCCGCAATGAGGTCTCTAGTGATTTCGTAACGTAGTTTCATCTCTTCGATGTTATCAGTTGTTCTGAGAAAGATAATCGAAAACCGTTTAGTATATTCCTCTGGGGCCTCCCAGCCCACGACGTCATTATGATCTATCTCAGAGAGGAAGCCGGAGACGGCAAGAAGTTTACTGTTCTCGTTGATCTGCGTTCTGGACCTATACGCGATCGCACGGCTGAAGCGGTCGCCATAGATCACTGGGATGCTGCCGGACAACACCGCTGCCAAGCGTTTCGACCTGTTTCTCGTGACAGGAACCTCAGGTACCACCTCATCCCTTATCCTACGCAGAACTTCCACCGCTTCCTGCAGCTCTTCTTCGACACCCGACACCAAACCGAACTTCTCAAGTATGACGACCAAGGGAAAGAATAGGTACGCAATGGCACTTCGGGGAACCATCTCGCTCGGAAGCTCGATGACTGGAACATTCAGCTTCTTGCAGAGGTCGCCAAGAATCCCACCAGAAGTCACCGCCACCACCATGCATCCACGACGGACAGCGTCGACGAACGAGCTCAGGGTCTCCTCCGTATTCCCGGAGTAGCTCACCGCTATCACTAGACTCTCTCTGCCTGCGTAGAGAGGAAGGCGGTAGTCTCTGCAAACCTCTAGGGGCACGGTCAGAGATTCTGATATCCAGTCCTTCAGGATACTGCCGCCTATCGCCGAACCCCCCATACCAACAACTAGAATCCCCCGGGGTTTCACGTAGTTCACTGCGAGCCTTGAAGAGATCTGAAGCGTATCGGGAATCTTGAGTCCCCTAGCTCTTCGAATGGCGTCTTTGCACTGGTCTGGAAGATCACGCCAAAACTTCACAGAGTTCATAGCCTCGATCTTCTCTGCGGTGTCCAGAGGGTGAATGAAGACTTCAGACATCTACGATTCCTCGGAAAAACCTGAAGGATCAAAGTATATAGATTTTGATGAGAGACGTCTTCGAGTGTATTCTGCGGACCACCGGGATCTGGAAGTCGACTAGCCTTTCGACTCTACGTCCTCGACCCCACGATCGGAGATCGCAAACACTCGTTCCATCTCCGGCAAGTAGGGGGAGTCGAAGATCTTCGCAACCCGAGTATTTCCACGAGACTTTCTAATGAACACCCGATAGGTACAATTGTGGGCCAGTACATGTCCTCCAGCAGGTTTCTGTGCTGGTCCAAAGAACACATCGGGTTGGGCTATTACCTGATTCGTGAAGACAACCGCAATATTATGAGCCTCGCCCAATCTCAACAACTTGTGAATATGCGCATTCAGCTTCTGTTGCCTTTCTGGCAGGTTCTGTCGACCTATGAACTCGCTTCGAAAATGAGATACTATAGAGTCGATGATCACGAGCCTCAAAGGCTTCTCCAGTTTCAACGGGTTATCCTTGACCAGTCGATCAAGATCGTTGATGATCAGAATCTGATGGTCACTATTATACGCTCTTGCTGTTACAATGTTCCTAATCACGGCTTTGTCATCTAATCCTCGTGCTGCAGCTATCTGCCCAATCCTCTCGGGTCTAAAAGTACCCTCGGTGTCGATGAATAGCGCTGAGCCGTCCAAGCCTCCCTCTTCAGGCGGTAGCTGTACTGTCACGCATAGAGTGAAACAGATCTGGGTCTTCCCTGCCCCGAACTCACCCGAAAACTCTGTTATCGCCTGGGTCTCGACCCCACCGTCCAACAGTTCATTCAGGCTATTGCAACCGAGAGTGATTTTTGTGACAGTTTGTCTCTTCTCAAGTAGTTCTTCAGCGGTAACGAATTGAATGTGCAATCTCCCTCTGGCTTCTTGCTGTATCGACTTCAACCGTTCTGCTCCGAGCCCGGTGAGCTCGGTGAGTTCACGTATAGGAGTGACAACGAGAGCCTCAATCGTGTATATTCCTCCCTCTCTCAACTTGCTGACCGTGGCAGGCCCGATTCCCGACAGATCCTCTAGGTCAATTTCTGACGCCAACGAAGCCACCAACAACCTCTTCGCGGTTCAAGATGTCTCATGACTCATATATGAAGTATGAGTTGGGTTGACAACCTAGGCTGATACGCAACGAACGGTCTCAACAATTCAAGTCGCGACTCGTTAGGTTAAACCAAGTAGCGAGCATAAGGACATCCGATCCAAGATACCATTCTTCCGAAATCCTACGGAGACGGGGATTTATGGTCAAGCTTGACAGTTGTCTTCTGAGATTCTGCGATCGACGTGGCCAGAGAATGTGAACACCTACTACGATTCCAGAATCCTGTGCAACTGCACACGTACCTCCCAGCCTTGTCCTTCTGCACAAGATATGTCCCGTGATCGCCTTTGACGTGAAATACCTTCGGAGACTCCTTGAACACCCTACCCTCATTTGCCAGTCGAAGGGCTTTCCACATAAGGGAATCTATCCCCATCTCTAGTCACCTCTTTCGACGTAAAGGGGTCTCGAACCTAAGGCTCAAAGAAGTCTTCTCAGGACTTACAGAAAAAGTTGCCTGTCCAGATTTGACAACGTAACCGGACGAATTGCCCAGAATCGGGGAATACACTAGTCGGAGGGTCTAGTCCGAGAGGGAGTGGAAGAACGCTCGAGCCAATCGACTATCAACAACAAATAATAAGCTTGAAAACAACAATGGGAGCCTGCAAGTCGTCGGAGCGAACTTGATGGAGCTACTCTGGTCTATCATCGACAATGTCCTCTTCTATGTGCTCATGTTGGCAATGACCCTGATGTTATTCGTGTATATACGATTGAAGAACTGGGTTCAAACCCAACGGATTATCAGAACATTTGAGCTGATCGCCCCCCGAGACGAAGAATAAATGGATAGAAAACAGGGAAGAGCAGGGCCAGTTGCCTAGGTCGCCGCCATCATTGGGTTGACAGGTAGTCTCCCCAAGGGTATGATTTGATATATAGCTAGGTATAAAAGCTTCATAAGACAAGAAAAACTAAAATAACCGAGAAAAACGTTAGAACCTAAATTAGAGTCAAGAGGGAAAGATGAAATGTCCTCGGAGAAACCACACCTAAACCTCGTGGTCTGTGGCCATGTCGACCACGGAAAGAGTACAAGTGTCGGTCGACTGCTTGTAGAGAAGGGGTACATATCAGAACGTGAGATAGAGGCTCATAAAGCCGAAGCAGAGAAGTATGGGATGAGAATTGCCGAGGTCAAGTATGCCTGGGTCCTCGACAAGCTCAAAGAAGAGCGAGAAAGAGGAATGACGATAGACCTCGCCTTCTGGAAGTTTGAGACCGACAAGTACTTCTTCACGATCATAGACGCACCAGGGCATAGAGACTTTGTCAAGAACATGATCACAGGTACTAGCCAAGCAGACGCAGGCCTACTCATTTGCTCAGCGAAGAAAGGAGACTACGAAGCCGGAATCGGACCTGGGGGTCAGACACGAGAACACGTATTCCTCATGAGGACGCTGGGTGTGAACCAGCTGGTCGTAGGCGTTACCAAGATGGATGACCCGACGGTAAAATTCAGCCAAGAGAGATTCGAAGAGGTTAAGAACGGTCTGCAAGACCTCCTCAAGATGGTAGGCTACGATATAAGCAAGATTCCAGTAATACCGATATCTGGATGGACAGGGGATAACCTCGTCAAGAAGACAGAGAACATGCCGTGGTATGACGGGACGACTCTAATCGAGGCTTTCGACCAGACATTTACGGTTCCGAAGAAACCCACAGACAAACCACTTCGACTTCCTGTCCAAGACGTATACACAATCACAGGAGTAGGAACCGTCCCTGTCGGGAGAGTAGAGACAGGAGTCCTCAAAGTCGACGACACCATCGTATTCATGCCTTCGAACAAGAAAGGCGAAGTCAAGTCCATCGAGACCCACCACACCAAGATACAGAAAGCAGAACCCGGCGACAACGTGGGCTTCAACATCAGAGGGATCGGGAGAAACGATATCACCAGGGGTGATGTCGGTGGTCCCGTCGACAACCCTCCAACCGTAGTCAAGGAGTTCATCGGACAGATCGTAGTCGTCCACCACCCGACCGCAATAGCCCAAGGCTACACCCCAGTGCTCCACGCCCATACATCGACAGTCGCATGCCAATTCACCGAGCTCATACAGAAGTTGGATTCAAGAACAGGTCAAGTTGTAGAAGAGAAACCAGCGTACTTGAAAGAGGGAGACGGCGCGGTGGTAAGGCTACGACCGTTGAGGTCAGTCTCTCTTGAAACGTACTCCGAATTCCCACCCATGGGCAGGTTTGCAATCAGAGACATGGGAACAACGATTGCAGCTGGAATCATAAAGGAGATTACGGAGAAAGCCTAGCCTCTCCCCCTTCCTTTTCTACTTCCCTACCCGTTAAACTTCACGGGTTCCTATTCGAGCCGTCATCGTTGAGAACAAGGTTCATAGCACGCGTTTCCTTCAGATAGAAGTAGGAGGCTACACTCCCCGACTACACTAGCCGGAGAAGAGTTGTCCTTCACTCGTCCAGCACGGTCCGTGCTTAAATGAAGGAGAGAGGTAAGATCGAGAATTCCGTGTATGAACTACTCTTGCCTCAGATAAGAGAGGCGCTGACAAGTCTCGGCTTCAGATTCCCGTCTCCCCCTCAAACCGCAGCGATCCCAAAGATCCTGGAGGGATCGAACGTACTCCTAATTGCTCCCGCAGGAACAGGGAAGACAGAAGCAGCGATTCTACCAGTATTCCACAGCCTCCTCGATGGGCCGCGCGGGAAAGGCATCAAGATTATCTATATTACACCCATGAGAGCTTTGAACCGCGATTTGGCTAGAAGGCTCTCGTACTGGGGGGGTCGACTCGGCCTAGGAGTAGAGGTGAGACACGGGGACACGCCGACCAGAATTCGGCGAAAACAGGCAAAGACACCCCCAGATCTACTTGTCACGACTCCCGAGACTCTTCAAGCAATCCTACCAGGAAAGCGAATGCAGGAACATCTCAGGGACGTGAGGTGGGTACTCGTTGACGAGATACATGAACTCGCGGAAAGCAAGCGAGGGACACAGCTTACACTAGGGTTGGAACGGCTACGAGAAATAGTCGGGAGGGATTTTCAGAGGATCGGAGTCTCGGCCACAATATCAGAGCCCAAGAAGATCGCCAGGTTTCTAGCCGGCACAGAAAGACAAGTAGAAATCGTCGAGTCTCCAGTGGAGAGGATATTCGAATACAGGGTGGAATACCCGTTTCCGACAGAAGAAGACTACGAGTTGGCACCAAGCCTATACACCACACCCGAGTCGGCAGCCAGGATCAGTAGGATAAGGGAGTTAGTACAGGGACACCGTTCGACACTGATATTCGTCAACAGCAGAACCAACGCCGAAATGCTGGGACACAGACTGGGCATGATCGATAACACCGTGAAGGTTCATCATGGATCTCTCTCGAGAGAGGAGAGGTCCCAGGTTGAAAACGAGTTCAGGTCCGGAAAGATCAAAGGCATCATCTGTACATCCACCCTGGAACTAGGGATCGACGTAGGAACCGTTGACCTAGTAGTGCAATACATGTCACCCAGACAGGTATTACCATTCGTGCAGAGGATTGGACGGTCAGGACACCGGCTTGGAGAAAAAGCTGTAGGTACGGTGATATCAGTCTCCCCCGAGGACATACTGGAATCTGCCGTTGTCATACGAAAATCGTCGGCGATGGAACTAGAGGAGACGGGAATCCATGAGAATGCCCTCGACGTCCTCACACATCAGACCATAGGAGCCACGCTAGATGCGGACGAGATCTCTAAAGAGACCCTTTACCGGATCGTGAGACGATCCTACCCCTACCGCAAACTGAAAAGGGGGACACTCAAGGATCTAATCGAATACCTTCAGAAGCAAGGACTGCTACACCGAGAAGGAGACATACTAACGAGAAGCCGTAGAGGACGAGAATACTACTACTCCTGCCTATCAATGATTCCGGATGAGATCAGATATTCGGTGATAGACCTGTCGACAGACAGATTCATCGGCAGTCTCGGAGACGAATTCATCAAGATGAAGGCCAAGACAGGACTGAACTTCATCTGTAAAGGGCGGGTATGGAAGATCAGGAAGATTGAGGAAAGAAGAGTCTACGTCACCCCAGTAGAAGACCCCGCCGGAGCGATCCCAGGCTGGGACGGCGAGATGATACCGGTGACCGAGGAGATCGCCTGTGAGGTAGGTAGACTACGGAACAAGATAGCCAGAGAACTACGGTCGGGAAGAAAGGAGCTGATTCAGAGACTCTCCTCGGAACTCGGAGTCGAGAGACACGGAACTAAGGCAGTGGTCGCAGAAATCAGAGAACAACTTTCCGAGGGAGTCCCAGTCCCCGATCACAAAACAATCCTAGTCGAAAACTTCGATCGGTTCATCATAGTACATATCTGCAAGGGAGAGAAGGTGACCCGAACACTTGGATACATCTTCGAGAACGCCCTTTCGAAACGACATCCCGTGAAGAATATCTGGTCCGACGCCTACAGAATCCTAGTTGAGACCGAAGCCACGGAGATCGACCTAGACGAGGTCGTAGAAGAACTTTTTCAACACTCCCCAGACGAAGCCCAATCCCTATTCCAAGAATACGTCGACAGAAGATTTCCCTACGCCTACTACCTGAAGTTCGTAGCAGAAAGATTCGGAGTCCTCCCAAGAGGAAAAGCAACCGGGGAAGGAGAACTCGCCAGGATCGCCGAGCATTTTCGAGACACCCCGATATACACCGAGACCCTGAGAGAAGTGCTCCAAGTGAAAGCGGACATCCAAGGAGTAAGAAGACTGTACAGAGACATCAGGAAGGGGAATATAAGGATAGTCACCCATAGAAGTGAGTTGGCGGCATCCCCGCTTTCTTCTATTATCCTCAACAGATTCTTCGAAGTCCCGGAGCTGATCGCCGAAGAAACTCTGGGAGAAGACAGTATTCAAAGGATGAAGAACGCGATCGCAAACGAGTATGTACAGCTGTTGTGCATGGACTGTGGCAAGAGACAGGAACGAACCGAAGTTGGGAGGTTGAAAAAGAGACCCCGATGTTCAGAATGCAAGTCGCAACTGATGACTATGCTTGGAAAGTCGAGATGGGATACCCCGAGGATCCTAGATGCTTGGCTACAGAGGAGACCTCTCGAAGAGAGCGACAGGAAGACCCTTGCCAGAGCGCGGCAGATCGCGGATCTCATCGCGGTCTACGGCAAGAAAGCCGCGATAGCCCTAGCCGTTACAGGAGTCGGACCGCAAACCGCCTCCAGAATCCTAGCGAGGATGCACTACTCAGAGGAAGAGTTCTACAAGGATCTACTAGAAGCAAAGTTAAGATACATAGCCACCAGGGAGTACTGGGACTGAACTAGGATAGATCTCAAGGAGACGTATGAGCCAATCTCGAAGAGCCTGAGATGAAAACAGTGGGAGTCAACCTAAGACCGATAATCATCAAGAGGGAGACTGGGCTGGCAGGCCTCAAAGGAAGAGACTTCGCCGTAGACGGCAACAACGTACTACACCAATTCCTCTCGCTGATCCGGACTAGAAGCGGCGAGCCCCTAATGGACGACAATGGACGGATCACATCCCACTTGACCGGGCTGGTCTACCGATCGACCAGATTAATATCCGAATTCAACATGGGGCTCATCTTCGTCTTTGACGGCAAGCCTCCACCTCTGAAACGGAGGGAGATCGAACAGAGGAGAAGCGCCCGAGAGAGGGCTGAGAGAGAGTGGAGGGAGGCGTACGAGGTAGGCGACTATAGGACGGCTTTCTCGAAAGCCGTGAGAGCAGGTAAGCTGACGAACGAGATGATAGAGGATTCAAAGAGGACCCTCCAACTTCTGGGCATCCCCCATATTCAAGCCCCAGGCGAGGCTGAGGCGCAGGCTGCGGAACTGGCGAAGAGGGGAGACGTATGGGCCTCCAACACTCGAGACTACGATTCTCTGCTATTCGCGACGCCCAGGCTAGTCAGATACTTAACGATATCAGGTCGAGAGTTCCTACCGAGCAAAGGACTCTCCAGAAGACTCAAGCCAGAGATCATAGAACTCCGAGAATTCCTCCGTGGAAACGGCATAGACCAAGAACAGCTAGTTGATTTGGCGATCCTGATAGGGACAGACTTCAACCGGGGAGTCAAAGGTATAGGTCCGAAAAAAGCGCTTACCCTCGTCAAGGAGTACAGGTCGTTGGAGAATATGCCTGAGGAGATAAGAACCAAACTTCCAGGAGAACTGGAAGAGATAAGATCGATCTTTCGCGAACCAGAGGTTACCCACAACTACGACATCCAGTACAGGCCGACGCAGGAAGAAGCCCTCTACGAGTTCCTCTGCGAGGAGAGGGGGTTCTCCAGAAGCAGACTTGAGCTAGCCGTCGAAAGAATGAGAAGACACCATTCGGCGAAAGGGCAGAGGAGTCTGAAAGATTGGACAAGGAGGGGCAGGGCAGAGAGATGACTGGGAAAACCCTCTTTTCACGTCTCGCAGAGCTCTGCGTGGAACTCGAGTCCGTGACCAAGAGAAAGAGGAAGGTCGAGCTGGTAGGTGAATTCCTCAGGGAGTTGAAGCAGGAAGAGATAACACCCGCGGTGCATCTGGTCGTAGGATCGATCTTTGCAGAAAGCTCATCAAAGACCCTCGACGTCAGCTGGTCAACCCTACGAAGAGTATTGGAGGAAGGGCTGCAGAAACCCCTCCTAGGAAGCCCCTTGACGATTCTGGATGTACACAAGTCTCTCGAGAACGTGGCAAAGACTTCTGGATCAGGATCTCGCAGAAGAAAGGAAGAGATACTTCGATCACTCTTCGGTCAGACCTCCAAAAGAGAGGCAAAGTGGATTATCAAGAACATCTTCGGAGAGATGCAGCACGGGGTCGGAGAAGGAGTCATGATAGAGGCGATAGCATACGCCTCGGATACCCCGCATGAATCGGTGAGAAGAGCCAATATGTTCTCAGGCAATCTCGGAAAGGTAGCGATGATATCGTTGACCGAAGGAGAGAAAGGGCTTCGTGAGATCGGAATCCAGCTATTCAGACCCATCAAGCCGATGCTTGCAGAGATCGCCGAGGATGTAGATGTTGTGTTCGAAGAGCATGGAAGACCGGCAGCATTCGAGTACAAGTTCGACGGGGCACGTATCCAGATACACATCCAAGGAGACGACATCAGAGTCTACAGCCGACGACTCACCGAGGTCACACACAGCCTACCAGATGTCATTCAACTAGTGAACCGAGAAATCCAAGCCGAGAGAGCCATATTGGAGGGGGAAGTGATAGCTGTGGGAGAAGAGGGGAAACCGCTGCCCTTCCAAGACCTGATGCGACGCTTCACAAGAGTACACGACATCGAAGCGCTGACAAGAGAAATCCCCCTCAGGCTACACCTTTTCGACCTCCTATACCTTAACGAGGAATCTCTGGTCGATATGCCCTACGAGAACAGGTGGCAACGATTATCGAAAGCTTCTCCGGCAAATCTACTCGCGAACCGCATAGTATCGGGTGACAACGTAGAAGTGGAAAGTTTCCTGCAGAACGCTATCAGAAGTGGACACGAAGGGTTGATGGCAAAAAGACTGGACAGCCCATACACTCCAGGAAGGAGAGGAAAACGGTGGCTGAAGATCAAGCCAGCCGATTACATAGACCTAGTGATTACAGCAGCCGATTGGGGTTATGGCAGGAGGACCGGCTGGCTCAGCAACTACCATCTCGCCGCCAAGAACCAAGAGACAGGGCAGTATCTGATTGTAGGTAAGACCTTCAAGGGACTGACCGACGAACAGTTCAAGCGGATGACGAACAGGCTACAGAAGCTCAAGACCAGAGAAGGAAAGCATACAGTCTACGTTCGACCGGAGGTTGTAGTCGAAGTGGCCTACAACGAGATACAGAGAAGCCAAAAATACAAGTCGAGATTCGCGCTCCGCTTCGCCCGAGTCAAGAGAATCCGAGACGACAAACCGTCAAGGGAAGTCGCGACCATAGACGAGATCAGAAGACTATACGAAAACCAGTTCGCCTACAAGTCGAAGAGGCTCTGAACTCCGGTTCCATCTGAGAAGGTCTTCCCGACACTTCATACAGGCTCAGAGAACTCGACAAAGTTCTGAGAGAGAACCCACTACGAGGTCAGCCTGCTCGTCAGATTCCCAGAATCCTCTCTTTATGAATACGGACTTCATGCCTGCTCCCCTCGCTCCTCTGATATCGGTGAAGGGTTTGTCGCCTACGAAGACGCATTCTGCACAGGATAATCCTAGACGCGAAGCTGCAAGTTTAAATGGGATGACACTCGGCTTCGTCTCGAGAGTATCATCGCCGGCGATGACCACCACGCTGAATGCCCGCTTGAAGCCCAAGAGAGAGATACGTCGCATCTTCACACCAGGCGTCCCGTCCGTGTCTGTGACGACGCCTAGCAGATATCCTCTTGCCAGAAGACTTTCTAGAGTGCTCACCGTGTCTGGGAAGGGGAGAGACCATTCCCCGTAATAGGACCAATACTCTCTCGTCATATCCGAGACCAGGGCTTGAGGCAGAGTTACCTCTAATCCGAGCTTGTCTAAGGAGACCTGCCACCAGATTGATCGATTGTATAGGTGTCTCCGGTTCATCCCTCGACCGAGAAGAGAGAGATTCTGCAAAAGATCTTCCCCATCGATTGCCACCCCTAAACCACGGAGATAGCCGGCAAGCATCCCCGAAACCTTCGCCTCTGCGACCAGCCTACCCAGAGCCGAATCGATCAGCGTATCATCTAGGTCAAAAAGTACGGCATCCCGCGTACCCAACATCCCCCCGATGGAACCAAGCTACAGGCTTATTCTACCCCCATTTCGCGTCGATCTCAAAACCCGAATACTCTCTCCACGCCTGCGCGTATCCTGGCTCACCTTCCACGGAGCAGGAGATCTTGTCAACCCTAGGACCGGAATATCTCTGGTCTCGCCCTAGAAGCGATATCTCACTCACAAAACTGGAGATAACCTCCTCGGGTCCCTCACAGAAGATCTCGACTCGTCCGTCGTGGAGATTCCTGACCAATCCCTTGAGACCGAGACGACGGGCGATACGAGAGACACGTATCCTGAATCCCACTCCCTGGACACGTCCCTCCACAAGCACTCTAACCTTAACCAATGGGATCAACCGGAAAGGAGTATGACGAATGGAGAAAGAACCATCGGAAGAACAATAGAGGAGGACTGCAACCAGAATATAGAGAAGACGATTTCTTGTTTGAATCCATTCATAGAAGTGTCTATCCACCGCCGGCGAACAAGGGTAAGATGTCTATCTGATCCCCATCGCTCAACCTGGTTCCTAAACCTTGCATCCGGCGAATTGGTTTATCGTTTATGTTCACAAGAATGTCTCTCTTCACCTCGGTCCCTACCGGATCAAACACGTACGCTCGGAAAACCTCCCCATATCTGTCGACCAAGCATACGAACAGATCATGGAGCTTCATTCCTTCAGATACCTGAACCTCCTCAAAACCTTCAGGAAATTTCTGTCTCAAGAAACCGAAGAAACTGACTCGAACTTTCACTCGATCACCCTGTTTTCTCCATCATACAGTAATACTTCACGCTGTCGGGGTTAGAGGTCCTTGGCTTGCATCTGTTGATTGAGATCGCAGGAAGACGTGTCATACGACGATTTACATAGTGTACTCAGCCAAAGCCCTCCTCGGGAGTTATTCCTTCTGTGATTAAATAATATTGAGGTCTACCAATAGGATGAGTCTTTCTTCCAAGAATCCGAATTGGAACGACACGACAAGCGGAGTTCAGTCTGCTGAAAGAACAAAAGAAGGACACCCAGATCAACCGATCCTGGGATCAGAAACCATTCTCCAAACACAAGAGGGACCCGTCGAATGACGGCGATCTGACGGAAACAGAATACCACAACCCATAAAAACAAGGAGAAAAATCAACACCAGAGACCTCAGAACAGCAAGTGAAAGGCATGGTCAACAAAGCCCGTATAAAGCTCACCAGCACCAACAAGAGTAGCCTCGAGAAGCTCTGCAACGAGATCACAGACATAGCCCAGAAGACAGGCGCAAAAATGAAGGGTCCGGTACCTCTACCAACCAAGAAACTCAAGGTACCTACAAGGAAGACGCCCTGCGGAGAAGGCAGTATCAGCTGGGATCACTACCAGCTGAGAATACATAAGAGGCTCATCGATATCTCGGCGTCGGATAGAATCATGCGCTCACTCATGCGCCTAGCAATTCCCCCAGACGTGTTCATAGAGATAACCCTCAAATAGAGGGGACACTGTCCATTCGAGCACTGAACAAGCCTAATGTTCTACTGGAATCTCCTCGAGATCATGTTGCCCTCAACTGTCTCGTGCACATTCTAGACTTCCAGCGAATAGTGTAATACGACTCAAACCAGCCAAGTCTCTTGAAAGTGGCGATTCCTGGCTCGGTCCTTGGGGAAGAGGATATCCTGAGAATCGGACGAAGTCATCGCCGGACGTACTCCTCCGTGGGGAGAAGCTCTATTCGTATTCCTCGTTTGAGCAGTTCCTTCGGATTTTCGACACAGCCAATACTGGTATCGATATTATCGTGTATCGGATGAGCCCAGAGTCCTCCCGGCGGCAGGTTGAATTGAACCGGTACCCTCGCGACGAGCCGAGAGTCATCAACCAGCTTCTTGAAGATCTTTCCCCGAGTACAGGCGAGATGCGCCGACGTATAGCTCTTGACCAGCTCTCCTGCCCCGTATGCACCTACAGCGTGCCAAAGGCAGGCGTCCTCAGGCGAGGCAAGAGAATAGAGGAGGAACTGTGGGGTAGAGGGGGTCTCCGAATACATGTAGTCAACAAGATTCTTTCCGTCAACCGTGAAAACATCCTCTCCTTTGGCTACACTCACGTCTTCCGGGTCGATAGCGTTCGGGTAGAGGCGAGTGGTCTTATACTTCACCTTGACCTTAACCAAGGAGCCGTTGTCAAAGTAGAGTCTACCCCGTGCAGCACGTTTCGAACCAAACCCTTTGCTCGAGTGCGGTACCGTCAGGAGCGTCCTTCTCTTCTTCATACTTCTCCCCATAAGATTGTAGATGCGCTCAACCGAGTCGTAACCTCCATGGCTTTCCTCGATCATACTCTTGATAACGCCATTCTCGTCTTCGCTCGCTAAGACTTCCAGAGGAAACCTCAAGGAGGGGATGCACAGGTCTATTCCAAAGAGCTCTGATAGTTCCTCCAATTGATTGTATTTGACCTTATCAACTAGGTCGACGTAGCTTTCTGAAGTTGATCCCAAGAGGTCGCCGATAAGCTCGGCCTCATTCTTGGATATCAACATTCCCTCATACTTCGAGAGAAACTCTTCGTCTATCCCCAGTTCTTCGGTATTGACCGAGAATGCAGGAAAAGAGCTCTGTCCACTCGCCAATATCGATGATCTGAGCGGGTTCATAGAATACCTGTCGGGCTCAACGTCGTCAGCGTTAAGTAAGAAAGGCACGACAACATCATACGAAGGCTTTCTCAGAAGCTCGCATATCTCAGATACGTCTCTTGCATCTATTTCTTCTACAGTTCTTCCCCTGAAGAAGTGCCCACATGCTTCCAGTATTCGAACCGCAACGATTCCTTGAACCTCTTCGACAGTCAATTGAGGATTGGAATACTCCACAGAGGTCCTCAAGAAGAAGTGTCCACTATCGTACTCAACCGTTCTCTTCTCTTTATTTCTGAAATAATAGAACCGGACGCTCCTCCCCGTATCCTTCTTAAGGCTCGCAAGTCGTTCTTGGAGAACCTTCACACATTCAAAAGAGTTCCCTAGGAAGCCCTCGACAAGATTGTGGATGAGATCGATAGACATGGATCAACCCCTCTCCAAGGATTCCGCTGCAAGTAAGCAGTCCGTCTCAAGAACAGGTCTCCCCCAGAACATCTTCATTACTTTGAATCGTTCCTCGAAACCAAGGGTCTTCAACTCAGCGAGGAGGCTCACAGCTTTCTCTGCAACATACATGTGAACCTCTAAACCTAGCAACTCCCCCAGAATCGCGTGCAACAGATCAATTGCATTGACCGAATTAGATCTGCAAGCCATTGGACCTAACTCAGCCATTTCCGGGTATCTCCTAGCGAATATAAATCCTGATAGCTCATCATCTGCATAAGATGTGCAGCAAAGATTGTCCTTCTCTGAGAGGATTCTTCTGAGCACCCTTTCGCGAGATGTACCGAAGCAGAAAGCATCCAAGGCAAATATGTCTGGGAAGTCCTTCTCCCCAGCACTCCTGACCCGTCCAGCGGACTTCCTCTGAGTACCTTTACCCTTCAACACCGAGAACCATCCAACAGATTTGAACCCTAGATTCTCGTAGAACGGAATGGCATGCACATAGGAGAGCAGGTTGATTGTTTTCACCGCTCTCTTTCTGAGATAGTTCATGGCATGCATCAATAGTCTGGACCCTACTCCTCGATTCCTGTATTTCTCCTCCACGATCACGTTACCGATCCAGCCAACTTCACCATAAGTGACGGTTGTCGCTATTCCGATCTTCTTCTCACCGTCTAAAACTATGAAACAACCATGGGGCTCAAGGTCTATCATGAATTGGAAGTCTTCTTCGGTTAAACCCCAGTCAACAGTATCCGTCAAACGGGTGGCAAAACAGAAGTCTTCCTCCGATAATACTCTGACGTAGATCATTCTTCCCTACTCCCTCTTCAGACAAAATCTTAGATGTCACCATGGAATGCTCGGTTAGACAGCTGGACCTTCAATTCTGGGACCGTTACGCTTCAATAGTCAAAGAGAAGCCTTCCCCTCGAAGGCAGATCCTCGCACCTCTCCAACACCGCCTTCACCATGATAGGCAAGGCTATTGTTGCATCACAGTAACATACGACAAACCGACCTTCGGGTTTTTCTTTCCCCCAGCTTATGCCTTCTTTGAAGGTGCATCCAGAAAGCCCGCCCCACTCCGGTCTGTCAGTGGTGATCTGGATCCCGTAGGAATGCCCTGAGTCGGGGCGACCAAACAAGTCTTGCAGGTAAGCCGTCTGCTGAATATAATTCTTTGGCACCCCTCCCCCCACATATACAACCCCTGTCTTCTTCGAATTCATCTTGATCTTGAAGATCTCTTCGTTGTCCTTTATTCCATCGACGACCAGAGGTCTAAGCCCTTTGTCAGCTGCTTTCACGTAATGCTGTGTGAGGGCTAGACCGACGGAACTGTCATTTAGAGCTGGAACGAATATGGGAACGTTCTCTTTCCAGCAGTTCCAGACTATCGATTTGTCTTTGTCAGCAGCAGACCCGTTTCGATCTACAAACTCACCTAGACGACTGAAGAGGTGCCGAGAGGAGATTCCTTCAAGTTCTTCGAGAGCCAGCCGTGTCACGAATCTCTCTATCATTCTATCTACCTCCCTAAACTTCTCTTCATCGGCGAAAGTATCGTATATCCTATCTATACTGTGCTCGTAGAGGAGGCTGTCTTCCACCTCTGGCGATCCAATGTAGTGAGGCTCCCCCAAGCCACCGACGATGTCATGATACATATTCGCGCCAGTGCTTACAATTACATCCACCATTCCTCGCCTTACGAGGGTTACGACCACCCCACCCATTCCTGCAGGAACCATAGCACCAGCTAAACCAAGAAAAATGGTAGGCCTGTCCTTGTCCTTGAGCATAGATACGAAGACCTCTGCACACGCAGCCAAGTTGCGTGACTGGAAGGATGTACGTGTGAACGCGTCCAACAGCTCTGAGACAGTATTCACCTTCTCCAAATCGAGGGGTTCGATGGCGTCTTTCAACAAATCGTCCTTCATCGTCTATCTCCCTCCAATCTTGTAAGACAGCTGTCTTTTGAAGACCCGGCTTAATATATTAGGCAGTATTCCTTTTTTAGGTCGCAACAAAGGATAAGGCTATCACCGCTGTTGGATACGTCTTGCTTGTAGTTTCTGACATTCTCCGAGACGCAACCCGCTTTCAAATAGTCGGTTCTGAAGAGTTCCTCAGGTCGACACCAAAGGGCTCAGTCGTCAATGTCCAACTAGACTATCGGTATATGAAGCTTGGTTACTATGTATCGATGCACGCGGAAACCCACGGGAACAGGGTTATCCCCACGTGCCTTAACATAGTCGACGCTTACAACAACGCGATCATTCTGGCAAGATCCGAGAAGAGGGGAATCCCCGTCGCGCCACACATAGAAACCAACGACATGGAAAAGATTGCCAGAAAGCTAGGCTATCCCCTAGTCCTCTTCCCACTAAACCCCGTCTCCTACGATATCCTACGGATAGCTAACGACGAAGAAGAGCTAGACAGATCCATGAAGAGCCTTGGAATGAACTACAGGTACCCTGTGACTGCTCAAGCCTTGATGGGTCGATTGCGAACAGTCAAGTCGATCTTCGGAACGGCGAATCTGCCAGAAGCGAACTCGGTGGCTGGGAAGTGCTTTGAAGAGTTTATGATACCACTCTGCAAACTCTACATTCAAGAATCAGACGAGAAATGCTACCTGTGTAGCATGTCGCCTCTCAAACCAAACGATCTTGAACCCTCAGACCTGCAGGTAATCAGAGAGAAGATAGAAGACTTGGGGGAGAGTCTCTGACTAAGATAGCGTGTTTCGTGGAGACCTACAGCTACATAGACTATGTCAGACCCCTAAGAAGGTTTGAAGACGCAGCAAAGAGGTTAGGACACAGCTTTGACTACGTCACCAAGAGAGAACTTTCAAAGATCCCGATCTTCGACGCCCTCTTCATACGCACGACGACAGACCCTAGGTTTCCAGCGTACATAGCCTCCAAGTTGGCTTGGGAAAATGGTTTAACGGTCGTAGACGAACCCCACGCAATAGTGGCGTGTAGCAATAAGGTTCACATGTACAAGATCTTGGAGCAATCCAACATTCCTCGCATACCTACCATGCTCCTTTTAAAGGAGCAATTAAACAACCAGAAAATCCATGAGGTCTTTGACAACCTAGGGAACCCCATCGTCTTGAAGGCACCCTACACAGCCTTCTCGAAATATGTGGAGAAAGTAGAGGATGAAAACTCCCTCAGAGAGATGTGCAGAAGATTCTTCCGTATCTCGGACATAGTTGTAGCTCAGAGATTTACCCCCACCACCTACGATTGGCGTATAGGCATCCTCAATAACCAGGTTCTATTCGCGTGTAGATACCACATTCCAAAAGGGATGTGGAAGCACGGCACAAAGCTGAAAGGCGGAAGAAGGTTCATCTGGGGGAAGACGGAAGCCGTTAGGAGAGAGTCTTTGCCGTCGAGATTGAGAGAGGTCGCCATCCAAACCAGTAGACCCTTTGGGAGAGGGCTCTTCGGGATCGATATAAAGGAGCTATCCGGAGAATACGTAGTGGTAGAGGTCAACGACAACGCAACCATCTACGCTGACGAGGAAGACAAAGAAGACAAGGACATCTACGAGAAGATAATCAACTACCTGGCGCAAGGAAAAAGCTAATATTCGCCTCACATTCTGTGATGAGCCAAGACGCACAGTCGCCTTCGGCTGGATACAGATTCAGTCTTGCATGGATGCAATTCGCTGGAACAACACCATACGAGGAGACCCTTCTATGGAAAAAGACAAAGAGCGAGGACCGAAGAGTGAGGTAATGACGATTCGAAACCCAACGGAAAAAGTGAAGATAATAAGAGACGTTGACGTTCAAACCCACCGCTTCGACGACTTCTTCAAAGGATTCGACGAGCTCGAAGCGGTAAAGAAAATCTTCGGCGATGAGACCATGAAGGTAATCGACGAACTCAGGGTAGAATTCATATCCAGAAGAGGGTACATGGGAGTCAGCGATGTAGACGGCCACATCATAATCAGCGCCCCGTACCTGAAGCAAGGAGACTTGAGGGAGATCTACTTGGATCTAATACACGAACTCGTTCACGTAAGACAATTCAGAGAAGGACGCCAACTCTTTGATCGACGGTACGGGTATACAGACAGACCCACAGAGATAGAAGCCTATCGGCACGCCGTCGAAGAAGCCAGAAAACTCGGAATGACAGAAGAAGAGATATCCGAGTACCTAAAGACCGAGTGGATGACAGAAGAGAACCACAGGAAACTGGCTGAGACCATAGGAGTCAAGGCAGACTAGAGGAAATGAGCCTTTTATCCCAGACCCGCCTCCGAAAGCACTCAAAGCTGAATCATAGTCAGAAGTCCCGACATCTTGGAGCATAGACTATTGTACAAGAGCCTCGAGGCTATCGGCCCAGAGCACGAGTACGCGGTAGTAGACGAAGAGTTCCACCCTCTCCCAATAGTAGACAAGGTGATCAAACATCTCAGCGGCCGGATAAAGAACACCGTTGCATTTGAGAGGTTTGCCTTCGGGAAAGAACTCCAATGCCACGTCGCCGAATTCAAAGCCACCGAACCCTTCCGCTCGCCGCACTCTTTTGAAGAAACAATGTACGGAGCAGTCCAAGAAATCTCAGAAATGCTTCAGGGAGAATTCAACGCCAGACTCCTAGGATCAGGCATGCACCCAACCCTAAATCTCGAAAACGCAGAGATCTGGCCTCATAGAGACAGGATGATCTACGAAGCCCTCGATAGGATCTTTGGCCTAAGACAGCATGGCTGGCTGAACATACAAGGCTACCAGCTGAACCTCTCCTACGGGAACGAGAATGACGCCGTGAAGCTCTACAACGCGCTGGCGAACATCCTACCGTACCTCCCAGCGATCTCAGCCGCGTCACCGATATATGAGTCTAGGATCGGCCCGTTTGTTGACAACCGTCTCCACTTCTACGCTACAAACCAGAAAAAAGTCCCCTCGATAGTCGGGGATGTCATCCCGGAATACATAGAATCCTTCAAGGACTACCGAGAGCTTACCATTGACAGGTATTCGAGGGATCTTCTGAAGGCAGGGGCCCCGTCTTGTATCATAGACAAGGAATGGATCAACTCAAGAGGTGCAATAATCCGGTTCGACAGAAATGCCCTCGAAATAAGATTAATGGATGAGCAGGAATGCGTCAAGGCAGACGTGGCACTCAGCTGCTTCCTGAGGGCATCGCTAAGAGGGCTCCTAGAAGAAAAACATCCCTACCTACATCACAGCCTACTTGTCAGAGACTTCAAAGCCATCGTCAAGAATGGGCTAGACGCAAGGGTTCACCACCCGAACGCTACAACCGCAAGAGGAATCTGCCGCTACCTGTACAGAGTCGCGGAGAAGAATGCTCATGAAGAGGAAAAGAGATACCTTTGGGTTGTCCGGAAAAGAATCGAAGAGGGGAACCTTTCAAACCTGATCAGGAGAAACGTCGAAAAAAGAGAGAAGAAGACCGACATGAACGAAGCCATTGTCGACGTATACTCAAACCTAGCGAGGAGTCTGGAAAGAAACCAGATATATTCCTGATATCTGACCTAGGACAGTCTTGTCAAGAACCGAACGGAATAGTCTCGGCATCCCTAGTTCCCTCATACGCGCTCTCGGCCAGATACATCTGGGTCTTTGCACAATCTCTTTCAAAGAACGCCAACTGCGCCATCGACCAACGGACCGGAGAAAACCCGTATCTTCCCCGCCAAACCAAAAGACTAAAGACAGACCGATCTCCCGAAATTGGGTTAACTCAATGGAGCCGAGAAGGAATCCCAACACATGATACCCCGAGCTTTCTTTGTAACCAGCGGGAAGGCTTACAGCCCAATCTCCGAGCTCAACGCCTTCGACCTCGCCTTGAAGAGGGCGGGCATAGCCCAGTGCAATCTCGTCCCGGTCAGCTCAATCCTTCCACAGGGATGCGTGGAGAAGAAGCTGCAGAAGATACCTATCGGCTCCATCACTCATACGGTCATCGCCCGTATGGACGGAAATGAGGGGACAACTATCGGCGCAGCCATATCTTGGTGTTGGGAGAAAGAAAAGAGATATGGTATCGCAGCGGAGGCCCATGGATACATGGATCGAAAGGCGTTGAAAGAGATTGCAGAATGGAAGATCAGAGAAATGGCTAAGATCCGTGAAATCGAGATCGGGGAAGTACACTTCAGAATAGAGACGATAAGAGTTCCCATGGATAACTACGGCTGTGTCCTCGCCGCACTGGTCTATTTACCTTGAATCGGCACACTCTGATGTCAGCGTCGGTGCATGATACTGTGCAAATCCATACCTGGAATATTCTTCTGGTGTCTGCTCGTTTCAGCGTAAAGATACCTAACTTGACCCTGCCCACAGATCCTTCCCAGCAGACTCGATCGAAGCCTCTTCGAAATCTTCTAGAACAACCTGAGGCATGACGTATTATCGAAGAGACCTGAATCGGAAGAGGATGAATCAGATGGAGATAGCAGGGTATATCCGTCCTGAAGGTAAAGTTGGAGTTCGAAATCACGTCGTCGTCCTATCAAGCGTTCACTGCTCCTCCGAGGTTGCACGCAGGATTGCAAGTCATACAGGAACCATTCCAATCACCCATTTCCTTGGATGCTTAGAGTATCCGGAAGACTCGGAGAATACACGTCGGATGCTGATAGGCGTCTTATCGAATCCCAACGTTGCAGCAGCACTGATAGTAGGACTAGGTTGCGAGCAGTTATTGCCTGACGAATTGGCCGATGAGGTATCAGGAAAACCCGTAGACGCCGTAAGCATCCAAGACTACGGGACCGTTCAAACAATCTCTGAAGGAGCAAAAAAAGTCCAACGGTTGATACAACAAGCAGGAATGGTCAAGCGCGAAAACGTATCGCTAGGAAGTCTGATCTTGGGTGTCAAGTGTGGAGGGTCCGACACGACCTCGGGCATGACCTCGAATCCAGCCTTAGGAGTAGCCGCCGACCTCCTTATCAAAGAAAATGGAACGGTGATCCAGGGTGAGAGCGAGGGATTATTCGGTGTGGAGGATATCCTGGCGAGAAGAGCTGCCTCCAAAACTATCGGTAACCGCTTGATCGAGTTAATCAGAGAATACGAGCAGATAGCAGAGTCTCGTGGCGTCTCGCTTACGGACGCGAATCCTACACCAGGCAACATCGCCGGGGGAATCACAACCCTGAAGGAGAAGGCCCTCGGGGGTATGCTGAAAGGGGGGACATCGATACTACAAGGGATACTTAAAAGGGCTGAACACCCGCCGGGGAAAGGGTTGTGGGTTACAGAGACGAGCGGAGGCGTCGACGTATATCACGTATCAGAGGAAATAGCGAGTGGAGCCCAAATAGTATGCTTCACCACAGGGCGCGGCACACCTCTCGGATCGCCGATCTCACCCGTGATAAAGATCACCGCTAATCGAGAGACTGCCGAACGTATGTCCGAGAACATAGACGTAGACGTGAGCGGCGTGATTCAAGGCAAAGAGACCCTTCAAGAAGCCGGAGAACACATATTCAAGGAGATAATCGAGGTAGCCAACGGCAAACTTACCAAGAACGAGATCCTGCGACATTGGGAATTCGGGATTTCCTCAAGTATGAGTCCTGCTTAAGCAGAGGCAGCCACACAGAATTCAAGTGTTGGAGGAATCGACTAAATGAGTTCACAGGAATGGTCTCCCCGCAGAACCGTAGCAACAGACGATGTCGATGTCCTAGTTGCGGGTGGAGGAAGCGCAGGAATCGCCGCAGCTGTCACAGCCGCACGTTTGGGTTTGAAGGTCGCACTCGTAGAGAAATATGGGTTTCTTGGAGGCTTAGCGACTGCCGGGGCTGTTGGTACAATCTGTGGACTCTTCCTGAAGAGAGAGGAAGGAATAGAATACATAGTCGGTGGTTTTCCCCGTGAGTTCTCGGAAGCCCTCGGCAAGTACCGTCCGCCGCTAGAGCTCAGAATATCTAGAACCGCCGTTTCGCAACCGTACCGCCCTTGGGATTTCAAGATACTCGCCGATCGTCTTGTGACGGGAGAAGCAAACATTCGCCTACTTCTCCACTCTCGGGTGATAGACGTAATCAAGAGCGGCGACGAAGTCCACGGCGTCATACTTCACACCAAGGCAGGTTTCCGGGCCATAAGATCCAAGATCACAATCGACTGTACCGGTGATGGCGACCTGGCTTTTAGTGCAGGAGCCGAGACAGAACTTGGAGAGAAAGGAAAGACACAGATCCCCTCCCTCACCTTCTCGATGGCAAACGTCGATGTCTCTAGAGCACTCTCCGCCGGGGAGGACAGGCTTCGCTCGTTGCTTCGAGAGATGCCGGAGAAGACGTGGTTCCATGAAGCAAGCAAGAGTCCCCCCCGCATCTTTCCGAGCGGACATAAAGGACACGTCCTCGTGAAGATGATTCGCCTTAAAAAAGAGGAAGGCGGATACAATTGCAGCGATCCCGATGAGCTCACAGAAGCCGAGACCAAAGGTAGAAAGCTGGTGGAGGAAGCAACCTCATTCTTAGTCTCCAGAATGCCTGGATTTAAAGGCGCCTTCCTGGTGGACTCTGCAACCCAGGTGGGTGTAAGAGAGACTAGAAGGATAGTAGGCGAGTACATCCTTACAGAGGGGGATGTGATACAATCTAGAAGATTCCACGACAGCATAGCGTGCTGTTCTTGGCCCATCGAACTTCACGACGAAAAAGAGGCGACACGCTGGAGGTTTCTGAGGGAAGGATCGTACTATCAGATTCCCTATCGATGTCTGCTACCACTAGGTGCAGAAAGGCTTTTGGTGGCTGGACGCTGCATATCGTCAGCCCGCTCAGCATTGGCGTCAGTTCGAGTGATAGGACCCTGCATGGCTGAAGGCCAGGCAGCCAGTTCAGCGGCGTACCTGGCGATCAAGGAGTCAAAAATTCCTCGTGAAATCGACCCCAAAGCACTAAGGACACTGATGATAAGCCAAGGTGCAAGGGTCGACTAGAGACTTCCCATAATCGAGAACACACATCCTAGCTTTCGGCACCAGTCCAGCGAATCCCCCGTCCCCCAACTGTCCTCACGCTTCTCTATGTCACATTCGATACCTGCGTCGTCCGATCGACTCTAGCATTGGGTTCTAGAACACACCAAAGGAGTCCACATATCTGATCCCAGTCAAAGAGTTCCATACGACGTAGAAGACGTCCACGACGAATCAGAACACGCATCAGAAGGATTCGCTAAAATATGGAGTCAGCAATCCGTCCATAGAATAGAAGTAGTGATCCATGCCGCGAGACAAGCTCATATACTGTGCCAAGTGCGGAAAACCATACACATTCAAGGACAGAAAGAGGAGCCGATTCTGTGAGGAGTGCGGAACATACCGTCCTAGGCAAAAGATGCAATTACCAGCCCAGAAGTGGAGAGAAAGGAGTGGATCTTCCGACGCCTACTTCCCCTATGAACCTTATCCCCAGCAGAACGAGTTCATGAAAGACGTCCGGGACATAGTAGGTCGAGGAGGGGTGTTGATCGCGGAGGCATGCAACGGGTTTGGAAAAACCATCTGCTCGCTCTCTGCAACCCTACCCACAGGACGGAGAATCGTCTATGCGACCAGAACCCACGAGCAAGCCATACAGGTGATGAAAGAAATCCAGAGAATCAACGCTAGCACCAGTCGAGAATACACCGCAGTCAACCTTGCAAGCCGAACCAATCTCTGCCTCAACGAGATGCGCCGCCAACTGCGGTCGTCCGATTTGGTGGAAGGCTGCAGGGTACTGCGCGAGAGGAACAGATGCCCATACGCATGGGACGACTTAGGCTCATTATCAGGGATACCACGGGTCCTTTCGATCCGGAAACTCAGAGAGTATGGCTTCTCGAAAGGTATCTGTCCATACTTCCTCGCAAGAAGCCTAATCAACGAGCGGGATATCGTCATAGGACCATATCAGTACTTCTTCGATCAGAAAATAAAGAGCAAAGTTGGTCTAGGCCTAGGGGGAAAGATCCTCATCTTTGATGAGGCACACAACTCAGACAAGATTGGCACCGAAGTCCTAAGCAACTCGCTCTCAAGCAACACTTTGGAGCAAGCAGAGGAGGAGCTTGAAAGCATAAAACAACCAGCGGGATTTCTACGCGTTCTAGAAGACTATCTGGAAGAGAAGACCGTTGAGGATTCCGATCGAGTGGAGATAGGTGAGAACATCGTTGAGGAAATCGGAGACAGGCTTGGAATCTCGGATATCAATCCCTTCGTCGAAGCATTCACGGAAGCCATCGATGAAATACGGGAGAAGAAGATAGAGAAGGGGGAGGCGCCGAGAAGCCATCTCAACGGGGTCATCCAATTCCTCCAACTCGTGTTCTCAAAACCGTCAGACAGCTATGTAGGCATCTTCAGGAAGGTTAGGAGGGAATCAAGAAGGTTGGACTATCGTTGTCTGAACCCTAGTCTGGCAATACAGCCAGTGATCGAGGAGGCTTATGGAACCCTAATCATGTCCGGAACCCTCTCACCCATAGACTTCTTCGCAGAGATGATAGGACTAGGATCGGCTACCAAGAGGAACTACGAAGCAATCGCCGACCCCGACAAGATAACCGCTTTCTTGGATTCCAGTGTTACAACGAAATTCGATGAACGAACCCCGACTATGCTTCTGAAGTACGGAAGAAGAATAGAGGAATTCCTGACAAAGAACCGTGTGGAGAATGGAACCCTAGTCTTCTTTCCCCAACGAAACCTGCTGAACAGGGCCCTCGAAACCTGGGAAAGGGAAGGTATAGTTGAACGTTCACAGGAAACCCTCTTCTTCGGAGAACGAGAACTATTCGTGGAGGGGACAAAGGCCGCAGAGAACCGGCTGATTGTGGAACAATACAAGGAGACGTCCACAAGATCCGCTGCGATGCTTCTAGGAGTCTTCCGTGGCCGCAACGCAGAAGGCTCCAACTTCCCCGACAATGAGGCTAGAACCATCTTCTTGATAGGAATACCCTATGCCGATTACACAGACCCGGTCGTAAGGGCTCAAATCGACTACTTCAACCAGAGAACGAATGGGCTGGGAGAGAGGTGGTACATTATGGATGCGTTTCGAGCGGCGAATCAAGCAGCAGGACGGGGTATAAGACACCGAGAGGACTGGTGCCGATACGTCTTCATGGACAAGAGATACCGAGGCGGCGAGAAGATGGTCTCACCATGGATTTCAAATAAAGGATTCAAAAAGATTTGAAGACTTCTCTGGAAGGATGGTAGGGCTCTGTTCCAGAGTCTAGGTCTCCCCTACTGATCGAAGAAACTCCTTGAGCGCCTCTAGGCTTCTGTGGACATCTTCGATATCATAATTCTCTACGATAATCGGACCGTCAAAGCCTACCTTGAATAGCAGATTCAAGCCCTCTCTCCACCTCACGTTCCCTTCGTCGATAGGCAAATGTTCATCCCTCTCACCGTGGTTTCCACTCAGATGAATATAACCGACATAGTCACCCACTTTCTCTAGGAGGGGAAGCAGGTTGCCAGAGATGTTTGCGTGACCAAAGTCGCAAACAAAACGGAGATTCTTAGGAGCCCCTCCACGGAAATACCCATCAATCTCATTTGGATCGCACAGCAGAAAGTACGGGGGAAAGATATTCTCCAGTAAGGGTATGATCCCGTGATCAGCACAGAAGATCGCGGCGCGTTCAAGGAACTTGGCAGTGTATCGCCAACTCAAGTCTCTCCCACCCTTAATGAAGTGAGATGAACGTCCAGGATGGATGACAACATATTCAGAACCGAGATCGTGGGCGAAACTGATGGAATCCATTACGGCTTGCTGCACCTTCTCACGGACACTCGGATGCATAGCTGAGATGTTGACGGCGGTCCACGGCGTGTGGACGTTAAAGAGAAGATCGTGGGACTCACGGATCTCGTTCAGCTTTTCGACCCGTGTTCTGTCTAGACTGTGGAATCCGTCGTCCGCTATCTCCCACAAAGTAATCCCTGTCGTCGGCAACTTCTTCAAGAGACTGTCGAATCGTTCTTGAAAGAAACAAAGGGTGGAGACACCGGTTCTCAAAGGTCTACCGCTCATTCTCATTCACAAGAGAACCATCCTACTCCCACCAAAGACATAAGGTTGACGCAGATCGCCAACTCCTGCAGGCGAGCAGAGAGCCGCCTACATATGATTAAAATAGTAGCAATATGTTCCTCTCGTCGATGGAGCCTGCATTCCACATAGCTTTGCCAGTTTTGATCGTGTTAGCATTAGGAGTTCCGGTCGATGTAGCTCTAGTTCTCGCTCCTTTGTCTCTACTCTTCGACTTGGATCTCTTCTTCGGACCCCACCGACGCTTTCACTCATTAGTGGTTCTCGGCGTCATGATAGTACCTACCGCAGTTCTCGTGAAAGTAGTGTTTCCGAATATTCTGCCATATTTCATGGTTGGGTTGTTCTATGCCGGGACACACCTTCTTCTCGATATCTTTGAGGGAGAAGTAGCATTATTCTACCCTCTATCTCCCAAGGGATACGGACTAAGATTGAAGATGAGGATCGATAACACACCAGTACGAATAGGAACAATACGCTTGGGAGTCAGGATTGCCCCCGAGATAGAGGAAAGAAACGGCAGCTACACGTTGCTCTCCGGGCAAGGAGCGGTTGTCGTCCTACTTGCAGGAGTTGTCATCATCAGTCGAATCTGGGGATTTATCTGAGAGAACGCGTGAGAAACACACTCATGTGAGGCGTGGAGAGGAGGAAGCGGCTTGTCACGCCTTTTCTGTACTCTTGAGTAAAGATCTCCACATAGTACGCGCAGGGTTTATAGACTCTGGGTGGCGATTTCTCTTGAAGAATATGTTCAAGGTAAATTGGATGGATGTCAAGCCAAGTCTTGCGTACAATGGAACATGTTATGTGCGGAACGTCTACAGGCGGAGAGACCTCCTTCACAAGGAAGGCGGATACAAGACAACCGTGAATCTTGAATGGGTGAATGTTGTAGGGGTACCGGCTGGGAAAGAGATGATGTATCATCAACAGAACTTGGAAGAAGCTTTCTATGTTCTTCAGGGAAGAGGCGTTGTCAGCTCTGGAAAGAACGAGTGGGAGATCGAAAACAAGGACGCCGTCAGGATACCGACGAACGTACCGTACACAATTTCTTCAACAACGAGTAAGCAGCCAGTAATCCTGGCAAGTTTCGCGGTCCGAGACCCGCCGTCAACCGATAAAGCCAGGATCGAGAAAGTAGACAGAAGCCAAGGAGGAGAGGGGATTGAGATAGAGAAGTGGCAATTGAAAGAGTGCACCCCCGGTCATGAAGGCACCTGCTGGAGCTACCCGCTCTTCAGAGGGAAGTGGAAGGCTATCGGATTCACCACGTTGATGACGGTCTCTGGCGTCTTGGGATACCATCGGCATAACACTGAAGCGATCTACTTTGTTGACTCCGGACTTGGATGGATGAAGGTGGCAGGTGAGGAGCAGGAGCTAAGAGGAGGAGATGTGGTCTATATCCCCCCTGAGATGGCGCATCGATGCAGGGTTGCCTATCCGGACATACCTCTAAACGTCTTCTGTTGCGGTACCTCAGTGCCCTTCGGAGCCGAGACCTGGGTGGAAGAGGGGTTACAGGACCTCTGACAGAGCGCACCTGTAAAATCGGTTCCAGGATACTTGAAAGCCGTTGCATGGGAATCGAAGTAGCCACGTAGACTAGCAGCCTCTATTGACTGGCAGCAATATGTGCCTCTGCTATGGCTGCCGAAAGAGTGAACCGACCTAAGCAACGGCGACAACCGACATTCCGAGTCTTCCCGGGTAAAGGTACAAGAAAACCTCTTAAAGATCAACTCTTGACCTTAGCGTTAGTCCAATTAGGTGTAGATGAAACACCTTATTCCGGAGAGATGATAAGGATGAGTAACCCGTCGTACAAGGCACGATTCTCTAGGAGAACCCAGGATGGAGACTTTCTGAACATTACAGTCTGGCCGGGTAAATCTGACCCTAACGCAGAAGTTATAGTGACACAGATCCGTAGACAAAAGGAAGGGCAATGGGAAACCGTAGCGAGACTCGCAGTATACAGAACCCTAGAAGGCTCCTACAGCGAGTTGCCTGAACGTCCCCCCACCTAACCAGTACTCATGAGTATCGCGGCAGAACAGGTCGACACGGCTGACCATGCTGGGAATAGGCGTGGAGGACAGTTGGAGGAAGAATTACAGGGAGAACCAGGATTTCAACATGTTCAGGCTCCTCCTCTTCCTACCGTAGTTTAGAGCGAAAATCAGCGGTGCCACAACTGGTATTACGAAGGAAACGATGAATAGAGCCATACCAACCAAGAGAAAAGAACCTATTTGGCCCACAGAGGGTACCATCGATGAATAGTACCCGACGAGTGACCCGCTGAAGCTTCTGGTCAATCTGCTGTGAATTATTTGTCCTCTCTTCCGAAACATGGACCAAAACCGTTCCGTATCTTCTCTATATTGGCTGCTGAAGACGCCTGTATTCTGGGTTCACACAAATAATAGTTCCGGTTATCGATCGGCTGTTTTCCATTAAGATTGGACATTTCTACTTATAAGCCCATTCTATTTTAAGTCCCCGTAGAACACCGATAATCCCAGTGCGAAGATGTAACTCTACCCAATATACGGGAAAGACGCACCCCCGACAGGAAGAACGACAACCTCTGCCCTATCTCGTGTCTCGGATTCTTTCTTTATAGCCTCGGGAATGTCACGGGCATGAACCATCTCCATATCCTCGATCTTATCCTGCGGGACACC
This sequence comes from uncultured Candidatus Bathyarchaeia archaeon, assembly GCA_964596985.1. GTDB lineage: Archaea > Thermoproteota > Bathyarchaeia > RBG-16-48-13. The sequence continues at coordinate 184,641 of CAZQWG010000001.1, forward strand.
TCCAGTAGCAACTATGAGCCTCTTGCTCTTGAGTAAGGTCCTCAACCTTGATGCCATAGGTCCGCCTGTAGGAGACGCCTTACCTTCTCCTATCCAAGAGATTACCTGATCCGGGTCCGGTTTTTGACTCAGAGTCTCGTAAAACATTGGTCCAGGTCCGTCAAAGCATGCCGACGAGAGAATGATAGCTCCACCCTTCTTCGTTATCGAATTGGCTGACATGATTGCCTTAGACGATTGAATAAGATCAGCCTCCAACGGATATCCAGAGGTTATTGTCACATCTACCATTCTTGGAATCGAAACACCGTAGACTTCCGTGAATGCCTTCACCCCGTGGTCTTGAGAAGCTTCGACATCTCCCAGGAACATCTTGTATACTTTCTTGTCGGCCGTAAGAACGAGATCAAGCTTCGCATCGAGACCCACTATTCTTGCGGCTTCAAGCATATCCTCCCACACAGGGTTACCTTTTCTAGTCCCCTGCACCGCCTCAGGGTCCGCCGTCAACACGTGATTTCTAACTATCGTCTCTCGACCACAAACACCGGGAAGGATGATCTTCGGACCGCCGCTGTAACCTGCAAAATAATGCGGGGCGATCGTGCCTACCCCTATCGTAAAATCGGCTTCGGCCACAAGCCGATTCACCCAGACCGGGGTTCCTCTTGAGGTCTCACCCATCAAAGTCAAAATGGAATCGTTGTCGGCGTCGTGAACCGTTACTTTCAACCTATCAAGCATCTCCTTGCCAAGCTTCAGCTCAAGGTCTGCACGGTCCGGAAAACGGTGGGTTCCCCTACCTACAACCAACTCCACATCGCGATCCCTAACACCGAGCTGATTCAGCAAGTCTACCAACGGGGGTAGAATGTCAACAGCAGGAGTTGGGCGAGTCTGATCGTCGCTTATGATCGTGATCCTCTTATTAGCCAACGATCGGTCGAGAAGACTCGGCATACCGAGTGGACTCTTGAACGCCTCCCTCAGACTTCCTTCAATATTATCGAGCCCAGACACCTTTCTAGGCTCGGCCTGAGCGAGAAGACTCCAACCCTGAGGCAGCTCAAAGTTTATCGTTTTTCCTTCGTAGTACGCCTTTCCAAGCATGCAAATACACCGCTAATCCATGGCCATGCTAGATAGAATCATCTTTCCTATTATGAGTATGCCCTCCCCGGTCTACAACCATTTGATGAGGAATAATAATTCCGGTGGTACGGGGCAGCATGAAAATCACTCACTCTTCTCCAAGAAGCTGGATCTAACGAAAACTCTTGCAGGATCAGACTTAATCCCCTCAAGCTTCAACCTCTTGACGACCTCGATAGCTTCCCTCGCCGAGTTGGACGAGAATAGAACCTTGATTTTCGACCAATTCAACCTCAAAGTCTTGTTACACCTGAAACATTTCCTCGTCTTTCTATCACACCGTGACATTTGGATAAAATGACATTTTGGACAAGCGTAGACGACGTAGTTCTTCAATCCATTCACGTAAGGTCACCAATACATTCGCCGCATCTCCATGAAGTCAAGATCCTAGCTATCGATCGGACTCCCGGGGGAGACGGGGACTCAGCCTGCTCTCAAGACCTCAAAAGCATCTCTGCATCCCTGAATCAAGAGACCCTTATCGGACCCCAGATTGACGAACCGAAAGCCTTGTGCAATCCTCTCGTTAATGTTATTCGAGCTAGTATAGAATCCGGGGATTACCCCGCTTGCCTTGGCAGCGTCCAAGATTCTCTGGATGGCGTCCTTGAACCTCGGGTGATCAAACTTTCCATAGACACCTAGAGACATCGATAGATCTGCTGGACCGACAAAGCATACGTCAATACCGTCGACTGAGAGAATATCCTCGATGTTTCTAACGGCTTCTTCAGTCTCTATCTGAGCAACGATAAGGATCTCTCTATCCGCCCTATCCACGTATTCGACGTCGAGGCCATACTTTGAACACCGCCTCGGACCGCATCCTCTTAGACCCCCGCTCTTGGGGTATCTGCAGGAGCTCACTGCCGATTCAGCCTCTTTCTTCGTATTCACCCAGGGAATTACTACCCCGTACGCACCGATGTCCAAGGCACGTTTTATCAAGACTATATCGTTCCACGAAACACGTACCATGGGTAGCGTCTCCGACCCGTTCAGTCCCTGCATCATCATCTGAACCGTCTCAAAACTCAACGGGGCGTGCTCCATATCGAATAGCATCCAGTCAAAACCCATACCTCCCAACATCTCTGCTATGTCAGGATGACCGGTACCAACCCATACTCCAACGGAGACTTCACCACCTCTTAGTTTCTTCTTGACAAGATTCTCTCTCATCCCACCACCTCCAATAGCTACACGAGGATCAAATCCAATTCAAGAGATTGAGCCAATATTATATTTGTCAGTCAACGAAGGATTTCCCGTGCTCAGCGAGATAAGTGCACTCAGCCTACTTGCCTACCTGGTAGATGTCAGTTCACCAAGCCTATCTCGGATAGTGAACGCATGAAAGCCTCGCCAAAAGGGTTATCGGATTTGGAGCCCAACAAAGGGTAGAAGATTGATCTGAAAATCGGCCAGGAGATTGAAAGATTGATTCAGCTTGAACGTATGAGTATGAAGCAGATTCGAGGACCCCCACTCTTCAATCCAGAGGACGGCGTCACAATAGTCGACCCTCCAGGGAGGAAAAGAGGGTTCTGGGCGGGAGCCCCTAGTGTGATCTACGATCCAGAAGACAAGGAATTCTACCTATACTATAGGCTGAGGAAACCGGTAGGAGAGGGAAGAGGTTGGGTCTGTCATATTTCCAGAAGCAGGGACGGAGTACAGTTCAAAAGTATATGGTCGGCGAGGAAAGAAGAGTTCGACTCACCTTCAATCGAACGGTCAGCCCTAGTCAAGACTCCACAGAATACTTTCAGACTTTACGTCAGCTACGTCGACGGGAAGACCAGCCGATGGCGTATAGACGTCCTCGAAGCAGACAAGATCGAGGAGTTAGACCCTTCAAGACGGAAGCCCGTCCTGAAACCGAATGATATCGACTCCGAGGGAGTCAAGGACCCATGGGTGATGATCGTTGGAGGTCTATACTACATGTACGCAAGTTATGGTCCCCGATCAAGCATCGCTTCAAGCTCGACCTTGGAGAACCTGCACAAAACAGGAAACATATTCGTAACCGGGAAGATACTTCACCCCACGGGACTGGCATTGAGTTCCGATGGTCTTGAATTCAGCTGGCATGGCTCAATAATCAGCCCAGGACAAAACTGGGATCGCAGTGTATCACGAATGAGCTGTGCACTATACCTCCCCCCTCTGTTTTACGCCTTCTACGACGGACGCACAGGTGAGGGAGACTTCTACGAGGATAGAACTGGATACGCGGTAAGCCTAGATTTCGAGACATTTCACAAGGTGACAGAAACGGAACCCATACTATCCTCTCCCTGGGGAACCGGGGGACTAAGGTACTTGGACGCCATTCCAGTCGGAGAACAAATATATTATTACTATGAGTGCGCGAGACCTGACGGATCACATGAATTAAGGATGAATAGGATTCCTCTCAACCACAAACCTATAGTCCTGTGAAACTGTCAGTAACCCCAGCGGGAACGGACACCATGGGAAGACAAGACAGACTGATTAGCGAGAAAGATGCTAAAAGAATACTGGAAGAAACGAAAGTCGGCAGGATAGGAATTGGAACAGACAACGGACCGTACGTCGTTCCAGTACTCTACTTATATTCACCAGAAGACGACAGCATCTATTTTCATTCGTCAAAGAAAGGCATGAAGACGGAGGCCCTGAGTAGGAACCCGAGAGTATGCTTCGAGATCGACGAGCTGAGAAGGATAGTCGTAGGAACAAGTATCTGCAGCTGTACGGCGGAATACAGAAGCGTCATCGTCTTCGGTCACGCATCCATCGTTGAAGGTAAGGGAAAATCGGAGATACTCCGAAGGCTAAGCCAGAAATATGGGGCAGAGAACAACCAGAAGACTCCGATAGAGCCTACAATTCTAGAAAGAACGGCGGTAATCAAGATAACTGTTGACCAAATAACCGGCAAGGCTAATCCCCAGACAAGAACCGTATCTAAGGAAGCAGAGTAGACCGAGATTCATAGGAAGCCAAGCCGACAGACACAGATGGCCCACCCTCTAGAAGCCTTGAGGTCAAGCCTTATAGTAGTAGGGTCTCTTGACGTAGCAGAAGGCCTCGATAGCAGCTATGATGCCTTGCCCAACCGATGTCCCGATCTGTTTCACCGGACACATAGTCACATCTCCCGCAGCATAAATCCCTCGAATATTGGTTCTTTGCAAGGCGTCAACAATGATGTATTCCTCCTTATCCACGTTCACACCGGCCTCTTGGGCTATCTGACTGTTCGGTACCTCACCTATCTGAACGAACACGCCATCAACCTCCAGTTCACCGGCTTCTCCTGTTTTGTTGTCGAGGAGGATCACGCGCTCCACCTTTGCACCCCCCTCGATTCTTTGAATCCCATTGTTTAACAGAATCTTCACCTTTCTCCTCTGAAGATTCCTTACCAAGGCTTCCTCTGCCCTCAACTGATCTCGCCGGTGAACCAGCGTAACCTCAGAGGCAAGATTTGAAAGGTATAAGGCTGAGATTGAAGCCGAGTTACCGCCGCCGACAACGACCACCTTTCTCCTCTTAAAGAAAGCCCCATCGCACACCGCACAATAGCTCACCCCTCTCCCTCGAAACTCCGTCTCCCCGGGTACCCCAAGCATCCTGTAGTGACACCCGGAGGCCACGATTAGCGCGGGAGCCGAGTAAACCGTCTTGCATGTCTTTGCCTTCTTTTCCTCCATCTTGAGATCAAGTTCGATCACCTCTTCCAAGTCGCGGATTTCCGCTCCCATCTCTCTGGTCTGCCTAGTCAATCTTTCAGCCAAATCCATTCCACTGATGCCTTCCGGGAATCCCGGGAAGTTCTCTATCAGAGGAGCCTCTGCCGCCAGACCACCAGGGACTCCACGTTCAAGAACCAGAGTTCTAAGCCCTGATCGGGAGGCATAGATAGCCGAGGTTAAGCCGGCAGGACCAGCGCCCACGATAATGACATCATACCCCTTATCCATCAATAACACTAGAGGGATACCAGACTCAAGCAGCACTAAAGAGTTTCGGGATTCTGCAAGTGAAACCGGATGTTCGACCACATGATCGACATCGAGCCGAGCAGCAGAAGCATACCAAGATAAGTATACAGCCATCTATGAGGAAGAACAGAGATTGGGGCACAAGGAACAGAATCCGATAAATCTGATATCGACAAGGAAGAATCGGGATAGGAGGGAATGACTTAATGATTGGGGTGATAGCAGACGACCTAACTGGAGCAAATGATACGGCGATCCAATTTACTAAATACGGTCTGAAGAGTCTGGTGCTCGTCGACTTCGGGTCCGCCCCACATCCGACTGGTGACTGGGATGTCATCGTACTGAACACAGATAGCAGATCAGACGCCGGAGGATCTGCCTACGAGAAGGCGAGGAAGGCGACGAAATTCCTGCAAGAGACTGGCGCACACCTGTTCTATAAGAAGATAGATTCGACCTTGAGAGGTAACGTCGGATCAGAGTTGGATGGGGTGATGGACGAACTGAAAGTAGACGTCTCATTTGTGATCCCCGCGTTTCCTGCCACAGGAAGAATAACCATAGGCGGATACCAGCTCGTCCACGGAAGGTTACTGGAGAATACCGAAGTCGCCCATGACCCACTCGCCCCTGTGAAGGAGTCCCATGTCCCAACAGTAATCAGGAAACAAGCCCGCAGAAAGGTAGGTCAAGTAGGACTGGTCGAGACTAGAGGAACCCCAACTGATCTCTCAAATAGGATTGACGACCTGAGAGCAAAGGGATTCCAGATACTGGTCTTTGATGCCGCAACTCAGGAAGATCTGAGCAAGATTGTATCATTATACCCGGCCTACCAAGACCTAAAGGTGATATGTGGACCCGCAGGCTTCGCCGAAGAACTATCGAAGAGAGCTACAATAGAAAACGAGACACCAGTACTAACCATGGCTGGGAGCCTCAGCCAAGTCACAGCGGATCAGGTCGAGATGCTTAGACTGCAGCCGAAGACAAGAATGGTGGAGCTAGACCTGGTAGAGATCTTGAAAAACGGAGATCACAGAAAACGACAGAGAGAGAAGATCGTAGACAAGGCAGCTAAGACGCTCTCCGAAGGATGCGACCTGGTAATCCGACCGAGAAACCCTCGAACCACATTCAGAGAACTGGACAGGATTCTAACAGATCAAGGAGAAGATCTAGCCTCCGCAGCTTTGAAAATCATTCTCTTGTTCGGCAGAATAGCCAACGATATCGTGAAGAATACCAGGGTCTCAGGTCTAGTCCTGACCGGAGGGGACACCGCCCTAGGAGTATGCAGAGCAATGAAGATAGGTAAAATAGAAATCGACGATGAAGTCTTACCCGGCATACCAAGCGGAGTCGTCCTCGGAGGAGAGTACGAGGGACTAAGAATCGTCACGAAAGCAGGATCGTTCGGCGAAGAAGGCGCGTTAGTTGAATCTGTACGATTCTTGAAACGAAAATCGCGATCTAAGAGTAGACCGAAACCTCTCGGATAAGATCAGCAAAGGATGGCCCATTGGATGTCGAAAAAGCCAACGATCGGAATAACGATGGGAGACGCAGCGGGAATCGGACCCGAAATCATCGTGAAAGCCCTCTCCTCAGGTGATTGTCACCGCGAGTGTAACCCGATAACAATCGGGGATTCCCGTGTACTGGAATCCACTAGGAAACTCCTAGACCTTAAGACAAGAATCCACCGGGTCTCCGACGTTGATGAGGCAGACTTCAAAGCAGGAACTATCGATGTCCTTGACCTGTGCAACCTAGAACCGAACAAAATCCGATACGGTAGAATAAGCCGTGAATCAGGAAAAGCATCGATCGAGTATCTCGAGAAAGCTGTCGAACTGGCGATGGAGGGGACTATCGACGCTATCACGACAGCCCCCATCTCGAAGGAAGCAATCAACAAGGCAGGCTACCAGTACTCAGGTCACACCGAGATCCTCGCAGAACTGACAGGTACAAGAAGATACACGATGATGCTTATCGCGGAGCCACTGAAAGTAGTACACGTAACCACCCACATAGCCTTAGCGAGAGTGACCAAGCAGATAACAGAGTCGAGAGTACTGGAAACCATAGAACTAGCCTCCCAGGCCATGAAGACCCTAGGAAACGACAATCCAAAGATCGGAGTCGCGGGACTGAACCCCCACTCGAGCGACGGCGGTCTCTTCGGCAACGAGGAAGAAAAACAGATTACACCAGCCGTTGTAGAAGCAAGACGGAGAGGAATCAACGCGGAGGGCCCAATCCCTGCAGACACCCTATTCCCGAAAACCGCGAGCGGAATCTTCGATATAGCAGTTGCCATGTATCACGACCAAGGACACATACCCGTGAAGCTCATCGGACTAAAATGGGATCAGAGGGACAAAACCTGTGTAAGAGCAGGAGGCGTCAACATCACAATAGGCCTCCCCATCATCCGCACATCGGTGGATCACGGTACCGCCTTCGACATAGCTGGCAAAGGAATCGCAAACCCCGATAGTCTAAGACAAGCAATAGAAATTGCCGTAAGGATGGCCAAGCATGAGATGACAACCCGTTCACGATCCTCTCCCACAGCCAGATGATAACAACAGACACCGAGAATATCCTCATTCTTCCGTAAATACTAAGTGAAACCGTATCAGATCAATGCTTTTATTTGATGATCTGCCACCTATTTCCTAGAATATTTCTAGTACTAGAATTCCTGTTGGTTAAAAGGAAGATTCAAGACTTGCCCGAGACCAAAGCCCAAATCCGAATCGAGAATATCGTTGCCACGACCGACCTGAAGCAGCAAATCGACCTGAACCTCACACAGAAGGTTCTCCGAGGAGCCGAATACAACCCTAAGAGATTCCCAGGATTAATCTACAGGCTGAGAAAACCTGAAGCGGCAACACTAATCTTCAGTACTGGAAAGATGGTCTGCACTGGAGCCAACTCTGAAGCACGCGCGAAGCGTGCAATAAGAAGGGTTGTCGAGAAGCTTAGAGAAGAAACCGTCGTCACCTGCAAGAACCCTATCATTGGGATAAGAAACATTGTCGCCTCCGTGAACCTCTTCGGATGGATAGACCTCGAACGGGCAATCTTCGCCTTAGGGAGAGTAATGTACGAACCAGAACAGTTCCCGGCAGTAATCTACAGAATGGAAGAACCGAGGGTTGTCATACTCATCTTTTCAAGCGGTAAAATGGTTTGCAGCGGAGCAACGTCCGAAGAAGAGATATACATAGCGGTAACCAGACTACACTCGAAACTCGAAGAAGAGGGACTAATCTTCTACCGAAGACCACGATAGAACAACGTGCTCTTCACATACATCTGAGGCACAGGTATAGAAGCTAAAAAAGATGACAACCCCACCGAAACCTTGGAAACCCCAAAGAGAAATCTACAGATGAAGATTTGGAAAGAAATAATAGTCAGCTAGAAGCCAAAGGTACTAACCCGCCTCACCTGATGGGACAACTAAGAGTAGTGAGACATTTTGAGAAGACTAATACCTCAAAGCCCAGTCTTAGCCTACGCAAAAGAGGACGTAATACCCGAATTCAACATCTCAAGTGGCGCGAAGAGGGACATAGTCACAGCGTCGGAGGCTGTCCTCAAAGAGTTCATAAGACAACTATGCACCAACGCCGCGGCTGTGACAAGGCACTCAGGAAGAAAGACGATCAACCAAACCGACATAGAATTCGTGTTGTCTGAGCTGTACACAAAGCTCGGATTGGAAGAGCAATACCGCGCCAAGATACGAGAAGCATTCAAGGAAACAGTATGAGACCTACCCGCTAGGCCATCCGGATCACATAGGTAAACAGGTTCATGTCAGAAGTAAGATTTAGGAGAATCAGTGCCGCAGATTTCTTCTATAGGAACAAGGATATCGCAGGGTTCGACAACCCAGCTAAAGCTACCTTCACAATCGCCCGGGAACTCATAGAAAACGCCCTAGACGCCTGCGACGTACACGGAGTACTACCGAAAGTAGACGCGAGAATAACCGAGGAAACAAAGGGACTTCTAATCGAAGTCAAGGACTGGGGGGTAGGAATACCCAAAGAACACCTTGCACTCGCATTCGGCCAAGTACTCTACGGTTCTCATTTTGACGAGGAGAAACAAACAAGAGGGGTATTTGGGTTAGGCGGCAAAATGGCAGTGATGTACGGACAGATAACCACAAACATACCCTGCCACGTAGAGTCGAGTACGTCCGATTCGGAGCCCGCCGACTGGGTAGAACTGAAGATAGATATCGAAAACAACCAACCCATCATTCTAGCCGAAGGGACGAAAGAGAACAAGGGCTGGAGAGGGACGCTCATCAGATTCGGCTTTCAAGGAAACTACTCCTATGCGAAACCAAAGATCCTAGACTACCTGAGGCAAACAGCCGTTATCTGTCCATATGCCACGATAAAGTTCACGGAACCAACCGGAGAAGAATATCTATGGGAGCGGATTTCTGAGAAGCTACCGCCCATCCCACGCCCGATGCGCCCCCACCCGAAAGGAGTCGACTTCGAGAGACTCAGAAGAATGATCGAATCGAGTGAATATAACACGACCTCAGAATTGCTGACCAAGGGGTTCCAAAAAATCGGCGGCAAGACTGCAACCAACATTCTATACCTAACGAAGAGATTCGGCGACGAGATCCTACCAGAAACCGACGTAAACAAACTATCCGATGAACAGATACACCAGATCGTAGCCGCAATAAGACAGTATGGAAAGTTCCAAGCCCCCGACGCAAGTTGCCTCAGCCCGGTAGACGAGGAACTTCTAGAGAGCGGGATCAGACAGAACTTCAACCCCGAATTCATCGCAACTCACATGGGAAAACCCTCCTCCTACGAGGGACACCCATTCATGGTTACCTGCGGCATCGCATACGGCGGAGACATCCCCACATCCCTCGACGGAAAAGTCCACCTCTTCCGTTTCTCAAATAAGATCCCCCTAGTATACGACACGAGGGGAGGACTCTGTGCAGACGTCGCAGAGAACGATATCAACTGGTCCGTCTACGGCGTGAAAAGAGAAGACCCGATAGCGGTCTACATCAGCCTATGCACAACCAAGACACCTTGGAAAAGCACGGGAAAACAAGCCTTCGGAGACAACCCAGAGATAAGAACAGAAATACTCAACACCTTGAGGAAGTGCGGCAGGGACCTAAGACGATACCTAGGGAAGAAGCAGAGACTCCTGGAAGAGCAGAGGAGAAGTGCGATTCTGGAAAAATGGTTATCCATCATCATCCAACAGGCAGCGAAACTGACAGACGAGCCGAATCCCCCACCCGTCTCACTCCTAGTCGAAACCCCGAAGGAATCCATATTCCTCTCAGAGGAAGAGTTGAAGGAGAATGAGTGAAGCGAAAGAAGAAAGCGAATCAAAAACCGAAAGAAAAAAGTTTGATAGGTTGGAGGCAGAAGCACAAGATAAACTGCGATCACTGGGAGAAACCATACTGACAGGTGTGAAAGAGAAGAAATTCCCCAAGGTCAAGATCCCCATTCGAAGCACATCCAACATCGTCTACGATCAGGAGATGGGACAATGGACCACCGGCGAAAGGAAGGCAGTACAAAGCTCAGGAAACATCAGACAAGTCAAACCATTCGCGAGAATGGTCTGGACAGCCTCTGTCGTCAAGAAAGAACTCTTGGAAGAGGAGAGAACTACCACACTGAGAGACGTATACTACCTCTCGACGAACGAAGGAATGGAGTACAAGAACCAAGAAGAAAGCAACGCAATCATCGAAAACCTCGAAGCTTGGTCGGGATACAGCCGAGAGCAACTGCACATCGTACCAGAACAACGCAGCAGCATTTTCGGAGACATCGTAGTCGAATACACGATCCCTCGATACAGAGGAAGACGGGTTAACCTCTCTACTTTTCCCGATGGCGCAAGTATCGGCCCAGCCCTTTCTACAGCCGAGTTCATAGAGACATCTGCAGAACAGGTGCTAGTGATCGAGAAGGGCGCAACCTTCCATAGAGTAGTCGAAGACAACGTTTGGAAAAAGAACAACGCCATAATCGTTCATACCGCCGGGCAGCCACCCCGCTGCACAAGAACCTTGATCAAACGCCTCAACGAGGAACTCGGTCTCCCTGTCTACATCTTCTGCGACGCCGACCCCTGGGGAACGAGAATAGCACTCACCATAATATGTGGCAGCGCAAATGCGGCACATCTGACTGGACTTGCCACACCGGACGCGCTTTGGATAGGCCTCTACCCATCGGACGCGGCGAAGCTCAAACTCGGAGGGGCAATGAAGCTCTCCAAGACAGACTGTGAAACAGTGGATAACATGCTTGAATTGGACCCCCGATGTAAAGATGAACCCTACAAGACGGAACTCGAATTCTTCAAGAAGGATGGGAGAAAATGGGAGTTGGAGGCGCTCTCCTCTCTAGGTTTCGACTACGTCTCAGAGAAGTATATCCCAGAGAAAATCAGAGAACTTAAAGAGGTCTAGGATTCCCCTCTCCTAGAGATCGAAATATCCTCCACGCAGATCAACAACACCACCCTTCAACTAGACCTGCCACTCGTCAACCCAAGACCAAGATCCTGAACGGAATCATCCTCACGGCGAGAAGAGACCGATATAACGGTGACCTACCGAGACAAGTCCGATTGGAGGTTAAATCGATATCTGAACCCGTATACACAGATGACGATGTCTTACCCGAATCTCTCTTGGATACAGATAACAGTGCTCGAACTTCTCTCAAAAGGTAAAGCTTTGACGAGATGGCAGATTAGAACCAAGACGGGTATAAGAGTGAGATCTCTTCGGGATTCGATTCGAAGACTGAAGAGTAGACGATTAATCGCAACGGAGTATGATGAGGGGAACTTCAAATACCACGTGACAAGAAATGGGTTGAAGGCGCTAGATTTCTACAAGAATAGGGGAAAGCCAAAAACACAGGATACAGGAAGCAATTAATCGCAGATACCACAGACACAAAGTGATCGGTTCTTGAAGAGGATTGGGACCGCCGAACTAGGGCTCCACTTCGGTAGAGCACCCTCCTGGCTCACCTCGAAGATGACCCACCTTGCAAAAGAAATCTTCAAGGTAATGGTAAACGACCTCGGCAAAGACGAAGTCCTAAGAAGACTGGCCGACCCATTCTGGTTTCAGGCGCTCGCCAACACTCTGGCCTACGACTGGGACAGCAGCGGAACTACGACAGTAGTCTGCGGAGTACTCAAGAACGCCCTCAGTAGAGAGGAATCGGGAATAGCGGTAGCAGGAGGAAAAGGAAGAACCTCCCGCAGAACCCCTGAAGAACTTCTGAAGATAGGAGAACGGTTCGGTTTCTCTACCAGCAAGATAGAATCACTGAAGTATTCGAGCAGGATGACGGCGAAAGTTGACAACGCAGCCATCCAAGATGGTTACGAGCTGTATCACCACACGTTCATTGTCTCAGAGAACGGGAAATGGGCAGTAGTCCAGCAAGGAATGAACACGAACACCAGGATGGCGAGAAGATACCACTGGTTCTCAGACTCCGCTGAGAGATTCTTGGTAGAGCCCCACAACGGGATCGTGGGCTCAAGGGTAGAGAACCGGGTATTGGATATGACAGCAGAGATTAGCGAGGAATGCCGAAAGACTTCGACAGACCTAGTCAACGACAGCCAGAAGAAACTCCAGACAATATTCAAGTCATGTCGCGTCAAAGGGCAGAGCTCTCTGACAACATGGATTCCAAGCCTCGAAGAACAAAAAGAAATAGTCATGGACGTATACGCGTCCAGACCGAACTGGAAAGCACTGGAGAGAGCCTACGAGATCCATCCAAGAGACTACGAGGAATTACTAAACATCCGAGGGATAGGACCAGCAACCGTCAGAGGACTGGCGATGGTCTCAGACCTAGTCTACGGAAGCGAACCGTCCTGGAAAGACCCAGTGAAATATACTTTCGCCTTCGGGGGGAAGGATGGAATCCCATTTCCAGTGAAGAGAGAGGCAATGGAAGAGACGATAGGGATCCTGAAGACAGCAGTAGATCAATCCAAGCTCGGTCAAAGAGATAAACTCCGAACAATACGCAGACTCCAAAGACTAGTGAATAGAACCAATACCCGACACGATGATAGCAATAGAGGAAGCTCTTGACGCGAATCTGCCAGCAGATCATTATTCGAGTCTACGACAATTGAATGCGTTCAATACTGGGTTAGCACAATCAGCAAAGAGGTTTATCACGAAACGCGACATTGATCGAACACAGGTCGTGGCATAGACACCAATTCACATAGGTAGACTGTTCAGCGTACAAAGCTACATATCAAGGTTAGCATATACTGACTATATGCCGTCTCCAGCCACTGTTCAATATTGGATTATCTCATTACATAGACCTGTCGGGGAGGCGCGATCACAACCTGCATTCGCACCTAGCCACATATGACGGCGTCATGGCAGGATGTTAAGTCAATGTAGTAAGCGGGTCTCGCCATATTAAGCCATAGTACATACACGAAGACAATCGACCACCAACGGCGCAAATCAAAAGATCAAACGTATACTAATGGCACCGAGAAGAGGGATCTTAACCCGAATTTACCGGTAAATCACGGATAGTCCAGCTTGAGTCTCACATACAGATGATACGGCTTACGCACATAGGTTGAATTCTCTCCATTTATCTGCTGATTATGCTTCCTTTTTCTTCATTCTCGCGATATATCCTGCAATTCGATTCCTGAGTTTCTTCGAAGGTACATCTGCTAACTCAACAAGTCTATTCTTGTTCGCTTCAAAATCTGTTGAGAAGTTGTCTGGGTAAGCTTCAATGACTTTCTCCGCCGATCTTTTTATGAGCTCGGTTCGAATCTTGCCCAACTATTTCCTAGGCTCCGTGTAGTGTATTACTGGATTTGGAATCCATGACGTGCGCTTGAGCGAGGTATTCTCGATGGATTTTTAAGTACCCAATCCGTAGATCGCAGAGAATACGTTTCGAGTCCTTATGCTAGCTTTAGCAAAGCTATCGGAAACCGACTGATTTTCGATCAAGGTGCTCGAATCAAATCTTGGAGGTGAAGGGTTGGGTATACTAGAATGGCTCTTAGGGAAGGAAGAAGAAAAACCTGAAGAGAAACCTGAGAAAACTAAGAAGAAAACTAAGAAGAAACGATCCAAGAAGAAAACAACGAAGAAGTCGACCCGTAGATCGACGAAAAAACGGTGAAATACTGAATGAATACTACCTACTGCTTCTTGGACACCCATTTTTTTTCAATTCCTCTTTGAGCTGGATTATTTCGTTCTGCTGAGTGATTATATGCGGCGACTCAAAGTTATCAGGCAACAGTTTAACTCGTTACATCGATTATCTTTTTAGCGAGTTTCGGCCTGGATATATGTCTTGATTGAATTTCTAATAGTTTCTCTAAATCGTGCTGTAATAAGCGGATCCATCCTTTCTCAAAATGGAAGTCTGCGTTATCGCTTATCAACCGGACATCGCAAGTATAACTTGGCTTAACCATTCTTCCCTTACAATCAGAGCATACTTGTTCTCTACCCTTTCTCTTGACCCTTCCTGTCCCTTTACATGTAGGACATTTTCCTGGTTCTGGATCGTATCCTTTACATGCACTCTCGGACTTTGGGATCTTGCCGCATATAGTTTTGCAGAGGTTGTCAACAGAGACCTGTATTCTCTGAAAGAGTTCGAGTGTATCTGTTAAGTTGAGGACGCTCCCATCCTCCGAGATAAATTCCAGATCTCCTTGCTCCAAGATTGACATCGCTCCTTTCGTGAAATTCTTGCCGATGAGGATTCCTCTATCGAAGTCTTCTTCCAGTTGTTCTTCCATCTCATGAGCAAGCTGTTTGCCAATTCTGCCCGAGGTCAGATGCGGCTCAGTGACAATTCGGATCAATACCCTGTCTTTTGATTTCGGGGCGGTCACAATCACGTCAACGCTTATGTCATTTTTCTGGACGTTCTTTACTTGGTACCCTCTTGCTTTAACCAGTATCTCTGCTGTAGCTGCTAGATCTTTCATGATTTGTTTACTATAGCCCATAATCTAAATCCAATTCCCGTATCCGTTCTTTCGTGGGAACCTTTGACCATTCAGGCTACCATTCTGGTGTTAAGCTGGAGCCTGCAGATCACGTAATGAGCCGAAAAGGCAGCTAACTCCCCATTACCTCGGCTACATTCGCTTTCTAAGGACTGATTCCCGAGGGCCCCCCCTCGATATTATCATAGTAAACTCCCTGAATAAAAAGGGTTTGAGTTCGTGGTTTATGGGAGTAGTTCGTTCGAATCGAACGATGCGACGCAGAGAACTGCATCGGCTCCACCGTAGTATACTAGAATCTTATCGTCAAGCATGACCGAACCGCAGCTAAATACCACGTTTGGGACCCGCCCCATCCGTTCATAGTCCTCTTCTGGGCTCAATATCGGATCTTTTGAACGCGATATGACAGTCTCAGGTTTCTTCTTGTCGAGCAAGATAGTGCCGAGACGATAAATCTTGTCGTGATTAACACCGTGGTATATGAGAAGCCATCCCTCGCTCATCTCGATTGGGGGTCCTGCTATTCCGATCTTCAAGCCATCCCATTTTTCGGGGCGGGGTTCAATTATCGCCTTCATATCGAACCATTTATTCAAGTCATTCGAATACGCGACGCAGATGTCGGGGTCGATTCTATGGTATAGGAGGTATTGTCCGTTAACCTTCCCTGGTAGTAGTGCGCCATCCTTGTTTCGTATTCTTGGAAATGGTAGAAGTCGCTTGTCCCAACGCCATGTCTTGGAAGCAAGGTTGGGGGCTTCAATGGAGGTCAAAGCTATTTGGTATATGAGTCTGGGGACACCCCTGACTGCAGTGTAGCACATATAGAAAGTGTCATCAATCAGAGAAAGTCGGGGGTCCTCGCAACCATTTTTCTCATCGGGCACATCCGGTTCGAAGATTGGTTTCTGAAGTCGTTCATCGATATGCAAACCATCTGTGGATGAAGCGTATCCTATACGGGAGACGCCGTCTTTCCCCATAGCCCTATAGAGGATGTGGACACGCCCATCTGCGTAGACAGCGGCTGCATTGAATACTGCACGTGACTCCCAGTGATGGTTGGGAATAGGTTTTAGGATTGGGTTGTCTTCAAATCTCTTCAACGCATTCCTCGCCTATATGTTCTTCACACGCTAGTATGCCTTGCGGAAAACCTATTTCTATTTGGTATCTCCGACCTTCCATTCGTCTGGCTCAGCTTTTTACTGTGGGATAGCCGATCAGCTCATCCAGGATGCTGCGTATGGTCACGATTCCTATGATCTTTTTCTCCTTGTTCCTGACAGGCAGATGTCTGATATTATGTTCGATCATCACATTCTTCGCATATGAAAAAGAGGCGTCTTCAGGCACCGTTATGACTCTTCTGGTCATTATCTCGCGTAGAGGGGTTTGAAGATCGGTCTTCCTCGCGATGGCTCTAAGGATATCTCGGTTAGTGACTATGCCTTCACACTTCCTGTCTTTATCGAGAACGATAAGAGAACCGACATGTTTCTCATAGAGGATTTCAGCCGCCCGTTGCAAGGAGATGTCCTTCTTAATTGTGACCAGTCTTCGAATCATCATGTCTTTAACCTTCAACTTACCCCCTCCTGAGTAGTAGGTGTTGATACACTTGTATAGGCATATCGTATCGGGTGATATTTTTACTAGCTACTGTCTGCTTGTTTGTTGATTATTCTTTTGTGCATCCATATTAACCTTGAGATAATTTACCTTAAGGTATACTTATAAAGGTGCGAAAGCAGTACAAAATCCGAGGATGCTAGTTTTGCCTCGTATGTCAGGAAGCATCGGAGCGACGAAACTGAAGATCTTAGCAATAATCCGCTACCAGGAACTCTCCGAGATCGTACCTTATGGCTACAATATCTGGCAGACTATGAAGAACAAATTCCACCTCTACCTAGAAAAAGAGGACTTACGGAATATCTATCGCCACCTGAAGGAGCTCAGGGAGCTCGGTTACATTGATAGAAGACCCAGCCAATTCATAAGGGATGCCCCAGAACGCCGTCCTTATCTCATAACGGATAGGGGAAGAATGCTAGAGGATAGATTCGCCAAGTACTTAGATATTCTCCGTGCCAGTCAATAGGATGAATGCTTTGAGCAAACATCTAAAGAGCGTGGATATAGAAGAATAAGCCCCATACAAGCAAGTATCGCCGCCTTTTCCATCTAATACAAGCCTGCATCGATGAAGCCAAACCTGCTGGCTATGATCTGATATCATGTTGAGAACCCCGTGGGTTTATAAGTGTCCGAACGTTCCCGACCGACGGGCAAAGGAGGTGAAATGTTGAGTATTATGGATATGATCTTGGGTAGAGATGTAGCAGAGATCTCCGAAAAGAAGCATGTAACGGAAAAACCCAAGAAGATGCCGGCCATCTCTCTTACAAAAATCTCCGGTATCGGCAAGAAGAGGGAGAAGCAACTGATGAAAGCCGGCGTATCTGATATCCGCGATTTAGCAGAAGCGGATATTGGTAAGTTATCAAACAAGGTGGATTGTCCAAAGATCTGGCTAAAGAGATGGCAGGCTGAGTCAAGAAAATTGGTTAAATAGGCCTGCATTGGCAACAACCACGAAACATCTTTTTAGAAGGGCTCAAAGAGGTTGAAGCTCTAGGATTGTAGGAGAATCGGTCCTAGGCCCTTCTTCTATTCCTTGATTGTGAGTTTTTGACTTACTTCTGTCTAGAGCTTGTCGTGTCGGAAAGGAAGGTTTTTAAACCGTGTGCGTATTTATACCTATAGGTAAAAGATCTATAGATAAATACTGCTGAATCCGCCCATCAACAAACGAAACGGGAACAGCGGTTATCCAGCAGACCAACCCCTCTCAAAATCGAGGAGTCTGCGAAGCATCCAAAACGCCTTGATAGGTCAAGTACTCTGTGGAAGGCGTTTTGATCGATAGGTGTTCAGGTTGACCGTTTACATCATACGGAGACTATCCCCAAAGGCGCGGGAACTACTGAGGAGCCGATTTGTAGAGGTAACCATGGATGGTCTCAGCCTTGTGGAGAGGTGGTTCCATGCACCGAGGATCGCCCCAGAGCTTACGAAGACATACCAGATGTTGCTTCAACTCGTTTGGGCCGGAGGAAGGCTGAGGGCAGACCTCGCCTCCAAACTCTGGCATCGCGATGTTCTGATAACGGGGATCAGGAACAAGTATATTCGACTCGTACAAAAGACCGATAGATTCCCCGTCGAAGTCCAAAAGAAGATCTCAGAAATAGTGAATCGATCATCGGGTGAATACTATGTATAGGCAGGTAGAATCCACGCTTCCCCAGAGTATCCCACAGGGTTTGATCTGCCCTGAGTGTGGGAGCCAAACGGTCGTCAGAGATAAGGAAAGAGGAGAAGTCTATTGTGTCGGGTGTGGTCTCGTCATCAAAGAAAACTTGGTCGATCTCAGCCCGGAATGGCGGGCTTTCTCCCTCAAGGAAAAGCAGGAGCTTAGAAGAACCGGACCACCCACACTATACATCTCCTACGACAAGAGACTCTCTACTACATTCAAACCATACAAAGATGCCTCAGGGAAGAGTCTACCGTTAAGAACACGTCGACAAATGTTCCGTCTCCGCAGATTGAATCTTAGGGTTAGAATGCGTGACTCGTCACTACGCAACCTCATTAAGGCCACCAGCGAGATTATGAGAATCTCCGAGAAACTCAACCTTTCTCATTCTCTGCGGGAAGTAGCCGCTAACATCTATAGAAAAGCACTGACCAAGAATCTTATCAGAGGTCGGTCCATAGATACAATCGCTGCCGCATCAATATACGCGGCCTGCCGCATTACCAAAACCCCGAGAAATCTCCGAGACATCTTGAAAGTCATCAACCGAGACAGAAAAGAGATCACTCGCTGCTACAGGCTCATCGTAAGTAATCTAGGTTTGATGATGCCCATCGACGATCCCATGAAGTTTGTCCCAAAGATACGATCCAAGATAGGCGTAAGCCTGACCGTAGAGAATAGAGCCGTGGAAATTATTCGTGAAGCAAAACAGACTGGAATACTTCTGGGTAAGGACCCTGTTGGCGTGGCTGCAGCTACACTATACATAGCTGGCCGACTATGTGGTGAAAAGGTGTCCCAGAAGAAGATCGCGGAAGTCTCAGAAGTAACAGAAGTCACGATACGAAATCGGTATAAAGATCTGATGAAGGCACTGAACCTTCGTTTTGATGAGAAGAGAAAGACAAAGAAGTAAGAGGGGGCACATGTCTTGGTTAGAGCTGTATTCCTAGGCTATAGAAGGAGCAAGAAGGCTAGGGGGAAACGGGAAGCCCTAATCAGGGTTGAAGGTATGAGGAGTGCTGAAAAGGCGGCTCAGCTTATAGGACGCAAGGTATTCTGTAAAAAAGATGAAAAAACCCACTATAAGGGGAAGGTTCAGGGTCCCCACGGCAGGAAGGGCATTCTGAGAGTACGATTCAAGAAGAGACCACCTGCTTGGTCGGTGGGCTCGAAGATTGAGATACACTAGCCTGCATCAGGGCAAGTGGATAGCACTCCCGGGTCTACCGCTAACTGGATGATATTATAGGTTGAATTATTGTGCTTGATAAAGGGGAAACCATCGAGAACGAGATACCTCCTCATAAAGTAGATGTGCGCAGTGAAGAGTTCAGAGTACAGATCGGTGAGTATCCAATGAGCATCCGGAGAACCTTGAGAGATCATACAAGTACTCTGCGGAAGATACGACGGCGCGCCTCTCCAATCACCCTCATCCGTAAAATGCAGAAGAGAAGGTTCCTCCCCCGAGTGTGCTTCGTAAGCTCTTTTCCTCCAAGGGAATGCGGCATAGCTACTTTCACAAAAGACCTCACTGATGAGATCGATAGGCTCGGTATCTTCCAGAAGTCGATAGTTGTCGCCGTCAACGAGGTTGGAGCATCCTATAACTATAGCGACAAGGTAAATCTTGAGATCGAACAGAAAAATCTGAGAACCTACAAGATGGCAGCGGACTACATCAATAGCTCACGAATCTCCCTGTCCAACCTCCAGCACGAATTCGGTTTGTTCGGAGGGGACTGGGGGGAATACATCCTACACTACCTCCAGGAGCTCAACGTACCTAGCATCGTAACCCTCCACACTGTCCTAGGAAATCCTAAGAAGAAGATGCTTAGCGTGGTCCAAGGAATAGTAGAGACAAGCTCACGGACTATAGTCATGACAAGGAGATCTCGTAGAATCCTCATAGAGCATTACGGTACACCACCCAAAAAGGTAAGAATAATACCCCACGGTGTTCCAGAAGTCAACCTCCCAGCCAATGTTAGGTCGAAGAACTCACTCCGCCTCAAGGATAGATTCGTCCTCTCAACCTTCGGGCTGATCCATAGAGGCAAGGGAATAGAGTATGTGATCCGCGCACTCCCCAAGATCGTCGACAAGGAGCCAAGAACACTGTATCTAGTACTCGGTGAAACCCACCCTGAGGTAAGGAAACGCGAAGGCGAATCGTACAGGAACGAGTTAATAGACCTCATCGAGAACCTGGGAATGGAGGATCACGTCAGGTTCCACAATAGGTACTTGACGAAGAGAGAATTGAGGAGATATCTCTATGCGACGGATGTATACATAGCACCTTACCTTGAAGAGGAGCAGTCTTCAAGCGGAACACTATCATACGCAATGGGGTTCGGTAAACCTATCATTGCTACACCCTTCGCTCACGCCCGAGAGGCAATAGGGAGAAGGAGAGGGATTCTATGCGAGTTCAAGAACCCTAACTCCATTTCTGAGGCTGTGATTAAGCTGCTCGAACCCCGGACAAGGATCACGTTAGGACGCAGAGCCTACAAATACGCAAGCCAAAAGAACTGGTCTACTATCGCCATAAAATATGCGGAGAACTTCAAGATATGTATGGGCCTAAAGTAAATCCAAGAGTCGAGCTCAAACATCTGCTAAGCTTGACAGACGATATTGGAATAATGCAGCACGCTAAGTTCTCGATCCCGTTAAGGATGAAAGGTTACACAACCGATGATAACGCCCGTGGACTTGTTCTCGGGACTCTGTTGAGCCTTAAGAAAGGCTCTACCATCGGCAAGAGACTTATGGGGAAATGCCTAAGTTACATTTTGATGATGCAGAGACCTGACGGAAGAATCCGTAATCTGCTTGGATACGACCGGAGCTTTCTGGATCTTGTTGGGTCCGATGATTGCTTAGGGCGGACTCTCTGGGCATGTGGGTGCGTGCTTGAAGAGGATGTTGACGAGAAGTTATCCAAGGTCGCCAAAGAGATATTCGACAAGGCTCTCCCTTGGATATGGAAGACTAAATCTCCAAGAGCAAAGGCCTTAGCTATTCTGGGATTATGCGGGTATCTCAAAGCCTATACAGGCGACCAAGCTCTAAGTGAAGGTGTTCGCCGATTAGTGTCTGATCTGGTAAAACTCTACAATTCGAATGCTAGTAGTGGCTGGGAATGGTTTGAACCTTACCTGACTTATGGGAACGCGAGAATCCCGGAGGCTCTAGTAGAGTCTTGTATAGTTGACAGGGACCCTGAGGTGGAGAACATAGCCCTCACTTCTATGGAGTTCCTTGCAAAAGTCGAGGATCTCGACGACGTGTTCATCCCAGTCGGCAATCGAGGATGGTATGAGAGAGGAGGAGACAAAGCCATATACGATCAGCAACCCATCGAGGCATTTTGCGAGGTATCCGCAAATCTCACCGCTTATAGGCTCACACATGAAGAAAAATATCGACTTAGAGCAAGAAACGCATGGCTCTGGTTCTCCGGGAGAAACATTAAGGGGGTCTATCTCTACGAGCCTGAGACCGGAGCCTGTTTCGATGGTTTGACCGCCGAAGGTATTAACCAGAATCAGGGATCGGAGTCGACGCTCTCACACCTTCTGTCTACGGTTCTGATTCGAGACTCACCTAGCTAGAAATGGGAATCTGTCTGTGAATGTATCAGTTGGAACAGTAGGGTCCTGTGCGTGCTCAGGCTGCAAGTTCTTGACAAAGTTTCAGCAGGTCTAGATTAAGAGGTTTTTCTGTTCGACAGGCGTAGCCAAGTCCGGTTGTCGTAACTCTTCCGCTGGACAATCCGACGATCACATTCTTCTTTCCGTCGAGAAGACTCTCTACTGCGGCTACCCCGAAGAGTCCGGCTAAAAGTCTACTTCTAGCGGTAGGTGCTCCACCTCTTTGTATATGTCCGAGTTTCGTTAAGCGTACTTCGAAATCCGTCTTTTTCTCAATGTGTCTTACGACTTCCAGGGTGTTTCCCACCCCCTCAGCGACCACAACTATGTTTGAGGTTTTTCCTCTCCTTCTGGCGTCCAAGAGTCTCTCAGACACAGTGTCGAGGCTGGTTTTAATCTCCGGGACCAAGACTACTTCCGCCCCTGAAGTAACACCCACTTGCAAAGCGATGAATCCCCTTGTTCTACCCATCACTTCAACGATGAAGGCTCTCTCATGGGATATTGCAGTATCTCTGATCTTATCAATCGCATTAACCGCAGTGTTAACGGCTGTGTCAAATCCGATCGTAGTCTCAGATCCTGCCACATCGTTGTCAATGGTCGCCGGTATCCCGACTGCTGGAACGCCGCTCATCTTGGACAACGCGTTTGCTCCCCGGAAGGAGCCACCACCGCCAATCACGATCAACCCATCAATATTATGTCGTTTCAATACTTCGTGGGCTTTCTCAAGACCTTTCTCAGTCTTGAATTCAGGACAACGAATAGTTTTCAAGATAGTTCCTCCCATGTTGATTATCCTTGCAACAGATCGCAAACCTAAGGACATTGTCTGATCCTCAATAAGCCCCTTGTATCCTCTCTCAATCCCTAACACATCAACTCCCCTAGGGATCGCAAAACGAACGACAGCCCTGATAGCAGCGTTCATCCCTGGCGCATCTCCCCCACTAGTTACGAGACCTATCTTCTCCAATTTTGTCCTCTCCTTCTGGTGCTATGCGATATCAACCAAGTATGAAGGCGAGATATATCTACCTGTTCTTCAACCAATCAAGTGGCAGCCAATCTACCGCACATTTCCTCTCAGAAATCTCAAATCTGAGAATAAATCAGCAAACTGGCGCGCTAAAGATTTCTGGTAAAATGGCGCCGGGAAAGGGATTTGAACCCCTGCGATCCAAAGGGATCACCGGCTCTCTGGTCGTCAGAACTCAAGGCCGGCGCTTTAGTCCACTCAGCCATCCCGGCAGGCTTTAGAGTCTTGTTCATTGTGTTTCCTACGAATAATCTTTTCCCAGTCAGCACGTGCAACCCTAACGTGGATAAGAGCAGAATAACCTCCAATAGAACTGAAACCATCCCAGACGAGTAAGCGACTACTCTAACCAAATCCCCACGACGATAGCCCGGTATCGGAGGCCTCCCCCAGAACCTATTGAGGGGGTATCCGACACCCAAGTAAAGATAGAGACTTATCGTCAGCAACGAGTATACTAGCCACGTATTCTTACGCCTCCTCAGAAGTATGAAAGGAGCCACCCAAACAAAGAAGGATGGATGACTCTCGATGGCCAGAATGGTCTCTATGAGAGCAACGGCTAAACAGGCGGACGACAAGTTATCTAACGTTACTTCCTTACCACGGTAGTGCACGTATACGCCGATAGTAAGCAAGATGATTAGAGGCATTGCAATCCTGAAATTAGGAAAGACCCATAGATCCACGGTTTCTGTAAAGAAGTACCAAGATTGACGGTAAAGCTCCCATAAGGAGAATCCATGCGGTCGTGAATAGGCGTGGCGCTCTACAAGCATATGAAGATAGGATTTCGAATTCCAAAGAAGAAAAGGAACACTGAACACCATTAATGGAGTAGCCGAGAGAAAGGCGAATCTAACCTTCCGGACCATCCCCTTTATGAAAGAGAGGAATGGGGCCAGCAGAAAAACAGGATACATCTTCGCTGCAATAGCCAAGCCCAACGCCACAGCGGACGAATCTCGTTTCCCACGATAGAAAAGCGAGAAGGCTAGCAACGAGAAGAAGGCTGCTAGGGTGTCATGCAAACCTAGGCCAGAAGACTGTAAAATTACGAATGGGTTAAGGGAGTAAGCGGCGAAACACATCAACCCAAATCGTTCCCCCCGTTCCCGGAGGATAGTGTAGAGAAGATATCCGGTAAGAAGACTTGAGGCAATCAATGGAATCTTCAAGATCACTCTGAGAACCTCAACCTCGTTAACAGGCTGACAGAGAAAAAGAATGTAGTGAACGACAAGTATGAAAGCCCAGAGAGGAGGATAATCGTAGTACGGGAAGTTGTATCCTCGCTTCAAAGTCTCACTCATCAGAACGTCGTAAGGGTTTCTTCCCGAGAGAAGATCCTGAGCCGTATCAATCCAGATGTCAAAATCCCAAGGATGCCTGAGATAAGGTGCCAATAATAGGTTAGCGAGAACAGCACCCAACCAGATTAAAGCATGGTAGGCATACCTGTTACTCCTAACCTGTCTTTCATCCGATAGACCAACAATGCCAATCACGAACAGGCAAACCCAAACACTCATCACAACCAGCCCAAAAGGCCAATTGCCCCTAAGAAACGAAGACGAATGAAAAACCTCCCAACTAGCCCATATTCACTTGTCAAGACGATCTTAAATCTTGGGCACGCCACGATTCACGCGAGCACTTGCTCTGATCAAGATACTGACATTCCTTAAAAGCGAAGAGACCAAGACACTATCCAAATCAGCCACCACACCCAGATAAACCAGAGGATGAGGATTGCAGGACACCCGTCCAAGCCGATCAGACATTATTGACGGCACAATACTACTTCTAATCATTCTGATCTCTACCTCGATAAGGATAAACAAGCTGGACGGCTACGCATCGACAGACGACGGGATATATATAGCCTCGTGTTGGCTGATCAAACAGGGATACAGACCATACCAAGATTTTACCCTCGTCCAACCACCTCTATACTTCTGGCTTACGACATTCGCTTGGAGAATCTTCGACCTCCAAGAACCGTACACCATGTGGGCGATCGCAAAGAGCATAAGCCTACTCTCCTTTTTTGCCACAACTATACTAATCTATTTGACCTGCCGCAACCGATTGGGCAATAGATATGCGGGTCTGGCAGGCTCAATACTCTACCAAGTAAGCTACAGCAACTACGTTTTCTCCGTATCCACCTCACCGCAACTACTGACGACTTTTCTACTCACCCTCTCAGTCTATCTGACAATCCAAGAAGAACCCGAACCGAGAGACTCGTTGATAGGAGGAATCGCACTAGGTCTCGCCGTCATAACAAGGTTCTCAGCCCTCTACCTTATCCCAGTAATTCTGACCTTTCATGCCATGAGAATCCGAAAGATGAAAAACGGAAAACGAATGATGCTCATGACAATACTTGGTCTGATAATCCCGCTTCCCGCCCTACTCACAATACCGTTCAACGCGTTGACGAACGATCTAATAATGTACCACTTGACGAAGAGCCCGACGGAAGTCTCCCTCGACACCAGAGTGGCATCTATGATCTCCGACCTCCTGACAAAGGAGGTCACATGCCTCATTGGCATCATCGCCGCGATCTACAGCCTCTACGAGAGAGACCCAAGGAAGATACTAATCACCATATCAGCATTCACGCTTCTAGGCCCCTATATTCTCCAGCCGACAACCACGAGCCAGCATCTAATCGAGGCCACCCCGTTCTTTGCGGTAACAGCCGCCACCGCTCTAACAGCGGTTTTCGATTCCAAAGGGGAAAAAGAGAGAAGAAAACTCTCAGCGCTGACTGTATGCTTGCTCATAATCCTCACATGCTTCCTCCCGAACCCGATTCTACAGATCAGCGAGGCAAGAGAAAGCCATCCGGAGAGCCGAGTGATGCGTAAGCTTGCGCATGACATACAACTCTACTCTCGAGAGGACGAGATGGTCTTCAGCCAGCTCACAGTCGTCCCCTTCCTAGCCAGGAGGCAGTGCCCCCCGCTGGCAGACATCGATTGGGTGAATAAACAACTCGGACTCTTCACATCAGAAACCGTAAGACAGCTAGTTCTGCTCTACCCACTCAAGGTGATCATCATCACACACAGAATCGAAGCGGAGATACGAGACTTCTTGGGAGAAGAGGGCTATGTTCGAGTCAACCGGATCCAAAACTACAGAGTCTACGTAAGAAACTGAAAGACGACTAACAGGCTTTGAAGCCTACAAGCAATAAGTACAGGCTTGATGCTTCGAAAAAAGATAGGTGGCCGCCTTCGATATGAGAAAAGAAGAATCTAGAGAAGACCCGCAGAACGAGAGACAGGCACACCACGGCATCATTCCCCTACACATGCCAGATCGCAGAGATCTCCTCGACGCACTCGTAATACTCGGGACCAGTTTGCTAGCCTTTATCATCCGAGCCGGAAGGCTTTCCGGCTACTCTGGTGAAGACGACTCGGCCTATGTCGCCGCCTGCGGACTCATCCTCAAAGGCTACGAACCCCACAGAGATTTCTTCCTTGCACACCCCCCAGGGTTCTTCTACTTTACAGCTTCGCTCTGGAGACTCATGGCTTTGGAAAACCCAGAAACTATGTGGCAAGTAGCCAAGACAATAAGTTTTCTGTCTTTCCTCGGGGTCGGAATAGTACTCTACCTACTTTGCAGGAATATCCTAAAGAACAGGGTGGCAGGACTACTTGCTCTTCTAATCTACCAGTTGAGCTCACAGAGCCTCCAGTTCTCAACCGCGTGCGCACCTCAACTGCCTGCGACGTTTCTCATCGTTGTTTCCGTCTATCTTCTCTTGGACGCGCCGCCCAAGACTAGAGGCAGATTCTTCATTCTTGGTTCGCTGCTTGGATTAGCACTCGTAACAAGGTTGTCTGCACTCTACCTGCTCCCCACCGTCCTACTATACTCAGCACTGGAATCAAGACAGAGAGGGACTGGAGGGAGAGAACTCGCGTTTGCTCTCGTCGGGTTCCTAATCCCACCGTTGGCTGTGATTCTGACGGCCCCGTTGGAGAAGCTCTGGTTCGATCTTGTACTCTTCCATTTCTTGAAGGGCGAGGCGACGATAGGCGCAAAGATCGAGAAGTTTCTATCGATTCTTGCGAACCGGGAATTTCCTCACCTATTCGGATTGGTCAGTGCACCGTACACTTTGACCAAGCGAGACGCAAGACTCAACCTCCTACTAGGACAAGGGATACTGTTGTTGGGTCCTTACTTCATGCAGGCCACCTCAGGCGCCCACGTTCTCATAGAGTCTTCCCCGTTCTTCGCGGTCCTCTCGGCGATCACTCTCTCCGAGACAGCGAAATCAGTCATCGACAAGAGACGCACGTTCTTCACCGTCTGCCTATCGATCCTGCTTGCGTCGACGACGATAATAGGCGTCCCACCGACGCTAGCGACACTTTCCGAGACCATCCAAGAGACAGCCATTGAAGGCAGGGTTTACCGGAAGTTGGTGAAGATAGTGGAGAGAGAGACAGACGAGGAGGATACGGTCTTCAGTCAGATCCCCATTGTACCGTTCTTGGCTGGAAGGAACTATCCGCCATTCATCGATACCTCCCAGGAAGCCGCAACCGCCGGGATCTATTCTTCTGAAACGGTCAAGGATCTGATTATTCGCTATGAAGTCAGATTGCTGATAGTCAGATACAGAATAGGAGATGAGCTGTCCGACTTCCTCCGGAGTCAAGGATTCGCGAAAGTAGAGAATCTTGGAGGTTACTGGGTGTACATCAGAGACATAGACTAACCCAAACACTTAACGCTCGCCAACAGTATTCCTCGTAAGACCGCCTTGACACGGTAAAATCGGAAAAGTTTATGAGCAGATCTCTTGGCAAATACTTGAAGACCGATATGAAACAGGTCCACAAGACACTTCGGTAGGATGCGAAACTTGAGTCAAAAAAAGGAGCAGAACCAGGAGATAAAACTATTCGGCGAATGGGACTACGAGGGTGTAACCGTCGAAGATCCTGGACTGAAACGGTATATCTCATTCAAACCCATATTCATACCCCATACGGCGGGCCGACATGAGCACCAGAGGTTCCAGAAGTCTCAGACACCCATAGTGGAACGGCTCGTGAACAATCTAATGCGTCCCGGTCACGCGGGAGGAAAGAAGGCTCGATCGATAAAGATAGTTGAGAACGCGCTGAGAATAATCAACCTGAAAACCGGGAAAAACCCTCTTGAACTGTTAGTCAAGGCTATCGAGAACTCCGCTCCTCGAGAAGACACCACAAGGGTAAGTTACGGAGGAGTAGCCTACCATGTGGCAGTCGATATTTCCCCCCAACGTCGTGTGGACCTAGCTCTACGCTTCATAGCCGAGGCGGCACGTAAGTCGGCCTTCGGAACACCCAAACCCCTTGACGAGTGTCTAGCCGACGAGATCATAATGGCCTCAGCCGACGACAGCAGAAGCTACGCTATCTCGAAGAGGAACGAGATGGAAAGAATCTCTTACTCATCAAGATAGAAAAACAGCAGGCAGTAGAAGCCCGGCAATCT
The DNA here is from genome assembly GCA_964596985.1 of uncultured Candidatus Bathyarchaeia archaeon. Taxonomy (GTDB): domain Archaea; phylum Thermoproteota; class Bathyarchaeia; order RBG-16-48-13. Next base: position 213,459 of record CAZQWG010000001.1, read on the forward strand.
ACCGCATCGGCTTCTCTTTCTTGCCTAAGATCAACGATTGCAGAGAGACCCCGTTGACCGAGACCACCTTGTATCTCACGCCGGGAAGATCACCGTAGCTCTTACCCTTGGGACCACCGATGCCGTCGATAACGACCTCGTCGTGCTCGTCGATGTAATTCAATGCGCCGTCCCCAGGAAGAAAAGCTGTGACTTGCCTCCCATTCTTAATCAACTGTAGACGAACACATTTCCTGATCGCGCTGTTCGGCTGTCGGCTTTCAATCCCGACCTTCTCAAGAACTATACCCCTCGCCTGAGGCGCAGCCTCCAGGGGATCAGCTTTCACGTCCAAGGAGAGTGTTCGACGCTTGAAGGGGGTATACTTCCATCTTGCATGCTTCCTCTTGCGAGCCATCTTCCTGGCAGCAAACATCCCCTTCGGCGACTTGGACCCGGTCAATCCTATCTTATCCCTTCAGCACGGAATCGGTGTAATCTCCGTGCCTCCGTTTAATATATACATTTTCTTTCCAAGGCAGATCTGTACAGAAGAATCCGATAACGATTTTGCCAACCTAGTCTCCGAAGAGAAGCGACATTAACAAAACGGAACAAGGAATGACGAAAACGGCGGCCAAGAGAACGACGAGAGCCAACGACGGTAACAGGGTAAGTGAACCCAGCGCCTCGATCAGTCTCGGCTTACCGAAGAAGAAAATCAGAGCCCAAACGACGGCAAGTAGGGCAGCCTTGGTCTTGCTCACACCGTTTCACCGACAAGAGGAACCGTTGATCGAAGCCCAATAAAAGCATTCTTGAAAAAAAGTCGCGTCAACCGTCTATCATACGTGGATGACGGCTCCGATCTTCGGTGAGACGTGTACCTCTGAACTCTTCCAGGAGTCAGCCTCCTCTCTCATGAAGCAGTTCGTTGGGTGTGAGCCTACGCAACACCAAGGTCGGATAGACCGTACTCAACAGAGAGGTTGCAAGGGAAACAGTGAAAAGGTTGAGCACCCTCTCCTGCCCCAACAGCGGCGGGATCGGGAAGCCTTCCATACCCATTACATTGGCTACGTGTCTCCACGAAAAGTAGCCCCCCACATAGCCTATTAGGAAAGCCACGACCGCCAAGAACGCGACCTCAGAAACCACCATCAGCGTAATCTGTGTCTCCGACATTCCAATCGCCTTTAAGAGCCCGAATTCACGGCGTCTCACACGAAGGTTGATGAAAAGAACCTGGGAGATACCTATGACCGTGATTCCGAGAGAGAAGAGAAACGATGCCCTAAAGACATTGAAGATAACGTCGATATTGCCGGCGTATTGTTCGGCAAGATTCTCTCTTGTCAATATCTTCTCTATATCGTAGGAGTCTTCGAACTCCTCAAGGATCACATCCCGCGTCTCCTCCAGATCCGTGCCGGGCTTCGTCTCGATCAAGATGACGGTTGCAAGTGTCTGTTCTTCGCTGTTATCTTCCTTCACCAAATGGTCCTCCAAACGAAACTGGGGATGAAGATACCCCCAATTGCTGTAAGGGGTTATACAGACCTTGTCGAGCGGGGCGCCACCAATCGTGAAATACTGGAGAGGCGCAGTCTCCACGAGACCAATGACACGTAGCCTCTCAAGGACGGACTGACTGTACTCTGCACCCTGATCATCGTAAGAGGTCTCAGTCACCTCTATCGCAATGTCGTCGCCGATCTGAACATTCAGGACCCCGGCAAGCGACCGTGTCACGACACAGACCCTTGGTTCATTGAGGAGAAGCAGGACGACATCGCTCGGTGTCTCGGACGAGAACTCAAGTGCTACGGCATCGAAGAAACTCGATTCAATCAACATGAGGCTTCCTTCAGAGTTATACTTCTTGTAGTCCCCAGGATTGCCTAGCACCTGCCTATCAACGTAGACAGGGGTTGCCGTCTCCACGTCTACCCTACCGCGAAGATTGAGGATCTCTTCAGCAAGTTCTTTCTCAAAGTTGCCATCGGAGACAACGATGAGATCTGCCCCCAGAAAACCTCCTAGACTACTCTCGATCCCGCGGACAAGATTAACCTCGATTCCCGACATCGTGATGAGGAAAGACATCGAGGTTGAAAGCAGGAGGAGGCACATCACAGTCCTCGTGAAATTGCGTCCCATGTTCCTCCCCGTGATGGTGCCAATCTTGTAGAAGAGGAAGGAAAGGAAGATCCCGAGGGTTCTCCTACCCCTACGGATCAGATAACCAACAATACAACTCAACCCCATAACCATCAGGGCTGCCAACATGACGAAGACCATGCCGCCCTCAGGGATTGGGGCGAATCGCCGTATAGAATCGGGGAGAAGCGGATAGTTACCTATCCCAAACAGGATCAGACCGAGAAGAAGTATGCCTGAATCATCTTTCCTACCGGAAGACCACTCGGTAGCCAAACAGGAAGCGATCTCTCCTCTCCCAGCACGAACGGCAGGAACCATCCCTCCGAGAGACGAGGCAACAACCCCGACCTGAAGCCCCCATAACAAGAGAACCGCATCAACCGAAAAGGTCAGTGTCGCCTCAAGCAGGGAACCCAAGACGTATCTGAGAAGAAAGTAACCGAACACGGTTCCGATCGCCACGCCTGCAAGGCTAGCGATGAGACCGACGGTAAAGGTTTCGAGAAAGAAGATCCAGAAAACTTGAAACGTGGAGGCCCCCAGCGTCCTGATAATACCTATCTCACGAGTCCTCTCCTCCACGTTCATAAGACCGGTGTTAAACGTGACCACGGCAACAAGTATCAAGGAAAGCTTCTGTGTAAGGCCGAGGCCGTCTCTAAGCCCAGAGATAGCATTCCTGTAATGATTCAGCAGCGACTCTTTCAATGCAACCGCGGTGAAACCGGTCCCCAGGATTCTTTGAATCTCGTCAGCAATCCTCGGGCCTTCTTCGATATCTGAGACCTTGACGATCGCGTAGTCGACATGATAGTCTTTGTAGATGTAAGGAAGATCGCGTTCAGCCTTGTTGAAGAGAAAACGCGCGGCAGCCATATCAACATATACAGAGTAGAGATCACGCGTCGAGATCGAGATCTTGTGAGGCTCAAGAATCCCGACAATAGAATATGTGAAGTCAGTCCTCTTGACCCCGTGTTTAGTATTGTTATACGTGTATATGTGTGTAAAACTACCGATCTCGGGATCACCGATCCTCTCGTCCACAACGCAAACCTTCTTTCCAGTGAGATCCCTCGACCCCTCAATTCTGGTATAGATAGTGTCTTGAAAGTCGAAGTCGTCCGGAGTCACACCCACAATATACGCGTCCCCCTCATAGCCTTCTAGGGAAACCGGCATGGTCTGGACGACACGAGGAGAGACGGCTGCAACCCCAGGAATCTCTCTGAGAGGATCTAGCTTCGTAACCTTGAACGGCCGCTTCGAGCATCTTACAACGATATCGATGCTGCCAGCCGACTCGACGAGTATCCGATCCATCTGGGAATAGACGCTAACGAAAGAGAGGTCGACTCCAACGGTCAGCGTAACACCTACAACTATTGCCAGGGCCAGCATAACGTTCCGCATCCTTCTCCTACGAATCCCACGGAGAACAAAGGTCGACAGATCGAACATCACATGTCCCTACTAAGATGCGGTTAAAACGGCTCTATTACGGTTGGAACCAACGAAGAGACAAACACCCGTCATAACATAGACTAAATAGTACTACCATATAGGGGGTTGGGAGGCATCGATCGGAACCGGCAGGTCAACACGTGCAAACCAATATTTCGCTCTACTGTACACCCTGCCCCAAGAGAGCCTATGTTATGACTACGTCGTCTATCTGGAAGTATCTCTTCGCAAAGAGCCGCGCCTTCTCTGCGTTCTTACCGTTCTTGCCGATCGCAACGCCCTTATCCCTGGGTTCGATATTGACTATCGCGACCTTACGACCGTCAGGTCTCTCCATTATCCTGATCTCCCTGACCTTCGCGGGAGAGAACGAGTTTCGGATGAAGACGCTGGGGGCGTCGGCGTATTCGACCACCTCAACATCCTTTGCGATCATCTTGTGAAGGAGCTTGATTCGCGAGCCTTTCTTCCCTATGGCAAGCCCTACATCACCGGGTTTTACGACGAATATGACCCGATCGGTCTTCTCGTCTATCACGCAGTCTCTCACGGTGGCTCCGGTGACATTCTCGAAGAGGGCGATATACCTCATCTCTTCGCCAGTGAGTTTTATTCCGCTAGCCATCCCCGCCTCCCTCCACGAGTCTCAGGATATCCGAGTCTCCCGGTTCCCGTATGACCAACGCTGCAACGGCAAAAGGTTTCCCGCACGCCTCACCTAGATCGATAGAAGACCCGGGGTAGCTGTAAACCCTTAGACCGGACATCTCAGCGTAGTTGGCTATCTTCCCCTTCTTCTCTCTGGGGCAGTCCTGCGATACTATGACCAGCTTACCTCGACCGTTGACAACAGCGTCGATCGTCTTCTCGGACCCCAAGACTACCTTACCCGTCTGGGCGGCAATCAACACGCTTTTGTTCAGGTCGACAAACGACAAGGTCTTTTCATCGCCAATCCGTGAAGCTTCCATCGAGCCCACCGGCTCGATAGCTCATATTAGGGTTGAGCAGTACTGATAAAACTTTCCGGCAAAGGCGACGCACGGGTGGAACACCTCTGCCCCCGAGAACATTACTTATTGGCCTTCGAAGGCGCCCCCATGTAGAGATCGATGAGTCCAGTGCCCACAGGCACCATCTGACCGATAATCACGTTCTCAGCGATACCGGTCAACCCATCCGTCAACCCTCTGACTGCTGCACTGGTCAAGGTTGGAACCGTAATCTCGAACGCAGCCCGCGCAAGAATACTCGACTTCTCTCCTGAAACACCGTGCCGACCGATCTGTCTGACTTCACCCGTCGTCGTCATCACATCCGCGACCAACATCACGTGGCGGATGTCGACATCGAGCCCCTGCTCTTCAAGAACCCCCTTTGCCTCCCGAATAATCGCGTTTCGCGCCGCTTCGATTCCCAGGGTGGCGGCGATTTCATGGATATGATTGGTCACCGTCCGCGTAGGATCCACTCCGGGTACTTCGAGTACCGATGAAAGGTTTGAGCCGTCGGTGCGTATCACCCACTCGCCCTCCTCTTTGGCTACAAGCACACGTTGAATGTCTGGCACGCCTTTCACGTCGATGGAAGTCGACTGGTCAGACAGCTTCTTCAAGTCAACCTTCTTGAGATCGGTAGGAATCGCGTAGATCCTGTTCCCCTCAAGGCTGACTTCACAGTTCGAAAGCTGTATTGCGTTCGCTACTTCTGCAGGACTCACCCCTTGCTCTTTCAGCAGCGTCGGGCTGAACTCCATGACAACAGCCTGCCGTTCAGGGTCCAGATAGATGGACTCGGCGAGTTCTTGAATATTCACGTGGACCAGTTTCTGGCCGATCTGCTCAGCCTCAGCCCTTGTGGATGAGCGTTTCTTCAGTCTGATGGTCATGATAGGTGTAGAGGGGGCTCTCCTAGCATCCACGATCTCGATGAGCCGAGGCAACCCCAGCGTCACGTTCTGCTCCTTAACACCTGCATAGTGGAAGGTTCGAAGCGTCATCTGAGTCCCGGGTTCGCCGATAGATTGAGCCGCTACTATACCTACCGCCTCACCGGGCTCCACAAGCGCTTTAGTGTAGTCCTCCACTGCCTGGGAGATCGCCTGATCAACGGCGGGTCGGCTAAGCTTCGCGGCCAAGATATTCTCCCTCAACTCTTCGATCGGGAGCGGGGTTAGTTTCCCCTCTATCTCACTCAACCGTTTCTCCACGTATCTCTCTGAGGCGGGTTTCCCGGGGGCCCTAGAGATCCCCACTCTCTCCACGAGACGCCCTATACTGACCGCTTTTCCATGATCGCTCTTCGCCGGGTCAACCCCGTCCTCGCCGTACCTGAATTGAACGATACTACCATCCGGGTCGCGAACCGTGTCGTCGTACTCCACCCTAAGATACTCCAAGGCATTGATTAGGCGTCTCTGCATGTATCCGCTCTGTTGCGTACGAACCGCCGTGTCAACTAGACCTTCACGGCCACCCATTGCATGGAAGTAGAACTCGATCGGATTCAACCCTGTCCTATAGCTCGAGTAGACGAATCCACGGGCCCGTGGACTGGAGTCACCGGACTTGAAGTGTGCTAGGGTCCTGTCCCTGTATCCTCTCAGAATCCGCTTTCCACGGACCGATTGTTGACCGACGCAGGCAGCCATCTGCCCAATGTTAAGACTGGACCCCCTGGCACCAGTCTTGGTCATCACCATACCGTTGTTCTCTAGGCTGAAGTAGTCATCCGCGATCTCTCCCGAACGATCCCTGGCCCGGGCAAGCTCGTTCATAACGAAGATCTCAAGAGACTCATTCAGGGTCTGACCAGGAAGCCGCTCGAGGGTTCCTTTCTGATACTTAGATATCAGCTCATAGACGTTTCTCTCTGCGGTGTCGATAGCCCCCTCGATCTTCTTCTGGGTCTTCTTGGAGAGGTCAAGATCCTCAAGACCGTAAGAGAACCCTTTTTCGGTCAGGAAAGCGTTAACTAGCCTGCAGATAGCGACCATGAACCTCCTACCGACATCGGTGCCAAAGTCCTTGACTATACGATGGTAGAGGCTCTCGGACCTCTCCGCACCGATCGCGTTCTTGTCGATCACCCCGCATTTGAGTTGGCCGTCCTTCACGACGACATAGGCGTCGTGCTTGCATTTCTCATTCAGACAAATAGAATGTTGGCGGCAGACACTCGCCCGGAGAACATAGTTGAAGCCTTTAGGCAGGAATAGACTAAAGATCTGTTTTCCGGTCCACATCGGCTCGGGACTCTTGACCGCTGGACTTGGGAGATCGCCTGTGTACCCTGCAGCGCTCAGTATACTGCAGACCTCCGGTTTATCCAAGAGAGTCGACTTCTTGGTAAGCAGATACGCAGCAGATATGAAATCCCTTATCGCGCCGATGATGGGTCCCCCGTACCGGGGGGAGAGAATCTGATCCTGAACCTGCATAAGCAGCCTGGCCTCTGTCTGCGCCTCCTCGCTTTGAGGTACGTGAAGATTCATCTCGTCTCCATCGAAATCTGCGTTATACGGGGGGCAGACACATAGGTGAAGACGGAAGGTCTTGTACGGTAGAACCCGAACGAAATGCGCCATTATGGACATTCTGTGAAGCGACGGCTGCCGATTGAAGATCGCGATGTCTCCATCCTTGAGATGGCGTTCCACAATATAACCTGGGAGTATCGCCTCTGACACGCCTTCTCGTTCGACGACGAACTCGAGCCGGATCCGCTTTCCGTCGGGCCTCACGATGTAGAGGGCACCCGGATAATTATCTGGACCGTTCAGGATCAGCTTCTTCATTTCGTCCATATTCCAGTGGGTGACCTTGTCGGGTATCGATAGCCGCATAGCAATGTCCCTTGGAACCCCGACCTCGCTGATATCCAGGTTTGGGTCGGGGGAGATGACTGTCCTAGCCGAGAAATCAACCCTCTTGCCGGAGAGGTTGCTTCTGAATCTGCCTTCCTTTCCCTTCAGGCGTTGAGAGATGGTCTTCAACGCTCTACCGGAGCGGTGTCTTGCAGGCGGAATACCTGAGGCCTCGTTGTTGAAGTAGGTTGTAACGTGGTACTGTAGAAGCTCGGAGAGGTCCTGGATTATCAGCGTCGGGGCACCCGCGTCTATGTTCTCCTTGAGCCTCTCGTTGATACGGATAATATCGACCAGCTTGTGGGTGAGGTCGTCCTCCGACCTTATTCCGGATTCGAGGGTAATCGAAGGCCGGACGTAGACTGGCGGTACAGGTAGAACCTGAAGAACCATCCATTCGGGTCTGGCGCTATTAGGATCGAAACCCAAGATTTCCAAGTCGCTGTCAGATATTCTCTCGAATCGTTCCCGAATGATGCTCGCAGTCAGCCGTCGGGCTCCTCCATCATCCACGATCTCATGGAAAGTAGTAGGCTTACTGAAATCGATTTTGTGTTGTTTGGCGTTACAATGAGGACATACCTTGTTCTTCTTGGCTTCCCTGAGAACTGTAGTGTGCACCTCTTCGGGTACGACCCCGAGCATCTTCCTGGTCTCACCTATCTTCGAGTGGTGCCTTTCGACCTGATCATCGGTTAGGAGAACCCGACCGCAATTTCTGCAAATGACGGAGAGTAGGGAGTAGATTAGTTTGGCAAACTCGACGTGAACCAATGGTACAGCCAGCTCGATGTGTCCGAAATGCCCTGGACACTTCGCAGCGGTGTTTCCGCAGGTTGCACACCTCTGTCTCGGCTCGAGGGTTCCAAGTCGACCATCCATAAGCCCCGAAGAGATAGGAGCCCCATCCTCGTCGTAGGTATCAGCCGTCTGTATCTCCACCACAGAGAGTCCACGGACCTCGCTTGGGGAAAGTACCCCGAACTTTATACCCTCGATCTTGCGATGTACATCATCAATCCTAGACATCTTAGGCACGCTCCCTCAACTGTAGCTTCGGGGTTATACACAGGCTCATCAGCTCCTGAAGCAGGAGCTTAAACGCGTAGGACATAGCGACAGGGGAGATCGCGGCAGAGTCTTCGCAAACACGGCAGACATATCGCCGCTGCTTCATGTCGTAGTAGGCGATGTAACCGCAATTCTCGCATACGTAGACCATAGACTTGTCAGACTCCTCCAAGAGACGGTCCTTCAATAGCATAGCCGCTCCGTGTCCGATCAGGCAGTCTCTCTCCATCTCCCCGAAACGCAGGCCGCCACCCCTCGCACGACCCTCGGTGGGCTGTCTCGTCAACATCTGAACCTGACCACGAGAACGGGCGTGCATCTTGTCGGCAACCATGTGATGAAGCTTCTGATAGTAGATCACCCCGACAAACACATTCGCCTCGAACTTCTCACCGGTTATCCCGTTATAGAAGACCTCTTTACCACTGTACTGGAATCCTAGGTCAACGAGGACCGACCGAAGTTCTTCAGGAGTCTCGTTCTCGAATGGTGTACCGTCGACAGGCTTACCCCTCAAAGCTGCAACCTTACCTGCAACGGACTCCACAAAGTGACCTATAGTCATTCTGGAAGGAATTGCATGAGGATTGATTATGACATCGGGGACAAGCCCGTCGGACGTGAACGGCATATCTTCCTGGGACACCAGCATACCAATCACGCCTTTCTGTCCGTGTCTGGACGCGAATTTGTCTCCGAGCTCCGGGATTCGGAGATCCCTTACCCGAGCCTTCACGAGTCTACTGCCCTGCACGGTTTCCGTAACGAATATGGTGTCTACCGTCCCGGTCTCAGCCGGGCGGACGCTCACGGATGTGTCGCGTCTGGTCGGACCTTTCACCTCAAACTCCTTGTACTCCTCCAGGAAACGGGGCGGGCTAGTACGTCCTATCAGGACACCGCCACCCTCGACGTCAGCCTCGACACTTATAATCCCGTCCTCCTCAAGGAGCCCATAGTACTGTTCTCCCCGGTATCCTCGAGTACCGGCCTCAGGGATCTCGAAACGATCCTTCAAGCCTCCGAGATACTGCCTGCACTCAGCCTCGTAGATCCTGAAGAAATTGGAGCGGGCCAGACCACGCTCCACCGAGGACTTGTTGAAGATCAGGGCATCCTCCATATTGTATCCTTCGTACGAGAGAACCGCCACGACACAGTTTTGCCCGGTCGGACGGCTCCCGTATTGAATGATATCCATCGGTTTGGTCTGGACAAGAGGAAGTTGAGGATAATAGAGGACATGCGACCTTGAGTCACTCCTGTTGAAGAAGTTCACGGAGAAGACGCCGAGCGCCTGCTTGGCCATAGCAGCCTCGTAGGAGTTTCTGGGAGACTGGTTGTGCTCAGCGTAAGGAATCAGAGAACCACAGATCCCGAGAATACAGTACGTGGAGATCTCCACATGGGTGTGTTCGGGGGTTATCTGATCCCAAGTCAAGGCTATGTAAGCGTTCTCTTCTTCCTCCGCGTCGAGATACTCGCAGATACCTTGGGATATCAGGTCATTCCAGCGGAGTTCCCCAGAGATTATCCTTGATATGTCCTCGGGGGTCAACCGAGGCTCTCCGCCGTCGATCACGATAAGAGGTCGTCTAACCCTGCCGGCGTCACAGTTGATGTAGACAACTCCTGGAACATTCTCGCCTTCGTTGGTCAGATACGCGATATTGAGCTCTGGACTGATCTCTCCGCGTCGTCTATCTTCCCTTACGCTTGAGACAAGCCGAACCGGGTCCTCGATGTATCCTATCAAGCAACCGTCTACGAAGATCTTAGTCCCGGATTTGCGGAGCTCCAAGTCCGCCTCCCCGGTCGGGACGATGCCGAAGCGGGAAGGCAGAGCCTCCACAACCTCAGGATCAACACTGACGGAGATGGCAGCCATCAACGCCAGGTTCTTCACAAGACCGCAGTTCGACCCTTCAGGAGTCTCATTCGGACAGAGACGCCCCCAGTGGGTTGAATGGAGATCTCTTGCCTCAAAGTTGGGTTGGCTTCTGCTCAGGGGTGACTGCAATCTTCTGAGATGGCTTAGAGTTGCAACGAAGTTGGTCCTGTCGAGAAGCTGGGTGATCCCTACTTTTCCACGGCCCCAGTTGCCTGTCGCCAGGGCGTGCTGGACCCTCTCAGTGATTATTCCGGGTCTGACCGCTGCCGAGATCAAGCCGGGCTCATGCCGCCTTATACTCATCCTCTCCAACTGGTATTTCACGTCGCGGCAAAGGTTCCTGAAAGCTACACGGAAGAGGTCTCCGAGAAGCGGCCCAGCCAGTTTCAGTCGTTTGTTAGCGTAATGATCCTTGTCGTCAATCGTTCTGCGCCCGAGCTTCAGCTCAAGGATTCTGGCAACCATTTCCCCCAAGTAGAACGCTTTTTCCATTCGTATTTCGGAGGTACGGCCGAGGTGGGGCAGAAAGTTCTTGTCGAGGATCGATTCGGCCTTCCTCACGCGGTACTCTTCGATCTGCCCGTGGGCGACACGGTTCCCAATGTAGAGTATAGCCGCATCCACATCCCCGATACCGATCGCCTTCTCGAACGAAGGATCGAGGAGGTCTTGAACCGACTCGTCGAGCGAAACCGTCTCAGCGATCTCCCGGTCCGACTTCAATCCGAGAGCCCTCATCAAGATGACGATAGGAAGCTCGGTCGGCACCCCTGGAAGGGAAGCGTAGATACCACCATCGGTCTTCATCCTCAACTCGATCCTAGCTCGGAAGCCTATAGTGGTTGAGAACACCTTAGCCCGGTAGATGGTAGAGCTTCCACTATCATCGACATCCACAAGTATCCTGTTCGGGATGAGATCTTCAAGCGCGACCATCACCCGTTCCGAGCCGTTAATAATGAAATAGCCGCCAGGGTCATCTGGGTCCTCGCCCGCGGAGATAAGCTCCTCCTCGGACATCTCGGAGAGCGGGCAGAACTTCGACTTCAACATTATCGGAATGTCGCCGACATAGATGTATTCCGTGGTGTACTCCTTACCATCCCTGACCTCGATCATCTCTAGATTCATCGGAGCCGCATAGGTCAGGTTTCGGAGACGAGCCTCAAACGCGGATATCTTGTGTTGGGAACCATCGACCTCTACAACCCTCGGCTCACCCACCTCCAGTCTGCCAAACTTTATGCTGAACCCGAACTCGGGTACCTCGATAGGGATCGTGCCGAACTGGTCAACTATCTCCTGAAGCCCCTCCTCAAGAAGAACGTTGTAGGAGTCGAGATGCTGCCTTACCAAGCCCACCTCTTTAAAGAAGAGGTCCATCAGTTTCCACATATTCTGTTTTACTACAGCCAAACCCTAAACCCTCGATAATCGTTATCTTCCATTCAAGTAAGTCAGAGAACCGGCTGCAAGGCGTCTGATGCCTTCGGGCATCATTCGAGAACTGCTCAAACCCCCCTGACAGAAGAAAAAGACGTCAAACATAGAGTCTGGGCACCCTTCGATTAACTAAACGAAGAATCTGACTCAAGCCGGTTGAGAAAGTCATCTTTCCCTCGGAATCGGATCGAGAAGGGGACTTGAAGCAGTTCTCCGCCCTTGCAAGGCTTATCTCAGCGAATACAGATACGCAGTTTATAAACCTTGCTTAGCCTGCTGCGTCTAGACGGAAAGGTGTTGGCGGGCCCGGCGGGAATCGAACCCACGACCACTCCCCAGGGACAGAGCTGCCTCTGTCTCTACCGGGTTTCTCTCGGACAGCACCGCTAAAAGCCCGATGCTTTAGGCGATAGACCGCTGCCTTGCTGAGCTACGGGCCCATCGTACAGCAACAGAGTGGAGGGGGATCAGATAATAAACCCTTTTCCCACCATAAGACGAAAACATCCAGCGGAGAACCTCCAATCTTTTAAGACGATGAATCCGATTTGGGTCTGGGTTGAGGAATGGGGGCTATTACGGGCATAATACCCCTAGGGATGGACACCGGAGATTCCAAAGACCGCCATAAGAGGAGTAGAGCCTATGGAAAGAGTCGTACAATCGCCTCTATCCTCATTGTGATAACCGTTGCAGCAGTTGTAGTCTATTACGTGGTCAGCCGACAGGTGGTGACCCCGCCGCAACCCTCCGCGCAGAACGGAGAAAGCGACGAGCATATGATCTCAGGGATTCCATGGTTTCAACAGAAGGAGAATAGGTGGGATGGTCCGGCGTGTGCCCAAATGGTTCTGACGTACCATGGGAAATCGCCTGAACAAGGGGAGCTGGCGGACCAGATGAATACCTCAGAGGAGAAGGGAACAACCTTCGACAACATGCACGTCCCCTTTGATGAACGAGGTTTCAAGACGAGAAGTCTGGGTGAGAACGAGAATTTCAACGACGCGAAAGGGAAGCTCCAGAAGGAGATCGACAGGGATCTTCCGGTAATTATCTACATCAAACAGGGCGAATCGGATTCGGATGGAAAATTCATCGTGGTGATCGGATACAATAAGACGGGAATACGCTATCATGACCCTGACGACGGGGAGGACCTCTTCCTGACCTACGAGGATCTAAGAGACATCTGGTCCGAGAAATGGTGGGCTCTAATAGCATACAAGGACTGAATAGAGGCAGCGAACACCGAACACCTCGACTTGATAATCGGGCTATCGCTACAGAATATTAATGGAGTAATACGCGCTACGGGCGAGAACGCGATAAAAAGTTAAATACTGACCGCTTTTCCAGTATGGAAGGAGCCCTGGTAGTATAGGCGGAACGAATCCGGTAGAACGGCCTAGTATCTGCGGCTGTCGAGCCTCAAAGGCACAGACCCCGCTGGACCCGGGTTCAAATCCCGGCCAAAGGATTCCAGCAGAAGCTTGATCCTGCCGATGGGCGCCACATCCCAATGACAGGGCTCCAAACCTGATCCTCAACAGGTCCCCCCAGCCAGGTTGAAACATAAGGCGCACCGATTCCGAGAGGGTAGGTCACCTATCGATGATGAAGAACCTTTTATGCCGCCTCTTCGCCGGGACCCGGCCGATCAACATCTCCCTCTCAAGCCTCTTTCCGACGCCGACCGGGTGGAGGGACTCGAAGACGGATATAGCCGACTCCAGCCTCGACGCGTTCTCCGCGTATATCTTAAATATCAATCCCTTACGGTCGACACGGCTCCCGATCTTCCCTTCGAAGAGTATCCCCGCACCCTTATGCTTAGGTGCACCAGCCGCCTTAGCGATCTGCGCGATCTCCTGGTTTTCTATCCAAAGGATCTCGCCGCTCTCCTCTGAACGGATCTCGGAAACATGGGTCCCGACTTTGATGTCTTCGGGTTTAACCTCAGGGTTTCCTCCTTGAGCCTCAATTACCTCCCTGAGTTTCCTCTCAGCCTTCCCTGACTCGATCAGTCGGAGAGCCTCGCCCTTGCCGTCTTTTACCCCAACCATCTCGAGTAGAATCCCGGCAAGAGTGGTTGCTTTATCTCTCAGATCATGCGGTCCGTTACCCATCAACGTCAAGAGGGCTTCTCTAGCCTCTAACGCTGGACCGACAGCGAAACCTATCGGTTGATCGCCGGGGGTAACCGCGCATTCGACGTTTATGTCCAGTCGTTTACCGAGTCCCATGAAGTCCCTAGCCAGCTCGTGTGCTTCGCCGATGGTTTTGAGTTTCGCCCCTCTCCCTGTAGGCAAATCCACGACCAAGCAGTCTGACCCCATCGCCTTCTTCTTACTCATGATCGAGGGTAGAAGTAGCGGATCTATCGACAGCGGATACTCAACCTGAATGAACAGATCGTCGGCAGGAGCTAAGTTTAGCGCGCCCCCCCAAACCATACACGCATTTGTCTCCGTGACTACTTTTTTGATCTTGTCCATCGCTAGGTCGACAGGGCATAGGACTTCAACCCGGTCGGCGGTTCCTGCAGGAGAGGTTACCGCCCTAGAGGAGGACTTCGGGATCGTGAAGCCTGCGGCCGCAACGGTTGGGACAACAAGGATCGTGGTCTTATCACCTGGTACGCCTCCTATACTATGCTTGTCAAGGACGGGGTTCTTGCCAAGGTTCAGGGTATCCCCTGTGTCCACCATAGCCCGAGTCAGATACTCTACTTCATCCATCCCTGTCCCCCTGATATGGAGGGCGGTGACAAAAGACGCCAGCTCCACCTCGCTAAGATGCCTCTCTATCACGTCGAGAATTATCATCCGGATTTCGGGTTCCGTGAGTCTTCGACCGGAGAGCTTCTCACGAATGAAACCTAAGGACTCGGGTTCTTCCGCTCTGACCACTTCAACCTCATCGCCGTCCTGGAGGTTGAGTTGTCCACGTACTTCGTCATACACGCCGAGGGTATTCTTCGGAAAGTTCTGGGCCATGTTGACAATCGCGAGTAGACGAGCGTTACCGCAGACGACCTCCACTCTTTCAAGGGGATGAACTCCGAGCGTAGCTGCGTCATCATCATCCAATACGACTATGGACTTTCCTCCAGCCGAGAGATCTAGACATCTAACCTTGAATTTCAAGACAATACACTTCGACTAAATATGCGATATAGCCTATTGAAACCTGCAAGACATACTCTCAGAGATCAGGCTTATCCGTATTTCTAGACATCTATCCCTATTCCTCTCGTTAAGATCTAGGATAACGTCGAGTTGACGGAGGGAATCGAGACCCCGTTAAGCATACGCGTCGCCGCAGTCTTCCCCGCGCCGTACGGACCCAAGAAGCCAGAGGTCTCGCCGCTCTCAACCTTGAAACTGACGTGATCTATAGCCAGGAAATCGCCGCAGTATTTTGTGAGGGTGTCTGCCACAATCGCAGTCTCAGCCTTCATCCATGTCTCTCTTCTCGCTGATTGCATAGCGTCCTTGATACCATTGCGTTGCCGGGCATCCGACACACAGTCGTGTCCGATATCTCCTGCAAGGTCTACAATCGACGCCGCACGGTGTCGTCGTCTTCTCCTTCTGTGCCAGATACCGTCTGATCGGCAGGAATGGGGAGTAGTGGACGTTGCCGATTGGATAGAATTCAGATCTACGGATCCCCTCGACGGATCTCAAAGAGCATTTTTCCATGGAAATGCTTTCAAGGGTATCCTGATTCTCCGCAACCACCAGAGCGATAAGGTTGTATCCTCCCAGGGCCGTGAAGATGAATACGACCCTCGGACAATCCTCGAAACGTTGCAGAAGGCTCTGCATAGCCTCAGCATTCTCCATCTCAAGCAACACAAATGCCGAGTAGAGACCGAGGGGTCTTGTGTTGAGTAAAGCCGAGAACTTGACGACGCCGTTGTCAACGAGTTTCTTGACCCGCTTCTTGACGCCCATACCTGTGTATCCTACAAGTTTCCCTAGATCTTCGAAGGTCATCCGCCCATCCATCTGGAGATACGAGATTATCTTTTGGTCGATGTCATCGGGTTCTAATCTTTCCGTCAACGTGGATCGCGCCCTTCCACTTTGATTCTCAAACATAATCTATATAAATGGTTTCGTTCCCAAACAGCTTGCCGTCGCTGAGAGACGAGGCACGGAGAGAACTATTTGAGCAAACAGAAGACACAGACCGCAAAAGAAGCCAGGTTCGACGAGAACCAGAAGATAGCCGCCAGAATGGAGAAGATCAGACACAAGATCGCCGTGATAAGCGGAAAAGGCGGAGTCGGGAAAAGCACGGTCACAGCGAACCTAGCAGTCGCCTTCGCCATGCACGGCTATTCACACCGCGTCGGGGTCCTAGACGCGGACATACACGGTCCCTGCATACCCAAGATGCTGGGCGTGAGGGGGCAGAGACTTCAAGTCGGACCGCCAGGTGCCTTCCCGGTCGTAGGTCCCCTAGGTGTCAGGGTTGTGTCCATGGATTTTCTCCTCCCGACTGACGAGACACCGGTGATATGGCGCGGCCCCCTCAAGATGACCGCGATAAGACAGTTCTTGGCGGATATTGCCTGGGGAGAACTCGACTTTCTATTCGCCGATCTACCCCCTGGAACCGGTGACGAACCGCTCAGCGTTCTACAGCTGATTCCGAAGATGGATGGCGTAGTCATAGTAACCATACCCTCGGAGGTGTCCCAGATCGTCGTCAAGAAGGCGGTGACCTTTGCGAGGCAGTTGGGCGTACCAATCATCGGAGTAGTAGAGAATATGAGCGGGTTCGTCTGCCCAGAGTGCGGGGCCAAGGTTGACATCTTCAAGACTGGTGGGGGAGAAAAGATGGCGAGAGACCTGGACGTGCCCTTCCTAGGAAGGATACCGATAGACCCGGAGATCTGCCGGGACACCGACAAAGGCATGCCCTTTATAATCAAACATCCGGACTCCACCGCGGCAAGGGCATTCTCGGGGATCGTCAAGAAGATAGAGAGCTATCTAAAGGAAAAATCGGAGTCCACGCGACGCCCGGAGGGCACACGATGATTCGGCGACGGCTATACTACCCCCAGAAGATAAGGAGAGGTGACTGAATGGACGCAAGAATCGTGATTCCGATCGTGGAAGAGAGGGGGATGGATGCCCCCTTGTCGCAGCATTTCGGTAGAGCACCATACTTCTTCGTTGTTGACATAGATGAAAAAGGGGACGTTGTAGCCCAGAGAGCAGTACCCAACACAAGCGAACATTTCGGCGGGACTGGAACACCGGCCGAACGAATTCTAGAACTCAAACCAAACGCGGTCATTACCTACGGAATGGGGCCAAGGGCATTAAACTACTTCCAGGGTGCCAGAGTAGCAGTGCTTAGAGCTGAGGCGAATACAGCAGGAGAAGCAGTTTCTGCATACAAAGACGATGTGCTCGAGGAATTGACGGAAGGCTGTCGTCACGCACAACACCATTAGCATTCTCTCCGCCATAGGAATAGGCGAAGAAGACGCAAGAGTCACTAGCTCATAGGATAAGCCAGGTACCGCATCCCCGAGGAACCCTGTTGGTCAGAGCTTTCAGGAGAGAACCTAGGCATACGCACCCGCCCAGACCACGGATGGTATATGGTCCTGTTCCTTCTTGGCGTTTCGGCAGATCACTTGGGATAGACGTGACAACGCCGCCAAAGAGGTGTACTTTTGACTGCGTCTACTGTCAACTCGGTAGAACTATCGTACACGCCACTGAGCCGGAGGAGCCGAATACAGTAGTTTCTCCTGACCGCGTACTTGATGACCTGGACAAGGCGTTGATGCAGATTGACCTTAACAGTGTAGACGTAGTCACGTTCTCTGGAACCGGGGAACCGACGTTGAACCGTCATCTCGAAGAGATCGCCCGTGGTGTTAAGGAGAGGATAGGCGACCTCCCGATGGTGATATTGACGAATGCATCCCTGTTCCAGAGGAGTGATACCAGAAAAGCCCTCACCCAGTTCGACATGGTCGTAGCGAAGCTGGATGCTGGAGACGAGGAAGCGTTCCAGTCGATAAACAGACCGAAGAGTAATACACTAAACGTACAGACAGTCATCAGTTCCATCAAGAGGGTAAGAGAAGAGGTAGGAAACAAACTTGCCTTGGAAGTCATGCTTTTGGAAACGGGTAGAGAGGGAACGACCAACGTCGAGGGAAAACACCTCCGAAACCTGCTAGATACAGTAGGCGATATAAGACCAGATCTCGTCCAGTTGCTGGTCCCCTATAGACCCCCAGCCGAAGACTTCGTCAGAATCCCGTCAACACAGAGACTGAAGTTTGTCTCCGAGAAACTCGCGGAGGCATTAGGGGAAGAAAAGCTATGGGTATACGGGCGACACGACAGACGAGGAAAAACCGTCAAGAGGATCGGCACAGGATCCCAAGGACAGGAGATCCTTGAGATACTGAAGAGAAGACCTTGCCGTGCAACCGATATCTCGTCGTCGCTCGGTATAAGCCACCCAGAGGCAAGTCAACTCCTAAAGAATCTGGAGCAAGAGGGTAGAATCGTCTTGGATAAAATAAGAGGCGAAGGTTACTACACTCAGAAGGAAAACAGGAATCGACCTCAAACGCGAACATAGAATACCCGTTATATTAGATAGGATGGGTTCAGAGACCCTTCAATACGTCTTCCACGACTTGACCGACAGTCTTCCCAGGCTTAACGGTGACCAGCTTCACATCGTGGTGTTCCAGTAAGGCTGATGCACCTGGACCGAACTCCCGCGCACCGACCATCGTCACACCGAGGTCAACCAGCATCTTGACCACAATAGGACCAGTGCCTTGCTTGTAAGATACGGCAGAGTTCTCAACGACCTCTACCCTCTTGACAGTGCCGTCGCCAATTTCCACTATTGTGAAGGTCTTTGCCCTGCCGAAGACCTCGGAGACGACTTCTTCGATTCCATTTTCTCCCTCTGTTGGGATAGCCAGTTTAATTTCTGTCATATACTCACCTCCAGGCTTTTCTTAAATTGCGGGTTATCCTTCGCTTTCACCCAGATTGCGGACGCCACCGCATCATTCACGGTGCGATTCTTTCCATCGACTCTAAGCCTGAGAACTCTGTTTGGAGAGGTCTTGCTTTCTACCTTGAGAGGGGTGTCAGGTCTAATACCTAGAACCGCGAGACGTTGCAGTAGATCAGACTTCTCGTCGGTTATCTTAACCACGATACCGTCTTGGTCTGGCTCAAGGTTCGTGAGGGGCTCCGATTCCTCCTCCAAGATACCCCCACATTTTGTAGGGATAGGGTTCCCGTGGGGACACCTCCTCGGGTGACCTAAAACCTTCTCTAAATGTTTGAGAACATCGTCGTTGAGACCCTGTTGAAATAAGCTTGCTTCGCAGTGCGCTTGGCTCCAATCTATCCCTAACAGGTCTGTCATGAGACGTTCGGAGAGCCGATGCCTTCTTATCACGTCGAGAGCCAGTCTCTTTCCTTTGGCTGTCAGCTTCGATCCCCGGTAAGGCTCGTGTGAGACTAGATCCTGTTTCTTCAGGTACCCGAGATATTCTGAAACTGTTCCAGGTGAAACCCCTATTCGTTCTGCAAGCTCACCGGTTCTTACCGAACCCTTCCTCTCCTGCAACCGGTAGATAGCCTCGAGATACCTATCCATGGCTGATGAACGCCTGATTCTACTCGCACTCACTGTGATTCACAACCGCAATAACAAAGATCTTGAAGTCAACCTATCTCAATCCCTGCTTTCCGGGTTCTTCGAGGCTTCATCTTGTCTAACCCAACAGCTATTGCAGACTTTTCACCCGGTTCTCCGGCGTCGATACTTCTTGTTTCCGCGGCATCTATAGTAGTGCAGTTGGTGCTGCGGGAATAGCCCCGAAGGTTGTCGAGTGAAGGGAGACACCGACTACCAGCGTCTCTGACCCATCCCACGTCCACCACCGCGTCCACCGCCACCGCGCATACCCCTTCCCCAACCGCCTGCCCCGAAGTGCATGGAGGATGTGGGAGCCGTCGTCTCCTTCAGTTGACCTGCCTTGAGCTTCTCGGTTACTTCTCGAACAGTACCAGATAAGCCGGTAATAACGCGGATTCCAGCTGAGGAGAGGACACGGAAAGCGTTTGGACCTACGTTACCGGTCAGAACCACCTGAACCCTGTGATTCGCCAGCGTCTGTCCGGCTTGGATCCCAGCCCCGTGCGGGGTGGTTCTGCTCGTGTTTGGTAGAACCTCAAAGCCCATGCTCTCTGTGTCAACGATTACAAAATACTGGCATCTCCCGAATCTCGGGTCTATCTGGGCATCCAGGCTTCCGTTTGTCGCCGAAACCGCGGCTATCAAGGGATCACTCCTCTTTCTTCAACTCGTTCAGGCGTCTCCTGATCTGCTCCAACGAGTTCTCTATCAGCTTCGCCTGATCCTGAAGCATAGATATCTCCTGTTCCTTAGTCATCGGGGCATATGGGTTGATAGACCCATAGATTCCTGTCCACCATCTTCTTGGCAACCAGGGAAAGAATCTGCAGGAAAGATAGGAATCCGGGGCTAATCCCCAACCATAGGAACCGGGGGCAAGCCCCCAACAGAGGCCCCTGCCGGATCCACCGCGTCTCCTAGGCATCACCATTCATCCCCTGAGTTCCTCTAACCTCTTCCTGACTGCGTCAAGTTGTGCCTCTAGGGCTTTCATCTGCTGCTCCAGTATCTGGGTCTCCTGCTCAGGGGTGTATGTTTGATCGAGGGGTGTCACCGGAGCCGTTGGAGTGGGGAGAATTGGTGGCGTAGCGGTAGGAGCGGTGGACTTAAGATACTCCAAGTATTGGGGCTTTAGACCGCTCTGCGTTATCCACTGCGCCGTCGGGGGGAGTCCTGTAGGGGATCTGCCTACCCATCCGGGCGAGTGGCCGAACCTCAGCCACCCTGGCAATCCTGTTAGGTAATACATGTTTCTGTGTCTGTGACCCAAGGTATTCACCTCTTATTTTGTGCTTATGCACATTATTCATTATGTGTTAATGCACATAAATATATAAGAGTTATGTTCAGAGTTAGGATGGAGATGTCAAGGAGACGAGGGCGTGGCCGGGGTCGCCGTCGCAGAGGTCGACCCCGGAAGCCGGTTAGGATGGAGAACAACCCCAACGTCGAGAGGTTCACCCCCCACCCCAGAAGAGGCCACGAACCGATCTACCTCGAACCGGCAGAACTCGAAGCCATCAGACTGGTTGATTCAGAGGGGCTCTCCCAAGACGATGCCGGAAAGAGGATGAATATATCACGGGGAACCGTCTGGAGGCTTCTCCACAGCGGCAGAAAGAAGGTTTCCCAAGCACTTACTGAAGGCAGACCCATCCACATCTCCACCGAGGATTCTCCCAGGCCTCCGCTCGATGAGTAGCATGCACCTGCATACTCAAGGATTCATGCCGTCCACCCCCTCAACTTAGGCGATGATAATTCGAACGAGAGGTTCACCCTCACAACGGATCGCATCCAATACCCGATTTCACACGTCGATTGGCTTACCCATATCTAAGAATCGAAGCACTCTTCCCCACATCTTAGCAATCTCCTCGGCGACCACGCTCGTCGGATAGTACTCTACCACGGGTTTACCTGCAACCATCGCTTCAGTCACGGCAGGATCAAAGGGAATAGTTCCTACGAGTTCTACACCGTTCTGGGCACAGAACTCAAGGATTCCCTCTGTGTTCTCAGTGTTGATATCACACTTATTTACACAGACTAGGGCGGGGATCTGGAAGTGGTTGAGGAGACTCAACGCCCGTTCTAGATCATGGATCCCCGACAGGGTTGGCTCCACGACTATGAGACCTGCATCGATATTGGCGATGGAAGCTATGACCGGGCAGCCAATGCCAGGCGATCCGTCGTTCAAGATCAGATCACAGCCCCTCTCCCCGGCCAGTCGCTTTGCGTTTTCCCTCACCAGCGACACCAGTTTCCCCGAGTTCTCTTCGCCAGGATTCAATCTGGCGTGAGACATAGGACCATACCCTGTCTCCGAGACGAAAGCGTGACCCGAGACTCGCTCATTGAATGATACGGCACCCTCAGGGCAGACGAGGACGCAGACCTTACACCCTTCGCAGAGAACCGGGTCTACAACAAACCCATCGATCGCATCGAACTTACAGGCTTCTACACATCTGCCGCACCGCGTGCATTTCGCTTCATCTATTGCAGCCAGCTTGGGACCTTTGAACTCATACGTACGGATGATCTGTGGGTTCAAGAGTAGGTGGAGGTCCGAGGCGTCAACGTCGCAGTCAGTAATCACTGCGTTCTCTGCCAATACGGCAAAAGACGCCGTGAGAGTCGTCTTTCCCGTCCCTCCCTTCCCGCTGATCACGGTTAACTCCTTCAGCCCCCCACCTCCTCCTCCACCCGCTCCAGAAGAGAACGGAAATCCTTCTTCCACTCAGGCATCTCTTGGAGAAAGGGGGTGCCTCGAGCGTAGAGCTCCGCGATCTCTCTCTGGAAGGGGATTTCAAGGAGGACAGGAATCCCTTCCCCTTTGCAGTACTCGTGAACCTTCCGGTCACCGATCCCCGCGGAGTTAAGTACAATGCCAAACGGTATCCCTAGCCGCCTTACGACTTGCACCGCAATCTTAAGGTCGTGAAGCCCGAAGGGGGTTGGCTCCGTTACAAGGAGGCAGTAGTCACTTCTGTAGACCGAGGCTACGAGAGGACAAGAAGTGCCGGGTGGACAGTCAATAAGGACCAGCTTATCGTTATTGACCCGCTTCTTGACCTCGTCTATGACAGGAATTGCCTGCGGTTCCCCCACATTGAGCTCGCCGTAGACAACCTCCAAGCCATTCGCCGAACCCACCTTCACCAGCCCTATGACCCTCTCCTCGAAAACGACGGCATTTCGAGGGCAGGCGAGAGCACACCCCCCGCAGCTGTGGCAAAGCTCCGGGAAGACCAGAACCTGTTTCGGTATCACGGAAAGGGCGTGGTACTCGCAGAACTCAGCGCATCCCCCGCAATAGTCGCACCGCTCTTCGAGAATCGAGGGAAACGATACGTGGACCGGGCTAGTCTCGATTATCTCAGGCTTCAAGAGCACGTGAACATTGGGTTCTTCCACATCACAGTCGAGCAACTGGACGTTCTCGCAGGACAAGGCAAGGTTCACGGCTACAGTCGTCTTCCCCGTCCCCCCTTTCCCACTAGCTATCGAGACGATCACTTCAAATCACCGGGCTCAAGGCGAAGGTGAAGATAGGGGCCGTATCCGAGACCACGAACGGTACCGAGATTCTTATCAAGCGGTTCATACGGAGCCTTCTCCGTTCCAAGAAGCCCCAGAAGGCTGCAGAGTTGAAATTGCAACAATAACCTATTTGCTTTATGGAAAAAACTACAGAAAAATAATTCAGTGTTTAATAATTAAACTGTACCGCATAAAACTTATGTTTCTTAAGCCGAGATCAGCACACATGCCATCCGATAAATCTAGTCTTGAAGAGAAGAACGCTCGCTTGCAGAAGTTCGTTGAACGTTTCGAGAAGAAACCCGAATCAGGGATACTGAAACCAGGAGTCAAAGCCACAATAGACGACGGTATCGTGATACTCTCCGCAGGAGACTGGACATGGAAGGAAGACCTCCCACCCGTCCTCGGAGGAACAAACACCGAGCCAGGCCCATTACAACACCTCCTCGGGGCCCTCGCTGGGTGCGCCGCGGGCTTAATCAAGAATACCCTAGCCCCCATCACCGGCGTACCAGTCAGCAAGGTTGACGTCGACGTTCGATGCGAATTCGACGTAAGGGCGTGTCTCGGCATCGAGGGGGCGACAGCAGACCTCTCCAATACCGTATTCAACGTCACAATCTACTCAGAGGCTGACCCCAAAGACGTCGAAGACCTATTCGAGATCTGGAAGCAACGTGCACCGGTCCTCTTGGGACTCGAGAAACCGATGAGAATCCAAACCAACCTAGAAATCAGAAAAGACTAGGGAGCCAAATACCCCTTGCCGAGGGGCACAACGAGAGCGTAGACGCAGCCTCCAAGCGTACGTGCGCTCGTTGTCATCCCCTCTCGCCGCATCCTTCTTCTATATGTCCACACAAACATCGAATAGAGAATCATGTAGAAGCCGGCGATAGGATAACGATGATTCCGATATCGGAGAAAGTGCACTTCTGGATGATATCGTTGGTCCATTGGCACCTCTTCAGACTCTTTGTGGACCCGTATGAGGTTCTGGATAAGGCAGGAGTCAAACAGGGTCAAATAGTATTAGAGATCGGCTGCGGTCCAGGCTTCTTCACGATCGCCGCGTCAAAGATCGTAGGAAAAAGAGGAAAGGTCTACGCGCTGGATATCAATCCGGCAGCAATCGAGGATGTGCAACGCAAAATCGAAGAGAGAAAACTGGCGAATGTGAAGACCATTCTCGCTGACGCGAGCAAGACAGGTCTACCGGACAAGAGCATTGACGTAGTATTTCTCTTCGGCGTCATCCACACATTAGACGACGTCAATGCCGTCATGCAGGAGATGCATCGGGTCCTCAAGAAAAAAGGTATTCTTACAGTCAAAGGACCCCGACAACGGTCAGAAAAAGAGCCCCTAGGACCCATTACAGAGAACAACCTATTCCTTCTCAAAGAGAAGACCGACGATTTGTTCAAATTCAGCAAGAACCCGTAACTAGAAGAACACGCTCCCCGTCTTCTGCCACGTATTACTAGGATTAAACATAGAGCATTATCCATGCACCGGCGTAGAATAGCCACCATAAACTTTCTATGCACAATAAAGACAAGTATCGTCATCTAAATCGAGCAGGGAGCCCCATTGCATCCTAAAGCTACAGTATCAATCTCAAAGGGAGACAACGTCAAGCAGACAGTTCAGTCAGCCGTTGGACTGATCGGGGGAATGACGGACATCATCCACAGGGGCGACCAGGTCATACTCAAACCGAATCTAGCCGAACGCCTACCCCCAAGCTCAGGTCTTACAACAGACCTGAACATCCTAGGAGAGCTTGCGACGATGGCGTTCAAAGCCGGGGCCGAGCATGTAATATTAGCAGAGGGTTCAGCCACCTCAGACCTAGAACAGATCCCAGGCCTCAACGAGACCCTTGAACGCACAGGCATGGAAGCAGTAGACCTGAACAAGGTGCCAGACAAATCCTTAGTTGACGTCAGAATCCTAAACCCGTACGTTCTCCGGGAGATCCGCATACCCCGAGTCGTCTTGGAGTCCGATGTCTTCATAAACGTGCCAAAATTGAAAGTGGGCGGCTTCGTGACCAGCCTAGGCATAAAGAACCTACTCGGCGTTCTCCGCGGAAAAGGCTCATGGTCAGACCCTGAAACCATGAAACCCCCGTTCAAACCGGCGGGAGATAAGAAGATCCTTCACAGCTTCGGACAGTCGAAGGACGAACGCTTCCAGGAGGCGGTAATCGACCTCAACAGCGTGGTACGCTCGGATATGATAGTCGTGGACGGGTTCTATGGGCTGGAAGGGGAAGGCACGGCACATGGTAGACCGGTGAAGATGGACCTAATCATCGCAGGCAAGGACATCGTAGCAGTTGACGCGATCTCCTCGATGGTAATGGGGTTCGACCCGGCGAAGATCAACTACATAAGACTCGCCGTCGAAAAGGGATTAGGCATAGGAGACCCGGCGGAGATACAGGTGGAAGGTATACCTGTCTCCAAAGTGAGACGCCGATTCAAGCCCAGATACCCAGAATACAAACGCTACTACTCAGACCCTTGAACACGTCTCAGAGAAAGTCAGAGAAGTCTCCGTTTGCCCACGCTGAAGGGACCTCAGTCTTCGCCTCCAAGCCTTACCCACGGATACCTGCTGTCGACCTCCCGCACCACGGCGTCGGGAGACAGTATCCCAGCCTCACAGATAATCCCGTGTATGAACTCTCGTCTGGTAACGTCGAAGGCAGGATTCCTCAAACGAAGACCTTGAGGCGGCTCCCCCCAGATCTCCCGGCCATCCCTCTCCTCGATCACCGTGTATTCCCCGAAGATTGTTTCAGGATCAAACTTCAGCAACTCTGAGGCGACGTAGAAAGGGGTCCTCGCCTCCTTTGCCGAGAGCGCAACCAGGCTGGTACCGATCTTGTTTATCACGTTACCCTCAGAGGTTATCGCGTCAGCCCCCACCAAGACGAGATCGACATCATTCATGAAGAACCTGGCCGCCGAGTCAACGACCATAGTCGTCCCGATACCGAGCTCGGTCAGCTCTCTAGCCGTGATCCTACCCTGAAAGCGGGGTCTCGTCTCGGTGCAGAAGACCCGGAAATCCTTCCCCTGAGACCTCGCCTCCCCCAGGGTCCTCGTGACAACAGAGGAATGGCAGTGAGTGAGAACCGTGCTCCCGTCGAGTATCCGCTTCGAGCCTATTTCAGCAATCTCCCTCTTCGAGTTCTCCAGATCCCTAACAAACCCCTTGGAGATGGTAGACACAGAATCATCCAGATCCCCGGAATCCTCTAGACCGCTCTCTTGGACGCTGTAGATCAGGTATCTTATCGCGTTCCTCATCAAAGGCTCCGTAGGCCTCGTATCGAAGAGGATTCCCTTCGCAGACTCCAGCTCAGATAAAAGGTCGCTTCTCTTCCTAATCTCCGACTTCTTGATATGATCCCGCACAGCCTCGAGAGCGGCTATTGCCACGTTCGTGGCTCCCTGTATCTCAAGCCTCCTGATCCTTCCAGCAACCTCCACCAAACCATCACGAGACAAAACTATCCCCCAAACACCTACTCAAACCACGATTACCCTCTAACCCTCACCTAGAACATCTCTGGCGAAGTCGACCAGCTCATCCAGCCTTCTCTTCGAGACCCCGCTAGACCGCGTAAGCCTCTTCGTATTCTGCCCCAACACCTGTTTAAGCAGAACCACCCCGCGGTTACCCAACCGCTCCTCGCTCTCCGAATCCAAATCCTTGAACAGGGTAATCGGATACAGCCCTTTCTCCCGTATCCTCTGCTCAAGACCTGCCTTGACCGGACACTTCCAAGCGATCTGCTCTATACCCCTACACACGGCGTATCTCCTCGCATGACCGGAGAACTTGGTGTTACAGACGACAAGGGCCTCGTTGAACCCGACGTCGTTCTCTCCATGCTTGAACCCGTCGGTCAGATCCTCGAAGGTCGCCCTCGCCTCCTTCACCACATCCATCCCCGTGTAGGTATGCGGATTAGAGTGGTGTTTGACCTCCACGTAGACAACGGCGTCCCCGCGCCTCGCGATGGCGTCGATCTCGTGCGTCACACACATCCCCCTTACAATCTTGTTAGGAGCCACCTCGTAGCCGTATTCCCCGAGTAAAAGACGCACGAAGTGCTCGAAATCGGGTTTCGGCCTCATCAGGCTGATCGCCCCCCGAAGATCCACCCTTAGACCCAGGCTGGGCCTATGCTCCCGTAAACCTCTATGGACTATCTCAAGGATCTCCTGCGTCGGCATACCGTCGTAGAGCCTCTCCTCAACCTCGTCCGCGATCCTCTCTGCCCGCTCTTTATCCGCCCCCATCCTCATGGAGGTGGTCAACACTTTCCTCCGGGAGTAGCGTTGCCTAGACCCATCGAACTTTGTGACCGAAACCATAGTCCCACTATCTTTGAAAACGGACATATTACGGTTGGTTTTTCATCCGCTGCTTACACCGGGGAGAGACGCCCTCGTTCTTTGATACAGGTAGTTCGCTAGAGCGGTGAGGAGACCGCAGACAATCAGCCCACCGACGACCGTCAACACCACGTTCGAGCTGTATAGCAGGGCGTAGGTCAAACACCACACCGCGAAGACAACATCGATCAGGCAAATCGTAACCACGATAATAGACCAGAACGGGCTATGAACGTAATATCCGTACAACGAAGACCTGAACCCACCCAAGATCCCTTCCTGAAACATTGCGGGTGCCTGAAGGGATGCTGGCTCTGTTGAGGGGGTAGACTCTCCAGGAAGTCTAGGCTCAGGCGAATCACCACCCTCCTGCAGCGTCTCGCATGCCTCACCGAGTCTCCGGAGAAACCCAGGGACCCCAGCCCTGGCTGTGTAGTGAACCCGATTCTCGACTTCTATACGCTCGATGAACCCGACTTCCATCAAGGCATTGAGATGCTGGTACACAGCAGAACTAGTCATACCCAAGAGCTTGGCAAGCTGTCTTGGATGTTGTGGATCAGCACAGGCCAGTTGAACTATTCTGTATCTGGTCGGGTCTGCTAGTACCCTTAGAATCCTCTGCTGGAAATCATCGGACATAGGGTCAACCCTGCCCAACACCCAATACTTGAAGCCAACCCAACTTAAGATTGTGTCCCCGGAATCACCACGCATTGAGGCCCGGAGGTCAGAAGAGGCTTACGTTCCGGTTAGTTGTAAGTGACAGCTTACTAAGTTTCCGGTTGAAAAACGCATAAAAACACGGAAAATAATGTTATTTCCGTAAAATAAACCTGAAACGAGGCTAAAAATGTCTTGGAAACCCTCATTGAATCGGAACAATCCAAAGCCGTCTACCTGAGGCTTCTCAGACAAGAGGCCATGCTCTCAAGAATCCTGGATGAGCTGGAGGGAATCCGATTCAAACTATCCAACGAACCCCACTCAGAGACACCGATGATCCGTAATCGAAGACTCCGCCTCCTCAGAATAATCCTGGAAAACAGAGAGACAGCCAACATCACAGAGATAACCAAGCGTATCGGAAGAGACCAAAAGACCGTACGATCAGACCTCAGCCTCCTCGCAACCGAAGGACTCACCCTGTACATGAAAGGAGACAAACACAGCAACCCCGGCAGAAGAGGAAACCGCCCCAGACTGACAAGAAGAGGGAGAAAGATAGCCGAGGCAGCCTTCGAACTGGACCGGCAAGAAAACAGCCCGGTATGATCCCTTTTTCTCTCAGTGATGCATGTGTTCGTGTCTTCCGGGTTCTTCTTTCCCTATCTCAGATAGGAATTTCTCAGGATTCTTCTTGAATCCTTCTATGTAATGAGAATGGTCTCCACTACCTTGCCTGCAGTGATTCTTATACGCAATTTCACCCATTCCAACAGATGATCCCCTGCCTTCGGCAGTTAACCATTATCCGAATAGACAGATGCCCCCGGCACCGAACGGTGTCCACGGGTAGGCGAATGTCTGCCGTCAAGGTCTGTTCAAGAAGCTGTGGAGACGGGGGATGAACATGGGCACCCTTCTCCGATACTCTGCGTACTCGTCTCCGAACTCCTCTTCCATCTCCTGCTCCTCGGTTTTTGCAAGCCGATAATACTGTAGGGCAAGGATAGGCCACATGACGAGGAGCGGGATCGTCGCCCAGTGTACGATCAAACCCAACGTGATCATCATGAAGCCGGTATACTGAGGGTGACGCATGTACGCGTAGATCCCGTCGGTGACCAGCCTCCTCTTTCCCTTCTTTTTACTCCAAAAACTGTGATAGACGGTTCTCCAGCCGCGGATCACCAGGTCGATTCCTACTAGGCTGATAGCCGACCCTATGAACATACCCCAGTACCCGATATACTGCTGCAAGGTGTGACCCCAGAGCAGGCCTTGGGGAAGAGAAACACCGAAAGCCCAAGCCACAAAGTACAGGCTTAAGGGGACACCGAACATTTCAAGGGCCGACGCGACAACGAAACCAAGGTACACGCCTGCCGGTCGTCTGTGAGCCTTCCTATGGAACGGTATGAAAACGATGAACAAGCCGAAGATGATAGCCCAAATAATCGACGAGCCCCAGTCGCCATAATGCCCAAGCGTAGCCAGGCCCTGTTCCAGTTGCGACATCTCTCTCAATGCACCTCATGCATCTCAAGGCTCTGGATGTACCCGCCATGCCAGTCGTGGTACCAGACTTCGCCGTTGTAGCCGTTGACGCTGAGCATTCCGAGTATCCCTCTGTCTCTTGTCGTGTGGATTGTGTAGTACCCGTAGAAGCGATGCGGGTCTTCGGCAACTGCCTCCGGGTAGGAACTGTCGAGGAATTGCTGGGCAATCGTAATAGCCTCATCTTGGTCGATGGACATCTGCGCAGAGTAGGAACCCTGACTTCCCCCCATCATACCATGGCGACCGTACTTTGTGTTCCACATCATATTCGGTCCGTATTCAGGGAATATCCGTCCGGTTCCTTTATCGATAAGCATCTCGAAAGCCCCGATCCCCGTGGATTTCTCATAGTAGATCACATAGTAATTCTGCTCGAACTCCATAATCTCTCGAATAGCTAGGTCGGGGTTATTCTGAGACGCCAGGTACCTCTCGGCAATCTCAAGGGCCTGACCGATATCGTAGGATCTGGACTGGAAGACGCCCAAAGCGGGTAGACCGAGTAAACCTATCGAGATCAGGAAGAACCCCAACGCCTGTCGTCCACTAATCACAGGAACCCCTCCTACGTTTCCGAGATAGTCTTCTTTATCTCTGCGAATTCTTCTCGGGAAATCTCACCACGAGCGTATCGTTCCCCGGCAATCGTCAACGCCCTATCGCGTTCAGCCCGTCCAGGACGCCTAGACCCTGTGAAAATCAGGTAGACACCAGCCCCTATCAGGACTAGTAGGAGTATCATGGGTAGAGGTGTCCAACCCCAACCCCCGTATCCCGTCCAGGGACCCATCATATGGAAGCCCATTCCTGTTCCAAATGACGATGCTAGGAGGACTATGGCGAGTATCGCTAATAGCCAAAACAGACCTATTCCAAACATGTTGCTCACTAGGAATAGAGGATAAGTCGAATATAAACATATCTTTTTATGATATATCTTGATGTAATATTCCGGCGGTCACATCACGCACCGACAGTCAAAGACCCCAGACAAGAAGCGACGAGAGGACGCATGAATAAGGTCGGGGAAAACGAGGCGGCTGGCATCAACAAAATGAGCCGGATCGACCCGAGAAAAGTATGCTAGAAAACGCTATTCAGAAGGTTCGATCTGACGCAGACGCCTGAACCTAGAACGGAGTTGATGCACCCTCTCCGTACCATCGAACGGTCTCAGCTCCTCTGCATCCTGGATCAGCATACTACCTTCGGTGTCATCGACCAACGTCTTCCTCTCGTCCAAAGCAACATGCTTGCTATTCCTCTCTTCTTCAAGCACCCGAACCCTCTCCTGCGCTTGTTGAAGCCGCTGCTCTAGGTCCTCTCTCGACTTCGCCATTTCACTGAGTTCTCTGTAAAGGGAGTCATATTTGCGGACCAACATCTCCGCATCTTTAAGGAAGGCCCCCCACTCATCCTTGCCCAACGTTATAGTACTATCCATATTGACACCGAACCCCCTAACTGAATACCAGATGTTCAATCAGAGACCGGTTCCCCAGACATTACAGTAAAAAATAACGGTAATTCTATTAAAAAAGTTATTCCACTCAAAACGCTATAATCCACAACAACAGCCACAAATACGCATAAATGTACATATAGAAGAAATCTGGACGCGAAAATAACTTCGGACAAATACGGAGAAGAATAACGCGAAAAGGCTCCAACAATCACCTCTAATACCGGTCCCTTGCCAGCGACAAGTCTCAGGGAAAGAGCCCACGGGTACTGAAAGCCTCGGCAACTCTGTCTACAGCCAACACAAGAGCCCCCAACCGCATACCCGTCCCGTGCTCTCTCGAGGTCTCGACTACCTCCCGGAAAGCATTCACCATCACGCCTTCAAGCCTCGAGACCACGTCCTCCTTAGCCCAGAAATGGGACGCTATGTCCTGAACCCACTCGAAATACGACACGGTAACACCCCCGGCGTTCGCCAGTATATCAGGCACGATGAAAATGCCTGCCTCGTTCAGGATTCGGTCAGCCCTCGACGTCACCGGCCCATTGGCCGCCTCCGCAACGATCCGTGCCCTCACCTCCGACGCGTTCCTCTGGGTAATCACGTTCTCGATTGCAGCCGGTATGAGGACGTCGCATTCCAATTCAAGAAGCTCCTTGTTAGATATCTCCTCAGTATCCTTGGCTCCGACAACGGTCCCGGTCTTCTTCTTATGTTCTAGAACCCTCCTGGCATCGAGACCGTCGCGACGCAGGATTCCACCGGTAGAATCACTTACAGCAATCACCTTCAAACCCCTATCTTGGAGGAAACATGCGACGCTTGAACCTACATTCCCGTATCCTTGGATGGCGACAGTAGAACCCTTCATCTTGATTCCCTGGTGCTTTAGAGCCTCGAGAACCGCGAACATGCACCCTCTCCCTGTAGCAGTGCTACGGCCGAGAGTACCCCCGATATTAACTGGCTTCCCTGTCACGACACCCGGGACACTATAACCCTTGAACATACTATAGGTATCCATGATCCAAGCCATCACCTGGGCATCCGTCTGAATGTCAGGGGCAGGAATGTCCTGTTCCGGACCTATCAAAGGCATGATCATGAAGGTATAGCGCCGGGTCATCCTCTCCAGCTCACCGACCGACATAGACTTCGGATCACACACAACCCCGCCCTTGGCGCCGCTGAGAGGAATATCGACAACAGCACACTTCCACGTCATAATCATCGCAAGCGCAATAGTCTCGTCCAGAGTGACATCAGGATGATAACGGATACCCCCCTTACTCGGCCCCCTAACGTAACTGTGATGCACCCTGTATCCCGTAAAAACCCGGATAGACCCGTCATCCATCCTCACCGGGACCGAAACGGTAAGCGTCCTCTGCGGATACCTCAACACCTCATGACACGAAGACTCAAGTTCGAGAAGCTCAGCGGCCAAGTCCAAGTCGGTAAGAACAGAATCCAGCAAAGACTCCTCACTCGTCATAGACACCCCCCAAAATCCCCAAAGAGCCTGCAACAGACAACTAAGAATACCAAGAGACAAGATAAATCCGTTACCCAACCCGACCTCCATAAGAATCGACGAACCCTATCGACAGACCTCTCAGAATCATCCCTGCGTGGATCACTACAATCATCATGCACACCGATATTTTGGGCGGACGAAGGGAATACTTTACAAGATAGACCACATAATGAAACGCCACCATCTATGCGCGTCAAAGATTCGAGTGGAATCCTTCATGGGCTATATCGCTTCTTGGAGTGGAGGCAAGGATGCGTGCTTTGCCTGCTATGAGGCAATGCGCAACGGACATTCTGTCTCTTACCTCGCGAACTTCGTAACCCCCGGAGAACGCGTAGTCAGGTCTCACGGCACCAGAGCCGAGATAATCGGACTGCAAGCAGAAGCCGTCGACATCCCCCTCCTACAAAGGGAAACAGACTGGGACTCCTACGAACGCGTCTTCAAGGAAACGGTACGAACGGTAATCCCCGACGGCGTGGAAGGCGTCATCTTCGGTGACATCTACGTCCAGGAACATAAAGACTGGGTGGAGAGGGTCTGCGGAGATCTCGGCTTAAAAGCAGTAGAACCGCTCTGGGGCAGAGAAACCGAAGAAATACTCCTCGACTTCATCGACAACGGCTTCAAAGCAATAATAGTCAGCTCCAAGATCGAACTGCTAAGCGAAGAATGGATCGGACGGGAGGTCAACCGAGAACTGATAGGGGACCTGAAACGCAACAACATAGACCCATGCGGAGAACACGGAGAATACCACACCCTCGTCACCGAGGGACCCATATTCAAGAAGACCCTAAAACTAGGCAAGAGTAAAACGGTCAGAAGAGGCGAACACTGGTTCCTAGAAACACAGGAGTATTCACTACAATAGCACGATACTCCCATCGTTGAAACCCGGAAAGCCCAAGAATCACAGTAACCTCCAACGTTCACCCGAACATCGCCGCACCGAAGCGACCGAAGAGACCAACCAAGACAACGCCGACAATATTCCATTAACAGACAACCTAACCCCCAAAACCCCCGTTCCCGGGAATTCCCAACTTATTTCCATAGTACAGCACTTATCCCGGGAATTCCCGGGAAAATTCCCGGCTTCTCCCGACTTCCCTTATAAAGAAGTCGGGAGAAGCCGGGAGATACGGACAACTAACTCCATCCTACTAATCCTATTGTAGCGAGAAGCTGAGAGCCCCCAACAAGCCCTCAGTCGATCGGAGGACGGAGTTGCCCGGCATGATAAGAGCGATCGCGAAGCTAACCCTCACAGGCATAATCCTCATCGCATGCGTCTTCACGTTCGGATCCTGCGTCGTCTTCCTCCGAACCCCGGCCACCATCAGACCATCAACCTATCACGGCGTCGTTCCCTTCGCCTATCTCTTCGGAGCCTCCATAACCCTGGCGCTATTCTCCGGAATCCTCCTAAGACTATACGGACCACTCGACAAAACCCTGCAAGACATGCACAGACAAAGAGGCATACCTGTTGCACGCCGGCTCCTACGACTTGCAGGAAGCTCGTTCGTCAGCTACCTTCTCTGCCTGAGTCTGAGCGGAACCGGAGTAGCCCCCACCCTCTCCGCGCAGATCGCCTCGGTCACCCTAGTAGTCCTTGAAAGTGGCAGGATCAGGGGATCGATCTCCGTTCTCGGGCTCAGACTGACGCCAGGGACATTCCTTCCTTACGGGATCGCCAAACCATCAGTCAACATAAGGGAAGCCGCCAACAAAACCATACCCCTAATCACCACCCGTAAGAGGTTGAGATACCACTCTGCAGCCTTCGTCAGGGTCAACAGCCTCTCAGACGAGGATCGGGACAGGAGAAAGACCAGAGACATCCTCCTCGGACTGCACGAATCGGGAATCAATCTCGGCTTCACCGTATATTTCGACGGCGAATTCTCGATCCTCTTCTCCACGAGCTCAAAGAGCTATATTAAAAACCGCGCCGAAACCGACGCCGCCAAGAAAGTCGCAATACTCGAACACGTCCTCAAATCACAACTCTCAAAATCAGAGATCCAAACAGTCCAAGACGAACAGCAACTACCTCCCAGACCGAGAGACATACAAGCAGCCCGCATCCTCAACGACACGGCAAAGATAGAGACAGCCCAGACAACCTACTATCAAGGAGCAATCCGGATAGACGACATCAAAGGCCACAGCAAATCCCCCTCACCACTCTTCGAAGCCCTCCTCAAAATCGACCAACCCACAATCCTACAAGCATTCGCGCAACCAATCAACAACCCCCTACGAAAGATATTGACCACACAGCATTCCCCTCCCACTCTGCCGAAACCAAGACAACCCCGGGAACAGGAGACCTATGGCTCGGAGAGGTGGACTCCGAGTTCGAGCCGGTTCTACAAGACCTCAGCCCTAATATTACTCAAATCCGACGACAAGAAAACCCTGAATATTGCTCTGGAATCCCTATCGGCCGTAGCGAGAACAGCCCTATCCCAAGAAGACAAGACCGTCAAGATAACACGGATCAGGGGACTCAGCCTACTCAAAGCGATAAACTCGACCAGAACATCCACACCCCAAGGCCCCTACCAGACCCTGACCTCCGAAGAGGCAACCACCCCGATCCAATTCCCCAGCACAGAGCTACCGGGAATCGGAAAAACAGCACACCCCAAACTCGCACCACCCGAGAAAATCGAAGAGACCGAGGCGCTAGAGCTCGGCGAGATACTGAGAAACGGAACACCAACCGGGCGACCAGCAGTCATCCCGGTCAGAAACCTATCCAGACACACCCTCATCCTAGGATCGACGAGAAGCGGAAAGTCAAACCTCGCCAAGAACCTGCTGAAACAAGTACTCGAGAAGACCGCCCTCAACTTCCTCGCCTTCGACCCCCACCAAGAATACACCACCCTACAACAGGCAGCAGAAAGACCAGTAAGAACCCTAGACCCGGTACGCGACCAGCTACAGATCAACCTACTCCAGATACCCACGGAAGTGGACAAGGCTAACTCCGCCGAGTTCTCCTGGTTCCTAGAGAACACCATAGCCACAGTAAAGATCATCTTCGGCGGCGACTGGGGACCCGTAATCGACGGACTCGCCCACAAAAGCCTCTACAAACTCTACACCAAGAACCCCAGCCCGACAATATCCGACTGGATAGAAGAAGCCAAAACCGCAGCCGAGGAGGGAGACCAGCGAACCAGAGCCGCACTCGACTCACTACTAGCAAGACTCACAAAGATGACCACCGGAATCTACGGAACCCTCTTCAACCAACCCAAAACCACACTAAACATACAAGAACTAACCTCCACTCCCACGGTACTCAACCTATCCAACCTCGACGAAGACGCCCAGAAACTCCTCACCACAGTCCTACTCAAACTCATACTAGACCACAGAAAGAAACACGGCCCAGCAGAGAAGGTACACCTCACCGTCCTAGAGGAAGCACACAACTTCGCACCCCGAATCTACAAAGCCACCTCCTCAGCCGACGAGATGAACAGCGCACCAGCCCAGAAATTCCTCTCAGAACTCGCCAAATTCAACCAAGCAATGATACTCATAGACCAGAGACCAAGCCGCATAACCCAAGACGCCATAGCCAACTGCAACACCATAATCACCTTCCACCTCCAACAACAAGACGACAAGAACGCCGTCGTCGCAGCCCTAGGATACAACCCCTACGACCCCGAAGGCAGACAACTCAGCTCCTACCTCTCCACCCTCCCCACCGGAGAAGCCATCGCGAAAACCCCGAACACACCCTACCCCTACGAAATCCGAACAACACCCTACCAGAACAAGAACCACCCAGCAGAAGACCAAACAAATCAACCTGAACAACATGAATCCAGCCCCCAGACACTGCGACCCGCGAAAAAGGAGATAGAGACACTCCAGATCTTCCAAGACAGACCAGCCGTCAACAGACTGGAAGTCACCGACCAAGACAGCCTCGACCAGCTACTCATCGGAGGACTAGCCCGCCCCGTACTCGACGGCGAAGGCGTCAAGATAACACACCTAGGACGGCAGTTCCTCCGAAACCCCACAAGCCAGGAAGAGGACAAAGGTGACTGAACCCTACCTCCTCCAAGCAGAGAAGACCACCCCACTCTGCAAACTCGGAATCCTCACAGAAGGCGAAACGGAACAGCGCGGAGAGATCGTCGGCCTATCCGAGGCAGACCTACTCAGCGGCGTAACAATAATCGGAGACGAAGCACCCTACACCCTCCTCCAAATAATATCCCAAATCCACGACAACGGCTACAACATCACCGTCCTCGACTACAACCAAACCTACAGAAACATCCTCAAGGCAGACCCCGACGCGAGAATACTCAGGGCCGGAGCAGACTTCACCCTCAACCCCCTCCAAACCCAAGGACTCAACACAAGCGAATACACCGAACTCCTACTCCTCGCAATAACCCAAGCCTACCAGATCAACCCCTGGACCCAAGACAACATCAGACAACTCCTCACAGACGCCTACCAGCGCGCCGAAGGACGCACCCTTACCGTACCAGAACTCGAAGGCACCATCCAACAATACAAAGAATCCCTCACAACAAACAAAGACCACAGGACACGAGCCACACTCCAAACCATCGAGAAAACCCTACAACACCTCTTCCAAGGAAAAACCAGCAACGCCTTCGAAGCCCAAGGCGCCACACCCAGCCAACTCCACAAAAACCTCACAATCATAGAACTCGGCGCCTACGAGAGCTACAGCTTCCGAACCCTCCTCCAAGCCATTATAATAATGCAATATACAGCCCACCTCAAGACGCTGAAAGCCACGCGGGAACCAACCATCATCGTAGTAGACTCCGCCGAGAACCTCTTCCCCAACCGGTACAAAGCCCCACAAACCCTCAGACAACCCCTCCTCCTCTACAAGCTACGAGAAACCCTCACAGAACACCCCAACCAAGCAATCTACTTCACCACCCAACACCCCGCAGAACTCGACTTCTACACCCTCCACCTCACAAAAACCGTCATCACACACCAACTCCAAACAATGCAAGACATCAGCCAAACCCAAAGAAACCTCCCACCCACAACACCAAACCTCTGGCACCTAAAAACCAGCCAAGCCATACTCAAAACCTGGACAAACCAAACCCAACTCCTCGCAATCCAAAGACCCAGCTGGCTCTTCCAACAAAAACCCACAGACCAAGAACTCACCCAACGACTCACCACCGAAGAAACACCAACACCACACCCCACCCACACCATAAAAGAGCAGACACAGCTCGAACGAGACTTCCACGAAGAAGCATGGGCAGCCTGCCAGATGCTCGAAGCCCTAAAAACCTACGACGGAATAACCCGAGCAGGACTCGTCCAAACCTTCAGCACCCTACCCAGTAAGAAGGCTTGGCAGATCGAAGCCAAACTCGAACGCCAAGGATACATCCGCCCCATCACAGACAACGGACCCCACGGTACCCAAAGAACCATCCTCAGACTCAACCTCACCGGACTCCGAGCTACCAAAGAACACCAATCAAAACACCCCAACCCCGACAACCAACCACAACAAAATACACAGTAGCTGACACCATCAAAGCACGCGTAGAAGAGAGCTCATGCCAGTGTAGTATAATCTACCTTTTTCCATCATTCTTTGCGATCTCGCCCGTACCTTATAACCGCGTTACCTTCCTATCCTATGATCACCAAGGTACTGTTCACATTACAGTCTGGGACCCCACAGGAGCGTTACTGTCAGTATTCCCAACACTATTAGAGTCATCGACACATACTTCCAATCTCTTATCGTAAAGAAGTACATCGCAGACATGACCACCCTCAAATACTGGGTCAACATGAGAAATAACACCCCTGCAGCCATAAACGCATATGACGGATTACTCCCTGAGAATAAAATTTCCAACGTGACCTTCAAGGCATCGAAGAAGTCATCGCCTTTGAGAACCCAACCACTACGCAGGTTCAGTGTCAGTTCCTGAGCTTGAATCAGCCATAGACCCGTCCCGATCGATATGAGAATTATTGAGGTTAAGACCCCAAAGATCAAGAGATGGCTGATCAGAGTCTCTAAGTTGCGTATACTCTCTACCATGAGGCCACCACCCCATTATACAACATCTGAATAATGAGATACAGTATCACAAGCAAGAAGAGATACCTGATCGTCACATTCCTGAACTTATTCAGAATCCTAGCGGCTAAGAGCGCACCAAACGCGGTACCTATAGCCATAGGCGCCACCAGATTCACGTACAGTAGACCCGTAACCAGATATACACTGGCTCCAGCAAACGCCGTCATCCCTATAATGAAATTGCTTGTCGTACTGGATACCTTAGACGGCAACTTCAAAATAACCTCTTGAACAGAGACCTTGAAGGCCCCTGCACCAATACCCAACATACCAGCCGCCAACCCCGCGATAAACATACCCAGACCGCCCAGAATAGCGTTAGTCACCCGGTATTCCACCCGTCTACCCAGAGCCTCATCATAGTAGGCTCCCCTAAGGTCAAGCCAAGAGGAGAGCGAATCCTGTCCATGCGGCGGAGGAAGATCATCCCCCAGATGCCCCCTCAAACCTAATAGCGAGGTTACCAGAAACCCTGCAAAGAAGAAGTAAAGGAGCTTAGCCGCAACAAAACTCGTTATCAACGCACCCACTACAGCCCCGACAACAGTATACATCTCAAGATACATCGCGACCCTTATGTTCGTCAACTCCTTCTCCACATAGGAAGCCGCAGAACCACTGGAGGTAGCAATAACCGTAACCATACCCGCAGCTATAGCATACTTGATGGGCACCCCCAACAGCGTAAGCAAAGGCACCATGATACTCGCCCCACCCAGACCAGTCAAGGCCCCCAGAAACCCAGCGGCAAACGACAGCACCGTAACAATAACTATGTCTACCATCTATAGCGCTCCTACGCCGTAATACATCCAGTAAGATAAAAATGAGTACTCACAACTCGACTACCCCCATCGAGATAAAAGATTCATTTCCTCACCATACCCAGGACCCACCCCAGCCCCCACGAGATGCCTGATTCCCGGGAATTCCAGACTTATTTCCATGGTATAGCACTTATCTCGGGAATTCCCGGGAAAATTCCCGACTTCTCCCGACTTCCCTTATAAAGAAGTCAGGAAAAGTCTGGAGACACCCTCAACTAACTCCATCCTACTAATTCTATACTGAGAGCCCCAGCAGCCAACAACTAGAAGAGGGGACAAAAACGGAGAACCACACAACCCCAACCACCGAAAAACCACCCCACCAAGAACCACTCCAAACCATCAGCACCGGCATACCCCAACTCGACCAACTCCTACAAGGAGGACTACCCACCGGCACCATGAACCAGATATTCGGAACACGAATGGTCGGCAAATCCATCCTCAGCTTCCAACTCGCCTTCAACTACCTAAAACAAGAACAACGAAGCATCTTATACCTCGACACAGAACTCGGATTCAACAGATCCATCCAACCCTACTGGTACGCCGTCTTCGCCAAACAAACCGGACAGCAACCACCAACCCACAACATCCAAGCCAAACAACACGCACTCAAAAAACGGAACAAGAAAGCCCAGGAAAACGAGGTCCGCACTGCACTCCAAGCAGGACTCACAGAAACCAACATCAAATACACCAAACAGCAGCTCGACGCCGCAACCCAAGTCTTCCTCCCCCACATCGAACTCCATGCCCCCGACGAGAAAAAGCCCACAATCTACATTCTGGAACAGACACCAGTCCAGGATATACTAGCCACACACGGAATCCAAGCCACCATCCAAATCAGCGAAGGCGGACGCGTCGAAACCAGAGCCCAACCCGGAACACAACTCGACATACGACAAACACCCATCGGACAATTCATCGAAGAACACAACATCGGACTCATCATCTACGACTCAATCAGCGCACCCATGAAAGCCACCTTCGTCGGACTACAAGACCTACCCGGAAGATCAGCAAGCCAAAACCTCTGGTTCGGACAAGCGCAGAAAGCCGCGAACATCTACAACCTTACAGTCATCGCCACCAGCCACGAAACCATCGACCCCATCACCCAACAACGAAAATACTACGGCGGCGGACCCGTCGGATTCGACTTCAAATACACATACCACCTACGACGACACTACCACACCACCAAAACCAAGGTCAAACAGGCACTCAACCCCTCCGCCTCCTCCGAGGCCACACATATCCTCTGGTTACAGCGACACCCCAACACACCACCCTACGGCGCTGCACTACTACTCAAACTCGACAAACAAGGATTCCACACACCATGACACTCCCCTGTCTCCGCAGCGGGAAGCCCCCGACCGTGGAGTCGACTGCTTCCTCGTTTCTCTTCTCCGGCTCCACGGCGGGAAAGGCCGGGAAGCCCAGCCCAAAGACACGCGAAGAACAACCAAGCCACCCCTCTCACCTCCGCCCACCCCCAGTCACAACGACGGGGACGACAAAGGAGGTGAGAAACACGAAACCACAACAAACAAACGGCGAGAAAAATCACGCCAAACAAACCTGGGCGAAAAAACGGGCACACCACAAAGCCCGCCAAACCCACCACAAAACCCCCAACAACGACACGACGAGGAGGACAGAACAACAATGACCCCAAAACAACGCCAGCAACAAGGGGGAAACTGGAAACAAAGCACAAAAAAGAAGACCCAAGCCCACGCAGAAGCCGAGTTTCCAGAAAAAAGAGAGGAAGAAAACTATGTAGTACTACCTATTTGGAAAGTCAAACCAAGTACATGGGACAAAGGAAGAAATGTACGGATACCAACGAAACTCAGCGAAGACCTAGCGGAAGAAACGGGAATACACATCGGAGACGGAGCACTATCCATCAGCACCAAGAAGACAGGATACCACTGCTATTGGCACCGTGTAAGCAGTAGCCTTAGAGATGACTTCGTTTACATGAAGTGCCATGTACTACCGCTAATCCAGAGACTCTACAATGTACCTACTAGAATAAAGATCCAGCCAGAAAGCGAGTTCTCCTATGTCTATGAATCCAGAGCCATCGCTCAGTTCAAGTCCAAGGTCCTAGGGTTACCCGTAGGAAGAAAGAAGAACATAACGATACCAATGGTTTTCACAAAGAACTCAAAGCTAACCAGAGCATGCCTGAAAGGAATCGCCGACACCGACGGAACTATAGTCTTCAACAAATCTGGAGGAATACATCGTAACCCTCACGTTGCGATCAAGAACTCAAGCAAACCACTGATCCTCCAAATGGCAAAACTCATCAAAAGAGAACTAGACGTCAATACATCGCTAACACTAGACAAACTCTACCAAGACAGCGCAATCATGGAACGAAAAACCCCAATGAACTGGCTACGCGTTTACGGCAAGAGAGAACTACACATCTGGATGGAAAAAATCGGATTCGCCAACCCTTCAAAGATATCAAGGCTAATGGTATGGAAACAATACGGAGTTCTACCACCATACACAACATTCCCACAAAGAGTAGCAATGATCGCAAGAAAACTAGACCCATACGATTACTACCGGAAAGGAGACAAAGCATTCCCAAAGCCAATCAAAATCTCACAAGAAACACTGCTCAGCGTACTAGAAGAAATGCAACGCCAATATGGAGTACCACAAAATCTTCCCTCCTCTCTTTCTTTGTTGATAATAGGATTGATCCTACTGCTAAGTGAAGAAATAACGAAGTGGTCCCGAGGGGGAGACTCCCACTCCACGACACTTACTTCGAGGAGGTTTGAACTCCCAACAATCCGGTGTCCGCTGTCAGCCTGATAGGCTGAATGGCCGCTACCGAACAGATGGTAGGGGTCTACAGCCGGAAGCTATTACCTCACAAACGAATCGTTTGCGATCTACCAGGTTGAGCTACCTCGGGTACCGAAACGTTTTGCGGGACCAGTTTCAATTGGATTCCGATGTTGCTCATAAGAGTTTTCTCGAATCCTATTATTGGCAGGTTACCACGCATTCGTTTGTTGTTGGTTTCGGATGCGGTCAAGATTGTTCTTGTGTTGGTGTCTCTTCGTATTCGCTTAGGATTTGACGTAGTTCTTTGCATAGGGC
This sequence comes from uncultured Candidatus Bathyarchaeia archaeon, assembly GCA_964596985.1. GTDB lineage: Archaea > Thermoproteota > Bathyarchaeia > RBG-16-48-13. The sequence goes on from CAZQWG010000001.1 coordinate 256,368, forward strand.
GAGTGCTTCCTCCGGTGTTTCGGCATTCTTGTAGATGGTGATGTCGTATAGTCCACCCATTCCTTCCCATTGTTTGTCGAGGAACAGTTTTAGGAGTTTGGCGGTGTTCTTGAGGCGGTTGTGTAGGTTTGTTGCGAGTTGGTCGATTTCTTTTATGATGTCTGGGTTTAGGTCACAGCCTTCAACGTCGATTTCCCATGCTGGTTTTCCGAAGAGGTGGATCATGGTTTCTACCATGTAGTTGTCAGGGTCAGTTTTCAGGATGATTATGTTGCCTTCTTTTGTGTCGTATGATTCGTCGGGTTGGAGGTTTTTCAGATCATTGATAATGTTCTCGGAATTCTTGATCATCAGCTTCACCAGAAGATCTGAGCAGTTTATCGTTTAAGCACCACCTATGACTCAAGTTGAGCCACTCAGGATACCCTAAGGATATCGGTTCGCGGAACCGAAAAACAACGGAGGTCAGGAGGTTGTTCGTGAGAATCCTTTTTCAAGACTTTCACGAACAAAATGACGAAATCGATATGAACCTGCCTTTTCTCTACGGTTCTCTGACGTGGCCTATATGTCTGATGAGGACCCTGAACCTCTGATAAAACATACAAAAATGACGCCAATTCCCATTGACCAAATAGTAGTGAGCGAACTTGGAAACCCCAGAGAAAAGATCAGCAGAGAAGTCGTTACTGATCTTGTCGAATCAATTAGGAGTGTTGGCACTGTTTTGGTGCCAATATTAGTCTATGAGAAAGGAAACAAGTATGTTCTGCTGGATGGTGAGAGAAGATGGCGCGCCATGTGCAAACTAGCTGAAGAACATCCTGAAGATCCAAAATTCAAGACAATTCCAGCGAACGTCATTAGAGAGAAGATCTCCCCTGAAGAGAATCTACGTTTGATGATAAACATTCATCAAAGTAGAAGAGACTGGAGTACTGGAGCACAAGCTGAAGCACTTGGGAATCTGATGAAGCTCAAGGGTTTCAATTTAGAACAAGCCTTTGACAGAAGAAGAGAATTAATAGAAATTACCGGAATGGGTAGGACCGAACTTGATGAGGCTTTGGATTTCTTATCAATGCCCAAGGATCTAAGGAATAAGTGCTTATCAGGCGAACTTGATGAGTATTATTTAATACTTCTGGGCAGGAATTTACGTTCGTGTGAGAGGACATTTCCAGAATTCGAGAAGAAATTTAGTCGAGAAGTAGTTGTAAAGAGAGTCTACTCAAAAATAGATCGGGGGATCATTCAAAGGGCTAGATCATTAAACAGAATAGCGCGATGTGTTCGTCTTTGCATTCGATACAATAATGATCAAGCTTTCTTCGAGAGTTTTGATAAGTTCCTGAAAAATCCAAGAATGACATTGGAGGAATTTCAGCAAGCTATCGAAAAACAGGTTGAACCAGGGGTCATAGAAGACGAATTTCTAGACATATGTGAGAATACCCTTGAGTATCTGGAGCGTTTTTCAGGGAACTATCCCGAAAGTAGTGTCTCCATTCTTCAAGAAATTCGACGAGTTTTAAACGACACGCTACCTCGGGAGAAAGACAGGACCGAGGTCGATTAATAACAATGCCCTCCGTATTTGATCGACTCGGTGATGATGAGAAAGAAAGCTATCAATCTGATCAGGAAAAGGGACACCATATTCCAAATGTACTTGTCAATAATGTGGGGAATTTGAAAAATGTGAGATATAAGAAGGTATTGAACAAGTTCTATAGAAATTATCTTCCAACTTATTTTTCTGGGTGGCAGGACGAGTACGAATTTATCACCAACACAATTTGTGAGATTGCCATATATTTTGGGTCCAGTAATCTTGAACCCTTTTTCCGCAGTTTGAAGAGGATGGCAGAAACTGCAATCTTCATTGAGAAAGACGCTAGAGAGAGTTTCATACACTCATTTCAAGTGTTTCTCCTAGGTTCAGTGATCTTGGATTGTTTCTATCAAGATTTCAAGAAATGGTATTCAACCAGACTCTGTCTTTCAGAAGAGTCTTGCCTTGAAGTTTCATGGTTCATGACTAGTATATTTCATGACTCTTACAAAGTGCTTGAGACAATCGACGAAGAAGAGGACAATATCGCAAGAACTAGAAGACACCGATTCTTGAATAGAAAGAAACATCTCGAAGCAGTCAGTTCGATGTATGTTTATCTGAAGGGAGGAAAGGATCCAGCGAAATGGACAACATCGACAATTGACATACATAATCAAACACTCACGAGGCTATTACTTGAACACTCAAGGAAAACAAAAGATCATGGAGTTCTCAGCGCACTTCTATTAATGGAACATCTCTTTGAGTCTTCTGAGATGTGTCCTCACATAGTCATTTCTGCATTAGCGATAGCTAGCCACAATCGACTTTTTAGGTCGACACTCATACAACGCAAATATTTTCCAATAGATATATCGAGATTCCCTCTAACCTATTTGTTGCTTTATTGCGATGCAGCTCACGAATGGCAGAGGTATACTGAACTTGATCATGAAACATGGCTATGCAACATTTCCGTGAGTAACAGGAGTTTTGGATGCGAAGTTTTTATTGACAATGAAGAAGTGGTCAAACTGAAGGCAAAAGAATTCAGAGAACTTGAGGAGTATCTTCTAAGGAAACACATACAGTTGAAATATTCGTTGCAGATCTACTAGATAGCAAAAACATGTTTGATAGAGAACCATGACTACAAACACAAAATAGTGGAGGACAGTTCCCTCTTCAAATAATATAGAGACATCATGTTTTCTGAAAGAATAGAACGCTTTCAGTTTTCATTACGTTTCTAATACCTTCAATTGGACGGATGAACTTTTTCGCTAATAGCAAATCATGTTTCTTACAGATCTTGATTAGCTCATCTTCCAACATAGTTTCCATTCCATTTAGTGCTCGCTGAAGTTGGGCTGTGTTGGATCCAATGACTACCACACAGAATCTTCTAGTGTCTAGAACGCGACTCATTTCTTGAGCTACTTTATCCATATCTTTGAGATAATTTGTCACTTTGGTTTTCAGATCAGGACCGTGTAAGCCTATCATTTTTTGTCTAAGTCGCTCTACGTCGTAACCCATGTACTCTAGTTGTGGTTGGTCTCCTTCTAGGTAGTCGATTGCAAATGAGTAGGGTGGTGAAGTGATTATCCCATCGATTTCTCCATCGCTAATCTGTTCGATGTCTCCTGATAGGCGCTTTAGATCTCTTGCATCGCCTTCCGCAATTCGTATCTGTCCGAGTTTGAGTCTCATATCCTTTCGTACGCTTGTGAAGCTCTCGATGGCTTGAACGTATCGTTCTAGCACTATTGGAAATAGCTCACGAGCACTTTTAGTTTTCCTTCGTCTTGCGTAGCCGACTGCATCTAGATAGGCGAGTTCGAGAATTCTTTTGATGTTTTCAGTGTCCATCAAGTTAGGGAGACGTACATCACTGTCTAGTTTGGATATGGAAGTTTGAGTTGTTGTGTCGAGGTGTATGGGTCGTTTCTGGAAGAAATACTCATAGATCTCTGCAGATTTCTTAGCACATCCTTGAAGAGCTTGTGGATCAAGTTGAAGAGCGTCTCGTTTTGCTCGGGCCATCATGCAACAGAAGGGACTCATTTCAACGCCTATTGAATCCAGACCGATCACTGATGCTTCTATGTTGGTAGTCGCGCTTCCTGTCATTGGATCGAGGACGGCGTCTCCTTCTTTCAGTTGCATTATGTTCATTATGGCTTTGATTAGTTGTGGATGGAATTTCCCTCGGTAGGGGAATAGTCCGTGGGTTGCGTATCCAGTCTTGTACTTGTAGACTTCGAAGAAGGCTTTTCGACGGGCAGAGGAGTTCTTGTCAACTTTCAGAGAGTCTCCGCCACATAGTTTGTAATGGTAGGTTTCTTTCCCGTCAACTAGCCAGAAGTAGGCTCCTCTTTTCACTAGCTCCTTCTTGGACAGGCTGTTGAATTCTGCGAGAGCGAGTTCGAGTTCATATATCTGATTGACTCCAGGCAGTAACTTGTATCCTTGAGGCAACAAATCCTTGGGTACATTAGGTATGGAGATCTCTTGAGGTGTTTCTGGTTCTTCTTGTTTCAAGTCTGATACATTCTCTCACAGATTTGAGTCGATAGAGTATCGTGACTGTTTCTTATCAAAGGTTCTGGTTCTATCCAATTCATCATCATGAATCCATCTAACCAATCGAGGACCATCTAGGCGAATAGGAGAAGACGTTATTTAAGCACCGCCACAGAACAGGGTACACATTTGATGATAGGAGAGGAGCACTCATTTGAGAATTGTAAAAATTGAATTGTTGATTGATGCTGGTGAATTTTCTAATTCACCAGAATGGGATAAGATCAGAAAGGATATAGTTCAATCCATTGAATCGATGGATTGGCCTCCTGGTTCAGGTAGTTTCACCATCTACCCAGAAAAGGGAAAAAGGCGTGGAGAAGGCAACGGTGTCAGACCGATACGGGATATGTTCGTTTCGAAGATGGATGAGTTGGGATGGGATCTTGAGACTCCACTTGACATTGCTACACGTCGTAGACCAGGACCTATTGACGCCGCATATAGAGTCGATGAAAAATACTTTGCAGTCGAATGGGAAACAGGGAACATTGCTTCTAGCCATCGAGCTGTGAACAAGATGGCTTTGGGTATCTTTGAGGGATTTCTGATCGGAGGGGCATTAGTACTGCCTACGCGTCAGTTATATCGGTACTTGACTGATCGCGTAGGAAATCTTGAGGAACTAGAACCCTATTTTCCTCTGTGGAAAGCACTGAAATGCAAAGAAGGCATTTTAGCTATAATAGCTGTAGAACATGACGAAACTAGTCTCGATGTACCGAGAATACGGAAAGGAACCGATGGTCGAGCCCTTGCATAGTTCTCAACTGAATCTGAAGATGACATTGTAGTCATGCAAGATTGAGATGCTTCTAAATTCTTTGGCAGAAGACATAATCTTCGTTTGAGTAATTGCCTCCTTGTTGTCATAATCTCTAGCATCGTTTGGGGTTAGCATCAATTTTCTCGTAAACACTATGTTAATATAGTGACAATATCATACAGTATGATAGTGTTATGAATGGTAATAGTAAGAAAGACTGTAGCAATCAATCCCACCATGGATGAATATGTTAGAAAAACATGGGCCATTATGATTGAGGGGGGATATGACTTCAGTTATTCGAGCGCGTTGAATTATATGTTACTTTGTTCGATATGTCTTGTATCAAACCAAGGCATAGATGAAGAGTCAACAAAGACTTTGAGAGGTTTTCTTGAAGATACGAGGACGATTAGGGAATTAGATCTTGAAGACTATTTGAATAGAATAAGAGAACTGACGAGAACTGAAGCCGAGGATCCAACTAAAGTCTGAGAAAAGCATATCTCGTCCTAGATTTGAATTCGCCATACCACACGTATCTATGATCTACCAATAATTCAGTTTCCGCTGTTCGTTTTCGTGTAATACATTTTGACGGCTTTTTATACTCTATCAGGCTGAGTCAGTCTCACAGCATGGGAATCCTGATATAGGCTAGTAATACCGTCACCGATAGAACCGAAATCGAGCCATACAAGAAGAAACAGAACTGATAGAATTGCTTAGGAAGAGATACTTTGAAGAGATAGAACACTATTGCAATTATTGCAACTATTGTACCGATATTCAGGTACCACTGGAACCATTCTGGGATCTGAGTCCACTTCCAATAGAAGGCTTGCCACAGAAGAAATGCATTCGCAGCAATCCCAGGTCTGCCTATGTGTCCTTGTCGGATTTCAGCGATACCAACAACCAGAAGAGCGAGAATACCGAGAATTGAGATCGGTTCAGGTATGAAGATAAATTGCTCAACCATAAGCCGGGGCATCATTACATTTCTCACCTATCAGGTTATTCATCGCAATCAATTAGCTAGGCTTTCCTTCGATTTCTATGAAAGAGCTTAAGATTGGGTCGGTATCGCTTCGCGTATTTTTTAGCGCCTTCAGTGAATCCTCGTTTTGAAACGATCTCCGTTCTCCCTTTTCGAGCTTCTCGCATGACATCTGTTTTACCCATTGGTCTACTCCAATTCTTCACTTCACCAGACGTTTTCCCTCGTACATAGTCTGGTCGTCCAGGTCCGCCAACATGACGCCCTCTATGTGCTCTGGCTTTACGACGCTCGTATCTTTTCCAAGACATGTCAATCACCTACTACATTGATTTTTATATATAAAAACTTTTGTTATATGCTTATATGCAATATGCATATAAGCGAGATATCTCTAAACACTATTTGCATCTCTATGATGATCAGTATTGAAAAAGTCAGAGATGTCATTTGTTTGGGTCGACTGGAAGACGCAAGAAGCGGAAGGAATGCGCCAAAATATGACCTGCATTTGGGTAATTCATTTAAGTACCTAAATTGATAGGTGTATGTCAAGACATATAGAATATAGAAAAGAATTTGTGAGGCAAAAAGAAAATTGACAGATCAACCAGGAAAAGGCGACCTGGCCTATTTGATCATGCATCCGGTTCGACGAAAGATAATCGGAAAGCTAAGACATAGCGGTCCAGGCAGTATGTACATATCTCAGTTGGCTGACGAGATGAAATTGAGTCATGGATTGGTAAGCTATCATCTCACTAAGCTTTCACAACAGGGACTAGTTGAAGACAAATTGGAATTGGGAAAAACAAAAGATGGAAATTACAAAGCTATAAGATCTTATCACACAACATCGAAACTTGAAAAAGAGATCAAGAAGATTTGCAATGAACTGGAGCTGAGTTCAGAATCAGGTAACTAGCTACAACTTAGTTTTTATCATCACAACATCGGATAACTAATCAACATACGATAGCTTTATTGCACTCTCTAAGCTTCGCACAATTCTCCTGAAGAACTTTTCCCCCCATTTTAAGATCTCACGAGCTTGCCTATCTTCATGTCCAATTTCGGAATATTCAGGAAAAATGATACATTCACTTTTGGGGTCTTCAGATACCTCCAACTCAAGATGTTCGCCTACATGAATTGGAGACCAAATGCTTACTTCAGCATCTTTTCTTTTAATTCGCATCCAAAGATAGAGATCGGATTCAGGCGTCACATCTCCAAAGTGTTCAAGAATTCCTTTATCATTACGGAGGGAACTGTCCTCCACTAGGAAAAAATCGTCTATCTTGGCGGGTGCTCCCGCAGAATTGAGGAGGCGATTCAGATCTGCAAAGAACTCTTTTACTGAAGACTCTGGATTAGACACATGCCTCCCCCGAATTAATATAGATTACATATATCCAATAGACCATATAGTGTAATAAAAACCTTATTATGCTACATATTCTATAGGGTATATCAATGATGTTGTTATAGAGAAAATCAAAATTCCTTTAATGGGGAGAGATTACATAATGTCCGAGGACGAGTTTCCTGTTTCGAGCACTCTAAAAGTGATTGAAGGCAAGACGATCAGGAAGAGTGATAGGTGGTGGAGCGCCGTAGTCCTGCTAGACAGTTTTGGTCGAAGGCAAGTTTGCTTTTATCTTTGGCAAAAAAGAGGTGATACTTGGAAGAGACAACACAAATTCCTGATTCGTAATAAAGGAGATTGGGAATTGATTAAAAAAGCTGCTGAAGAACTCCTGAAGAAGCTTTGAGATCTTGATTCTTGACTAGTCAGATTAAAAGAGTCTAATCACCATAGTAAATATTGAATTCTGGGTTCATTTCTGAACTGGACCGCGTGGTTGTCTTGGCGGTCAGGCGTGGGTTTCCATTCGCCTTCTACTATGATCCTGAGTTTCTGCCTGCGGTTCCCGAACTGATTCTCTCAGGCTTCATCTTGGACTTCATATTCTGGTTCATCGTCAGCTACGCGTTATTGAGTTTGGCTGGGAGTATTGGGCGATACCTGAGTTGCCGTAGTCTGTGAAGAAGGTGATACTTCGGTGTCCGCTGTCAGCCTTCGTACTGGACATGAAAAACAGTCTGCTAAGTTAAGTTACCTTGGGTACACTAAACCTGGTAGTCAGGTTGGTATGTGTTTTCGTTCTTTAGTCTTTATTGCGGTTTCCAAGTCATTTCTGTTCCGTAGTTCTCGCTTGGATGATTGGCTTCGACACGGATATCTGCGATTGGCTGGAGAACGAGTGCCCCCGAGTCGCCGGATACCGGAGCCATCGTATGCTCATCGATAAGATGGGGAGACTACGCTATATGCACTTCCTCATACTCCCCAAAGGAAATACAGAAGCTCGCAAGAATGTCACTATCTAACTTCCGAGTCTCAAGAGAAAAGTGGCTGAAGAACACCAAGGAGCTGAAGATTTGTGAAATGCTGAGGAGTCTCGACGAGGCTACCGCGTTCGCCGAGTTCCTATTGACGGAGCGCCGGCGCCACCAAGACGACTTCCGGCAGATTAACCGAACCTTAGCGAGGATTGAGAAGAAATTCGGGGTCAAGATCGACATCGAAGAGAACACGGTTGCAGGAGTGAAAGTCACCGAGACTTGGATTGAAGTCTGATGCCGAAGCGTGGAAGACCCGGAACTCTTCTAGAGCAGAATGAAATCAGCCTGCTAGTTCCTAAGCCCCCACTCTGCATTTGTGGATCAACGAGTTACGCCTATTCGATCCACGGGTCATATGTTCGAGCCATATGCCGTAAATGCGGATTCCAGCGCAGATTCTACCCCAATCTGAACCGGTGGGGGACCAAGCATTGATCCTAATTAGTAGATTCGAGTGCCCCGAAGGATATTTAAGAGTAAAACAAGACCAATTAGCCATTCTCTGGGGATGAGGGAGATCAAAGACGACTTCGTGCTGAAGAAGCTCACATATTTATAAGGATCTAACTTGACCTCAGTATCGAGGAAGGAATATGGCTAAAGCCAGATCCAAAGGTAAGGCAAAGGCCATAGATGATAGAGGGATTATTGTCCAGATTCTCATGTGGCTGAAACCTTTCTACCTATACTTCACAGATACCGCTAGCGGCAATATTGTCGCTTGCCTAGGTTTGGCTCTATTATTCCTACTCTCGATAGTGAGAAGTTCTCTAAGTTCTACGGCAAGAACATTATTCTTTGGATTGTTCATTGTCTCGGTGCTTCTCTTCGGCATTGGTCGAACACTACAGCCGAGGAGTTAGGTACCAATACTTTGAATCTATATCCGATAATGTGCTTCATCCAAAATTATTTGATCAGACCGTTCTGTGCTTTCACAATCGCCGCATGTTTCTTCAAATTCATAGACGGCATAATTTTCAATCGTTTTCTTGAACCATACTGTGATTACTTGGATGAGGGAATCGCTCGCAACCAGAGATATTTGATGTTCATCAACACCTACTGCATGACCTTTCTCTTTGGAAGCGTGATCTACGGGAGTCTCATTTTTGACGGTATCCCAAAAGCGATTACTCTTAGAGCCATGGAATCTATCCTGCCCCAATCTAACGCCAAGTATTTAGCGCTAGTCTACACTACGATCGCGGTCGCCGGCGTAAGATCAGCAGGCATATTTATGTCGCCAACTCGAGCAAGAGAGTTCGGCTATTCCTTCTTATTTCCCGGGATCATCAACTTCTCCTACATATTTCTAGTTTTAAATTCGAAATTCAGTTTCGATACAACCATTACTGCAGAAGAAATCTCCTGCCTAACTGCCTCAGTCTTCTTCTCAATCTTTATTGTTGACTTAGTTGGCTTTTTGCTGATAAAGAGTGTCCCTTTCGGCAGTCCAATAAGTCGAGGTTGGGCTGACGTCAATTCAACATTCTCTATTCAGGGCTACTTGATCGTTGGAAGAGAAAGATTGAGGCGGCATTCAGCATACATTCTGGATAACTGCAGGCAGGAATTCATATCCTACACTGGCACATTCGAGCATGACGATGACTATCTCGAAAAACTCAAGGCAACAACAAAAAAGAAAGTAGGAAAAAAAGAGATCAAAGTGAAGTACATTGGATACTACCTTAAGAAAAAAGCGAACGAAGAACAAATTCAAGAGAGAATAGCAGCAGGAGCAAAAGTACGTATTCTGGGGCGAATCCCAGAACGGGAATTCACGAGGTTTACAGTAGGTGACCGAAAAATGATTCTTCTACCTCGACCGATAAAGGAACATCCTGAAAAATCTTGTATTGCATATTACTTCCCAAACGAGCCGTACCTAGGATCTAATCTACACGCGATATTTGAAGAGATGTGGAAACTTGGCAAGCCAGTACGGCGGAAACGCGCAAGGAAATCCAAACGGAAAAGCCGTGCAGGGAAAAAAACGAAAACATAGCCGCATCTGGAATTTTTGACGTATTATTGAGGCCAGGTCCCGGTTTTCTGTGGGGCGTGGCATACAGATATCTACGCTGAGTGTGCGGAAACAGGAACAGCGAACCCGTAGACAGCCCTAGCTAGGGAGCGCTTGCCTCCTGCGAGTCACTCGGGGTGAACATCCAGTCCACATTGCAGATGCGATGTTTTTGTAGTAAACATAATCAAGAGAGGTAAAACAGGTTTTAGAAAGAGATCATATGAAATGGCGGAGATCAACTTAAAAGTTATCGAAACCAAAAAGTAAGTTTGAATCAGATAGTGGGGCAGAGGAGGTAGAAAGACTGCCTTTTGGGTTATTTAAGAAGAAGCCAAAACATTCGCCGACTTACGGGGTACGGAAAGAGAAGAAGGACGCATATGAATATCTGAAACGACGTTTTGCCATCAGGAAGACCGACTGCGAGATCGTCCGCAGCAGAGGAAGCCACGGCCCAGCCGACTACCACATAGTAGACCCGAAGAAGGGACTAATTGCCCTAGTTCAAGTCAAAGCCTCAAGGAAGAAGGGGGGTGCACGGATATCCCCGGCGGAAAGACAGGAATTACGGGAATGGGGAAGCAGACTCAAAGCAAAACCGTATCTGCTCAAGATCGAGAGGGGGCACTGCCACATGGTGGAGGTGCGTCCACGCAAAGCAAGGTAGGTGAGATGATCCTATGGCGAAATGTCCGCGATGCGGAACTAGAATGAAGAGATCAGGCGAGATCCGGGCAGGACCACGACGGGGCAAGAGGCCTGTCTACAGATGCCCTAAATGTGGATATCAGAGAATAGAAGCAGTCTAGTTCAATCTCAAGAAGCACAGAGAAGTAGAGGAAATCGAAAGTGAAGAGTGTCTTGAAATTTGGGTCATTGATTTTTGGATACTCAATCGTTTCGAAAGAAAAAGCTTAGGATAGAAAAATCTTCACTAGCGGGTTCTGTCAAGTCTTCGGTCAATCGAAGTCGGACGAATTCTAGTTGATGGATCCGTGGTTCAACTGATTTTGTATACGTAATCCGCAATTCACATATTCAGCTACGTTGCCAGAAATGCGGGTACAGACGCAGGTTTTATCTGAATTTGAACAGATGGGGAACCGAACACTAAGAAGCCATCAGTACGAATGTGTATTTGTATTCAACAAGGCTCTGTTGCGTTGGTAGCACATGGGTCTTCCTAAGTCTGCCTGTTGCATTTCGGCACATAACTTGCATTCAAGTATTATGCCAAAGTCGTTTCTTTGACTATTTTTGTAATCTCCTCGGTACCCAAGGAATGCCTTCTTGACATCAAATGATGAGTCAAAGCCCATGTCCATTGTGCATCTGTCATCGGCTTAAGAATACGACCGCAGACAGGGCATGTTCGAGTTTTCCTTTCTTTCATATTCCTCTCTAAACGAAATAGAGGACAGCAAAATGATATCCCTTCCGATAGGTAGCTCTATGATGTTGTCATTTAATGTTCTATTAACTCTCGACACATGAAGTATTCGTCAGAGGTCTAATTGCATGGATGTATAATGCGAATAACACTTCGGTGTTCACTGTCAGCATTTATATCTACATTTGGAAAGATGGCACATGCCCTTAATCAGTAGGGAGCACATCTCTCAGCATCTTCTTGCGGTCGAAGGCTAGGTTTGATAAGATCTCATCAAAATATTTGATTAGCCTTCTGCATCTTGAAACAGCACTATAACACCATAAGCATAGATTCCAAGAAGGAAGGAAAGGAACATGTAGAATATCGCCAGTGGACCAGAAAGTGTATCTTCAAGATGAGACCAAAAACCAAGGCCTCTAAGCCATAAATATAGAGGAATCCAATTATGCTCGATCATCTGATGAATGACTATAGGTGGATTGACTAGCACCTTATCTAACTTGAGATAATTGTAGCTTGTCCGTAAGAAAATCCCCATAGCAATTATCGTCAGGATTGTCTTGGAAATGTGGTTCAATTCATCTTCAATGAAACTCCCAAGAGTATTTTTTTCATTGATATTCGACCCATTTTCAATGGACTTCCCAAGAGAATTCCCTTCACCATTTAGCCTGCCAAGTGTATAGAGAAGATGAAGAGAATTCATAAGTCTGGATAAAAGATCCTTCGAGCGTTCTGGATAAGCAGGGTCCGCTATCCATGCGAAAATGGCTCCACTGTATAGAAATAAACCTAGAAGTGGTGACTCCCATTTTATGATAGTCTCTACGATTGAACGTACATCCCTCTCCATTAGCCTAAGAACAACTTTATCGATTGCAGCATTCCACAATCTTACCTGAACCCAGAATCTATTATCATCCCATCCGTTATACATCCAATCTTCTTTGTCAATCGTAATGACTATCCAATGAAGACTCTTTCTATCGGGGAAAGCGTGACTTAAACGCTGAATCTCATCATGTCGTAAGTCATCATATTCCGTGTTCTCGTAATAATGTCCTTTAGGCATCCGTACGAGTATTGTAGGTCTTTGTACAGCATAGTGATGCCATTGTGAATTATCATGTTCGCCTTTTCTTAGATAAATTTGCAGAGTTACTTCATATTCACTCTTCGTATAATTCGCAATGTTAAAACCGAGACTTAATGCGTGGAAGTATCGATCTCCAACATTAGAAAAGTACTCATAGCTCTTCTCTCTATTGCAATATGGTGGGGCTAGATTCCCATCCTTTTCTCTAACTAAAGAGGTCACGTTCTTAGCGTAAGGATCCCCACCACCCAAAGCCCAAGCCTCGGTAGCGGGGATTATGAGTTCTTCCGGTTCTACCGGTCCAAGTTCCTTGGCTTGGTAACTAATGAGAACCATAAAGGCAATAATAATTATACAGAGAACAAATCCACTCACTCTTCCCCATTTCTTCCTATCGGAGACAGTTGGGTAGCACATTAGGAAGAAGACTATGACAACTAGAATAAGACCCAGAAATCCTGTGTACACACATATAGCGAATCCAAATATCATAGATATAGCGACAAGCAATAAAAATCCAAGAAAAGAAGTTACATCACTGGTGTTTCTAATTCCTTGATTCATGGTATGTATCAACCATTACAGCGTGTACTGAAAAGAAACATTGTACACTAGAGGGATGATGCCCTCAGGTGATCACATCAGATTTAATCGACGAGCTTCAACCATGAGTATTTTCACATCATCATCGGTGAGTACTCGAATTTGGCGAGTTGCACTTGATATGCACTGTAATTCCGAAAGATCGTTTCGAAATCGAATAGGATTCTTAGGGTCAAACGTCAATTTTTGAGCAAGTCTCTTATCAAATAAGAGTCCAGGTGACTCGAATTCTTTAGATTTATTTCTGTCTCCAATTAGCACTTGGTGATTTGGGTACCTTATTGCATGACTTGCCGCATGCTTTAGTTTGTATTTCTTTACCATAGCCTTTCCTGGACCTACTTCTTTGACAACGAAGAAGCCCCTGATATATCTCCGCTTGGTCCGTGAGTTAATATCATAAATCGTCTCGTGAAAGAACACATGCTTGTCTTCCCCTGTTTTTTCGAGTCTCTGGTTATTACAATATGACCATTCAGGATCGAATGTGGGATCGTCGTGTGGACCCCAATCATCGTAATAATCCCTTCTGGAGAAGATCAACAAGTTCTTGCCCGACATGATTAGGAATCCTCCTTAAGATAATGAAGATATGAACTCATCTTAAATTGATTAATGAGATGTCTTTGCTGTCGCCTTCACTCATGACATAGAATTAGGGTTACTAGGTTGAACTGCCTCGGGTATGTTTACACCTGCTCCTCCAATAGTTTTTTCGTTGACTCGACTTCTTTAGGGAAGTTCTTGGTGAGTCTCTTCTTTTTCAGATTCTGTTTTACTATCCATAGCACGTCCGGGTCTCGTGATTCTGCGAGTTGACTTAGATATCTGAAGCCTTCCTCAGGAGCTGCCTGGATTACTACGCTTAGGGTGTATGCTAGTCCTTTTCTTAAGGTTCTGAACTCAGCCGATCTTCGTTTGGTTGTTTTGAACACTTGTCTGAGGATGTTCTTGTGCAGTTCTAGGGCTGATCTTGCGGTTTTTTCATCTTTTAAGAGGGGGGGTTCGGCTACTGCAGCCGCCACGGCTCTCATCTCAAGCCAGTTCTCCTTCTTGATCCAGCCCTCCAATTCTTTTAGTGTTTCTTGGCGTCGTTCTTCCAGTAGTGTTTGTAGTGCCCAGGCGACGGATTCTCTTATTCTCCATCTCGGATCGTTTGCCAGTGTCTGTAAGGCGGTCATTGTTTCTTGGAATTCGTGGGTGGTTGCACTTAGGGAGCCTAGGCCGACGGTTCCGCAGAAGGCGGCAAACTCTTTTGGGTCGTTTACTGGGGCTTCCTCGGCTGAGATTTCGCTCATGCCTGTGCAGAGGCTGTGGAGTTTTTCTTGTTCTCTCGTGGCATAGTGTTTGACCAGATCTGCGAAGGCTCTTGCTAGCTCAAGGTTTCCTCTCGGGCTGGGTAGACTGCTGTTCAAAACTAGGTATCTTGTTATCTTCTTGGGGTTCCTTGACTGGAAGAATTCTTCCAGTAAACCAGCCAAAGCTGGTTTGTAGCTTGCTCTTTTGCTCATTTGTCTCCCTTTTTTCAGGTGTTGATTCCATATTTGCATGTATTGAATGGGTCTCTGAGTCCCTCTCCAATCTCCTATGTGCCGATGAAGGCCATATACTCCGAGCTCTATGTAGATAGAATTTAGTATGATGTAATAGGAGAAAGGATGGTATGATCCAAATCTTAAAACCTCCAAGGCTTAGGAGGGGGGATACTATTGGTGTTGTAGCCACTTCTTTTCCTTTTCCGACAGACGAAACCAGCAATTACTATTTCCAGTACAGGAAGGGGGTAGAAGAATTGGAGAGTATGGGTTTCAGAGTCAAGGAGGGGAAGAATCTAAGGAGGGTTAAGTGGTGGTTTGCGGGTACTCCTGAGGAGAGGGCAGAGGATATTAACTCGATGTTTGGCGATCCTGAGGTGAAGGCGATTATTGTCCATGATGGTGGTCAGTCGGCGATTGCAGTTTTAGAGCATATAGATTATGAGTTGGTTAGGATTAATCCGAAACCGTTTGTTGGTTTCAGTGATATTACGAACATTCATTGCGGCTTGTTTACGAGAGTGGGGTTGGTGGGTTTCCACGCTGCGTTGCTCACGTACAGTCTCGGTCGTGTTTGGGAAGAGTATCTATCCGATAAGAAGGAGACCGGTAAGAAGATGCTTCTGAAGGCGCTCACATCAACAGATGCCTTAGGGAAGATGCAGCCTTTGACCGGATGGGAGTGTTGGCGTGAGGGGCAGGCTTCCGGCACTCTCTTTGGCGGAAATCTCAGTATGCTATCTTCTTTGGTGGGAACCGAATATTTTCCCTCGATTGGAGACTTGCGAGGCTCTATCTTCTTTTGGGAGACCGATAATACTCCCTCCTATAGGATAGAGAAAGGTTTGTACCAACTCAAGTATGCAGGAGTCTTGGATGTCATATCGGGAATGCTGGTCGGTAAGTTACCAGATATTAGGAGGACTGCATGGGAAGGGTTTGAGGAGCCGACGGCGAAGGAGATAGTTATGGAAGTATTAGGGGAATATGATTTTCCGATTCTGGGGGAAGTAGATTTTGGGCATAAGACGGTAGATATGCCTATGCCTATTGGGTTGGATGCGAGAATGGATTCTCAGAATCTGGATTTTGAGATTCTGGAGGCAGCCGTCATCTAACGATAAAGCAGTTACGAGGCGAAAAATTGTTTTCCGGCATTATCTCTTATTTGGTTGCGTCAACTGAATCTGTTTAGAATAGTAATAATCTGTCAATTCTGTGTGTAGGGTTTGAATTCCCAAGACTCTTTTTCTCTTCGAGTGTCTGTCAAGAGGTGTCTGCGGTCTGTTCTGTAAGTTGTACTGCGATTTCTAGGGCGAGTTTGTCTAGTGTCTTGTTTATTGGGTTTTCTCGGTTCCAGATGTATAGTTTTGCGGCTCCGATTCTTCTGCTTAACTTGATTATTCCCAGTTTGGTTAGGTCTGGGGCTATTCTGTAGAGTGTTCTTTCCCCGGTGTGGGTGTGTCTGGCTACGTCTTTCAGGGTGTAGTCCCAGTCTCGGTGGACCATGAAGAATTGGAGCATTCTTGTTCTTGCATCGTTGCCTAGTAATGCTTTGAGGCTGTATTCTTCCCAGAACTCTTCTGGAAGAGCCTCGTCCAGACGCTTCTCTGCAGACACGTTCTCTACAGGAACCATAATTATCCCTCTTAATATGAGGAGGGTTATGTGGATCCAGATGCTCTGTTCCTTAACAATGTCTGGATACTGTTTCCCTCACTTTTCCAGAGCTCTATTAGCTCCAACAACGTAACATAGAACGGCGCTAATAAACTTTCCGTATGACTGTTTAATTATGCCAATAATGGCATAATTCTTGATTATTCGGGTGTGTTTAGTATAAGAACCGTGTTGGGGAATATTTCTGGGGAGTACTAGTGACGGACAAGTATGAAGCATACATATTGCGGAAATTATTGATTCACAGGTATATCGGTGGAAGACATACCAACCAAGACAATATACCGAAGGGACTACCGCGAAAAGACCATAATCAGATCTTTCAAGCTCTTGACAAACTTAAGAGAGAAGGGTTCTTTTGGCTCCATAAGAAGCCGGATGGAATACACATTTCACTTAATCCTAAGATGGCACATGAAGCTGTGAGAAGAATTGAAGAATATGATGACGCTGTAAAGAGAACAGGGGAATACGGTAATATTTAGTTCATTAACCCATATTGGCTTCAACGATCTGGTCGATGCTGTCAGCCTTCGCTTGTGATGAGAAAAGGTCCACCGGGTTGAGCTACCACGGGTCGGATGCTTCCGCAGGACCAAAATCAATTGGATTGAGGGGTTGCTCATAAGAGTTTTCGTGATAGGGGTGGGTGTATTGTCCCTCTTGAAACTGGCGAGCCAAGCTTGACCACGCTAAAGCAACTTAAGAGGGATCGACCAATCGAGTATCGATGGGACTCATCTTGTCGAAGAGAGGGGAAGGGACAAGAAAGTCTTCTTGGATTACACTCTTCTTGGATATCGTCGAAGCCGCCTATCTTGGCAACGAATTCGAGTATGAGGGCAGATATTTCAAACTCAAACCTACGTTGGTTATGCCTTACGATTTTCTGAAGAGAACTAGCAAAGCCGACACTGAGTATGAGAGGTTGCTCGGAAGTCTGGACCCTCGCTTTAAAGAAGCCGCCGACTCCGAAATGTATCGTAGGGGAGAAGGGTGGATCAGTAAAGGGGTGGGAGGATACTATGGAACGAGGATCAGAAGAATCGAATCAGGAGATAGGACGTATCTATTGCCAGTTATCTCAGAGCAACCGACGGTAAGCATAGACACTAGCAGCATTCAAAACAAGACTACAGTCATCGGCTTTTGTTTCATCGCCGATCAGAATGCTGGATATACCTACCTTGAGAAACATCTCAAAATCCCTAAGATGAAGAAGGGATCCCATACAGAATACAAATGGTCCTACTTGTCGAGACCGGGATTGGAAAAATTTCAGAAAATGGTGCTAGACAGATTTGAACTGTTCCTTACCATATGTTGCAACGGGCTTCTTGTCCTGAATACTGATGCTCTCATCTCGCCAAGAGAAAAGAGACATAACCTGTTTCCTAAGTTGATAGATGGATGTTTTACTGGTTATGAAGGGATGCCAGGTCAAATGAAGCTGAGATCTCAGTTGAAGGAAAAGTTCTTTGAACTTGCAAACAATACTGCTGTTCACTGTGATTCAGATTTCAGTCCATTAACCCCTGAGTTTATAGCAAGACATCTGGTTAAGACCTTGGCCAAGAGGGGAAAGAGGTTTCAAGAATTCTCACCACTGTATGCCCCTCTAGAATCAGAGGAATCTATCTCAATACAGTTGGCCGATATGATCGTTGGAGCTCTGAAAACAAAGATCGAAGGAGGAGAATCGTTGTCTCCTCCACTTGAATGCTTGTATTTTGACAAACGCAAGATAAGGGCAAGTAAAGACAAAACGGTGCAGGCATATTATTGGTTTCCATAAGGCGTTGAGGAAGTCGGTGTCGTGTGCCGTAGATTCGATCACGGACGTTGCCCCACTGGGGCCTCGCTACCCGCTGGGCTACACGACCTTTGGTACCGTTCCTCGATTAAACTACGTATATTCGGGGACTTATTTAAGTCGGTATCTGGGATAGCCTCCCAGATACTTCCCTCATGAAGAGAACTGATAAAGAATTGATACAAATGATTCTGTCGCACTTTGCTGACTGTTGACATTTGAAATGTACTGGACACTCCCTAGGAGAGTGTTTCTCGTCTCGGATTTGGATTCGTCAGGCCACAGGATTTTATGGTCTACTGATATCAAAGGAAGTATCTGCTATCAGCCTTCGTACTTGTTGTTAGTAGAATAGCCTGCCGAGTTGAGTCGGGTTCGGCTACAGGAACGTGCTCAGCCATGTATGTATTGAACTTTGTGACGGTTGATAGGTTCCACTTTTCTAGGCGTGGGTCCAGTCTAGGTATTTAAGGCTGTTTCGAGAAGTATAGTTGGGTGGTCGGTATGTCTCAGATGGAGCTCGTCGAGAAGGTCAAGAAGGAGCACATCGGCAGTTGGATAGGGTTGAGGGGCGAAGACGTGGTTGTTGTTTCTGATACTCACGATGAGGTCTACAGGCAACTCAAGGAGAGGGGCATAAGCGACGTCTACGTATTCTATTCTCCGACCGAGGAGGAGAAGAAGTACGGCTTCTTATTCTAGGGTATGAAGAATGAGATAAGGGAAGGCAGGCTTCTCACCAGGGTCAGGCTGGAAGGTAAGAGGTTTCGAGTATTCGAGGACGCATTGATTGATACGGGGGCGGCTTTCACAGTCGTACATCCCGTGGTAGCGGATTTCTTAGAGCTAGAGGTGAATAGAGAATTCCCGAAGAGAGATATTGAGGTGTTGCTGACCTTGTATGTGTCGGTTCTTATTCCTGTCTGAAGCCTCCGCGATATGCTTCTTTTAGTCGTAGGATTTTCAGCTCCTTCCTCTCCATGGTCTCTTTGATTTCCTTTTTCAATAGGTGTCTGTCCTCTGTTAAGAGGTCTGATGAGGTTGCAACCGCTGCGGCGAGGCTCAACGCGTCAGCCACATACAGGTTCAGCTTCACTATCGATTCCTTGGCTTCATCCATTAGGTCAGCTGTTGGGATGAGCTTTAGGAAGCCGAGTTCAGCCATCTCAGCCAATGTCGTATATGCTTCGCCTACCTTCTCCGAGGAGTATCCGACCTTCACTAGGGCTCGGCAGACCTCGAGGGGCATCAGCTCTGACGCCGATACGTTGGATGTTGGGGTTAACACATCGTCTCTGAGCATCAATGCCTCTTCTTCAGAGTCCTCTCCTTTCTTGAACCACTTCACGACGACGGAGGAGTCAAGGACATACGCCCTGACCATCACTCCTCTTCCTCTTCGTGGGATTCGATCACAGCCTCGGTTGCACTCGGCATCGCTTCTGTCCCCTCCCTGACCCGGTCAATCCTCTCCTCAAGCTCTACAGCCTTATGAGACCTTATCAGGAGCTGTAGAGCTTTTTCAAACGCCTCCTTCTTTGTCTTCACATGCCCCTCCTTCACGAGCCTCTCTACCCTGCGGACGAGCTTCTCGTCGAGCTTCACGTTCACCTGAACCACTGCATCTACCTTCCAGGTATACCTTTAAAGGCTATATTATAAATCTTTACGGAGCTGGTAGCTGCAGGCTGCTTGCTGAGGCAAACATGGGCATTTCTCGTCCCGGGTTTGAACTCGCCAGACCACACGTTCTATGGTCTACTGTTAGCATGGAGGTCGACGCTGTCAGTCTTTGTGAGTGTTATCGGAAAGACGGTTGTGGGGTTGAGCTACCTGAGGTGTCACTATGCCTAGGACCGTTTTGGGTTGGATTCTGAGTTGCTCGCTTGCGTTCTATGGGATTACATTTAGTCCCAGTCTTTTGAAGTGGGAGTCGAAGGTGAAGATGTTGAATATTTCATGTTTCTCCATGAGGAGTAGTGTTGTGGAATCGGTGAAGCTCAGTCCTGCCTCTCCTTGCTTCTTGAAGAGGTTCCAGGATTCTGTGAATGCCTCTTGATCGACCCATAGCTTCTCGATGGCTTCCGAGGAGATTATTGCCTCTCCGTATTTCTTGGTCAGCGTGAGGGACCCGGTTCGTGCAAGTATCGTGGTGATTGTCTCGTCGATTACATAGTCTGAGGTATACAGCCTTCTGATGCGGGCCTCGCCGGAACCTATCTTTTCTGTGAAGTCCATAGCCTCGTCATGATGGTGGTCGCCGGAATGGTATCTAGCGATGAACGCACTTGTGTCGACGAACAACCTCACTTCCGTGTTTTCCTCCCATATAGGACCTCGTCAACCTTGCTTGAGAGCAGGGGGTCTCCGAAGTCCGCTGGTTCGATCTTGAAGAAGGGGTCTTCGGTCTCAAGGGGCAGGGAGTCTCTCGTCCACGTTACTATCGCCATTCTCACAGCCTTCTTTACGGTTGTGTTCCGGTGTTTGATGGCTTCCTTGAATTGCTGGTACTCTTCTTCCTCGAGTCTTGTTTGGACCACCTTACCCATGCAACCACCCTTTTTTCATGTAGTATTGCATGTAAATAAACATATTCTTTTCCATGTAATTTGGTATCACCGTATCGGCACCGAAAGATCAGGGGTAGAGAAGAACACTCTGGTCTCCGCCGTCAGCCTTCGTTTATGATATGGGAAACGGTCTGCTGGGTTGAATTACTTCAAGTTCCGAAGCGTGGGCTGTCAGTGACTTTGGTTGTTGAGGGGGGATTGTAAGGGCTTGCATTATGGAGACTCTGAGAGGCGCATTGGGGTGAATGGTTTAATACGAGGGCGCATAGAAGCACACAAATATCGGCGGGTAGCCCCTAGGATTGAGGGCATTTGAGCATCAGTGTAGGGATGTTCTTTCCTTTACCCATGGTCGGGAGTAATGTAACCTGTCCCAGATGCGGGGGAAGGATACCCGACAATCATCGGTTTTGCGGATACTGCGGAGTAGACCTACTGCAGTATGCTGCTTGGCAGAAGGCTGTTAGACCGTGCGAAAAGTGTAGGAATAAGATTCCTTTCCTGGCTTACTTTTGTCCTGATTGCGGAACGAGACAAGTCTAGAGGGACATCCCACTAGCGTACTGCGGCTCTTCAAGAACTGGGATAGTCTGCAGATGCGATAGGGGCGACCGGTGTAAGCAGAAGAGGAATCGCTGCAGTCCGAGCCTCTGTCCACGGTGATTGTTTATGGTTCTTCTTAGTGTTGACTTTCTATGAGGTCGAGGATTATTGGTAGGCTTAGTTCTGCAGAGGAAACCCCTGTAGAGAATGCCAGTAGTGCGGCTGCTTCTACCTCTTTTTTCGTAGCGCCTGCCTTCAACGCCTCTCTCATGTGATGGCGCAAGGCACCTGCCTCTCGTATCGTCGAATATATGCCGACAAAGATCAAGTTCAGGGTCTTTTTGTCTAGTACATTGTCTTTGTTGATTTGTTTCATCATTTCTTGGTAGGCTTTCACAACCTCGGGACGTTCCTTCAAGAATACTTCCCACGGATTGACCGATTGTTCCATCATTTCACTCCCTTAGATTATTATCCAAGCCTAAACCCAAACTTATTCGTATTCCCCCACATACACTGCTGGGTATGAATACCCGCTCGGGCGATGGCCTACTCCGAGCGGGTATTTCTCGTTCCGGATTTGAAATCGCCAGACCAGAGCGCCTACCTATGACCTTCCAGCAACAGTTTGGTATCTGCTGTCAGCCTTCGCGCCATCTGGAATTTGTTTGCGCTCTACGGGTTGAGGCACCCCAGATGGAACTAGGATTCAGTGTACATTATCGGATGTGAGACAGCAGGCTATGTCGAGGGGCTCTGCGTCGAATAGAAGCGTCAGGGCTGCTATTCCTTGAGCTTCCTGATCAGTTCCTCTACCTCTTCTCGCCCCTCGGCGTAGAACTGTTCCTCGTCTGGGCAGAGGTGATAGAGAAGTCTGAGGAACTCGCCGGCATGTACACGTTCCTCATCAGCAATCTCTCGTAGAACCTTTTGGACCAGTTGGTTGTCGGTGGATTCGGCGAGCTGGACATACAGTTGGACTGCCTCATACTCTGCGGCGATCATGAACCTTATGGCGCGGATCAGTTCAGACTCTGTGAGCTTTCTGTCACTCGCAAGACCAGAGAAAGCAGTACTGAATTCAGGCATTTCAATTCTTGTCCGGATGTGCCTCTCCTTGTAAAATGTTTTGTGGTGGGGACCGACTAAAAGTCACTTCTAGTCTTGCATTCACTGTATTCTGTCAGAAGATCTCACCACACTTGTTTCCCTTCACCCGAGAAGATGAAGGTAACAGCCCGCTATCCGCTGTCAGTCTTCATATTTGTTATTGGGAGAATGGTCTACTGTTGACACTTCGATCCTGCTGTCAGAAAGTACTGGGGTAGATGACAGCAATCGTCAGGATTTGAGTTCGTTTAGGACACGTTGGACTCTGGGGGTCTCTATGTCTAATATACTTGAAACTGCATCAAGGTCGGTTCTTGTGAAGGATTCGAGTATTGTTCTAGTTTCTTGAGAGGGGGTTATCGCTGCAAGGTTTGCCTTCAATGTTGCGATATGTTCATCGGAATACCATGAAAGCCCGTAGATATCGGCGATGTCTTTGATCCGTTTATGCTCTTTGTCACGTCGTGTTACGCTCTTGAGTTTGGTTGCTAGAAGGATATGTGGGAGAGGAAGGAGAATCTTTCTTCCGAATGAGTCTATAGTTCCATATTTCTTTCCGACGAAGACATGTTCGAGGAGAGGTTCATCTATAGGAGTGAAACCGAAGATCTCGTGAGCATCAGGGTGGATGTGGTCAACCACAGGGTCCACGAATAGATCGGAGATATCATATAGAGGAGTCTTCCTCAGTTCTTCCCCAGCCAACTCTTGCTCTGTGTCTTTGTGGAAATGTTTGACGAATCGAAAACTCAAGAACTCGAAGTTCATCTCGTTCAATGTCTTGATAGCCAGGGCTAGGACCGAGTTCTTTAGCTCACGCTTGCTCCAGTCCTTCTCGATGTGAAAGCCTAGGTCGATATCTCTTGAGCCCAAGTAGTCTCTTCCATTCTCTCGCCTGAAATTCTCTGCCACTGTAAGGTAGACGGCCCAGCCTCCGAGTAGGCTTACTGGCTCTCTGAGCTTGGAGACGACGGCTTGCATGTATCTTTGCGATATCTCGGTTTCATATGGTTGGTACATGTGTTCTCATCTTCTGCAGCAAGAGTTGTGCAGCTTCAACGCAGGAACCGCCCTCTGCGATGAGGTCAACCAAGAGTTGCGGTAAGGAGACCATGGTCAATCCTTCGTGGTCGGAAGCTTTGTAGAATACGTGCTTGTCTGTGAGGAGTAGCCGTAGGTTGCCTTTGCCGACTAAGCCTCCTTTGGTGAGTATCAGTCTATGCCATTTTGGCTGATCCTCTTCTAGAATATAGAGGTCTGTGCGGGATGGGAAGAGGTGGTGTTGGATCAGGTTTTCCGCTTGATAGGTGGTCAACGCGTATCTTAACTCCGTCCTCCGTAGGAGTCTGAGAGGCTCTCTGAGCATGTAGTCTCGGTGCTCGGGTTCCAATCGAGATTGGCTCCAGTACTCTATGAGCCTGTTAGGGTCGAGAACCTTGGTCTGCTCCACGAGACCTTGCGCTTCTAGCTTCCTCAGGAACTCTATTACCCACTCACGTGAACAGTCTGAGAGTCTAGCGATCCTGTACTTGGTCAGGCTCCCGTCAGGTTCATTGAGCAGTACTCTCAGTATACGTTCGCGCTTCACACCTCGGGTCCTCAACGTGATTCACCAGGGGCTGAGACGATGCGTAGGTAACACGGTTCATTTATAAACGTTACCTACATGTAGGTAACACACCTCAGATTTAAGTGATACCTACGGACGAGCAGGATCACACTCAAACCAAAAAGCCAGCATTATAGAGTAAGGCCCTTGCCGCATATTTGAGAGTTGTTGATAAGAGTTTTCGTGTTCTTTACCCTCTATCCAATAATTTATGCCCACATAATGAGGATAGAGCCAGTAGAAGTGGAGGCTGCAGCATAATGTCATACGTTTTCAATATTCCCTGCAGGGATAACAGCAAGCTGGAACATGTCATCAACGAAGTGAAGAGGGACGTTAAGCTTTGGACTTTCTGGAAATGCTCAAACGTGATGGCTATTGACCGCATGGGCTACACTGATCATGGTCCAACCCACGTCAAGATAGTCGCTAACCTGGCGTTGAAATTGCTTAGAATCTTAGTTGGCAATAATGTTGTTCCCAGCATCGTCAAGTATTATGGGATGAAAAATGAGGATGCAGAGGTAGTAGTGGTTCTCAGTTCGATTTTTCATGATCTGGGAATGGTGGTCATAAGGGACAGCCACGAATTCTACAGTGTATTGTTAGCCTTGGAGTTCGCTGAAAAATACCTACAGCCAATTTACTCTGAAGAAGAACGCACGGTAATTTGCTCAGAAGTGTTGCATGGCGTAGTCTCTCATGAAGATCCACATAAACCCTTGACCGTAGAAGCGGGTATCGTGAGGGTTGCAGATGCCCTTGATATGGAGGAAGGAAGGGGGAGAATCCCCTTTGAAGCTGGAAAGGTGGACATCCACTCTGTTTCTGCGCTATCAATCGAGAAAGTCGAGATTCAAGAGGGCGAGAAGAAACCAATAACCATAAGAATAACAATGTCCAATTCCGCGGGGATCTTCCAGATAGACGAACTGCTGAAGTCGAGAATCCAAAATTCAGGACTCCAAAACTACATCCATGTCGTGGCAGAAATAACAGGGGAAAAAGAGAGAAAAATCATAGAGAGATTCGAGTTCTAAATTCTATTCTCCGGTGTCAGCCTTCATGTCTTTGGTATAGTGGACAGTTACTCTGATTGGGGCTTCATTGCTGTTTCGCTGTTAGCGAGGGGATTCTAGGAACGGTTTAAAGCCCTTGTGGGATCTTGATGAATTACTCTAAAATTCTTTTTACAAACTCCCCCATGAAATCCTTTCATAGACCCAGAGCATAGCATCATCAACTCTAAATTTCATTAGCCTAAGGAGACTTTGCCATGCAAAACCCTTCTTCGTAGGGTTCTGTTTCCATAATTTCCATAGACTGACAAGCCTCCTAGCAAGAATATTACCAGAAAATCCAGTCATTCATTTTTTCACTTGATTATTATTGGCAAATTCTGTGGGTATTGACTCGAAGATGGTGAGTAGTTGAGTGATTAGATCGGATGTATGGACAGGCTATTTCCATACTTGCTGGAAGACTCTTAGGAAGTTCCCGCCGAGGATCTTCATTATCTCTTGGTCTGAGTACCCCTTGGCTACCAGCGCTTTCGTGATGTTGGGCAGGTCTTCGTACGATTCTAGCCCAATCGGGGGAGGAGGTTCTTGGTTGATTGGCTTATCGTAGCCGTAAACATCGGGTCTTAACTTACGCCACCACTCGAGTATCCAGGACGACCATCCTTCGTCATAGCCCTTCTCAACGATGTCCCACCCGAATCCCACGTGATCCACGCCTACTAATTCGACCACGTAGTCGATGTGTTTCATGAGATCATCTAGGGTTGGGCGGCCCTCCTTTGCTTGTGTCACCCTTAACAATACTGGGTATGGTGAGATACCGACGACTCCCCCCTTCTCCGCCAGCGCCTGAATCTGCTCGTCCGTCTTGTTTCTCATCGAATTGCAGAGTGAACGCACATTAGAGTGCGTGAATACGACGGGGTCCTCCGACCGCTCTATGGTCTCCATCGTGGTTGCATCCCCGCAGTGGGATAGATCGACGAGTACCCCGAGTCGGTTCAGCTTCTCTAGGATCTCTATGCCGAGCCATGTGAGGCCAGCATCCACACGTTCGCAGCACCCGGTTCCGAGCAGGTTCTGATCGTTCTCAGTAAGCTGGATGATTCTTACGCCGAGCTTGTAGAAGATGTTGAGGAAATGTGTCTCCCACTCCTGGTTGTATATCGGCTTCGCGTCTTGGAACCCGAGTATTACTCCGAATTTGCCCTCCCTCTTCGCCCTCTCTATGTCCTCGACGCCTGTGACTAGTAACGCTTTCTCCGGGTTGTCGTCAATTAATCTCAATGTGTATTCCACCGACTTCAGGGAGGATGAGAACTCCGCGACGTACTTCTCTAAGGCGTATCCAGCGACCGTCATGTTTCCAGCGGTCACACCGCTCTTAGACCATTTATCATAGTATTTGGGGTCCTCTAGGTAGAATCTCAAGGTTAGGCCATCGATTATTGTCGCCTTCCGATGTAGGTTTAGGGCTCTCTCCTCTTGGCTCTTACTTAAACTCAATAAACTGCTCATTTTCAGACGACCCTATAGGTTGAGACGACATCTCTCCCCTCTCTTTTCTTCTAATCTTTAACCATCTCAAGCCGAATTATATTTTGTTTCGCCAATAGAAACCTCTTCGAGAGCCTGTACTTTCTACGATTCGACCGCGTAGCGACGCAATAGGAACGGGGAGACGATGCCTTGGAACCGGAGCTGCAAGAGCTATAAGATCAAGTCGCACGGGTGATATGTTTGGTGTGGTTGAGGGCGTTGCTCGGCGGGAGGAGGGGGTTCCGGCTTGTCTGGGCGGTTTGGATGCTCTTTCTGGGCGGATCGCTGGTTCTAGTGCATACCGTCCACCATGTTCACTCTTTTTCCGGTTACCTGTGGGCTTTCGTGGTCTTGGATATGCCGAGTTCGTGGTGTCCGACTTTCATGGTCCTCTACGGGGCTGCGGTACTGCTGAATCTGAGGCGTGTATCCCGGTTCGCAGGTCTGGTGCTTCTGCCGATAGGAATCTACACGCTGACTACCTACACTCTTGAGATGCCGTTCAGCTTCAGCCTCTTCGAGTATGTTTATCCACAGACCATTCATGTCTCGGAGCTTCTGACAGGGCTCATGACCCTGATGCAGGGGAAGGGACGTACAGGCTCGGCGGGGGTTCGGGGACGTGCATATCTTGCGGCGCTACTTCTGATTGTTGCCGGTCTCGCACTCTTCACCTGGCACAGCGGCTGGGTACCTCAATCCATGTCTGAGACACCCGTGGAAAGCATCATACCTGTCTTCGAGCTGCCTGTTAGGGAAGAGGATCTCGATGACGTTACTAAGATACAGGTCTACCATGATCCGGGCTCTTCGGAGCCCCATGTCGGCTTCGATTTCGCTTTCGAGGAGTCGAAAGAGATCATCTCGCCTATCGACGGCACGGTGACAAGTGTACACAAACAACAGATGAGCAACGGGCTCTGGATTGTCGATGTCGTCATAAGTGCCAACTCGGAGTGGAGTACGTTCATCGCCTTTGAACCCGACACGAGATCCAAGACCGTAATCGACCAGCAGTTGGCGAGGATAAGTGTGAAGCAGGGTGACGAAGTGGAGCAAGGGCAGTTGCTTGGGACTCTGCTGATTAAAGGCGATTTCGCACATATCCACTGGAGCGTTCTGGAAAACGAGGGGTACGTCTCCCCTTACGACTATTGTTCCCAGGAGGCTAAAGCGCAGATGGATGCTCTATGTGAGAGATTCGACACCCAACCAACATACTAAACTCTACGTATGCACGGTTCCCGTGACAACGGTCTCTACGGGCTGCTTCGATAGCCAAAACCAGCAACGCTTTCACCAGTTGTAGCCGGTTCCCCACCAAGTAAAAGGGTGCCTGCCAGCTGCGGAGTTGTGATGTCTCAAAATGAGCCTACGGTTTCCCTGCATTGTCAAGATAATTCGAACTCTTCTAGCACGCGCACGCTGAGGTGGAGATCTACCGCACACGTTAAGGAATGCTATCGGTTCCTCTGCGTATGCTTGGTGTTTCTAAGGGCAGAGCTGACAAGATCATTTCACGTATGAGCATAGAGGAAAAAGTGAGAGCGCTGAACAACAAGAATTCCCTGCAGAAAATCATCACGACCTATGGAGAATAACACGCATGAAACAGTCTACGAGGTTGAGCCCCCTCGACTACCTCAGGTCGGATGCTATCCAGCTAAGAGTTCTTGTGATCAATTCGCGTATACTAGCCTAGGTCAGTTCAAAGCGCATTGTGTACTCGTTTTGAACGTCCCCCGGAAGCAGGTCTTGCGCCTTCGCCTGCTCTAACATAGTCCTAAGGAATTCCCCCCGGAATCTGGGGTTGGTCTCTATCTTCACGATGTGGAATCCGAGTTTCCCCCAGAAGCGTCGTCCTGCTTGTCCTGTGTGGGCGTAGAGTATGTCGATGTCTTCGTTTGCCTTAGCCTCGATGCTCTCCCAACCATTTTCTTTAGCCCATCGCATAAGTTCACGAGCCATCCGCGTCCCGATCCCCTTCCGCTGGTAGGGATTCTCATATTGAAACGGCGAACCCGTCATGAGACAACGGACCGTCAACGTCTTATCCTGAATCTCTTCAAGAGGCGGGAACCGCACCTCGACCAGGCGTTCGGACGGCCCGTTCGGAAATGCTTGTTGCAGGCATAGTCCACCAGCTTCTTTCAAAGAGTAGAATATCTTAGGGTAGAAGAAAAGGAAGCCTACAACCTGGTCACCGTCTCTTGCAAGCATGGCGCAGGTTCCATACGTTTCGATAATTTTTCTTAGTAGAGGTATGTTGATGGCACGGCGGGTTGCCCAGTCTACCTTTCCGTCAGACGGGTACTTGTCAATGGTTTCTCTGGACAGGGGACCCCCATGCAGACAGCGCCATAAGATGAAACTCTCATCCATAGGCTCAATGGAGACGTTTTCTAGCATGATTCGCGTCCCCCATAACATATACTTCACGGAGAATAAAAGTGGCATTCAGTCTCCAACTGTCAGTCTTCGTTCTTTTCATAGAATCCTGTTTTGAGACGGATGGTAACACCTGAATGACAAAGTCCTTCCTGGACTATTGTGCTACTTGTAGTCTTCTAGGAACAGGATCTGGTATTCCTTCCTTAGAGTATCTATGTTTTCCAGCATCTCTCCCTCGGGTTTCTTGAAGAGGGCTTTGCAACCGTGAATTCTCGACGCCGCCAGGACATAGCAGTCCGTTAGGGCGAGGCGGTGGTCTAGTTTTGTCTTGCCAGCCTCTACTGCTAGCCCTATGGTTTGGCTGGGGAGTATG
The DNA here is from genome assembly GCA_964596985.1 of uncultured Candidatus Bathyarchaeia archaeon. GTDB lineage: Archaea > Thermoproteota > Bathyarchaeia > RBG-16-48-13. Next base: position 285,996 of record CAZQWG010000001.1, read on the forward strand.
GTTGTTGGCAGTCTGACCAGCCACTCGATGAGACTTGAGGCATGGACGTATGGTTCCTCGACCTTTAGTTTGTAGTAGAGTCTCGCGGTGACGTAGTATGTTTCGGCTAGGATGGGGTGGGGTAATACTGCCCTCAGCTCGCCTGTTGAGCATGCGGAGATGACGGCTTCTGCCTGCCCGTGGAACTCTCCCTTCCTATCGATGTATTCTACTATTATGCTTGTGTCCAGGGCGACTTCAGTCAACGGGGACACCCAGGTCTCGGAGGAGTCTTCGGGCTTTGTCCCCTGTCGTCTTCCCTTCGCGGAGTATCGGTTCTGTGATCTCTGGGCCGGCTTCGACGAAGACCTCTTCCGGTAGTTTGCGTGGAGGCTCCAAGACGACTCTCTTCTCGTCGACCTGTACGGTGAGGACTGTGCCTGGGGTCAGACCCAGTTCATCTCTGATCTGCTTTGGAATGACGACCTGTCCTTTCTTGGAGACTACTGTCTTTGACATCTTCACCGCCGCAGCCAAGTAAGAACAGAATCCTACTTAGGTTTTACTGGATACGCCTCTTAAGCGCCGCGAGACCAAACACTTGGAGGATTGCACCGTCCAGGGATTACCCTCTTCCCTTTCTTGGTTGGGGAGCAGGCAGATCCCCGCGTCGTCGAGATTCTATGGTCTACTGTTGACACTCCGGTCGACGCTGGCAGCCTTTCTGATTACTATGGGAAAGAAGAGTCCACCGGGTTGAGCTACCTCAGCTCGGATTCCGGGAATCATTTTTATCTGCCAAGAAACCGTGAAACCGAGGGCTGGTAAAGTCTTTAATCTCGATCCGTATCTTCCTTGGCTCAAGCCATGACATCCTCTATTCTACTTGTTCCCTTGCTTCTGCTGACTTTTCTTGGAGGCTTTATAGGGTCGATGATGAGTGGAGGTAGCATACTAGTCTTTACGGCCTTGACATTCTTGGATATGCCGACGAGGACTGCCATAGGCACTTTGAAATTCGCGATAGCGGTGTTGGGTCTATTCTCTGCTGGCACGTATCTGAGAGGTGGGGCGGTAAATGTGAAGCTTGTGCCCTCGTTGCTTATCTCCTCTGTTATCGGTTCAGCCGTAGGGTCTCAGATAGTAGTTTCCTTGCCGGATAGGATTCTGAAGGCTATGATCATCCTGCTTCTATGCGCGGGAAGCCTTCTTTCTTTGAGGTCGGGTCGAATGATGGAATCTGACACGACACATCTGAGACCATGGGGTGTTGTTCCATCCATGCTTGCAGGTGTCTGTCTCGGGGTCTATATTGGAATGATGGGTATCGCCTCTGCTATCCTTACGATCTTGTTGCTGATGGTCTTGTTTGACCTGCCTCTTTTGCAGGCTAATGGGACAGCAAAGATGATTATTTTTGCAAATAACCTGATGGCTTGCATTGTCTACGCCCTGTTCGGCTACGTGGACTTTACTATCGGGGTCTTGACGGCTGTTCCAATTGGGATCGGAGCTTGGGTCGGGGCTAGGACCGCCCTCAGAATGGGAGGACCAAAGTTAAGGATTGTATTCTTTCTTGCAGCGATAGCGGCGGTCCTTAAACTTCTGAGCGGAATGATCTAGATGGAGCGGATAATCAGCTAGCCGGGTTGAGCTGTCCCGGGTACCGCTATTTTTGAGGGCTGAGCAGTCGAATCCTACTGTGTCAAGGAGTCTGCCGTAAATCTTGGCTCAGGCAACCTGGTTTCTCTATGGGGGCATGCGGATAGCTGTGTTTATATATCCTCTTTTCGGTATTACTATTTTGGTGTTACTTATTGGGTAACCTCGTCACCGTTACGGCCAAGATTCCCGAAGAGCTGAGGAAGCGGCTAGAGGGACTGGATGTCAATGTGAGCGGCTTGATCCGTAAGACCCTGGAGCAGGAGGTTGAACGCTTGGAGATGGAGAGGCTTCGCAGAATGGCTGGGGAGGCCGGTAGGATTCTCCGTGAAGTTCCCTCTGAAGAGCTTGTCAGGGTTGTCCGGGAGTCAAGGGAAGAACGTTGAGTGAACCCTTCCTTTATGACGTGAGTAGCATCATGCTACTTGTCAGGGAGCTCGGCGAGAGGGCTCCAGATCTCCTGGTGACCGGCTCAACCATACCCCTCGCCTACTACGAGGCTGGGAACGTTGTGTGGAAAGAGTGCTTCCTCCACAAGAGAATGAGTGCAGAGGAGGCTGCTAAGCTTCTGAGGACTATCTTCGCAGTAATTCAGGAGATGGGTATAGTCAGGTTGGAGAACGAAGAACTCGGCGCTGCAATCCTTGATCTTGCGGGCAGCCTGAACGTGACCTACTACGATGCATCCTACCTATTGGCGGCGCGGGAACGCCGGAGAACACTGGTAACAGACGATAAGGGGCTGATATCGGCGGCAAAGAAGATGGGGATAGAAACCATGGAGAGCACAACATTCACAAAGAGCGGTTAACAACGGCAAGATCCGGATGCCGCATAGGGTAATCACACCTCTTCGACAATCCATTGGCTGACTGGGCTACTGTCAGCTCTGATAATGCGACAATATCCTCTTCATCGGCTGAAAATGGATAAACGTACGCTATTCGAGACAGCGATGAATCTGAACCCGCCAGACCACACGGATTCTGCGGTTTTTCGGCCGGGTTCGTCGTCTTACAGCAAGATGAAGGCAACAGCCCGGTATCCACTATCAGCCCTCGCGCTCATTACTAGAAGAATAACTAATCGGGTTGAGCTACCCTAGGTCGAATGGATTCGCAGGACCGTTGTAGCTCTTTAGAACATCGTGGAGGGTTTAAAGAGGTAGATCACGTAGACTTCAAGGTGCAGAGGGTTCCAACTGAAGCCTGAATCTAAGCTTTTGAGTATGCGTAGCTATTCGGGGGAGCTGAACCTCGACCTGAATAGACCAGAGGATAGGTTCAAGTGGTTTCTTGCCTCAATGCTTTTCGCCAAGAGGATTTCCGCCGAGATAGCAAAGAGGACCTATAGAAGGCTTGAAGCAGAGGGGCTTACCAGTCCGGACAGGATATTGGATGCGGGCTGGGATCGCTTGGTTGAGGTCTTGGATTCCGGAGGCTATGTCAGATACGACTTCTCGACAGCCTCAAACCTGCTTCAGGTAATGAATGACCTGAAAGACAGATACGGTGATCTGGAAGAACTTCACAGGCGATCTGCTGATCCTTCTGATCTGGAGAGGCGTCTCCAGGAGTTCAGAGGAGTTGGACCAGTAGCAACCAACATTTTCTTGAGAGAACTCAGAAGAATCTGGGAGAAGGCTAAACCCAAGCCTTCCCGGATGGCGTCAAGAGTAGGTAGGCAGCTGGGGGTTATGGACATTGAAATGTATGAGTCTTCTCTTGTCCGATTGAATATCGAGTACTGCAAGAGGCATCGATGCAAGGAGTGCCCACTACGAGAAAGCTGTCAAGAATACCCGGAATAATCAGAGCGGTATAGCTTCGCTCCTAATGCGAAGGTTCACGGCTACTGCGACTATATCAAGGATCAAAAAGGTAGAGGAGAAAGAAAGTCTTCAGAAAATCTCAGAATACATATTGTATAGTGGTTAGCAAAAGGCGCCAAGGAGGGTTAGGGATTGGTGACGAGAAGGGTGATCGAAGGGGATGCCCTGTATTTCTGCGAGGAGTGTGGTTTCGGATACAGAGATGAGAAAACGGCTGAAGAGTGTGAGCGATGGTGTTCTGACCGCAAGAGCTGCAACCTTGAGATTACCAAGAGAGCAATCTATATACCAGGAGAATAATTGATTCAGATTTGCATACCGGTGCGATTGACCCGACTAATTATATGATCCCCTGATACAGCGGAAGTTTCCGCTGTCAACCTTCATGTTCACTTCTAAAAGATCGGGAATCCGACGGTTTAAGCTGCCTTAGCCTTCCAGGTTCCAGAAGTACGCTGTCCTATCGATTCGAATATGGATGCCCACGCCGAGTTGTACTAGAGGCTTCGGATTGCTTCTGCCGCCCAATCCGGGTTATTCAACATGGCCCTCCCGACAGCAACAAGATCAGCCTTCCCTTCTTTTATGACGCTGTCAGCGAAGGCTGCAGTCACTATTCCCCCAACAGCGATGACAGGGGTCTTCACGACAGTCTTGATGCCTTCGGCTAGGTGAACCAGGTATCCCTCTCCCTTGAGCCCGGCGGGACGCGAGCCGGACAATCCCCCTGAGACATCGATGATATCTACGCCTTCTGACGCAAGTCTTACCGCAACCTTCTTGCTATCCGCTAGGGTTAACCCGTTGGGCTTCATGTCGTCTGCACCCAGCCGGTAGAGTAATGGGAGGTCTCCAATCTCGGCCCTGACTTTTCTGGCAACCTCTAGCGGGAGTCTCATTCTTCCCTCCAGGTTCTTACCGTACTCATCGGTTCTCCTGTTTGCGAGTGGGGAGAGGAACTGGTTCAGAAGAAAGCCGTGTGCGCCGTGGATCTCGACTGCGTCGAAGCCAGCTGTAACAGCCCGACGAGCCCCTTCTATAAATCTTTCAACAATGACTTTGATCTCTGGGACAGAGAGTTCTCGCGGGGTCTCCGCCTGCTCCGACGCGGGAACCGGCGATGGCGCGACTGGTTGGGTACCTGTGATCTTCAAGCGTGAAAGTCTGCCTGCGTGGTTGATTTGAATCGCAATCGGCACATTTGATCTGTGTACTGACTCGACTAGTCTAGTCAGACCGACTACAAGCGAGTCATCGTAGATGCCTAGCTGATTCTGAGAGAGCTGACCTTCTTTAGATACGTAGGAGTGTTCGATGATTACGAGTCCTGGACCTTTAGCTCGTCTGGTGTAGTGCTCGAGAAGCCGTTCGGTAACCTCGCCCCTCTCGGAGGCTAAGCCTGTGTGCATCGGGGGCATGACAAGTCTATTCTCGAGTTTCAGGTTTCTTACTTGTAGAGGGTCTGTTAGGGTAGGCAACTTCTTTTACGTCTCCTGATTGGTTTACCATTTATTCCAGCTCACCATCTCTTTTATGCTCTTCCTCTCCTTGGATGGTGGAGCCTCGCCGGGATATCCTAGAGGCGTCAACGCTACAACGCGGATGTTTTCAGGGATATTCAGCGCGTCCTTCACAGCCTTCTCTTCGAATTGGCCTCCTATCCAGCAGGTTCCAAGACCCTTTTCTGCCGCGGCGAGTATGAGGTGCTCCATGCTCAGACCCAGGTCGAGCATGTAGTAGGGTTTTCCGTCCTTGTCGCCGGACTTGGCGGGGTCTGCGCATCCAACGATAATTACCGGTGCTTCTGCAGCCCAGTCGCGCGTGGTTATCTTCTTCCTCAGCGCTTCATCCGTGACCACGATGTACCTCCAGCACTGTCTGTTGCTCCAGGAGGGTGCAAGCCTTGCTGCTTCAAGCACGTACTCAACATCTTTTTCGGGGACAGGTTCCGCCTTGTACTTTCTTATGCTTCTCCTCTTGCATATGGCCTCCCTCAATTCCATATCTTACACCATCAGAACCCAATATTACGGAGTGATATAAAATTCAGTAACGTTAGGTCAAGAGACTTCGCGAGTGCGGATTCATTTTCTCGATGTTTTTGTTCCAGGGTTGCATTGGGAAGATTGAAATATTCACGGCTCGATAGGAAGCGGGCGAATTTAGGAGTGAAAATGATACGTTCTGAGTGTCGTGTAGTGTTGGAGCTTGGATAGGGTTTTGTAGCACTCAGGGATTGCAGGTTCGAGTGGGTTTAGGCTGGTTGTTGCTGGGAGGCGGGTGTTGTGGACATTAAACTTGCTGCTCTTCTGATTCAATTCTTGGTTTCTGTCTCCTTTAATCTAATGGGCAGTTTTCTTCCCCTCTTCATTAATAGTGATCTCAACTATACGCTTATTGAGGCGACTTACTGGGCTGGTATGTGTCAGCTTGTTGCTGCTACTCTGATGGCTTGCACCGCACCTTTCTGGGGCTCTATGTGTGATCGTGTGGGGACGAAGAAGGTGATGATGATTGCCTTAATGGGGAATTGCGTGGTTTATACCGGCATGGCTGCATCGTCTAGTATTTTTCAGCTCTTGGCGTTTCGCGGATTGCAGGGCGGTCTTGGCGGTTTGAGTACGGTCATGTTTGCCCTCGTCGCGTCCATCGTCCCGGCTGGGGAGCTTAAGAGGGCTTTGAGCTATCAGATGGCTGCAATGACGATGGGGAGTATCTTCGGTCCTGGGCTGGGAAGTTTCTTCGCCCATCTGGTTGGGTATCGTTTGACCTTTGCTACCTCAGCCCTCATCTTCCTCAGTCTGATTCCTTTAGCCCTCATGTTCAAGACCCCCCCACCAGCAGGGGGCAGTCGACCCCGGTTCAGGTTTGAAGATTTCAAGGCTATCCTGCCTGACGCAGTCTCTCTTGTCTTGGTCTACATATGTATTAGTTTCATAACGCCTATTATCCCCTGGTTTCTCAAGTCATTAGGCACTCCTTACGACCAGCTTCTGGTTCTTACGGCTGTGGTGGCGACCCTGAACGGAGCTGCCTTTGCTGTAGCAACCCCGGTTCTAACAAAAGTGGTCACGGATAAGGCTCTACCGGGTCTACCTGCCTTAGCTGCAGGGGTAATCCTGATGACAGCGTTTGCACAGAACCCATTCCAGTTCGCAGTTCTTAGGATAGCGGTGGCAGCAATTCAAGCAGGGGTACCCCCCAACCTCCTCGGAGGGAAGTCGGGAAGAGTGGGAACCGCGATCGGTTTCCTTAACTCAGCACGTTTTTTGGGCATAGCTATGGGTCCCTTCATAGCAACGTCTATTCTCGGTGACGGCACACCTCCGAGACCTTTGTACATGTTCGTAACCATTGCCGGATTATCCCTTCTCGCTTCACTATTGATCTATTTGACTCATACGAGAGAAGAATTGCAGGCAACAGGTTATCACTAGAAAACAGTCGGTCAGGTTGATACCTCAAGTACTTCGAATCTAGGCAGTCCATCAGCAGGAATCAAGAGGTTTCTAGGTTGCATGAGGACTCCGTGGAAGATCGTCCCACGTTCTGTGCAAGGATCGAACGGTACGCAGATCGGTATTTGCACAAAGGCAGATTCTTGAGGGGAAGCGCTACTTGACTATCAGTACTGGGCATCGGGCTTTCTGAACGACTTGGTTGCTGACACTCCCTAGGAGGAACTCCTTGAAACCACTCAGCCCGTGGCTACCCATGACGATCATATTGAAGCCCTCCCCTTTGGCGGTCTCAAGTATCTTATCAGCGATATTTCCCTTTGCCAACTTTGATGTTGTCTTCACTCCAGGTTTAAGTTGCTTAGATTTCTTGAGGGCTTTCGACAGGATTCCCTTGTGGTAGGCTTCCACTCCCTCTTCGATTTCCAGTAAGGTCTCCGCAGAGACGACTGGCTCACCTGTTTCTGATTCAAAGATGGGCGGTATCCGTGAGGGTGGAACAACGCTGAGTAGCACAATCTCTGCAGAGTACTTCTCAGCTTGGTCAAGTGCGAGATTCAACGCTTTCCCTGCAAGCTCGGAGCCGTCAATCGGAACCAGAATCTTTCTCATCAAATCTATCTCCATATTGAATTGTTCAGTGTAGCTATTCTAGTTTTGCGATGAGGCAGCCCAAGAATGGCAATTCAGCCCTCAGTGATATGGTTGACTTGAGAATTCGCACGGACGGAATAGTGCCGTAGGCAAACGCATTGTATCGCGGACATCTGACTCGGCAAGGAATGACCTCATGACAGAGAACATTCCAACATAAGCCATCAACTTCGTATTTGTCATCAAAAAACGGAGTACCCATGAGACGAGGATCTACACGACTCTTGTCGTTCAATGGGGGTAGCTTCACCTATTCTGTTCCTTAAACCGCCTCAAGGTTTCTACAGGAACCGGATTGATGTACTCCAGCCCCACACGGTTGCAGAGGCTCTCAAAATCGGTGTCAGTAGTGACTACTGCCTCTGCGCCTTCCTGCAGTGCGAGGGCGAGGTAGACGCAGTCGAAGACATCCTGTCTCAGCTCCTCCGCCAGCTTGAAGCTCTGAGTGATCGTCTGCCTCTGGAGGCTCGGGTACCGTACCCGCTCGTACGCCCCGACAAAATGTTTGACTGCCTCTGCGCTCTCCTGTTCAGGGCACTGCCACCTTCTCGTCATGATCCAGTATACCCTGACAGGAAGGATGTCCATGACGAGCGGGGTGTATCCCCCTCTCAATCCTTCTTCGACCAAGGGGTGGACGTACTCGTTTCCCGGGTGGTTCTTGACGAGGAATATTGCCAGGGTGTTGACGTCGAGCACCCTCTGCCGCTTGCCGGTCTCACTCCCCAAAGGTAGCCTCTCCCGAGTCTGGAAACGCTTCTTCCCCCCACTTCCCTTTCTTCGACTCCACCCTGATCGGGGTCGGGATGATAGGCTTCAAGAGCAGTACCCCTCCCTCCTCGCCCAACTCGAACTCCATCCCCGACTTCAGGCCCAGCCTCTCCCTTTCCTCGGCAGGGATCAGGACCCTACCCCTCTCATCCATCCGGGGATTTCCCACCACATTTCACCCACATTCAGGCTTTTTTATATCCCACATAAACCTTTCCTTTATGTGGGCTTGAAACGCTTCCTGCGGATCCGTATCAACCCTCTGGTTCGGTTGGGAGACCGCCTCCAAGCGGGCTTTTCTCGGCCCGAATTTGAGTTTGCCGGACCACGGTGTTGACCTATGGTCTTCCGGCAACAACTAGGCATCCACTGTCGATTGGGTTTTTCATAGGATTCCGTTAGTCCGGGCATCTGAGAGATACGCGTTTCCTCGGGCGGGGAGTTCTTATACTTATTTATACAGGTGTATAAGGTGTTGGTGGTGTCGCTGTCATCTGTTAAAGCAACTAAGCGTTATGTGTATCCTGTCCAGCTTGGCAAGGAAGACCTGCAGGCTTTGAATGAGATAGTGGGTAAGCTTGAGTGCAGTAAGGCGGAGGCGATTCGAGAAGCGATACTTCACTATGCGGACCATATTAGGGGTCTGGAGGTTATGAGGATCCGAGAAGTACCCAGAGAGCAGGCGAGAAGAGAGATAACGGCGTACCTGAGGGAGAGGGATCGGGCTTGGTCCAGCGAGATCGCTGACCACTTACTGCTGGATATCACTCTCGTTAACGACGTGTTGACTGAGCTTTGGAGCGAGGATAAGATTGAGCCAACAGCATGATCGACTAGTCGGCGAGAGACTCAGATGTCTCGGTCGTAAACTATCTAAACCGCGGTTGATTCACTACACACACAATCACCGTGCAATTATGATAGATGTAGAGGGGCGTCCAGCAGTATGTGAAGTAATCAGAGAGTGGAGAATCAAGAAGAAAGGAAGCTAATTACAGGCGGATAAGTTTCTTTACTTGCCATATAATGATTGATGTTCGGATACGGAGTACTTGGCGAGACGCGCTGAAGACTCGGCGGTGAGGGGGTTACTGGATGTTTTAGAGAGGAGAATCGAATCCTTGGATTGATCATTCAAGATTGTAGAGAAGGAATTGAAGAGCAGGTTATACTTGGTTCAAGATCATTTGACATCTTTGAAGCGGATACTTATCGGCTTAGAATAGGCGTTATGGTTTGTTGTGTTCTATGTAGGGTTTGAATTCCCAGGATTCTTTTTCTTCGAGTATCTGTTCGAGGATCTCTGAGGCCTTCTCCTTTTCTAGTGTTAGGAATAGTTTGCCGACGTGTTTGCAGAACCGTTTGAGGGGTGAGGCTTTGTTCCAGTCGGAGCAGTCGTGTCGGATGAGACGGTTCTTTACGTCTACGTCTATGTGGTAGTCTCTTACTTGTGCCTTCACATGTTCGCCTGTTGCTTCTTGGATGGTGAGTTCCTGGTCTTTGATGCCGTAGGCTCTCCGTAGTCTCTGTCTGTCCATGAGCTCTTTAAGCAGGTTCCCGACCGCTTTCCCTTCTGGTTTGATGAATGCTTCGAGCGACGGCTTCTCTGTTCTTGCCTGCCTTTCAAGGAAGCCCTCGACTCTTGTCTTGGTCTCTGCCTGCTGGGTTGTGATTTGTCCGAGCATTTCTAGGGTTTGGAGGCAGTTTTCGACGGCGTATCCGTGGTAGTGGTTGTTGAAGAAGCCGTAGACCGTCTCGGCTTTCTCGGCGACTTCCCTGACTTGGGGGACCCAGGGTTCGAGCTCGTTCTTAGTGTACTCGTAGTTGTACCATGGTCTTGCCCCTTTTCCATGCCATCGGAAGTACGCTATCTCCGAGGTGACTTGTACATCCGGCGGGAGCAGGGGTTCGTCGACTATGGTGTACGCTACACCGTGCTTCCTGAGTAGTTGCCAGGTCTCTTCTCTCATCCAGGATAGGTCTCTGAATTCTACGGCGAATTTGATGTTGGCTGGGAGTATCTGGAAGAAGTCTCCGAGTAGCTCCGGATTGTATTCGAGGCTTGGCGGGAGCTGTAGGAGTAGGCATCCGAGTTTCCCGTTCAGGGATAGGGGTTCCATCAGTTCGAGGAAGCGTGTAAGGTCGTCTTCGACCCCTTGGCCGAGGTTTAGCCTCTTCTCGTGGGTGATAAGCCTCGGGACCTTCGCGGTGAAGACGAAGTCTGTGGGGGTGTATCTGAGCCAGCCCATCGCCATGCCTTTGGTGGGGTACCGGTAAAAGGTGGAGTTGATCTCGGCGGTCTTGAAGACCCTCGAGTAGGCGGTGAGCATTCTCTTCTCGCCCTTCTTGTAGAAGGGGCCGATCCACTCCTTGTAGCTCCATCCGGATGTCCCGAGTATTACGTTGCCCATGAGTTCTACCGTAGCTCTCTTGATCTAAAGGGTCCGGACTACTTCATCACGCTATAGTACGTCTTTCCGGGTAGTCTCTCGAGCAGGATTGATACGCGTGTTCTTTTGTTCTTTGCGAGATCTATGATCTTCTATCCTTGGTGCCGGATTGGTGCTCTCTTGCCTGCCGGAGGTCTACGTCTTCTCGAAGCACTTCCCCGAGGGGGTTATCCCGGTGGACCCGGCTGCCATCAGGAAGTCGCCGGTCTGCTTGAAGGTTTCAGCCGTGCAGCGTCCTTGTACATCCTTATTCTCGCAAGTATTGTGGGACCAAAATAACTGAATATCTCTCCACGATCCTCTTCTTGCAGGTATACCCTCTAAGCACGTATCCAAATAGAATATACCGAAATGTACGTGCTCGACTGTTGGATTACAATCTACGAGTAAACTCGTGTCAAGATGCCATTGTCATCTTCTATGTGTTTATGTGAATCATATTGTTCTTGCCACTCTTGATAGCGGGTGACCTTTGGCCTTCATTTCTAGGGTGTTGAACCAGCCGAACGGGGTCCTAGTGACGGTGAATCCGCGTCGTACCAGCTCTTTTTCTGTTAGCTTCAGGGTCTCCACTGCAGTCTCGGGTTTGCTGAGGTCTGAGAATAGGTGTGCGAAGGGGTGAAGGACTATTGTGTCGACTTTCAGCTTGTGGGCTAATCGGGCTATTTCATCCGCTGCCTTCTCTGAGGTGTTTGCGGGGTTCGGTTCGTCCTGCTTCTCTACGCTGGTAAGTATGAGCAGTGCTTCTTGGACTGTTATGGTTCTTTCTGGGTCCCAGTCTTCGACGAGCTTGGACCTCCCTTTTTCGGTGATGGTGCTGCTGAAATGGTCGACGTGGAGCATCAACATTCGCATCTATCCGGCCTCCTGAACCATGCGGTGTTCGTTTAGGTGTTCTGAGAAGTACTGGTCTCCCCTGTCAACGAGGACAGCTGCAGCGTCGACATTCTTGCGTTGATCCACTGACATATCTTGATGCCTCCCTATGAACAGGACGTTTCTCACGTTCTTGACAGTAGACGTGTAGGGTTGATACCTTATAGATTATGAGTCCACAAGAAGACCGGGATTCACGGTCTACTGTTGACATGGGGGTTTCCGCTGTCAGCCTTCAGGTACAATACGAAAAGAACAACTTAGCGGGTTGAGCCACTTCAGGAACCTCATTACCTGAAGAGTAGTAGGATAGCGATTCGGTGGCTGCCGTCTGCCTTCATACACCTCTAACAAGACAGGTCGACACATGATCCTGAGGCTTGATGCACTGGTACAGTCAACCAGTCAAGTGTTTATAGCAGGTCACTGAAAGACATTGGGGGGTTTCTTTGCCACCTTCAGCGGTCAAGACTGTGAAGGACCTTATTCTCTGGCAGTACGCGAAGCTGATAGCGAGATCCGCAGGTTTCGACAAGAACTACCGTTTCATCATGAACAGGTTCAAGCAGCTTCAGAATGGGAAGATCAACTGGTCGGGCTCGATCAGGGAATACATCAAGGAGAGGGAACGATCCGGCGAGTGTATCTATTGTGGTAGCAGGGATGATTTGAGTGTGGATCATCTGATTCCCCGGAATCGGGGCGGACCAGATATCGGAGACAATGCTATAACGGCGTGCAAGAGCTGCAATTCGTCGAAGGGGGATAGAGGGGTATACGAGTGGTACGGATTAGACCGCAGAAACGAGGTACCGAGACTCGTGGAAGGGAAATACCTGAAGCTTCTGTACCAGTTGCACGAGGAGAAAAGAACCTTGGACACCTCGGTTGGAGAATTGAAGAGGCTCTGTGAGATATGTACCGTTGGATATCTATGCGAAGAGACGATGTTGACTGTGTATTGCCTGGAAAGCGTTCTTCTCAAAGGTAATAGGTAGCTAAACACGATTTTTCTGTTGGTCAGACTTTAGGTCCCCCGTGACCCCTCGGCAGTATCCCAGCATTCGATGTCAGCGAGAGTGAAGCTATGTGTAACTTGACGCGGGATTTCTTAGGTGCAACACAGAGAAACAGCAAGACCCGCAATTACTTGTGGTCTTTATAGAGGGTTAGGCGGTAGAAAAGAGTGAATGACAGAGGGGCCATAGATCATCCTGTGTACGCCTATGCTCCGTGTGCGTCTGATCCACTGGAAAGCCGCTGATGCCTTATATTTCAACTATCTTAAACTAGGAAGTATGGCGAAGATACTGAGGGTTCATAGAACCAAGGAGCAGGCTAGGGAGAGCTATGACAAGATAAGCAGGATCTACGACTACTTCACCCCTTTCGAGAAGAAATACGTCAAGAAGGCACTAGACTTGTTAGGGGTTCAAGCGGGAGAAAGGGTCCTTGAGATCGGCTTTGGGACAGGTCATAGCCTGAAGCAGATAGCAGAATCAGTCGGGGGGATGGGCAAAGCCTGTGGTATCGATATCTCTCCTGGAATGGTAGAGGTATCAAGAAGGAGGCTTGAAAGGGCGGGGCTTGAAGAGAGGGTTGAATTACACTGCGGGGACGCCTTACATCTGCCGTATGAGGATGACATGTTTGACGCAGTCTTCATGGGTTTTGCCTTGGAGACTTTTGATACCCCAGAGATACCGAGGGTTCTCGAAGAGATCAAGAGGGTGCTCAAGCCGCACGGGAGACTCGGGGTTGTCAGTATGTCAAACGAGAATGGGGAATCCATCCTATTGAGGCTCTACAGATGGGCGCACGAAAGATTTCCGAAGTACATTGATTGCAGACCAATCTATGTTGAGGAATCAGTAAGAGAAGCCGGTTATGAAATAGAACACAGAGAGAGAGTAAACCTGCTTGGATTACCCGGGGAGATTATCCTCGGCTTCTTGCCATAACGCGCGTGAGTGACTACAGGGATGAGTATGTGATAGATAAAAGGTCCTTCAGGTTAAGGTACCCCGGTATCGAGTTGATTTAGGCAGGGGAAGAAGCCAGTAGGTCACTTTGGTTTGATCTTTTCTCTCGAGTAGGCTAGGTATGAATAGTATGGTGCTATGAGACCCATCTTCCAGAACTCCCCGAAGATCTCTCCGAAGTGATGGATCGTTTCGATCGGTAGGTGGTAAAGCACCTGTTCGAGCCTGTATACGTATTCTCTCCCGTCTCGACCCAGTCTCTTGACATCCTTTTGGAGATCCCTGTCAGTCATTCCGCTGAAGAGCCTTGAGGTCTTCTCGTCTACCTCGGCGATGTATTCTTTGATGTCTTCAAGGTCTTTGAAATCCTCAAGCTTTCGGTCGGTGTAGTTTCCCAGTCCGGACGCCCTGTAATGTAGCCAGGTGTCTTCGTTCATTACTGTGTGTACGAAGACGTCTTTTATGCTATCGAAGCTGAGCCCTCTGCTTTTCGTGAACTCCTCGTTCGACAGCTTCTCCAGTGCCTCAACTATTCTAGTGCGCTCCTGCTTGACGTAGTCAAACAGATCCACATAACTCAACAAGCCAAGCACCAAGGACAGCCCTGAGAGAACAGGTTCTTAAAAGCGTTGCCCAACGCGTAGAAGCCTCCGCTGTCAGCCTTCAATATGGCGTAGAGAGTCGGCGCACAGGGTTGAGCAATCTCGACTCCGACGACACACTAGTAAACCCTCTAGACGACCGCACATCTCCAGAAGAGGTTTGGACCAAGAGCAGTTTGGAGGCCCCCTGACTCTTTACGGTGCCGCGTGACGGAGGTGTTTAGTGATTACTTCTTCGTTCGGCTCAACGCCTAACCCCGGTTTGCTGGGTGGTAATATGTAGCCTTTCTCCCACTTGATGGGCTCTTTCAAGATCTCTGCGTGGAATCCGCCCCATGTCTCGATCCCTTCCTGTATGAGGAAGTTGGGGCTGCAGACGTCGAGCTGTATGTTTGCCGCCCCGTTTATCGGTCTACAGTACATGTGGGGTGCAATCTGGGCGTAGTACGCCTCGGCCATACCAGCGATCTTCTTTGACTCAAGTATTCCGTTGAGCCCGATCTCTATCTGGATGATCTGGGCTGCCTGCTTCTCGAATAGTTGCCGGAACTCCCACTTTGTGGACAGCCGCTCTCCGGTCGCGATGGGGACGCTGGGTAGAATCTAAAGCTCTTTCATCATTACTACAGCGTCCTCGCTCAGGTAGTAACGTGGTCTTCGACCTATCTCCTGGAAGCCTATCCTCGAGTAGAAGCTTCTAGCTGTCGAATTTGAGGCGCGAACCTCCAACCAAATGTCTTTTACGCCTTCTTCCTTCGCACGGGCGGTGATGGCTCCCATCAACGCCTTACCGACACGTTTACGCCTAAGTCTAGGATCGACCGCTATGTTCAGCAGGTGTGCAGACCGTTTTACCTTGAGCCCTTGGGGTTCTGTACGCTCCGCTATTTCCGCTATGACATAGCCGACAACCTTCCCATTTCCCACTGCCACGAGGAACCCGCTTGGGCTTCTCCAATGGAAAAGCCTGAATTCGATCCTCGACCAGGGATGCGGAAACGATCTCCGTTCGATATAACAAACGCTGTCAAGATCTGATGGCTCAAACGGTCTAATCGCGAGCCGCATAGAACGAGCAGTATTCTCCATTCTCTTCCAGCACCTTCTCAAGCCCTGGGGGAGTCTTACGACATCGGGAAATGCTAGGCGTGAAGAACGATTACCTCAATGCTTGAGACGACCCCTGAAGCAGGCAATTATAAGCGCATATTCTATCGATAAGATAAATGAATAGATAGACCGGAAAATCACCCCTACTGCTGAGGTACGATTTACAGGTAAATTCAGTCAAGATCCCCTGATGCATCATTGAGCATGGTAGTCATTCTTAAGACGGATAGACCATAGTATAGAGATAGAATGTTGGGGGAGGTGATCTCTTGGCTAAGATAGAGAAGAGTATCGAGATCGAGGCGTCTCCTAAGAAGGTTTTCAGCGTTACAAAAGAGTTGGAGAGGATGCCTGAATGGATGGCTAGTATGAAGAGTTGTAAAATCACGTCAAAAAAGCGTTATGGGAAAGGGGTGACTGCCCATTGTGTCATGCAGCAGATGGATAGGACCGTGGAGTATGACATTGAGATGACTGAGTATGATGAGAATAAGAAAGCTTTCTGGCACTGTGAAGAACCCATGCGTATAGACGGCTCTATGACCCTGATACCGACCAACTCCAAGACAAAGGTGACCATGACAATGGATTATGACCTGCCGTACTCCATACTTGGACAGGTATTAGACAAACTCAAGATGAGCGGGGAGATGGAGAAGAGCATGGAAGAGAGCCTCAAGAACCTTAAGAAGATGCTGGAAGAATAGAGGCGCGCGTCTTTATTCTTCCCTTTTCTTTCTACCACAGGTAGATTCGTGGGCATACACTCTCCTCAAAGCATATGATGCCTAGTCAGGGCATATGATATATAGGAGGATCAAGAGGCCATCTTACCGGAGAAAGGCAGTCTATCTACTGGTAAATTCTTGCCAATACCCCCCTTCTGGATTGCATAGTGAAAATAACGTGGGTTTCTGCTGTCAGCCTTCCCGCAGTTCACCGGGTACTGCCGTCTATCAACTGCTTGTTGTCGGCAAGAATCGGACTCTAATATCCGCACCTGTCCAGAGGAGCCAACACGAATCTTCGGACTGTTGGGCTCATAAGGTCTGACGCGGCGATCGGCGATCTTCATTTTCACCGGCATCTCTTGTACGAGCTGTGTCTCTGTGGGTCCACCCTATCCTCAAGGATAGTGTTCTCGCCCCTCTTCATAAGAAAAACATGTATACTGTGAAATTCATATTGTGGAAGATTGTTTTGTAGAAGGTATGAGTAGGAAATGTGCGCGTATAGAATGGTGAGGAAGCCTTGGGTAGCTCGGGACTTTAAGGCCTGCACGGGTTGCAGGCTCTGCGAGGTTGCATGTTCGCTCAAGCATGAGGGACGGATCTGGCCGGAGGCGTCGAGGGTCAGGGTTTTCATGCTTATCCCTGGGGTGGAGGTCCCCCACCTTTGTACTCAGTGCCAGGATTACCCCTGTGTCGATTCATGCCCTGTGGAGGCACTATCCGTGGATGAGGAGACCGGGGCGGTGATCGTCAGCGACGAGAAGTGTACTGCATGCGGTGCTTGTATAAGGGCGTGTCCTGGGGAGGTGCCTCACCTGCATCCTGAGAGGGAACATGTAGTCATATGTGACCTCTGCGGGGGGGAGCCTGAATGCGCCAAGATATGTGAACGGATGAGGTTCGATGCGCTCGTGAGGTCTAACCGCACGGCTTCTAAGAACTACGATCTCTACGCCAAGAAACCGGAGGAGATCACGGAAAACCTGGTTGTCGGTATTTACGGTGAGAAAGGGGAGGAGTTCATCTAATGCCCTACGGATATACAGGTAAGATAGCCGAGGTGGATCTTACAGACGGGAAAGTCACGGAGTTTAGTCCGAGCGAAGAGATGCTCAGACAGTACGTTGGGGGGAGAGGGCTGGCTGCGAAGATCCTGTGGGATAGGCTCGGTGAGAGGTGGAGGGAGGTCGATCCCTTGGGTCCCGATAACCTCTTTCTCGCGCTTATTGGTCCGCTGACAGGGTACATTACTGGGATGAGGATCTGCTGTTCAGGTAAGTCGCCGTTGTCCAACGGTATCGTGGGTTCGACGTCTTCCGGGGAATTCCCTCTGGAGCTCAAGTGCTCTGGGTTCGACGGGGTGATTCTCAGCGGCAAGGCGGAGTCACCTGTCTACATTCTGGTGACAGACGGGAAAGTCGAGATTATGGACGCTGAGAAGTTATGGGGGATGGATGGCAAACAGACCATCCTAGCGGTGAACAGGGAGGTGAGGAGCCTCCTGACGGAGAGGGACTCTGCTTTCGGGTTGTGGAAGGAGCCAGGGATCCTATACACCGGTCCGGCAGGGGAGAATATGGTGAGAAATGCGGCTGTGATGCAGAAGTGGACCCACGCCTGCGGTTATGGTGGGTACGGAGCCGTGATGGGCTCCAAGAACGTGAAGGCTCTGGTAGCTAAGGGAACAGGGGCACTCCCCGAGGTTGCTCACCCAGAGCAGATACCGGTCCTTCTCGAAAAGCTCTATTCATCCCGAGGCGATTTTCCGTTCTGGGGTACTGGGGCCGGGGGATACTCGGTCGGTGCAGACGCCAGCTCCGAGCCTGTCCGTAACTGGCAGGAGGAGTGGCATGATGAGAGGGATATAGGCGTCATCAATTTTGAGACACGTAACTGGGTTAAGAGGTATTGGAGCGACTACGGGTGCCATACAGCATGCATGAAGCTGGCGATGACCAAGACGGGTAGATTCAAGGGCGCTATCACCGACAACCCTGACTATGAACTCGAGGCGTACTGCGGCCCGAATCTCGGGATCTTCAAGTCAGATGAGGTGCTCTACATCTCAGCAGTGGTCGACGACCTGGGACTGAGCGGGATCAACAGCGCTAACACCATGGGGTTTGCAGCCGAACTCTTCCAGCGAGGAATACTCACCAGAGAGGACTTCGGCGGGATCGAACCTAGGTGGGGGGACGCCGAGGCAATGGGGGAGCTCGCGAAGCTTATCACGGAGAGACGTGAGATAGGGGACGTCCTGGCAGAAGGAACCTACAGGGCAGCTGTGAAGATATCGGAGATGAAAGGGGTCGACGTCACCAAGTACATGGTTCAGTTCAAAGGTATAGAAGTCGGAGCGCATGGAATACGGACAGGGGAGCACTTCCCTTACCTCGGATACGCGCTCTCGGTCCAAGGCGGAGACCACACGTCCATCGGGAGACCTCCCTACGGGGAGGCTGCCGCCGCCCTCGGCGACTCGATGGTAGTATGTGTTATGAGTGTTGGGTGGGGAAACACCGAGATCATCTGGGAGTTCTACAAGGCTGTGACAGGCGTGGAGATGACGATGGAAGAGTGGGCGGAGGTCAACGGTAGGCGGATCATACAGATCCAGAGAGCCGCGATTCTGCTGGGAGGACCGGACATAATATGGGATCCCGCCGCCAGCGACGATAACCCCGAGAGATGGTACACCCCGCTCTCAAGCGGCCCCTACAAGGGAAGATTCCCGGACAGAGCTGAGATCATGGAAGAGAGGAAGAAGGCTTACGCGGAGATGGGGTGGGATGATAACGGAATACCCACTTCAGAGGAACTCAAGAGACTGGGTTTGGAAGACGTGGACAGGGAGATGGCGAAGATCCGCGAATAGGGAGGAAGGCTCACAAGAGCTGCTTCCCAGCGACCTCTCATAGGCGCCTATAGAAGAGGCGGAGAGCCGTATCGATGGTCGGCTTGACCGGTCGCCCAGAGGGGAGAGCCCGCGGGTTAGTGGAGGTGTCAGGAATCACCCGTAAGAGGAGGCTATCTTAGGATCTCGTCTAGGATATGCTCGTTGAATAGGTCGAAGCTTTCTTCGGGTAGACCGTGCTCTTTTCCTTGAAATCGCAGGATGAAGCATGTGACGCCTAGCGACCTGTATCTCCTCAGTTTCTCGACACAGTCCTCTATGGTTCCGAAAAGCACCCTAGTCTTGAAGGCGTCCAACGAGTCGCCGCCGGGTCTTCTCGGCCCCAGCTCTCGGATCCTCTCTGACCGGGCTTCTATCTCCTGCTCGTTCTTGAAAAGGTATACCTGCGTGTACAGTGATTTCTCGATCTCATCGAAGTCTCTTCCGACAGCCTTGCAGTGACCGCGTAACACGTCGAGCAGGTGTTTGAATCTCTCGAGTCCGCATGGGAGGAAGTTGCATCGGTCAGCCTCTCTCGCGACGATCTTCAGCGTGAGTTTCTCTCCTGACCCGCCGACGGTGAGTGGGGGATGGGGTTTCTGAACTGGTTTGGGTTCGCATACTGAGTCTCTTATCCAGTAGTAGTCCCCTTTGAAGCTCGGATTCTCTTCGGTCCACAGTAGCTTCATTATGCGGATGCCTTCTTCCATCTGTTTGAGTCTGACAGCGGGAGGCGGGCACTCGTACCCGTATCCCGCATATTCTGTTTGTACCCCGCCTGCGCCGATGCCGATTTCGAGGCGGCCATCGGAGATAACATCTAGGGTTGCAGCCATCTTCGCTAAGAGTGCGGGGTTTCGAAACGAGTTCGCGAGGACAAGAGGTCCAACCCTGAGTGTCTCCAGCTGAGGGGCTAGGGCGGATATCAGGGTCCAACACTCGAGACGAGAGGCATGACCTTGGAATGGGCTGCTCATTAAGTGATCCCCGAACCACACCGAATGATAACCGAGTCTCTCGGCTCTTATAGCGGACTTTCTTATGGTCCCCCAGCCGAGGGTGGCGCTCAGGGATAAGCATACCTTAGTCATTTGGTACCCTCCTTCTTGATCGATTCGTATGGCAGAGTCGTATCTGAGCCTACATTAAATCTTGGTTCAGATCGATCGTCCATCTATGCAGCTTCAATCGGAACACCCTGTTAGCCTAATATGGACAGGTACCTCGGGTCTACGGTGTAGCCTTTTACAGTTCAACAGGAACCGCTGCCGGTAGACTTCGCGTTGTCAGGTAAGAATCGGATAGACGTTAAATTCCAAGCGGTAGGTTATTCCTAATTTGAGAATACACCTATCGTGAATGCGGGATGGAGAAGTGGACAACATGGCTGGGAAGAAAGACCTGGTGAAGGTGGCGGATAGGAGGCATATCCACCTTATGACTGAGGGACGCAGGACGGGGAGACCTCATACGGTGGAGCTGTTGTTTGCTGTCCGTGACGGTAAAGTCTACTTGAGCCATGAGGGCGAGGAGACGGACTGGATGAAGAACATCAGGAATAACAGCCATGTCTCTTTTGAGATCGGCGGGGAGCACTTCACCGGGAAAGCACGGTATTTGGAGGAGGGAACGGATGAGGCTTGGGCAGGCAAGGTGGCGCTCTACAAGAAATATTACGGCGAGGCAAGCAGGGATATAATTGAGGACTGGTTCTCCCTATCAAGGCTACTTGTGATCGAACTGTAGGCAGACAGAGAAGGCTGTTATGCACGGAGAAATGCGGTTCTTCTATGATCGCGGATAGGAAGTCGGGTGAGAAGGGGATGTCTGATGAACGGCTCATCCTTCAGCGCTAAACGTATACGTATGCGAATGGGGTGTCTGTTATTGTTACTTCTGTCCGGCGTCTTTGAGAAGAAATAATCATTCTGGGCGAAGACGGGTTAGAGTAGGAAGGTGAGAGCGCCGTTGAAGACCATTAATGATAGTAGAAATGGTAATGAGTTTCTAAACGTAAAATTTTAACACCGTAACCCCCAAACGGGTACATCGGGGTTTGTATATGTCTGGGGTATTACTCGAAGTCCTCTGTTTCGCCATGGGCACAGGTCCATTGGGCTGCCCATGGGAGGGGTGGCTTGTCACTATTCTCATTGTTGCATTACTGGTTTACATGCTTATCAGAGCGCGGCGGCGTGAGCAGGCAGGCATACCAGATGTGTCTATGGGAAGATTCAGGGTGTTCGAGGATGCGAGGGGAGAGTACAGGTTCAACCTTGTTGCCCCGAACCGGGAGGTAATCCTCAGGAGTGAGGGTTACACAACAAGATCTAGTTGCAAGAACGGTGTAGAAGCAGTCAAAAGGTACGCAACAAACGCAGAAATCCGAGACGACACGAAATAGGCTTCTCGTCTTCGTAGGCGTCAACTCCTACGCGATGTATCTGATCAACCAGCCCTTCATACAAGAGTACTACCTGCTGCTGGGAAATCCGAATCTGGTCTTCTGGAACACGACAATCGGGAGCCCAGCGAACTTCGGCATCCTCTCGATCGGTAGGTACCTCCTCGTAGAGTTGAGTTACCTACCGTCAGTCATTCTCCTATCCGTTTTACTCACCAGATTAGACCGTCACATTAGAAGACGCCGTTAGTCCTCGGGGAATCATCATTAGAGCAGATTGGAGGATTACCTGGTTCAATTAAGCGAAGAGGAGTAGAGAATTTAGAGTGAAGAATGGATAGGGGATGAGAACATAGAAATATTGGGAGACATTGTAAGAGAGTCTATTATCGGGTTAGCAGGGATATTTCGCATCCCATTCTCGTGTTTGAGATCGATGATTAGAATATCGGAGGAGGATAGCTGCACTCAACAATCGGGCGCCAGAGAGAGGCAGAAAGAGGGGCTTGTCGGATGGCTACGGATAGTCTCGGGGTTAAGAGGACTGCCTTATTCGTCGTCTCGTTGGGTTCTTTTCTCTCACCCTTCGCAAGCGCCTCTACCAACATTGCCCTCCCCTCAGTCGGGAGGGAATTCGCAGTGGACGCGGTTCTGCTGGGTTGGGTTACCACCTCTTATTTCTTGACTGCGGCAGCCCTTCTTTTACCGTTTGGGAGAATGGCTGATATCTACGGGAGGGAGAGGTTCTTCAAGTACGGGATACTGGTTTACACCATTTCATCCCTCTTTTCTGCCTTCTCGACTTCTGTCGTCCTGCTTATTCTATTCAATATTCTCTTGGGAGTTGGCAGTGCAATGATTTTCTGCACTGGGACGGCAATCTTGACCTCGGTGTTCCCTCCCGGAGAGCAAGGCACCGCCTTGGGGGTGAACTCTGCTACGGTCTATCTCGGGCTCTCTCTAGGACCTTTCTTGGGCGGGGTCTTGACACAGCGGTTTGGGTGGAGAAGCATCTTCCTTTCTATGGCGCTCATAGGCTTGATCACGGCTGCGATCATTTTCTGGAGGTTGAAGGAGGAGCCGGGTCGCCCGGAGAGAGAGTTCAACTCTCCCAGCGCCTTGATCTACAGCCTCACCGTTGCGGTGACGATATACGGTTTCTCTCTGCTACCGACGATGCCGGGTTTATTGCTGATTCTAGCGGGTGCGTTGGGTGTCATCGCATTCGTGAGAAGGGAGGTGAATATGGAGAATCCAATGCTGGATGTGCGTCTCTTCAGAGATAACACCGCCTTCGCCTTCTCCAACTTGGCGGCGCTGCTCTATTTCAGCTCGACGTTCACTATTGGTTTTCTTCTGAGCCTGTACCTGCAGTACGTCCAAGGGATCAGCCCCCAAGATACGGGGTTGGTCATAGCTGCACAGTCTGTCATTCAGACGGTCTTTTCGCCGTTTGCCGGTCGACTTTCGGACAGAATCGAGCCTCGGATAGTCGCCTCGACAGGTATAGGGTTGACAGTGTTGGGGCTTGCTTTGCTGACCTTCCTGGATAAGGGGACTGGTCTGGGGTTCGTGGTAGCTGATCTGGTTCTCATCGGTCTCGGTTACGCATTCTTCACGTCGCCCAATATACTTGCGGTCATGAGTTCGGTTGGGGAAGAGACCTACGGAGTGGCTTCGGCTACACGTCACACAACAAGGTCTATCGGACAGACGTTGAGCATCGGAATCGTCATGATCGTATTCGCAACACAGATGGGGAGGACCCAGATCACGCCAGAGAGCTACGCGTTTTTTCTGGGGGCCATGAAATCCGCATTGACTATCCTAACTATTCTCTGCGTCGGAAGCATACTACCGTCGCTTGTCAGAGGCAAGACGCGGTAGAGGCGGCTTCCAGGATCATATTTGAGCCGCTAAGAATGACGGCGGCTCCAATCCAGTATACAAGAGGGGGAGATCGACCCAAGACAGATGTAAAAGAATGCGTGCCAAAAGAACTAACGGATACTGGAGTGTCCGCTGTAAGCCTTTGTGCTTGCTGTGGTAAGGGCAGTCTGCTGGGCTGAACTATGCAGAGCAGATTTGTCTGCTGACTACGGTTAGGAATAGAAGTACCTGCTTATCGGCGCTTGAAGAGCATAGTTATCTGCTAGCCGGAGTTGAGCTATAGAGTTACTTCAGCTCCCTCATTCGTCGCAAGAACCTTGATGCCCGATCTGCGTTCAACCCTCTCCTTGAACCCCGGGATATCTGATTCTCTGCGGTGTATAGGCATAACCATCTCTGGTCGAATCGTCAAAACGGCTTCAACCCCCTCCTCCAAGTCCATCGTATACGTTCCCCCGATAGGCAGTAAGGCGAGGGTTATGCTTTTCAGCTCACTCATATTCGGGATTAGGTCTGTGTCTCCTGCATGGTAGACCCTTTTACCTTCTGACTCCAAGACGAATCCGACCTGAGTTCCTTTCGGGTGGTACGGTATGCCTGGAGACCGGAATCTCTTCAGGTTATAGGCCTCAACTGCGTGGACTGTCATTCCGTTGATTTGTTTACTCTCGCCAGGTGACATGGTAACCACATTGTTCGGTGGTATCTTCTCGGAACAAGGTTCGCTCGTGAGGATTGTTGTCTTGGATGTCCGTATAGCCGAGAGCTTGTTAAGGTCACAGTGATCCCTATGGTCATGAGTTATGAGAACGATGTCAGCTTTCTCTGAGTAGTCACCCGCATAGGGATCGATATAGATATTCTTCTCTTGGGTCTTGATGAGGAAACTTGCATGACCCAGCCATCTTACGATCATGGTATCCCAAAGGATACTTAGTCATTGAGAATATATCTATTGGTCCATCAGAGAGGTGTTATTGGACGAGGATTCCATGCCCCCGGGGGCTCCGGGTTCTTCCTGCGATTATAAGATTTTTTTCTTCTGTCCAATCTTGTAGGTGTTGCGGTATTTCTCAGTCGAATCTGTGTGTCGGGTAGACCCCTAGCATGATGGTTCTCCGACAACATTCCGGTATATACTGTCAGCCTCACGAATACCATAGATAACGTTTATTGTTGCGTCGTTAGGAACCGGAAGTAGGAGGCGAATGTTTTTAGAAAAGAAAACCTAGTTCAGCAGTCCACGATAGGTACCGGTAATACTACTCTTCGTCGAAGTAGTATGGCGAGGTACAGTATAGGACTGAGTCATGTGTAAGACTGTACTCGAAGGATCTTGCAAGATCTTCTAATATTCTTCTTATACTCATCTTCTCACCTCAAACATATATATTTGAGTGTTCTTAATATATTTTAGGTGGGTATTATATATATTGCATATTGAGATAAATAGTGGGGCTGCATAAGATGGGTGCCGAGGGGGTTCCCTCAGCCAAGTAGACGCGGAGAGTCTCATCGAATCCCCCGTGCTCCGGTGTCCGCCGTCAGCCTTTGGGTCTGTCTCAGAGACTGGTGTACAGTCTATCCTTCGCCTTCGAAGGCGTCTTGAAAACGGGAGAGACAATGATCAGCGCTGGGGAGGCCTTTCTGCTCAATGAGGGGGAGGAGTTACCTGTAGAGGGCAAGGTCTTTTCTCGGTTCTTGGTTGTCGCAGGTAAACCTCATGGAGAACCCATCTACCAGCATGGACCATTTGTCGATTGAGCAATATCCGACGGTACCCCAATCACCGCCCAAAGGGATAAAGAGATATCTTACCAGCCTATTCATCTTACCGAGTATTTCTGTAGAAACATGATCTCAGGAGGGGCCTCGGTTTGAAAGGTATCAAGACATCGGATATTCTTCAATTGGCTGCAAGCATACTCGTATGTCAGTTCTCCGGTCTCGTCGGGTCGTATTTCACGTATCCTTCGATATCCGGATGGTATGCATACTTGAACAAGCCGTCCTTCACACCGCCCAGTTGGCTGTTTGCACCGGTCTGGATAACACTCTACACTGTTATGGGGATCTCGGCGTTCCTTGTCTGGCGAGAAAGGAAGAGAGACGAGAGGGCTAAGAGGGGACTAGCCATATTTGCAGTTCAACTGGCTCTGAATGCCTTGTGGTCCGTGGTGTTCTTCGGGTTCAGATCCCCCATCTCAGGTTTGGCCGTGATCGGATTGCTTTGGCTAACCATACTGTTGACCATATGGGAGTTTCTCAAAGTGTCAAGGACCGCCGGACTGCTACTGTTGCCGTACGTTCTGTGGGTGAGTTTCGCGGCTATTCTGAACTACTCGATCTTCGCCATGAACCCATAGTGCATAGCGAGTCACTTCATACAGGTAGCCGGGCTGCCTCAAGTACCTGAGGTTAGCTAGCTGGAGGCATCGGTTACGATCCTTGAGGGGGATGGATAGGTACGGAGACCTCTATTCCCTCGCAAAGCATGCATATGGTGGATGCTTAACCATTATCAGATACACAATGCCTACGTCATATCGCCTAGGCGGTTCTCTCCGGTTATCTCCTGTAGAGGGGTTATGTTCATAGTGGTCTCCAGTATGCCGAGGTACTCGCCATCCCTGTTTCTTATGGCGTAGTATCTTATCAGGAGCTTTCGAGGTTGTTCATCCTCTGGAAGGTCGATCCAGAAGTCGACGTGATCGCTCTCCCCGTTCCGTAGTCTCTCGATCACCTTCAATACCTTGTCTAAAGACTTCTTTGGATGACAGTTACGTACATTCTTCCCAAGTACTCCATGAGGCCTCTTGAAGATCCGGGTCTCATGCTTGTTCCAGAATTTCACCTTGTCATCGGCATCAATCACAGAGAACTCCATGGGAAACGCGTCAAGCATGCCGGACAAGAACTCTATAGGAATACCCTTCAACGCCTCGATCAAACGATCTTCGACCATTCCTCGACTACCTCACAAAATCTTGAACAGACCTATTGTCTCTGTCACAAGGTTAATAGGAATAATGGTGACGTAGCACCGACATGCGCTGTGCAATAATCTCTCGACATATCATGACATTCGATCTGAGTAAGCGCCGGGTTTTGACACCGGATATTTCTGGTTGATGCGATGCTCGCTAGAGGCTTGCGGTGTACCAGTTGGATTCAACGGCGAAGAAGAGCAGCCCCAAGCCGGATATTATGAGGAGAAGGATACCTAACCCTAGGGCTGTGAACCCTAGGGTGAAGATTAGGACCAGCCGGTTTTCCCCAAAGCGTTCTATTATGTATTCTCTCTTTTCCTTGACTACGTATAGTATGACGAGCCCAGTAAAGTAGAGGACTAAACCAATGGTGAAGACGCGAATCATCTCTTACTCACCTCTCAGGATTATGGAGATTTTTGGCCGATGCATGTGCTCAACCTTGTGATTTCGACGTTCCATCTCTTGGAGGCAAAATGATCTTGCCGCCAGACGGAATCGGACTTGATCATCGGAGTCATTCGGTGTAGGATTCAACCTCTAGACTCTTTTTCTTCGAGTATCAGGTTGACACTATACGTTAAGGCTTGTCTTCAAACTATCCTTCTTTCGATTCCCATGGCGACGTGAATACGGGATCGAAGTAAGTGGTACGAGTAGGAGAGAACGTCTCGGATAGACTCAGTTCTTCCAGAACCCTGCATGGTTCAGTTTCCTACCAAGCCAAACAAGGCTAAGCATGATTGGCACCTCCCAGAAGAGCCCCATCGTTGTCCCGAGAGCTGCCTGTGATCCTAACCCATATAGGGCGATGGCGGTGGCAATGGCGATCTCAAAATGGCTTGAACTACCTATGATCACGGTAATAATAGCCTCCCGGTAATGCAGTTGGGATAGTCTAGTCACAAGAAGGTTATAACCCACAACTATGATGAAGCCGACGATCAGGGGCAGAGAGACCATTACCATGAGGTCTGGGCGGCTAAACAGGACATCACCATTTAGGCTGAACAAGACGATGAGAGTAGTCAGCAGCGCTATGATTGAGATTCTACCCACTATTGGCCTGTAGACATTGTTGAACCATGCCATCCCTCTGCTACTGAGGAGGTATCTCTTTGAGAAGTGCCCCACGATCATGGGCACACCTATAAAGATGAGAACGGATGTGAGGAGTAGAACTCTGTCAATCTGTATGTTCTGTATCCCAGTCAGCAGGGATACAATCGGCGCGTAAAGGAACATGATGGTCACCGTGTTCAAGCTTGTATTGATCACGTTCTGTTCTTGGTTCCCCTGGGCAAGGGAGCCCCACACCAGCACCATTGCGGTACAAGGACTACTACCAAGAAGGATCAACGAGACGATAAGCTGGTCGTGACCTGCTAGGAATACGTTGGCGAGGAATACGGTCACTATTGGTGCGATTAGCCAGTTCGATATTAGGGTGAGGAATATCGGCTTAGGGTTTCTCATGAGTTTCTTCAGTTCTTCTACCTGTAGGTTGAGGAGCGCTGGATACATCATCAGAAATAGGCATATTCCGATGGGGATGCTGATGCCTCTAATCTGCCAGTTGTCGATGGCAACGCTTAGGCTAGGCAGGTACTGTGAGAGAGCTAGACCGACGCCCATACATGCAATGACCCATACTGCCAGGTATTTCTCGAAAGTTCCTAGACTCTTCTCTGACGCGGACATGGACCGCACCGATTGGACTGTAACATCCGGTCTCAATGTATTTAAACTTTTAAATTTGTTTATATGAGATCTGCTGTAGGACCGAGTGCAAGATGAGGCCGATCGTCGTTTCTATTATAGGAACAATGGGTAAGATCGCCGAGGTTGGGTACGAAGCTGGAAATCATCTTTAGTTCAAGATATGAATTCGCCGGACGGCGAGATACCACCGTTTAGGCATACGCTAAGAAAGGATACGCCTTCTATTCTGATTCCAGTCGTAGCGTTTCCCATCTGACCCTGCCGTTCTCTACGGATTCTTTTATCCTCTTCTGGATGGGGGACAGTAGGGCTCTCGACCCAGTCTTAACGTCCACGAAGACTATGGTTATTGGCTGGTTTGAGTTCTCATCTCGGACGTCGGTGTATCCGTTACGCCCTTCCTTCCCAATATCGTCTGAGTTCTTCTCTCGGACAGGACAGGCAATCTGGACCATAGGTTTTCGCATAGCTCTTCCTTCGGGTCTCGGATAAGCTTCGGTCGAAGACCCGCTCTACTGAGGCGATGGGGTCTCCTAGGATATCGATCTTCTCCAACGTTCCTGTTCCGAGTCCCCGCTCCTCCGCCAACCGTAGGTATTCGACCTCTTCAGGGTCTACCCCCATTATTGCAGACCCGACGGCATCCACGGCGACGATGTCTCTACCGGCTACGACGAGACCCATTTTAACCGGGCTTCCTGACGTCTCGTCCATCTCTGCCCCAACGATGCCTGAGATCAGGTTGATCTTGGGTCTGATGATGGACGAGAGGTCTACGAGTTTCTCGTCGATGTCGGTATGCATTGTTAGGTTTCTGGGAGGAAGGATTGCACCCATCAGGTTCTTTATGCAGAGGGTGACGACCGCCATGTGGTGTATCTTCAGCACCGGGACGTTGATGATACAGGTGCTCTCCATCACGGTATTCGCCACCGACACCTCTCTGAGGGTCCTCGCGTTCGGGATCTTCACTCGGACGCCTTCATCCTTGTTCACGTTGACGAGTTTGACGTTGCGCCGGGTCGAAACATCTCTCACACCACTCACGTCGAAGGCTTCATCGGTACGGCCTACCGCACCCCCCTCTGCAATGACGGTATCCTTCACCCCTTGGTTCTCGGCGAACTGGATCAACGCGTCTACCACACGCGGATCAGTGGTTGTTCCAGTCGAGGGGGATCTCGGAATGACGCAGTTCGGCTTTATGAGGACTCGGTCTTCGGCGGAGACCAGTTCCTCGGCGTGGATCAGCTGCAGCGCCTGCTTGACCATCAGGCTCGGGGTCTCTCCTTTCACTATGGCTACTTTAGGCTTGGGCATATGCCGAATTCCTCCATTCCTAGGTTCTTGCGATAAAGAGTTGCCAGTATATTCACGATTCGGGTTTTATTCTTTAGGGAACCGGAGAGACGTCGAGGTCAAGATCACATCTCGACGCTTGTTGGACATGTAGACATTCCTGTTCTCATGGTCGCCCTATTCCTTTTATTTACGAGGCTTGGATAAACGTACAAACCGTTGCGGAGGATTGAAAGAAATTCAAGAATCCTTTTGGTGGAAGGGGCCTATCTGCCATTCCCGATCGGTTTGAAATATATCGTAAGATGACTATGATGGGGGAGGAAACAGATGGTTTCTCTGGAGAGGCTTACCGAGCTTCGAGACAACAAGTGCGAGATCTGCGGCTCAACGAAGGATCTGAAGGTTCATTACAAGGACGGGCGGCGATGGAATGTCGGGCTCTCGAACCTTCAACTTCTCTGCAAAACCTGTCGTCAGAGCGAAATCCGAAACCAGAAGGTTTCCGAGTCCCCGGTCATCCTTGATGTCTTGAAGGCTCTTCGGGGTAGACCGAAGGATGCGTATTCTCTGCAAATACTCCTCAAGGCATCTGAACAGAGTGTGAGGAGTGCGCTATCCTGCCTGCGGGGTCTCAGACTGGTGAGGCGACGAGAGCCCTCCCACGAATACGAGATTACACCCTTAGGGGAGCACGTTCTTAGCGAGATCGAGAGAACGCATAGTTGAACTTCAATCGCGGGATGTCTGGTTTGAGTGAGACGGAAGTCCGGTTGGAGAGGCTTGAGGCAATGCGTGCAGCCTACGTTCACGTTTTTAGCAACACCCCAGAGGAGGACGCAGGGAAAAAGATGATGGACTGGGTTGGGTCCAAGGGTCTACTGGAAGGAAGCGCGGAGGCTCGTCTATTCGGGAGGAACACGTATCCGACCGACAACCCCGAACCCCACGGCTACGAATTCTACCTAACGGTCAACCCAGACATCAAACCTGAGGGGGAGATCGAGATAAGGGAGATTTCTGGTGGGCTATACGCCGTTCTGAGATTCAAGAATCTGTTCAATATTAGGGAGGCTTGGCAACAGCTATGGACTTGGATAAAGAAAAGCCGATATGAACATGCGGGCTGGAAGAAAGGCGAACATGGCTGGGTTGACGGCTTCGAGGAACATCTGAATTGGCGTGAAGGAAAGCCGCAGACCGAGTGGGTTCTCGACCTCTGGGTCAAGCTGAAAGAGTAAGTGTTCGAGGATGTCCGCATGGAGGGCTGTCTCTAGTCGGCGTTCGGTCTCCCCAAGCCCCGATAACTGAACAGAACCTTCAGGAGTAGGCTCCAGCATATTCTTCACGTAGGTCCAGGATGATTCGAATGGATACACGACGTTTCGTGAGGGAAGATCTGGAGGAAGTCAAGAGGCTGATAGATAGGACGATCGATCTCTCCTATATGGGCGTCTATCCCGCTGAGGCGATCGACTTCTTCAAGGAGTACCATTCGAAAGAACATATTCTGGACGACGCTGAGAAAGGATATTCGATCGTCGTTATCTTAGACAAGAGGATTGTTGGTACCGGTACGCTGTTTGAAACAAATATCCGCAGAGTATTCGTTGATCCCTTGATGCAGAGAAGAGGGATAGGGAAAGGGATTATGGGAGACCTAGAAGGTCAAGCCAAGGAGCGGGGGATAGAGACGGTCGACTTGGCTTCCTCTCTCGTATCGAAGAGCTTCTACGACTCCTTGGATTATGTCTGTGAGGAACAGACCTGCATACCTCTTGAAAACGGTCAGAGACTGGTCTACTACAGGATGAGCAAGAGACTGGTCTAGCACGGTGGAGCGGGATTCCCTGAGATTGACGGGACGATTCTGGATTTAGTGTTCCCAGTCTTCCCTTACTCCGAATTCAAGTACGCCGAGTCCCAAGTAGAAGAAAGCGGCCGAGGCTATGAATATGGGGTACATATCGAAGAGGTCGGCTATCAAAGCGGCTACGATGGGGCCTATTCCCCGTACGATGTTTCCTGGGAGGAAGAAGAGAGCGTATCCTGTACCCATCTTCTTCTTCGGGGAGAGCCTAGCCGTTATAGCCTGGGTTGCGGGCATAGCGATCATTGCGAGGAAGTTGTAAGAGACATAGAGAAGCATGAATGGTAGCGTGCCTTTCATCAGGAAAGCCGCTAGGAAGCAGGTATAGGACGCGAGGAGCGCGGTTACTGCACACTTCTTCTCTCCGATGCGTGATGCAATCCCTCCCCCCAGGGGTGCGGCGAAGAGGCCAACCAGCCTGCTGGCGCCCAGCATCAGACCTATCGAGGCTAGGCTCCACCCCTTGGATTCCGCCAGGTAGATGCTTAGGAAGGCTAGAGTCATCGCGCCTCCCAGAGCTCTGATGCCAGCAGATAGGAGGAAGAAGATCATATTGGTTGAGAGTAGGCTCGGCTCTTCCCCGGTCTCTTTCAAAGGCTTCTCCGTCGCGGTGCTGGTTTCGCTTGGCTCGGGTTTCACGAAGAATAGGACCCCGAAACCGAGGAGGATAGGGATGACCCAGAGGATGTAGAGTTGCCTCCAGCTGTACCCCATCATCTCCATGAATATGGTTATCGAGAAAGGGCCTAGAGCGAAACCGAAGATCCCACCAGAATCCAAGATTCCTAGGACCTTGGACCGCTCCTTTGGAGGGGTATTTCTTGTTACATAGCTGCCGGCTGGGGGGTGAAAGAAGGTGGAGTTGAGGGTGAGGAGGGCGGTGGCTACCGTGAACATTACGATGTCACGGGTGAACCCTGCGAGAAGGGCGCCCGCAGCCGCCATACCGATGCTGAGGGCTATCAACTTCCTTGCACCAAGCCTGTCGGAGAGGAGTCCTGCCGGCATGGTGAATAGAGCCTGGAGGAGGGGGGGAATAGCTGTGATGATTCCTATCTGCTGGTTTGTCAAGGCAAACTCTTGTTTTATTGCCGGTAAGATGCCGGCTTGGATGCTCCCTGCCACGTGGGTGAGGGTGTGACTGATAGTGATAACTAGTAGGCTGAAGCTGAAGATACTTCTTTGTTCCTCGTGGGAATCGCCTCTCAAGGGTATCCTTGACCCCAGTCTGCAAGGCTTCTAAGATGGTTCGATGCCTGTTAAAAACGTTCTTTACCTGGAAGATGTCGCGTGCGACTAGGACTCGAAGGGCTCTCGGTCAGGGTATGAGAGTCGGTCCAGGTATTCCTTCTTACGGGGTCGAGCCTACTTCATAAGACCAGGTAGCGGCTTCTATCCACCACGTTTATCGTATCTATCTGGATACAGCCAAGTCTCTTTATCAGAGACAAGATCTGGTCTCGACTAGGCGTGGAAACCCGGTGAGAGTTGACCCTATTCTCTTACTTGCCTTGCTTGGACTCTATTACTCTCAGCAGGGAAGCGCCTCCTAGAACAGCCAACCCGACTGGGAACAGGAAAGCAAGCCTGAACGTCGAGATATCTGCTATCCAACCGATTGCGAGAGGGGTGAAGCCGGCTCCCACTAGTATTCCGAGGGTCGAGTACAGACTCATCACCCCGGCACGCATGCTCGGAGGAGTCTTGTCGGCCACAAGGGTCTGGGATACCGGGACCAGCATCGAGGAGACGAGAACTTGAAGAAGCAGGGTGAGCAGGTTCCACGGAATCGGGAGGTTGACGAAGCCGATGGTCAGAGCCGCGGAGAACGCCAGGGCCGAGACAAGAACAGGTCTTCTGCCGACCTTGTCTGACAGAAACCCTCCTAGGGGAGAACCTACGAGCCCGGTTGTCTGAGACAGCCCTACGATAACCGCCACGAGTGAGACGTCAAGATGGAATTCTTGTACGAAGAAGAGGGAGACCATCGAGAATACCCCGACTGAGATCGCTACCGCCGCTGTATAACAGGGGAAAAGCGAGAGAAGCGTTGGGTCTCTAAGCAGATCCCTGAACCGTCTCTCTCCAGACGACGATCTGGAGGGCTCATCCACATACCTCCAGAAGAGAATAGAGGAGATCAGCCCTGGAACAGCGAAAAGCAGGTAAGGGGTTCTCCATCCAGAGAACTTGAGGATCTCCCCGACGACGATTGGAGAGATGATTCTCCCGAGGGCCCCGGAGGCTAAGTAGATACCGAGCACTCTTCCCCTTCTCTCTCTGGGAAACCAGCCCGAGAGAATGGAAAGAACGTTTGGATAGTAGAATCCTAGACCCGCGCCGAAAAGAATAAGGGATATCGTGAGTTCGAACGCGTTTCGTGTCAATCCGATTAGGAGGGTGAATGCTGAGAATAGGACTATGGAGATGAAGGCCAGTCGTTTCGTTCCGAAGCGGATTGAAAGCATCCCACCGGCGAATAGCATGACGGCGTAGGGAAGGTTGATATATGTGAACAGCGATCCGGCAGCGGCGTGAGATATTCGAAATTCCGCCTCTATGAGAGGCAGAACAGCCGGCAGAACAGAGCGAAAGGCCAGATTAAGGAACAGGCATAGACAGCAGACTAGCAGGACAGTCTTACTCTTACGTTCCCCTTTCCCCATCACCATCACATCAACTCGTTTGAGACAGGTCCTTTCCGGGTCAAGCAGCATATGAAAAAGCTTGGCTAGACCGTGGTCTCTCTCGGTTCCTCGGCGGTTTTATACGTATCGGGAACCGGCACCCCCGGTCTTCGTTCAGCCATCGCCCATATCTAGCCATGCCCTCACCTGATCGGGTCTGGCCTAGTCTCAGGTTGCTTCATAACCTCTCCTACTTTGGCTATACCGGTATCCCCAGCTCTAGCGTGGACTTCGTTTCCGGGAGGGGGTTCTAGACTCTACGAGTCTGGCATATTTCTCGGCGAATCTTTGTATCTGATTCCAGTCTCTCAGGTCGTTCCGCCTGTCTTCCTGTATCTTGATGCCTGTTTCCTCGGATATTCCTCTGGCAGCCATCCGCAGTATCTGTTTATCGAGGAAACCTAGTCTGGAGGACGGTGAGAAGTCTAGGACGGCGCCGAAGACGGCGGATAGATGTGGTTCGATCCCAAGTTCGGCCATGACCTCTTCGATGTACTCCTTCTTCACCTCTCGTTGCTTTTGGGGAACCGAGGCGTAACCGGAGCTGACGAAGACGCCGACAACCGTCCCGGATTTCCTGAGTTCCTCCTTGTGTTTCGCGAGGAATCCCACTGGTTCTTTCATCCATCGCCCTGTCTTGATACCCGAACCGACAAGGACTCCACCGAATTGCCCCAGCGTAGGCAGGTCTCTTTCCTTGGTGTTCTTCAAGTCGACCAGTTGGGTTGCCAACCCCCTGCTCTCAAGCAGCTCTGCTATCCTTTGAGAGATTTCCTCGGTGCTTCCGTAGCGGGTCCCATAAGCGATCAAGACTTTCTCATTTGGCATGGGCTTTCACCGACCCTATTTCTGTTTGATTCAGTGTCAATACACACACTCCCAAGCGGTATTGAATCAGGCAGCTGAGAAAAGAGTTGTTGATAACCTCTTACTAAGGTATAGGAGAGGCAGCCCAAAAAACATAGGAATACAGGAGCCAAAATGATTCGACGGTCAGGGTTGGCTATTTCAAGGTTCTATTGAAACCAGGCTCGACCGTGTTATGAAAGGGGTGAACCGCCGAGTCCCAGAAGGGCATTATGGGGTGAAAGGGCATGGATGGTGAGTTGATCTTTCGAATCCTATTCCTTGCTCTCTTTCTTGCAGGGAGCGCTGTTAGGGCTTACTACACCCGGAAACTGAGACTTACAATCCCGGACACGGAACGTTCGGTATGGGAGCGATTGAGGGATGCGGCGGCGGTTGAGGGGGGATTCGCCGCCGTTCTATTGACAGCTCAAGGAATCTTTCTGTCTGTCACAATGGTCCTTTACGTATTCTTTTACTCCTGGGTCTCCGGGTTCCGGCTTTCCTTACCTGACTGGTTGCGGTGGCTTGGTTTCTGCCTGGGGGCGGCATCCCTGCCGTTTCTTGTCTGGGTTCACCATACCCTCGGGAAACACTGGAGCGTTTCCCTGGAGCTCCGGGAGGGGCATAGGCTTGTAACCGGGGGCCCCTATCGTTGGGTTCGGCACCCCATGTACACTGTTCATATAGTCTATTTCCTTGCCTGGGTGCTGGTCTCCGATAACCTACTCCTCCTGGTCAACTACCTCTTGACGATCACATTAATCGTCATGCGGATCCCGAGAGAGGAGAGGATGCTGCTAGAAGAGTTTGGTGACGAGTATCGCGCGTACATGAGGCGAACCAGCCGATTACTGCCCTGTCTCCATCGTTCAGTCGAAAAGGATCATTAGCACGCGCAGAATCTCCTTGGACGAGTGCTGGCATTCCCTTATGCGAACGGTACGTTGACCGGGCTGTGAGACGAGGACGGGCCCAGTTGATAAGAGCTTTCTCGCTCCGAGTCTAATTGCGTGAGATCAAAGAGGTTTTACGCTACTGACGACCCTTCGGCTTCCGCTACTAGCCTTCGCGTACGGTAGAATGCACGGTGATTTCTCGTCCCTCTACTCGATGAGGTTTAGGAGGCCTTCTACGATGTAGTTTATGAAGTCGTCGGTAGTGCTCTTACTGAAGAGGGTTACCACGGCGTTCCTCGTTATTCCGACGACTACCCCGCGGTTCTGGGCTTCGAAGACGACGTACCAGATCTTTCCGTGTTCAAGGTATTGATGGTAGAGTTCGGTGTCGGCGAGGCTATTTCCCGATAGGCAGAGCTTTTCTACGCTAGGGATATCGATGTCGTCGAACCATATCAGGTTGGTTGCCCGGGGGTTTGACTCGTGGAGGTCCCTGAGGATCTCGTGGGGTATCCTTACTTCTACGATCTCTCCGACATTGCCAAATAGTACCTCGCTGAGCTGGTTTGCCACGTGGTTTGACAGTAGCTTCCTTACTCCCCTGGCTACGGAGGGTGCCATGACGATTAGGAAGCTTCGATCTTCAGACCGTATTATCCAGAAGGGGGTCTCCTCCGTCGTAGGGGATTCGACGAGTCCACGCCTGTAGTAGTGTCCACGTAAGAAGTCCTTACTGAAGACACCTGTTATCAGGCCTTCCTTCTCTTCGATGTCGAGGACTTCTGTTACTAGGTTTCCTGTCTCTCCTTCCTCAGTGCGGTAGGGTTCTTCTTCACGGAAATCCGTGAGCCTCTCGACTGCCAATGGCAGGTCGATGTCAGCTCTTATCTCGAAGACCTTGGCGGGTAGCACCAACTTCCATCGTTGTAATGGTTTACATAGCTAATCTTAAAGGTTCCAGTGATTCGACCGGTGCTTAACTGGTTTCATTTAAGGTTTCTCCATCCCACCATTCTCCTATGAAGTATATCGTAGAATCATCTATGGAAAAGACTGGAGAATGGCACAAGAAGTTTGATGGGAAGTAACTAGGTGTTGCGTCCCGATTGTCTGTGCCATTAGAATTCATCATGTAGATGTCGTATTTTCCTTCACTGCCGATTGCGGCTACAAGGTATACTATCCTATCTCCTGAATGGGACCAGGATGCTAGCCCTTGGGTGTACCCATCGTCAGTGAGACGTATTTCTCCGGTACCATCCGAGTTGACTACGTATATGTCATAGTTCCCGTGAGGTGTATTGTCACCCCATAAGCGTTCAAAGACTACTTTATCCCCGTCAGGACTCAATCTAGGATCGTAGTCTCCGAAGGGCAGATTGGCGTTTCCCCATCGTCCTGCGTTTGGCGGATTGGTTATCTGGATCGGTTCTGTTCCATCATCTTTCATACACCATATCTTGCTTTTTGCAGTGAAGACAATCCTGTCTCCTATCCAGTGGATATCGGCATCGTGCGAGCCGGAATCGTAAAGTTTCTTTACGTTGCCGCCGTCGGCATCCATCGCGTATATGTCTAGGTCCTTATCACGCCAGGAGAGGAACGCTATCTGTGAATCATCAGACGACCAAGAAGGGTAGAGATCCCTGAACTTATTGTTGGTGAGCCTTGCCAAATCACCACCGTCAATGCCTATCGTAAAGATCTCTTCGTATTCATCGGCGTCCCCTCCGATTCTCTGGGAGAAGGCAAACCTGCTCCCAACCTTATTGAGACATAGATGATCAATCCTCTCAGAGGAACCGTATATTAACTCAACTCTCTCTGTGGCAAGATTCAACGCGTAGATCCCCCACCTTTCTTCATGCGGAACGGTCTTTCCGAAGAATAACGGACCTAAGAACCCTGCCAGTAGGATGATGCAGATCGCAACTGTCAACAGAGCGAACATGGAAACGAATCTGCTTTTCCCAGTCGTGCCAACATCCCCTTATACGATCCCTGTTAAACCGCCACCTTCTATCTTCCACTGCTTTAGGTATAGATGATCACTGTTAGACTGCAGAGGTCTCAATCGCGTACGCTTCTATATTCTCAGCGAAGTCTGTCCTTTAGAACGTCCCGGAAGAGTACCCCGTTCTTGTCCTTCTTCCATCTGTCGTTTCCGTCGGGGTAGTTGTCTTGTGTGAGGAAGCCCCCGTCTTCTTTGCCTGCCACGTCTACGAGCTGGTAGAGCAACAAGAATTCTGGGCGGGGTTTCTTGCTGAGGAAGGTGTCGAGCGCTTCTCGGACCTTGGCTCCGGTTATGAAACCTGGTTTATCGTGGTACCAGCCTCCCTCGGTTTCCGGTATCGCCCACCTCGTTTTTCCTATGGTCTCCATGGCTTCTATGGTGTCTATGGTTTGCTGGTTGTAGTGGTGATATGGGTCTATGCCGAGAATATCCAGCGAATCGACGAATTTGCCGCGTAATGTCGAGTCGGTTATGTCGTCTATGAAGGCGCTCCAGGTTTTCAGGTACTTAGGTTCTGAGGGGTTGTGCCCGCCTACAAGGTTGATGCAGATAGGCCTGTCCAGGACACCCTTGACGGTAGTCATCCACCGGTTGAGGCAGCTGGCGATCTTGTTGTTGTCGGCGCTGCCAACATGGTCGTCTGGCTCGTTGTCTACGTTCCAGACTGAGACCAGATCCCTGTACTCGGTGTTCTGCCATCGAGTGTCTCTGATGTGTTCTGCGACGGCTCGGACAAATTTGTCTGCTTTGGCTGGTCTTCTCCATTCGGCGCCGTTGTTCAGTCCGTATGGCGTGTCGTTGGTTCCTAGTATGAAACATGTATGTAAGCCGGCGGGTGCGTCTTGCTTGTGGAACGGTATCAGTATGTTCCGGAATACGTCGTCAAGTAGTTTGTTTGCGTGGTCGAGTCCTCCCGAATCGTGGCGTTCTTGCCACTCTCTCCACGTAACTCCCAGCCTCAACCAGACGGGTGAACGACGCTTAGCCGAGTTCGTGGTTTCCGCAAGCTTTTGGCATCGGGATCGATGGGTCATATCGTAGGATCGGAATTTCCACCAGTCGTTGTGGTAAACCGCTCCATACTCGACATCTGTGACTCGTCCAGAGAGAATCCAGAGTATCCATTCCCAAAAACGCCTCAGGATAGGCAGCAAATTGACTCCTGAGGTCAAGATCTATGAACATTCATCTATTGTAGTTTATGCGTGCACTACAATAGAATCCCAAAGTTTAGCTGACTCAGGTGACGAGAGTCCACGAGGCTGCCTCCGATTAGATTCTAATATTCCCGAGAGGAGTTCTCGTAAAGGAAGCGTACACCACTAGGAAGGTGAAGGAATGGTCTCTGAGGATGAGGAGAAGATTCTGGAAGTGTTCGCTATGACGGGGAAGGACATCATCCCCACATCGGAGCTTCGAGAGGACTCAGAGCTGGACGACGAACATTTCAAATCGAACCTTGACAGCTTGGCGAAGAAGGAGTTCATCCAACCATTATCGGTTTCGGTAGGTCTTACCGTGAAAGGCCGAGTTTATCTTAGGAAGAAAGAACCGACGGCTTCATCTGATCCTAGAGGCATACATTGAATCCTCCCAAAGGGTGTCCGCCAACCATGTAATGTGGCATCGCATTTGTGAAATAGTTAAGACCTGAGTACACGGTTCATATTCTCTTTGCAGGACATGGATACGACATGAAATCTCTACGGCGCATACTGAGCGGCAACCTACTGATCTTTACTTTGAGTGACACCGTACGACAGCTGTCCATGTTCATCACCTTCCCCTACTTCAGCCTCTACATCCAAGCTTTAGGTGGCAACATGGTCGACATCGGGCTGGTCAACAGTCTTCGCCCCCTCGCCGCGCTTTTCATCTATCCTATCGCAGGATACATTGCGGACAAGTACAGCCGCGTCAAGGTAATAGCCGCATCAGGCTACATCACTGCCGCCCTCTACATCATCTTCGCACTTGCACCAGACTGGAAGTCTCTTGCACTCGGCAACTTCCTCATGGGGTTGATTGTCTTCCAGTTCCCCGCGATGAACGCCTTGATGGCGGACTCGTTACCAGCCAAGCAAAGGGGAATTGGCTATTCCCTCTGGATAGCCATCCCAAGCGCTGTAGGCATTCTTTCACCGTACATAGGCGGCTATCTGATCACGATGCTAGGCGTAGACGAGGCGATGAAGTTTCTCTACTGGTTGACCGTCGTGACAACCGCAGGTATCGCCACGATGAACCTCAGGTTTCTCAAAGAGACTAAGGGACATGAGGGAGCTGAGGCGTCTGAAGGGGGATTCGTGAGAATCCTAGCCAATTCCTATCGAGACGTATTCGAGGTTCTGGGATCGTTACCTCGCAACGTGAAGGTCTTCGCCCTGATGCTGGCGATAAGCTTCTTTGTCAACAACCTCACAGCACCGTACTGGGTGGTCTACGGTGTTGAGATCATAGGATTGTCGGAGATTCGATGGGGAGTCGTGCTACTCGTAGCAGCAGTCGCTAACGTGATGCTTCTCATACCCGCCGGATTGGTCGTAGACAGGTTTGGTGCACGAAGGGTTCTTTCATTCGCCTTGATTCTATCAGCCGCCCCCATCCTATTATTTCCCTTCAGCGAGGGCTTTATGGATACACTGCTGCTCTTTGTCGCCATGACTGTAACGAACGCCTTCCTCATCTCCGGAGCCCCCGCCTACATGGCACACTCCGTCCCTGTCGAGAGAAGAGGACGGGTTATGGCTGCCTTAGGGCAAGGCATGCTCTTCATCAATACAAGAGGCGGAAGCGGCGGCCCGGGTATGGGAGCTATTCTTACGATTCCCTCCATCATAGGCTCGGTTCTCGGCGGATTCCTGTACAGCTACGATCCCAAGATACCTTGGATTCTCTTGGCGCTCTCAATGCTGATAAACGCAGCACTATGCCTGTTTTTCCTTGCCCCATCGGACCAGAAACTAGCATAATGCCTGCTGGTAGAAAGGTTCTCCAACACGATTTATCAGATTGGTTGTTGAAGGCCGAGTTCCCCAGAATAGTATACACGTGTATACTCTATTCGATTCGCGTACACACCCAAGAACGAATGTTACGATCATAACCGAGGGGCGGCGTTGTTCGACATTCTTGGTTAGAGTCGCAGTCATGGAACTATAGACTTCAGGGCTGCAAACGCGATCCGTTGATCACCCCCGACACCGTCAACTCATAGATTCTTGACTCGACGCTCGAAGAGAGGCGTCCACGACCGGTCTGTGCGAGATCACAAAGTTCTATAGGCGAGATTGAGAACCGAACCATTATCTTCGTAGTAAGGTGACTCAGTTGATCAATACGGATGACATGGAGACAGATGGTGTCCTGAATATTGCGAGAGACGTCTTTGTGGAGAGGAAGCTTAAGAATGTGGTAGTGGCTTCCACAAGAGGAGACACCGGGTTAGCCTCTGTCAAGCTCTTCGAGGATTTGGACGCGAATCTAGTTGTGGTCGCCCATAGCGTTGGCTTCAGAGAAGCCAACACTCAAGAGTTTGACCCCGAAGCGAAGGAGGAGATAGAGAATCGGAGGGGCTCCGTACTATTCAGTACTATGCCCTTCCACACGATCAATGACGCCGTTCGAGGGAAAATGGGTAGTTCTATTGAGACCCTGATTGCGGATACGTTACGGATGATGGGGCAGGGAACCAAGGTCTGTGTAGAGATTGTGGCTATGGCCTGCGACGCCGGCCTCGTAGATAGCGGAAAAAACGTTCTTGCAATCGCAGGGACCAGTCGGGGAGCGGACACGGTTCTGATCATCAAGTCGGCGAATAGCAGACGATTCTTCGATTTGAAGATAATGGATGTCATCGCCAAACCCCAATCTATATGACAGGACGCCCCTAGGAAAGCGTCAGGTTCGGCTCATAAGAGATCTCCAATGACTTAACCGTCCCTTCTTATTTTGAATTGAAGAAGAATGGGAAGGATGCATCTTATATCCTGACTATTTGTAGCTGATCTGCTACGTCTTCCAGTCTCAGACCCCGGTCTTCAGCAACTAGTCTTAGATGTTTGACGTCCATAGGGTCTAATCCCGCGTATCTGCATGCGTGGATGTCTACTGTCAGGGGATCAATCCCGACCACCACATCGTCTCCGGCATCTACTATGTTTAGGTCACATTTGACGATCTTTGCCAAGTCGGCTATCACGTTGTCTACTCCCAGGGGATGGTAGTGGGGGTACTTGCGTCTCTCGGCGAGTAAGCCGAAGAGGTTTTTGAGGGCGCATGTCAGCTTTGTGTTGGAGTGGGTTCCGATCTTTGGTACGTTCACGAGTATGTCGCAGTCGTGAACCGTCTTCGGGATCGGTAGGCGGCTGACTGCGTGAGGTGAGGGGACCTCAAGTTTCAGGATCTCGTCTTTCATTAGGTTGAGGGCTTCGACTCTGCCTTCAAAGTCTTCCAGTATACCCGGGATTCCTAGGCGTTCGAATTCCTTTTCAGGACTGTGGATTGTGCTGTCGGTTTCTCCGACGATAATGCGTTTGGAGAATGGGTCGAAGAACTTCAACACTGAGTGTACGAGTTGAGAGGAGGGATGGTACATTCCGCAGATGTTCGGTTTTACCAGTACGAGATCGCATTCCCGAGGTTTGAATCCTGCTTCGGCTAGTATCTTGGGGAAGATCTCGTAGGCTTTGTTCTTGCTGCATATCACGACTCTATTGTTGGCTGGCGTTCTCGGCATACCTAGTCTCCCTCAACTGCTGTAGATTGATAGTTCCACACCTCGTATTTAATAGGTGCACGAGAGGACTACGAATTCCCGGCGGACCTTCCGGTTCGGGAAGATCGCCGTTGATCTTAGATACGATCTTCGCTGAGGCTGAACATCAGCTACTGAAATTGTTCTTGACCCAAGAGTTGACCTTGTCTATTACTTCTTGTCTTTGATACGAGAAGACGTGGTCTGCCCCCTCGACTACGAGGAGCTCCTTTGGTTCCCTAGCAGCCGTGTAGAGGTCATGAGCGTGTTCGACTTTCACCAGTACGTCGTTCTTGCCGTGTATTATCAGCACAGGTCGCGGCGAGATAAGGCCAATCTTGTCGACGGGATTGTACTTCTCAGCCCGCATCGTTCTCTCTGCGATAAAGTCTTCGTACGTTATTCCTCGAAGGAACTTGACAGAATGATCTATGTGTGCCTGAACCAGTTTGCCTCTCTTCTTCGCGTCGCCGATGCTGGAGATAGCTATCACCCCGACTACACGTTTATCCATTGCACCGACGTTCACAGCAATCCAGCCGCCCATACTATGTCCTACGAGTAGAATCCTGTCAGGATCAACATCCGGTCTACTTCTAAGCATACCCAGAGCCGCTTTGGTGTCATCGATAGTACCGGTTATTGAATAGTTCCCCTCGCTACCCCATGCCCCTCTATAATGGAAGATCAGGGAATGGTAACCGAGAACTCGAAGCGCACGGACAATGTCATAGTTCTTTTCGAATCCTGGAAATCCATGGAGGACGATAGCCGCAGGGCTTCTTCCCTGCTCTCGTGTCTTGTACAAGGTACCGAGAAGCCTGCATCCATGACTGTTGATCAAAACGCCTTCAAGATACCCGACAGGGGAACTCCGAGTAGACATGGGAATCATCCTAGGTTGAAGGTCGCCCACAGCTTTCGAGGGTCACTTTCCTACTCAACGACTAAAAAGACTTCGCAAATCTAAATGCTGGAGACGAATACCACGTAGCACACGTTGTTCCGGTGTAAAACAAGTCAGCCTTAAATGCTCCTCGAATACACTCTGCTGTAGAGGACTGGAAAATGCCTGCAAGAAGCTACCGCACCTTGAATAGCAAAAAGGGCGAGAAGAAGAAACTCAAGAAAGAGCTACGAGAGAAGTAGTGTTACCGGACGGCAGCAGTCGATCGTTTGATTCACTGCGGATTGACGCCGAGATTCTCTCAGTACGCTAGCGAGCGCGACCGGTCAAACCGGGGCTATGAGGGGCATTCTAAGTTTATGCTCAGTTCTTTTTACAGTGTTGAGTACGTCACTCACGATATCTTCGGGCAGACCCAATTCTCCGCCAACGACTTTCGGGTTTAGCCTCAAGTCTATCAGACCGTGGAGGACCAGATCCAATACCTCATAGTCTACACCTATCTCTCCTTCGTCTGTTTGTCCCGGCCAGAGACCTGCCGAAGGTTTCTTAGAGATTATTCGTTCTGGAATGTCGAGAAAGCGTGCCAGCTGCCTGACCTGCGTTTTGTATAATTGTCCTATAGGGAGTATGTCGACCCCACCGTCGCCGTACTTGGTGAAATATCCAATCAGGAGTTCGCTTCTGTTTCCTGTACCGGCAACAAGCATGTTTAGCGAGTTGGCATAGTAATAGAGGACTGTCATCCTGATTCTTGGCATCAGGTTCCCGATGGATATCCGATCGGATTCGTCGTAGACTCCAAGCGCTTCTTTGAAGGAGCCGACCAATGGCTGGATATCAACCCGCTCTTGAAGTATACCGAGTCGATCACCCAATTGACTGGCGTCTTCCATATCTTCTTCTGCAGATACTTGTGTAGGCATCAACAACCCCAATACTCGACTGGGCCCAAAAGCCTCTGTGCAGAGGGCGGTTACGACCGAGGAGTCGATTCCCCCGCTCATCCCTACAACGACACCATCTGTCCCTGACCTGTCCACCTGTTCTACGATGAACTGTTTGATCCTCTTGCAGATCACCTTCTCATCGATCTCTAGAACACCCTTATCCACGAGAACACCGGCTTGCTTCATTGCACCTCACCGCTTGTCGTCATATATTGTACAAGGGTCTGTATCTCCCCATCGTCCAGCGAGGTCCTTCTACCATTTC
The DNA here is from genome assembly GCA_964596985.1 of uncultured Candidatus Bathyarchaeia archaeon. Lineage (GTDB taxonomy): Archaea > Thermoproteota > Bathyarchaeia > RBG-16-48-13. The sequence continues at coordinate 330,494 of CAZQWG010000001.1, forward strand.
TATAGAGGTCTCTGACCTTGTTGACAACCGCATTCAAGAGTTCGTCGTCGATCTCCTTTCTCCCAGTGATCGCCTCTATCTTATGTTTGATGATGGACCTCCCTGAATGTTTGCCCACGGTGAGTCTCCTTGAGTTTCCGACGAGTTCGGGTGGGAAAGGCTCGTAGGTGAGAGGGGACCTCAATACGCCGTGTGTATGGATTCCTGATTCATGAGCGAAGGCGTTGCTACCGACCATTGGATGGTTCATGGCAACAGGTATTCCCGTCACTTTACTCAAGTATCGCGACGCTTCCGTCAATCCCGGTAATCCCTCCTCAAATTTGGTTACCTTGTAGTGGTAGTAGAGGTTCATGATTACTTCCTCTGTCCTGGCGTTGCCGGAACGTTCCCCGATTCCGAGAAGCGTTGTGCTGGCATAGGTCTTATCGTAGTGGCTTGAAGCCGCATCTATCGCGGCCATGGTGTTTGCGAGGGCGTTTCCAATATCGTTGTGGGCGTGTATCTCCACATACGGGATTCTTGTGGTGAGCCGAATCATTCGTATCTTCTCCGGAATCCCGTTGGGTAGAGGCGCGTCCGACCGAGGATTACCGACTCCCAGCGTGTCGCATATCCGATAGGTTGTAGCCCCGGCTTCGGTGCAGTTCTCTATGAAACGCCCTTCAAAATCCCAGTCTGCTCTTGTACTGTCCTCTCCATGAATGAATACGGTCAGACCATGATCCTTCGCGGCGTACTCCACAACATCAAGTACCCTGTCGAGTAGCTCTTCCTCACTCTTGTCCGGCCATTTGGCTTCAAGGTGTATTCTCGATACTGGATGTGAGATACCTACTTCCTCGAAATCGCAGGCGAGGGCACTATCGATGTCATCCCTTACAGCACGACACCATCCTGCAAGCCTCACGCTGAGAGAAGCGTCCTGCACCATCTTGACAGCCTTCACGTCTTGGTCTTGGAAATGATGCAGTTCGATTCGCTGTACACCGATCTGATCGAGTTGGAAGGCTACTTTTGCAGTCTCTTCCGGGGACAGCACCACCCCTGGGGTTTGAACCCCGTCACGAAGGGTTGTGTCATCGATCACGGGGTCCACATCCAATGTCAGACCTTGACCAAGGTGCAAAGGATTCGGTGTTTCCTGTTGGTGTAAATTCTTACAGTATCCGTACTGGGGGAGTCTACTCCTACTGATGGAGCCCCTGCGAAAAACTTTCTTCATATTACAGGTCGAATCCATTCCTGACTGCAACCCCTGCGATCGCCAATTTCGGTATAAGGCGCCGAGTCGGTGATCATCTTTCCATTCAGATATATGTTCAATATGAGCTAGGTTTTGTATTCAATTAAACAGATATTTAATCATTTCCTAAATGATTTTATAGTTACACAATGGATATCTGTACAATTGTCTATTATCTGGGGAGTGCGCGGCTTGAAGCCGCGAATGAAGGGTACGGCGAGAAGAATGATCCGAATATTACTTGTTGGCGATGAGTGGGCATCAATTCAGTCCACAAAGGCGTTCCTAGAAGTGCAGACACAGGATTTTCATGTAGATACTGCTCTTTCCGGGGATGATGCATTACAGAAGCTCTCGGAGAGAGGGTATGATGTAGTTATCTCTGGTTTCCAAATGCCAGAGATAGACGGTCTAGAATTCCTAGCCGAGCTTCGGAGACGAGAAAGCCAGATTCCATTTATCCTATTTATTTACGAGGATATGAGAGGGGTTGCGGTCCAAGCGCTTGAGATGGGGGCTGACGGATACGTGAATAGGAGCGGGGTCTCGACTTCCGAGTACACTGAGCTTGCAAACCAGATAAGATCGGTTGTCAGCCTAGCGAAGGGGGTACCGGAGAGGCGTGCCGGTATGCTCAAGCCGCATACTGCGGAGAAGCGTAGTTGCCTATCGTAATCCGCACAAACTACGCCTATCGTATTATCTTTGGCTGAGCATACACATTGACTAGCATATACTGCTATATGATTACTCGCCATATCTTATGGAGAGAGAAGAATGTGTGGTATCTGCGGCTACCTCGGCTTAGATGATGCTGGACTGATCCATAGGATGTGTGATGTCCTCGCCCATAGAGGACCTGACGATCAGGGCATGTTTATCGATGATGGTGTCGGATTAGGCAACAGAAGACTTAGCATAATCGATGTCGAGGGAGGACATCAGCCGATCCACAACGAGGATGAGAGCGTATGGATCACCTACAACGGAGAGATATACAACTTCGAGAGACTCAGAGGCGAACTCTCCGGAGCAGGTCACGTATTCTATACCTCCTCAGACACCGAAGTGATAGTTCATGCCTACGAAGAGTACGGTTGGGAATGCGTGAACAAGCTGGATGGGATGTTCGCCTTCGGGATATGGGATTCAAACAAGCAGCGCCTAATGCTTGCACGTGATAGGCTCGGGATCAAGCCGCTATACTATACGATGAAAGATTTCGGAATACTCTTCGCCTCAGAAATCAAGGCACTACTCGAGTACGACGAAATAGAAAAGAGGATTGACCACCGTGCTCTCGACGACTTCCTTACTTTTCGCTTCGTCCCCGGACCCCGAACCATACTGAAGGGGGTAATGAAGCTTCAGCCAGGACATATTCTATTAGTGAAAGACGAGGGCTCGGAGGAGGAGAACTACTGGTCTGCTCATCAGACAGGCCGAGGAAAGTTGTTAGGGCAATCCAGCGAAGCAGAACTATTGACGATCTTAACCGAGTCTGTCAAAATGAGGCTCCGAAGCGATGTTCCCCTCGGAGCCTATCTTTCCGGGGGCATCGACTCAAGCACTATTGTAGGTATGATGAGCCAGTTTCTAGAGCAACCTGTAAAGACATTCTCAGTCGGATTCGGGGAGGGAGGAGACATCGATGAACTGGAATACGCAAGGATAACCGCAGAGCATTTCGGCACAGATCACCATGAACTCCTCGTAGGGGAGAAAGACGCAATAGATGTACTACCAGAAGTGGTATGGCATTTTGATGAGCCCCTAGCTGATCCAGCAGGAATCCCTACGTATCTCATGTCAAGATTTGCCAAGAAGCATGTCACCGTCGTGCTTACTGGCGAAGGGGCAGATGAGATGTTCGGGGGATACATGCAATATAGGATAATCAAAGACGGAGAGAAGTATCTAGGCGCGATTCCAAGAACCATACGGCACGCGGTACCAAAGCTAGTCAACATAATCCCCTCGAGAGTGCTTGACACCTACTTTGAATACTCCTCATCACTGGGACAAGAAGCAAAGAACAGATTCGATGCGTTTGCAAGGAATATAGGCGATCTTCGCCAATCATACCTGAGTCTGATCTCATTATTCACCGAAGACGAGAAGAGAGAACTCTACACGAGAGAGCTACTGGATGAGACACTCACAAACAGAAGGCATCGAGACACAGACAACCAGTTCTTCGCAGGTATACCAGGTAGCTCCCTTCAGAAAGTCATCGTGACGGAGATACTCACCGAGCTCCCTGATGATCTACTCATGAAAGTAGACAAGATGACTAGCGCTTGGGCGGTCGAGGCGAGAGTACCATTCTTGTCTCACGAACTCGTCGAATTCTCACTGAGACTGCCAGATAGACTCAAGCTTAAGGGGAAAACAGGGAAATATATACTTAGAAAAGCCACGAGGAAAATGCTGCCGAAGCCTATCTCAAGAAGAAAGAAACACAGATTCTTTGTCCCAATCGATCATTGGTTTGAGTCAAGCCTCAAGGAATTGTCTGAACACCTTCTTTCCAGGGATACTATCAAAAGACGAGGATATTTCAGGCAAGAGTATATAGATCGAGTCTTCAGACGATTCGAGAATTCTAGTCTATACTATAGTCGACAGATTTGGAATCTAATCATACTCGAGATATGGCATAAAATATTCATCGACGTTGAACACTCGAAGGGTTCGCCGAGAATAGACATATGGAGCTAGAAGCACAAACTACGCTAACAATATTCGAAACAGCAACCGATAAACCAGCGATTGATCGCCGACTACTCAAGGCTATTATTGAAAACGATAACGGTTCGTGGCTATGAGAGGGAGAGCCTCCGAATTCCTGAGAACCCATATTGTCTTCGTGTCGTCTGTTTATTGGTTTATGGTATGGGATACCTTCGTTTACGATCCGAGGGTTATCAGGAGCATCTAGCTTCTGCGGATTATTGTACCAAAAACCTGTTCATATTAGCATACCTACTGTTTGCCAAACCCAAGGAGATTAACTGCTTGGATGAGGGTCTGCTTCAATACATCTACGATACCGAAGAGCTGAACCAGAATTCGAAGAGCGCTAGGAGTCGGAGTTTTTGGAGGTAGAGAGGGAACGGGTTAAGATCACAATGGAGGGGACATGCGAATACGGTTACAGAGCACCCGTCGTCTGCGTCATAATAGATGACACCTGTCCAAAAGACAAGGATGAGAAGCTATGCGCATTTGCGTGACTTTTGATGCCTGAATTTGAGGTAGACGGAAAAGTAATAAAGCCGGGGGGATTGTGAGGTAGGATTCCATGTACACCAAGAAAAAAGAGTCGAGTTTCGTGAGCTGGCTCGTGGATGTCGTCGAGGGTTGCCTAGTCTCACCAGCCGCGGTCCTACACTGGTTTTGGGATTGGCGGTATCCGGTTCTCTGGATTTCCTCGCTGAGCGGCCTGTACTTCTCGCTGATCGCCTGCGCCTATTACTGGCATTGCTACCCTGAGAACACGTTGACGATATCGTTGGCGGTGATATTCTTGCTGTTGACCTTATGGGGATACTACAAGCATAGGAAGGGGCGAGACAGCCAGCCAACAATCTTCCTTTGAGCCAAGGGATAGACAGCAGCAGCCTCTGTGAGACGCCAACAGAGCCCGGTGCCCGTTCTCTTTATCTGTCGTTCCTTTACGTTCTCTACGCCTTCCATAGGTAGACAGCCATCCATATTTGCCGTAGCCGCCCTTGTCTATCTCGAAGAGCTCTACTGTCCTAACATTTTCAACCTCGATCAAGACTATGGGACGACAGTACCAAACATTGAGATATGCCAGCCACCAAGTTATCGGGTATGGCTGTATACGAGAATCCTCTCTACTATGAGATTGCGTTCAGCTTCATCAACGCAGAAAGACAAGTCGACTTCTTTGAGATAGTGATCGAGAAGTTCAGTAAAAGGAGGGTAAAACGGTTTCTGGACGTATGTTGCGGGCCGAGCCTACAACTGAGAGAGATTGCGAGAAGAGGATACGAAGCGATCGGATTGGACAGCAACCCTCGGATGCTGAGATACCTGGAGAAGAAGGCGAGGGAAGAGGGGGTGAGCATAGAAACCGTGAAGGCGGATATGGTCGACTTTAGACTAGAGAGGAAGGCGGATTTCGCCTTCATCATGATGGGTTCCTTCTCTTTTGAGTCGAATGAGAAACTGTTGAGTCATCTGGATTCCGTAGCATCCTCTTTGAATCAGGGTGGTCTCTATTTCATTCAGAATATGCTCCTAGATTGGGGAATGCCTGTACGGCAAAGTTGGACTATGCAGAGAAACGGGATAGCAGTGAAGACGGATTTCGAACTCGGACTAGTAAACACCGTCAACCAGACCTATACAGAGAGGCTTATACTCGATGTCGATGACCACGGGAAGAGAAGAGAACTCGTCGAGGAGAGGGGGCTGAAACTCGTCTTTCCTCAAGAGTTCAAAACGCTCGTAAACTTGAATCACAAACTCGAATTCTTGGGATGGTGGGGAGGAGGCTGTGATACCTGGTATCTGGACAGACCACTCGAACAGGTCCAGGAGGTCGACGACAACATGGTACTTCTCAGAAGAAGATAGCGTACCAGACCAGTACCGGGATTTTCTATCTGTCGCCTAAGAAGATGTGGACAACGACAAGTATCCACCGTCAATCTTCATGTCTGCTTGAGAGCGTGGTTTGCGGTCTGTCAGGTCAGAGTGCCGAAGCAAACAGACGACGGAAAACAGACCGGGCTAGGAAGTAGGATCGGTTCCCCAACCTATGGATCGGCCACGCGAGTAGTCAACCTATCTCTTTATACATGTATCTTACTTGGGGTAGTTGGACGTATCCTCTTCTCTCATACAGCTCAATTGCAGCCTTATTGTGATCGAGAACTAGCAGTCCGATGATCTGGCAGCCCATTTCTCTCAGCCGGTTTTCCAACTCCATCATCATCGCCGATCCGATACCTTGCCGACGATGGTCCTTGTGTACTGTTAAACGGGAGATCAAGCCGAGGCGTCCGTCGAAGCTAGCGAAGGACGTGGCAATGATCCTATTCTTTTTCTCGGCGACCAGAAGAAGACTCGGATTTCTCTTCAGCATCCCCAGTATCAGCGGTTTCCCGTCCAGCTCCTCGTGGAAAACCCCGTAATCCTTCCATAGCCTGGAGACCTGTCCGTAGTCAACTGGTTTGAATTCTCTTATTGTCACCGTGGCTTTCAAGTATGAACACATCCCGGGACATGTTTCGTCAAGAAGGGCTGATGCGAGTTGAGACTTAAGAATCCTTTTCGGGAATTCTCAGTACGTACGGGAGGAGGAAGGCGATGTACACTGACTGTCGAGCCTGAAATATTTGAGCTGAAATCAACCAAACGTATATGTTGTAGAGCCTGCATTACAATATCTGTGCACCCTTGAAAGATCAGGGGAGGTCTTCAAAGGGAGAGCTTATCACATCGGAGAAGGTACCGTGGGATGCCTGCACGAGAAAGGCGGGTCTGCATTTACCGAACGTGAGCGCGTGTTAGCCGGCTCGGCTGGGTTCTACGTGGAACCTTCTCAGGGAGATGCCTAGATGCCTGTAGTCTACAAGTGTAGTAGTTGTGGGTTTCTGCTTCACTGGGCAGGTCTAGACCAGAAGAACAAGCGGCTTAAGGGTTGGTGGATGCAGGAACCGGTTACACCACTGCCTAACCTGCTTCCGCCCCGACTCGTCGCGAACAGATATCACGGCAAGTGCCCAAGATGCGGTCAGGAGTTGAATCCGCCCCACACATTGAGGTCGATAACAATCCGGGAGGCTGACCAAGACGATAATTACCTTCCAATAGCCCTCAATCTTGAGAAAATGGTTCACTATTCATAAGGATCAGACAGTTCCAGTTTCGCATACATCGCAGAGAGGGCATTGTGAACGGGTGGGACATCAACGTTGACTTCGCATGGTCAAGATTAAAAGAGAGTCTGCACGCGAATCCAGGTCACCAGAACGGTGGCGGAACGTGTAGCGGATTTCCTTATATCTCGACTCTTCTCGGATCGCGTATGAAGAAGATTGATAGGATTGAGGATATTGTGGCTGTGACTGTGACGAAGAGCCAGGGGTAGGTGGGATTGAAGGCATAGAGATAGCCACCTACGAGTGAGGCGATCATTACTGGTATTGTTGTGACGTAACCCATACCAGGTCCACCGGTTTCGCCTGAGGCCGATCCTATCAGGACCGTCCCCCGTCCCAAGGCTGCCGTAACTCTTCCTCGCATACCTCGTGGAACCGTGTCCGCCAAAAGCGCCGAGGATGCTGGTATGAAGAAGACGGTCGAGATGGCTAGAGCTAAGCGGATTAGCAGCACTTCTAGGAAGGTTGTGGAGAAGACGAAGAGCGGGGTGGATGCGAGAGATAGCAGAAGCGCCCCCTGTATGCATCTCGTCCTTCCATAATGGTCTACGACCATTCCGGCAGGTATGTACATCAGGTTTCTAAGGGCGGTTTCGACGAGGAGGATTAGACCCCACTCGACAGATGAGAGCTTGATATGTTCTACTGCGTAGACAATCCAGAAGGGTGTAGCCACAGCGTTAGCCATGAACCCTAGGACAATGATGATGGCTAGAGCTTGTAGTGTACGCGGTAGCTGCCCCAGAGTTGCAGGGACGCTGCTGTATGCGTTCCTGAGTGTTCCGGGCAGGTTCGAGAGGTCGGACTTCTCCTTAGAGCCATACGATGTTTCCTCAAGATATCGTATGTGTATGATGGAGGAGCCTAGGTAGGCTATGGCAAGTGATCCGTAGAGGTATCTTATGCCCATGTCTACTCCGTAGATGTTGAGTAAGATCCCTGCCAGGTATGGGGAGAATATGGCTAAAGTCCCTGCAATGGTGTTTATCGTGGCAATGCCTTTGCCACGGCTCTCGGGAGGCAGGGAATCTGTGATGATGGCGGAGGTGGCCGGGAACTGGAAGACGGTTAAACCCTGCAACAATGTTGCTAAGGCTACTATTTCCCAGCTGGGTGCAAAGACATACATCAGGATGATGGTTCCGGAAAGGAATCCCCCAAGCGCTATGAGCTTGACCTTACCTATGACATCTGTAAGATATCCTGCGAGGGGGAAGATGAGTAGACCGGCGAGAGGTCTCAGAGAGTTGCAGAAACCGATTGGGGGGATGACCCTCCCAACGCAAGAATGTATAGGGACGCGTAGGGAAAGACCATGCTCCGGCAGAACATACCTAGGACACGAGTCAATGTGAGAACCAGTATGTTCCCGTGCATGAAGCCGAACGTATCCCTGAGAGTCCGTCCCTTGAATATAGAGCTCAGTTGCGCTCACCAGGTTTCAGTGAACTAGGAGAGAATATTACTAAAACATGTCATGGATCTTGACTCATTAGTATTCCCCAAACGAGAGGAATCGGGACAGAATGATTATCCTCGCATTCGCTTTGTCTAGGCTTTCATCGCCTGTATACCATAGAACCGGACTGAAGCCCAAACGAAGCAATCTGGTTAATAGGTATCTATGAGGCGGAGTCCTTACTCGTAGTCTAGGGCTGTATCCGGAGCAGCTGTAGCCCTAGGAGTCTTTATTGCGCATCCCCTTCTTGAGCGAGGGGAACTGGTGTTTCATCTGGGAGCAGCATGACTTTGAGGGCTTTGGCTTTGACCTCCAACATGATGCCGTCTACAGAGACCGGGTAACCCGGTATCGTTTTGAAAGTTGACAGCGCTGATTAGATACCTTTTTGTTCTGGTGTATGGATCTGAACGATTTTCACACATTCAGGTGCGGCGGCTTCAAAGGAGGGCGGACTATTGATCGGTGACCGTGTCAGGCGTATGGATACTGTTCTATGTTTGATCGATCGGTTGGCGAATGTCTCAAGAATTGTTAGGGAGACTCTGAGAGCAGTGCCTGTAGCCGAGAAGGTGGTATGTCTTCTCTGAGTTTTCCGTATGCTATACCGGTCACCGCCCTACCTCCTGCCGCGAAGAGGAATCCGATGGTCAGCGCAGCGGTCAGCTCGAGTCCTTGGATGACCAGTTCATTCACGAGGTAACCGCCCGCAAGCGACCCTAGGAATGTCGCAACACCGTAGATCGCACTATAGAAGGCGATCGAGGTACCCACCGACTCGGGTTGAGTGTTTTCCAGTATGTAGGCTGATGTTATAGTCTCCGCCATCATGAAGACCCCCCAGAAGATATGTGCGACTATCAGATGCCATGGTTCTGTCGAGAACGCATAACATATCGGGACGAGGGCTATCCCAATCCTGCCTAGCATGATGATCGGTTTCTTGCCGAACTTGTCGGCAAGCTGACCGAAGTAGGGGCGGCTCAACGAGGAAATAAGTGTATGCGTAATGGTCAAGGTCGCGATGATGAACATGTCGTTCTTTGTTACGATTACATCCGCGATCGGGAAGAGAGGCCATACGAAGGACATGAAAAAGCCTTGAAAGAAACTGACCAGATACAATGTTCTCAGGCTTGGATTCTGGAGTATAACCCCTACATTGTCAAAGGGGTTTCTTACCGAAGCCTTGGCCTCGGATCTCTCGCGTCTCATCATAGGCAGGAGTAGAAGAGACGGACCTGCACAGAAGACGGTCGCTAGAACGATAGGAAGGAAGTACATCTCCTTCAGACTCCCCCCGGCTCGAGACATCAGATACCCGGCTAGCAGCGTAGCAGGGATGCTCCCGATCATCCAAACCGAATGAAACTCGCCAACCCCTTGGCTTCGCCTCGACCGCGGCACAAGACTGTCGTTCACGGCGAGAGATGATGGAGGCACCATTGAAAAGACGAGCCCTTGAATGACTACGATAATGATTATCTGTTGAGGGCTTGAAACGAACAATAAAGGGAACCAGAGGATACCTGCGACCAGCCCGCCGAAAAGAACGAATAGGATAGGCCTACCGATTCGGTCCATCGCTATGCCCCAGGCAAGCTGCATAGTGTTACCGGCGAGGTTCTGCAGGGATCGAAGCCAACCCATCTCGGCAGGGTTTGCACCCATCTGGACCGCGTAGATCCCAATGTAGGGAGCCATCATTGCCTCCCCGAAGGCGGAGAGACCAGTGCGCACAAGAAAGACATAGCGATCGAGTCTACGCCGTTTGAGAGTTCTGCTCATTTTTCCCTACTCTTCGATAGTCTCGACTGCCTTTTTTCACTTCACTGGTTCAAATGTCTTCCTGGCACGCAGCAACAATGCCTCCCTTTTCGATGCTGTATGCCCCGGACGGTTCTTGGATTGACAATTCTGCGAGAGACCCGCCGGGTAAATTGGTTCTTTCTCAGCCGTCTAAGAACACACGGCTCTCCCGTCCTATGACTCTGTCATAAGGCATATCTGTAGCCATCATATAGAGGATAGACTTTGTAGAAATGTTGGAAAGGAGTCTGTGAGAGCCGGCTATGAGAGTAGTGGACGTACCGTCGCTTCTATGGTACGGGAATACTGGTCTTAAACTTCAATTTCCAGAAGACTGGAGCGTCCATGTCTGTAGAATGCCAGGAGCGGGTCGAACGACCATGAGCGCCCAAGCCATCAAGGAAGCATTGTCGAATCCCCTAGGCTCTGAAAGGATAAGCTCCTTGGCAGCCGAAAGAGAAGAAGCCGTGATCATATTTGATGACATGACAAGACCCACAAGGGCATACGAGATTATACCATTCATTCTGGACGAATTGAAGAAAGGTGGGATATCCGATGACCATGTCAGGTTCGTGGACGCCCTCGGATGCCACGGGGCCGAGGACCGTCAGGATTTCGCGAAGAAGTTAGGTGAAGACGTGGTCGAACGTTTCCCAGTCTACAACCACAACCCCTTCCTCAACCTGACAGAGGTGGGAGAGACGAGCAGGGGAACCCCTGTCCAAGTCAACACCGAGGTAACAGCGTGCGACCTGAGAATAGGCGTGGGCTGCGTTGTCCCCCACCCGATGTCAGGCTACGGCGGCGGAGCGAAGATCATCCTTCCCGGAGTAACATCCTTCGAGACCACCTACCACAATCACGGACACGTCTTCAAATCAAACCCAAACGCAACTTCAAATCACCCGACAACAGGCTGGGGAAGGGTGGAGAAGAACGTGATGCGTCTGGACTTGGAAGAGGCAGCCAGGTTGGCCCAGCTAGACGTCAAGGTGGACGCGTTGATCAACGGCAGAGGAGAGACGACAGCCCTATTCGCCGGGGACTTCGTGAAGGAGCACAGAGAGGCTGTGAAGCTGGCGAGAAGGGTCTACGAGACGAAGCCTCTAGCTGAGGCAGATATCGTGGTTGCGAACACATACGCGAAAGCCAACGAGGCCGGACTCGCCATGCCCATGGCCCTAGCCTCGGTGAAGAGCGGGGGAACCGTAGTGCTGATCGCCAACACACCCGAGTCTCAAATAACCCACTATCTATACGGGAAGTTCGGCAAAGAACTAGGGGGAGGCCTCTATTCTCCAAGACCACCCTGGCCGAAGCTAGGCAAGTTGATCGTATTCTCGCCTTACAAGGTCAGAGACCCGCTTCTCTCATTAGGAGAGCCTGACTCGTACACTTGGGTCAAGACTTGGACGGAGGTGCTTGAAGAACTGAAAGCAACGCACAGTAGTAATGTGAGGGCTGCTGTGTATCCAAACGCCGAAATTCAGTGCCCACCCCAGACATAGTTACACGCATCAGCATGCACAAGGATCGGCGATCCAAACAGCACTATAGGTCAATGTTTTCGCTCCCCGACGTCCCCCCCGCACAGGATTAAAATCACCGATGGAGTCTGCGAGACTTCAAGGATAAACTAGGGAGCCTCACGGGGCTCCTTCAAACAAGGGTTAGGCATCAGTCCGAGCATGCACGGTCCAACCCGAGGGAAACAAGCCAATCCCTCGTCTTCCTTATTACCTCCTGCGTGTGCTCTCTCTCTGAGAATACGTGGTCTCCGCCTTCGATCACGCATAACTCGTTCTTCCCGTTGAGGTTTTTGACGACATCGAATCCCTTCGTCGAGTCGCTTAGGGGTACAACTTGATCCATGTCGCTGTGCACTATCAGGATGGGCACCTTGATCTGATCCATGACATCGAGAGGAACGACGTCGTCGAGAGTATCAAAGAATGGTTTCTTCAGATACCATCCATCTCTGACTTTGACCGCTCCCCTGGAGACTAGCGTACGCATGCTTTCTGCAATCCCTTGCGCACTTTTGGTGGTACTTGACAGCAATCTGGTTGCTAGAGGGCTGAGAGCCGCCGAATATAGAACGACAAACCTTACACGTTCATCTCTTGAAGCGAGAACCGCCGCGACTCTTCCACCCATACTCAGCCCAATAACGCCTACCTCTTCCTTATTGACCTCCCCTTGATCTATTAGGAAAGCAAAGGCGTTCTCTGCGTCGCTTATTTCCCCCGGTATCGTCATGTCCTCGAATTCGCCGTCGCTGTCTCCAGAACCCCTGAAATCGAAACGGAGAACGACGAAACCCGAGTCGCATAGACTCCTAGCTACATGAACGAAGAGCCGATGGTTCTCGATCTTGTTTCCCGTAAAACCATGAAACATTACGACCCCAGGGGCTTTTCCCCCGTGTTCCAGCACGTCTGGCATATGAAGGATTCCAACCAGTTGTTGCCCCTGATTCTCGAAGACTACAGGTTTGATCAACACGTTCACCTCGTTTCCCGCTTATTCTTACGTCAAACGCCTTATGAACCCGTCAGTCACTATCCACTTATACTCTATCGATGAAAACCTGATAGCCTAATATCTTCTTTGAGATGGCTACGCGGTTAGCCACCAATATCGTGACGACGTAATTCCGATGAGACGTGTCAGTGTCCTCTGTCGGTCTTAGCGGGTACTATTCGAAACTGTTTGTGGTTTCTCATATTTCGGGTAATCCCGTTTCTGGCAAAGAATAAAGTGGTCACCATGCAAACCGACAAGAGGATTGGCTGGGAGATCAATGCTGCAGATTCACATTGGAAAAGAAGCAGTCAGACACGAATCAGGCAGAATCTAATCCCTATCTTAAATCGGAAGCAGTCTTATTCGACCCAACTCAGGATGCGCTCTAAAACTGTTTATTCTCCTCCCATAGTAGAGGAGAATATCAATTCCAGACAGGGGAGTTTGGAGAGTGAATACCAGAATCCAGAACATCGAGTCACTAGTCTCCCATGGAAATGTGAATGGGAGAAAGGTCATGGTGGAGATACTTGAAGCCGGATTGGAGGCTGCGGACCCCTACAACAATACAAGGAGGCTGATCCGTACACAGGGAGAAAAACTGGTCGTCGGCGACAAGGACTTTGAACCACGAGGGACACCCAAGACCGGGGATGAGGTCTACGATCTCTCGGAGGTCGAGGACATCTACGTCTTCGGGGCAGGAAAAGGATGCCAAAGAGTAGCTAAGGCTATCGAAGACACCCTAGGGAACAAGTTGACGGGGGGACACGTCATCGACAAGAAGGGACACGGAGTCATCCTAGAGAGGATAGAGGTAACCCTGGGTGGTCACCCGGCCCCATACGAGGATAACTGCCGAGGATGCGAGAGAATCCTAGAGATGACTAAGAACCTAACGAGTAAGGACCTAGTCTTTACTATCGTAGCCAACGGTGTATCATCACTACTGACCATGCCTGTACCAGGGGTTACTGTTGAGGATGTAAGGAAGACCACGTATGTAATGCAGATAGAACGCGGGGCGCCAACAGGAGACCTCAACCCAATCCGGAACCACCTCGATATGATGAAGGGGGGAAGGATTTCTAGGCACATCCATCCGGCAAGAATGATCCACATCATTGCAATCGACCCGGGTGATTACGATCAGCTCATGAACCAGAACCTCTGGCTCCACACGCTCCCTGACTGTACAACCTTCGAGGACGCGGTTCTTATGCTCAAGAAATGGAAGGCATGGGATAAAGTCCCTATCCCGGTCAGGGAGCACCTCGAGACCGCTGATCCCTGCCATGAGACTGTCAAGGCAGAGGATTTCGGGAATATGTCTTTCCGAATCTTCGGCGTAATGCCTGAGAAGACCCGGATGTTGCCGACCGCGATGGAGAAAGCGGCGGAACTAGGATTCAAACCAGTCGTACTCGCGAAACCAGTCTTATCCCCATGGCGACGCATACGTCACGCATACGGTCTTCGGGCTGAAGCAAGTCAAGCAGGACTAGTGGTTGCCGCGATGGCTGAGACGATAGAGGAGACAGGACACCCCTTTGAGCCGCCTTGCGCGTTGTTCACGTCAGGAGAGCTGCTCGTCACGGTTGGTCAAGAGGAAGGAATCGGAGGGAGGAATCAAGAGTTTGTTCTCTCGGCAGCACAGAGAATCATTGGGAGCAAGAACATCGTCATCGGAGCAGCGGATTCGGATGGCACAGATGGTCCAGGCACCCAGTTCTTCAAGTGCAGCGAAGATATCCCCTGCCTGGCAGGCGGAATCGTCGACGGTGTAACAGCGGAAAGAGCGAAGGAGATAGGCGTCGATATCGATGAAGAACTGAGGAAACATAATACGACATCGGCCTTGTGGAGACTCGACAGCGGAATAGTCGCAACACCCAACATCAGCATCAATGATCTCGGAGTAACTCTAATAATGGGTCGCAGCAAGTACAGATAGAGGACGGTACCGGAATGGGAGCAAAGATAAGAACAGTATATGCTCGGGAGGTCTTCACTGAACGAGGACACCCCGGCGTAGAAGCGACAGTAATTACCGAAGATGGCGCCTTAGGGGTAGCCGTCGCCGTTGCAGGTACCTCGGTCGGAAAGCATGAAGTCCAATTCGTCTACGATGGAGGAAAACGTTTCAAGGGCATGGGTGTCCTTAAGGCGGTTGAGAACGTCAACAAGATAATCGCCCCTACCTTGAAAGGGATGGATGTAACGAAGCAACATGAAGTAGACGGGGCTTTGATAGGACTCGACGAGACACCAGGCAAATCCAAGCTTGGTGGAAATGCCACAGCGAGTGTCTCAGCCGCAGTCCTGAAGGCGGGAGCCGCAGACCTAGGAATCCCTCTCTACCAGCACATCGGAGGTGCTACTGCATGCACACTCCCAGTTCCAGGAGTAGGCGCGGTTTATGGAGCAGACAGGTACGGGAGTGGGGAAAGGGCAGGATCCAAACCAAGCTATACCTTCATGACCTATGGGTTCAAGAGCTTCTCAGAAGCCTCGTATGCATGCTGGGAAATCGGAAAAGAATTTGAAAGACAGCTTAAGGAGAGATATCACCTCAACCCCATGACCAGAGCAGTCAGGCATACTCCTATCCCCCGGGGAATAGTGGAACACGACAGAGAACTCTGGGACTTAATGGCTGATACCATAACAAATACTGGATACTCGAATAGGGCCGGGATCCAGGTCGATATCGCCGCAGGATGCTACTACGATAGCAAGAAAGACGCGTTCGTAGGCTTGTTCTCAAAGGGAGACAAGACCAAAGAAGATTTGATGGAGCTCTACAAGTATATGGTTACGGACTATCCCTTTGTCATCTTCGAGGATCCCCTTGACGAGACTGATTACGAGGGACACGCCGTATTGACGAAAGAGATAGGAATCGAAGTAGTGGGCGACGACCTATTCACGACGAATACCGAGCGTCTCAAGCAGGGGATCAAGGTCGGTGCGTGTAACGCGGTTCTCCTGAAGGTCAACCAGATAGGAACCATCAGCGAGGCTTTTGACCTAGTCCGACTGGCCTACCAGAATGGTTACGGCGTGATGCCTTGCAGCAGCAGGGGCGAGGGTCCTGACATCGCTGACTATGCGGTAGGGTTGAACACAGGACATGTAAGGGAAAGCGGGACAGGACCGACCGCGAACAGGCTGTTGAAGATAGAATCAGAACTCGGTAACCAAGCCAAATTCGCCGGAAAAGCCGGATTGAAGATTCGATAACCGAATCCTCCAGAGGCTACCTGAGGACAGCGACTGAAGCACGGGGAGAAGGGGAAGGTGCGATGCAAGTCAGCGAGTGCATAGACTGCAAGGACTTCCCGTGTCTTGATATAGATAAAGGATGTTACCTAGTTCCAAAGGTGGAAATCGAGCCCGAGAATATTCTCACTATCATGATTTCAGAGGCATCGCCTAAGAACCCAAGCGACTACTTCTATGCACAAGGCACCCCCTTTTTCCTGCGGACAACTATACAAGCGTTCGATGATGCAGGGTTTGGCGTTTCTTCTATGCAAGACATACTGAACCGAGGATTCTACGTCACGACGGCTGTGAAATGCGGAAAGACCGGATATTCCATATCTTCTAGAACCGTAGAGAACTGCTCAAGCATACTGGAAAGAGAGATGGGATTGTTTTCAAACGTCCGAACCGTCCTGCTTATGGGAGATACCGCCATAAAGGCGATGAACTACATCACCAGAAGAAACATCGGCAAAAAGGTGATTCCCAGCGGTTCCACATACAAGATTAGAGGTGGCGACTACTTCTTCAACCATGTCAAGGTCTTTCCATCGTATCTACAGACTGGAAAGAGCTATCTGATCGAGAGATCTAAGAGGAGAATGATAGCAGAAGATATCAGAGCCGCATCGGAATACTCAAGACTAAGGGGTTGAATTCTGGAGAGCGGAGGATTCTGTCTTCTGCTCTATTCGTTCGACAACGATCCTCATGCGTGCAACAAGGGCAGCGATCGCACCGATAGCAGCCAATACAGGAGCCACCAGAACCCCGGCTACAGCCCCGGCCACGCCGATCGTAAGTGGAACCTCAATTAAGGTCTTCCCGTCCTTGTCCTGAAGGCTGATGCGACGAATATCACCTTCGTGCACCAGCTCCTTGATCTTGGCGACCACCTCGTCGCCACTAACCTCGAATTCCTCTACACGGACTTCTTCTGGCATCGAAATCTCACTTCTCCAAAATTATCTGTGACCCGAAAACCATCGTTGAACCGCTAATCGTACTATTGTAATTCTTCTTGTCATTTGAATCTTTCATCGGATTTCGTCTCGTGTACCCTGTCTGCTTTATCTGAAAGCCATCCAGTCCGTTCTACTTTCCGCACGTCGAATTCCGGGACGTAGGGCTTCAGGTCTAGCAGAGGTGTGCCGTCTACGACGTCTACGTCTGAGATGTGAAGCGTGCATCCGTCTACTCCCATAAGTCTGACCACGGATATCCCTATTGGATTCGGGCGTTTGGGTGCTCTTGTGGCAAATACCCCGTGCTGGTTGTCGTCTAGGAAAGGCTTGACTTTTAGTGAGTAGCCCTTGGAGAGGTGAAAGTGGTAGAGCAAGATTATGTGGGAGAACCCCTCGATGTCTTCGAGACCACCAGCATACTCGGGCTTGATTTCTACGGTTCCCGAGACGTCTTTGGCACCGGTTGGCTGGATGGGTATACCCTCTATACGCCTGAAAGGAGAACGAATCACACCAATAGGTCTGTATCTTGTTTCCTCCATAGTTTCAATACTTACAGTGCCCAAACATATAGAATATGGTTGGCAGGGTACGAGACTGCCACGTTTAGATCTGGACGTGCGAGTTCCACATTTCCATGAAGAACCATTAAGAACCCTCGCATAAGTATGCTCTGGAGAGAGACGGATGACGTGTTACTTCAGACATCTACAAGCAATCTTCGAAGAAGCCGGGATTACGGTCACAAAGGAAAATCGGAAGAAGATTGATGAGGCGATCCACAGCATAGTCGGCGTGGGGTACAAGAACTGTCCAGAAGTGTGGAGACAAGTGAAGATCAGGATAGCCAGGGATGAGGATAGGAGAGCCTTCATTTCGAAGTTAAGGGAGGCAAGCAGTACTCTGTGACCAGCGTGCACATGCTATTTGATTCCCGATCTCAGGGAAGAGTTGTCCAATAGCGAGCGGTTCTTGACTCCGGTTTCTTTCTCCCTTTTACGGTTCTTCCAGAATTCCTTTGTCGGAGCTATTCTTCCGAGGTAATCGTCTGCACCGTGTCTTCTTAGAATCTTCTGGGATTCTGTTCGGAGTCTCTTCCTGTACATCTTTGGCGGATATTCCTTCGTATACAACTCAATATACTTTGAGACTAGTTCAGGGAAGTCTCTCTGAAGGAATGACATGAATTTGGGTCGAGCGCTTCTCTTCAAGTTCAGTCCGTCTACAATCACGTAGTTCGCTCCAGCGTTCATCGAGGATTCGACCAAGCGTTCAATCTGATCGACCGTATCGGTCAGGTATGGGATTATCGGGATGAGGGCAACCCCCACATTAACTCCATTCTCGGAGAGAATTCTTACGGTACGTAGCCTTTCCTCTATTGAAGGGGCGTTCGGTTCTAGTCTTCTTGCCAGCTGCGAGTCGGTTGTCGTGATTGTGAGGATGACGTTCAAGAATGTCTTCTCAGATATTCTCCGGATGAGATCTAAATCCCTCAGGATCAGGTTTGACTTCGTCGCAATGTCAATGGGATTCTCGTGTTTCAAGACTACCTCCAGAATGGCTCTCGTGATAAGGAGTTTCTCCTCGGCAGGCTGATAGGGATCCGTCACCGCGCCGATATGAACGAGCGCACCTCGCCAACTCTGTCTCGAGAACTCAGCGTCTAGTCTTTCCGCCGCATTGGTCTTGGCAAATATTTCATGCTGGAAGTCGTCTGTCTCAAGTCCGAGATACTCGTGGGTGTATCTTGCGTTACAATAAGTACAGTTGAATTGGCATCCACGATAAGGATTCAAAGTCCACCTGAAGGGAAGAAACCAAACATTGATACGATGAAGTATCCGCTTGCACTCGATAGGAATGATCTTGACTTTGACCACTGTCTTCCCCCTTGCCTGAGTTTTATGCTTAGTCTCGACTCCAAGGCAGTCTAGGGGCTTCCATACATGTATATGCCTTTAACCGGGAACTCTCTTTACAAGCCCTCAGCGCATCCAAAGCGCTCTATTTGTTGACTGCTTTTTCCCCAAACTTGAATTCTTCTCAGCCTCTGCAAGGTTTGCCTGACGTGACAACTGGATTCGTTGACGGATAAGCCTACTTTCAGGAACCCCTACCGCCTTCTCCAGGTATCGGCTCTTGCATATTGCTTGGAACCTTAATAATGCATTTATCTCATATGTTCTGTCAATCATCGTTGAAGAAAATGAGGGTACACTATGTCTGTGGAGTTTGAAGTGAAGTATAAGCCGTCGTATTCTATGCTTGTTGTGAATTTGAAGCCCGGCGAGTCTATCACCGCCGAGGCGGGCGCCATGACGTACATGACGCCGAATATTGGGGTCAATACACGCAAGAGGGAGAGAGGCATAATAGACACGTTGGGCCTAGCGATTCTAGGCGGCCAATCCTTCTTTGTCAACGACTATACAGCGACGGACGGGTTGGGGGAGATCGGTTTCGTCTCTGCCCCCCTCGGGGACATAGATATCTTGAAAGTAGCCCCAGACAAGGGTTGTATCATCCAGAAGACAGCCTACATAGCCTCGACTATGGATGTGGATCTGGATGTCCAGTGGCAGGGCTTCACCAAGGGGTTGTTCGGTCAAGGCTTGTTCATGATCAAGGTCTCAGGGCAAGGAGACCTGTTCATCAACACCTTTGGCGCGATAGATCGACACGAGCTTGGTTCAGCGGAGACGTTGGTGGTAGACAACTTTCACCTTGTCGCCTTCACCGATACATGTGACTACAAGGTTACCAAGTTCGGGGGTTTGAAAGATACGCTGCTCGGGGGAGAGGGCTTGGTTACCGAGATCACCGGTCCGGGAGAGGTACTGATTCAGACCAAGAATATCCGAGAGTTTACCGAGATGCTATGGCCGTTTATACAACCGAGGATCAGAAGTTACAGAGCAAGATAGCCTAATCTCGGCCTGACGCACGCTCTACTTGACACTAGAAACCGTCTTTCCTTCTCGCTGAATCCCCACCCCCCACTCCACTGGTAGCACCACCTCTCGGTCTAGGACAAATCATTTGTGCCTCCCCAAGGTAGAGATCGACACCTAGATCCTATTCCGTGATGAAACACGTTTCATTCAATCATGAATCGAGTGAGGTGAGGGCGGATAGCGAATGTATTGGAAAAGGTGAAGATAAGACGGGATGTGAAGGCTCAAACCTCTGTTCTATTATTTCTGTTCCAGTATCTGTTGAAGAAGATGGGAGTCAATGTGAAGACTAAGACCCATCGGTTTGTTGACTTCTTTGAGGGATTCGATGAGATTGAGGCGGTCAAGAGAATCTTCGGTGAGAAAACTAAGAGAGTGCTCGGAGAGCTCAGGGTCCAGTTCGTATCTAGGATAGGCTACATGGGGGTCAGTGACCTAGATGGAAACCTCATAGTCAGCCCACAATACCTCAAACACGGGGATCTAAGGGATATCTACTTGGATTTGATTCACGAGCTTGTACATGTGAAGCAGTTCCGAGAGGGCCGCAAGCTCTTTGATCTAAGATACGGCTACGCGGATAGACCTACAGAGATAGAGGCGTATCGTAACGCCGTCGAAGAAGCAAGGAACCTCGGAATGAGTGACGTGGAGATATCCCAATACCTCAAGGCTGAATGGATGAGTGAGGAGGAACATAGAAACCTCGCTGAGACACTAAACATCAAAGCTGACGGACACGATTGATTTGTTTGGCGAGGCATCTTTCAGAGCGTTTGAGGTCTTCACGAAACAACACACTAGTTAGCCCCACCGTATTCCTGGAAGATTTCTCCGAAAGCACTACAGAAATACCTGCAAGCCTTTTCTATCCCGTCTCTACCCTCTTCCGAGAGAGTGTAGGTGGTCGTTCTGCCTTTCCTTTCCATTTCGACCAACCCCTTTGCTCTAAGCTCTTTCAACGCGGGATATATTGTCCCTGCCGTGGGCTTAGCCCCTCTTCTCTTTCCTAGTTCCTCGGAGATCTCTTGTCCGTTCATGGATCTCTTTGAGAGTAGCCAGAGGATGTAGAAGGACAGCATGCCACGCATATCGCAGCATTCCGGGATCTCGGGGCAACATTTCTCGTCCATAGCATAATATTGGGTATC
The DNA here is from genome assembly GCA_964596985.1 of uncultured Candidatus Bathyarchaeia archaeon. Classification (GTDB taxonomy): domain Archaea; phylum Thermoproteota; class Bathyarchaeia; order RBG-16-48-13. Next base: position 351,795 of record CAZQWG010000001.1, read on the forward strand.
CAATACATTTATATGTTTCCGCAGAAGATATAGGTCACCCAATAATTAAACACGGGGACAGAAATGAAAGACCCAGAGATAAAAGAACACGTGAAGAAGAGGTACGGTCAGATAGCCCAAACCAGACAATCATGCTGCCCATCATGTAGTTGTGGACCCTCTGCCACAGACCTAGCATTACGGATAGGGTACTCTGAAGAAGAGATCAAGAATATTCCGGAAAACTCCAATATGGGTCTGGGGTGTGGGAATCCCGTCGCCTTGGCTAGCCTGAAGGAGGGAGAGACCGTCCTAGACCTAGGTTCCGGGGGAGGGATCGATGTCTTCTTGGCCGCAAAAAGAGTCGGAACGAAAGGAAAAGTAATCGGAGTCGACATGACAGAGGGGATGGTCCACAAAGCAAGAGCCGCAGCCTTAAAATACGGCTATGAAAACGTCGAGTTTCGACTAGGCGAAATAGAGAATCTGCCAATTGAAGACGGCTCAGTAGATGTTGTCATCAGCAACTGCGTGATCAATCTGTCTCCCGACAAGGAAAAGGTGTTCCGAGAAGCCCACAGAGTTCTGAGAATCGACGGGAGGATCATGATCTCAGATATAGTCACAGAAGGAGAACTGCCTGACGAAGTCAGGAAGAGCCTTGACGCCTGGGCTGGTTGCGTTGCAGGCGCACTTGAGAAGAGCCAATACTTGGACACCATAAGAAGAGCGGGATTCGGAGACGTCAGAATCGTCTCAGAATCAACCTACAACATCGACCTCACCCGGAAATTGAGAGGAAGAATAACGAGCGTTCAAGTCGAAGCCTACAAGAGAAAAGCCTAGATTCAAAACCAAAGCACATGAGACAATAGATCATAGAAGAGGATCATCGGATACGCCCGAGTCGCCTGTCCGGATCATAGACAACACCATGTTCATGAATTCAACGAAGTCTTCCCAGACACAAATGGGTATCTTCCTGAATCATCCTCAATGATTGAGTACCGACCTCCTTTATTCTGAATACTATCGGGCAACAGAGCAAGGTTGTACAAGTGAAGCTCGATTGAGAGAGACAGGGTGCCCACAGATCCACTATTAATTGGTTTTTGGGGGAGATATCGAATGGATGGGGGTGCGGGCGAAGGCTTATTAATATCAACATCGATATCGTTATTGATATCGAATTAGATATCAATAACGATAGCATTATCGAGGTCTTCGATATGTGCAGCCCACACTCACATTTCACTCACTGGATGAGGCATGTAGCTGCCGTTCCTAAAGGATTCCTAAGATACTACGTGATGCAACTACTCGGCGAGAAACCGATGTCGGGTTCGGAGATTATGACTGAGATTGAGAATAGAACCAATAGTCGTTGGAAGCCAAGCCCGGGGTCCATCTACCCCCTTTTAGCTTGGTTGCACGAGAAGGGATATTCCAACGAGGTCCCGGACCAAGAACCCGGAATTAAGAGGTACACGCTCACCGACGATGGTAAAGCGCTTCTCGAAAAGTGTATCGAGAAGAAGAAAGAACTTAGAAGAAGAACTGGATTCTTTGCCCCTCCTTTCGTCGGACCTCGCTGGTTCAACCACTACCCCAAAGAGACTCACGAGCTTGTCAACGCAGGAAAGAAATTGGTGAAAACTAGTTGGGTTCTCCTAGACAGTCTACGCGAAGAGTACTCAGAGGACGCCGCCAACGAGGCTACAGAGGCTCTTGAACAAGCCGCCAAGAAGATCGAGGAGATCACCAAGAGACTGACAGAAAAAGGCGAGGCATGAACATCACAAATGATTTGCATCACGAGTTTGAGGTGAGAAGCCCACGACACACTCTCCGATCCACTCAGGGTTAGATCAGCCTTCAGAACCACTTGATCCTTTTGATCCTTTTGACCCGCTGAATCCGTGGGGAAGACGACCGACGCCGAGAAGACCATATGAAAACTAGACTAGACACCACATCCTTGCGTAAAGGATGACCGATTGGCTGACATCTTGATATAGAAGCCGCCGCGGTGAATCCCGTAGATAATGTCGGAATGAATGTAGAAAGGTTTAACCCAGAGACCTAGACAATCGTCTGTCACCTCTTGTGAAGGTGACGACTTTGGTGCGGATTGACCTGGAAACGTTCGAGAAGGTCATGCATGGAGGCGCCTTCGGATTGACCGATGGGCTCATACTGGTTCTCGGTTTGGTTTCAGGAATGGCAGAAGCTACAGGTAATGCATGGATTGTAATAATATCAGGGATCACCGGCGGAATTGCGAACTCGTTTGGCAACTCTTTCGGGCTGATTGTAAGCGGTCTAACAGCAAGACAACAACAACTCCACAGAAGAAACCACGACAGGATTGAGACCGAAGTCACTTCGATAAGGGAGATAATGGCAAGTTCGATCTTCTGTTTCTTAATGAGCATGGTAGCTCTTGTTCTCCCGATTCTCCCATTCTTCCTATTTTCATTGGAAGCAGCTATGCTCTACAGTGTCGCGATTGGTGTACTGCTCATCTTCTTGATGGGATACTTTGCAAGTAGATTAGGGGGCGAAGGGAAACCGATCCACGTCGGTCTGGGGTACGCCGCCATCGCGATCGCCGGTACGGTAGTCTGTCATCTGATCGGTGATTTGCTGAGACTCACCTAGAGACTGAGCACCCCAATATTCTCGGCATCCAACCAACAAGCGATATCCCCAACGGGCATATCGAGTGCGAATTCGTCTCTAAAACCGATCACATCATTTTTAGATTTCGTTTGCACAATCTTCTTACACTTCTTCGACACAATCAACACGCCCAGGGAGAAGCAGAATTGAACATGAAGAGTGAAGCGAAACCCGGCTTCAGGGATCTTATATTAGATCAATCGGGATGGCTTATCTTCCGGGTTCTGCCCCTAATAGCCTTGCACGCGCTCGTTGAGGGAGTGTTCAGGATTGAGTGGCCATTCCACGTTGATCCCGAAGTCCGAGGGCTGGCATACGACATCGCGCTGAAGTTGGTCTTCACGCTCTACGTCTGGTTCTTCCTTCAAGTATTCAAGAGATTAGTCATACCGTCGATAGCAGCCTCGATTTCACCAATGATAGACAAAAGATTCGCAAGGAGACCTACCGCAAGAAGGAGATTCATCGAATCGATACGACGCTTCCTCCTGTTCGCCTGCTATCTAGGCGTCGTGATCGCCCTTATCCAGATCTGGATGTACTCCCTTCTAGGTTCTTGGCTACTCCAGGTCCTAGGAACAGGCTTCATAATGGTTTTCACCTTCGCGATTGGTCTCTTCACCTCAAGTGTCCTCGGCAACCTCATTGCCTACGGGGTTTTGAGCAACGTCGTAGAATTCAGAAATGGCGACAGGGTTCAGATCGGTGAGACATACGGAGACGTCGAAAACCTAGGTCTCTTCTTCACCCGGATCAGAACCATCAAGAATGAGATAGTAAGCATACCGAACCTCGGCGTCTTCTCCAAACAGATCCAGAACTTCAGCTCATTGAGAGCAGTCCTCATCTATATCCCAGTCACACTGGGTTACGACGTCGACAAAGATATCGTGAAAGAACTACTAGTGGAGTGCGCCAAGAAGACCAAGAATATTCTGATCACAGACGAGTACAAACCCTTCGTCCTGCTCAGAGAATTGGGAAGATACACCGTAACCTATGAGATTAACGCATGGACAAGGGAACCGAACATGTTGATTGAGATAAAAAGCGAACTCATAGACAATATTCTCAGCAAATTCAAGAAAGCAAAGATAGAACTGCTGTCCCCTACATATGTCGTGCTAAAAGAGGAGAAGCATTGAGTCAGCCTTACAACGTATACGTACATTCCAGGTTGGCATATGGAAGAGCCGAGAAACATAAGTATTTGAAACAACGCTCCATCTACTCTCTCAAAGAGGAAGCGCTTGATAACCGACTTTCTGATCCCCATGATCACAGTTGGCTTAGCTGAGCTTGGCGACAAGACGCAGCTCTCAGTCGTCCTTCTATCATCGAAGACGGAGAAACGCATCCAACTATTGCTCGGAGTCATGCTTGCCTTCATAATCGTGGATGGGATTGGAATTCTCCTGGGCTCATGGATCACGAACGTCGTACCAGAGAATTGGCTGAAGACCCTTTCAGGGATAATCTTCGTGGTCTTTGGATTGATGACGTTGCGTAGCAATGCAACTAATGCTGGAAATGTATTAAACCGTGGAAGCCCTTTCGTCTCAGGATTCTCCCTTGTCTTCATAACGGAGTGGGGTGACAAGACGCAGATTGCCGCAGGGCTACTTGCAACCAAGTACAACTCCCTGTTGGTCCTGTTAGGATGCATGGTTGCGTTGACCCTGCTATCCGTTACGGCAATTTGGATGGGTAATCTCGTTTCACGGAGAGTCGATAGGAAGACGATGACCAGAATAGCAGGACTCTTATTCATAGCTATGGGCACATCATTCCTTATTCTCTGAAAAACCTTGATCATCTAGGCTTGTGTTCTCTCATGAAAAAAGAGTACACACCAACGGATTATGGATTAATTACGGATCCACCAGTTAAGTCCCAAAGATTCCTTGAGAATAGTTAAGAACCTTGTCTCGGGTTAGCTAGTACCGTTAAGTTGAAGAGTCGAGAATAAGCGAATCGAACATGAAAGCAGAATACATGTCTAAGAGTATGCAGAAATAGTCTCACCGACTCAATGACGACACTAACTTAGATTTCTGATTAAGCGAGGAACCGAAGATGGTCTTATATGTGGTGTATAGAGCACCACGAGAATCCAAGGATAGAAGCATCATCCCTAAACGTCTGCGAGCATTGGGATGCAGACCATTACACAAATCTTTCTGGATGATTGATGAGAATAAGGTTAACAAGGTCCTAAAAGTGCTTGAGAAGAATCAGCCTATTCTTCTCAGGCGGGCAAGGGAGATTAGAAAACCTCGATTCATCGAAGGCAGAGGGATCTCTGATCTCGGAAGCCTAATCATCGTCACGTACGCTCACCCAAAGGAAGCCAAGAGGGAAAAAGTAAGGAATGTTCTCAGGGGTGCACCTTGTATCCGGTTATGTCGTTCTGTCTATGCCTTCTCTCAGAGACATGCACTCTACGATAAAAACAACAGGTTAGTCAACGCTCAGGGGTTCTTCGAGTTCGTCAAAGAAACATACGAAAACGTCAGGCTTATTCCCAGGGTAGTCATCGCAGATGAAGCCCCTGTCGAAAGACTTGTTCAAGAAACGAAGGAACGTGTTGAAAATGAGATCTCCGACATTACCGGATACTGGGATAACCTCTACTGGAAAGTATTCAGGGGAGAAGACCCCCAACTAGTAGGAAAAGAATTCGCAAGGATCAGGAGAAGGTTCCTCAAAGCAAAGAGGGTAGCAACCTTCTTCGAGAGATGGCTGCGACTTGACTTTTCAAGAAGCCTGATGAGGAATTACCGAACGAGGAGAAGGATCAAACCCCTCTTAAGAGGAGCCCGATAACCCTGCCAGAGTTATTCCTATTGAATTCACAGGTAATCTGATACCTCAACACATTTCACGTCTTTTTTTCGTATAGACCAACAGAAGCTTCGGAATTGTTTCTAATATTAGAAATTATCGCGTACAAGCTTAAAATACGTCTTTCTATTTCCTATATCAAAATAATACGTTTTTTTCAGCTTTAAAATCCCATAGACAAGCTTAATTGAGTAGTTCATCGTTCCTGCCGGCGAGGTGAAAAGAAATGCCTCACAGATACGAGAATTGGGAAGACGACGAAACGGAAACCGACGAGAGGGAAGACGAAGAAGAAGACGAAGAAGATTGGTGACAATCTAGAGTAGCATATAGTCTTCTTTCTCTGGAGGAGAGACAGAGATGTCTAGACCCAAGAAGAAAAAATGGAAGAACTACTACGAATGGGAAGAAGCTCAACGTAGAATCGAATACGAAGAGACCGGATGGACCTAGAACAGGTGCACCTCTTTATCCTATGGAGATGAAGAAAATGGCCGCTAAGAAGAAAGCGAAGAAAGGAAAGAAAGGCAAGCAATAGCAAGCAATAAGATAGCCGATTGTATGCTTCATTTTTCTTTTTAAGCAATCTACTCGTTTACGTTTAAGATTGGCATGATTTAGCAAAGTTCTGTATGAATTGTGGGACTAAGCTATCTATCGTCTATAGGAACCCGAAGAAGCCTCTCCTGTTGGAAATATGGATTCCGAGTCGAACTGAACGAAAAAAGGATCAACATACAGAGGGTGTCCTCATCTCGAAAGGAGAAGATCGTAGTCATAGATGAGGAGACCGGGAAGACCCGTGTACTGCCGACAACAAAAATAGTGTGTCAGAGATGCGGAGACGGGAAGGCGTACTACTGGATGGTGCAGACTAAGGGGTACAGATGAGTCGTCCACCCAACTCTTCAGATGTGAAATGCCCCTATACTTGGAGAGAATACTCCTAAGAAAAACTCAGCCACCTATCGTTAGACTTTTTCTACGTACACTAACAGTTCTAATGAAGCATAGCTGCACAGGCATTACCTTCCCCTATGAAAGCATCGGGCAATTCAATTTCACAAAGAGGGCATAATTAGACAAGTTCCGTCTTCTGCAAAAGGTGTAAGGTCAATGTAATGTAGAAAAAAACCGTAAGCGGGAGATGGAGTTGTCTCCAGTACTCTCGGAGAAGAGGAACCTTGACCCGGTATCTCCCTACGATCCCCCCTACGACAATCACAGCCATCAATCCAAAGGTGAAAAAGGAGAGGAAGTGTCCAGGTCTAGCCCTACCTAGCCTATTCAGAAGATGTATTACCGTAACAATAAGAGACAATATTCCAGGAATACAGTGTACAAAGAGCCACAATCTGATGCTCTGAGGAAATCCCCGCTTCAGCGCCGAGTAGGTCGCTGAGACAGCAAGAAGAACCGCACCAGCCCAACCATACCAGTGTGCCGCGTCTTTAGGAAAGAGCCTCCAAGGTCCACGGGATCGCCCTCCTCTTGTCACGATTAATAAGGATGTCAGAAGCAGTAAGGCGAGGATTGTTCCGAGAAGAACTAGTATGGCACCTTTCTTCTTCACCTATACTCCTTCCAAGGCATCGTTCCTAAGCAGCGTCATACTCATGATGAAACTCTCACCGCGAGTAGCGGACGTCCTTGTATGTCAACGCTGGCTTCGTGTAGGATTGCCATATCGTACAAAGAACATTTGAAGGTTTAGCTTGGCGCGCACCAAGCAACTGCCGACCGACAGAGCCTAAGCTCTCATCTCTTCTTTCTGAGCCTCAAGTCAACATCGGCTTGCAAGGCGAGATCTTGAATAATGGACCTCACGGTTCTCGCTTTGGCCTTAAGGTCCGAACCATCCACCTGCTTCTCGGTCAGCATCTTCTCTGCCTCCTCTATTGCATGGCGGATAAGGTTGGGAGGGAGGAGAGCGCAGGCTGTGCAGAAGAACGTCACCGATCGACCTTCATTGTAGTTGGTGAGAAGATGTTCTGCCAACAACCGTCGCTCTTTCTGTTCTTCTAGATAGGTTTCATAACCGACTTCTCTGATCCTGTCCAAGTTGGGAAGGGCAGGCTTATGACTGATGAAGCTGTCGAGACCCTCCTCCACACCGATTACCCTCAGCAATCTCTCGCACGGGTACTCGTCGCAGTCGGCGCAGCTATGAAGCCCCTGCTTGATCACACAGCAGCGGTAGACGCTGCAGTAGGAATGCTGCTCTCCTAGATGGCAGCCAAGGCATCGGCTGGGCGCCTTCGACTGATACCTAGGGCACAGTCCACAGTATAACCCACAACAGCCGGCGAGATCCCCTTCCCCTGACATGTTCGTACTCGCACCCTGTAGCGTTACACTCCAAAGCATGTACGGTGAAACAAGTATCGTTCGCTAGATATCCGGTTTCTCTCCTATCAATATCCATGAGATGTGACGGTGGATTTCACCTGTCACACGAGGTTCGTCGTATCTGTGCTCGTATAGTTCTCTGATCCTCAAGAAGCCGAAATCCTTCTCCAGCTCGTCCTTGGTGCACAGATGGATATACACCACGTCCTGATACGAATTGGGTTCTCCACGGATGGGGTTACCCTTTCCGGAGTGCTCCGGGTCCCTCGCTGAAAGCGTACTGAGGAATAGCAGCCCGTTTGGATTCAATGTTCTAGCAACCGTTTCTCTGAGCCCTCTCCTGTCATCTGTCCCCAGAATCTGGTAGACATTCGAGGATAGTACGATGTCGTATTTGTCTCCCTCTAGTTCCCTGAAATCACGGTGTTCGAATTCCACGTTTCCTTTTCCCGATTCAAGGGCTGTTTTCGAGGCGATCCCCACAGCTTCTTCAGCGACATCGATCCCCAGAACTCTCCAACAGGGGTTATTTGAAAGGAATAATGCGTCTCGTCCATAACCACATCCGATGTCCAGTATGGCTAGCTCTCGATTGGGCATGTGTTCTCGGAGGTATTGACTTGCAGCCTTTGCCAGCTCACTCGGTTCGTTTCCCCAAACGCGCCCTTTCTTTCCGTACTGTTCATTCCAGAACATGATCTTTCCTCTCCGCAAAATGGTATTCCCGTCAGGTTTCTTGAAGGGCAGATCTACGAGGGCTGCTCGTCCCCTCCACAAACTTTCACCTGCATCGAGAATAACCAACCGAATATCCGAAATATGGAGTAGTCAACCTCTATTCGCCTATGTCTCAAAGCTAGGTTCCCTTGACCCATTTCTTGCAGATCTCTACGCCAGTCACGGCGTCCTTCGCGTAACCGTCAGCCCCTATCTCCTTGGCGAAAGTCTCGGTCATCGTAGCCCCACCGATAATCACCTTCACCTTGCCCCTTAGCCCTGCCTTCTTCAACTCATCTATCACTACCGGTATCTGCTCTAGGTTAGTGGTCAGGAGGGCGGAAAGCCCGACTATGTCGGCTTTGGAGCTCTTGACAGCTTCCACAATCTTCCCTGCCGGTACATCGATCCCTAGGTCGATAACCTTGAATCCGGCCGTGGAGAGAAGCGTGATGAATATGTTCTTGCCTATGTCGTGGAAGTCGCCGAGAACCGTCGCGATGACAGCAGTACCTGAGGCGGCCTGCGTCTCCCCAGTGATGTGAGGCTCTAGGACTATTAGACCTTCTTTCATGGTCTCCCCGGCCATGATGAGTTCGGGGACGAAGTACTCCCCGTCTTCGTACTTCTTGCCGACTATGCTCATTCCTTCCCCCATCGCGTCTATGACGCTTCCAGCAGCCAAACCCACCTCTAATGCCTGCATACTTGCGTTTCTTATGCCTTCTACATCGAAGTTCACAATGCTCTCCTTTATCTTCTGAAAGATCTCCTCTTGATTACCGGCCATTACACGTCACCCATAGTTCTCCCTATTCCATTCTTCGACAATCCTGCCCACCAGCTTGACCCTCTCGATGTCGCCGTTGGCAGGGAGTAGGTCGGAGATCCCAAGCTGCAGCCTTCCAGATCTTCCGAGCGTGTCCAAGATTTTCTGCGTGAAGGATTCAAGCTCCTCCACGGGGTACCTCCTTGTGAATAGGATGGCGGGAATCCCGTCCCTCAGAAACATACCCTCGTCGATAATGTACTTCTTCATCTCCTCCAGCGTGACATCACCCTGGGGTTTGGGCGTAACACACTCCAAGCCATCTAGCCTCGTCTCCTTCAGGAGCGGGAGTAGGCTCTTGATGAACCCGTCCCAGTGGGCGGACACGTACTTCCCGGCAGCATGGATCTTTTCCGTGATTCTCTGGAGGTGAGGGATCATGTACTTCTTAAACTGGTTCGGGGAACATAGGGACTCGTGTAGATTTGATGACAGGGATAACTCTACGACCGGCGTGTCCGCGTACACGTCGACTTGCTTCTCGACGTCTTGCACCATGAGTTCCATCAGTTCCTCCATTTCCCTGGGATGCTTCCAAAGCCAGATCACCGTCCTGTTGAGCCCCATCATCCCTATCACCAGTCTGAGGAGGGGCATCCTTTGTAAGCCTCCTCTGGGATAGATCTTGTCGCCATACCTCTTCTCACCCCACCGGTAATGTTGCCAGTCGAACTCGTAGTCTCTATGCTCTAGCACGTACTTGTAGACGTCGATGCTTTCTTGGTCTTTGAGGAAGTACTCGACATGATAGGTTGAGGTGCCTCTCTCCGTTCTCTTTACGACCTGGGTCATCTCGCCCACAGGAGTCACGTATCTTGTGACGATGAAGTCGCCGGGGGTATCCTTGTAGTAGAGCCCTTTGGTGGGCTTCACCCATACCTCCACGTCGCTGCCTTCCCGCGCTGCCAAGTCTATGTATCCTGAGTATTCGCCGCCACCGAACAGACCTCCAGTCCATACTTGGCGCGGAGTCACGCCGAGATCCTCGTAGATCTCGTCCAAGTATAGACCTTGATACCTTTCAGGAAGAGAGTTGGCTGAGTTGTTCATATCGTACCAGTGCTTTATCCTCGGCCACCAGACTACCTCCTGAGGCTCTGTGCCTTGAAGGGCCGCCTCCAATCTATCGCGTGTCGTCGCCACCCTCTTTCACCATAAAGCTACTGATTTGTCGACTCACGATAAGACTCTTGCTGAGACCCCTGTACGGTAAACGGTATATTCTCCCGATAGTCGGCAAGAATCCACCGCCTTCTGATCCTTAAGATCCCTGCCAAATCTGAAAATCTTGCCGGTCTTCTCTTTGAGAACAAACGAGTTGCCCGCTGTCACGGCTTCTAACAGCTCCTCATCCGAGCATTCTGTGCGCCAATCAGGTGCCCGAAGTGTTGGAGTATACTCACGCTTCCGTTTCGAGAACTACCTACTAGTTATATGGTTCACCAGTTCTCTATTATTGGGGATCATGTCTATGCGAAAAGATGCTTCCCTTATATTTGTCGGAAGGGTTCAGAAAGTTGAAGAACCTATCTCCACTTTGGAGGTTTTCCCTGACTTTCAAGATACGATCATGGGGATCGAAGCGTTCTCCCACCTCATAGTTCTCTACTGGTTTCACAAGCGCGACAACCCTGAGGATCGAGGTGTCACTACAGTCGTCCCCAAGAGACATAGAGGAGCCCCCCGGATAGGCGTATTCGGATCTAGAAGCCCTAGTCGACCCAACCCTATCGGTCACTGCGTGGTAGAACTTGTTAAGCACGAGGGGAACCTGCTCCTTGTCAAAGAGATGGATGCCTTTGAGGGCTCTCCGTTGATAGACATCAAACCCTACCTCCCGAGATCAGACGTATTTCTCGAGGTGCGTGTCCCAAACTGGACGCTAAGAGGACCCCGCACGTAGAGCGTACTTCTACATGAACGAGGCTAGGACGTGTTCCGCAATATGAGTGGTAGCGTTTTCTTTAGTTTAGTAATCTAGACGTGTACGTCTCTTCCCTCGTGTGATTTGAATGAATGAGATCAGTCTGGGTAGCGTGAATCGGTTTGTTCTGTATAAACAACATTTGACGGCTAGTTCAAGAATTGGCGATATCACACAGATAGTAGGGGATATAGGCGGGCTGCATGCCACCATCTCCACCGTACCGTACCTGTCTCTATTTGCTAGAACCCGGAATTTTACAAAGGAGTACGGTTCAATGGTTCCTCTGACACAGAGGACTGCCGGAGGATTCATGTCGCCTCTCAAGGATTGTTAGGGGAATAGACTAGCAGTGTACTAGTAGCTATACCAGTATTCTTTTTTTTCTCAGGAATTCATCTGACTCAGTCTTCTTTCAGAGGTGCCAAGAGCGAGCTAACGAGTAGTCGCAGGGTCTTGTTTCCGATGAGTTCGATGTCTGCGCAGGAACACCGGGAGGGTTGCTGAGAGAGCGCTGGCACCTCCTAGAAGGAATACGGGAGTGAGCCCCTGAGTCTCGGCAAGCGTGGAAGTGAGGATGTTTGCGATGTTGCCTGTTGATTGAGCGACATCGTAGAGGCTGTTTGCGATACCCCGATTTCTTGGCTCGGATTCGACCGCTACGAGGATTGTGCCTAGGATTCTGGTTGCCCCGTATGACACTCCGGATAGAAGTCGGATCAGAACTATCGACCGATAATTATCGGCGAGAGGAGCAGCCAGGCTGGATATCCCACCTAAAGCTATGGCTGAGATGAGGAAGATGCCGGTAGGAGCCTTAGCTAGGAATGTGGCTGATGAGAACCGGATAACTATGACTGCCAGGTTTCGATAGAAGGCGAGAGAGGATATCTCGGCGTTCGAGAGGTTAAGGTTGACCCGGGCGTGTATTGGGATGTAAGTGTTTATGATGGAATTGTAGAACGAGAGGAGAAAAGCCATGACTAACACGCCACGGAAGCTGGTTTCACGTATCAAATCTGCGATTAGGGCTTTGTACGGGATTCCTCTACCCTTTGGTATCTGAGGAGTAGTCTCTTTGATCTGGGTTGTCAGATAGAGTAGACTGCCTGCGTAGGCAACGACGTGAAATTGGTAAAGGTTCCGCAGAGAGACTTGAGGCAACATTAGGAGCAAGCTGCCGATAAACGGTCCCAAGAGCATACCGGCACCGGAGAAGAGCCACATAGTGCTGATTGCCTCCTGCTGTTCACCAGGTTCGGCGACGTCGGCTACCATCGAAAGGAGGACCGGGAAGAAACCTCCTCCCGCGAAGCCCCCCACAAAGGCAGCTATGATAAGGTGATTCGGATCGGTAGCTAGGGCTCGAACAAGGATTCCTAGGAATGCCAGGACTCTAGGATAAAGGAGCATCGGTCTTCTCCCATAACGGTCGGAGAGGATGCCGAAAGGCACCAGGAGAAGTATGCCCATCGTACTCCGGATGGTGCTGATGAGGTTTACTTGGGTGATGCTTGCCCCCAAGTCTAAGGCGTAGACAACGCTGATAGCTCCTGTCATGGAAGCCGTAGTCATGAAAAGTAATGGAATAACGTATATCCTCACGAGGGCGGGATTTCTGAGCGTCGAGAACATAATGATGGCACTGAACTGTATAAGTGTAGTATAAAAATAGTAGCCCGAGGAAATGGTTGACACCACATACGAGGAACCTGTAGCACGAATGCAAGGGGAGATCAATAGGCAAAGAACCAGAACGCGCTGGAGTAGAATTTTGCCTCCAATAGGTAGAATTCACTGTTTCTGGATTCCGCTGCAAATCCTGGATATAGCCTTTGTGGGAGAACACCCGTCTTAGTCTCATCGATTCTGGCTGAGGAACGATCCCCTTATACGATCCTTGCCGAGAAGATCATATTCTCAGACAGCGAACGCTAGGCTGTGATGTAAATGGTTTCGAATGACAAGATGATTAGGGTCTACTACGACTTCGCATGCCCGTTCTGTTATATCGGCAGCAAGTCTGCACACAGACTGGAAAGAGAATTCGGAGTTGGATTTGAGTGGATCGGATGGGAGATTGGCCCAAACGTCAAGAAACGTGGTGAGGTTAGAGAGAGCCGTGAACACTCATTCATCATCAAGAGGCTCGCATACGATCAGGACACAACGTTCTCGGTCCCCCCGGTTCGGGCCAATACCCGTCTGGCTCTAGAAGGAGCTGAGTACGCAAAAGATCATGGAAGATTCAAGGAATACTTTGACCACGTCATGGACGAGTACTGGGTCAGGGGAGCCAACATCAGCACCCTTAAGTCACTGACAGCGATCGCCCAAGCAGTAGAGCTGAATGCTAAAGAGTTCAGTCAAGCACTCCGGGAACATCTCTACCAAGAGAAGGTGCTTGATGACATTGCAGCCGAGAAACTCGATATTCGATATGTCCCAACCTTCGTCTTCGGAGGCAATCGGATCGTTGGGAACGTCCCATTCTACGTGCTGCGTGAGACAGTCAAGGTCTTCGTGATGGGATACGAATCCAAGATGTAAGCATTCGAATCGTTGTTGATCTAAGGACTGGAGAGAGTTGAGAAGAAGCCTCTGCAGATCAAAGTTCTCTACGATATCACAATAGGGCGTGCATGATGTCCGTTCTGGTAAGCATCCCTACTATTCTCCGCGCATCCTTCTTATCCACAACAACGAGCCGACCGATATTGTTCCGGCTCATCAGTTGAAATGCCTTCGAAACATGGTCCTCAGGGTTGACAGTAATGACGTTTTTGCTGGCGATTTCACCGACCAGGGTGGACATACGGCTTTCATTCGGTACCTGTGCCACGTCTTCGAACACAACTATTCCCGTCAGCCTATTCTTTTCGTCTACAACAGGATAACCCAGGTGATGATGCTGGGTCATCGTATCGAGCAATTGGCTTACGGTGAGACCTGGTCTGACCGTCATCACCTCCCGGGTCATTACTTCCCCGACGTTGATCGATGCAAGTATACCTGCTGCAGCGTGGACATAGCTGACTTCACGTTGCACAACAGGGGGTAATGGTCGTCTGGATTTCTCCAACGAGCGTACTTCCCTTGTTGCAAGATCAATCTTTCTCTGAGCGGTCTCCATGAGATTGTAGAACACGTTTAAGTGTCCTTCAATGGAAGAGGATTCGATTACCCCTGCTTCCTCGGCTTCTTTGAAGATGGATTCTCCAGTCTCCGTTCTCAGTATTACGGTGGACCATCCCTCAAGGGGTCTTGCACTTCCGATAGAGATGTCAGCAAGTTCACTAGTATAGTCAAAGCATGTTCTACACCTTCGCATGACGTGATGATGAGCCTCGACTATGGGAATTCTCAGGACCTCCTTCTTTGTGTACAGTAAAAACTCGTCAGCCAAAATGAAACGGTTCATATCGCTCTGGTTGACCTCATACTTCTTGGCAAGGTAATCCAGTAGCACATCTAAGGAGAACCCCCAGAGGCAGAAGAGCCCAATCAGGATCTTGATGTTGGGTGCTACCTTGTGATGCCATGCCTCCAGTTTTCTAAGCGCAAGTATATTGCAGGGAACACCTACGAAAGCAACTTTTTCCTTTCCGTATTCGTAGACCGCACTTCCAAAGGCCCTTCCAACAGCAGAGGGGAAGTACTTGCTTTCTAGGGCAGAGGTAATATCATCTGGAACCAGACCCACAACCGGTTTGTCCCCTAAGCTGGTACCAGGGATTGCCTCTGAGACAGCAGCAGCATCCACCTCCCCTTTATCGAACAGGTAGCCGAGAAGAGAGGAGACGACCCCTCCTCCGTGACTCGCCTGGCGGATACTCGGGTTGGAGGCACGAGCAAGAACTATCCTGCGATAACATCCGAGGTTTTCACTACGAGACGGTGCGTTCTGAACGAATGAGAGTGTCTCTGAGAAAAGGGGTTCACTGTGAGGACAGATGTCATAGCAGATAGGACAGAGGTCTATGTGTTCCGTACAGTCGTAGCGCTGATGAGGTACAGCATTGAGCTCGATTGCGTGAACCGGACAGGCTGCTTCACAAGCCCCACAGAGAGTGCAATATCCCTTTGAGATGACAGCCTTATCCAGATCGTGGTATGCTATTATGGAGTCGCGCTTCTCCAAGCTATACACCTTCTTGCTACCTCAATTCATCGCATCACAAGCCGATTCTCTCGAGAGGGGCATGGATCGTAACCGGATATATCATATTGATGATAGGCGTTGGATATATACCTAGTACAAGGATCAGGAAGACGAGGATATAGATAGGGATCAGAGGGGCCATCTCTTCCTTCTCTCCCACTGTTTTCGGCGACTTCATATAGAGGTACTGTACAAGCCGCAGAAAGTATGAAGCCTCAATTACACTATTTATGACCCCTAGCAATGCCAGTGGTAGCATTCCACCCTCGATCGCCGATGTGAAGACCAGATACTTCGCTAGGAAGCCTGCAAGAGGCGGAATACCAGGGAAAGAGAGTGCTGCGACGGTCAAGGCGGCGCTCGTCAGAGGGAACCTCCTCCCGGCACCTGAGAAGTCCTCCAGATTCCTAATGCCGTATCTATTGAAGATCCCGATCGTCATGAAGCAGAGCGCAGTCGTCAAACCCCCAACCAGGAAGAAGAAGAGGTTCCCCATCACCCCGAGTGGGGTTACACTTGTTATCGCAATCAGGTTGTAGCCAATGTCTGCAATACAGACGTAAGAAACCATTCTCTTCACATTCTTCTGAACCAAAGCGAACAGGTTTCCGACGGTCATCGTCAGAGCCGAAAAGACTGCAAGCGTCATTGGCCAGTCGACGATAAAGGGAGGGGTAAGAACGTAGAGTAAGACTCGCATCAGAACATAGTAGCTTCCTTGATCCACCAAGGCGGATAGGAAAGCTGCTGAGGAGGCTGGAGATGCGGTGTACGCATCAGGCAACCACATGTGGAAAGGTACGACAGCGGTCTCAATGGCATAGCCCCCTACGACGAATATGAATGCTCCAAGAAGTATCTCTCTGTTTTCAGATCTTAGGATAACCTCCTTTATTCTCCAGAAATTCAAGGAACCCGTGAGGCCATAGATGAGGGAGAGACCGTAGACTATCAGTCCAGACGCAACTATGATCATCACTAAGTACTTCAGCGATGCTTCTAGGGACTCGTTTGTCTTTCCGTAGACGACTAGGACGTAGGCTCCGGCTGAGGCTGCCTCCCAGAAGATGAATAGGGTCAAGAGGTCCCCTGAGAGGGAGGCCGCCATAATACATCCAGTGACAATGAGCATGATCGAGTAGTACCTATCGGAGTAGATTCTTCTCGGTTCAATGCTGAAGATCCCGTAGAGTGCGGTTATAAAACCGCACAGGATGTAGACGAAGAGCATGTAGATTGACATCGAATCAACGAGAAACGAAGTAACGACACCGGAGAGCGATCCGTCTCCCAGTGAAACCATTGCGGAAGGTATGCCTTGACCAGTGTATTCTGTGATCAGCCAGTAGAGACCCATAGCGCTGAACAAGTAGGCGAGGCAGACCACTCCCAACGATGCGCTCCTCGAACCGGGATGGAGCCTCCTCCACAGCCTCGTGACCGGGATTAGGATGATTGAGGAGCAGATCAGTGAAAGACTTGGTAGGAGTACGACCTCTAGGTCAAGCATAGTATCAACCTTTCGCTATGGCGGTATGGCTTGGGATAGCAGCTCGATGAAAAGATTGGGATGTACGCCTAAGAGGATGATCAAGAAGGCGATGGCAAGTGAGGGGACAATCATAAGCAGAGGGGCCTCCAGAACCGTCTTAGTCTTCAGCTCTCCTAGGAAGACCTTCCAGAAGAGGCGGAGTACGTAGGCTGTGCTCAGGATCGTTGCAACTACGACCAAGGCTGTAGGCCAAAGGAAGAATGGGTCCCTAGAGCTGGCGTGGAAGCCTCCTGTAAAGATCATGAACTCGCTCACGAAACATGCCAGGGGGGGCATCCCAGCTATGCTGAATGCGGCGGTGGCAAAAGCGGTGACGGTGAAAGGCATCATTCTACCCAGACCCCCCATCTCTCTGATGTCTCTGAGTCCTGTCTGCTTCATGACCGTCCCTGCGGTTAGGAATAGGAGACCTTTGCTCATCATATGTGATATAAGATGGAAGATCGAGCCGATCAATCCTATGTGGGAGGGAAATAGGGAGAGTCCGAAGAGCACGTAGCCCATATGGCTTATGCTTGAGTATGCTACGATTCTCTTGATATCATTCTCTGCTAGCGCGTTGAGAGCGCCATAGATCGAAGTGAGTACACCGAAGCCGCAGAGTATGTGTAAGAAGTTGGTTCCCACATCGAGCATGACCAAGGGTGGAATTACCGTCTGCAGAGCTATACGCATAATCGCATAGCCCCCCGCCTCGATTATGACCCCGCTCAGCAACGCCGATATGGGTGCGGGAGCCTCGGCGTGCGCATCCGGTAGCCACATGTGAACCGGAACGATCGCCATCTTCACACAGAAACCGATCGTAAAGAAGGTTAGAATCCACCAGAGGGTGTCCACAGGTGATTCAAGCAGTAATCTCTGGGCCTGGAGGATGTCGAGTGTCCCTGTCAACATGAAGATTGCACCAATTCCAAGAAGAACGAAGACGGCACCGGCATGAGTAAAGATGAAGAACTTGAAGGCGACTTCCTGCGCGTTGCGGTACCCCCATCGGGTTATCATGAAGTAGGTTGGAACCAGCATCAGCTCCCAGAAGAAGTAGAAGGCAAGAAGACATGATGTCATGAATACGCCTACTAGACCAACTGTCAGAAGGTTAAGAAAAGCAAAGTAGGTGCCTACACCCTCTTCGCCTTCCATATAGCCTAACGAGAACGGTATGACAGCGATGACCAAGATCAGGGTCATTGCCACCAATGAGAGACCTATGCCGTCAACGAAGAGGGTGAATGTTGTACCCAATACCGGGATCCAGACATACTCCTCGATATGCCGTCCTATGGGGATGACCTCGCTTGTCGTCGTGTATAGCAGAGCTAGGTCTGCAAGACAGGCTGCGAGAAGAATAGTAGCCGCACCCTTCGGCGATCTCCGTCCAACGAGATAGACCACAGGTATAGATAGAGATGTTATAAGGATCATATATCCAAGCGCGTAATCCAACCTCAGCCACCCCCAAAGTAGTAGACTAGAAACAATAGAACAGAGAGCATGGAAATGCCGAGAACAGCTGCAAGGACGAAATGAGGCAACATTCCAGTGTGGGACTTAGCTATTCCTCGTGCCTGTTCAACCGTCTTTCCCGCGATGACGTAGCTAAGTCTGTCCAGCTCCTTGTCCGCATGCTCCCTGACCCCCCTAGCACCCGACATAGCACCCCCAGCCACAACATAACATAGTCTGTCCAGTCTCGTGTCAATATCTGTCCTGAATACATTCGCGACGATTACTACCCCATCTGCAACAAGGTAAGGAAGTCTGTTGCAGAGAAAACTCTCCGGTCCTTTATTCAAGATGTCGGAGAATAGGAGGATAGGCTGAATCACCATAGTCCCATAGAATGCATCTAGATAGAAACCGTTTCTGAGTAGTCTCAAGAGTGGTTGAGTAAACGGTATATTGAAGATGATGGCTCGAGGGAACCTCCAAGTGTAGAACAGGTAGACCGGTATCAAGCCTATCATGAGAGATAGCATATAGAGAGAGGATGAAGTACCGGAAAGCTGGAAGTGTTCTAGAGGAAGATGCACCCCAAGGAATAAACTCATTGGATCCGCAAGAAGACCTAGAATTCCGCATATGAGTGCGAAGAAGAGTGCAGGCAGAATCATCGTCAACTGCTCTTTATGAAGATGTAGGTGATTTTGACTTCTTGGTTTCTCTCTGACGTAGACGAGGAGGATCAAACGTAGGCTGTAAGCAACCGTCAAGGCGCTTGTTAGGTAGAAGAGTATGATCGAAGGAAGGTTCTTGGTATTCAGGAGGGCCTCGGCAAGCATCTCCTTGCTGAAGAAGCCGCCGAATGGGGGGATTGCTGATCGAGACAGGAATGTTACAAGGGCGACGGCAAAAGTCATCGGTAGGTCGTGCATTAGCCCACCCATTTTCTTGAGGTCTCGGCTTCCTATTTGATGGACGATGATTCCTGCGGAGAGGAAGCCGATTCCTTGAAAGAAGGCGTGATTCACCAAGTGGTAAATACTTGCGAACCATCCCAAGGAGTAGTACGTCGTCGATGCCCCAAGTCCAGCCATCATGTAGCCGATCTGACTGATCGTTGAGTAGGCAGCCACCCCCTTTATGTCGGTCGTAGATAGGGCCAAGGTGGCGGCCAAGAAGGCTGTTCCTAAACCGATCCACATCATCAAAGATAACCAAATGCCCACGCTACTGAAAAGGCTGAAAGTTCGTGCAAGGAGATAGATCCCTGCTTTTACCATAGTGGCGCCATGGAGAAGGCAACTTACTGATGTTGGGGCCTCCATCGCTGAGAAGAGCCACGTATGCATAGGGAGTTGCGCCGACTTAGCGATCGCACCGAACAAGAGCAAGAGGGAGGATAAAAGCAGAATCGACGGGGATAAGGCAGCAACCCTCCGCGTCAACTCAAGGATATTTAGAGTGCCAGTGTTTACGTAGAGCAGGAATATAGCGATTAGGAGTGAGACATCCCCAATCTTGGTCATTAGTAGTACTTGTGTAGCAGCTTTAACCGCCTTCTGCCTCTTATACCAGAATCCTACTAAGGCGTAGGAGCAGAAGCCGACCATCTCCCAGAATACGAAGAGCTGCAGTAGATTGTCTGCCATGATTAATCCTATCATTGAGCCTATGAATAGGAGCATCAATGAGTAGTACCGAGTAAGCCCGTCCTCCCCCGCCATATATCCGAGTGAATAGATGAGTACAAAGGTACCAACTGAACTGATTAGGATGGTAAATAGACAACTTAGGGGGTCTAATGTAACGCCGAGATTGATACCTAGGGAAGGTATCCAAGCTATCGAACTGTAGAGAGCGCGGAGACCATGTGTGGTCTCTAACTGTGCCAACATGGAGAGTGATATGAACGTGGAGACTAGGCCTATGAAGACTGAGAAGAGTCCCTTTGTTTTATTACTTGATTTTGCGAGAAGAGGGACGATTATGCTACCTATGATTGGGATAAGCCAGACTAACCAAGCTAAGGCAATCGCTGAATCTGTTAACCTAAAAACCGCCACCTCTCTTTCACTCCTTTAGTTCAGCGAGATCGCGTACGCTTCTGGTACCGATCCTCCGTCTTATTACCATTGCAAGTGCGAGGGCAACACCAGTCATAGTTGCGTCAATCGCCAAGGTTAGTATCATAAAGGCTTCCCCCAGAGGATCTTGGTTCATTGACGAGAAGATCACAAAGTTCATTGCAGCAGCCGAGGCGATCAGCTCAATCGAGATCAGGATCTTGATTAAGCTTTCTCTTGTTAGCAGACCGTAGATTCCTATCGCAAGGAGGGCTAACGAGAGACCGATATAGAACATTTCTATTCACTTTCCTCCTCAGCCAATATGATTCCAACCCCTAGAGCTACTGTTAACACTACGAGGCTTTGAGCGAGTACATCTAAGACCCTCACGTTCCATAGTGCAACCGGCACGGTTTGAACTACAGGCAAGACCTTGATTCCGGGCTGTCTGACTTCCACGAGCACCGAGATCAAGAAGATCATGAGGGCTACGAATCCTGCGATTGTCTTCTTCAAGACAGGCTGGGGCCGACTCAAAGGGATCAGCGTTCTTCCTATAAGGAGAAAGACGATACCAGTCCCTAGTCCAGCCGCGAGTTGAAAGACAGCGGCGTAGAAGGCACCCAGATAAAAGTATAGAGAGGAGATTGCAAGGAAGACAATTGTCATAGAAACGATAGAGTATATGATCTCTTTGTAGTAGATTGCGAGTAATGCGGACAGAAGTATGACAAAGGCTACCAATACCTCAAACATCTCTTTAGTTCCCTCCTGGAGCATTTAAAGCACTTGATGGATTCGGTGAAGGCGGAACCTCTAGGTTACTCTTCTTCATTGTTGCCAGCTCGAAGGCATTACTTGGCAAGATAGCGTTTCTAGGACAGACCTCTACACACAAGTAGCAGAAGACGCACGTGTCAAAATGGAAGCAGGGTGCCTTCTTTCCGGAGACTTCCACGAGTTCTATCGCCTTAGAGGGACAATTCCTAGAGCATAGACCACAGCTAATGCACTTATCAAAGTCAACATGCATCTTACCTCGAAGAGTTTCAGGAACCTCAAGTTTCTCAAAGGGATACTCCTTAGTCGAAGGACGTTTGAAAAGGGAGACTATGACCTCACGGAGAAGCCGCGGTAATAAAACCTGCTTTTCCAACCTCAACCCTCCACCACCAACGTGATCAAGGCAGGTCGAACGATGATTGTGACTATGAGGACGAAAAGCGACAGAGGCATCATAAGCCGCCAGTTCCCCCGGACAACCTGGTCTATCCTGAGCCTGGCGCAGACGGCGGCTATATATTGGAATGCCAAGACCATTGCCTCGGTCTTCAGGAGAAACCAAAGAATGTACCAGAACTCCTTAGGTCCGAAAAAAGTTGGGCCAAAGGGTCCCCCTAGGAATAGGGCGGTCGTTAAAGCGGCTCCAAACTCAACCTGTAGATCCTTCGCAAGCCTCATGAATGCGAGCTTCCGCCCACTAAATTCGGTTTCGAACCCAGCCACTATCTCGGTCTCTGCATCAGGGATATCGAAAGGATCATGCTCGAGTTCGTTCTGAAGGGTGATCACGAATAGAACAAAGACCCAAGGCATAGCAAAGAGGTAGGGAATGGCTTGGCTTTCCGCGATCTTCTGAATCGAGAGACTCCCCGCAAGGAAGGCTGGGTTCAATGCTAGAAGTAGTAGAGGGATGTCATAGCCGATGAATTGATTCAGGATCCTAGCAGATCCAAGCTCACTGTAAGGATTCCTAGACGCCCATCCGGCAAGGAACAGGAAGAAAGTGCCAAGAGTAACGATCATTAGGGAGAATATGAGGTCTCCCTCAAACCCCGACCTACCATTTATGATTAGGATATCTCGCCCATCTATAGGGACGAAGAAGATAGAGAACATGAAGAATGAGACGGCGAGGATCGGGGCTACTGCAAAGAATAGCCTGTTGGCGTTCTCAGGTGTAATGTCCTCTTTTCCAAGGAGCTTTATGTAGTCAGCGAAGGGCTGCAGTATCCCGTGAGGACCAGTGTATGAAGGCCCCATTCTGTTCTGCATCTTGGCCATGAACTTTCTCTCAACCCAGTCGAAGCTGATAGCAAGTAGGATGATGAATAGGAAGCCGGGAAAGACGCAGATTCTTAGAAGGTCTATTTCTTGGGACAGACTAATGCCTCCAGTATTTCCGTTGAATGTCACGAATGCTCCACGCCCAACGTTTACCATTAGTGGTGTCGACGAAAGCCATACGATCCGTACATGAAAAGCAGGGGTCCATGCTGACCAGCGATGCTGGCACGTCAGCGATATTGCAGTCTTGAAGGCTCTTGCATATTGAGAGCATGTTTGCGAGGGTTGGAGTACGAACTTTTACCCGTTCAGGATGTGTAGTTCCGTTGCTTCTGACGAAGTGAACAAGTTCCCCGCGAGGAGCTTCAACCCTGCTTAAGGCCTCACCTTCAGGGAATCTTAATGGAACACGTATCCGTATAGCCCCTGGAGGAATATGCTCAACGGCGTATGCGATCATATCTAAGCTGACAACGAGTTCGTCTGCCCTAGCTTTCAGACGAGCCCACGAATCGCCTTCTTCATAGTAGACTGGGGTGAAAGGTACCTCGTCAAGGGGGGGAAAAGGTTCCTCGGTTCGAATATCGAATTTGACTCCTGAACAGCGAGCTACAGGGCCGACCGCTGAGAGTTCTGAGACATCTTGATTCTTCAGTATCCCAACCCCTTGGGTTCTAGCTCTGAGGGTGGGGTCGTTGTCGAAAACTGACTGGTATTCGACTGCTCTTTCTCTTAGCTTCGGAATAAGTGATCGGAACAGCTTCACCTGCTCTGACCTAAGGTCTCGTCGAACTCCACCGATGGTGTCGAAATCGGCGAGGACTCGGTTTCCGGTAAGCTCCTCCATAAGACGCATCGACATCTCTCGGTCTCTCCAGATATACATGAAGAGAGATTCAAATCCCAACTCGTATGCCCCGACACCTAGGAGCAGGAGATGACTCTGGACTCTATTCAGCTCAAACTCGATCAGCCGTAGATATATGGCCCTATCAGGGATCTCCACTCCACCGATAGTTTCGACGGCCCTACAGAAACATGAGGCATGTGCAGCATTACAGATCCCGCAGATTCTCTCCACGAGTTGAACATTTTGGAGGAATGTTAGGCCCTCAGCGAGTTTCTCGATACCACGATGCACATAGCCCAAACGTGGTTCAACCCCAACGACCCGCTCTCCCTCGACCTTCATGAGGAAGCGTTCAGGTTCATGTAATGCGGGATGCTGAGGACCAAACGGTACTGTGATTACCTCTCCTTCTGTCCTTAGATCGCGTTGACTTCTCCCCCGTTTCCTGATTTTCCGGTGGGAAATTGATTCCCAGTTCTTTCGGAGCGGGTGCATATCGCTCTTCCAGTTCTCGGGGAGGAGGAGCCTATCTAGGTTCGGATGACCGACAAACTCCACCCCGAATAGGTCGAAGACCTCCCGCTCGTAGAGGTCTGCGGCGGGGAAGATATCAACAAGGGTCTCAATCTCAGGTTTGCTAGAGGGGATCTCGGTTCTCAATGTAACCATGGTATTTGGAACATGAAAATGGTAGTTCAGTTCCAGCGTCTTGCCACGATCAATCCCTGTAATAGTCGATAGCCCAGTCTCCCTGAATTGTTGAAGGAGGACTTCTGTGGCCTTACGGTGAGAACCTGGTCTTAGAGATACCAAGAGTCTCCCCGGGTAAGTGGCTTCCCCTGAGATCATATTCCGACCCAACTCGGAATGGAGGATTCCGAGAACCTGCTCACTCAGACGGCTAGTCTCCATTATTCTTCCCTCCAAGCCTTCGAAGAAGCAATGATACTCCGTAAAGTATCGCCTCGGGTTTCGGTGGACAACCAGGGATATACAGGTCGACTGGAACAACCTTGTCGACCCCGCCTACAACATCGTAGCCTTCCTTGAATATCCCACCGGACAATGCACAAGAGCCTATGGCAACGACAAACTTCGGTGAAGGCATCTGTTCGTAGATCCTTTTCAGTCTAGGCTTCACCTGCTCGGTCACGAGCCCCGTGGTCACAAGTATGTCCGCATGTCGAGGAGACGGCGTCAAGACTATTCCGAAACGTTCAACGTCGACAGTAGGAGTCAGTGCAGCAAGCAGCTCGATATCGCAGCCGTTACAAGCCCCAGTGTTGAAATGAAGTATCCATGGCGACTTAGTACGCGCCCACTTCAGTAGACCCGTCTCGATCAGACCTTCTTTATTTTCCCGGTTACACTTGGAAGTAACAAGACTGAGATAACTGAGATGAGCAGATAAATGACGGCAAACACTGCAGATACGTCTAAGGTTTGGGAGCCGAATGCCAATAAAACGATCCCTGAGTCGAAGATGAGGAAGTATATAGAATAATGGTACAGCGTAGGGTCAACAACTATCCTGCCGACAGATAGCCTCTCACCGCACGCATATGTCGAAGTCGCCTCAGGGCTTGGCGAAGAATCTGCCGAGACCTCTCCAGAAGAGATGTATATCAGAGATAGAAATACGACGATTATGAGAAATGTTGTTATGAGAAGCAATATCATCCGAATGCCTTCGATTGAGTGATTTATTCCATCTTCATCCTTGGACAAGGGTAAGCGATCAATAGCTAGTCAGCACAGAGACCCCAATATATAAATATATTTATATAATTATGTATGATGTTATATCTACGGGTCGTGTATGACGCGAACAACGGCCGTAAAGAATCCCTCAGCCTTGACAGCCCTATGAGACGGGGCTCATTTGCCTGAAATGGGTGGCAAGCAGATGCCTTATCACTTCTTGAATCGATCCATACCTGTGGGCTGTTCTTTCCTTTTCCAGTTCCTCCCACATCTCGTCAGACACGGTCATCATGAATTTCTTCATATCCTTCTCATATACCTATAGAGATCTTCAGACATATATAACTTATACCTATCGAGATCCAATGAAACATATATATATCTCATCATATATTTATGTGTAATTCGATGGCTAGAAATATCTATCATTGGAGGCGACAGACGCTAACCATCAAATCCAAGGAAAAGGAGGTAAGAATAGCCATGCCAAGAAAAGAAGAGAAGTCTGGAAAGAGTTTCGGATTCGAGTATTGGCCGCAATTACTGGGTCAATGCCCCCATGCCGTAGACAGATGGTGGGCACCCGTAATGCCCTTCAGTCTAGATTAGATCCTTAAGGCTCAGAAGAGCACATGCAAATCTAGTTGGAGGAGTGAAGAAACACCGTAAACGCAGGAAGACGTGCCAGTTAGGAGTCTGACGCCGCCTCCCTTCTTTTTCTGAAGCGCCATTTGATCACCTGAATATCATAAAGATACTTGATCTACATCCTTTTGGTCGACGATGAACGGGTGCCGCTCAACCTGACCGAAGAGTTTCTAGAGCAGTGGGAAGAGGACTTCTGTATCGATAAAACTCTCTCAGCTGAAGAGGCACTACAGAGACTTTCGAAGAAAGAGTAGGATATCATGGGACAGGTTGCTGATCACAGATAAGAATAACATCCTGATCTATATGAATTGCACCCATACAAAGGTGGCGCATACTAGATTAGCCTCCTCACATGATACAAGCCAGCATTATATACATGCTATTAGTGATTCCTATAAGAGTGAATGGAGACGAATGCCCAAATAGCTCTCTCGGAGATTTCAGAGGAAGGTAGATGTAGAATTGGGAGTCGTCAGAATCGAAAATATGAATGACTTCAAAGCAACGGTTAAGGATCTCGCTCCTGCCACCATCATGTACAGCGTTGACCCAAACCCTGAGAGTACACCCCCCTTAAACCTGAGGCTTGTCTTCTATCACAACAGAGACACCTACACGTACATAGACTATCCTGACAACTCGCATCTGAAGGAGACGAAGATCCCTATATCTACGCCACAGGGGAGTTCAGCCACCATAGAGGACAAGGAAATTCAAGACTTCCTCGCGAGCGAGTTCAAGAATGTGAACTTCGTCGCGTTCTTTGACATATAGTCTCGACAACCGAGATCGCCTAGTTTGTTCCTCTGCGAACCGAAAGATCGCGTCAGGATTGCTCCTCGTTTCCCAACAAGATTCTATGGGGATGGGAGTAGACGTTCATTCTTTGATCTCTGACGAAACAGACAAGTGTTACGCCAGCCTCTTCCGCCGCGATGATACCAGAGCGGATTGGTGCTGCTCTGGATGCTACTATAGGAACACCTATCCTTGCAGCCTTCAGGACCATGTCAGCGGGTTGTCTGCCTGAACTAGCAAGCATCGAATTGGAGAAGTCAACCCCTGATTGAATACCGATCCCTACTACCTTGTCGATCGCGTTGTGGCGTCCAACATCCTCAGCCAAGGCGACGAGATTTTCTTCTTCGAACAAGGCAGCCGTATGAACCCCCCCTGACGCTCGGAACAGTCTTGCTTCATTAAGCTTTTGAACCATTTCGATGAGGTCAGCAGCCTTAACCTGATAATCCGATACAACCAGCTGCTTTCCTCCTCCGCCGATGGTATCAAAGAATTCGCGAGCCGAAAGCCCGCATGCCGTGGTGAACAACCTCGACACACTGACTGCACGGAGTTTCTCTTCCTCTATTGGATGAGTCAACATCACTTTGACACTGTCATGTTGTACCTCCACCTTCTCCAACTCGCCCAATGATTGGAGTATTCCCTCGTCGAAAAGCCAGCCTAACGCCAACTCCTTCTGGAATTCAGGAGTGGCTAACAGAGTAATCACGTAGTGGTTATCAACGAATATGTTGATCGGAGCCTCCAGGGCAACAGGTTCCTCTATCCTCTTCCTGGTGTTGGAGTGGGTGTCGATTCGTTCAACAGTGACAGTTGTCGACATTTCTCAATCGCCTACAACAATGTTGAGGGTGGGAACAGTAAAGCATTTCATCCGATTCTCCGTTGAAAGCCTGACGGCAGGCGCACGAGATAGCCCCGACATGATTTATATAGAGAGTCCAAGGAGTGGAGAGTACTTCTGAGTCTTTCAATGCGTGCTGAGAAGAACGACGTGAATCTTTGTGAGGGTTATGACTTGGTTCAAGTGAAGCTCTACACCATCCTAACGTGTCCCCATTGCAGGGCTGTGAGGGAATTCCTCAAGAGGAACAATGTTGAATTCGAGGATTACAACATCGAGGAGGACGAAGAAAGGTGGAAGGAGGCCCTATCCAAGACCGGGGGGTTGGATATCGTCCCCATAGTAGATATCGATGGACAAATCCTCTTCGGCTCCTTCACTAGGGATCTGGAGATGAGGCTAATCGATGCATTGGGACTAGGTTAGTGATACGCACGATTGGATTTATCAGTAGTCCGCCAGACCCGGGCTAATAGTCTCCTCTCGTCGCAGCCCTGAGAACGAGTCATAAGGCAAACGGGTACGTCCCCCCTACTGTCTTGTCTTGGGAACTCCGATATCTCAGGGATTTGTCAAGTCAGTCGAAGTGTTGACATGATTCGTCGATATCTCTTCAGTGCAGTATTGCTGTCTAGTTGCCCCTCGAGTATACATAATCCAGACTGGAGGAGCGTCACCCGCGTATTCTCTTCAACCTTGAAGGTTAGACTCAGCCTGTTACGCTTGGATGCTATCTCCATACCGGTTTTCAAGCCTTCTTGAATTGTTTGGAGATTGAGAACGAGGTCTTCCTTCGGTATCGCTATGAAGGTTCTCCTACCTCCTCTGCTACAGACCTCTTCGATCTCGACGCCTTTACGGGATCTCGGCATCTCTGCATGGGTCTCACCACACGTCTTGCAGTCCTCTCTCTTCTCAAGGCTGATACGGTCAAGCTCAATGTTTGACAGGTCAAAGAAGAGGAGGCTTCCTGCAAGTCTAGGCTTGGAGTCGACGAGGATTCTAATCACCTCAGAGACCTCTAGACTCGATATGATCGAGATGATGGAGGGATGGACACCGACGGTGGAACAGGTTGGGAGGAGAGTGTCATCGACATCGGAGTAGAAGCATTCTAGGCATGCGGTCTCTCCCGGGATTATCGTGGATACGGACCCGAAGGTCTCCAGACCCGCCCCAAAGACGTAAGGAACACCTTGCTCAACGCATGCCCGATTTACGGCGTACCTGGGTTTGATGCGGTCCAGACCGTCAACCACAACATCCATTCCCTTCACGATTCTCTCTGCGTTGGAGTGATCTACGGAGACAGGTTGAGGGTCTAAATCGACATCCGGGTTGAGTTTCTCCAGTTTGAGTGTTGCCGCCTCAGCTTTTGGAAGCCCGAGCTGACTCGTGTCGTATAGGTATTGTCTTTGCAGGTTCGAGCGTTCAACTACGTCTCGGTCCACGATCCTCAGATGCCCTACCCCCATTGCGGTGAGTTGTAGGACGGCGGGACACCCTAGGCCACCTAGACCCACGACACAGACCCTGGCATCCCGTATACGTTTCTGACCTTCGTATCCGATGTCTCCGAGGACTATTTGCCTCGAATATGTGTAGAGCTCCTCTTCCGATAGTTCTTTTCTTTCCTGTCTCTTCTTCATTCGCTTCTCACCTTGCGGAGACTTCTTTGGTTCTAGCGTATAAGCCAGACAGCTGTCCTATGACAGCGTCATAAGATATATCTATAACTGTCGTAAGCGGAGAGTGAAACGTGTGGAGAGAGACGAAATGGCCGGAAAAATCAATCCTACTAGAAGCATCGATTTGAGAGGGCTGTACTGTCCTGAACCGATCTTCAGGACCGCCGCTGAGATCGGGAAAATGGAGAAAGGCGAGGTACTGGAAGTGCTCGCCGACGACCCTGCTGCAGAGGAAGACATCAAGAGATGGGCGAAAAGGATGGAACAGGAGATTCTGGAATTCAGTAAAGAAGGAATCGACCTGAGGTTCCTCATAAGAAAGACTGGCTGAGAATACGGGTTACCGACTGAGAGAGGGAAGAGCCAGACCACATGTATGAGGGGGAGAGTCTTCCTATTCCAAGCTCTCTTCTGTTGGGATCTGGGATTCGCAAGGGACACCGGTTTGGCATAGACCACACCCGTATCCCTCGAAGTTATAATTGGATCTCACATACTCTCTGGTTGTTCGAAGATACCTTCTGCACTTGATCTTGTCATGGCCGTTCTCTGTGATCGCTCCTGTCGGGCATCGTTGGATACATTCTCCGCACGTCCCCTTTGAAAAGAAAAGACAGTAGGCGTGGTGGTTATCGTACGGTCTCTTCGTAAGGGGAATCCTGATGTTTGCGATAACCGATCCACATCGCATAGCCTTGCCTTTTGGAGTGATCAAACCGTCACAGAGACCGAACGTTCCCAGCCCCGCCACATAGGCTGCATGCCGTTCCGACCAGGTGGAAGCGAAGACGTAGCGTTCTGAATTCTTCTGCTCCCAGAGAGGAGACAGCATCGGTGCGACAGCCGCGAACCCTGACTCTTGAAGGGCTGATACTACATGTTTGCGAAGTTTTGTGTTGACTTTTTCACCGTAGATACGGGCTCTAGCCCATCTTTCCGAGGTGAAGGTTTTCCGTTTCCGGTTATCGGATTTTGTCTTTTCGGTCTGCGGTAATATCCAGCTGATGACGGTTAGTTGATTCGGGTTGATCTCTAGCTGGGGAAAGGTTTTGGTGAATATCTCCAGAGGAGTCCAGTAGAAGGGCCCGATATCTTCTTTGTAGAATTTGTAGAGAGGATCGGTACCGCTCGAGAATCCTACTATCGGGTCAGCCCAAGCCTTCTCACTCTCCTTGTTTTCAAGGGAGTTTTCTGGAGACTGGTTGATGAAGGTCTTTATGGTCTCTTCGATCCAATTCGCAGGATCCATATTCAAGGGAAATGAGGTTGCCGGATAATAGTCTTCTTACTAGAAACAGAAGTCTACCTGCAAATGCGCTACAGAGAAGGGCAGAGAGTCTGCTGATTCAATACGGCTCTCTGCATTGTCAGGTGAAGAGTCAAAGGGTTAATCTAGCTTGTAGATAGGTGATTGTATGTTAGTCGCTATGGCGATATGCCTAGGCAACGTGTGATCCTGAACAGTTGGTGATGATGTGTGATTACAGGTTTTGAGGATCTTGCGAATTGGGGATATGGAAAACTCGTCGGAATGGTTTCTCTTTCTGCATTGATCTACGCCGCCATATGGATGCTGAACTTCCATCTGAGATACCCAGGGGAATGGAACGACTGGGAATGGTATTACCTGTTATGGATGTTGATTGGGGCAGTGACAGACTATTCGTATACGTGGTTGTTCAACACTGTCTCTTCCTACGTGGTGGCTTGGATCTTCTTTCGGCCCCACGCGTCTTGGGAGAACGCGCAACGGACTTTGAAGCTGAACGCATTTGCCTTTGTGTTCCTGGCTTTCTGTCAACTGCCTTCAACCATAGCGTTACGATTGGGAACGACCGACCTCAACGGATTTCTTGCCTCTGCGGTATGCGGTCTCCTGATCAGTGGGACGGCCGGCATAGTAGCTGTGAGAGCAGCCCGCATAGGATTCAGACTTGACGGTAACGAGGCATGGGCAATTGCGTTGCTTGCGTTTTGCCAACTTCTCGTCTATGGGATACCTTACCCGATATTCATCAGCAGACTGAGTAGTGTTGCCTCGTTACTTGGTCTTACGATGCCAACCGGCATCGATCTGACCGGATTCGGGGGATGATTTTCACCCTTTGGACTAAAAATATGATTCATGGAGGCATTACTTGCCAACATTCCACTTCTAAAGGGTCACCACGAACCTCTGGGCGTGTGACAGTTATCGGTGAGAGAGCCCTGCCAATGGAACACGGTGAACGCGTCAGGACAGCCCTTCGGACTATTCCTCTATCATGGGCACCATTGTGTATTTGACTTGTTGGATTCCTCTCATTGCCCTGATTCTGCCAATGAAGTCCAGCACCTTTTCAGCTTCCCCTTCGGTGATGAAGATCTCCAGGCAGTAGACCTTTCCCAGATGAATGTGCATGTTTGCAGAAACGATCTCGTCGTGTTCGTGTCTGAGCCGCGTCAATCGCTCTTCCACGCTGTGTCCACCATGCTCTGATATGACGGTTATTGTCGCTGTGACCTGCCCCTTCTCGGATCGGCTCAGTTCATACTCAGATAGAACGTCTCTCACGGCATCTCTAATCACCTCTGAACGACTCGAGTACCCTTTCCTCCTCTTGAATTCATCCAGCTTCTTCAGGAAACCTTTCGCAAGAGAGATACTGACAATAGGCATATTTCATAATTTATTAAGATTAGATTAATAATTTTTATTTAGAATCCTATGTTTCTTAGCATCACATTAATAATCTCCTACCGGGAATAGACATCGAACCATCGCACTAGGACATCAACAACAGATCAACCAGGGACGTTTGTCAATGTGGTCCGAGTTCAATGCAAGGAACGGAGGTTAAGTATGCAACACGATCACAGCAAGGAAGAAAACTGCATAGTATGCGACAGCGAGATCTGGGAAGAAGAGGAGAGTAAAAAGGACAAGAAGCTGAACATGGCTCTCTCGGCTGTACTACTTTCAGTAGGACTAATTCTTGAGTTCATCTTGAAGATGGATTTGCCGGCTCTAATTCTATTCCTTGCAACCGCTTGGATTTCAGGATACGGCATAGCCAGAGAAGGCGTCTCCTCGCTATTCCAGAAACGGGTGAGCATAGACCTCCTTATGACTATAGCCGCAGCGGGAGCCTTCATGATCGGTCATGGAGAGGAAGGAGCCACAGTCGTCTTCCTCTTCAACGTAGCCGAGTTTCTGGAAGACTATGCTACCGAAAAAGCGAGGAGGTCGGTTCATTCTATGATGAAACTTACCCCCGAAACAACCGTTGTCAGGCGTGGGGGAAGGGAGGAAAGAGTTCACGTTCACAACGTCGAAGTGAACGAGTTGATTCTGGTTCGCCCCGGAGAGAGGGTCCCCTTGGATGGTGTCGTGAAAGAAGGCGTCTCGAGCGTCAATCAAGCCCCGATAACGGGTGAATCGATACCCATAACGAAACAAGCGGGCGACGAGGTATACGCAGGAACCCTGAACAACGAGGGATTCCTCGAGATCGAGGTTACCAAACGATCTGACGAATCCATGCTGAGGAGAATTACGGAACTTATTGAAGAGGCGCAAAAGAAGAGATCGGATACTGAAAGGTTTGTCGACAGGTTTTCCAGGTACTACACACCAGCCATCATTCTTCTGGCAGTATTTGTAGCTACAATACCTCCCCTTCTTCTGGGCCTACCCTTTGACGAGTGGTTCTATAAGGCGTTGGTTCTGCTGGTAGTGTCTTGTCCTTGTGCTCTAGTCATCTCAACTCCTGTAGCGATGGTCTCGGCAATAACCAGCGCCGCCAGAAACGGCGTTCTAATAAAGGGTAGCAACTATCTCGAAGACCTCAATGAGACAGGTGTCTTCGGCTTCGATAAGACAGGGACATTGACCGAAGGGAACCTGGAAGTAACGGAAGTCGTTTCTTTCGATCACTCACGGGAGGATGTACTACTCAAAGCTGCTTCCCTTGAGACGTTATCCGAACATCCTATTGCCAAGGCAATAGTTGAGAAGGCGAAACGAGAAGGAATGGGTCTGAAACCCGTCGATAACTTCAGAGCCGTCCCGGGTATGGGAGCGATATGCGAGATCGGAGAGGAGGGGTTCTGCGTCGGCAACAGAAGAATGCTAAGTGAAATGTCAATCGATCTTCCGGAGGATCAGATTAGGAGGATCGAGAAGGAGGGGAAGACGGTGGTTGTCGTTGGAAATCGGGAAAAGGTCATCGGTCTGATCGCGGTCATGGACAAGATCAGAGAGACCTCAATCGAGACCATAGCCCAGCTTAAGGAGAGGGGGATAAGGACAGAGATGATCACGGGGGACAACGATAGAACAGCGAGAGCGATAGCAGACAAGCTAGGTGTAGATGAATATCACGCGGAACTGTTGCCAGACGATAAAGTAAGTATTGTCGGAGAACACCTTGCGGCAGATTTCGGAAAAGTCGTCATGGTAGGAGACGGCGTAAACGATGCCCCCGCCTTAGCCAGAGCAGACGTCGGCATAGCCATGGGAGCAATAGGCAGCAGCGTCTCTCTGGAGACAGCAGACATAGTACTGATGCAGGACGATCTATCTAAACTGCCATACCTGATGGAGCTGAGCAAGAAGACCCTTGAGATAGTGAAGCAGAATATTCTTGCCTCCATATTGATAAAGGGAAGCCTTGTCGTTCTCGTGTTTCCTGGATTTGCGACATTATGGCTTGCAGTGGCGATCGGCGACATGGGACTCTCCCTCGCGGTAATACTTAACGCCATGCGTCTGTCACTGGTAGGTACACGCATCCACTAGGGCTGCGTACTACGAGACAAGGAATTCCCCGAGAAGGGATGCGCCCGTTCAAAGAGGCTTAGAGATCAAGAGGAGAATGGTTCTCCCCGAATTGAGGTAGCCTATGGTATACGGCAGGAGTACGCGATCATTTGCCTGCCACTATGAACAAAGCACTTCAACGTGTACAGCAGTCTCATCGAGTCTTTGGGAGACGTTTGCTGTACTCCACTATAGCTTCTGTGTATGCGTCGATGACTTCAGGTTTCGCCTTGCCGGATACCGGGGCGCAGATCAGGAGATGCCCTCCTTCTCCAAGCATATCTATGTAGTGTCGTACCTTCTCCTTCATCTCCTTCGGGGTACCACTCGCAAGCGACATTGTATGTATCCTGAGCCATAGCATTGCGTCGTGTTCCACACATTGACCCTTCACCCTCTGTAGGTCCAGGGATATGGGTTCCTGAAGTTCTATGGTTCCGTTGCCTGCATCGAGGATTCGGTCTATGAAGCTGTAGGGGTCTGCAGCTTGTTCGATTCCGATTTGAGAATGCCATCTGACCCCGCCGAGGGTGAGATGCCCCAGGGAATCAACGATCCTCCTATATGAGGGGATGAAGAACTCGCAGTATAGTTGCGGTGAGACTGTCGGAATGGAGGCGAAGGCGTCCGACATGCTTATGCCTATTGCCCCCGCATCCAGCTGAGCCTTACCAAAGGCTATGCATGTTTCAGCCGATAGATCCATTATCTGGTGGACAAGGTCAGGATTCTTCTTCATGTCGATGAGTAGCCGTGTTGCCCCCCGGAGACTTGCAGCGAGAGAGGCTGGTCCTTGGAGATGCCCGAGGATAGGGTAAGAGTTCCCTATCGCATCGTGGAGAACCTCTATGGTCTCTATGACCAACGGTAGTCGCCCATCCTTTTCCGGCTCTATGAGGGTGAGCCGACCCAGGTCGCTACGGTCATTTATCACGGGTTCTTTGACGATGGTATGAGCGTCTTCCAGAAATTCGACTTCACAACCGTACGCTTCGGGTTCTAACGAGTAAACGTCTGGCCAAGGCCACACGGTATCGAACCGGAACCTGCAGAGTCCTGCAAGGATGGTCTCACAAAGCTTGTAAGGGTCGACGATTATTTCGCTCAGCTTGTATCCTGTTAAGGAACGGGTGTATCCTCCCCTCCAGTATGCCCATACGGGAAGCCGGTCGACGTTTGTATGGTGAACCTGGTAGGCAATGAATCTCTCAAGGGGTGTGATCGAGTCTCTCTTCAAATCGGACTGTACTTTCTCCGCCAAGTTTCGAATCTTCTCAAGAGACATCCTACTACCCACCTACCAATTCTTCTACTTTCTCGATAGCTTCCATCGCGTCCTCAGCCCAGGCGTCGGCGTTCACCTCTTTCGCCGTCTGTGACGTTGTTCCTGCCCCGCCGATCAAGACCTTGATTCTTGATCTTAGTCGTTCAACCTCCAAGCGGTCAGTTATCTGACTAATATAATGTGTCGTGTAGTTCATCGGTGAGCCCACAGCGATAACGTCCGCCCCTAGTTCCTTCGCCGCATCCACGAATACATCTGGCTGGACATTCACTCCTAGGTCATGAACCTCGAACCCAGCACCACGAAGCATTGTTGCAACAAGGTCCTTGCCGATCTCTTGGCTGCATTCATGGATGACTCCGATGACTATCCTTGCCTTCTTTGTCGATCTGCTGACGTCTATGTAGGGTTCAAGAATCTCCATTGCCGCCTTCATGGCCTCAGCTGAGAGAAGAATATCGGGTACAAAGAACTCTCTTTCCTCAAACCTTTGCCCCACGATACCCATAGCCGGGACGAGAACCGAGGATACCACCTTGTATGGCGGTATCTGGTTATCAAGGGCAAGACGTACGAGTCTCTCTGAGGATATGGCGTCTCCTTGAATTACGCTCTCTTTGAGTTCATCGAGAATCGATTGGGTCTTCTTTTTCATCACGGATTCATTTCCCATAATCTGACATGAATATGAAATGAAGATTACGGAGACCGGTGGTTGCACTCATGAGATCAAGGGCACACGAGATCCCCAGTATCACGGTTCACACGGACATCAAGGATTCTCGACCACAAACAACTTGTCAACAAATATCATATTCCACACGAAGCAAGAAGGCCGCCCTTGATATCAATCGCGGCTGAGTACATCCGACATTATTCTCTTCGTGAGCCTTTGCTGTCGAGGAGTTGAACGGACGAAACGTCTTATGAACTCTGACTCTGGCTCGTTGAGCAGTTTCTCAGGTTCACCGTATTGCTCCAAGCGACCGTGATTCATCACCATCACTCTATGACCCAGCGAAAGAGCCTCGTCGATGTCATGGGTCACGTATATAGTCGTGATTTTGAGTCTTCCCTGAAGCCCCAGTATCCCTTCGATGATCTCCTCACGGGCAACCCAGTCTACTGCGCTCAACGGTTCGTCCAAGAGGAGAAGTCTGGGCTGAACGACTAAGGCTCTTGCAAGCGCGGTCCTTTGCCGTTGACCCCAACTAAGTTGACCAGAGAATCGATCTCCTAGGTCTTCCAGTTCAAGCATCTTCATCATGTCACCAACCCTGGTACGGATCGTCTCGTCTTGACGGTTCTGGATTCTCAAGCCGTAGGCTACGTTGCCCCAGACAGTAAGGTGGGGGAATAAGCCGAAATCTTGCGGAACGAATCCGATATTTCGCTTTTCGATCGGTAGATCGTCGATGACCGTGCCGTCTATGTAGATGTGACCGCTATCGGGCTTCAAGACACCGAGAATGAGTCGTAGGAGCGTCGTCTTCCCGCAACCGCTGGGACCTACTAGAACAACGAACTCGCCGTCACGAATCTCGCATGTGAATTGATCTACTGCCTTTACTCCACCGAGATTCTTTGAGACCTCTTCCAGGACGAGCCGGGTCATACCGATTTCCGCTCCATTATAATCCTGAACGAGACCAACACTGCTATTGAGACCGTGGATAAGATCAGAGCTAAAGCCAGCGCCATCGGCAGGTTCTGTTGAGCCTCAAAGACTATGATCCCTGGCATGGTCTGGGTAACCCCTGGAATCACAGCGCCAGAGAAAACTATCGTACCCGCGATCTCTCCCATAGCCCTTGCCCAGCATCGGGCAGTACCAGCGACGATTGTCCTGAGGGAGAGGGGGAGGAGGACCGTGTGAAAGGCTTTGAAGTCCGATGCGCCTAGCGATCTAGCGATGATTTCGAGGTTCGTCTCACGGATACTCCGGAACCTCTCGGTGAGAAGGCTGACCAGGAAAGGGGCGGATATGAAGACCTTAACCATTACCATGGCCCAGAATGTGTTCACCAGATTGATGCCTGCATTCCTCAACATGTTACCCAGAGGATTGGATGGGCTGAACATGAGCAGATAGGTGGTCCCTACCACCCCTGGGGGATATGCGTGTGGGATGGTGATAATCAGCGTTTCTAGGATATTCTTGCCTTTGAAATCCTTGTACGCAAGCATCCAGGATGCAGGCACCCCTAGAATCAATGCGATGAAAGCAACGATGGTTGAAGAGGCTAGGCTTACCCAGAGAGCTAGAATAACTCGCTGACTGAGCAACTGTTCTAACACCAGCGGCCAAGTGCTCAGAGCCGTGAAAAGGTAGAAGAGAGAAACCAGCATGTACAAAGTGAAGAAGACAGCAGGGATCATCAGAAGGGCGTCAAGCTTCTTCAAGAGTCTCTTCTAGACCTCCAACCATCTGTTCCCAGTCAAACGTCTACAGCCTATGCTGTCACATGGCGGATGAAGATATCTCTTCTGCCATCCCCAGAAGAGAGATCACCTTGGGAGACGCTAGTGAGTAGAAGACCCATCGCCCTTCCCGCCTCTCTCTGACCAAACCGGCTCTCTCTAGGATGCCGAGATGATGGGATGCCGTCGGCTGGGTCATGTCAAGTGCAGCCATGACTTCGCAAACACACATCTCTCGGTTATTGATAAATCTGAGAATGCTGAGGCGTTTCTCGTCTCCGAGGGCCTTGAAGACTCGGCTGAGACGCCTTGCCTCTTTCTTGTCCACCACACTCTTTGCTAAGTCACGTAGCTCTTGAAGGCGGCTGTCGGCGTCCTCGGAAGAGCGGATTCCACACTCCAGCATGCGAGCTAGGCGGTCCAACACCTTCCTCTCCGCTTCGACTGTCATGTTTCCCACCGAACCTAACTTTGAATTTACGGATTTAAATATATATTCGAAGCGTTTCTTTGTCTTCATGATACAGTCTTGAGATTCTCGGGCACCCCTGTGTTTTGATGCGGTGCGGAGTCTAGAGCCATTGATAAGGGGATTCACATTGCCCAAAATGAGGAGGTCTTCAAATCTTGATTCCCCAGCTCTCTCCTTAGGAAGTTTACCACGTCTTGGCCACGTATGTGATGGATCCCGTCCTTGTCGACGTGCAGAGGAATCCCGGTCTGTTTGAGCATGTTACCTTTAGCGAAGTCGAGGAATACATACTGGACTCCCTCAAGGGGAAGGATCAGCCTCAACGATGTCAGATGTAAGGGTCTGATTCCCTGTTCTATGTTGTAGACGACCTGCTTTGTACGTGAGGCGACTGCCAGGTCCTTGAATTGCTTCCAAGTCCTAAGGCGGACTATTCTCCCGGGATTGCTGTGGATTCTACTCGCAGTCATGGCCTTGCCTCGTCGATCGTCGTCTTGGTTTTGTTCGTCTAGCTTTTCCCGCAGGAGTGATGTATGAACAGATTTAAATGTTTTAATTTAATTGTTTGTGGGGGATGCGACATGAAGACGTTAGAGGTTGAAGTGATAGGCGTCGAACCCCCATGCCCGAGGTGCAAGAAGGCGATGGAGAACGCAATGAACGCAGTATCAAGACTCTACGAGGAGACAGGCGCAATAGCCAACGTCAACAAGTTGAACATCTCCTCCAAAGAGGTGGCCGAGAGATATGGCGTAATAATGTCTCCAGCTATAGCGGTAAACGGCGTCGTCAAGATCATGGGCAAGGTTCCGGACGTCGGAGTAATCAAACGAATACTGAGCAGGGAACTAGAGGCAGACTAGTTGGAGACGGTGCGGGCGCTTAAGACAGCGTTGATGTCAGGCTTCATACTCCTCATCGTTGGGATGATGACCCAATCGATCGTCGGCGCCTACACCCTGACACCTCAATCCACCACACACACCCTTAAGGCTCTACCTTTGTGGCAGATACCTGCCACCTACATTTGGGACTACGCACAGCACGGATGGCTGTGCCTAACCTTCGCTTTCATCGTATCTGGTTTGTTTCACGAGTTCATTCCCCAAGACCTGATGATACAGCACATGAGCAGCGGGAAACCTCTGGCGTATATAGTAGCCACACTGGCCGCACCGGTCTTTTGCGTCTGCTCCTGCACCATGGTACCTATCTTCGCCGGGCTGGTATACACAGGCTCGGGAATAGGCCCTGCCCTGACATTTTTACTTGTCGCCCCTGCAAACAACCTGCTATCCGACATCGTAACTGTCCAGATGCTAGGCTGGCAGATAGCCCTCGCAGACATGGTTGCGGCAGGGATAAGCGCAGTAATTATCGGCTACCTTGTCTCAAAGACCCCTTGGGGCAAACGGTTCGAGGAACAATTCAAAGCCAGCAGAACAGAGGCTGGTTCGATGGATCTGGAGAAGCAAAACCTAGACGAGAGGCTGTGGAGCTCCCTGGAATTCGGTGGATACATAGCCAAACAGACGATACCCGCCTTCCTCGTGGGACTGGCGTTGGTGAGCTACTTCCAAGCCTTCTTCCCTGAGCATCTCGTACGGATCTGGCTTACCGGCCCTCAGGGAGTCGTGATAGCGGCGATTCTAGGTGGGCCGCTGTATACCCCTACCTTAATCGAGATAGTGCTTGGCAAGGCTCTTGTCGATCTCGGAATGTCGCCTGCCGCTACGGTGGCATGGTTGATGGGGCAACCCTACGACATACCGAACTCATTATCGGCATCGAGGATCGTTGGCTGGAAGATCGTGATAACCTACGGCGTGTTTGCCTTCGTTTCTGCGATACTCGCAGGGTTGATATTCGGAGTCCTCACAGGAGGGTTTTGACCATCCTTCTCACCCTGTAGTTCTCATAGAATGTTAGACAAGATCTGCTTCATGGCAGAGGAATCGTTAGGTAGCAGACAGACTGCACGCCGACCCGGGTACGGTGGCACTGCGACATGTTTCCGAAGCCTCCTTCCAAGGCTTTATCTCCAACGATTTCCTTCATCCCTCGACAGAATAGAACGGAAAGCGGTAGAGGAAGCCACGCATACAGTTTCTCACCCATCTTTCCCGTCATCTCCAAAACAATTCGAAAAGTAACCCGGCAAATACCGCGCTTGAAAGACGCTCACCCCCGTCTTTCCTGAAAAGATACTTAGGCGTTGCCTACCGCAGTTCTTCGCAGGGGTCCCAGCGATCTAGGGGTGACTGGAGTGTATAATACTTCGAATCGAAGAGAAGCGGGGCATTCAAGAGGCATTGGAACGAATTGGGGAGGACGCTCTCGGCATCTCACATTCCTTATTCCGCGCTCAAACCATACCTATTCCTTAGACCCTCATCGTACGTAGCCCGTCTTGAGATGCAGTTCTCTCTCGGGCACAGCTGGCAGCTTGTGAAGGCTACTTCTGTCGGGAAGATGATACCCGAGATCGACTTTCTAGGTATCATTAGGAAGTCTTTGGTCAATCTGACGCCGATCATCGACTCGACGTCACCTAGAATAGAGAATAGGGGTTTCTGTTGTGTTACTGACCAGTCTAGCTGTCCAGGACCCATACTCGATATCTTTCCAAGCCCATTCTTCTCTGCAAGGTACTTTCCCAAGTACGTCTTGGCGGATCTAAGCGCGAAATCGCCAACCGTTCGAGAAACAATTGTTTCAGAATGTTCTCGTGCGTAGAGGCTTCGTCCTCCAGCTCATTTCCTATCGTCAAGACGTACGGGAAAACCCGTTCCACCTCTCCCAGGTTTCTCGCTAGGACGCGGCTTTCGAACCTTGCCGACCCGATGTGCAGCACGTCACCTACACGATCAGAGACATAGTCGGTAGTGTAGAGAGCCCTAGGCTGTATCAGCGGAGCGACGGTTTCAACGAGTTCTTCGACGCCAAGTCTCTCCGCCATCCCTTCATCGAGATGAATATTTCTCGAGACTTCTTCGGAGTCAAGTTCTATGGGAATCCTATCCAGCAACTCCATAACTGCCAATTGTCAATCCCTCTTTTTCAGTTTCGCTGTTCTCCTTTCCCTTCTATTCATTCCCAGCGCCTTGAGGCAGTTGAACATCGCAGGGGAACCGGGCTGTTCTTCTCTACTCGTTGAGAGGATGACGTGACCTGCGTACGTTGCTATTCACCGATCCCAAAACTTCTAAGCCGTCTCCGAAATATTCAAGCTGATCAAGGATCGCGAGACGTGATCGATGTGACGGAAGAGGATCTCCTCAAGAAAGTGACGGATGCCATCTCAGACATCAACCTAGACGGGACGATGGAAGCCTGCAGGGAAGCCATGGCAGCCGAGACATCCCCAGCCAGGGTGGTGGGGGCCCTCTCCGGGGGGATGCTCATCATCGGAGAGAGATTTGAGGCGAAGGAATATTTTCTCTCGGAACTGATCATGGCAGGTGAAATAATGAAGGGGGCCCAAGAGATCATCAAACCCCACCTCAACATGGAACAGGCCGATACACTGGGCAAGGTGGTCGTAGGCACGGTCGAGGGGGACCTGCACGACATAGGAAAGAACATCGTCGCATCCCTCCTATCCAGCATCGGATTCGAGGTCATCGACCTGGGCGTCGACGTCCCCGCAGAGAGGTTTGTCGAGGCAGTACGCAAGGCAAGACCCGAGGTCCTAGGCTTATCGGCGCTCCTGAGGGCGACCGTCCCAGAGATGGGAAAGACCGTCAGAGCGTTGGAGGCGGCGGGTCTCAGAGACAAAGTGAAGGTTGTAGTCGGCGGGCTGCCGCTGAACGAGGAGTACTCGAGGAGGCTTGGGGCAGACCACTACGCGGAGGACGCATGGAGGGGCGTCGAGATCATCAAGAGGGTGGTCGAAGGAAGATGAGGAGCATAGAGGATCTGATCGAACTCCACAGGAGTTGGTGGAAGCTTGAGAATGAGAGGCCGCTGATGAACATAACATATAGGGAACGCTTCCCTTGGATGTGGCTCCAGAGCGACCACGTCTACGGGATGGAACTCGTCCTCAAGGACGGAACGATCGCAGAGGACGGCCCCCTGACCCCGGATATGCTTTCCCCCGAGAAGATCCATCCCACCCCATTTACCCACGGAGACCTCTTCCTCCCAGTCATGGTCTTCGGGAAGATCCCTTGGATGGAGGCAATATGCGGTGTCACCCCGCAGGTCTCGGTGAAAGGGAACTCGATATGGGCGGGTTTCGGAAAAGGAATATGGCCCGACGATTGGTGGGAGAAGGACCTGGACGTCGAGATCGACCAAGACTGGCTTGACCTACTAGTCGAAGCTACGAAGTACTGTGTCGAGAGGTTCCACGGACCCTTCGTCATAGCCCAAACCTCCATCATGAGAGGCCCCGTCGACGTCATGGCGGCCCTCGTGGGAGACAAAGGCGTCATCGTAGGCATGTACAAACACCCCGGAGAGACCAAGAAGCTCCTCGACAGGCTTACCGAGATCTGCATTGAAGTAATGGAAGCCCAGAACAAGATCATCCCTAGCTTCCGAGGGGGTTACGTGAATTGCTGGGGGATCTGGGCGCCAGGAACCGTAACCCGAAACCAGGAAGACGGTGCAGCCTACATCTCGCCAAAGCTTTACAAGGAGTTCATCCAACCCCTTGACAGGAAGATCAGCCAGGCCTTCGACTACGCAACCATCCACTTCCACTCAGCCCACTACATTCACGGAGACGCTGTTACCGACATAGAGGAGTTGGGGGCCCTCCAGTTCAGCATGGAACCCCCACCCTACGGGCCGACCTTAAAAGAGTGGATTCCGATCCTGAAGAGGCTCCTCGGGAAGAAGCCGTTGATACTCCAAGCCTGGTATCTGACCAGAGAACAGATCAACACGCTGGTGGATGAGCTGCCATCGCAGGGGCTATGCCTTGAGACCTACGTTCAAGAGGCTGGAGAAAACCATTATAAGTATCGGGAATAGGATGAGCTGCGCGCTCAAAGGATACAGCTATCCCTCCGATATTATCCTGTTCCTCATCGTCCCGATTCTTTCCACTGTAGTTTCGACGATGTCTCCTGGCTGAAGGAAGCTCGGAGGGGTCCTAGCGAACCCTACTCCTTCAGGAGTCCCTGTGGCTATTATATCCCCGGGTTCAAGCGTCATTCCCGAGGAGAGAACGTTCACTATCTGCGGTATGCTGAATATCATATTGTCTGTGTTCGAGTCTTGTCTAAGCTCTCCGTTGACTGAGAGCTTCAGATCTAGGTCATGGGGGTCCGGAATCTCATCAGCCGTCACGAGGAAGGGACCGCAAGGGGCAAACGTGTCCAGCCCTTTTCCCCTGAGGAACTGTCTGTGCCTCCTCTGAAGGTCCCTCGCCGTGAAGTCGTTGAAAGCCATGTAACCGAAGATGTGGTCCCACGCCTTGGCTTCCGGTATGTATTTTCCTTTCTTGCCGATTACCAGTGCTAGCTCCACCTCGTAGTCCAACTTCTCTGTGACCCTCGGCTTCACGATACTCGAGAACGGTCCAGTAATCGCGGTCGGGGGTTTTGAGAAGAATATTGGATCCGAGGGAAGATCTGGGTCGACAGCCCTCGCCCTAGCCCCCTCTTCTAGGTGGGCGGCGTAGTTGACTGCAAGGCAGACAACGTTCTTTCGTGGAACAGGGATCGGAGCCAGTACCTGTCTGCGCCTGAAAGGATGAATAACTCCCTCCTCCTGCAGTTCCCGGCCAGTGGACTCTTCCAGAAGGTCTTTCGCATATCTTATCATTTTCCTGGCTTGGACCAGTGAGCTTCTCGCGTTCTTGATGACTTCGACCATGTCGGGAGGAAAAACCCGGCATGAAATCTCTTGGGCGTTTCTCTCGTTCTCTTCTCGCTCCAAGTACCTAAGGTACAAGCCGTAAAGGTCAACTAGCTTCCCGGCAACGAGCACGCCGACCCTGGTCTGCCCTCTTACCCTCATCGAGAGTAACTTCATTATCCATGCCTTCCCTTCGGATTGTTGTATCTACATTAGATCTGTATTCTTACTTCAGATTATGCTAACGTAAACTCGGAGACCCCTAGCTTCTCACGGGTTATCCATCGTAGTGTAGCAGATCCTTTACCACATGGATCTCTATGAGATTGCTTGCGTGTTTCTGGGTTGTCCTGAAACCTGCAGTGAAAAGGACCGTATCTTCTTCACGGAGGACCCCTCTTGAATGCAGTTCTCTCGCCGTGCCTAGAACCCGATCCTCCTCCCGCTCGTAGTCGAATAAGACAGGGGATACCCCGTACACCAGTTCAAGGCGGTTCTTGACGGCTCTGCTGGCTGTGACGGCTATTATGGGCTGTTTCAATCTGAACCGAGCTATCATCCTGGCTGTGTATCCGCTCGTGGTCATAGTAACGACCTTGTCAAGAGGCATGGACCCCGCTATCTGCTGAACCGATCTGCTTACAATATTTGAAACATTCTTGTAGTCTTCGTACTCTACTTTGCTGGTTACTTGGTTCTCGACTTTCTCGCCTATCTTTGTCATCGTTGAGACCGCTTCAACAGGGTAGTCACCTATTGAGGTCTCCCCGGATAGCATGACCACGTCTGTCCCATCCAGTATGGCGTTAGCGACATCGCTCACCTCAGCCCTGGTGGGCGTCTTACTGGAGACCATGGAATCCAGCATCTCCGTTGCAGTTATGG
This sequence comes from uncultured Candidatus Bathyarchaeia archaeon, assembly GCA_964596985.1. GTDB lineage: Archaea > Thermoproteota > Bathyarchaeia > RBG-16-48-13. The sequence goes on from CAZQWG010000001.1 coordinate 396,625, forward strand.
CAATCCTTCCCGCCTGGTTACATCTCCTGATCATCCACTTCTGGACCAAGGGAACCCGCTCGGCCTCTATCTCCACTCCAAGATCCCCCCGGGCGATCATTATTCCATCGGTTTCCTCCAAGATCCCCTCGAAGTTATCTAAACCCTGATAGTTCTCTATCTTCGCTATCACACCGATTCTCTCGCCACCCAATTTCTCCTTCAGATTCAAGACGTCCTGCCTACTCCTCGTGAAGGATAGCCCTAAGAATTCTACTTCGTTTCTCTTCACGAAATCTATGACAGTAAGATCCTTCTCTGAGAGGGTCGGAACATCCAACTCTCTGCCTGGAATGTTCACTCCTTTTCCATTCTTCAGCATCCCTGAATCCTTCATGAGCAGCCGGAGCGATTTCTCGTCCTTCTCAGCGACCTCGGCCCTGATCCTTCCGTCATCTACGAATACTGGGTCCCCAACCTCCACTTGATCGTAGATATCGTAGTTAAAGCTGAACGATGGATCCCCGAAGCAGACCTCGGTTAAATCACCCTCCTTGAATTTTATCGATTTGGTGATCTGGGTTCTAAGACCCGGACCATTCAGATCCATCAAAACAGGCATGTCTCCGATCCCTCGGACGTTCTCAAGGATTCCCCTGTATTGATCGAAGTCGCCGAACACCGTGTTTATCCTTGCACCGTTCATTCCAGCCTCACGCATCTTCTTCATGACACGAGAGGAGAGGCTGGAAGGGCCTATCGTGCAGAGGATCTTCGTCTTCTTCATCAAGCTACACCACGCCTCCTATACCCCACGAAGAGACCCCGCCGCCTCAATACGATACTACGGCACATTGAACTTAGATGCTGCATGATCGGAAAAATTATGCGTATTAATCTCAATTGGCAGAAGAGGTCTGCTGCTATCCGGGAAGCCTCGAACCCCCACCGCTGAGTAACGCTTCGGCGAAAACCTTGGGAAGCCCCTCTTTGTAGATCTCGCCGGCTACCTTTTCAACATCGTAATCGACGCGCTTGGAGTGCACCCGAAGATCCCCCGATATATCCAACAGGGCAAAACAGGCTCTGGGGTCTCCGTCTTTGGGTTTCCCGACGCTCCCCGCGTTTATCATATGAACCTCACCGACGATCCTATGATAGGGGATGTGGGTGTGTCCGAAGACCAAGACGTCTACACCTAAAGGTTCAAGCATCCTCCTCAGACTACTTGCTGGACGGTCTTCGAACAAGTACTCGTTTATCCGCCTAGGGCTACCGTGCACGAACATCGTCCTCAATCCCCCCTGTTCCTCTACTATGGATCGAGGAAGATTCTTGAGGTAGGCTTTGTTTCTGCCCGTAACCCGGTTCTTGGTCCAGTTCAGCGAGATCTTCCCGTTTCTCACTTCCTCTTTGGTGACGTAGGCGCACCCACAGTCATCCCTCTCGAACCCCACCCCGTCGTCGTAGTTGCCGAGTGTCACGGGAATATTTCTCTCGCCCAGGAGGTCGATTACCTCGTTTGGTCTGGGACCGTATCCGACCAGATCACCGGTACATATGGTTCAATCAACACCGATGCCGCCGATCTCTCTTAGAACCTCTTCCAAAGCCACTATATTCGAGTGTATATCTGAGATTACTGCGACTTTCACCTTACATCAACCTCGTCTTCCCAGCATAGATGACTGATGCAAGGCTTTCTAAGGCTAGCCCTGAAGTCACCCTCATCAAAGAGTTTCAATATACGACTGATGCGTGGTCTGCGCTAAACATCTTCCCCAAGGATGTCCTCACACCTATATGTGAAAACCATCTTCGGCTAGACAAGCCGCCCAAGAACACTGACAGGAGTATCGAATCGGCAGAACCGCTAAACGGCTCGGATAATATGCGTCTCTCGAAGACCGCGGCACCTGTGTTGGGGGGTTAACGTTATCGCAGCAATCCTTTCCGCCTCAGCACATCGTCGACGCCCAGAATCTCCGAGAGCCTCCTGCCAGCCTTCATCTCCTCGACTATCCCCGACTCAAGACCCTTCTTTGCTTTCGCAGCCTCCAAGACCCTACTGCCTTGCTCCTTCGGGACAACGATGACGCCGCTGTCGTCCCCTAACACTATGTCCCCTGGCTTAATCTCGGCTCCCCCACAGAATATCGGAACATTCACGTCGCCATCTAGGGGTTTTCTTACCATCGTACGAGGCGTTACGGCCCTGGCGAAGACCGGAAGCCCGGTCTCTTTGATCTCTATGATGTCACAGACGGCGCCATCAACAACAACCCCTTCTAGGCCCTTGAGCTTAGCTGACAAAGACATCAGCCCTCCCCAACACGCGTACCCGATGCCCCCCTCGGCGGAGACGACAAGCACGTCCCCGGGCTCTGCAAAATCTATGGCTTTGTGAAGCACAGTGTTGTCCATCGCCGGTAACCTAGCAGTGATGGCTGGACCGGTGATCCTCATTCTTTCATCGATGGGCCGGACCCCGGGGTCAAGGACACCGAAGGATACGGACTCCCAGAGATGCCCGATCGTGGCCGTATCCACATCCTTGAACTGCTCAACGAGTTCTCGCCTTGGTCTCCCGACAAGTCTCTCTATTACCAATTCTCTTCCCGACGGGTCTATAGCCTGCTACGGATAAGTCTCTTCCGCCCCCATTAACCGAAGAACATTACCGATGGCGCACGCTTAATAGCGAAAGTATGGTAAGGTGAAGACACCGCCTTGATTAACCTACAGGCAAAGTGTATTCTAACACACAGGAGGATGTAGATTGAGAGTAGATTCTGAGAAGTGTATCGGCTGCGACAGATGCGTCCCCTATTGTACCGTGGGAGCGATAGAGTCGGACGGCAAGACCGTGTTTATCGACCAAGAAGAGTGCGTTGAATGCGGGGTTTGTTTGAGGTCGGATGTATGCAAGGTCGACGCCATCTACCAGCCGGAACTGTCCTGGCCTCGAATACTCAGAGCCCAGTTCAGCGATCCAACGGTCAGACATCCTACCGGAGTCGCTGGCAGAGGAACGGAGGAGATGAAGACCAACGATGTAACCGGAAGGTTTGGAAGGGGAGAGGTGGGTCTAGCCTTCGAGTTCGGTAGACCCGGGATCGGAGCCACATTCAAGGATGTTGAGAAAGGGACTATGGCCCTTACAGGGCACGTCGAGTTTGAACCCCACAATCCTGTAACCCTCCTTATTAACCCGGAGACAGGGAGGCTCAAAGACGACGCCGTGAGGGAGGAGAGAGTGCTCTCCGCGATCATAGAGTGTAAGACGAGCCAAGAGAAGGCTGTCGAAGTGATTGAGATAATGCGGGAAGCGGCCAGGGATGTGGACACTGTGTTTAGCGTAGATGTAGTCAACAAGTGCGTAGAGGGAGAGATACCCGTGAAGAAGATTCTCGGCAAGGCAGGAATCGGTGTTAGGATCAACGGGAAGACCTGCATAGGGTTAGGGAGACCTCTCGCAAGAACGTAGGAAGTAGGAGGATGACGCATACAAACCATAGGAGAGGCAGCAAGGAATCTCTGATGAGTGACTGGGTCCTCCTCGCTAGGACATCGAGAGAGGTACCAGAACAGAGGGAAAACGCGCCGCCTAGGTTCCGGAGGCTACTGGAGATATGCACGAAGCACAGTCCAGTATGTCTGATGGCGAGGGACATATCAGAAGAAGGGCAGCACGGCATCACTGCTTGGGTCCCAGTACGATACTACATGGGCGCCGGAGAATCGCTTGTGGAGGTCACCAAGGCGAAGAAGCCTATGTACGCCCACGCCGTCTTCTCGAGGAGAGAGGATCTGGAAGCCACGCTTGAAGAGATAAAGGAAGCCAACCTAGGGATATCCGTGGTTGCGAGCGGCCTATTCGACGAGGTATTCGGGATCTGCGAGAGAATCTCAACCGGTCCTGACACGGTCAACATGTCCCTTGGAATCATGGGGAAGACGGATCTCCTCCCGGAGGAAGAGATCCTAGAGATCACTACCATGTGTGGTCACGCCATGATCTCGGAACACCTAACAGAGGCGATGATAGAGGGTGTGAGACAGGGCAAGACAGCCGCCGAGGAGGCCGCGATAGAACTCGCAAGACAGTGCGTCTGCAACGTTTTCAACCCAGCACGAGCAGCCCAACTGATCAAGAAGTATGTTTCCACCAGATAGAGCCGACGAGTGTACGAAGCTAACCACCAGAGAACAACGGTGAAACTAGCGACCGAAGAGGCAACCTCAAGGTTTCTTACTGGACAGAATCCGAGACAGGTCCATGACGAGGCACGAGCTTCCTGTCATAAGGATAGATTTCACGGCGAGACCTTCCAGCCGTTGCCATTGGAGGGATGCCACGTTCTCCTTATCCTTTCTTGCCGTTCTGATGAAGATTAACCCGTGCCCGAAGATTTCTTCTTGAACTCCTCTGCACATCTCTCACAACAGAAGGCATGCTTCTCACCATTTCCAGTTTCTTGGACACTGGCAAACAGGCAACCCTCAGCCGAGATCGTAGACTTACAAAACTCACACTTCAATACCTTCACCTCTTTTTCAAGTAGTCTTGAATGGCTGCATGGAGGGCGTCTGCAGCAAGGTTTGAACAGTGCATTTTTATCGGAGGGAGACCATCGAGGGCGTCGGCAACGTCTTTCTTCGTGATCTCAAGCGCCTCTTCCAACGTCTTCCCTTTGGCAAGCTCGGTGATCATGCTGCTTGTGGCGATGGCAGCACCGCATCCGAAGGTCTTGAATTTTACGTCGACCAACTTGTCGTCATTCACCTTGATCGTTACGGTCATCATATCCCCACAGACAGGGTTGCCCACGGTCCCCACACCGTCGGCGTCGGGGATCTCTCCCACGTTTCTCGGATTTCGGAAGTGTTCCATCACTTTCTCGCTATACATCTCACTCTTCTCCTTTAGGGGTGAGCGGAGACATCTCTCTCAGCCGTCGGATGATGCCCGGCAGTTCATTCAATACATAGTCGACTTCTTCTTCAGTGTTGTGTTTTCCTAAAGTGAAGAGAAGCGAACCTTGGGCTTCCGCGTGAGGAACCCCCAACGCAATGAGAACGTGCGAGGGTTGTAGCGTCTTGGAGGTACACGCCGAGCTGGAGGAGGCTGCGACCCCGACCATCTCAAGGCTTAGCAATAGTGCTTCGCCTTCTATATAGTCGAACCGGAAATTGGCGTTGTTCGGTAGCCTCTTGGTAGGGTGACCGTTCAGATGCGAGTCGCCTATCTCACTCAATACGCCCGATATCAGCTTGTCCCGGAGCATCCGCAACCGGTTTCCTTCCTCCTCCATCTCTTCTGCAGCGATCTCTGCAGCCCTCCCCATTCCAACTATGCCCGCGACGTTCTCGGAGCCGGATCGCAGTCCCCTTTCCTGCCCCCCACCCAGTATGAGGGGGGCGATTCTCACCCCGCGCCTTATATACAGAGCCCCAACGCCCCTCGGCCCATACATGTCGTTCGAGGACACCGTCAGCATGTCTATGTTTTCGTCTTGGACGTTTACCGGGATCTTTCCGCAGGCAGCGGTCGCGTCGACGTGAAGAGTTACCCCTTTCTCACGAGTGATCTTTCCGATCTCTCTGATTGGCTGGATTGTGCCGATCTCACCATTCGCGTACATTATCGATACGAGTACCGTATCCTCGGTGATCTCCTCCCCCAATCTTTCGGTGTCGACGAAGCCTTCACGGTCCACGGGGAGATGAATGACTTCGTAGCCCAGTTTCTGTAGGTGTTTGCAGAGATTGATGATAGACATATGCTCTATGCTGGACGTGATGATTCTTCTTCCTCCATCCCTATTCCTGCTCAGAAAGCCCATCAATGCGAGGTTGTTTGCTTCTGTGGCTCCCGAGGTGAAGACGAGTTCTTCAGGATCCTCGGCACCGATCAAACCAGCCAGACTTTCTCTCGCAGCTTTCACCGATTCTGCGGCCTCAAGTCCGAGTCTATGAAGGGACGAAGGGTTTCCGAACTTCGTCGAGTGGTATTCTGTCATTGCCTCCAGTACCCTTGGGTCCACTGGAGACGCTGCCGCGAAATCAAAATAGACTCTCCTCATGGCTTTTTCCTTCCGTATCTGTTCTTCCCGATTTGTCCGTTCGACGGTTTCCGGGTAGTACTGGTCATGGCGGACTTTTTTCTATCTTTTGGATCGGGGATAAGGCTTCAACCTATTCTTGGTGGAGGTGCAGGCTCTCGGTTTCGAGTATTCTGATGCAGACGTCGCACGAGTCTGGGAGTTCCTTGTCGAGTTCCCTGTGAAGCTTGCAGAAGTCTCCGCTCCTTCTCATGGAGATGCAGATCCGGCATGTCTCCTCTATGGTCAAAGATGGCGGCGAGTCACGGCTGGCAAGGTCTTTCGCGATCACCCTTATGTCGCGGACGAAATCGTCCGAGAGTTGCGTCCTGCTGCCCCGATTGGAGGCCATGTACCTGCTCATTGCCGACTGCGTCATCCCGAGCTTCTTTGCCGCAGAGATTTGGGTGAAGTTGTGTTTCTCGATTAATTCTTTGGCTATCTGCGCCCTCACCGCTGGAAGGATATAGTTCGTCATGATCTCACATGGGGGTCTCATCGTTCCTCACTCATCAGAGTATGATCACGGTGACCGGTTGATTCTGAGGCTTCGAAGCCTTAGGCGCTCGATGTTATTCTCCTCCACAGACCGGGCAGTCGGGTCTTCTCGAAAGCTCGATTTCGGTGAATTTCATTAGCTCTCCGTCGTAGATCAGGAGTCTGTTTTCCAGTAGGCTTCCGATGCCTGTCAGGTACTTTATTGTTTCTGTGGCTTCGATCATCGCGATCAAGCCAGGGGAGACCCCTATTACCGGAAAGGTTTCGCTCGGTGGGGCTTCTGGGATCACGCAGCTCAAGCAAGCCGTCTTGAAGGGGATGATGGTGGTGGCTCTTCCTTCCAGCCCCCATATTCCTCCATGAACGAAAGGGATGTTGAGTTTGACTGCGGCCTTGTTGAGTAGGTATCTTGTCGGGAAATTGTCCATCGCATCCACGATGACATCAGATCCCTCAATCATCTCAAGGAAGTTCTCTTCATCGATCTCGACGCAGTCCGCTTCGACTTCGATATCTGGGTTAATTCTTCTGAGCTTCTCCTGAATGGACTCCGCCTTCATCTTTCCTATGTCGTCGTCCCAGTGTAGTACTTGTCTATTCAGATTGCTCAGCTCGACGGTGTCCTTGTCAACAATCCTTAGCGTTCCCACTCCGGCGACAGACAAGTAGACCGCGATAGGACACCCCAGTCCCCCAGCACCCGCCAAGAAGACTTTTGAAGACTTGAGTCTTCGCTGTCCTTCCAACCCTAAGCCAGGGATCATGATCTGCCTGTCGTACCGCTCCATCTCTCTCTGTGTGAGCTTAACATCTGGATTCTTAGACTCATCTTCCATGGATCTCTCCTCCGCTGACCGCTGGAAGGATCAGTATCTCATCGTTCTTCTTGAGCTTGGTCTCAAGCCCCTCAACAAACCTCATGTCCTTGCCGTTGATGTATATGTTGATGAAACTCTTGGGTTTTCCGTCTTTGTCGCATAATTTTCTTTTAAGCGCGTTTCCGTACCTTTGGATCAGATTGTCGAGGACCTCTCCGAGCGTGTCTCCTGTTGTCCACGTCTCTCTTTGATTGTTTGCTGCACTGACCAATGCATGTGATAATGTTACCTTGACTTTCACCATCTCTACTCCTTCCTCCAATTGTGTCCGCGCATATGAGGCTGATTAAGGGGCGGATAAAGGTTTAAGTATCGTTTACGCAACCCCTTCTATGACGGTGTCATAGGAGTGGCTGCCGCGGACAAGGACTTAGAGTGAAGAATCTGAAACGAAGAATCGGAATAATCATCATCGTCATCTCTCTGTCGGTTGCGATTGGAGCGATGTTATCAGACTTCGTCTCTGAGACGGAGAACCAAAAGAGGCTTGCATCAGATTTTGCTCTCACGGACTTAGACGGAGAACCTTTCAACCTCGGTGACTTCCGGGGCAACGTTGTGGTCCTCGATTTTATGGCGACCTGGTGCGACCCCTGCAGAACACAGATCGATTACTATAGGCCTCTATGGGAGAAATATGGCGGCAAGATGTTTCTGATCTCGATCAGTATTGATCCCTCCTCAGACAAGGGGGAGGTCCTACACGAGTTCAGAGGTCGATTCCCTTTCGCGACTTGGATTTGGGCGGTTGACACCGAACAAGTCGGCAAACTCTACACCGTTTCATCGATACCAACAACAATCTTAATCGACAAGGATGGGTTTCTAGTCCAAAGGTACATCGGGGTTACTGATTCTGAAACCCTGATCCGAGACGTAGAGCACCTGCTTACCTAGAAAGGAAGAGCTATCCGAGACCGCACTGCATGTAGTCTGAGTCCTATTCGTATCCCAAGGAGGACTGCGTTATCCCGCTCTCAACCATAATCTTGGCGTTTGCAGGAGGGTTTGCCTCGATGCTCTCGCCTTGCAGCCTACCCTTGCTCCCTGGACTTGTTTCGTACTACCTCGGAGAAGATTTTCCCACGAAGAAGGCGGTCATCCTTGGAGTGGCATGCTCATCGGGAACAGCATCCATTCTACTCCTTACAGGATTGATCGGATCACTGGTTGGCAGCCTCCTATTCAGGCTTATACCTTTCTTCAAGATCCTCACTGGACTCACCGCCATCGTCCTCGGTCTTGCCTTACTTACCGGGAGGAGTACGCTCGTGTTTTCGCTTCCGACCAAGACGGGAAGAAGGAAAGACCTAATCGGCATGTTCCTCTTCGGCGTTAGCTATGGTATGGTTTCACTGGAATGCTCTGCACCTGTTTTCCTATCGATGTTGCTCTACGCCTCTGCTTCAGGCATACCTCTCGAAATCGCTCTGGTAGTCATCGCGTACACGCTAGGAGCGGGGATTCCCTTAGTTATCGCATGCCTTCTTGTTGCAGAGACCAAGGGGTTGATTCTACGGTATGCTGAAGGATTCTCCAAATATCTCCCCGGGATAGGCGGGGCGGCCATGGTAGGTGTAGGAGTCTACCTCATACTACTGGGCATCTCGGGTTACAGCGAATAACCAGAGAATTGGATAGGACGATGGCGAGCCTCCGGTCTTCTCGACGGAGACACGGCTGGATCACAGTATGATGTTCCAACATACTTGCCTATCGGAAACGAACAGTCCGCACTCACGAAATCGTCAAGTGAGTCCAGGACAAGGGAATCGATAGACTCCTGACACAGTGGTCGATGTTCTCATCCCCTCTGAGTCTCGTCCAGCGCTGAATCCTGTACTAGCGATTCTCCCCGGGACAACTCGACGAGTTCGACCTCTGCGTCACATGAACGAACACAGTCTTTCTCGTTCGTCTCTCGGACATACGTCCTCTATTGTTACACAAACGATGGGCGCCCTGAAGCCGTATTCGCACGTACCTTGCGAGGTAATCTTGACGCGTTCTCTTTCTAGCTCCAGGCACCCAGCCCCCGGCTCAGAGGAATTGTAGCTTAACTCTGCGGTCAAACGATTTATGTCTTACCCCCTTCCCCTACCTGACGACGGGTAGCAAGCGGTGTGCTTCGAGTCAACGGGTGCACAGGGGCTTGCAGCCGGAAGTCTACAGCAACAGTCCTCGGGTGCACGAGTCGACCTCACGAACCCACTCCTAACTCTCCTCAATATCCTATTCTTGAAGCGTCTCAAGTGCGCATATGTCGCATATTCAACATTAAACTCTATATCATAGTCGCCGGAATAGTGTTGTCCAGTGATATTCGATGACTCTTGTTACGATGGGAACCCTCTTGAAGAGGGCATACGAGGAGAAGTATGCTATTCCAGCATTCAACTTCTTCAACACAGATGCTATCCGGACTGTAATAGAAGTCGCCGAGGAGGAGAGTTCTCCTGCGATTCTACAGGTACATAAAATGCTTCCTGGACCCGAAGATCTCTTCGACTGGTGGTGCTCGATTGCAAGAGCAGCGATTGAGAGAACCGAGATCCCGATCGCACTCCACCTAGATCACGGAGACGACTTCGATATAGCAGTGAAAGCGATTGTATGCGGCTGCTCATCAGTGATGATAGACAAGTCCAAGCTACCGATGGCAGAGAACATAGCGATAACAAGGAAGGTGGGAGACGTGGCGCGGGTGGCAGGAGTAACTTTGGAGGCAGAGCTAGGTCATATGACTAGAGCTGAGAAGGGAGAATCAGGTGGACTGGACGAATCGGTATTCACGGTCCCAGAAGAAGCCGTGACATTCGTGAGAGAAACAGGTGTCGACGCCCTTGCAGCCTCTGTGGGAACCGTTCATGGGCTCTATCGCGGAAAGGCAGAGATAGACTTCGAGAGACTAGAGAAGATAAACGAGTTAGTGAATACACCGCTAGTTCTACATGGAGGAACCGGTATACCTGACGACTCTCTCAAGAAGACAAGCAAGTTCGGTGTTACAAAGGTGAACGTTGCCACCGCTCTTGGGGTAAGCTATTACACAGGAATCCGGGAAGCAATGGAAAAAGAGAAGGAGACGAAGAGCTTCTTCGGGTTCACAGAACCTGGACGAGAAGCCTTGAAAGAGACGATAAGACAGAAGATCAAGCTTCTTGGATGCAACAACAGGTTATAGACGCAGACGAAGAACCCGCTATTTCAGTAGGCTGCTGCAGCCGGCCAATAGTCTAGTTCCAGGGAGGAACCCCGATATGTGGAAAGCCATCGCATGCGACATAGATGGAACGTTGACCGACCAAGATCATCTACTTAGCTTGGAGGCCTTGACCATGATGAGAACGGCTGAGAGAGCGGGATTAATAATTATCCTCTCAAGCGCTAGGACGAGACTCGAACTGAGAATGGTGTCCAGCCTTTTTGGCGCCACTGGACCAGTAGTAGCAGAGAATGGAGGAATCGTCTGGTATCGCTCAACCGGTGAAGAAAAGGTCTTGGGTAACCTGGGAAAGGCGCAAGAAGCCTATGAAGCCGCCTCATCCCGCATTTCCGATCTACAGGTCTTGCAAGAGGGGTTCCGAGAGACAGACGTAATGGTTCGAGGTAGAAGAGCTACAGAGATTAAGCCGATTGTGGAGGCTGAAGGCCTGAGTGTCCATCTCTTTGAGAGTGCCCACGTGACATGCATCGCAGCCTCCTCCGCGAGCAAGGGCCTCGGTCTGAGGGCCGCCTCGGAGATGATCTGTATCGATCCATCTCATGTTGCTGCCATCGGAGACGCCCAGAACGATGTCACACTCTTCGAGACCGCTGGCGCCGGCTACGCGGTCGGCAATGCAGATCAGAGATTGAGGGATGTGGCGTCAAAGGTTATGAGTAGACCTTATGGCGGGGGATGCGCCGACGCGATCAGAGAGATCATAGAAGAGCAACGGAAGGCTCTGAGGAGCTGACTACTAAAATTGAGTTGTGCACTGGTAGAATCCTGTGCGGACCTCATATCCTTCTTCTAATGGAAAAGGGAAAGTAGTTTCCAATACATCCGTCAGCCTGACTGGTTGACCAGCCTTTGCCCTAGACACAGCAAAAAATTAGCGGGGACAAGGATCAGAGAACGCAGTTAGACCACACAGTCCCCTCACCGGGTTCAGAAACGTGCACTGGGCTGGATCACTTTGTCGATCCCATACTCAACGTCTTCTGCGTCAACTGTAACTCTCTTTCTCTCTTGCGCGTGAGACAAAGCCTGCTCAGCGATTTTAGTCCCCGAGCGCTCCAGCGACTCCATTAGGCTCCTTGCCGCGTCTTCCGAGACACGGCGAGCCCCGGCTTCACGAAGTATCCTTTTACAGGCTGCTAAAGTTATGTTTCCTGGCATATCAAATCGAACCTTGGTTCTACGAAAGACCATAAAAGCTTTCCTTAACATTAAGAGACAAGGCTCGACGACAAGAATATCGCGCTGGACTCTCCTTCAGTCGCTTTTATAGTAGAGCGATTCGTAGGCGCGAACCGCATAGGTTGAGGCTTCTACCCTGGCCCCAGAGACTATCAGGGACCCGGCTTTTTCATAATCTTTTCTTGCCTCTTCGATACGGCCGCTCTTAGAGACTTTCAGAAGCTGGCTTACAAGGAGCATGAATTCGTCGAGGATATCCGCATTCAAGAACGGCAGTGACTGGTAGTACCTAGTGGCATTATCTAGGTTCTGAAACGGTTTCCTCTCCCTTGAGAGCAGTGCAAGCCTACGACCCGAGGCGGTTAATCCCTTGACGGCCTCCTCGAGGTTAAATCTTGAGACAGGGGTCGGAGTGATACCTCTCATCCTCTTGTGGAAGAAGAAATGGTATATGCTCTGAATACCCGAGAGAAGACCCTTCCCTGTTCCCCCTGCGATAGAGATGCCGATCGCAGGTTTGCCATCTGCGTTGGGGATACTAACAGTTTCCATGAAAGACTTGGTTAGACCACTCACGTCACCCCAGTATACGGGTGAGCCTAAGACTATTGCGTCAGCGTCTTCGCACAGACGGTTCAGATCTTCTGGACAGATCTCCCGAACCCCAACATAAGGCTTCACATCGAAGTCCACCAGATAGACTTTCTCGACCTCAACGCCCCCCTGCTTTGCCCCTTCCAGCGTGGCGTCGACTAGTCGGCTCGTCAACCCATTCTTACGTGGGCTACCTACTATACCAACGATCACAATCAATCCACCATACCTTGTATCCTATTTCCAGTATTATGACTCTTGCCTAGCCATGATCCTTGTTCTCATGGATGACGTAAACCTTCAATAGGTTGAGGCGTATGCCGGTCATATACCGAAGGAGGGAGGGCTTTAATCATGAATGACGTGGGAAACAGGCTCTTGATAGCATCGATGGATGAATGGAGGAGCAGGGTACTGAAATCGGATCTTCCCGTAGTGGTGGAGTTCTATTCCCCTACCTGTCCACATTGCGCCAGGCTGACACCGATCTTTCAGAGGCTTTCAACCGAGTACGGTGATAAGATGACCTTTGCGATCGTGAACGTTGTTGAAAGCCGAGATCTAGCTGAAGGATACGGAATCATGGGAGTGCCGACGGTGAAGTTCTTCTGCGACGGTAGACCGATCAATGAAATCGTGGGATTCAGACCCGAAGAAGAACTGAGGGGGAAGATAGAGGAGGGAGTCCTGCAAACGTACAAGAGATGCATCTCCCAAAGCTCTCCGATATACGTCTAGCCAAGATCTACTACTGGCCTCAACAACCCACACCACCGCCACCTCACCTTCGGCTGTACGTATGCTACTTCGCCGAGAAAAGGTGTAACATAATCGTCCCAGAACCCGTGCATAAGATATCGATCGGTGTACACTCTCTGAACACAGGGAGAAAAGCCGTCTTTATGTAGACTGTATTAAGATAGATGACCGTATGGATTGTCAGGGATAACCTATGGAATCTTACAAAGAACAGGTTGTCAGTCTCATCGACAGTATGAAGGAAACCATGGTGAAGGATTCCGATACGGTATGGGAATACGCTGAACCAGGGCTTATCGAATTCAAATCCTCTACACTCTTGATGAAAAGGCTTCGAGACAACGGTTTCGAGGTCTTGAGTGGGATCGGGGACATGAAGACAGCATTCGTCGGTTCCTGGGGATCGGGTACACCGATCGTAGGCTTGTTGGCGGAGTATGACGCCCTGGAAACTTGCGGTCCACCCATCGGTGAACCCGGACACGGTTGCGGTCACAATCTTCTGGGAACCGCACTAGTCTATGCAGCGATCGTCTTGAAGAAGATCATGCAAGAACACGGCTTAGAGGGAGGGATAAAGCTCTTCGGCTGCCCGGCAGAAGAGAAGTTGCTTGGCAAGGTCTACATGGCAAGAGACGGCGCCTTCGAAGGAGTGGATGCAGTCATCGCATGGCACCCGGGCAGATACAACTGCGCCACTACGGCTAGTAGGAATGCCCTCGATTCTTTCTCTTTCCATTTCATAGGTCAGACAGCACACTCCGCGGTCGACCCGTGGAACGGGAGGAGCGCACTGGATGCGGTCGAGGTGATGAATTGTGCCGTAAATATGATGAGAGAGCATATCCCCGAGTCTGCGAGAATCCACTATGTGATCACCGATGGCGGGGGGCAACCCAACGTCGTTCCACCCGAAGCGAGAAGCTGGTACTTCATACGAGCCGACAAACGGAAGGGAAAGGATGGTTTGGAGGAGATCTCCGAGAGGGTCAGGAAATGCGCCGAGGCAGCAGCCCTGGCTACAGGAACCAAGGTCGAGATCAAACACCTCACGGCAGTCTACGAGAGCCTAACGAACAGGTCAGGCGCAGAACTGGTGCAGAAGAATCTTGAGTTGATAGGGTCCCCCAAGTTCACTGACGAGGAGAAAGCATACACTAGAGAGATCGGGCTCAAGGGAGATCTAGATGAAACCGTATCTCCCATCAAGACCCAGCAGCGAAGAGCCACCAATGATTATGGAACGGTGAGTTGGCTAGTGCCCCTGTTGCATTGCAACATAACCTGCGCCACGACGGATACACCAGGCCATCATTATCTTGGGGCCTTGCAGTACAAGTCCAGCATAGGACACAAAGGGATGACGACCGCAGCAAAGGTTGTCGCATGCACCATCATCGATCTCCTGACGAAACCCGAAGAACTAGCCAAGATTAGAGGAGAGTTCGAAGAGAAGACGAGGCGCTTCGTATTCGACCCCATCATACCGAAGGGACAGAAACCGTCGGGCAGGGACGGATACTAGACAACCTTTCAGCCGGCTCCAACCTCCTTTCTGAGGGGGCTCACAGTCTTACGCTTACTTCTACCCCGTCCCCGTCTACCCCTATGAACCTGCTCTCGTATTTACCCGAGTTTCTCACGTAGTCGAGGTATTCTCTCATCGAGGAGGCGTATGCCCCTGCGTTATCCGCCACGACCAGGCTCCCCTTTTTAAGCTTGTCTTCAAGAAGACCCAGACATTCGAAGTACTTGCCCTTAGCGGCATCCAAGAAGATCAGATCGAACTCCCCCTCAAGGTTTGGGATAACATCCAACGCGTCTCCGACCAACACTCTCACCCTAGGTGTGACCTCGGCTCTCCGAGCATTCTCCTTTGCCAGTTCCGCCTCATCTTCGTCGATTTCGATCGTGACGATCTCAGCCTCGTTCCCAAGTTCCTTAGCCATCAGGATCGTTGAATACCCCAACAGAGTCCCGACCTCAAGTACGCGTCTAGGCTTGACCCTACGGACCAGGCTGGCCAGAACCTCTCCCCTTACAGGCCCTATTATAGGCAGATATCTGCGCTCAGCAAGCCGCTCTATGCTGCGAAGAACCTCGCCAGCCTTATCGGAAGCCACACCGCGTCACCAACAGCTTCTCGGGGAATGTACCACGCATCTAGGACACGAAAAGGTTCGTGTATACGATAGATACAACCAAGTTTTAGGGAAGAGGTTAAGAGGTTATCCTTGATCTGCAATTACCCGTCGTCAAGGATGATGAACAGAGAAGATGAGGGTCGGGATTGGAATCCTGATAGGGGAGGCGACTCACGTTTGAGTGATCTTGGCGTGAACCTGATTGACGCCCATTGCCACCTCCAAGACGAGGCTTTCAACGAGGATAGGGACGAGGTAGTGAGGAGAGCCCGACAAGCTGGCGTCACGTCCATCGTCACTTCAAGCCTCGGTCTCGTCGACGCCTCGAGGATGTAGAGATCACCGAGATATTTCATGACCATGTGTATGCGTGCATCGGACTGGACCCCGGCAGCCTCGAACCCGAGGAGGCAGAAGAAGTCCGGAAGTCCATTGCAGCTAACAAGGATCTCATCGTTGGGATAGGGGAGGTAGGACTGGACTACTATTGGGTCAGAGAGGAGAGCGGCAGGGAACGGCAGAAACGGCTCTTCCGGGAATGGATTGAATTAGCCGAAAAGCTACACCTTCCATTGGTCGTCCACTCCAGGAGCGCAGGAAAATATGCGATTCGAATCCTCTTGGAGAGCGGGTTCAGACGGGTTCTAATGCACGCCTACGATGGACGCGTAGGTTGGGCAATGAAGGCAGCCGAAGAGGGCGTACACTTCTCGATACCAACCTCGGTCTGGCATTCCAGGCAGAAACAGAAGCTAGCCAAGACGCTACCCTTGGAATGCCTCGTCGTAGAGAGTGATGCCCCAGTGCTATCCCCTATAAGGGGAGAACGAAACGAACCGGCTAACCTAGTCTACGCCGTAAGGAAAATCGCGGAATTGAAGGGCCTATCGGAAAAGAAAGTGGCTATCACCACCACTGAAAATGCTAGGAGGCTATTTGGACTATAAGCCTAGTGACTTTCAAGGAGAGTATTGAGGCAAAAGCTGAGGATGAGTAGGTGTAATGCTCTATCGTCCCAAGGCTCTATGAACCACGATTCGAGTATTCTTAGACCCCTCAAAAGCCGTCTCAGACAGTTTTTATTGACGAATCCCCGTTTAAACACGCCAAACGAAAGATTCAAATAGGCATAGTTCCCGAGACGGGGCAAACCACCGATGGTGGGGACCAAAAGGGTGAGTAGAAGTGAAGAGATACTTCATTCTTCTGACAGCGCTTCTACTTCTTGCTCAGATCCCGATTGTTCAAGGAGACCAAGAGCCTAGCCTCATCGTCACAATTTCTGAAGACTCAGTCAACGTGAAATGGGAGATCAAACTCCTATTCGAGGACCTACAAAGCTACGAATTGAAGGTTGACGAGATCCGTAGAGCCTACGAGAATAACTACGATAGGAGGCTCGAAGCGCTCCTCGAAGGGTTTCTGACCGGGGAATTCTCACGTCACATAGACAAGACGGTCCAGATCACGGATCTGGAGATCGACCTACAGGGTAGTGGGTCACACTGGTCGGAGTGGATGGAAGTCTCCACCCAATTCACAGTCAAGGGACTCGAAAACCGAGACGGAGACAAACTATACGTTAATCTATCCTGGCTGACCTTGAAGCTCTCCGATAGAAAAGTCGATTTCGAGGATAAGGATGACCCTGAGATTGTATACTCATTCTACCCGAAATACCTGCTCGCGGTCAATTGGGCGAACTGCTTCAATTGGGATCTCACCGCACGTACCCCAGAGCAGAACACGGACAGCCTGGTCCTCATACTTCCATCGAGACACGAATACAAACCGTTCCAAGAATACTCAGAGGTCCGCGTCGACCCTGAGAAACCCATGCTCAAGATACGATTGATGGATTCAGAAGGAAACTTTGAGGCGAAACGCGCCGTCATACCCATCCCACCGAAACCTCTGACGTTTCAAGAGCACACAATTAAGCTCCTAGTAGACAATTGGGTGACAGCCGTTGTGTCCGTAGTCGCCGTCTGCGGCATCACCCTCTTCGGCCGATACCAAGTCAGAAGGAGGGCGAAGCTTCTCGTCGAGAAGCAGAGAGAGCAGCAAGCCATCGAACAACTCAAACCACTCAGCAACGAGTTACGAAGTGAATATGGAACCAGGAAAGTATCTTTAACACCAACCAAAATGAGGCATTCCACAAAGAATGTCAAGGTTTCAAGACGGATGAGCGAACGCCTCTTCGGCAAATCAGATTCTGAAGACTGGCACTCCATTCTCGGCGAGTTAAAACGGTCACTTGCCAAGATCTGCAGAAGAGACTGAAGGAGACTCAAAGGAGGGAGAAGTTTGTTCAAGACAACCATCGTCGGCGTCGGTGGGTCCGGCTGCAACACAGTAACACGGTATCTGGATAGGGTCGGAAGACTGAAGGGCATTAGAACTGTTGCCGTCAACACAGATCGCCTAGCTCTAAGAGAGAACGCGAAAGCAGACAAGAAGATCCTTCTAGGCGACGGAATGGGGGCTGGCATGGATGTCGTATACGGCATGAAGGCTATGAAGGAAGGACTACCGAAGGTCCTCAACGCAATAGGAGACCCAGAAGTCGCCATCGTCACCTGCGGCCTCGGCGGTGGAACCGGCAGCGGCGGGATCCTAGAGATATGTAGGATACTACGCCAGAAACCCTCCACGTTCAGGATAGCGTTGGTAACCTTACCGTTTGAAGACGAAGGACCTGTTCAGAAAGGCATTGCAAAACGGATCCTACCCCTCGTAATCGACCAATCCGACCTCACCATCGTGCAGAGCAACGAGATTCTACTCCAAGCTGCCAAGGATAGTCGGAAGGATATACCCCTCGAAGAGGGGTACCGAGCGATGGATATGAAGCTGGTGGACATAATAATGAACTTCATGGATCTAACGACACGAGGCGGAATCCAGAACATCGACTTCCGGGACTTCTACAATCTCCTAAGAGAGAGCGGGCTTGGACACATCGGGACTGGAGAGGGAGAAAACCTCGTAGAAGCCCTACACGAAGCCGAAAGAGACCAGTTGTTGGACGTAGACTACACAAACGCACGGGCCTGCCTCATAAACATAACCGGGAACGCCGGATTAAGAGAGTGTGGACACGTAATCAAGAACTTCACGAACGACCACGGAATCAAACGGTTCAGGTTCGGTCTACGAGACTCCTCAGGTCCCATCCGCTGCATGATTGCGGTCGGCGGGGTAAGATCCCCCTATCTTGAGAGTTTTCTCGGGGCGAAAATGAAGTATCTTGATTAGATTAGAGGAGACGCAGAGTTCCCATCCATCATGCATCTCGAAACACTTCTAAATTCCTCGCCCAACCTCTTCACAGGCGGAGAATAATGGAGCCTGTTGAAGCCGTAGTCTTCGACTACGATGGAACATTGAGCCTCTGGGACAACGACAAGGCAGTATCTGAAACATTCCATGTTGTGAACAGGCATCTAAGGAAGGAGTATGGGACAGAGATATTCGTCGGAACCGACGAGTTCTATGAGATCGGCAGACGCACGAAGACATCACCCTACGTACATCGGATAACGAGGCAAGTCGTGCAAGCCAAAGGTTTCGAGATTCCAGACGAGGTCGCGGTAGACGCTTGGAGAGCGTGGTGGCATGTCATGCTGACCACCGCCAAACGACCCGAAGGCGCGATCCCGGTTCTGGGATCCCTCCGAGAAGAGGGTAAACGGCTCGCGATCTTCACCAGCCTCGATGATTTCCCCGGATGGAAGAGGAAGAGGATTCAAGAGGAAGGAGCCGACATCAAGAACCTCTTTGATGCGATCGTGATCTGCGGCGTCGATACACCTGAGACAAAACTCAGCCTCTCAGAGGAGAACTACTTCTTCTGCCTAGAGAAGATACGGTCAACCCCGGATCAAGCCGTGATGATAGGAGACAACCCTCACTCTGATTTAGAGCCGGCGAGAAAGCTCGGGATGCGAACGATTCTCTTCGGACGTAACTCGGATCCGGTCTATCCTTGTGCAACCGACTTCTTCCAGATCCTAGAGATAATCAGGGACTTCGAAAGGAGGCCGTAGAGGCATATTACTAGTGGTTTGTGGAACGCCTACGTTTGATACCTCGAATCAGATAGATCAAACCAAAGGAGGCTACGACAACCACACCGACCACCACGATGAATCCCGCCCCGAGCTACCTGTCTCCATAAATTTGTATCAGCCTCGACATATCGATCAATAGGGGCTTCGTCTTGCCGTGGCTGTCAGAAAACGGTCTCAGGACAGCGTGAAGGCTGAAGGACATAGCTCGTTCAGAACGCAGCCACCGCAGTCTGGTGTCCTGGCTATGCAGACGTTTCTTCCATGAGCTATCAGCAGATTCGAGAACTCGAACCAATATTCTCGGGGTACGATCTTCATCAGATCCTCTTCTACCTTCTCTCTGATCTTGTTCTTGCTGAGTCCGAGTCTTCTCGACAGCCTGAGGACATGGGTGTCCACGGCGATACCTTCGACCACCCCAAACGCGTTCGACAGCACAATGTTGGCTGTCTTCCTGGCGACGCCTTCAAGACTCGTCAACTCTTTCATCGTACGAGGTACCTCGGAGTTGAACCGTTCCACAAGAGTCTTGGAGGCTCGCCTTATGAAGCGGGCTTTTCTTCGGTAGAATCCGGTCGGTTTGACGACCTCCTCCAGATCCTCAAGCTCAGCGTACACGTAGTCCTCGGGCTTACGGTGGGTCTTAAAGAGGACCTCGGTCACTTCGTTTACT
Source organism: uncultured Candidatus Bathyarchaeia archaeon (assembly GCA_964596985.1). Lineage (GTDB taxonomy): Archaea > Thermoproteota > Bathyarchaeia > RBG-16-48-13. The sequence goes on from CAZQWG010000001.1 coordinate 416,735, forward strand.
TTCTCGTCTGTGCATTGAGCCGACAGTATGGTTGCCACCAAAAGGTCGAGTGGGGTCTCGTAGTTGAGGTGGGTTCCCCTCACGTCAGGGTAGGCTTGCCTGAGAAGCACGATTATCTCTGCTACCTTCTCCTCGGCTTCCATCCTCAACGCACCGGCAAGCTAAACGAAGACGTGTTGGCTAGTCTCCGCATCTAAAGAGAAGCCAGTTGTTCTTCTCCTTCTTGAACTTGATCAAACAGTACCTTCCGTTGAGCCTATTTCCTCTGATGTGGACGATTATCTCCTCATCCCCCCATTTCTCGGGTCGGTAGGTACCGTTGTCCCATATCTCGACCGTCCCCGCGCCGTATTCCCCTTCAGGAATCATGCCTTCAAAACCAGCGTATTCGACCGGGTGGTCTTCCACTTGCACCGCCAGTCTCTTGACACCCTTCTCTAGTGGAGGCTCTTTCGGGACCGCCCAACTCTTGAGGACCCCGTCCTTCTCAAGTCTGAGATCGTAGTGGAGGTGCCTTGCATCATGCTTCTGGATAACGTATTTCCCGCCGTGGCTGGAGGAGATTCCTCCTTCGGGTTCCCCGGTCTTCGCAAAGTCCCTCTTCTTCCGATACTCCGTCAGACCCATGTTACGTAATGGTTCCTCCAAGGTAATATGAATTGTACGCGAACGGAAAACGGGATCTTCGAGGAGACTATCCGAGAATTTCAGCAAGGAGGGCTTTCTGGGTGTGGAGTCGGTTCTCGGCTTGATCCCACACTATGGACCTTGGACCATCGAGTACTTCGGATGTCACCTCCTGTCCCCTATGAGCCGGCAGACAGTGCATGAACAAGACGTCTTTCTTCGCCAACTCGAGAATCTGCCTATTGACCTGGTATTCCGGCAGGAAAGCCTTCTCCCTTACCTCTCGCTCCTCCTCCATGCCGGCTGAAACGAAGGTATCCGTATAGACGGCGTCCGCGTCCCTTACTGCGACTCGGGGCTCCCTGGTCAGCTCGATCCTAGAGCCTTGCTCCTCTGCGCTGTCTCTGCCTCTCCTGAGAACATCCTCCCCGGGTTCATACCCTTTAGGGCAAGAGACGACCATATCTATTCCGAGTTTTCCGCAGCCTAGGATGAGCGAGGAGCAGACGTTGTTGCCGTCACCCACCCAAGCAAGCTTCAGCCCGCGGACCCTATCTTTCTTCTCCCATATGGAGAAGATATCTGAGAGGGCTTGGCACGGGTGAAACCTGTCTGACAAACCGTTTAGAATAGGGATCCCCGCTGAACTCGCCAGCCTCTGAAGATATTCGTGTCTTGTAACGCGGGCGACAACGGCGTCAACGTACATATCGAGGACCCTGGCAGTGTCTTCCAAGGTCTCTCCCCTGGAGAGTTGTAGGTCCCCCCAATTCAGGGTTATGACATCCCCGCCCAGACGCCTCATAGCTACCTCAAAGGAGACCCGTGTTCTAGTCGAGGGGATCTCGAATATCATAGCGAGCGTCTTTCCGTCGAGTAGCCCACGTAGGCTCTGAACATCTCTCCCCTTCAGCTTCTTGCACTTCCGGAGGAGAGACCAGAGTTCCTCGGTGGAGAAGTCTTGCAGACTAAGGAAATCCCGTCCTCGAAGCAACATCAGACCTCAAAGTTATTTCGTTCATTCCGAAGGACTAGTAAAAATACGATAGGACAACTGATAGAATCCCATTCCTCGTAGGTATCATTCAAGGTATGCTAGGACAAAGCGGTGAGGAACCGTAGAGACGAAGGGTACGTGCCGGATATTAATCCAAGACAGGATAGGTTTCTCCTCCATCGGTTAGGACGTTTATCTTCGAGTCGGAGCCATATCTACGTGTAAGCGTATCGACAGCTTCCTGAACGCTATCGTACTTCTGAAATCCCATCTTCTCAGCCTGCTTGTCGGATATGCCTTGCGAGAATATGCAAACCGGATGCTTCTCCCGCACGTGCGCAACGTTCAAAGCCAGACCCAAGGCTACATAATCTTCGATCTTTCCGGTCCGGTACATCTCTGTCAGCTCCTCTGTACCGTACTGTAGGTACTCAATCCATTTCGGATGCATCACCGATACCCCCTCCGGGCAGGGTGTGGCCTCCACTATGCCACCGTCGACCCTTGTTGCAAGGTCGGCGGAGAACAGCCCCTTCAAGCCCTGCCAGTACTCGATGTCCGCCGGGTGGCTGCTGGAGACCGTGATATCCGCCAAGCCCTTCGCCGGTACACTGTAGACCTGCTTTGCATGTTCAATCCCACGGCGATGAGCCTTGACGAAGTGACCCGTGTACACCCCAATTATCTCGCTACGGCGTGTTACCACGGAGTTTATCAGCAGGTGGATCTTCACCCTCTCAGCGAAGGCGTCTATCAGCCTTCGCGTCGGATTCTCTTCCATCCCAAGCCCGTTAGGGGTTGTCATAGCCGAGTGGACATGCATCCTTCCTACGGTCTCCTCTCCAGCCAGCCCAGGGAGAAGGATCTTCGCTCCGGCCCCCCAACCGGCGTTGAAATGGGGGATTATGTTTCCTGTGACTATTCGAATATCGGCTTCGACAAACCCCTTGTTGATCCAGACTGGGACGCCTTCGGTCATATCCCCGATGTATTTGAGTTGCGATTCGTCGTCGAAGGCATGGTTGACGAACTCGTACTCCTCGACGACCCCAGACCCATACTTCTCTTTCATCTCGGACTCGGTCATTCGTCGGTGGGTGCCAAGCGCCACGAAAACCTTGATTCTATCCTTGCTCGCACCCGCCTTCTTCAGGCTCTCCAAGACAGGGGGGAGAAGCAGGTTCGTGGGGGTCGTACGGGTTATATCGTCCACCGCTATAGCCACGGTCTTGCCTTTCGGCGCCAACTCCTCGACAGTCGGTCCGTCCAACGGTGCTTTCAGAGCCTTTTCAACCTCTAGGGTAGGATTCTTTGCGGGCGTTATTTCTGAGGGGGTTATGACCCCCAGTAGGCGATCAGGGTCGATGTCGAATTCGATTTCGCTCTTGCCGTAAGGAAGCTTCATGAACAACCATTTCCTCTGCACTCTAATCTGTGACAAGGTTCCTAATAGCTACTTAGATGCTACGCGATAGCTCAAAGAGGGATTCTTGGAAGACGTTCTCAGCCGGTGCGCCATTACAAGAACTCTAGGAGAGTTTTATCGGGTATTTCCCGAATTCATGACCGGTCCTCGTCATGGCGAGGCAGTTTTCTAGTCTGCAGTGAGTGTACCAACTGTTGCTACTGGACAGTATGAATCCTCCGCCGGGTGCAACTTTTCTAATGCACTCCTTGGTTTCCTCGACGACTTCTCGTGCGGTCTTGAGTGCGAGGCTGTCGACGGCGATATTACCCATCAAGAAGATCTTGTCACCCCATTCTTCCTTGACTTTCCCGATGTCCAGTCCAGCACTGGGATCCAAGGAATGAAGTCCGTCTACCCGCGATACGTTTACTAAGCCAGGTATCAACGTTCTTACGTCGCCATCGGTATGTTTCACGTATTTGATGCCTGCCTTGTGCGCCGCTTCCACTTCTCGACGCATTTCTTTGGCGAAAAACTCGTCATACAGTGCGGGTCTTAGGTGTGGCCCATCCCTGTGCGCAATGTCCCCTCCGCTTATGACTAGATCGCACCCTAGTTCACCGTATTGTTTGACGGCTTCACAGTTATAGTCGGTATACGCCTTCACCGCTTTCCGCATGAATTCTGGTTGTTCGAGTTGCAGTCGATAGTAGGTCGCGATTGGGAAGGCTTCAAAAAGTGTGGCGAAGGGCGCACGAACTCGTCCTGCCGAAGCCATTTCATGTTCTTGGGCTAGTCTAACTGCGATCTTCACCGCCTCGTCCCGACCCTCAGCCCAAGGGTCCGGAAAGGTTTCAGACCATTCTTCCCACTGTTCCACAGAGGTAATCGTCCCGTACTGCTGAACCCAGACGCGGCACTTGGGATCGTATACGGTTCCCCTTCCCCACTCGTCCACGAAGGTTCCAACAGTCGAGAATAGCCCGGTTTCCTTCCTCATTTTTTTCGCTTCCCTCTCAGAGAGGACGTGGGCCGACCAGCCTGCTGGCGCGGTCAGCCGCGTCACCGCTATCGAAAATCCGATTCTGTCCAGGCATCTCAACTGTACTTCTGCGTTGTGTTTGAGGAGTCCCATTCTCTCTGAGGCTGGTCTATCCTGAGGAGACCAGAACCGTTCAGGGAACATGAGGACCTCTACGTGTGGGGGATCGATTCTCAGCTCAAATATCGGAACCTTTTCTGGCTCCCTGTGCTCCATCGTATTCAGGACGTCGTTTCTTCTGTTACCCATCCGACTTTCCACCGACCCATCCCATGACCAGCTGCACGGCGTCGACAGCGGTTTCACCAAACGCGTCGGCACCGATCTGCCTGGCAAAGACCTCGTTCACCGCTCTGCCGCCGATCATGACCTTCACTTCGTCCCTTAATCCCTCGCTTCTGAGTGTGTCTATCACCTTCTGCATCTCGTCGACAACAATCGTGAGAAGCCCTGACATAGCTAGAACGTCAGGTTTCTCTCTCCTGACGGCCTCCACAAAGCTGGTGCATGGGACATCAACCCCGAGATCTATCACATCCAGACCCTGCGACATCAGCATCGTAATCACGATGTCTTTTCCGATGTAATGTAGGTCTCCCTGAACGGTGCCGATGACTACCTTCCCTTTGGAAAGGGATTTAGTCTTCTTCAATTCCGGTTTGATCATGTCCATGATCTCGGCAGCCGTGTTGCCAGCTAAGGTGAGTTCCATGAGGAAGTACTCCTTTGAATCGTATAGTTCTCCGACCTTGTCAAGCGCCACTTTGACGACGTCGACTATTTCAAGAGGCCCTGCCCCAGCGTCCAAAGCCTTTCTCGCTAATCCCTTGGCTTCTTCTAGCCTAACGCATTCGATTACGGCTGACCTCAGTTCCTCTAGGATATCGTCCTTTTCCATACCTTATTCCCTTCGATAGAATGATGAAATGCCAACATATCGTATATTGGACTTCTGCTGGAGCATCTTTCGGTTCACGGACTCTATCTAATTCGGTATGATGGCTCTTGAAGGATGGTCTTCATTCCAGTCTTCAAGATCTTACCTTCTCGTTCGAGTTCCTCTATGATCCTAGGACCCATCACAGGGAAGGCGTTCATCTTCTGCGCCAGCTCGCTCGGTGTCAGTTCGTCTTCGAGCAGACCAAGGGCTTTCTCAAGCATAGTACTGGTTGTTGTAATATATTCCCGGATTCTTTTATTTCCATTCCGGATTGGCATTCCGTGCCCAGGCAGAAGAAAGTCGACTTCAAGCTCCGAAAGTCGCCTCAATGAGTCTACATAGGTCTCGAAGCTACCTCTGATTATGGGTGCTTGGATCTCCCTGTCGTATCGAGCGTGGTAGAAGGCTGGCATGACGACGTCACCAGTGAAGAGTAGACGTTGATCACGGTAGTAGATACAGGTGCTTCCTGGGGTGTGACCAGGCGTAGGAATCAATTCCAACTCAATGCCACCGATAACAAGTTCCCGTTCTTCTTGGAAGACCACGTCAGGTCTTGAGGGCGCTATCGGCGGTATAGGATTGGACACGTTTTCGGCATCACCTTCATTGACGACGATCTCGGTGCCTAACTCGGTTTGCAATCTGCTGAGTCCACCGATATGGTCTCGATCAGAGTGGGTAACCAGCACATATTTCAGCTCTTCTGGGTGAACAACGAGACTCAGGTACGAGAGGATCATTTCAACGGTTTCATCGGTCCATCCAGCGTCTACGAGTGCGGCCTCACCCTCTCCCTTGATTATACCTGTATTGGCACCATTCAAACCACACAGGAAGTAGATGTCGTCAAAGATTCTCATTCGGTAGCCCCCTCCCTCGGTATTGGGGTTGCCTGGGAGATAGATGAGGAATATGCTTAATATTTGTGCAGCCAGCTTTCAGAGTGAAGGACCAGTTGGAGATATTGAGGGAGAAAGTCACCATCCTATTTCCTAGATCGCAGCCTTATCGGAGATAAGGAATGTGCAAGTACTGGATTGAACTTCAGATCTGGAAGGCGACAAAACTACTGGGTGCAAATGGTTACCGACCAGTCTGTCTTGGAGCGCACGGACAGTCACCTATTAGCGTTTTTCAGCGAGCGGAGTCTTTCCTTTAAGGGATTCTAAGTATATGGCTATCGCAGTATCGTATCTGGCGGTATGGTCAAAGGCTTTCCACGCTAGATGAAGACGCTCTTCGTATGAGAGACCTTTTCTTCTGCTCAGCGAATCTGCGGTCCAACCATAGTCTGATGGCTCTGTTACGACGATGACGTTCGTATAGTTCTTGGCTGCGGCCCGGATCAGCGTAACGCCTCCGATATCAATACTCTCGATCGCCTCCGAGAGATCATGTTCTCTGGAAGTTGTCTCGACGAACGGGTAGAGATTCACGACAACCATGTCCACACGGGTCAAGCCGTGTCTCAGCATATCCTCAGAGTCAGCTTCACCGCGAGCAAGGACACCGCCTAGGAGCCTCGGATGCAACGTCTTGACGCGCCCACCAAGAATCTCAGGAAATCCGGTCAGCTCAGAAACGAGTTTAGTTTCCACCCCGCCTAGTCTGAGGGTTAAGGCGGTTCCCCCTGTCGAGTAGATCTGAAACAGGCTATCGATGCGTCTACAGAAGTCAACTAGTCCAGTCTTATCGCTACAACTCACGATCGCAGTCTTCAACCGTGAAACCCTCCAACTACAAAACTAGGCGAGTACCCCATTCAAAATCCTATTGGTAGCCAGAGACAATGAAGATGCCTAGATAGGTATAACCTGGACATGAGAGAACACCCGTTCCAGTGATCGAAGTAGGTCTGGGACTGAGGGCTTGCTTTGCACTAACCTTTATTTTTCACTCGTTATTATCTATGGGGAACATATGGATAGGGGGATACATATACGATGATGAGTGTGGAAGAACTAGCCTTAGGCTCCATAGAAGAGATGAAGAAAATCTTTCCTGCTTTCTTCGTCGTCACTCTGTTATCTGTAATATTTGAGACTTACGTGCCCATGGGAATCACACGCGCAATACTTGGGAAGAACCAGTTGTTGTCGATCCCATTAGCGACGGCCATAGGCATCATTCTCCCCATTCCGAGATATGCAACATATCCAATAGCTTTCTCCCTACTTCAACAAGGAGCTAGCATGGGAGCCATCTTTTCTCTGATCGCCGGGGAAGTCATCATAGGATCCCCGGATAGAGATGTGATGGAATTCAAGTACTTCGGGTGGAAGGCCTTCACATTGCGTCTAGTTCTCTGTATGGTATTTGTCATGTTGGGAGGATTCTTAGTGGAGGTCTTCTTTTGACCATCGAGATAATCCATCTTGCAGTGATGAGGTTCTTGAAGTACGTGCCCATTCTTATACTCGCCTGTATGGCAGCTACATTTCTTAGCTCATACACCTCAGGGAAGAAGATTAACAAGCTCCTCAGGAAGAAGAGAAGAAACATACTTGTGGCTTCGTCGATTGGGTTAGTGAGCCCAGGACCCTTAGCCCCCTACATGCCCCTTCTGAAGGTGTTGAATAGGAAAGGGTTGCCACTCAGTGTAGTAGCTGCATTTATCACAAGTCAAACCCTAGTAGGGCCACTCCGTGCCTTCTTGGAAGTAGAGATGTTTGGGCTGGCCTTCTTCTTATTTAGGGTATTCATCTCGTTCGTTATTGCCATCAGCATCGGAGTATGCTTCCAGCTGCTTGAGAAACATATAGCACAATAGCGCCTGCAATTGTTTCTCCCAGATTCGAGATAACAATCTCGGTGCTTCGTGAACCCGCTGCCAAAGATTAAAGAGCACCTCAAAAAGGTGATTGGATAAACATTTGATAGGTGTCTGTTGAGAGTTGAGTGAACAGATAAGGATAGTTCAGTACGGACTCGGACCGATCAGCTGCGAGATTGCGAGACTTGTCCTACAAAAGAAGACCCTAAGATTGGTTGGTGGAGTTGACATCGATCCCGACAAGGCAGGGAAGGACATTGGAAGACTGCTGGGATTGGACCACGACATTGGCGTGGTAGTGGAGGAAGATACCTCCAAGGTCCTCTCAAGAACGGGCGCAGACGTTATCCTACATTCCACATCTTCCTCACTCACACACGTCAAAGATCAGATCCTGTCCTGCATCGATGCCGGCACTCACGTAGTCTCAACCACAGAGGAGCTCTCATACCCTTTTTCGCGTTCATGTGAGCCTGCGAGGTTAATAGACAAAGAAGCCAAATCAAGAGGTGTATCAGTGTTGGGAACCGGGGTCAACCCTGGCTTCGTAATGGACACTCTCCCCATCTTTCTGAGTACAGCATGCCAACAGGTTAAGTCTGTAGAGGTAACTCGCATTCTCGACGCTTCTACTCGAAGGCTACCTCTTCAAAGGAAGATCGGAGCAGGATTGACTGTGGAGGAGTTCAAGAGAGGCGTCCAAGAAGGAGGACTGGGACATGTCGGATTGCTGGAGTCTATTGCGATGTTATCTGAAGGCCTAGGACTCGAAGTCGATCACTCAGAACAGATAGTGGAACCAGTGATTGCAGAGAAGGACCTCAAGACGCAATACTTGTCTGTCAAGAAGAATGAAGTGGCAGGCATAAGGAACATCGGACAAGGATACAGAGGACAAGATCTCGTCGTCCTTCTTAGACTAGAGATGTACATAGGGGCGAACAATTCTAGAGACAGAGTCAGCATCAAGGGAAGTCCGAACATGGATTTCGTGGTGGAAGGGGGAACCCCAGGCGATCCTGCCACAGTAGCAATGATCGTCAACGCGATACCCAAAGTGATCGAAGCTAGACCTGGACTTCTATCGATGATGGACCTACGCCTACCGTCGATCCTAGTCGACAAGTAGCAGCAACCAGCCCCTATTCTCTTTCTTCTATTGCCAAGCTCATTTGTTTCTTCTTCCCCCCGGTCAATCTTCGTGGGGATTGAGAAAAAGCCATAATAGGTTAGGAAAAACTACAATTACAGAGTTGAGATTAAAGAGAGTGAATTATTATGGCAAGTGTACAAGAAGGGTTGTGGATCGAACGAGACTACTTGAAATGCACGGGTTGCAGAAGATGCGAGATTGCTTGCAGCCTCTTCCACGAGGGCAAGATCTGGCCCGAAGCATCCAGAATAAGGGTTTTCATGCTTATCCCGGGAGTAGAGATTCCTCATTTCTGTTCCCAATGCCACGACTATCCATGCATTGAAAGCTGCCCATTCGACGCGCTTTCCATCGACGAGAAGACCTCTGCAGTAAAGGTTGACGAGGAGAAGTGCACAGCATGCGGCATATGCATAAACGCATGTCCAGGGAAGGTACCTCACCTGCACCCCCAAGAGGAGAAGATCCTGATCTGCGATCTCTGCGACGGAGAACCGCAATGCGTCAAGGCATGCACTAAAGCTAACTATGACGCGCTGGGTCTCAGCAGGGAGGCGAAACCTTTCTCTCACAAGTTGTTCTCCAAGACGCCAGAAGAACTCACAGAGATGGTAGCTGAGAACCTGTACGCCGAGAAGGCAAAGGAGTTGATATAAGATGGTAGGAGGATACGCAGGAAAGTTCTTGGACGTCGATCTCTCCGCTGGAAAGACGAAGGAGACACAATTTTCAGAAGAAATCCTCAGCCAGTATATCGGTGGAAGGGGACTCGCCGCACGGATACTGTGGGACAGGGTAGGCTCAAAATGGGAGTCGATAGACCCTCTCGGCCCAGAGAATCTCTTCCTCACATTGGCCGGCCCCCTCACAGGATACTTTCACGGCGCGAGGATCTGCGCAACAGGCAAGTCGCCTCAAAGCAACGGAATCGTCGGTTCCACGGTCAGCGGGGAATTCCCGATCGAACTCAAGTGCGCAGGCTGGGATGGGGTCATAGTCTCTGGGAAGGCTGAATCACCAGTCTACCTATTGATAGACAACGAGAACGTGGAGATAAGAGACGCAAAACACCTTTGGGGCCTAGAAGGCAAGGAGACGCTCAAGACCCTTACGAAAGGGGTGAAGGAAGAACTCGACAAACGCTACAAACGGCTCGGCATACAGAAGGAGCCAGCGATGCTCTATATCGGCCCAGCAGGAGAGAACAGTATCAGAACCGCCGCGGTCCTCCAGAAATGGAGCCACGCCGCAGGGTACGGAGGATACGGGGCTGTGATGGGATCCAAGAATCTGAAGGCAATAGTAGCCAAAGGAACCGGCCCCCTACCCGAAGTCGCGAAGCCAGTACAGGTTCTTAGACTTATGGAGGAGACGGAAGAACTCTCCTACACGAGAAGACGTCTACGCCGTTGGGGAACAGGATACGCAGGATACGAGGTCGGGGCAGACAGGAACTCAGAGCCGGTGAGAAACTGGCAAGAGGAATGGCACGACGAAAAGTCGATGGGAGGCACCAACTTCGACCTCAGACACTGGGTGAAACGCTACTGGGCAGACTACGGATGCGCGATCTCCTGCATGAAGCTCGCAGTGGTCAAGGTGGGTCCCTACAAAGGAGCCATCTCGGACAACCCCGACTATGAGTTGGAGGCCTATCTTGGACCAAACCTCGGCGTCTTCGACCCAGCAGCTGTACTATACCTTTCATCCCTCATAGAGGAGCTCGGATACTCAGGGATCAACGGACCCAACACACTGGCCTTCGCCATCGAACTCTACCAGCGCGGAATCCTGACAAAGGAGGATCTGGGAGGATTGGAGTTGAAGTGGGGAGACGTCAAATCCATCGAAGAACTGGCAAGAGGAATAGTGACGAGGGAAGGGAAGTTCTTTGACGCCCTCGCCGAGGGAACGTATAGGGCAGCCTTGAAGATATCTGAGATGAAAGGGGTAGACGTTACACCCTACGCGGTCACCGTCAAGGGAGTGGAGGTAGGTGCCCACGGAACACGGAGCAACCTAGACTACACAAAGGACATCTGCTACGCATGCTCGGTCCAAGGAGGCGACCATACATCTACAATCTCCGACGGCTATAACGACCTCGAAACGGTGTTCGCGGACTCAGCCGTCTACTGCAATGTCATTGGATGGGGAGGAGGACTGGAAGATCTCCAATGGAGGTTCCTCCGAGCAGTCACAGGATGGAACACGACAGACGAAGACTGGAAGACGACTCTAGGACCCCGAATCGTACACATTCAGAGAGCCGCGGAACTCATCGGGGGACCCGATGTCAACTGGCGACCACCCAAAGACGACGACAACCCCAAGAGATTCTATGAGCCACTACCGTCCGGACCCTACAAGGGGCAGACAACAGACCGCGAATTCGTGGACCAAAGAAGACTCGAATACTACGAGGCTATCGGATGGGACAAGAACGGAATACCTAAACCTGATGTCTTGAAGAAACTAGGATTGCAGGATGTGGACAAAGCACTAGACAAAGTAAGGGGCAAGTGAAAACTCCACCCTTCCCCTTTATTCTTTGCTCGACCTAAGAATCTCATCTGAACCAGTAGCCCAAGTTAAAGTTCTAGATCTGATAAAGGTGGGGGAGCAGTAAGATCGACTAAGCTTTCTAAGATTGAACAAGCCTCACTTGGAGGAAGTACGTTAAGCTCTCTTTGGCAACTATAGACAAGCTTCTTTATTGCTTTCTCATAGCCAACCAAGCCATCGGCTTCGTATGTGATTTTGAAGAGTTCCTTCGCCGCACCTTCCTGGATTTTCGATCTGCGGAGTAGCGATTCTATTCTCTTCCTATTCGTTAGGTTATTCAATGCGTAGAGTATGGGTAGGGGTAAGTGTTCATACTTTATACGGTGTGGAAGTTCCCTTCTGAAGTCCAACATATCAGCGAGGTCATCTCTTAGTATAGCAATCATTCCAAGGGCTCTTCCATACCTTGCTAAAGCCTCTGTCTCTGTTTCTGATCCTCCACCGAGAATCGACCCAATTCTCATATAGGCTTCAACGTCAGCAGCCTTCATTCGAGTTAGGCGAAGATACCTTCTGGGAGTTATATCTATCCTTCCACGGAGTTCAAGCTCTCCGGCTTCTGCATTGCTCAGCTCTAGCAGGAGGTTTTTAATCACAACCAAAATCGACTGAACTTTCCCAGGTGAGAGACCACAGTCAATGAGGTTGGATGCTAGAGAGACAAAACCTTTCACGAATAGTATATCACCGAGAATTAAAGTGACCTCGATACCTCTCGCTCCCAGTACAGTCTGCCCATGATCCTTTCTTGGGGATTGGTCGATGATGTCATCGTGAATGTCGATTCCAGCACCTACAAGGATCAAGGAAGATGCTATGTCTTTGGTCAGTGTGGGATCTCCGCCTACCACCTCGCAAGCCAGAGACATTAATGCTGGTCTAGTGTAATCTTTCCAGTAAGAGAATAAATGTGAAAGTGCTGACCTACACATCTTATCGGAAACATTCTCTTTTGCCCACGATTCTGCTCGTCTCAATGATAATAGACTTCGCTCGGTGAGATTATCCTTAACTCTTGCCATGAAAATTCCTGCCTATTATATCATGTTTTCACAATGAAAAAGAAATAAGAAAAGACTGTCCCCTATTCGTTTGCCCTCGATGTTCTTGGCAATAAAGTGGAATGCTCTCTTGAAGTCTAAAGCTTCTAACCCCAGGGTCTTATGGGTGATTTGGTGAGCCATCTTGCTAAGGCTGAAATACTCATATGTTTTTCACCTCCCCACCAGTCTTCAAAATCTCGTTTGTATTCGTGTTGAACACAACTACAATAATGAAATATAAGGGTTGCTAAAGGATGATTTCATAATGAGGATTCCTTACACAGAAGATATTCAGGTATCTCGGGGCAGATTCATCATAGTTGCAAGCCTGATATCGAACTCCATTTCTTGGTACTACCTAATGGCTAACTACTTGGAATTGCTCCTGACCGACCCGAATCTTCCTTTCGACTACCTGCGGAATGAGACTATCCTTGCGAGTTTCCTTTTCTCAATACCTCTTTCGTCCATGATTGCAGAAATCATATTGGCAAGGGTCAAAACGAAAACCATTCTATTTTATTGGATTATTGTTGACATTGCTACATTGCTGTTGCCTAACCTTTTCAGATTAAGAGCCAACATTGAATTTTTGGTCTTCGCTGTATTGTTGGGTTTTTCTATCGGGTTCGGTTTTCCTCGATGTCTCACATACTTCAGTGATTCTACTTCAATGGAAGAGAGAGGACGCGTAGGAGGAATCATAATTTTCTTGACGTATGTTTTGACCCCCTTGATTCTTGCGGCAACTCAAAGTCTTGATTCTTCGGTACGTCTAATAGTATATTCGGGGTGGAGAGGACTAGGACTCGCTACAATACCCTTCATTGGGACGGCTGCATACAGCGAGCCGGTAGAGAATGCAACAACTGATAGATTACGAACCCCACAATGGAGAAGACTCATCCTCTACCTTATTCCTTGGATGGCTTTCAGTCTTATTGATGGCGTAGACACACAGATCCTCAAGAATATCTATCCACAAGAGAAGTTTGAAATGGGGAGAATGCTGGCCTATATAACTGGTAGTTTTTCCGCGATATTAGGCGGAGTGGCAATAGATCTTATTGGTCGTCGGACAAGCATAATCTTTGCCATGGTTACTCTTGGTCTGGGATTCATTGCCGTGAGCCTAGCTCAAGCTTCCTTGGCATCATGGCTGGCATTCTGGATTGCTGAGGGTATTGCATGGGGTGTCTTATCCATCACATACGTCTTAGTCATTTGGGGGGACCTTGGATCAAAGGATGATATGGGGAAATACTATGCAATTGGAACGATCCCCTTTTTTCTCTCTCGGGCTCTAGGATTCGTTCTCAAACCTAAGTTTTCCCAATTCTCTTCAACACATCTTTTTTCAATAGTCATTCTTCTAAACTTTCTAGCAGTGATTCCCCTACTTTTTGCAGAAGAGGTTCTGCCATCGAAGACTAGAGAGCAGAGAAAAATGAGGGAATATATAAGAAGTGCCAAACGGCTGGTGGAACAAGACAAGGGGGGGAGTTAGAACTTCTCGAGTTTCTCAACGACCGATGTCAAGTGCTTCACAATCGGATGGCTCGGGTGTTGCTGGACAAAGATCGACTCCCCAACAAGAGAGAGGACGTCACAGCTACAAGGGATAGCCTCGATTACAGGGAACCTGAAGATCGAACCGAATTTCTTCACTGTTCGAGGGTCGACGTCTATCGAGGGTCCCCCCGTAGGCACCTTGTTGATTATGATTCCCGTCTTTCGTTCGAGGGTCTCATAGACCCCCTTTATCAATTCCGAGGTCCCTTCGACATCGCCTCTGTCAGGCGTTGTGACAAGCACGGCAACATCCGAGCTTATGATAGCGTTGACCGAGGAGTACTGAAATCCTGGACTCGTATCGAATATGACATAATCCACCTCAAATTTCTTGGACAGGGTCTCTAAGGAATTGTTGATTAGACGAAGAGATTTCATCTGCCACTTTCTGTCTCTCGTTACAATTTCGCTTATTCCCTCGGTTGAAGGGTCTGCGAGTCCAACATAGAGCCTACCTGGAAGAGAGAGTTCTTCGGTAGCGTCGGAGATGGATGCGCCGATCTCGCATCGTCCATCCAAGAGGTCATTCAGCGAGAAATTGGCTCTGTCAACGTTGAAGAAGGAGTGGAGACTCGGGGCCCGGAAGTCGAAGTCAAGCAGACACACATTGCGTCCTTTCTTGGCGTAGAGGACGGCTAGATTCGTCGAGATGAATGTCTTCCCTGTTCCACCTTTGTAAGAATGGAATGCAAATGATTTCAATCTCTACTCACTTCTCCACGCGGAAATAGACATCCCTGCCTTTCCGCCTTTTTGTGACGTATCTCATCGTGTAGAGCTGGTTCAAGTAACCGCTCTCGACGGCTCTAGCCCTCCCAGTCTTCTCTGCAATCTGTTCGGCGGTCGCTTCGCCTTCCTTGCACAGCATCATCGCTGTCTTTCTGAGATGATCAGGAAGGGAGAGAAGGGTAACGACATCAAGCGGATAGTCCTTGAGATCTCCTGCCTCGATATAGTCTGATTTCCCCGACTCAAGACTGGAAAGTATCTCATCCTGTTTCTTGGAGAGCTTACCTAGATTGCGATCAATCCTCTTCAGGCTCTCACTAATTTCTTCAAGGAGGTCCATCACATTGTCCTTTTGTCTCGTTCCCATGTCCTCGACCAGACTTCCATCGATAATGAATGAGGTCCTCGCCTAGGTTCCAATGAACTTATGTATTTAAGTTGAACTTATAAACTAAACTCAATCCCCGCACTAGCACAATCTCTCCGCTTTGAATCCTTTTTAATGCAAATGGCGGTCAGCAGAGAAGAAACTCGTTGAGCGAGATCCCTAATCAAAGCCAAAAGGGGGACCTAATTACCTAAACAACAGTTGTGGACAGAAAAGTGGACAGAGCGGCCTTTCCGTTTCTTCTTAACGTATCTCATCGTATAGAGCTGGTTCAAGTAACCGCTCTCGACGGCCCTAGCCCTCCCAGTCTCTTTCGCGATTTCAGCAGCAGTCGCCTCCCCCCTTCCACGTAGTGCAATCACCGTTTTTCTAAGGTGATCCGGAAGAGAGAGAAGGGTATAGATATCAGTCGAAGACATACCATCGACTTCGGCCTTGCCGGGAAGCAGAGCATCAGCCTCAGCTCTTTGAGGGGAGGCATATTGAGTATTGACAAGGTCATCGATTCGATTGTCTAATCTTCTAAGGGTTTCTCGAATTTCCAGAAGAAGCAAAGGAAGTGAATCAGCGGTTCTCATGGTTTGATCACAGTATTTTTTTCTTCTTCCTAGTTTTAAGTATTTGTGTTCAACACGAATACAGATATTGGTTTAGTGTGATGACTCGGATTCGCATGAATCAAGACAGTTCTTGACAAAAATGGCTAGTGGACCGTCCGGTCCACGAATAGATATTGGATTGCTTGCCCTCAAGAACTACCACTCCAATTTCATCTGCTCAAGTCTTTCACTCTTCCCAGTCTCCAAGAATTCTCTTATCATTCCTGAAATGCTCTCTCCTACTCCAGGAATCGTTTTCAGCTCATTCTTCTTGTGCAGGTGTCGAATGCTCTGATCAAGCTTCTCAATGTTCTGGGCAGCCTTGTGATACGCCCAAGCAGCGTAAGTGTTCCCGGTCCTCATTTCCTTGAAGTAGGCGTAGAGCAAGAGCAGATTGGCGATGTCAAAATTCTCTCTCAAAGGCTTGTCGAAATTCGGTGGGGTAATATGCAATGGAATTTCGTATTCTTTGGACAGCGCGAAGAGCTTTCTGTTCATGTTGACTACGTACTGACCGTTTGGACTCTGCGAATCACCGTAAAGCCTTTCATACTTCTCCATGAGATGCGGCCAGTTCTCCTTTAGAAGTCCAAGGAAACGGATCTTCTGATTGCTTCTAAGAGTCATGCTTCCCGGAAGGATGTACTGGGCCTCGCTTTCGGAAGCCTGTCCAATCACGTCTCGCATATTCTCTTCGTTATCACAGATGTAGGGTATGATGGGTGTGAAATCAACACCCGACCGAATGCCTAGACCCGATAATCTTCGAACGACTCCGAACCTCTTTTCCGGTGGTGGAGCAAAGGGCTCCAAGAAGGGAACCAGATTCTTGTCCTGTGTTATGATGGTGACAGAGACCGTGCACCACGAATTCCTCGATATCTCAGACAGGATATCTGCATCTCTCAGTATCAGATCCGATTTGGTGACTATGTGAACAGGAAAGCAGTGGTCCCTCATTATCTCAAGAATCCTTCTCGTAATTCTGTACTTCTTTTCGGCGGGTTGGTAGGCATCCGTCACACCTCCTAGCGAAATCACGTCCCTCTCCGCTGTCTTGAGTTCCCTCTCAAGCAGTTCTGGCGCGTTTGCCTTGACGTATATTATCCTCGAGAAGTCCTCCCAGTCTTTGTGCACCAGATACTTCTCGGTGATGGCGTCGCAGTAGTTGCAGGCGAATTGGCATCCCCGGTAGGGGTTTACGCTGTATCTACACCAGAACCAGTTGTCGCGGTATTTGTGCCTGTTCAGAACCTTCTTTGCTTTCAGTTCTCTGTATTCGACCATTGTGAGACCGTTCCAAGTATCTGCGTCGGGCTTTTTGCTCTTTAGCTATCTGATAAGGGCGGTGATTTATGCTGCTGCACTTGAAATGGAAAGGAAAGGGGAGACTTCAGAATCTTTTTTGAAGGACATATGATTGTCAATATAGAAATGATCTATTATTGGTAGTAGTACAGATACTGACAAGGTGGATAACATTTGGGAGATAGGGAACCGGAGATTTCTGGTCATATAGAGATTAGTGGTAAGGGGCGCCTCGATTTCCAAGGCAATACAGACGAGGTAATGAGTGCTATTCTGAGATTCTTGTCTGAGATCTATCCTGCCTACAAGGTTGTCTCTGATATTACAATCAGTCTGGATCTTGAAGAACTGATGCGGGTTTTGAAGGGATTTGTTGGCGTATCCGATGAGGGGGTGGTGATCCTGAGGACGGATCTATCTGCCGATATGGCGATTATGCTTTGCCTAGTTGGATCTTACGTTTCGAATAGAATTGGAAAAGCAGATAAGTCAACGTTGACGACCGCCGATATTGCCAAGCTGGTTGGAAAAGCCGCCAAGACGATAAGAAACGAGATGCCAAGTCTGCTGAGGAAAGGATGGATAGACCGCGTTGAAAGAGGAGAGTATAGGGCTACAACGAATGGTATCGTACAGTTGCAAGACAAGATTCGATCAGGATTCTAAGGAGTAGATGGTATGACGGAAGAACGTTTCTCGATGAGGGTGCGGATTGGGAACTGCGAGATCGAACTGGACGGAAAGAAAGATGAGGTTATGGCAACTCTAGATGAATTGCCTAGGATCGTGGAAATGGTTTCCAAGAGTTTCAAGATTGCTGGAAAGGAGAATGTTAGAATCGCTCCAATGGAAGACGAACTCAAACAGATCACGCTTGTTGAATCGCCGGAGATGATCCCGACCATTCCCAAGCCATCAGGGCCGTCGGACGCGATAATAAAACTGCTATCGACAGAATGGGGAAGAAAGCCTCGTACCTGGCAAGAAATCAATGAAGCGCTAGTGACAAACGCGATCTACTATTCGAAAGGGTCGATTACAGGTACCTTGACGAATTTGACAAAGAAGAATAAGTTACGCAGAATAAGAACAGAGCAGGGATATGGCTACGTTCTAGCATAGCATATGTCCAATCTTTGGAGAATTACCGTCCATACGGTAATGTAGGTGACTACCCCTGATGATCGATAGACTGCATCAAGGCGGGGGTCTTTTTTGGACGTAGTGGTATTGTCGTGCTCCTCCTTGCCTAGTGAGCACTCCTTCCCTCACCAAGTCTACTAAGGTATGTGCGACTGCTGTGCGGTCGTAGTGGTAGCCTTGTCGTGCCATCTCCTCGTGTACTTCTCCCAGGTTTCTAGATACGGAGAACCAACCTTCTTCCCAAAGCTCTGTGATTATCGTCTTGCAAGTCTGTTTCTTTGGGATAGTTTTCTGCGATTTTGAGATGTTGGATATCTTGGACAACGTCTCGCTCTGTTTTTGAAGCGCGGTTACTAAATCCTCTACAGCTGACTGTAGTTGGGATTCTTCACACTCGATCTCAGCTTCGACTTCCCCGATCGTCATCTTCAATCTGATCGGGGGTTTCTTCGACAACGGACATGCCTCTATTGAATTGTGCAATATAATTGTGCAACACAACACTTAAATAGGCTCTCTCTGTTGTCATATTGTTGAATTGCACAATAAAAGCATTGTGTGCAGGTGAGTCGACATGCAGGAGATAGGACATGTCTTTGAGTGTGATTTCAGCAACCAAGAATTCGAAGAGTTCGCCAGCCTCGCACGCATGTCCATTGAACACGCGGACAGGAACCTGAGCATAGACTATCCAGAGCCATCATGGAACCCCCTCACGAAACGGCATACCAGCAAGACCGAGACTAGCCTGAACGAGCATAGAACCAGATACCTTACCGCAATCAAACTCAACCCTGTCAAGGACGGGTCACCCGTAGTAGCAGTCGACGTCTCCATACTCGGTCTAGGAGAAACCCAGTCAGGCACCATCTACGCGATCCGAGGGACAGCGGTCTCCAGGAAGGACGGGAGATACCAGTACAGCCGGCTAGGTCCCTTCCTTTTCCACATCAACGGCGACAACAACAGAAACATCGATGGAACCCCAACAGTCCGCTACCCGATACCGTCGGTGGATGCAAGAAAGCTGGGAGGACCATACGTGTACAGAGGGTTGTTGACCGTCTTCGAGACTATGCTGCGCGAGAAGGTGGCGAAGAAGTACAGTGGTGCCATCGTTCTCTGGGACGGGTCGCTCTCCATTCTCGCCATGGAGGAGGAGATTAGAGCGAACAGACTGTTACTGGAGCTGGCGAGAGAAAGAGGAAACAGGATTGTAGGACTCTCGAAGAAGACGTACCTCTTCTCTCCTCAAGGGACTAAAGACCCCCTGAGGAAACACGCTGGACCGTGCCTGATCGACATCGATTGCGCAGTCCAGCGAACTAGAAGACTTCTCCTCTTGGGCAGAGTCTACGTCGCAAAGCTTGCCCGCAACGGACTCTCGTTTCGATTGGATGTCGACAAGGAAATCCCCAAGGCAGAGAGAATATCGACCGTAGAGAAGATGATCGGGAACGATCTCACCAGAGACGGATACCCCGAGACCCTTCGCCTGGCCCACATATTCTCCAAGTTCAACGCAACAGAAGTGATCGGTATGCACCGATTCCTCGACGAGAACTACGGTCTCAGGGTCCTCGAGTACCCGAGTATCCGACAGATACTCTTCGGACCGTTCGCAGGACCCCACTCGAAGGAGCCAGACGCAAACCATGTTAAACCTGTATAAGATCGAGAACGGGGAGGTACAGATCATCAGCTGCCCTCCTCAAGGAATACGCAAGGGAGACTATCTCTCGATCGAAGACACCTCGACCAAGAAGAGTCTGATCATACAGGTTGTAGAGATAGACTACGCGAACGTACCAGGCATACTCGAAGACATCCTACGAAGATCATCGATCCGCAAGGTGAACGGAGAGGATTTCGATCCTCTGGAAGTCAGGTCGTACGTCGAACTCGTCAAAGACGCAAAGGTTCTACGATGCAGGATACGAGGAGCCCTAGTAGAAGGCAAGTTCACGGACGACGTCTCCTGGATACCGGTAAGATCCAAATCAAGGGTGATCGGCATCCCGGATGAGACACTCCTCAAACTGATCAGCTCGGACCAGCCCTTACCGATACATCTTGGGAAGACGCGTAAGAACGTGAACGTAGAAATCGACGCGAGAGCGATAGATGCCGGCCTCAACATAATCTCGGGTAAGAAGGGAACAGGAAAATCAAACCTCTCGAAAAACATGCTTCTCGGGCTGATGAGTCAGGGAGGTATCTGTCTCGTCTTCGATATCAACGGCGAGTATACTAGGCTAGGCTTCAAGTCCACCGGCGAGAAGAATCAACACTACGAAAGGATAAGAGTCCTAACTCCGGGCTTGAATTTCAAGACCGACCTGAAGTACGCTGGGCTGGGAAGCATTCTCTCGATAATGCGGTCGGTCATGGACACCCCTGGAACCTCAACGTGGGAGTTTCGACGCATCTGGAAGGAACTTGAGAGAAGAGGCGAGATATCTATCGGAAAGATCTTCAGGTCAATCGATGCGGTCAACCACGAATACGTCAGAGACGCCCTCTTCCGCAGGTTTCAAAGCCTGGTAGACACAGGGTTCTTCACTGACGACCCCAAGTCCACCACGGCCTTCGAGAGACTGTTCACCGAGATAGCTGGGGGAGGAACGATCGTCCTGGATATGAAGGATCTGCCTCCTATGGTTCGGAAGATCGTCGTCGAATTCGTTCTGAGCAAACTCTACCAGTTGCTGAAACGCCAGATAGTGAGAGCAGTATTCCTCTTTGCAGAAGAAGCCCACCTCTACCTCAGAGACACCTACTGGGAAGACATAGTAACCAGGATGAGGCACCTAGGGGTCTTCGTCACCTTCGTGACCAACCAGCCGGAGACCATAAACCAGAACATCTTTCGGCAATCGGACAACATCTTCCTGTTCAACTTCACGAACGAGAACGACCTGAAGTCGATCTCCAGAGCCTCAAGAATAGACACCTACACGATAGAGTCCATCACCCGAGAACTCCCGGCTTACCATTGTCTAGTATTCGGAAAAGTGACTAGAGACCTGCCACTCGTCGTCGGGATAGACCGGCTGGATGTCCAAACGCAGGGCGAAACCAGGTTCTTCTTTTCACCACCAGAAGACCACGCCAAATTGAAGACAGCGCCGATAAGCCCATACAACGCAACCGCTTGACGCTGCCATGGTTCAGAGAAAGAGTCTGAAGAAACTTCTGTCGACGAACTCGGCGTGGAAAACAAGCGTCGGAGAACCCCAAGAGATAAGTATCACACTAAGGCAGAAGGGTACGACGAAGATGGGAAAGAAGAAGGTTCTGTCGGAGGAAGACATGGCCAAGAGGCTTTACATCCCTTCAGAAGGCCAGGTTCTCGGTCGAGTCGTCCAACAGCTCGGATACGACCGCTTCAGGGTTCGCTGCCAAGACGGGGAAGAAAGGACTGTAAGGATTCGGGGCAAGCTGAAGCGGAGAGCCTGGACTAGGGTCGGCGACTGGGTTCTTGTGGAGCCTTGGGACTTCCAATCCGACCGCGGAAACATACTGTGGAGATATACGAGAGGCCAAGTTGAACTCCTGAGGAGCAGGGGTTATATTCGGCAAGGAGGCTCGGAATCCTAACCGTCAAGTCAAAATCATCGGGTGCGATGGTTTTTCTCTTTTCAGGGCGAGATTTATAGTAGACACGTGTATACTGTATCTGACTCCCTATGGGTCGACGATGGATATACCAAGACCTTTACAACTCGGTTCAACACCTGCAAAGCGACTCAAACCGATACCTGATAGTCTACGACTTCAAAGGCAAGGGTTCGGGGGACCTCCCCCAAATGTTCTACAGACATCTATCAAGAGGAGAGAAGGGGCTGGATATCAATCGGGTACAGAAGTCGGTGTTTGAATGCGATCTGAGTGGAGCCACATTCTTGGAGAGGATCCTAGAGGATTTCGACGCAGCTTTCATCACCTATCAAGTAGTAAAGATCACATCTTGACACTACTGGTGAAAGATCAGCTGATATTCAGATAGAATACCGAGGAAAGAGAGGTCTAAGACAGGAAAGTGCTTCTTCGGAGTACACAGACAGCTTGGAAGTAGAACCCGGACTACCTAGACAGGGGATTCGACTCCCACTCGATCCTAGAGACAATACCTCAGGGAAGCCAGGGAGTTGTATTGAAGTTGATCTGCCACTTCGGCGGCTCTCCTCTGAGGTATCTCGTTACGTTCTCGCAGCCTCTTCTCGCGGTCTCGTTGAAAGTCGGTACGGTCGAGGAGCCTATGTGAGGGGTTAAGATGACATTGCCCAGTTTCAATAGAGGACTGCCGGGTTCTAGCGGCTCCTCCTCGAAGACATCGAGACCAGCCCCACCTATTCTCTTGGACTTAAGGAGGCGGATCAACGCTTTCTGGTCGATTATCTTTCCTCTAGCCGTGTTCACCAGGAGCGCGGTCTCCTGCATCCCGCTCATCTCCTTCTCTCCGATGAGGCCTTCTGTCTCCCGGGTTAAGGGGCAATTGATCGAAACCACGTCGGACTTAGACATCAGAGTCTGCAGATCGGTCATTCCGACCCCGAACATTTGAGCCGTCTCGGCATCCACGTATGGGTCGTAGGCTATTATTCTCATGTCGAAGGCGTGTTTTCCTTTCAACGCAACCCTTCGACCTATCCTTCCCAGACCCACTATTCCAAGAGTCTTCCCCCAGAGGTCTACGCCCATCAGCCCCAAGCGTTCGCGCATCAGCCTCGGCCAACCCCCACCGCGGACTAGTTTGTCTCCTTCAACTATCTCCTTTGAGAGGGCGAGAATGAGCGCCCAAGCATGTTGAGCCACCGTCTCAGACATCACCTCGGGGACGTTACAGACTATCACTCCTTTGTCCAGTGCAGCAAGGACATCTATATGGTTGAAGCCGACCGACACGGTCTGAATCATCCTCAACTTATCCGAGGAATCGATCATCTTCTTAGTAAACCGACCCCTTGTGAAAGCTACCTCGACGCCCTCCAGGTTCTTGATCCATTCCTCCCCATTCTCGGATTCGGCATAGACGACCTTGACATCTGGGACATCCACGATCATCTTCAAGGAAGATTCCAGATGGAATGGGGGTTTCTCATACGGTACCAAGACTAGTCGCTCCATACGAGCCCCTCAGACCATTCTTGTGATAACACTCTCAATATGTTTACGATGAGTCCGATCGTAAGAAGAGACGGGTGTGAACCCGCCTGGTAAACCCATCTTCTAGAGGGTTTCCACAGTCTTCTTTATGCCGTCCAAGGCCCGATCGATCTTCTCAACCGGGGTTGCATAGCAAAGCCTGAGATATCCCTCCCCGCATCTTCCGAAAGCGGTCCCAGGAACCGTCGCCACCCTACCAGTTCTGAGGAGAGCCTCTGCAAACTCCATCGAAGACCGTCCAGCCTTCGATACGTTCGCGAAAACGTAGAATGCCCCCTTGGGAGACGCGCAGGAGAAGCGGTCTATCTCGTTAAGATGCTTCACCAGATGCCTCCGCCGCCGATCATACTCCCTCACCATCTCGGACACGAAGTCTTGGGGACCCTCGATCGCGGCTAAGGCTGCCCTTTGAGCCACGGCAGGGGCATTTGCCACGGTGTTCTGCTGGATCTTCACCATCTCCCTCACGACATCGGCGGGTGCAACAGCGTAACCGACCCTCCAGCCGGTCATGGCGTAGGTCTTCGAGAAGCTGTTCACGGTTACCGTACGCTCCGCCATCTCAGGGAGCGCGCCGATACTGAGGTGCTTTGCTCCGTCATAGAGAAGTTTCTCGTAGACCTCGTCAGAGATCACAGCCAGATTGTTCTCGATCGCAACCTCTGCCAAACCTCTCAGATCCTCCTCCAACAGAACCGCGCCGGTAGGATTCTGAGGAGAGTTCAGGACAATACATCTAGTTCTCTTCGTCACGCGTTCCTCCACGTTGCAAGGCAATGTACGAAAGGAGTTCTCCTCCCTCACGGGAACAGGGATAGGCTTCGCTCCCGCCATTATGACGCACGGCGCATAGGTGACGAATCCAGGATCAGGGATCAGAACCTCGTCTCCAGGATTCAGAAGCACCGTTGCCGCCAGAAAGATAGCCCCGGCACCCCCGACAGTAACGATGACCTCGGTCTCAGGATCGGCTGTGACGTCATTCTCTCTCCTCATCTTCTCAGCGATCGCAGCTCTAAGGTCGAGAAAACCGGCGTTCGGCGTGTAGTGGGTATACCCCTCGTCGAGTGCGTCCTTGGCTGCGTCAATCACGTGTTCCGGCGTCCGGTAGTCAGGCTCACCGATCCCGAGGCTTATGACGCCGGCGGTACTCTGGGCTAGGTCGAAGAGCCGACGAATACCTGAATGTCTGATAGATCTCACCCTACCACTAATATCGATCGCCATCAGATGTCCCCTGTTGAACGTGTACCAACTCTTCGGAATTATGAGGGTTTTTCATGTTTTCGATGAGACCTGCTTTCTGATCCGCCGTCCTATCCATAGTGTTTACAGGGTACCGATGAACTATCTCCTTTCACCGGCTGCGACGATCTTGATGACGTCCCGGTCACGTAGAGCATAGTCCTTTGGCAACCTGAGCCTCGTCCTCGCATCGATCGCGAATATCATCGTTTTCGCCAGGTCAGAGTGGATCTCGTACGCAAGATCCTCTGCC
Source organism: uncultured Candidatus Bathyarchaeia archaeon (assembly GCA_964596985.1). Lineage (GTDB taxonomy): Archaea > Thermoproteota > Bathyarchaeia > RBG-16-48-13. The sequence continues at coordinate 441,692 of CAZQWG010000001.1, forward strand.
GTGGATCCCGGGGGGAGGAGAAAGACGTCGGGGAGCACCCTCCCATCTTTGTCGCTCAGCTTCACCTCATCGTCCACAGGATACACAGAATTCATCCTCAGCAGCTTGAAGGTGGTAATGTTCAGAGCCCTCTGTATTCCTGTACCCGACCAATGGGTGAAGACCCTCCGATCGACGTAGTCGAGAGCCTTCAGTTGCTCCTCGGATAGACTACGCTCATCGAATACCCGGAAGATCTCTCCGCCAGGAGTATACCGGATATACTTCTTCTCTTCGGCTCGCCTCAAGGCAAGTTCTGCCTCGGCGCTACAAGGAACAACGAAGTCGGTACCAAGCGTGTCGGTAAGTCGCTCAAGGTTATCGGTTGACCCGGGGAGATCCATCTTGTTCGCAACGAAGATAGTCGGTTTTGAGAGGGCCCGTATCTGCCGAGCAAAACGAATAAGGTCTGCCTCATCCCAATCCGAGAAGGCCTTTCCCGTAAGCTGAGCTCTACGTAAGGCTTCACCGATATGTTCTCTTCTCACCTTCTGACCGGCAAGGAAGCCATGCAGGACCCGGTCTAGCCTATCTTCCGACTGCAAGCCTCGTAGTATCGTGTCGCGATTGTTCTTTATTATCCTGACAAACCACATGACCAACTCGTTCTCAATATCCTCTACGTCATGAACCGGATCGCCGATCCCAGGGGCGGTCAGGTTGCCTTCGTCGTCTATGCTTCCAGAGGCGTCGACCACGTGCAGAAGGGCGTCTGCCTGAGAAACCACGCTCAAGAAGCGTGTACCAAGCCCTCTGCCCAGATACGCCTCCTTGATCAGCCCTGGCAGATCGATAATCTGAACAGGTACGAACCGCCAACCATCGATGCACGCGGAGTTTCTAGGGTTGTCCGACACCTCCAACTCCCGGCACACGCAGAGAGTGCGGACGTAGGCTATCCCCCGATACGGTTCTTTGGTCGAGAAAGCACGACCCGAGATCTCGGCGTTGAGCAGCGTCGCAGCATTGAAGAAAGTGGTCTTTCCAGTGTTCGTCTTCCCTACGAGGGCTATACGGATCATCTGTTATCCAACCCTGAGGCGGCGGATCAGAAGAATCTGCCCCGGATCGGTTGGCAAGGGTGTTCCGACTAGAGTCTGTAGACGACGTCGTTCGGTCTGACCCTGTTCTTTACCTTGATCCCTACGGCTTGACCCTTGGAGACCGAGTCCACAGGGTTCCGATCGATCTCCATAGACTCTATCTCCTGAGTGAAGTCTGTCGTTGCCCCTTTGATCCTTATCTGGTCACCTTTGCTCAGGGTTCCCTTCTCGATCTGAACGGCGGCAACATTCACCTTCGAGAAGTAGTTGACTATCCTTCCAATCCTCTCCTCGGAACCAGACATTGAAGCACCGAGTACTTCTTTCCCTAAGTTGAAAGATATTGTTTTTGGTCTGAGAGCCGAGGAAGCCGTCACGTCCCAGTACCAGGATACAAGCATGTGCCATAACGGCGTAGGCATCTACCTTAACCCTTGGATTCTTTAGACCATACGCTGTTCTTCGACTATCGTAGAGAAGACTCAATCTACGATTCTCAGAAGACTGCCGAAAAGACCGTATGCAACGAGAAGCAAGACAGTTATCGTCAGGTTCCTTTTCCATCGGCGACTCCAGCGGATGCCGAACGGGATGCCTACAAGGAAGCCGATCACATGGGCAACGTGGGCGACTGGGCTCTCCACCAGATACTGGAGTGCCGCCAGACTGTAAAGAAAGTATAGGATGGCGACGAGTCCTTGGGGGAGTAGAAAAAGGATAGAGAATTTCAATGGTTTTGTCAGCATCGTCACGGACGTCAACGTGAAGATCGCCCCGGAAGCCCCTACGATACTGGCTGTTGGTGGATACACGAGAAGGGCTAGGAGGGAAGAAGAGATACCTCCGAACAGAAACAGTATCAGGGTGCGAGCCTGCCCCAATTCCCTTTCCAAGGTCCGTCCGAAGACGTAGAGAAAGCACATGTTACCTATCAGATGGGTGGGGGACGCGTGAACAAAGATGGAGACGACTATCGTCCAGTATCTTCCGGAGGTCAAGTTTACGAGGTTGAGCGCAAGGTTGTCTACGACGAAGGGGGAGGGCGCCGACCAAGAAATGACGCTGAGAGCGAACGATGTCACGAGGAGAAGGTTAACGATCATCTTCCAACGACCATCTGCCGAACGAGTATCGAAACCAGTCAGAGACGTTACCAAGAAATTCTAATGGTGATTCGCGCTATTACTTTGCTTTTCTCAGGTCGTCCACAAAAGACTTCAGCTGATTCCTATACGGGAAAAGAGCCGGCGTTCCACCCGTATGGAAGAAGACGATAGTGTCGTCTTTTGAGAAGTAGCCGTTCTTGATCAGATCCAGCATTCCGTGCATCGCCTTCCCGGTGTAGACCGGGTCCAACAGTATGCCCTCCGTTTCAGCGAGCAACCTTATAGCGTCAGCTACCTCTCGGGTCAAGTATCCGTAGCCAGGTGGCACGTAGTCGTCTACCACTACGATGTCCCCTCTAGTCAGCGGGAGATCAATCCCAAGAAGCCTGCTTGAGCCCCGAACGATGTCCGTGATTCTCTCCGATAGATGGTTCTTGTCCGAGCTTACGCTGATCCCTATCACCTTGACGCCGGTGCTGAGCGCCAACGCCCCCAAGAGTAGACCCGACTGCGTCCCGCCGCCCCCGCAAGAGTGGACGATGTGGGTGACTCTGACCCCCAACTCGTTGGCCTGTTGCAGTAGTTCGAGGGCGGCGTTCGCGTATCCCAGCGCCCCGATTGCGTTCGATCCGCCCGACGGTATGATATATGGAGTCCTCCCCGCGTCCCTGAGCTCTCCGGCAACCTCCTCCATCGCCTTCTGCATGGCGCGACCTCGAGCCTTCGGGTCTTTCCCTACCTTTGGGTTGACTAGACGTATCTCCGCGTCGGTCAGAAAGTCGAGAAGCAGATTACCGTCGTAACCCCCCGGCTCGCTCTCTACCTCCCGCAGAACAAGGACAGATCTCATTCCTAGGCGTCTTGCCGCCGCGGCGGTCATCCTAGCGTGATTAGATTGGAGGGCACCAGTGGTTATCACGGTGTCAGCCCCCTCCTCCCTCGCGTCCGCCATCAGGAATTCGAGCTTCCTAGCCTTGTTCCCTCCGAAAGCCAGTCCTGTGTTGTCGTCTCTCTTCATTAGCACCCGAGGCCCTCCGACCCTCTTGCAGAAATTAGGGATCTCTTCGAGGGGGGTCGGAAGGCTCGCCAGTCTAACCCTGGAGAACTTCGATAACTGCAACCCAATACCCCCGCATCACTTAAGCCGAGAATCCTTTTGAGTTTATCATTAACCATATAGCCCACCCTGTGTATGTGAGGAAACGGGGTTCAGCCGCATGCAAGTCGGGTTGATCTACGACTACAGGGACGAGGACTCGTTCGAGATCGAACTGGCAGCTCAGAGGAGAGGAATCGAGATCACCCCAATACAGTTCTCTAACATGACGATTCCCCTCACAGATATCCCGGAACTGCGCAGACGGTTCAACGGGCTCCGAGTAGCCACGAACAGATGCACGGTGAAGGCGAGACGGGAATACGCCGCAATGCTCCTGCAGACACTGAACATACCAGTCATCAATCCGTTTCAAGTTGAGCGTGTCGTTAACAGCAAGAGAGACACCGTTCTCGTCCTCGCAGAGAAGGGTGTCGAGACCCCGAAGACCCTGTTCTTCCCCGAGAACGTCACCGAAAGAGCGAAGACAAAGGTCACGCAGATAGCCGACGCCATAGAAGCCGAACTTGGATACCCGGTCATCCTGAAGCCTGACAGGGGAAGCGAGGGTAGAAAGGTGACAAGGGCCGACGACCGAAGAGAACTCGAAGCCGGAATAGCCCGGATAAGAAGGGGTACCGCCAACCCGTTGGGGATCATAGCCCAAGAATTCTTCCGTAAAAGCTTCGATCTGAGGGTTGTCGTCTCGAAGGAGGCAGGCAAAGAACCCAGGTATCTGGGGACACTGGTCAGAGTCGCCCCTAAGAGAGGCGAATTCAGAACCAACACCTCTTTAGGAGGGTACCCGCTCAGCATCGACCTCCCGTCGAGGGTTAGAGGGAACGCGCTGAGAGTGGTCGATGCAATCAACGAGAAAGCCTTAGAGGAGGGGCTTCGACCTTCCTGGTCGTCCTTCATACTCGGGATCGATATGATGCCCAAGGTTGGACAGGAAGATGACGAAGAGATCAGAAACCTGTCCCAACCACTGGGTCAATGCCTTGACGAGATCAGGGAGATAAAGCAGGAGCCCTCATACGTATCCAAACAGGAGATGTTTGAGGATCGGCGGAAGAGGATCGAGGATGCCTACAAGCAGTATAGAGAGGAAGAGGCCTTTGTAGACGTCGCCCGCAAGATCCAAGACGTAGTCGACAGGAAGACCACGACCATCCTACCCCACGAAGTGAACTCAGGATTGGACTACTGGTTCAACACGAAGAACATGATCGACGTCAACCTTGCCGAGATCTACGTGGACTGCATGTTGAGCACCACGAGCTAGAAAGCCGGCAGAGAAACCCCTCTATACGCATCGGTTTCATGTTCAACCGACAGGTGGGTCGACGGTCTCCACTAGATCGGGGTTACGTGGATCTTCCCGCTCTGCTCCACGGTAACCTGAACCTCATCGCCAAAATGGTACTTCTTCGGCAGGCGATCCCACTCTTGGGCTGTGAAGTAAAGAACCAGTCGGTTACTGTAGATTCTCGACTGAGGGAAGATCTTGGGGATCTGACTGATTATAGGCATGACCATCGACATCTCCTTGGGGGCATTGGTAGGCATCGAGATCACGTTAGGTGGTCTCTGAGCTTCCATCGCGAACTCCACGCAGACAAATTCGTTGCTGAAGGGGTCAAAGAACGGGTGAACCGAAGTAACCTTGCAGCTGAAGGAGAGCCCGCCGAGATCAGACATACCCAAACCTCATGACCGGTGGAGTCAGATAAACCGAATACGCATTCAAGAGGAAGGAGTCTGAGGCTTAAGTCTTCCGCTAAGAGTAAGAAACCTAGACCCGTGCCATGAAGGCTTCAAGTTCTTCCCTGGTTGGACTTCCCCGAGTGACAGGCTTGGTCACCTTGAAGGCCCCTGCAGCATTGGCGCGTAGAAGGCAGTCGTGATCTGACTGACCAAGGGATTTATACGCGGCGAAGACGCCTAGGAACGCGTCGCCGGCACCTACAGTGTTGACGGCCTGCAGTCCCATCCCCCTCAGGTCTATGCCAGGAACGCGAAATACCTGACCGCTCTCCGATCCGATTAGAACACATCCATCGGCACCGAGCTTCGAAACCAGGTTACAGGTAACACCTTCGCTTTCCAGCGCCTCGGAGGCTTCGACTGGGTCGCTTTTTCCGGTCAGGTTCTCGATCTCTACGGAGTTCAAGACAACGTAGTCCACATTCCTCAGAACACCCCTAAGCCCGGATAGCCCCATTGTACTCCTCACCCCAGGATCGAAGATCACAACCTTTCCGAGAGATCTACCCAATCTCGCGAGGGCTAGGAGAGAGTCAGGTCTTGGATCGATTATGACGACGATCTTGGACCTCTCGACCAGAGAGCGTCTAGCCTCATCCATAAGATCTGCCGGGGTGAATTCCAGATTCGCCCCGAACAGAGTGAATATCATATTCTGGCCTTCGGCGTCTATCGTAATGTAGGCTTGACCTGATTCGATCCCTTCTACGATCCTTATCCCAGAGGTTTCTACCCCCTCGGCATCTAGGATCTCGATCTGTTCCCTTCCAATCGCGTCAGCCCCCAGACCCCCGAGGATGGCTACCTTTTCTCTGCCTAGAATCCTTGACGCCGCGACCGAGACGTTTGCTCCCTTCCCTCCAGGTATTCGAGTCAACTTCTCAACCGCGATCTCCTCCCCGCTCTTCGGGAACTGCTGCACGAACAGGTTGATGTCCAGGTTGATGGCTCCACAGACAACTACCTCAGACAGACAGTTACACCTCTCAAAGCCAACTCAAGCGGAACCCAAACACCGATCGAGTCTCTACTCTTCTGGAAGAACGTTGAAGAGGCTTCAGCTATTAAGATCTTGGAAAGCCCGGGATTATAATCTCTACGAGAGAAGTCTCTGAAGGAGAGAATCTTGAAGCCGGGGATACCCTGTGAGAGAACGGGAACCGAGATGAAACCAATCATATACGAATCCGAGATCATTGGAACAGAGCAGAATGATGGCGGGCCCGAAGGGATTCGAACCCCCGACTTCAGGCTCCGAAGGCTTTCGCGGTGATAAACCACTGCGCCCTATCCGACTAGGCTACGGGCCCAACAGGTCCGTGAAATAGATAACCGATTAAAGAAGCTTCCTATAAATCCCTCCAAGAGAGAGTGAAGTCGCGGTCAAGGCGAAGGAGAAACGGGAACCCGTGGAAGGCTAGAAAGATACATATTCTTATGAGGACATCTTATGACGACATAAAGACAACACTCTTACATTTTCATGATATTAAGAGAGAAGGAAAAACAGATGAGTTCTCAAACACACCTCCACGATCTCAAGTTCAGGATGATGACCATCGATCTTCTCAGGATGGCGAAGGAACGATACACCTACCGAGAACTAGCCCAACACACAGACCTCCCAGTGACGGTCTTAAGCAGATACGTGAAAGGCCACGTATTACCGACAACGAACAGGGCTAAGAGCATATGGAACTCGTTGGAGAAACTCGTAAGCCTAGAGAACGAGTTCAGAAATAGGATAACCTTCGACGACTCCGGCTATTTTGATAATACAAGCATCGTCTGCAACATATCCCTCCTCTCGCAAGGAGCCCAACACGCCCTCTCGAAATTTGCCGGCCGTAGAATAACCAAGGTGATTACCGCGGCGGTGGACGGCGTTCCTCTGGCTACAATGATCGCAGAGGCTTTCGGGGTCAACCTGGTACTGGCGAAGAACACGAAGGAGGTTGGAATCCACGACTTCATCGAGGAGAGCTACATCCCAAGCGGCTCAGCGGTAAGGATGGTATTGTACATACCGAAGAAAGCGATCAAGAGGGGAGACAGCGTCCTGATAGTCGACGACGTCATCAGGTCGGGAGAGACCCAGAGGGCGTTGATCAACCTAGTCGGAAAAGCCCGGGCTGAGGTAGCAGGAATCTACGCGCTGGTTGGAGTAGGGAAGAATTGGAGAGAGAAGATACCCACCCCATCCAACTGTCCTTGTGAAGTAATCCTGACCCTGCCATTGAAGAACGGGGAATAGGCGGCCGAGAGCAGAGAAGCCAGATCCTTTGATATTCGATCTTCAACGTCTGGAAAACAGTCTACCTAGACTTCTCCCGAAAGGCGGGAATACTACATCGCTCTCCGTCACTATTGCAGTCACATACTGGGGCGGCGTAACATCGAAGGCAGGATTCAACGCAGGTATACCCGTAGGCGCGGTACGTATCCCGTGGAAGCCGAGAACCTCCACCTCGTCCCTCAACTCTATCTCGACATCCTTCGACTCGGTCTTCAGATCGACCGTGGAGAGCGGGGAAGCAACATAGAAAGGGATCCTATGGATGCTTGAGAGAACTGCAATCGTGTAGGTTCCAATCTTGTTGATTACAGAGCCGTCTCCAAGAACCCGGTCAGCGCCTACGATCACCTTGTCCACCATCCCCTCTGCCAACACGTATCCAACGGCGCTGTCAACAATCAGGGTGACAGGAATCCCAGCCCTCTGAAGCTCGAAGGTTGTCAACCTCGCCCCCTGTAACCTGGGTCTCGTCTCGGTTGCAATCACCCGCACCCTCTTCCCAGACTCAGCCGCCGCCTTCACGATCCCGAGCGCAGTCCCGTAGCCCACAGTGCCAAACCCCCCTGCGTTGCAGTGTGTGAGAACCGCGTCACCATCATCAAGTAGGGAAGCCCCGTTCCTACCTATCGCCAAGTTCACTTGCAGATCTTCCTCAGCCAACCTCAGTGCGGCATCAAGCGTCATCTTCTTCAGCGTCTCGACGGTCCCCTTACCGCCTCGAACCGTGTCCAAGACACGGTCGATCGCCCAAAAAAGGTTCACAGCGGTCGGCCTAGTCGATCTCAGCCGATGCGCCGAAAGTTCCAAGTCACCTAAGAGCTCTTTCTTGGAGACCGCTTTGGAGGATAAGGCTGTAAGAGCAAGACCGAAGGCGGCAGCAACGCCTATGACCGGGGCTCCACGGATCTTCATGTTCTGAATTGCTTCGGCGATCTGGCTGGAACCCCGAAGCCTGAGCTCGACGAGCTCATGGGGAAGCCTTGACTGATCGTAGGTGACGACGACACCGTCCTCCCATCTTATCGTCCGGAAAACACTCATTCCCCCACTTCCAAGAATGCGGAAAGGATATCCTGTGAGAGATCCCGGGCAGTCTTAGCCAGTTCAGGAGTCATCTCCATCCCTAACCCAATATTCTTCGGTTGAACGCCGAGGAAAAGAACCTTAGCGCCGATCCCCGAGGTAATGTACTCGGAGAGAATCGACAGGGACAAGGCGTGTGTACTGGAGGCTGATTCAAGAATAGACTCCGAGTTGACAACACGTGTCTCGCCAGGATCCAAGCCCATCTCTGCAGCATCGATTATCAGGACGTGGCTAGGAGCCATCCTCCTAAGAGGACCGGTGAAACTCTCGGGCACGGTCTCGCAGTCGAAGAGCTCCACGTAACTTGGCACCCGCCCCTTCAAGCGATCAACTATGACCGAGCCGACAGCGTCATCTCCCCTAATCCGGCTGCCCACACCCAGCACGGCGATCTTTGTGGCCCCTCGAAGCCATCTCCTCAATTCCGGAAACACAGTCAACTCAGACTTGAGTTCTACACTACACGAATATGAAAGTGTTGGATAGGGAATGCTTATCCCCAACACGAATCACCGGCGACGATAGCCGAAACCTACATAAAGAGAAGACATTTGGCAATAGGTTGAACCCCAAGAGGAGACATGTACATTGCAGAGAGAGATAATAGAAGCCAGATACCAAGAAGACAAAGTCAACGTCTATGAGGAAGACGCCGTCAGCTTTCTCAACGAGAGGGGATACGGAGAACTCGACAAGGAAAGCCACGTTCTCACCCTAACCCCTTACGAGGTCCTATACCTTGCCCTAGACAAGAAGCTGAAGGTACTGGATTCTGACGCAGAGTCGCAACTGGGCTCCCCTGAACTCCTTGAAAAGTTCCGTCTGAAGGACCCAGAGATATGGACGAGATACCTAGTATACCGAGACCTCAGAGACAGGGGATACGTCTTGAGAGAAGGCTTCGGGTTTGGAGTAGACTTCAGGGTATACGACAGAGGGGAATACGGGAAGAAAGCCGCCAAGTACATAGTCTTCGGAATAAACGAGGGAGGCCCTATCCCAATCAGCAGGATAGCTCAACTCTTGAACCAAGTGAAGAGCTTGAAGAGAGAACTGATCCTAGCCGTCATAGACAGGAGAGGCGAGGTCGTCTACTACTCCGTCTTCCAAATGGTGCCATAGACATGAGGAAACTCTGGGGTTTCTTTGCTATTATCAGACCAGTCAACTCCTTAATGATGGGGCTTAGCGTCCTGATAGGACAGCTGATAGCCGAGAACAGCATCCCGGTTCTCTCGACCGCTTTCCTAGGCTTCACGACAGCCTTCTCGTTCACGGCTGCAGCGATGGTGATCAACGACTACTACGATCGCGACATCGACGCGATAAATGAGCCGCAGAGACCAATCCCAAGCGGATTAATATCCCCAAATGAGGCCTTGGTCTACGCAGTCCTCCTAGAGATAGTCGGTCTTGCAGCCGCGGCCTTCACCAACCTCACCTGTCTGCTCATAACCATCACTACGATAGTACTGTCGATCCTATACACCACAAAGGGCAAAGAGACCGGGCTTCCAGGAAACCTCATGGTCAGCGCATGCGTCTCAATGCCTTTCGTCTACGCGGGTTACCTCGTAGGAAGAGAGCCGAGTCAGCTTCTCTGGACCTTCGGATTCATGGCGTTCCTAGCAAACACTGGACGCGAAATAACCAAAGGAATAGTCGACATAGAAGGGGATAGAACCCGAAACGTTAGGACAATAGCCGTGAGCTCCGGACCCGAAAAAGCAGCATTCTCAGCTGCCCTATTCTATCTCTCCTCAGTAGTCCTGAGTGCACTACCGGTATGGAACGGAGAGGTTTCAGCATACTACCTTCCCGTGGTTGCAATAACCGATATCGGTTTGATAGAATCATCCTTATCACTGATCAGAAAACCGGGCAGGGAAAACGCTAGAAGAGTGAAACAACGGGTGTTAGTCTACATGCTAGTCGGAATGATAGCTTTCCTAGCAGGCAACCTTCCTGGAGAGCGATGATATGCCCGGATTTCAGACCCTAAGGGGAATGAGAGACTTCCTGCCAGAAGACCTCAGGAAAAGGAGACAAGTGGAGGATACGATTCGACGGCTCTTCACCCTCTACGGCTATGAGGAGATCGAAACCCCAACCGTCGAGTCAATGCAACTATTGACCGCAAAGGCAGGAGACGAGATAAGACACAGAATGTACGCCTTCAGAGACCTAGGCGACAGAGAGGTCGCTCTAAGACCCGAGATGACCGCCTCGGTTGCAAGGATGGTCGTAAACAACCTGAGATACTCAACGAAACCGTTGAGACTAGGCTACGTATCCAACTGCTTCCGCTACGACGAACCACAAAAGGGAAGGTATAGAGAATTCTGGCAGGGAGGATACGAGCTGTTCGGGTCCTCTAGACCAGAGGCCGACGTAGAGATACTCACCATCGCCAACCAGCTAATGGGGGCTCTAGGCTTCAACAGGTATGAGATGAAAGTAGGTCACGTGGGAATACTCAGAGGAGTCTTGGAACAGGAAGGAATCGGCGAACAAACCCAAAATAAAACTGTAGCCTTTATGGATAAGGGTGAATACGACAATGCAATAGCCCTACTGGAACAGAATAGAATCCCAAGCGAGTGCATCGAAGTATCCAGAGAACTATTCGAAGTGAAAACAGACTCCATCACAGAGGCATTAGAAGAGGGAAGGAAGCTGCTTGAGAACTATGGGAAAGCGCTTCAATCCCTCGACAACCTAGGAAGCATCATCAGGATCTTAACAGATAGCGGATTGGATATCCCTCTGACAGTCGACCTTGGTTTCGGAAGAGGGCTGGAATACTACACAGGAATGGTCTTCGAGGTTTTTGTACCGGACCTTGATGTAGCCTTAAACGGTGGCGGCAGATACGACCGACTGATAGAAACATTCGGGGGAGAACCTACCCCTGCAGTGGGATGCGCACCTGGAATCGATCGGATCGTCCTCGCCATGGAGAAGGAGAACCTCTTCAAGAAAGAAGAGGAAACCCCCAAGATTCTAATAGTAGCCCTAGAGGACAGGCTTCACAGCAGAGCGTTGGAAGTCGCACAGAGACTAAGAAACAGAGGTTACCGTACAGAAGTCGAAGTAACGGGTAGAAAGCTGAGGAAAGCACTCTCGTTCGCGTCCAACGCGAAACACACCCATACAGTAATAATCGGACAGAGAGAACTGTCGAGAGGTCTAGTCATCGTTAGAAATATGGCGAGAAATGAGCAGACAGAAGTCAAGATAGATGCCATCCAAGATCAAATAGTGTGAAAGCCGACCTTCGTCGACCAGGACGACACCCCAAGAGAGTACGCCTTTGAGGTGGCGGGCCCGGTGGGATTTGAACCCACGACCTACGACTCTCACCACGGGTTTAGGAGGCCGCCGCTTTGGATGGGCTGTACACCCCTCTATCCAGGCTGAGCCACGGGCCCGGTCTATACGTAGACCTATTACATCTCCTCAAGGTCCCTATAATAAAAGTGTGGAAGACTTATCAGTGGAGAGAACATCTGCAAGATAGGTCGCGGGGGTTACCGAGTTAGGTCAAAGAAAACCCCTATGGGACGAGGGGTTTGTGAAAGTGCAGGACTTAAGAACCCTATACCAAGGACCGAGTCTGGGCCAGATTGAGAGATCCTGTGGCGTAGGCCTTCGCGGGTTCGAGTCCCGCCCCCCGCACCATTTTACCCAGTAAGGCAGTTCGCGAGGTGTGGTTGAAGCACCGCCATGCCGGCCTTCATAGCCTCAGCAGCCATCAACAGCTCAGCAAGGAATACCTCGAACCTCCCGTACTTCTCGCCGATCCCCCTAATCGTCCCTATCAGCGCCCTACTGGCTTCGATCGGATCGACACTTCCTCCATACACTCTTTCATCGCTTCCTCGACTCGGTCGGCTTCGTACGTGTCCAGCCCCCCACAGTTTCTCAAGGGGATTCATCCACTTCCTCACCTTGGCAATATCTAGCGTGCTGCAACCTTGAATATTGAGCAACGACACCGCACAGACAGCCGAGCCTCTCAAGCATCCAACAGGAGTCGGGCTACTTCGATCTCATACGATAAGCCAGGGAGAACGAGATCACAGCCATGCAGACTAGATGGACGAACACAAAGGCATAGAAGCCGATTCCGCCGACAAGCCAGGTCCACCCGAACCTAGGTCTGTACCGATGGTAATGGAAGAAAACCGGGAACTCAAGGTACACAGACACCTGGAGAAGCCAGTAGGGGACCCAGTATCTTCTCCTCCAGATCTGCATCAGAAGAAACGGAGTAAACCAGGCAATGAATTGGGGGGAGAAGACCTTCGAGAAGAAAATCAGGTTCATCAAGGAGATTGCACAGCACGCCAGCAGATCCTCTCTTCGACGGCAAGGCAGTAAGAGAACAAGAGCGTAACCAAGGATTTGAAGTGCCCAGAATACTGTGAGTTCGATATCAGCCATCGGATTACCCCACAATACCACTGAAAGCAAGCCGGGTAGACTCTGAGGTGTCTGCCTCCTAGAGAGATGATACCCGTAAGCCCCCCTGAAGAAAGAGTGGGCGTCCACAGCCAAGAATGGAAATGTATACAAGAAACATAGGGCAACCGCGCCTGCCGCTAATGCGGCGATTGACCTGTGGCCCCGATCGTTCTTGTGCAAGAACTTTACAAACAGCGGGAGGAGAACGATGGGATACCATTTGAACATAGCCCCTGCACCGAGAAGTAGACCAGCAGAGAGACCCATCCCCCGGAACAGCAGAAAGGCCGCCAACACGGTGAGAAACGTGGGAATACAATCGTACCGACTCATCCAGGTGTAGAGAATCATAGGACTCAGATTGTATGCGAACGCGCAAGTCAGCGCCTTCCTTCTCCCGAGCAATTCTCTTCCCATCCTGAATATGAGAAGAGAAGTCAAGAGCTCTAGGGGAAGCTGCACAAGATTCAACATCAACGCAAAAACATTCTCCTCACGGCCTGTGACGAGTGAGATCAGGATGAACAGGTAGCTTGCAGCCTGAGGGTACTCGATCGGCATGACGACATACGGGAGACGGGAAGGAGCGTCTTTTGCAATCTCGAAATACTTGTCGATATCACCGAAACTGCGAATGGCAAAGTTGAAGTCGTGAAAGAGGAAGAGCTGCCCACCACGGAGAAGAGCGAGACCCAAGAAGAACAAGCGGATCATGAGGGCGCATGCCAGGATACGGGTCTCGTCACCAAACTCTTTGATCGAAGGCAACCGATTCTCAACTACTGCAAGAGGACTCGAATAGGATAGCTGTATCGTACTTGCTTACGGGATTGTATACCACACACTACTGCCACCTCATTGCATAGAAAAGATTTATTTTAGGTTCACGGACAGCTGATACTGCCTCGGCAATGCCTCGGTTCCGTGGAAAAACGGCGAGACAGCTCAGACTGGCCAAACACACGCGTTGGGTCAAAGCGCGACCTTGGTAAGGTCGAGATCGCGGGTTCGAAACGCCGAGAAGCGCGAACATCCCGCCCGAGGCTCCACACAAATGACCTCCAGACAAGGCTATGCTTCTTAAGTAAATGTGAAGATACTAATAACAAAGTCAAACGACGATATACCTCGAAGAGAAGGTATTCCGATCTCGAGGAGATACGGGTGCTACAAGTAACAACCCTCCAAGACCTAGTTGATTTCTTACCCTGGTTCGTTGCAGCTTGTTCCTTGGTGGCGTTGGCATTCATCGTATTCCAATCCTTTCCTCCAACAACTGCACGAAGAGTTGAGAAGCCCAAACCGAGTCTGAAGCCCCACGTGCAGACCCCTTTAAGGAATACGATAAGCGACCTGAAACTTGAAGAGGCACAAAAAGAGTTGAATACGCTACGCATAGAGAGGGACATAGTCAGCTACGCCCTGACAACACTGTTCGAGGCTGAGGCTCAAGGAAAAATAACCGACAGGGAAAGGGACCGACTGATCCAGAAGTACAAGGAAGACATGAGGCAGCTAGAGAAGGATATCGAAGAGAAAGAACTGGTCGTCAACCTCCACAAACTGGAAGGTATGCAGACAAACCTCCTTGAGATGTTCCAGAAACGGTTCGACGAGGTAAGCAGCCGAATAGAAGAGGTCAGATCCAGGCTTAAACTGGAAACCGAGCCCCCCCAGGGGACTCTCGTCGAGAAGCCGGGAGTGGAAGCAGAGGAAGAAGAAACAGAGCCTGATACTACAGGATTTGATACTACGGAATCCCCGGTAGAAGAAAAGCTCAAAGAGATTCAAGAAGAAGTGATGAGGGAACTAGAGAGGCTGAAGCAGATGGAGGCTGAAGAAGGATACGATGAATTGGATCAACACGATGAAGAAGAAGGTAGCGATTGAAGCAGTTCAAGAGGTCAAGAACGGATCCATTGTCGGTCTTGGAAGCGGGAGTACCGTAGCGTACGTCATCGAAGAGCTGGGCCGTAGGGTCAAAGAAGAAGAATTGGAGATCCAAGGCATCCCAACCTCCTACGAGACGATGAAACTCGCGGTACAATACGGCGTACCCCTCACAACCCTCAACGAACATCCAAAACCAGACATGGACATAGACGGAGCAGACCAAGTCAACGGAGAACTCAACCTAGTAAAAGGTCTGGGAGGAGCCCTGACAAGAGAAAAGATCGTAGGCAAGGCGTCGAAGAGGCTCATAATAGTAGTCGACGAGAGAAAATTAACCGACAGACTAGGCGCCGACCAGGTCGTACCGATAGAGGTCATACCGATCGCCACGACGGTCGTGACGAACGCACTACGTTCGTTCAACGGGAAAAGCACCCTCAGAAGAATAGGGAACGACGACCTCCAATTCATCACAGACAACGGAAACTTCATACTGGACGTAGACTTCGGGATCATAGAAAACCCGAGAGAACTAGAGAGAAAGCTACAAACCGTAACAGGCATCGTAGAGAACGGACTATTCCTAGACATGACCCATAAAGTCTACGTGGGACACAAAGACGGTACAGTCAAGACCCTACACAAGTAAGAAGCAGAGGGAGCCGTTGACCTCCCGAGAGAACCGATTCTCCAGAAGACTTTAAAGAGAAGGTAAGAATTCAACAAGAATATGCCGAGGAAAACTGGTGCCAGAACTCAGCAGAAATGCTGAGACCACTAAGGGGTAGCTCAGTCTGGTCATGAGCGCCGGACTCATAAGGGAATGAACCGCCTGGAGAAATCCGGAGATCCCGGGTTCGAAACGCCGAGAAGCGCGAACATCCCGGCCTCGGCATCCTATTCCACGCATCCTACAAACATCTTTTAAGATCCCGCCAAGTTTCAGAGATAGCACTGCCTCGGTGGCTCAGCTGGCAGAGCGATAGCCTTGTACCCGACTATGAAATGGTCGGTAGGAGAGCTATTGGTCGCGGGTTCGAAACGCCGAGAAGCGCGAACATCCCGCCCGAGGCTCCTCTTCTTGAAGAACCGATGCTGAGAGGCAAAAGCCTGAAGAACAAGGGAGAAAAGAAAACCTAGATATTCGAGCGAAACCCAGCTAGATAGCTGATCTTCACAGAATTGGGGTCGTCGGCTAGCATGGTCTAGGCTATGTGGCTTGGGCCCACGTGACCGGAGAACCTCGAACGGAGTTCAAATCTCCGCGACCCCACCACACAAAGAGATACAACATGTACGGGTACTCGAAACAAAAAGTTTTACAATTCGAAAATCCTTAGGGCATCAAGTACCGCCAGTGTTTGCGGCATCACATGCCAGGATGGCTGAGCGGATAAGCGAGCGGCTGCAGACCGCTTACACGCAGGTTCAAATCCTGCTCCTGGCTCCAAGTCACTCACTCAGGTTTACAGAGGGTCACTTGAGATCAACCTAGCTCGGAAGTCGAGCATCCGTTCAGGTTCATACTAGGTTCATTTCACGAAAAGCCTTGACGAGTGTCTTTACATTTCTTGCCTCAAGATTCAGCGCGTATAGAGAGATTTCACCGTAGAGCACCTTCTCCACTAGTTTTTCTTCAACAAGTATCCCAATGTTCCTGTTGATCGTTGACCTCCCAAGACCGCTTTGTCTACCTATTTTGTAGATTGTAAGTGGCGTCGAGGATCTAGCCAATGTAAGCAGAATCTTTAACCTAGCCCGGTTGCCGAGTGCCTCTATTAGTCTCTCTTTGCTATCACGGTTTCTGGTCAAGACTGATCAAGGCTTCCTTAGATGATCCACGAGGACTCTTTCAAGAACATCAACCTTTATTCCGGGTAGACCAAGTTCTTCTGTGTTTTCTCCGGGGGCATCGACGATCACGGCATCCCTCAGCCTTCCGACGAATCCTTGAAATGAGACCTCCCCAACAGGTTCGAAACGATACTCCTCTGAAAGAGCAGCGTACATCTGATACACATTCGTTATTGGCACATAGACAGATTCCTTCTCCTTCTTCAATTCTCTCGCCAAGGCAAGTAGAATATGTTTCTCTGTTGGGGAGAAGGCGTATATTTCCTCAGTACGTGACTTAGGATCGACCCAGGATTGTGCTTCTCTGACAGCATCAGGCATCACATATGGTGAGCCCTCGCGTTCAGCTACAAGACCAGCCATGGTAAGCAATTCAAGGGCGTATCTCGCATCCCCACGTCCGTATTCACAGACATTCCGCACGATGAAGCCGAGTATCTCGGAGGGGACTGCGTTCTCTCTGAATGCTTCGTCGATTCTTGCGCCGAGGATATCTCTGATCTCATGTTCCTTGTACAACGGGAACTCGACTGTCGTCTTTACAAAGGTGCTGAGTGTTGAGGAGTCGAATAGGTTCCGGAAAGAATAGTCTCTTGCTATGAGGATCAGGTGAATGCGTTGAGGAACGTCCTGTACCGAGTCTGCCAAACGCGTCAGATTGTACACTATGTCTTCTCCAGTAGATCTAATGAAGTAGTCGATCTCGTCAAGAACGAGAAGAAGATATCTATCCTTCTTGTTCAAGTAGTCCCGGAGACCTCTCAGCAACTCATCTGACCCGTACCCTCTAAGGGGCAACTCAGGCGCTGCTTTACGAATTAGGGCCTGAACTAGACTGAACCCACTAGGAGTCATCCTGCAATTCAGGTACACGAATTCAAGTTGGATTTCATTCTTCTCTGCAATCCTCTTCAGAATAGCGCCGACTCGCTTGGCGGTAACAGTCTTACCTGCACCACTTTCCCCAACGAGAAGGATCTTCCTCGACAGGACCGCCGGGGTTCTGAATGCAACCTGGAAGAACCCCACAAGCCTTTGAACGTGGTCTTCTCGATGTGGAAGACGCCTCGGGACATAACTGTAGGAGAGCTTCTCGATACCGTCCTCCCTGAATATTCTACTAGGCACTTTGCATCACCCTATCCTGAGAGAGCCTGTGAAAAGAATTTTACTCACAGACGGGAAAAAGTGGTTGAGTGACGTGAAACTCTATATAGTGCTCAGCAGGAATATGTTTAGGTCTGATGGGGGCGTAGTCTAGAGAAGAGGCGAACCCTTCTTCGGAGAACTAGGTATGACAACGGGCTCCAGAGGTCCGTGAAGAGCCATAATACGGGTATGCTGACCAGATGGGATGAAGAACTTCCGGAGCGCGAAGAAACCCGTAGGTCGAGAACCGATAGGTTATCGACATGTCGGTCGATAGGGTTCAAGTCCCTTCGCCCCCACCAAAACGCTTCATTTCGAGCCTGTTTCAGGAAAAGAATAGATTTTTCAGCTCTTTTTCAGGTTTCTGCCTTCTTGAGGTGGATGTCGAATCTTGTTCCTTTCTTCGTGTCTTTCAGTTCGATGGTTCCTTCACTTGTGTCGATGATCCTCTTGACTAAGTAAAGACCGAGACCGCTTCCCATACTTTCTACTCTTTTGATTCCTCTCTCGAATAGCTTGTCACTTACTGATGGGGGTATGCCTTTTCCATCGTCTTGGAATGTGACTCGGTAATGGTCTTTCAGTTCACGTACTGTGATCTTGATCTTCCTGCATTCAGCGTGATTGATGCTATTGTTCATAAGGTTCGAAAACGCATTCTTCAGTAAAGGATTAGCCAGCACTATTGTGTCTGTTTTTCCCCTGTAGGTGACTGCAATCCCTTGCTCCTCAGCTTTCAGCGAATTATCTTCAATTGCATCGCTTATCGCCAGGTTGAGATCAATTCTGACAGTTTCCCCAGCGAGTTCTTCGACTGTGGAGAGGGCTTGAATCTTATCTATCAGCTCGTTTGCTGTTCCACATATCTCCTTAAGATTTCTCACGTACTCTTTCTGTTTCTCTAAGAGCTGTGTACGGTTCAGCAGCTCAAGATACCCATAGCCACCTTGAAGCTTGTTTCTTAGATCGTGTCTGAGAAGGGAGTGGAGGAGCCGCTCTCGTTCTTCAATTCTCTTAAGTCCGCTGATGTCTGTGAATATGCAGATGGCTGGTGCAGATTCCGTACGATCTTCCGGATTGATGGAGGATACTGAAAGAATGGTGTACAGTGTTGAGCCGTCCCTCCTGACGAGTCTCCTCTCACGCGTATCTGCCGTACCAGATTCAAGACGCGACTTTCTTCTTGTCCTGTAGCCTTCTCTATCGTCTGGATGCACAAAGTCTCTATAGTTCTTTCCTACTAACTCCTCTACAGTGTATCCAAGCATATCAGCCATCTTTTGGTTAGCAAATGCAATCGTGCGTTCTGGTCCAGTGGTTAGCATGATCCCGTCATGAGCCAGCTCGACCAACGTACGGTACCTTTTCTCCGACTCCCCTAGAGCTTCCTCCGTTCTCTTCCGTTGGGTGATGTCTGTGAAGAATAGGTGTGCCCCTGCGTACTCGTTTTCCTTGTTGAAGTGGGGGGATATCGATAATAGTAGTGTGATTTCTTCCCCGTCTTTCCTCACCATCCTCCTCTCAAGGAGATCTCTCTCCCCCCGTCTTCTCGCGGGTTTACGTTGCGTAATGTCTTCTACTTCGCTCTCTGGAACCAGGGAGAGGTAGTCTGTGTCGATGAGTTCTCCTTCATCGTATCTGAGCAACTCGTGTATACGCCAGTTAGCAAACCTCACTTCCATGTCCTTGGTTACAAACATTATGCCCTCATGAGAATCCTCGACTATAGTACGATACCTCTCCTCACTCTCACGAAGTTCCTTCTCTATCCTCTTGCGTTCTGTGATGTCGCGTTGGATGATGAGTCCTGCGTTTCTTCCTTTCCAGGTGATCGTGCTCTGGTTCTCTTCGGTTGGGATTTCGACGCCGTCTTTTGTGAGATGCACGTGCTCGAAGATCTCAGGTTTTATTTCCTTTCCCTGCATCCGAGCCTTGGCACGTTCAAGCACCACATCTCTATAGTCGGGGGTATGGAGTTTCTCGACTGGCAGTCCGATGAGTTCACCCTCAGGGTACCGGAACATCTCACAGGCCTTTTTGTTCGCGTAGACATATCTGCCACCCTGAGAAACCAGTATCGCGTCGTTTGCTGCCTCAAGAATGCTACGTAACCTCTCCTCACTTTCCCGAAGCGCCTCTCCTGCTCTTTTCCGTCCGGTGATGTCTGTGAATATGTTGATGACGGGGGCTGTCTCGGTTCGGAGGTCCGGGTCGACATTACATGAGGAGACCAGAGTGTAAAGTGTTGAGCCGTTCTTATCGATGAGCCGCCTCTCGTGGGTAAGTGGCTTCCCTGACTTTCTGCGGGCCTTTTTATGCAGTAAGTATTCTTTCTTCTCCTCAGGGTGAACCAAGTCCACATAGCTCTTCCCTATGAGCCCTTCAACCGTGTACCCGAGCATCTCAGCCATGCCTTGGTTGGCGTACGAGATAGTCGGTCCGAGTCCCTCAGTAAGCATGATTCCATTGTGAGCCAGCTCCACGAGACTACGATACTTCTCCTCGCTCTTCCTCAGTGCCTCTTCCATCTTCTTGCGTTCTGTCAGGTCGATTGTGACGGAGTATGATCCTCTGAATTCTCCTTGCTCATCCAATAAGGGCTGTGAGATTGCCAGGACGGTTACAGTTCGCCCATCTTTTGTGACGAGTTTTGTCTCTTGGGTTGAGGTTTCGCCGCTCCTCCTTTTCATCCATATGCTCTCAATTTCCGCTAAACTATCCTCATTGAGAAATTGAGTAAGCGGCTTCCCTATCAGCTCCTCGGGGGTGTACCCAACCATCTCTGCACGGGCAGGATTAACGTAGGTGAAGACACGGTTCTCGTCGAAGATTGCTAAGCCTGCTCCCAAGTTCTCGATAATGTTGAGGAGTCTCCTCTCACTCTGCCTCAGAGCCTCCTCTGCCCTCTTACGGATGGCAGACTGCCGTATAGACTGTGCGAGCTCGGCGTACTGAGAAGAGGGAGTCCCTCCCTTCAACACGTAGCCGTTAGCACCCCTCTTGAATGCTTCAACCGCAACCTCCTCCCTGCCTTTCCCTGTGAAGATGATGAACGGGATCTCGTTTCCTTGCTTCCTAAGCTCGCTCAGAAACTCTAAACCGTCCATTTCAGGCATCTTATAGTCTGAAACCACAGCATCGTACTCGTTCTCGGAGATCTTCTGCAATGCTTCCTCAGCTGAGATGGCAGTATCCACTCGGAAGTCCTGTTCTTGCTGTTCGAGGAACTCCTTAGTCAGGTCGAGTATAATCCGCTCGTCATCAACGTGGAGAACACGAATCAAAATGCCTTCCCTCAACTTGTCCCTCCTTAGCAAGCAATTTAGATCTTCCGGGAGACCGTCAAGCATGCGAATGAAAAATGAGGAGGGAACGTTACGGCAATGGGTTGAGTGGCGTTTCCACAAAGAACTATACTACTCGATTTATCGAATGAATATACACTCAGGAAGCAGGGTACAATCTTGGTTCAGCGCGGGTTTCAAGATAGAGAATCGACTCAATTCTGAGGGGCCCAATAGTCTCAGAGATGAGAAAATTCTGGGTGATAAATCCAAAATGTTGTTACTGAAACGGGACTTGAGTTAGTAAGGGAGATAGGTTTCAAAGGAGTATAGTATAAACACCCGACGCCTCTTCGACGTGATAGTCAAAACGTAAAGTCTGCTGCTATCCATCCCCACCAGCCGAGACAGGTGTCCTTTATTATCCAGGTTTGACCAATCCATTCAGAAGTCAGGTAATGCTGCTAGCGGTGATATTCTTGGTTAGAATTTTGGCGGTCAGCGATCCGCATGTTCCTAAAAAAGCATTCTCAGCAGCCCTTGAGAAACTAAACCAAGATTACAAGGTTCGATTGATCGAACTGGATTACGAGCGAAGATCGGTCCACCCCTCAAGTTCAGAGAGATCCATATCGGAGTACTGGGGGTCTCCAAGTCAACTCGTCGAAGAGATCGGTGATGCAGAGATACTCATCGTCCATCGCGCCCCAGTGACGGCTGAGGTTATGGATGCCGGCAGCAACCTTCGCCTGATCGGTTGTGCAAGAGGAGGCCCGGCCAACGTCGATATTAAAGAGGCGACTAGGCGGGAGATACTAGTCATCAGGGCTCCTGGCAGGAATGCCGACGCGGTTGCCGACTATACTATCGGTCTCATCTTAGCCGAAGCAAGGACTATTGCAAGAGCCCATATGAGATTCGTTACCGAAGGCACATGGAGATTCAGCGATGAGGGAAGACTGGTTTTCAGAAGGGGCATTGAGCTTCCGGGAAAGACATTAGGGCTGATAGGGTTCGGGAACATAGGTACACGGGTTGCGAAACGAGCAAAGGGGTTCGGTATGAGAGTACTCGTCTATGATCCCTATGTCTCAAGAGAGGTGGAAGAAGAGTTTGGAGTGGAACTCGCCGACCTAGACACCGTCATGTCAGAATCCGACTTCGTCTCGATACACGCAAGGGCGACAAAAGAGAACGTAAACTTGGTAGGCAAAGAAGAGATCCGTTTAATGAAGGAGACGTCTATCCTGATCAATACCGCCCGCGCATCGCTAGTAGACTACGAGGCTCTATACGAGGCTCTAAGAGATCGTAGAATCCTAGGCGCGGCTCTCGACGTATACCCAAAAGAACCCGTGGACCCAGACTCTCCGCTGTTGAAGCTTGATAACGTAACATTGACCCCCCACCTCGCAGGTACAACGCAAGAGGTTCCGCTGAGGGGTGTAAGAATAGTCGTTGAGGATGCGTGGAGATATCTTCACGGAGAACTGGCGAAACACATCCTGAATCCAGAAGTATTACCGGACTCTCACTCACCTTAGCCTACCGCTCTTGTTGCGCGCCTGCTAAACTCAAATAACGAAAAACCTGGAGAGGAGAAGAATTGTATCATTTGGGTCTTGACGTCGGAACTTCAACCTGCAAATCCCTCATCTATAGTTCGGACGGAAAGATAGCCAGTTCAGCACACCATGAATACAAGTTGCATCATCCTAAGACCGGATGGTCTGAACTCGAACCATCCGAGGTATGGACACAAATTGTCGCCGTACTCAAAGAAAGCGTCGAGAGGTCAGGACTCGACCCCGAAGAGATAAAGGCGCTCAGCATCTCCGCACTAGGCCACGACATAATGCCCGTCGACAAGAATGCAGACTGGCTCTATCCCACTATCCAATTCTATGATCAACGGGCTAGAAGACAAATCGAAGAGCTTCAAGAAGAGGTCGGCACCTCAAAGCTGGAAGAGATAACGGGTCGTCCTCGCGTCGAAGTTCCAATAGCCTACGTCATGTGGTTCAAGGAAGAGATGCCCGAAGTATACAGTAAAGCAGCCAAATTTGTCGGCTGGCACGAGTATGTGGTCTGGAAACTGTGCGGCGACCCTGTAATCGATCATAGCCTAGCCTCCTGCGTGGGCGCATTCGACATCCACAAAGGAATCTGGTCAGATGAGATACTTGATGCGGCCGGGGTTGACAGAGATCTCATGCCGAGAGCAGAATCGGCTGGGACGAAAGTCGGAGAGGTCACTTCCGAGATATCCAGGAAGACTGGGTTAGCAAAAGGAACTGCCGTCGTAGTAGGAGCCCACGACACGGATGCCTCCGTGCTGGGAGCAGGGGCTATTGAAGATGGTGTCTGGATGGATCTTACCGGAACATTCGAGTTTGTCAGTGCAACTCTTTCAAAACCAGCTGAAGGAAGTCGACCGCTTTGCGGTCGAATAAACAGGTCAAAGGACATCTCTATCGTCATGACAGGAATACGAACTTCAGGAGGCCTACTAAGATGGTACAAGGATACCTTCGCTTACGAGGAACAGGCTGAAGCGAAACAGTCTGGTAGAAACGTCTACGACATTCTCACAGAAGAAGCCGCGTCGGCAGAACCCGGTTCCGGCAAGTTATTCCTACTACCCGATTTCTCAGGGGCAGAAGATTCGAGAGGCGCATTACTGGGTTTGATGCTAGATCACGGTAGAAAGGAGTTTGTTCGCGCAATCCTCGAAGGACTCTGTTTCGAGTTAAAGCGGATAGTGGAGAACCTTGAGGCGCAGGGATTCATGGCAAAGGAAATCCGGGCGATAGGTGGCGGAGCGAAATCACCATTCTGGCTCCAGCTGAAATCAAACATCGTAAAGAAGAGATTCGTCAGACCCGAAGTAATTGAGGGAGGTTCACTGGGAGCCTCTATTCTAGCTGGGATTGGTATCGGAGCATTCAAGGATGCACAGGCAGGGGTAGAATCGGTCTACAGAGAAAAAGATGCGTATTCCCCCCAAACCGAGGAATCAGCGACGTATGATAGACACTATCAGTTGTATAAGCAAATCCGCCCAATACTGGCAGACTTCTTCGTAAGTCTCAACAGGCTCTAGCCAAATACATCAAGCAACCCAGATCCGATACCATGAAAGAACCTAACAGGAGAAGCCCCAGTATGCTAACTCTGATTTTAAGAGAACTGAATTGAATGGTATAGAAATCAGAGAACTGCAAACTGTATGATACAAGAGAGACGAAGAAAAAGAAGCTATTCTAGGTAGCTTGCCATTCTTGCTTTGAACCAGATCGAAGAACGCAATATCGAAAATTCCGAAGAAAAACCTAATGCAACCTGATACAACCGCTGATACAAATTCAATCTCACTCACATTCACCTCCAAACACTACTGTTCCGCAGCCGCGGAGAGGCACCTACATTCTTAAACATACTAATAAACATTGCCCGAGTTCTGCTGGATAATATACATAGAAATGTCAACAAAAGAGGTTGGGGGCTATCTCAATCCCTTATATCAGACAGAGTCGAGTGTAGAGAATGAATCATAGAAAGAAGTAAACCGTTCAACCGGATAAATAGCTGATACTACGGCGACCCAATGACCTGTTAGGCCTACCAATGGCGATTAGATCAGACTCGGAGGGACGCCCAGATTCCAAGCACCGAACTTTAAATAAGAACATATTCATTGTCCTCTGGTTGATACAGAGAATTATGATTCAGTGGTTCTTCTGAAATTTCTTCTAAGGTGCTATACAATGGGATTCCATGATACGATCGACACAACATACCCGTTCATAACCTAAACATGTATGGAGGTGCCTCAGGAAGATGTCCTTTCTGGACCCAGCGTCAGAAACTGCTGGATACTACGGCAACTGGAGTTATATGATTATATCGATCCTGATTTTCAGCTTCTTCCTCATTTTCATACCATTCCGGAGAAAAGCCCAGATACGACCTGCTGGCACATACCTTGCCTTCGTCGTCGCATCAGCCTTCGAGATGTACGGCATACCCCTGAGCCTGTATTTCGTGGCGTGGGCTTTCGGTGTCTCCCTGCCCGAAGGGCTACTCTGGGGTCACACCCTAAAGCAGTATGTTGGACACGCTGGGATCTACTTGGGTCTACTTATCAACCTTATAGGAGCAGACTTGGTGATTCGCGGTTGGAGCGCTGTCAAGGAGAATTATTGGGGCAAAAAGAGGGGTGAAAGAAAAATGGTCACCGACGGGGTTTACGCGTACATGCGTCATCCCCAGTACACAGGCTTCATGCTACTAACATTAGGTCTGATTGTTCACTGGGCAACACTGCCACTTCTTATCATGTGGCCTATTCTCGCTTACCAGTACTATCAACTCGCTAAGGATGAAGAAAGGGAATTAGAGGAAGAATTCGGAATAGAATACATAGAGTATAAGAAGAGGGTCCCTATGTTCATACCCCTACCCAAAAGAGGCGCAAATAAAACGCAATCGAAGAAGAAAAGAGTCAGCCTTCAAGCAAAATTAACACAACCATCAAAAGATACGCTCATAAAAAAGGGAGTGAAGCACTATTATTGTGCTTCAAGATTCTCAGCTAGAGCTCTAGTACGACTTTGATGGATTTTGTCTCTTTCTTGTTTGCTGCGGTCTCGAAGGCCTCGT
>CAZQWG010000002.1:0-447696 GCA_964596985.1 uncultured Candidatus Bathyarchaeia archaeon
GTATCTAATCCGGTTCGCTCCCCCAGCTTTCGTCCCTCACCGTCGAGCGCGTACTGGCCGGCCGCCTTCGCCACTGGTGGTCCTCCCGGGATTATAGGATTTTACCCCTACCCCGGGACTACCGCCGGCCTCTTCCGCCTCCTAGTCTGACAGTATTTCCCGCGGCCTACCGATTGAATCAGTAGATTTAACGGGAGACTTGTCAAACCGGCTACGGACGCTTTAGGCCCAATAATCATCCTCACCACTCGGGGAGCTGGTATTACCGCGGCGGCTGACACCAGGCTTGCCCTCCCCTTATTCTCACGGCTATTTACACCAAGGAAAAGCCGCCCTCAGCGGACGGCACTCGGGATGACCCCGTCACGCTTTCGCGTATTGCGGAGGTTTCGCGCTTGCTGCGCCCCGTAGGGCCTGGGACCTTGTCTCAGTTCCCATCTCCGGGCTTCCCCTCTCAGGGCCCGTATCGGTTATAGGCTTGGTGGGCCGTTACCCCACCAACAACCTGATCGAGCGCGGCCCTATCCTAGGGCGAGATCAAAGAGCATGACTTTGATCTCCTTTGAGTGGAAAGCCATTCCAGGCATATTCACCTATCAGGGATTAGCCCCAGTTTCCCGGGGTTATACCTGTCCCAAGGGTAAGTTAGCCACGTGTTACTGAGCCGTACGCCGCATTCTCGCGTTAGCCCGAGAACGCTGAACTTGCATAGCTTAGCCCCATCCCGATAGCAGTGAGGTCCGGCAGGATCAACCGGAGTTTAGAGTACACCGACTATCAACTGGATATTGGCGGTTTGAGTTGCGAGCCTATTTCAGACCCAAACAATTCAAGGACATGCGTCCAAGTTTTTTGGGTCCTCATTGCTGTTTCCACGACTGGAGGTCGATCATTTCATCCTGAAGCAGAGAGCCTCTAAAGTCCCGATCGACGCCGCCATTGGTATGCGTGGAACATCAAACTCATACTCCGGCATCTAGATAAGGGTTTCTTTGTCAGTAGAATCCTACCTGAACCGGCTTCTTGTCGAACGTGATCAACAGACGTTGTCTCCGGGTATGCATACTTATACTAGCGATGAGAGGTAAGAGGATATGAAGAAGCTACCACCCGGACAAAGGTCGATAGAAGGGATTCCACTTTGGGGGAGAGACCACCCTGGGATAACCGCTACAATCCCGTATGTTGATCGCGATAAATGGACTTTAAGGGTCGAAGGAGAGGTTAAGAAGCCAATAGTGTTTGATTGGACAGGATTCATCAGTTTGGGAGTCGAAAAAACCACTGCTGATTTCCATTGTGTAGAAGGGTGGAGTGTACCCGGATGCAGATGGGAGGGTGTACCTTTCAGAAGGCTCTCCGCGAATGTCAAACCTGGTAAGGAAGCAAGGTTTGTAGAATTCGGTTGTTATGGCGGGTACACCACCTCGCTACCTCTCAAGGTTGTACTTGGCAAAGATGTCCTCCTAGCCTGTAAACTCAACGGAAAATGGCTTGAGCCAGGTCTAGGCGGACCTGTCCGGTTGGTAGCCCCAAACAAGTACGCGTATAAGAGTGCAATGTGGGTGAAAGTCGTAGAGTTCATGAGGGCAGATCGACTGGGATACTGGGAGAGCAGGGGCTACAGCAACACAGCCGATCCTTGGAAGAATGACCGTTGGACTTGACGTAGTCTTGCCCGTCTGAATACGGTTCACACCCAAGAAAATCGAAGTTGGATAAACCTGGTAATAGACACTGCCACCTCGAGGCCGCGTAGGAGGGAAGCAGACGTATTAGGGAGACCTCGGGACGAGACTGCTTCCCTCCCCTTTCAATGTTTCAAAAATGGTTTATTGAAATGAGTAGGGCTTCTTAGAGCCTACTATACATGAGCACCAGTCCTTTGATTGACCGGAAAACAATAACTTGTTTCACCGATTGAATGGTGGACCGGGCGGGATTTGAACCCGCGATCCTACGGGAACCCTTCAAGGATCCTTTCCGGATGCGAACCGGACGCCTGTCCCAGGCTAAGCCACCGGCCCAACAAGGTACGAATCAACTTGAAGTTGGAGATTAAGGTTTCTAACATAAGCGAAGAATAAACAGCAATCTTATACTTGTTGGGGACAGATTCTTCTCAGGGTGGTTAAGTGAGTTCCAGATCAGACGTAGTTAAGGTAATCGAACTTGTCGGATCATCAACGGAAAGCTGGGAAGAGGCTGTCAAGAACGCTGTAGAAGAGACATCAAAGACCGTGAAGAACATAGTAGGTGTTGACGTGAAAGGGTGTTCAGGAGTTGTCAAGAACGGCAAGGTTGTTGAGTACAGAGCCAACGTGAAAATAGCCTTCATAGTAGAGAAAGAAAGATAGAAAAGATCCGAAGTCAAACTGTCCATGTCTCCCTTCAAGGTGGAGAAGTGGTGGGCCGGGTGGGATTTGAACCCATGACCCTACGAGGATCCAGTCCTTTTCGGTGTCTGACCGTTCAGTTATCAGCTTCGTCCTAGAAGATAGCTAGTCGAACGCTGTGGTCTCGGTGAATACCTCTCTAAACGGATCTAACCATGCTGAGCTACCGGCCCAGTTGGCTCGAAGGTTTAACCGTTTTGTAGTCTATATAAGATTTCCTTCAAGGTCGATGCAGGAGTCGACAACCCGTCAAGCAGGATCCCAAGATTTGGCTTACAGAGGGGTCTGTACACTACTTCAAAGCGGAGAGAACGCATTATGCACGCGCAACACTCATTGCAGCGGTCAACCTTCCAGTCACTAGAGATAGCGTAACAGAACCAAAGTATAGAAAGGGTTTTCTGTTATCGCTAATTGTTGTTAACAGACCCCCGAAGTGTCAGAGATGAGTGGCCTAGCTTCAAAGATCTACGACTTCAAGACCGTTGAGACGAAATGGATCGAAAAATGGGAGGATGAAGGGGTCTACCGGTTCGACTGGTCGGACAAGACTAGGAGCGTGTTCTCCATCGACACCCCACCGCCATACCCCTCAGGCGACTTCCACATGGGGAACGTTTTAAACTGGACTTACTTCGACATAGTCGCGAGATACAAGAGGATGAGGGGGTACAACGTTCTCTTCCCCCAAGGATGGGACTGCCATGGGCTCCCGACAGAGGTCAAGGTCGAACAGTACCACGGTATCAAGAAGTCTGAGGTCAGCTCAGAAGAGTTCGTCGAGCTCTGCAAGGACTATGTGGAACAGTTCATCGGGAAGATGAAGAGCGCAATCCAAAGGTTCGGGTATTCTATCGACTGGAGTACAGAGTACCGGACAATGAACCCTGACTACTGGAAGAACACGCAGCTCTCCTTTGTGAAGCTCTTCAAGAAGGGACTCGTATACCGGGGAGAGCACCCTGTCAATTGGTGTCCAAGATGCGAGACCGCAATAGCCGACGCAGAGGTGGAACACGAGGAGAGGGAGGGAAGGCTGCAATACATCAGATTCGAGGCGGTCGATGACGACCCGCTGACCATAGCGACGACCAGACCAGAGTTGATCCCTGCCTGCGTCGCCGTAGCGGTTCACCCAGATGACGACCGGTACAGAAAATACGTTGGGAAGAGTGTACTTGTACCACTCTTCAAGAGAGAGGTAAAAGTCCTAGCAGATCAAGTTGTGGACAGGGATTTCGGTACAGGAGTCGTCATGATATGTACGTACGGGGACAAGGAGGACGTAAGGTGGACATCAAAATACGACCTTCCGGTCATCCAAGCGGTAACCGAGAAAGGAGAGATGACACCGGTAGCCGGGGAGTTCGAAGGACTTCCAGTCCTTGATTGTAGGAAGGCTGTAATCAAGAGGCTCGACGATAAGGGGATGCTTGAAAGAGAAGACGTCGTAAGCCAGAAGGTAGGCGTATGCTGGAGATGCAAGACCCCGATAGAGATCTTGGAGAGGAAACAATGGTTCATGGCAACGAGAAGCCTGACGGACCGGGTAGTGGAAGAGACCCTGAAAGTCAAGTGGATACCCGACTATATGAAGTGGCGTCAGGTAAACTGGGCGGAGTCGCTGGACTGGGACTGGGTCATCTCAAGGCAGAGAATCTTCGCGACACCGATACCTGCATGGTACTGCAGGAAATGCGGTAAGGTTGTCGTAGCCGAAGAGGAGTGGCTCCCGATCGACCCTCGACACGAGGCTCTCGAGGGACTCACCTGCACGGACTGCGGGTCGAGAGAGCTGGAACCGGATACCGACGTATTCGATACCTGGATGGACTCATCCATCACCTGTGCTGTTCATGCCGGTTGGCCTGATAGGAAAGAATGGAGAAGGTTCTTCCCAGCCGACCTCCACCCGTCTGGGAACGATATAATCAGAACCTGGGCCTACTACTTGATGGTCAGACACCTCGCGCTGTTCGACGAGAAGGCCTACAAATCCGTTCTAATCAACGGGATGGTTCTCGGAAACGACGGAAGAAAGATGAGCAAGTCCCTAGGCAACTACGTTACCGGCCCAGAGGTCTTGGAGAAGTATGGTGCAGATGCGACCCGTCAATGGGCCGCCGCCGGGGGGAAGACAGGGGCGGACATACCGTTCCGCTGGAGCGACGTAGAGTACGGCTGGAGGTTCCTCATCAAGCTCTGGAACGCCTCCAGGTTCATACAGAAACAGATGGAGGACTACAGGAAGCAGGAAATGGGCAGGATCAGGCTGAGAACGGTCGACAAATGGCTCCTTACTAAGCTGGAGAAACTCACCCAATCCACGACAGAAGCGATGGAGAACTACTCGTTCAACACAGCCGTCGAAGAAGTCAGGGTCTTCACATGGCATGTCCTATGCGACCAGTACATCGAGGCGGTGAAATACCGGCTCTACGGGGAAAAGAACCCCGAAGAACGCGCCGCCGTTCAGTACACCTTGTATGAGGCGCTGTACCGTATCCTTCAACTCCTAGCACCGATATGCCCCTTCATCACCGAAGAGATCTATCACACTCTCAGCTTCGAACGCGAGGGGCACCGAAGCATACACCTAAGCAACTGGCCGGAGTACAGAGAAGAGTTCATCGATGAAGACGCCGAATCCCTCGGGGAACTCACAGTAGCCCTGATCAACGGCATAAGAAGGCTGAAGGCAAAAGAGAAGATACCGTTGAGCACAGGCGTGAGAGAAGTCGCTATCCTAGCAGACAAGGAGGAACGCCTGGAGAAGATCCGTGGAGAAGCCAGAGACATCAAAGGAACCTGCAAGATAGAGAGACTCCTCTTCGAGAAACGGTCGGGTGAAGAAGGTGTCGAGCTCGAAGACTTCGAGGGCATCGCTGTAAGGCTGATCCCCTAGCTACCTAGATGCAAAACGGAGAATAGCAGCCACCCCGCCAAAGGATTTCAGAAGCATTGCACCCTCCTCCGTCTCGGTGGAGATCACCTCCACGGTAACACCCTTTCCCTCGGCTAGATCAGCCAATAGATCAAGGAGATCCGTCTTCTCAATCAACGAGAGAGTAGTGTTTCCACAGTTGGGGCACGCCTCCTTACCCAATTCCTCCTCGAGCTTCAACAGCTGACCCCCACGTAGAATTCTCGAATCGTTCTTCTCGCATGAAGAGCATGATAAAACCACTTTGTTCGCATCTAAACCTTCAGAGAGAAGCAGCGTTTTGATGGACCCCTGCTGAAGGTACTTCATAACCTCATCATAACCGTAGACTGCGAGACCGGTGTCGTGACCAATCTCATAAAGAAAGCCCTGTACGAGGTTCTTCTCTTCTACGTACCTAACGTTACGGATGATCTCCGGGGACCTCTCGACAACCTCCTTCACCCCCTGTTCGCCGATGTAAGCAGTGTCGAGGGTCGCCAGAATCTTCTCCTTCAACTGATAATGCATCTTGTTTCTATCTTGGAAATCGTTCTTCGTCGGACCTGGACCGCCGAGCATAAGCCCTTTCAGATCGTCGAGTTTAAGGAATATGTCGTCGGCGTGTTCTGAGACACGCCTGAAGAACTCGTTCACCCCCGCCTCTCGGAGACGTTCAAACCGTCTGGCAGACTGCCCTCCCGCTCTATGCTTTCCCGGGATCCCGGAGGTAATCTCTCTCACAACGTCAAGCCTCTTCCCCCTGAGCACCCCGAACGTCGCCCCACTCGTATCAACCAGCAATATGCCATACGAGTCCTCTTCCTTCATCATATCCTCCAGTATCTCAGTATGAAATCGGCTGTCACACCTATACAGGTAGGTAACGATGGGTTCAGGGGGAACCAGGGCATATATCTCCATGACCTCTGATCCAGGAGGACCCCTAGGAATAGCCCCGCAGAAGATGACGAGCCCGTTCTTAGGAGGCTGTCTGAAGAGTTTGAGACGCTGCGTAACCTTTACAATCGCATCTTGGACGTGCTTCCGCGTGGTTGTAGACTTGATGTTGGACGCCGTACCGTACTCCTGTCGAAGATTGTTCATAACATCGCTAATCTGACGGTCTGGAGGAACATATAGAGAGATCAACTCTGTTCCCCGACCCTCCTTAGAGGATAGGTTGTTCAAAGCACGTCTCAACCTAAACCTAGAAAGCGAGTCTTGTTCAGACAATATTCCTCGACCCCAAGAGAGCGTCGTAGGGGCTAATAGAACTAGTAATATAAACGTTCTTTACCCAGTTGAGGTAGAGAGCGATCATAGTTGAGGGTTGTCTTCAAGATTGGTGGACACCTATTAACCACAGAGTCTGATGCCACGGAAATCGCGGAGTATGTGAAGAACCTTAAGAAGATCCATGATGAGGGACATCAGGTAGCGATCGTTATTGGGGGAGGGGAAGATGCTAGAAGGTATGTGAACATCGCCCGCAGGCTGGGGGCTGACGAAGCCTCATGCGACCAGATCGGCATTGAAGTCACCCGCCTGAACGCAGAGCTGTTCATTCAAGGTATCGGCGAGGACGCTTACCCTACTCCGCCCAGAAACATATCTGAGCTGAAAAATGCCCTGCGAACAGGGAAGATCGTGGTACTAGGAGGGTTAACCCCAGGCCATTCGACAGACGCTGTTGCCGCAATCGTTTCGGAGGTCATGAAAGCAGAACTTCTTGTAAGACTAACAGATGTGGATGGGGTCTACACAGATGACCCTAAGACAAACCCAGATGCCAAGAAGATCGACGTGATCTCAGCCGAGGAATTGCTTGAGATGTCTATTTCGAAGAGGTGCTGGGCAGGAGGATACGAATTGATCGACCCAGTAGCAATCAAGATAATCGAGAGATCTAAGATACCGACAAGGATCATAGATGGGGGAGACCCCCAGAATCTGAGAAAGGTATTAGGACAGGAGATAGGTACCCTAATATCAGAATAGTGAGTCTAAAGCATCTTCATCTGTTCGAAGAAGGAGATAAGAAGCTTCGTCTTCTCGTTCTCTTCGTTCAAGGCAATTACCTTCATCCCGGCAATCTGCTCGATAAGAACAATCTGCTCTCGTATCAAAGGCCTGATCACACGAGCTATACTTGACGGAGAGGCATTGACGAAGTGGGATAGACTAGCTTGGTTGAATACCTTTCCTCTATTCTCAAGAAGATATTCAAGGAGTTTCGTCTGTATCTTAGAACCGAAGATGGTTACTAGACGGGTCACGCATCTCACCTGTAGTTGTTCAAGGGAACTCTGGATCTTCGGTAGTAGACTGCCGAGAACTGATTTGACTTTTATCTTAATACCCGGTTATAATAACGGGAAGATGTTCCACCTTTTCCTTCTAGACAACCTTTAACGAGAGCTTGGAGTGAAAAACGATGAGGCTTGGCTTTGTCGGTCTGGGACGTATGGGTCGAGGTATGGTTCTCAAACTCCTATCCAAGGGATTCGAAGTCGTAGCCTACGATAGAATCTCTGAAGTAGTGGAAGAAGTTGATTCGAACGGGGCCGAAGGCGCCCCATCCCTCAAGGAGCTCGCAAAGAAACTTTCAGGGCCGAGGATAGTTTGGATGATGATTCCAGCAGGGAGACCAGTTGATGAGGCGATCGATAGGTTACTGCCGTATTTAGGAAAAGAAGATATCATCATCGATGGGGGAAACTCGCATTACAAGGATTCTATCAGGCGTGCAGAGAAGGTCAAGGAGAAAGGGATACACTACCTAGATGTTGGTACAAGCGGTGGACTTGAAGGAGTGACCCAGGGACTCTCTTTGATGATAGGCGGCGAGAAGGAGGCTTTCTCAAGAGTCAAACCGATCTTCGAAGCCCTCGCCGCCAATGATGGATACGGATATTTCGGCCCGAGTGGGGCAGGACACTTCGTCAAGATGGTGCATAACGGAGTCGAATACGCGATCCTCCAAGCCTACGGAGAGGGATTCGACCT
This sequence comes from uncultured Candidatus Bathyarchaeia archaeon, assembly GCA_964596985.1. Taxonomy (GTDB): domain Archaea; phylum Thermoproteota; class Bathyarchaeia; order RBG-16-48-13. Next base: position 8,329 of record CAZQWG010000002.1, read on the forward strand.
GTTGAATTCGGGACCCTATGATTTAGATCTCAAGCAGGTAGTTCACGTCTGGAACAGAGGAGGCGTTGTCAGGTCATGGCTGCTAGAACTCGCGGAAAGGGTGTTCAAGAGAGACCCTAAACTAGAGGAGATCACCGACGAGGTCGGAGGCGGACAAACAGGGATGTGGTCTATCGAGGCAGCCATCGAGCATGAAATCCCATTTCCTATGATGAGCGCCGCCCTATCCGCCCGTTTCAGATCAAGGCAAGAGGAGTCGTTTGCAACGAAGCTAGTGGCAGCCTTGAGAAGAGAGTTTGGAGGACATGAAGTCAAAGCCAAAGATAGATCTGCGGCTGGCCAGAAATCAAGCTGAAGACAGACTATCCGATTTATGGTTTTGTGACGAATAGAATACCAATTGAAGAACGGATTAACTAGTTGGTGCGGGGAGTGGGACTTGAACCCACGAAGGTCTACACCAATGGATCTTGAGTCCACCGCATTTGACCTGGCTCTGCCATCCCCGCAGAATAGACGGTAGAGATACGACTGGCAGAATTATTTAAGGATGCAGAAGCCACCTAAGGCAAATTGATTCGAATAAGCATAGGGGTGGGGAATTGAGTAGGATACCTAGAGCCATCGCAAGAGAGAAGAGAAGACTGTTGAGTGAGACGATCTCCGAGTTAAGACAGAAACCATCGTACCATAAGGTGGGAGCCATTGGTACGTTCATCGGGGTAGTGAGGGGAGAGAACCCAGAGGGCGACAGGGTCGTGGGATTGGAACTCGAGGCGTACGAGGAGAAGGCGGATGAAATATTGGAGGAGATCTGCCGAGATTTGAGGGCGAGAGAAGGAATCATCGACGTGCAGATCTACCACTTCTTAGGAAACTTCGCCGTCGGCGAAGACCTTGTTCACGTAGTAGTTGCAGGATCTCATAGGCGAGAGGTCTTTGATACGCTGGAGCTTGCCGTGGAGAGATACAAGAAGGAAGCCCCTATCTTCAAGAAAGAACTCGTCATCGACAGAGAGACCGGAGAGCAAAGAGGATACTGGATTAAAGAGAAGAAGAATTAGATCCCAACATCTCTCCAAACACTCGCAGCGAATTATTCATTGTAAGCAGATCCCAGATCAATCCTTCGGGCCCTACAGGACTCCGTCTCAAAGAGGGCTATAGTACAGTTCCCAGTCAAATATCCGCAGCATTCGCCGGGATTCAGAACCTTGATGCTTCCAAGTTCTTTGAATTCAAAGGCATGGGTGTGACCGCTGATGACTAGATCGAAGAGATTAGATTGAATCATAGTCTGAAGCAGCTCCTCTCTGTGACCGTGTAAAACCGCGATATTCCTTCCGTCAACCTTGAGTTGGGCGATAATATCATAAACCCTTGCCCCAAACGACCTGAACCTCTCCGTTAGGTTTCTATGATCCCCATCATTATTGCCGAATACACCGATCAGTGGACAATCCAAACCCCTGAAACGTTCGGCCGAGAATGGGCTGACAAAGTCGCCTGCATGCACCACTAGCTCAACATTCTCTTTCTTGAAGACTGCAATTGCCTCGTCTATCATGTCGAGTCTATCATGCGTATCCGCGACGACGCCTATCTCCAATACATCACACTCCCCTTGAGAATACTCATAGAGAGACGTTATCCTTCTTTTCTTAATAGAGCTATGAAGAATCCGCAGGTATCATGGGTGTCTGGGTGAAACCGTTGAACTCTTCCCGAACACCCGAACCCTCCCATACCATGAGAACCGAGGAAAAGATGCTGCGCCACAAGTTTCAAGCCATATTCTTCGATGACGTAGTCGATTACCTGTTCATTCTCCGGCAAAGGCAGTGTACAGGTACTATACAATATTGTACCTTCGTTTCTCAGAAGTTTGACAGCCGGTCTGAAGAATTGTACCTGATAAGAAGGGAGGGAAGACAATTCGCTTCGACGAATCTTACTGTATAGTCTTGGGCGTAGACCCAGAGCCGAGCACGGAGGATCTATGAGGATACGGTCAGCCTTCAGGCTTGGAAATCTCAGGTCCAGATACCTCGAATCCTCCTGAAGAAGCCTAGCGTTTCTAATTCCCAGGCGAAGAAGGTTAGACCTTATCTTTTCTATTTTCCTAGGATTTCTGTCGACTGCAAGCAGACTACCTTCGTTATTCATCAGTTGAGCCATATGAGTCAGTTTCCCTCCAGGCGATGAACAGAAGTCGATTACAGTCTCACCTGGCTGTGGGTCCAGTATCCTGCTTGCCAGCATTGACGGGAAGGACTGAGCGTATACCAAGCCATCAGCGTATTCAGGGAGATGTCTTAGACTTGGAGCCTTGTACTTTGATGTCGCTGTCTTAACGGCTAGACCCGATCTCAAGGCTAGGATTTCTCTCTCACCCATCCGGGCTCTACCTACAGCCACGGGATGCCCTAGGTCATCTACGATCGTAAGAAGGTCATTCCAGAGAACCCCTTGGCAGCGTACTACCCCAGGCGCATACAGGTCAGCGCCTTGCATAACACTTTCTGCAGCAATCCTATCGGCCACAATCTTCTTTGAAACCGAAGGCAGCTCAAATGGACCTTCAACACGGATTGAAAACGCTTCCGGAACGGTTAGGTCTTGCTTAACCTCCAAGCCACGAGCCTCAAACTTCTCTAGGACCCCCCCGACATCTTCCTTGAGCGTATTTGCTCTGAAGAAGTAGCGGGTTGACGGCGTCTTCAACGCCTCTAGGATCTTCACGGTTCTTGAACCATACACTCGGAGGAGAGACTCCACAGCCCCCTTAGAGAGGTCGTACTGGCTGGAGAATTCCTGAACTTGAACCATGCCCTTAGGAGAAGAATACATCATCTACTCACAGTGAAAGAGATCAATTCGCATTCAAATACTTAGGGAAGCCTTCTCCGACTACACGAGAGACATACAAACTCTTGAAAACCATAGTCCAAAGGAAACCTCAGTTGAATCAGCTCGCTGAGCATCTGAAACCCATATTAGGTGTAGAGTCTGCGGCTGACTCTTCTCACGAAGAAATCTTCTCTGAAACGAATGAAGAATGCTCTCCTCGGGGACTTTCCCAGTATGAGTCTATCTTCAGGATGGAAGAGCGAAGAAGGTATGCCATCTACTATTATCTTGGCAACAGGCGAGTTTCTTCGAAGCTCGATATTCAAGGCATTCTTAAAAGGGAAGACCATCGGTCGAATAGGTGAAAGAGAACAGATAGGCGTAAGAACCAAACCGTCCACACCCATGTTTAGTATTGGTCCCCCCGCAGAGAGCGAGTGAGCCGTTGATCCCGTCGGCGTCGAAACAATGAGACTATCCGAGCGTAGTTCGATCTCGAATTGCGCATGGGAGATCCTGGAGTTCATCAGCCTACTAGGCTCTGATGAAGTCAATAGGACCTCATTCAGAGCGTCTGGAAAGACTCTCCCGTTCAGAGAAGACTCAATCTTTAGACATACTTCAGTCAGATAGTTTCCGTCAAGACATCTCTGTAGAGCAGAAGAAACATCTCTCGGTGCGACTTCTGTCAAAAACCCCCCTGTTCCAACCTTCACCCCAAGAATCGGGATCTCAGAGGCGTTATTCATGCTTGCCTTTAGGATCGTGCCATCCCCACCGATCACCACAAGAAGATCGGCTTTCATATCCCCAAGGGGAACCCCTCTATCACGGTCTCCTATATAGCCAGCAATCTCGGTGTCCAACAGAACGTCTATACCTCTCTCCGCAAGGAATTCCGCGGCAGAAACCGCTGTGGAGAGAGCTAGTTTGCGGTCGGGTCTCGCAAAGAACCCGACAGTATCGATCGGTCGGTTGATCTTCTGAATACTTCTGAAAGAAGTCACCATGATACTTGTCTTAGCAAACTAGTAGCCTTAACTTTGTCGGCGAAAAGAAATGTCCCTCTATAAGAGGAGGGAATGCAAGGTGACAAGTATTTATTATCTACAGCGTCATTTCATGAGTATCAAATGTGAACAGAGGAACGGGACTTGAGTAGACCTGAGAACCTAGGCAACTTGAAGGAGGGAAATTACATAGTCATAGAGGGGGAGCCTTGCCAAATAGTATCGGTTGCACATTCCAAGCCGGGAAAGCATGGATCAGCAAAAGTGAGATTGGTGGGCATCGGTGTTTTTGATGGTACAAGACGAAACATGGTCGGTCCAGTAACCACTAGAGTAGACGTCCCTATGATAGAGAAGAAGACAGGACAAGTAGTCTCAATCGGTGAGGAAAACGTCCAGTTGATGGACTTGGAGAACTATGAGATCTTCTGGAGCGAGCTACCTTCGGATGAGACGATAATATCGAAGATGGAGCCGAGTGTAGAAGTCGAGTATTGGGTGGTGCTCGGAAAGAAGAAGATCATGCGGGTAAAGGGTTCATAGAACCGTTAACGTATAGCAAACAACTTCACTTCTCCATCCTTAGTAGTGGTTAGATTGAGGTATATAGAACAGATTCGCCTAGAGAAGGGGATGTCAGTAAGAGAGTTAGTCGACAGAATGGCGCATTCTGGGGTCTTAGGAGCCGGAAGGATTGGTAAGGCTGCAGAGATAATGTCTCAGATGATACGTGATGAAGACTTCGTCGTATTCCTTACAATGGCAGGACCGATGATTCCAGCGGGTCTTAGAAGCATTGTGTGCGACCTAGTCAAGGCTGGAATAATCGATGTCATAGCGACAAGCGGATCAAATATTGTACATGACATAATCGAGGCCACTGGGTTCAGACATATTCAAAGCAAGGGACGAACGGACGACAAGAAACTGAGGGGAATGGGAATCGGGAGGATAGCAGACATCTATGTCGAACAGGAGGCCTTCATCATGTTAGAGAAGAAGATCTTTGAACTCCTAGACGGTATTCCCGAGGAGAAAAGGAAGAGAATCCCGATCAGCGACCTCCTATACGAGTTCGGAAGAAGATTGGAAGACGAGGAGTCACTACTCTTTCAGGCTGCAAGACTAGAAGTCCCTATCTTCTGTCCAGGACTGGTCGACTCTATGATCGGCTACCATCTATGGAGTTACAGTCGCAACAATACAATCGGAATCGATACAGTAGGGGACTTGAACAAGCTTTCAGACAAAGTCTTCGAAGCCAAGAAGGCGGGGGCGATCATCCTAGGAGGGGGACTACCGAAACATTTCATACTAGGAGCTAACATGCTCAGGGACGGGGTTGACGCCGCATTTCAGATTACCTTGGATCGACCGGAAGGAGGAAGCCTAAGCGGTGCGCCTCTAGAAGAAGCCATCTCATGGCGAAAGGCGAGAGAGAACGGCAAATTCTGCACGGTGATAGGCGACGCAACGATCTGCTTCCCATTGATAGTCTCATCGGTGATTGACAGTACTGATACAAGCTGGACCTAAGGTTTCTCCTAAGACGGTTATGCGTGAAAGGAAACTCAAGACTTATACTTGACACCGAGAACTCGGAGAACGAGAATTCATATATTTAGAGGGGGATGAAGGAAATTCAAGTTCTAGAGAAGAAGGAGACGAAGGAAAAAGAACCGGTAATACTCGTCGGTCTACCGGATGTAGGACTGGTCGGAGTCATCGCTGTAGGTCATATTGTTTCATCTCTGAAACTGCCAGAGATCGGATACATAAAGTCTGAGAACCTACCGCCAATAGCTGTTCTACACGGAGGCCTCCCGCATGCCCCGATCAGGCTCTTCGGAGACGGAAAACTCATCGCGGTTCTTTCCGAGACCGCAATTCCTGCGTCTGCGATCAGACCACTAGCCGATCTAATCGTAGATTGGACAGAAACAAAGAAGGCGTCAAAGGTAATCCTAGTCAGTGGGATAACCGAACCTAACCGACCAAGTATCGAGACGCCGAAAGTGTTTGGCGCCGCCTCGGACCCAGATACCCTGAAAGGACTCTCAGAAAGCGGGATAGAAATAATGAGCGAGGGGGTTGTAGTCGGCCCACATGCAGTGATCCTACAGGAATGCGCAGAACGAGAAATCCCAGCGACAGTACTATTGAGCCAAGCGTTCTATAACCTTCCAGATCCTCAGGCAGCCGCAATGATTATCGACACCCTGAACAAGCTGCTAGACATACAAGTCGACGCGTCTTCCCTATTGGAGAAAGGAGAGGAGATACGGCTTAGAGCCCGAGATGTGATGCGGCGAACACAGACTGAGATGGAGAGAATGAGTAAGTCACAGGAACTAGCTTCACCTCTAGTAGTTTGACCTGGAGGAGCAAGGGTTGTCTTACATTAGAAGACGGCGAGAATTCAGCTCCATGAGCGAACTCCTAGATGAAGTGGATGAATTTATGGAGCGTATGATAGAACACTTCTTCTGGGAGCGCCCAGGGTGGAACACTTCAGAGTCCAGTCTAGAGCCTCTGTCAAACGTATTCGTCACCACCGATAATGTGAGCATCGTTGTAGATGTCCCCTACGCTGAGGCAGGGAGCATCAAACTCGAAGGGAAGGGGGAGGATTCGATCCTTCTAACAGCAAAGCTGCGTAGACGAATATGTTTCGAAGACCTCGGAATCGATTGTAGGACTGGAACATTCTCAACGTACAAGGCTGAAATCAAAGTGCCCGAAGATATCGATCTAGACCGAGTAGAACTCAAGAATAGAGGTAACATCCTCTTCATAGTAATTCCGAGAAAAAAGGGGAAGCGACTCACCGGCGACGACATAGAATAGCCTGAAGCAAGCTACCTAACCTTGCATCTCCCTGATTCTCTTCCGGATAATCTCGTTCGCTAGTGCCGGGTCTGCAGTTCCTCTCGTGAGCCTCATCAACTGCCCTACAAGGTAGTGAACTGCGACATCTTCCTCTATAGCATCCCTTACCGCTTTAGGATTCTGCTCGAAGACTTGGTCAACAAGTCTCTTGAGTTCTTCTAAGTCACCCAACCTAGCCAGACCGCTCTCTTGGATGATTGTGCCCGGAGACTTGCCTGTAGAGACCATCTCCCGGAGAATCGTCTTCGCGAGCTTCCCGGTTATCCTCTTCTCGTCGATCAAGCTCAACAGTTCAACCAAGTGACTAGGAGTCACCTTGATCTGAACTACTTCTAAATTAGACTCGTGCAGGTAGCGAAGGAAGTCGCCGATCAGCCAGTTGCTGACCACTTTTGGATCCCCGTAGAGTTTAGAACAATCCTCGAAGAAGTCAGCAAGATGTTTATCACTGGCTACGACCTCAGCATCATAGGATGGAAGCCCGTATTCTCGGATGAGCCTGTCTTTTCTTGCGTCAGGCAACTCTGGCATATTCGAGTGGATCTCCATCAAGCGCTCATCGCCTATTGTGACTGGTACTAGGTCAGGTTCGGGAAAATACCGGTAGTCGTGCTCCTCTTCCTTCTCACGAAGAGAGACGGTTACCCTATTCTTCTCATCCCAATGCCTTGTCTCACGTTTTATCGTCCGATCCTTCTTCGCCAGGTCTCTCTGACGAATTATCTCGAAGTTGAGCGCTCTCTCAACTTCTTTGAAAGAGGAGATGTTTTTGATCTCAACCCTCGATCCACCCTCGATCGAGATGTTGGCGTCACAGCGCATTGCACCCTCAAGTGCATCGTCAGACACCCCAAGATACCCTAAGATGGTGCGTAACCGTTGGAGGAAGACCCTAGCTTCCTTAGGAGAAACAAGATCAGGCTCGGTCACGATCTCTAGTAGTGCAATGCCTGAGCGATTGTAGTCAACAAGTGTATACGGTGAAGTGTCAATAGTAGAGGGGTAAATGAGTCTAGCGGGATCTTCCTCGAGGTGCACCCGCCTGATCCGGATATTCTTACGGGAATGATCAACAGCTATTGTAACACGGCCTTCAGCCGCTATCGGTACGCCCCCTGCCCTGTCAAATTGTGATATCTGGAAGTTCTTACTCATGTCTGGGTAAGCGTAGTTCTTCCTCCAGAAGAAGACCGTCTTAAACACCTTACAGTTTAAAGCCAGCGCTACACTGATGGAGGCATTCACAGCCTTCTCATTCAAAACGGGAAGCGAGCCAGGAATACCCAGACAAACAGGGCAAACATAAGAGTTCGGGGGACCCTTCCTGTAGTCCGAGGAACAACCACAGAAGAGCTTGCTCTTCAAGCATGTCAGTTGAGTGTGTACCTCAAGCCCGATTTTGACGCGGGATAGATCTGCCACCCCTCACACCTAGCCTCAGACAACCCAACCCCTCCAAAGGCTGGAACTGCTTATATTGCGTACTGAAATGTCTTAAGTCCGCCTAATGAATACTTTTGAATAGATACCCATAAAGACACACAGGCAGGTAGCTGGATGTCTAAAAACACAAAAGAAAAGTCTTCCCGCGACGTCGATGAAGAGACCGTTGTTCATATCTCCAATCTAGTGAACATCAAACTATCCGATGAAGAGGTCTCACTCCTCGCCCGACAACTAAACGAGATTCTGGATTACTTCAAGAAGATCGATGAGGCTGACACCCAAGACATAGACCCAACCTTCCATGCTATGGACATCAAGAACGTACTACGCGAAGACCAGGTGACCCCTTCACTCCCGAACAAACTGGCAATCAAAAATGCACCCAAGAAGGAGAAGGGACTATTCAAAGCCCCGAAGATACTGTGAGGACCCGCAATTGCTGCATTCACCTTCGGCGTTTGAAGTAAGAGACAAGATACTGACCCAAGAAATCACAGCATACGAATACGTCAACATGCTTCTTGAGAGGATCAACGAGATCGACGGGCAGATCCATGCATACCTATCAGTACAAGAGAAGATAGCAAAACGTCAAGCCGAAGAGATAGACAAGAAAGTTAAGAGAGGAGGGAAAGCTGGCATACTTGCAGGACTGCCCATCGCCATCAAGGACAATATCTGTACAAAAGGTATACCGACAACATGCTCCTCGAGGATGCTTGAGAATTTCGTCCCACCCTATGAGGCAACCGTAGTCGCCAAAGTGAGAAAAGAGGACGGCATCATCATCGGGAAGACCAACATGGACGAGTTCGCGATGGGAACATCCACAGAGACGAGCTACTTCGGTGTAACCCATAATCCCTGGGATCTCTCCCGTGTAGCCGGAGGATCATCAGGCGGTAGTGCAGCAGCGGTCTCAGCCGAGGAAGCTGCCTTATCCTTGGGAAGCGACACCGGGGGATCAGTACGCTGTCCAGCAAGCTTCTGTTCAGTAGTTGGTCTAAAACCCACATACGGATTAGTAAGCAGGTATGGCCTAATCGCTTACGCTAACAGCTTGGATCAGATAGGACCGATCGGAAGGACCGTGAAAGACTGCGCATTATTATTAGACGCCATATCAGGCTACGACCCTGAAGACGGGACATCCATCCATTCAAAAGGAAACTATCTTCATTCACTGAAAGAGGGGGTCGAGGGAATGAAGGTAGGAGTCTTAAACGAGTTATTCGGTTCAGGTACAGACCTCAAAGTAGAAAAACACGTGAAACAGGAGATCCAGCGGCTCGATGAGGTTGAAGCCGAATGCGAAGAAGTATCCCTACCGATCTTATCGTACTCACTACCAGCATACTACATTATTGCGCTCTCAGAGGCAAGCTCAAACCTCGCAAGGTATGATGGGATACGATACGGTCTACGAGCTGAAGATAAAGGACTAAACTGGGAAGACTCCGCCTCTAAGACTAGAGGACTAGGATTCGGGCTTGAAGTCAAGCGACGAATCATCCTAGGGGCATACGCCTTATCCGCCGGCTACTACGACCAATACTACTTGAAAGCATTGAAGATAAGGACGCTAATTCGAGAGGGGTTCCGAAAGGTATTCAAAAAGTTCGATGTCTTGGTAGGTCCAACAATGCCCGTGTTACCGTTCAGGATTGGGGAAAAAGTGGAAGACCCACTCGCCATGTATATGTGCGATATAGGTACAGTACCGGTAAATCTGGCTGGAATATGCGCGATCTCTGTCCCCTGCGGATTCATAGATGGGCTTCCAGTGGGAATGCAGATAGTGGGTGATACGTACAACGAGAAGAAGATTCTGAAAATCGCAAATGCGTATGAGGAAAGAACAGGGTATACCAAGAGACGCCCCCACCTCTAGATACACATCTAGACTATTCCATAAACTTAAGAGACGCCCGAATTCAACGATATTCGAACGGTAATCCGTAATGGTTCTAGAGAAACTGGGCTCATCTCTTCATGATTCGATACGTAAACTGGTAAGGATGCCGGTTGTCGACGAAGCGGTAATCGAAGAGTATCTGAAGGATATCCAACGCGCAATGCTTCAAGCAGATGTGAATGTGAACATTGTTATGAGACTCTCAGAGAGGATCAGGAAAGGAGCAAAGAAAAAACTGCCCTCCGGAGTCTCCAGAAGAGATCACATCATCAGGTTAACCTACGATGAGATTGTTCAGATCCTCGGCGGAGAGAGAAGTAGAGGTCTTGAACTTGAAGCTGGAAGACCTAACATCTTGATGCTAATTGGAATCCAAGGATCCGGTAAAACAACTACTGTAGCAAAGCTTGCAACGAATCTGGTCAAGAAGGGTCTCAAAGTCGGAGTTGTCTGCACAGATACCTACCGGCCAGGAGCCTTAGCACAACTAATGCAGATGACAGAAAACATCGGGGTCAGAACATTCGGGGATAAAAAGGGGCAATACGCCATCGAGATTGCGAAGAAAGGAGTAGCCTCCTTCATGGAAGAAGGCGTAGACGTGATAATAATCGACACCGCAGGACGGCATAAAGACGAGGAGAAGCTTCTCCTAGAGATGAAAGAGATGACTGAACACGTGAAGCCAGATCAAATCATATTGGTTGTCGATGGGACGATCGGGCAGCAAGCCACAATCCAAGCTGAGAAGTTTCACGCTACTACAAGTATAGGTGGAATCATCATATCAAAACTCGATAGCTCTGCTAGAGGAGGGGGAGCACTATCAGCCGTCGCCGCAACTGGAGCCCCAATACTGTACATTGGAACCGGCGAAAAATCCACAGACCTAGAAGATTTTGACCCAACGCGATTCGTAGGTAGATTGCTGGGTATGGGGGACATTGCCAGTCTAGTCACAAAGGTGAGAGAAGCGGAGGCCCCCGTCTCAAAGAAACGCCTCAGAGCAATGATGACTGGAAAACTAACCCTAGTCGATGTCTACGAACAGCTAAAGTCGATGCAACGTATGGGTCCTCTAGGGAAGATTATGTCGATGGTTCCAGGGTTAGGTTATAACATTCCAAAGGATCAACTTGAAATCGTCGAGACAAAAATGAAGCGATGGAGATACGTCATAGATTCGATGACGGAGGAAGAGAAGGGGAATCCGAAGATACTCAACGCAAAGCGGATTAAGAGGGTGGCTAGAGGCTCCGGGACAACCGAGAAGGATGTAAAAGAACTGATTCAACAGTACACAATGATGAGAAAGATGATGAGAACCCTTGCAAGAAGAAAACTCCCCTTATTCAAGGGGATGCCGCGCTAGATAACCAATCAGATTCATCTGCCCAAAGTAAGGGGTCTCCGACAATTGCAGATAGTTGAACTGGCTGAACAACTTCTTCAAAAATACCCACTCTGCGATAGATGCCTAGGAAGACAATTTGCTCTTCTAGTCTCTGGAACCGACAATTCGGAGAGGGGGGGAGCCCTAAAACTAATTCTTACAGCCAAAGCCCACAAAATGATACTGGACGGAGACAGAAAAGGAGAAAAACTACTCAAGAAGTTGGCTACAAACGGTTTCTTCAAACCCGCCCTTCAGACCCTCAAGAAGCAAGGGGTAACCCTAGAAGAGAAGACGGCAGAATGCCACTTATGTAGAGGAAAATTCGAGCGAATAGAAGCGTTAACCGATGAAATAGTCCATAAAACAGAGGGATTCCATTTCAACACCTTCCTCATCGGGATTAGAATACCCCCGGCGATAATCGATGAAGAAGACGAAGTTAAATCCAGACTAGGAATAGGCTGGGGAGAAGAGATACGAAATGAGTTTAGTAGAGAGATAGGAAAAATGATCTCAAAGAAGACCGAAAAGAGGGCTGACCATAAGAATCCGGAAGTCTCCATCTTCGTCGATCCATTCAAAGACAGCTTTCAGATACAAATGAATCCAGTCTACTTAGTTGGATGGTATAGAAAGCTAGTGAGAGGAACCCAACAAAGGGCTTGGACCTGCAAGACCTGCAATGGGCTTGGATGCCCTGAGTGCAAAGGTCTAGGAGGAACCTCCGGCAACTCCATCGAAGAAATCATCGGCAAACCAATCCTAGAAACACTGTCAGGCAAAAACATTAGATTCAAACCAGTCGGAAGCGAGGATAAGGACTCCAGAGTCCTAGGGGAGGGAAGACCGTTCATTATGGAGGTACGAGGGATTAAACAGGTTCCCGTTGATTTGGAGAACCTGAGAGAGATAATCAATGAACACGGCTCCGGGAAGATCGAGGTTATAAGACTTGCAAGAACTACAAGAGAAATAGCTCGAAAGATGACGATAAGAACCCGGACAACCACGTCATATAAGGCAATAGTAAAGCTAGAGAATGAAGTTGCGGACGAGAAACTAGAGATGCTGGAGAAAGCCTTCTCAAAGGCTATGATCACACAATATGTGCGTAACGGTAGGTCCAGGTCAAAACAGAGACGACAGAAATACATATACAAGACGACTACCAGAAGGCTGGCACCCGACCAAATCGAACTTATGATCAAATGCCAAGGAGGAACCCGGATGAGAGGCCTCATAAGCGGAGTCGAATTTAAGACAGAGCCAAGTCTCATTAATATTCTAGAGACAGAGGTCTCGGAGATACAATTAGACGTAATGGACGTTCAATTAGAGGGATTAGATGAGGAAATCCAAGGGATATAGGTCAAAAACAAGGAGGCTTCTTACTAAGTCTCCTAGAAGGAAAGGGATGGACCCGTTAGGCCCTCTTCTACACGAGTACGTAGAAGGCGAACAAGTGAATATACAGATCAATCCGAGCGTACACAAAGGGATGCCGCACCGAAGATTTCACGGAAAGATCGGAAAAATATTGGAGAAAAGAGGACGAGCCTATATTGTAGAGGTAAGGGATGGAGAACAGGTAAAAAGAATCATAGCCTTACCGAACCATATCAAACCCTACAAGACGACGGGACAGGTGTAAGGATTGCCGAAGAAGATTATTTCACAAACCTACATCTCAATTCCAGAGGTACGAAAGAAACTAGAAGAGAGAGACCCCGAAGAACTCAATCAATTCCAAAGAAGAACCCTAGACTATACTATCAAATTCACGAGAATCGACCTTGAAAAGGCTCAAGAACTGAAGAAGGAACTAGTGGAAAAGTTTTCGATAGAAGAGAAGAACGCCGTTCAGATAGTGAATTGCATGCCCTCCACCGTGGAGGAGATGAGGAGTTTCTTCGTTACAAGCCGCCCAAGAATAGTGGCAACAACCCAGCTTGAAGAGATACTAAAGACGGTAGAGAAGTATTCCCCCAAGTCTTAACAAGACACGAAATATTAATCTACAAAAGTAAACTCTCTACAAAGAGAGGGGAACAAGCGATCCCATATTCTTCAGGTTTCTTGGGGAGGACAGCAAGCTCTTAGCAAGTACTTATGGATGGGAGATGAGAAGCACCAATGAGCATTTCAAAGCGTTATGAAGAGTTTGCGTACGTCCTCGACTATCTTCCGCGAGGGAGGTCAGGGGGAGGAAGACTGAGATATGGAACGGAACCCACCGTACAATTACTAGGTGAAAAATACTTTACATTACTCGAGGCAACCACTAGCAGAGAAGCGACTTTCGAACTCCACGAGAGAGTATATGTTGGGAAAGACAGGAGAAACAAGATTACCCACATCGCAGGAAGAATCACGTACAACGAGTTGACCACAAGCGCGCGCAGAGAGATATCTAACCTAGTCGAGAAGATCGTACAGAAACAGGAAGACAGGTTCATAAGATTCTTTAATGAGTCTCAACCCCTCACCCCAAGAATGCACACCCTAGAACTAATTCCAGGCATCGGAAAACATTACCTACGGATAATTCTCTCTGAGAGAGAAAAGAGAGATTTTGAGAGCTTTGACGATCTGAAGAAGAGAACAAGCCTACCAGGTCCAGTCAAGCTAGTAGCAAAGAGAATAATCGAGGAACTCTCCACAGAACAGAAGTACTATTTATTCAGCCGGCTAAGATAGCCAACAAGAGTACTCGACGAGACCCTTACGCTTGGCCTCCTCAACCACATCATCTAGAAACGGATCTATTAACCGAATCCTGAAATCAAGGATAGATAACCGTGTATTCTGAGAGAGTAGATAGGGATCTCTTGACTGAGACCAAGAACCTCCTGAAAACCTTCGATGTTCATCCAAAGAAGAGACTTGGACAGAACTTTGTCGTCGACCCACGAGTCATAGAGGAACTAATCGGCTACGCCGAGATTGAACCAACAGAAGTGATCCTGGATGTAGGCTCAGGACTTGGCTATCTAACAGAGGCGCTGGCACGTCAAGCAAAAACAGTAATCGCATCAGAAGTAGACCACAAACTCATCGAGATACTCAAAGATAGACTTCGAGATATAGGCAACGTGGAAATCCTAGCCGGAGATATTCTCTCGATCGAGCTACCAAGATTCGACAAAGTGGTCTCGGCTCCGCCCTACAAGATATCTTCCCCCCTAATCTTTAGGATACTGGAATACCGCTTCAGGACTGCAGTATTAATATTGCAAAAAGAGTTTGCTACAAGACTTGAGGCCCTGCCAGGAGACAGAGAATACAGTAGACTAAGCGTCATGACTCGACTGAAGGCTCAAGTCGAGATCTTGGATTCGGTGCCTTCGAAGGCGTTCTACCCCGAACCAAACGTAACATCTTCGATAGTACGTCTCACCCCCATGCCAAAGGGCAATAATACTGTCCACATCGATATTCTCAAGGAATTAGTCCGAGATCTCTTCGGTCAAAGAAGGAGAAGACTCAGAAAGGCAATCTACCCATTTCTGAAATACAAACTGAGACTTCAGGATGAAGAGATCGACGATCTGAGGAGGACGCTACCAATGATGGACCGCAGAGTCTTCACGTTATCCCCTGAAGAATTCGTAAAACTAGCAAACAAAGTATGTGAGAGAACGGGAAAGAGGTAGAACTAGGATGAGGGTTGAGACTACAGAGAACGTGTATAGACCTGCAGAAGACAGCTTCCTAATCGCCGATCAGATTCCATACTACACATCTAAGAGAACACTGGACATAGGCACAGGATGCGGTCTACTCGCGTTAATATCTGCCGACACCGCTCAAGAAGTGATTGCAACAGACATAAACCCGTTTGCAGTAAAATGCGCGAAAAAGAATGCAGAGTTGAACGGGTTAGACCATAAGATCAGTGTTCTCGCAGGGAACCTATTCGATCCGATCAAAACCGGGAAGAGGTTCGACCTTGTAACCTTCAACCCACCCTACCTACCTGACTTCGATACCTCGACAGACAGGGACTACCTGCAATCTGCCTGGAACGGGGGGAGAGACGGAAGACTGGTGACCAACAGGTTCCTAGACCAGGCCCCAAGATTCCTACAGAGGGATGGAAACCTTCTACTAGTTCAATCAAGCCTTGGTGGAATCCAGCCCATCATCAACAAACTACACAGAAACAACTTCAAGGTTGAGATCATTGCTAGCAAACATATTCACTTCGAAGATATTGTTGTACTTCGATGTCGGAGAGGATAGCAACCTCGGTCACCTACAATGTACCTCGACGGTATCTCTGTCCATCAAGACATGATTCTGACCTACATGTTGTCCGTCGTGCTTAGCCGATCGCCCCCAAACTCGGGCGTATTTGAAGTTTCTAGATAATCGGCTGTGAATGATCCTGGCAATCTCGATGACTGTAGTATCTTTCTTCACCGTGATTGGGAGCGGTGAGCGGGACGGGCGATTTGGATTCTTGGTGTAAACTCGGATAATGCCCAGAACAGAGAACAAAGTCTCACCAAGCCGATCAAAGTTCTCGTCTCTAGAACAAGAAAAGGGTAATACTCCTAGTCCCCCATCCACAGATTCAAGCAACTGATCCAAGCTAGAACGTGATCCATGAGTCTCTATCTTGTTGGCAACAATTACCGCTGACCTGTAGACTGTGTTCTTGAAGATTGCGTTTTCAATCTGATCTAGTGTCGCGCACCCGCCTATTTTGATGAGACCAGACCGAATCCTATAACTATTCAATAGACGCCTTACATCCTCTTCTATACAGTCCAACAGTTTACCCGAGACCTTCACTTGAGTATCGTCTGAACTTCTAATGAACTCGATATGAACGCTGGAATCCCCTATTACGATACCAGATTCATCAAGCTCTTTACATATCACATTCAACTGCCCAGCAGGGTCCGCCGACAAGTCTAGGACAATTATTAGACCATCAGCATTTCTAGCTAGACCAAGAATCTGAGAGTTGAATCCTACGTCTCGGTCAGATTTGGCTTGAAGAGACGGCGTATCAACCAGCTGAAACGAGACATCACCATAGTTGTATATGCCTACTTCGGGTCTCAATGTCGCAAAAGGGAGACTTGAGACTACTGGTTTAGCGTTTGTAACCCTTGAAAGAAGGGTGCTCTTGCCTGAGTTCGGTAAGCCCAGAAGGACTAGTTGAGCAGCCCCCTGTTTTTCGATAAACCAACCCCTACCACCCCTTCTTGATTTAGTCTTCTTCTCTTCCATTTGACGCCTGAGATTCGAGATCTGACGTTTTACGTTTGCACGGAGTTTACTTGTACCCTTGTGTTTTGGAATCGAAGAGTAGAATTCTCTGAGAGCAAAAAGCTTCTCCTCAACTGTCCGCGCCTCAGAGTATTGAGCCCATTTTTCCTTGCTCTCCGGAGGAAGGTTCGTTACCAATTTATCCGACCTCAGGACTCTCTTCAACACAGTAAGACGGTACTAGATAACATAAGATCGTTCGTGTCTTGTCAACAAGCCTGTGTAAAGGTCCCCGTACGTAACGGTTGAACGATAGATACAGAGGCACCGAAGGTTAAAATAAGGTATACCTGTTCTCCACCCCAAAGAACAACTATATGGCTAGAGGGTGTTCCATTCTGGAGACATACGATCTTCAAGAGCAGACAATGATTACGGAGATAATGAACAGAAACGCGAAACGCGTCCTCCTCCAGCTCCCAGAAGGGCTAAGGAGGTTTGCTTCTCGACTCAGCCGATTGGTCGAGGAAAACACTGATGCCTTAGCCATGGTTTCGATAGATCCATGTCATGGAGCCTGCGACTTACCAGTCTCCCAAGCAAAGATGCTTAAAGTTGACTTGATCGTTCATTTCGGCCACAGCCCTCACACAACGATAGACGATGTTCCTATACTGTATCTTGAAGTACCTTCAAAGACCGATGTCCTCAAAACAGTAGAGAAGACTATCCCATTTCTCAAAGGATATAAGAAGATCGGACTTGCAACAACGGTACAACATATCGCCGACCTACAACGAGTGAAGAGATTCCTAGAAAGAAAGGGCATGCAACCCATCATAGGGACGAAGAAAGGGCATATCAAGTATGATGGACAGATACTAGGCTGCAATTACTCAACAATGCAAGAAATCGATGATCTCGTCGACGTTTTTCTCTTGGTAGGAAGCGCGTTCCATGCTTTGGGCGCCGCCATTACCCTAAAGAGCCCTGTTATTCTTGCCGAGCCATATCAAGGCAAGATTCTCGATATGAGAGGAAAGAAGCGAGATGAATTGAAACGCAGGTGGGCAAGGATATCAAAAGCAAGAGAGACAACCGACTTTGGAATAATCGTCAGCACAAAGACAGGGCAACTCAGGTTCGACGATGCGATCAAGGTCAAGAAACTATTGGACAAGTCAGGTAGGAACGGAACCCTACTCATCTCATCCGAAGTCTCACCTGAGACACTCAGAGATTTCTCTGAGTTCAAAGCCTACGTGAATACTGCTTGCCCACGCATAGCCATAGACGACAAATACAGGTTCAAGGATCCTGTTCTATCCATCGAAGATGTCGAAATTATGGTAGGGTTGAAGAAGTGGACTACCTATGTCGATGGGATTCATCCAGAAGAAGGAACTTGAAAGGAGACTGTCAGGACTTCTACCGTTTCAGTCACCGAAGGTCAACCTAGAACAGTATATGACCCCCGAGAAGACAGCTGCCGAAATCCTCTGGCTCGCAGCATATACCTACAACGATATACAACAAAAAACTGTACTCGACCTAGGATCTGGGACAGGCATCTTTGGAATCGGGGCAGCGATACTGGGAGCAGCAAGAGTCGTGGCAGTAGATGTGGACCCTCATGCAATCAAAACTGGGCGCTTCAACACAGAGAATCTGGGATTGAAAGAGAGGATTGATTGGATCGCTGTAGAGGTCGATTCAGTACCTGGAAGCTATGATACAGTCATACAGAATCCTCCCTTTGGAACCAGAAAGAGAGGAGCTGACCTTAGATTCCTACAAAAAGCTTTAGAAATAGGTAATGTCGTCTATTCGTTGCACAAGAGTGGTATACAGAATAGAGAACTCATTAGAAACTTCATCGACAAACATGGAGGAAAAATTACAGGGGTTCTCCAGAATAAATTCGTCCTCCCACGAACCCTAAACTTCCATAAAAGAAAGGGATACACCGTTAAGGTTGATTTGTACAGAATCGTCAGGAAGAGGAATACAGCTTGAGTAGAAGAAAGGTTAGAGAGTTCAAGACGCCTGGAGAAAAGCTGGGAGTCATAGAAGAATTTGTGCCAGGACCAGGAACCTTCGTTGAGGAGGGGGACATCCGCTCGAAAACTACAGGATATGTCATCACAGATACACGCAATAAACATGTTTCAATCTACCCAAAAGGGAATCATCCTATTTTCCCGAGAAATGGAAGCGTAGTTGCGGGAGAAGTGGCAAGCACACAAGACAAGACGGCATCAGTAAGGATTCTCAGCGTAGACGGCAAACCAGTTCCCGGATACTTTACGGGGATCATTCACGTCTCAACGGTAAGTTCAAACTACGTAAGAACAATGCGCGGGGCGTTCAAACCTGGAGACTTGATAAAAGCAAAAGTGATTAGTAACAGGAATGGGGCGATACACCTATCAACACTTGGGAAAACCCTCGGCATCACCCAAGCTTCTTGCTCGAGATGTGGGAACAGACTGGTCAGGAGAGGTAGAATACTACATTGCCCGATCTGTTCAAACAGGGAAGAGAGGAAGATAACTGTGAACTATGGAAAAAACGGAGAGGGATCATCGGATGGAATTGAAGATACTAAAAAATGAGCCGAAAGAACTGAGAGTTGAAGTTAAAGGCGAAGGACACACCTTCTGTAACATAGTCCAAGAAGCCCTCCTAAGACAGAAGCTAGTGGAATTTGCGGGATACAATATACCTCATCCTCTCGTATCCCACCCCATAATCTATGTTCGTACAAAAGGACGAACCACGGCTACAAGAGTATTTGAAAGGGCTCTAAGAGACCTTGAAAAACGAATGATAGAATTCGAACAAGAATTGAAGCAATCCTGGGAGAACAGTCATCAGTGAAAGTTCAATTACCAAGAGAACTAGAAGACATGTTACCCCCAACTGGATCGTTTCAGAAACCAAAACTAAGAGACATATTATTCAATAAGGATTTAGCTGCGTTAGGAGATTCCTACCTTAACTTCCTCCATTCTGTTTCTCTATCATCAAAGTTGGGTCGGCCTACCGGAGAGAAAGTCAAGGGGTCAATCTTATCGACTGCGCTCAAAGAGTCGGGATTAAGGAAGGTACTACCGAAGCGGGTGGACCGCCACAATCAGGCCAATGCACTTGAAGCTCTAGCAGCATATACATGGATTGAGGGGCTATTACCGTTCAAGAAAGCCCTGAAGATATTGTGTCTCCACGAAGATCCAACAGAAGGAATGACGGCCCTGGCTCTCAATATGAAAGAAGCATTCGAAAAACGACAAGAAGAGAGGAAACACCTATAGAACAGGAGAGAGGCAATATTCGAAAACCGTCTTAAATCCTTAAGATAAGAGTAGAACAGACTGACTCGAAAAAATGGTGCAGCCAATGAAAATCAAGATGAGTGACGCACGATTATGGAAGAATCTAATGGCAGCCGTCTCAACCTTAGTGGACGAGGCCACATTTAAAGTCGACAAGAATGGAATAAGGTTGCGCGCAATGGACCCGTCTCATGTAGCAATGGTCGACTTTGAGATGCCAAATAACACCTTTCAGGAATACGTCTGCAACCAACCTATTGATGTCTGTATCAATATGAGTGAGATGCTGAAACTCCTTAAGAGTGTTGGAAGCGATGAAGTACTTGAGATATCGACAAACGAAGAAGGAAGGCAGCTTGAACTCGTATTGAGTGGAGTCTATGTTCGAAAATTTGTCATGCCCACACTCGAAATAACAGAAGAAGAAGCCCCCACCCCGAAGATCGACTTCAATACTGTAGTCAAGATGACGTCCAGTTCGTTGAAACAAACGATGGATGATGCGCTAGCAGTAAGCGACAATGTAAGACTCGAAGCTACACCTGACAAGTTGATCTTTAAAGCAATCGGCGACCTTGGAAGCGCAACAGTTGAGTTCAAGAGAGATAGTGAAGTGGTTTTAAGCCTCGATGTAAGAGAGAAGTCTGAGGCAACATTCAGTCTAAACTATCTATCAGAAATCGTCAAGGCCGGAGCTGCAACATCCGATATCGTGGATATAGGGTTCTCAACGAATATGCCAGTCAAACTCAATTTCGGACTGCCAGAAGAACGAAGACTAGCGTACTATCTAGCACCAAGGATAGAATCCGACTGACCGTAAGGGAGAACATTACGAGTGTTGGTTGGAAACAAGGATTATGTTTACCTCGAAAAGTGACTTCGCAAAATACCCTTTCAGCTCCGAGGCTAGGAAATACGTTGAAAGCCTGAACATCAAAGTCGGAGAGTTGGTAGGAGAAGAATACTCCTCCATCATGGAGAGGGCGGAAAGGAGAGTGGAAGAGTCTCTCCTGTATGGTTCTGTCGTCCATCAGTGGACAAGTAGTGATGTGGAGATACTCTCCTTTCCGATCGCAATAATGCTAGTCATGGGGATTCAAGATACTTTCTTGAATAGAAGATACGCCTTGGGAGAGGCGAGACGGGCGTACAACATCCTTAGATCGGAGGAGAAGGAGAAGATACTAGAAGCTTCTTGCGGAACCTTCGACTGGGACTTGAAATCAACGCTAGACAGCCTGAATGGGCAAACCTTCGATTTCACCCTTGATTTCAGGAACTTCCTAAAGAACAGTGTCACATTCCAAGATAGAAAATGGAAACTTGTAAACCGGATAGTAATAGAAGGCAACATCTATGTTACTAGAGAAGAAGTTGCAAGACTCCTTCAAGAGGAAGTCCAGCGACAACTAGAAGAAAGGCTATCTCAATCGTCGTACACAAAACTACCAAGATCTTTAGACCAAAGAACCGATAGACTGAGAGAAATGCTTGATAGACGGAAACGCACAATAAAATCATACGAGTACCCAACAGAGATAACGACAGGCGCTTTCCCACCTTGCATCAAGACCCTGTACGACAACGCAGCCTCGGGGAGACACCTCTCACACACAGGAAGATTCGCCCTAACATCTTTCCTTTTAAGGGTTGGACTATCAGCCGATGAGGTCATAGGACTATTCACAGAGGCCTCAGATTTCAACGAGAAAATGACAAGGTATCAAGTGGAGCATATAGCAGGCAAGAGAGGGGCTAGAACAAAGTATTCTCCACCGAACTGTTCTACCTTAAAGACGAATGGTCTTTGCCGAAACCCTGACAAAATCTGCGAGTCAATAATACACCCACTCTCATACTACAGAAATAAACTCAGGATGATAGGAAAGATGAGGAAGAGTGAAAAGCAAGAGTAGAAACTTCCTACAGAAGAAGTTTCGCGAATACTACAAGAATCATGGAACAAAGATCCTACAACCTACAAGTATCAAAAGAAGAGAGTTCGGCTTCCTTCTATTCAAGAATAGAATGATGGTCCGTCACAGAAGCTTCACAAGCATCAATGAACTTAGAACTACCTTGAAAAACCTAGGCCCATCAGATGTCTATTACTCAGCCGCCTACTACAATTATCCTACCAATGAAATGGATAAGAAAGAGTGGCAGGGTGCTGATCTAGTATTTGACATAGATGCAGACCATCTCGAAACCGATTGTAAGAGAACACATGAAATATGGATATGCGAGAAATGCCAGAGAACAGGAGTTGGAGAGCCCCCATCAAGATGCCCTGAATGCAGTAGCAAGATCCATGATACGAATTGGATATGCGGAGATTGTCTTGAAAATACAAAGAGAGAAGTAGTTAAGCTCCTCGACTTTTTGACGAACGACTTTGGATTCTCATACGAGAATCTTCTGGTTTGTTTTTCCGGAAACAGAGGATATCATGTCCATGTTGAAACGAAGACCGTGATGAACCTAGACCAACATGCGAGAAGGGAGATCGTCGACTACATGAAAGGGACTGGACTAGAGGCAGAAATGCATGGACTGAATAAAGGAATCTTAACAACAAGAAAGACGAACTTGGGACCAGATCTCACTGACCCTGGGTGGAGAGGAAGACTAGCAAAAGCGGTCTATGACCTACTAGTAAAGACATCAGAAGAAGAGCTGACAAACCAGGTTGGACTTCTAAGAAGAACCGCAGAGACAATCATCTTAGAAAGAGACAATATCTCTGAATTCTGGAAGACAAGCCCCCCCTGGTATTCAATAAGAGGAGTCGGGTCTAAAAGCTGGGATAAGATAATCCGATTTGCCATAAAAATGCAGGCCGTCGATATCGACCCAGTCGTAACATACGACATCCACAGACTGATCAGACTCCCAGAAACACTCCACGGAAAGACAGGGTTCAGAACAGCAATAGTGCCAACGGAAGAACTGAAAAAATTCAACCCATTATCGGAAACCTTAGCTTTTGAAGGGGAAGAGATTAAAATACATGTTACGAATAGTCCCGAATTCCAATTAGGCGGTGAAACCCACGGTCCATTCAAAGACGAGAATCTTGAGCTACCCACCGCAGCAGCAATCATGCTGATGTGTAAAGGACTTGCATCACCCCGAGAATGAGAGGGAGGACATCAAGAAGACACCACAGTAGCTTGGCACGATTATAGAATCGAATCGAACAAACCCCAAGAGATGAACCGGTTGGAATCAAAAACAGACTCTTTCTACGAAGACTTATTCCACAGGTGGAGAGAGGAAAACAGTAGTAAGCAACTGAACCCCCTTCCTCGGGACTACTACCAAAGAGTAGGAGAATACCTCAAGAGACGGAGAGGACTTCTACAAGAACTTGACCAGAAATCAACAAGAGCAGTACTACTCAAGGAGGAGTTGGAACAGACCGGAAAGATCGCAAGGAATCTTGTAGCTACTAGAAGACGTAAGATTCTCAGGATTACCACAGAGGGAGAAAAGATTTCTCCTGAAGATTTGACTGTGGAAGACGAGGGATTATGCAGGTCCATTCTCTCTGCGATAGGTTATTTCGACGAAGAGATTCGTCAATCATACGAGGGGAAGATTAAGGAGGGGAAGGATGAAGGAGAACAGAAGACTCCAAAAAGAATATTAGTCCGATTCCTACGTGAGATCCCTGCCATAATCGGTTCTGATATGAAAACTTATGGTCCATTCAAGACCGAAGATATAGCTACTCTCCCAGCAGAGAACGCTATGGCTTTAGTGAGGCAAGGATTCACTATCGAAGTGAAGGTTCCGAAAGATGAAGAGCCCTAAGAGTATGGAGACGTACTGTCCCCGATGCCGGAAACATACAACACACACCGTATCGATCTACCGTAAAGGCAAGGATCGAACAATGGCCGCCGGTAGAAGGAGATACGACAAGAAACTTAGAGGATACGGCGGTCAACCAAGACCAAGGCAAAGAAAGACAGCAAAGACCACTAAGAAAATGACGGTACAACTGTCTTGCAAAGACTGCGGGTATACCGTCAGCCGGTTAGGAATTAGGCTTAAGAAACTAGAAATCAAATCTTGAGGGAACGAGATGTTGACGCCTTCTTGGGAAGAGCTCATCCCCCGTCCAGGAAGCAGATTCCTACGAATACGCTGCACTGAATGTGGAAACGAACAAGTCCTGTTTGACTCCGTTACTACAGAAGTCCATTGCAACGTATGCGGAAATGTGTTAGCTGAACCAACCGGAGGAAAGGCAAGGACAAAAGGCGAGATCGTAAGCGTATTGGAATGAGCTACACCGTAGCTCATAGAGGACAGCGAACCCAACAGGAGTAAGAACATTGAATGAAGTGAGGAAATTCGAGTGGCCAGAAGTCGGAGACTTGGTCGTTGCAACCGTACAGAGGGTGGTCCCTTACGGTGCTTATGTCACCCTTGATGAATACGACAAAGAGGGACTTCTACACATATCTGAAGTAGCCTCCACTTGGATTCGAAACATCCGCAACCATGTTAGAGAGGGGCAGAAGGTAGTACTGAAGGTTCTCAGGGTAGACACCCAGAAGGGGCATGTAGACTTATCACTTAGACAAGTCAGCGGACGCGAGAAGAAAGAGAAGATGCTTCATTGGAAGAGAGAGAAGAGAGCCAAAGGACTACTGAAGATGATCGCTGAGAAACATGACTTAACTCTCGAAGAGATTTATGACAAAGTGGGTTCAAAGATAGAAGACCGTTTTGGTAGACTCTACAACGGCTTCGAAGAATCTGCTGAGAAAGGGGCGAAGGCTCTATTAGATGCTGGCGTCGAACAGAAGTATGCCAAAGAAATTGCTACAATAGCTAAATCACAGATCAAGGTACCCAGAGTCGAAGTAAAGGGAATCCTAGAACTCTCTTGCCCAAAACCGAACGGAGTAGAAATCATCCGAGAAGCCTTCAAGTCAGCTAAGAACATAAAGAAGCCGAAAGACGTAACTGTAGATTTCTACGTTGTAGGAGCACCAAGATACCGAGTTGAAGTGACTGCAAGAAACTATAAAGATGCAGAAAGGGTCTTGGAGGGCTCTGTTCGGACGGCAATACAAAACTTGGAGAAAAACAAAGGACAGGGTAGTTTCCAGAGGCAATGAGCATTGGGGTGGATTCTGAGGAAGTGTAAGCAATGCAAAGAATACACACTGAACCCCGACGAGTGTCCAAACTGTGGGTCGAGCGAGTTATTCAATCCTAATCCAGGAAAATTCTCCCTTGAGGATAAATATGGGAAGTATAGGCGAGGATTGAAAAGACAGATGGAGAGTACTACTCACATCTAAGCCATACAAGCGAAGTACACATAAGAGGATCTTTCGAATCTGCCATTCATAATACTAGATGCGTTAAGACAAGTATTCTTACGCATACTGCCTAACATCGCATCCTTATTGGTTCTCGATCTCGTAGACGAAGACCATATCGTTAGATGATGCGTATACAAGTTCGAAGTGTTCAGGCACAGGTATACCACCCCAAGCCACATATTCACGGTACATTCCATAGTAGATTAGAGTGCTTAATACCAAATCGGGCTTCGGCATCGGTATATCCACAAATCTGGGAGAGGGGTCCTCAATCTCAGATCTATCTACACCGGCTATCGCTGCCATCCATATCCATTTTACCTCTTCCCCAAAGTAGATTGACTGACGTAACCGCTGGGCCAAGGGAATGGTAGTAAACACAACGACGTGGCTAGCTCCAAGGTTCTGGAGTATCGGCAATGCACGGGTCTCGTTTGAGAGAAACATCAAAGCGACCTGAGAGATTTGCGTTGAATTTATCGTGGAATTATCGATCAAGGTAGTCTTGTTAGCAACATCTGTAATCCAATATCCGTAGTCCCACCAAGCAGCCACAACTGCGTCATCATCCAGATTATCCGACATCCATGTGAGGGTCTCCAACCAGTCCCCATAACCTTGACGGATAGGAATGCTAGAGGTGACGATTGTCACAGGTTGATATGCGCTATCGACCCCCCTCCATAAGGTAGGAAAGACAATAAGCAGAAGCAGGATAAACGCCAGTAACCCAAACTCAGACCCAACACGGGGCACAAATCGTGTCTTACGCCTCATGAAAAAAGTCGTACCTCTAGCGATATCCGCGAAAGGTTTCAGTATCTCTGCGGATGCAAGCCCGCCAAGAATGCAGAATGCCGGTGCCATAATCAACGTCAATCTGACCATGGAGGCTGCGAAGTACATCGAGGTAAATCCAAACAATACCAGAAAGAGGTTGGCGTTCGTCCTCTTCTGCAAAGCGAAGTAGAAGCCTAACGGTGCAAGAAATGATAGAAGACCGAACTCGTAGTAGAAAGCCGCCCAAGTTGCAGGTCGATGCTCCGCAACAGACTGAACAATAGGCATATCAACTCGAGAGAAGGGGTCCAAGACAGAGATCAACCTACCGATCAGTGGGGAAATATACTCAATCGAGAGCAGCCAGTAAACTATACCGGCAAACAAGATCAGCGCCGATGAGATAACTAAGCTTCTGGACCGGGGTGACTTAAGATAATACGATACCTCGTAGCCCAACAAGAGGATCAGTACTGCGAAGACCGGGACGGTCCCGATCGACCTCAGCATTCCCAATCCGGGGCGTGGCACTTGTATTGCAATAGCTATGCTGAGGGCCATTGTTACCACGTAGGAGACGAGGATCTTGCGGTCATATTCCCTGACGAAGACGATTAGAATCGTGAAAACCGCAACAAGATCCATCATATAATAGAATGCCCCCCAACTGACATCTAGAAACGCCAGAGAGAGACCTGCACCTATCGAATAGCACACGCATCTGACCAAGGAGTTCTCTCTTTCAAGAGAACGAAGATAGAAGAAGGCAGTCAGAATCATAGCAAATATTCCAATCGTCTCGTGCTTGTAGAAGCCAAGATAAGTTCGACTGATATAGGCGGGATTAAGCGCCAGAAAGGACGCGGAGAAGAGACCGACTTCCTCACCGCCTATGTACTTCCCGAGGTAGTAGGTGGCGAGACACGTGACCGCTCCAAGGATGGGAGGAAAGAATATGCAAACGTCTAGGACGTTTACGTTGAACCCTAGAAATCTCAAGGCATAGTAGAAGACAGCCCCAGAGAATGGGAGTCCAAGAGGAGTATTCTGCGCGACACTTCTCCCAAACGGGTACCAGCTCTTCATATCGTGCCAAGTAAAGAATGCGGAGAACCCGTTCTCCACTATAAATCGCGTACACCTGTAGTGATAGTAGGGGTCAAACTCAGAGAGGTACGACCCCCACCTAAGCGGAAGAATTCTCACCATGAATGCGAGGATAGTGATCAGAAAAAGACAGGAGTTTCTGAACAACACGTCTCTTGAGACTATTGGGCGAAGAGACGACCTGAGTTCATTCACTAAGACCTGAACATTCTTCTTAAGGCTCTTGTATAGAGAGCTGCTAGAACCTTCCACTAATTCTTATCCCCCGAACCAAAAGTGCTGATCTATCTCCAGAATGAGATTATTAAAGCGTTTGTTAGGGTTACTTGACATGCACCTATGATTCAGGTAAGCCAGCCTCGAACGAGGCTCTTTTCTACCGCTGGGAAGCGGTTCCCACAGCTAGTTGTGAGTATTCGATACACTTTCAAAACTTCTTGTGCACGCTTAAGGATTATTGAGAGGTATCGATGTCTACCTTTTCTGGGAAGAAAGACAGCCTCTTGCCACAATGAGGGCATTCCCCTCCGTTTTCCTGTATCACCTCTTCAGGCGGCTTAAGTTCTCGACCTTCGTAGAGGACTGCCCCACATTTATCACAAACAATCTGTTGTGGCATAGTCTTCCATTCTTTCTAGGAAAATAGGGGAATATTTTAGTGTTCTTACGGGTCCCTGCACACCTCAGCTACTAGATTTTTTAACAGTTCTTCGAGTTTTGGATTTCGATTTCCAATTCTTCTTGGAAGGACATTGGAGGTTTATGCAGAGGTTCCATGGTCTTCGACCGGTTCTCCTGACCAGTACCACAGGATGACCGCAAGTAGAACACTGTTTTCCTGTAGGTAGTATAGCAGATTTCTGCGGTAGAGGAGCAGAAAAGGTGCATAATCCTTTCAGTTTGTTTGGGCAAGCAGCGAATTGCTTACCAGTCTTTCTCGATCTCAAGAGCAGAATGTTTTCATCTTTACAGACCGGGCATGGACCAAGAATTCTTCTTTGAAGAAGGGATTCCCGTATCGCCGTACCCAACTCATTTCCAATTTCAAGTTCTTTGTCTTTTAGAACCGTTAATACCGGTTTCAGGTTTCTAACAGCTTCCACCAACAGACTCTTCCTATGTAGCTTCTTTTCCTCGATTGAAGCCATCTTTTCCTCTAGTTGCCTAGTCATCTCGACGTCTAGGATCTCGGAGCAGAATTTCTCAAGTATCCGGATCACCTCTATCCCTAAAACGCTGACTTCGATTCTATCACCGCTAATGTAGCCACGATCATACAGGGTCTTGATAATTTGGCTTCGAGTAGCCTTTGTACCGATATTCTGATCATCCATCAACTTCAGTAAGCTACTGGGATTGTACCTGGAGGGGGGCTGGGAGAATCGCTCTAAGATTCTGACCGACAAAGGAAAACGTTCACTTATATTCAGTGTTGGAAGCAGCAACTCACTTTGCGAACTGTACTTTCCATACGAACTCATCCAGCCACTGCTGATGATTTTACTACCTCTAAGGGAGAAAGAGAAAGAACCGCATTTGACTACAATCTTTACATCTTCTTTGATGGCTGGCTTCATGAATACGGCTAGGAAACGCCTTACTATCATATCGAATAGATTCCGCTCTGAGCTTGAAAGAGTCTTATCCGGCTGTTTTCCAGTTGGGTATATTGCCGGATGAGCAGGATCTACTCTCTTCCCCTCGTTTGGAACCAGATCTCCACCCACGAGGTCAAGGGCGAGATTTCGATATTCCCGGAAATAGGACAGCCCCTTCAGGATGTTTTCGAAGCCGATGTCAGGAGGAAGTTTTTGGCTGCTTGTTCTAGGATAACTGATTAGAGCCCCTAGATAGAGTCGTTCAGCAATCTGTAAGGATCTATAGGGAGCGAATTTGAAGAATCTGTAAGCCTGCCTTTGGAGGGTACCCACATCGAAAGGCGTCGGGGGAGGAACTTGGCGAGACTTGACTCGAACATCATCTATTACTCCAAGCTTGCCATTACAAGCCTGTACTATCGATTCGGCCTCTGACCTGACCTGTATCTTTGGCTGTTCGAATTCTAGTGGAAGACTCTCACCATCAACTTTCAATGATGCATCTAGAGTCCAGAAAGGCGTCGGCATAAAGGACCCTATCGACTTTTCTCTCTCAACAAGGAATTTGAGCGTGGGTCCCTGAACTCTACCTGTACTCAAAGTATAGTGTCTACCAGTTTTCCGAGTAGCAGACATGAGGGCACGCGAAAGATTCACCCCGTAGAGAAAGTCTAGCTCATGCCTTGCTAACCCAGCTTCCACAAAGGGAAGGTCTAGCCCCGATTCAAGCCTGCTATATGATTTACGAAGGGCTTCTTCGGTTAGAATACTGTATTTCAGACGCTTAGCTCGATCTTGCCCGCCTTTACAGGCGTATTTCAAGATGTTATATCCTATAGTTGAACCCTCGATATCATAGTCGCATGCATTGATGAAATCAGAGGCATCCTCAGAGAGCTCAGACATCAATCCTATGAATCTCTTGCTATTATTGTCATTTCTAGTTACCTTGTACTTCGGAACCCAGGATAGGTTGAATACAGGATAAATGTCTCTTGTCAAATTGGATGAACGCACAGCCACAGTGTACAGGTGACCGATAGCAGGGACAGTGACGAATTTTTCTCCTTCAAATCGATGCTCATAATACGGGACATTGTCTTTCACATGCCTAGTGTAACCTGATTTGTCGCTAAGCGCACTTGCGATTCTTTCTGCTGCAGTTGGCTTCTCTGTAATTATCATGGTATATTTGCCGCTTGGCAAGACAACGCCCCGAAGAATGCCGACATATGGTTCGTTCAGGTTTATTAAGTAGGCTTAAAGAGAGGTACATTTCATGGAATAAGTATTTACAGACATTGTATCGTGGGGTTCCAGATGGATTGCCCGATTTGCACGGAAAGAAAACAAAACGATTGGAAACTCTGCCCCGATCACGCTCATGCCCTAGAGAGAATTGTAGGGGCATTCGAAGTCTGGAACAAAGCCTACAGTGGAATCTCAAAGGAAGAGTATCTCAAACGAGTCTCCAATAGACCCGAGACAGGAAAATTGGTGACTGAAGTAATACGCTTTCTTCTGCTCGACGAAGAAAACATGATCCTTTGGAAGAACGGAACCCATGGGGAATAAAAGAACATGACAAGTATTCTTGAAGGTCTTAACAGACGTCTAGAGAAGACGCGCGGATACAGATGGGCTAGGTCTCTTAGAAGGCATAGGATACCAAGCCTTGTACCATCAACTTCTTTGACGATTGCCATACTGTTGGTGTTCTCCATATTTGTCTTGGGTGGAGGAATATACAATATTATGGAGAAACCCCTGGCGATAACCCCTGGTCCCGGACGATCGTGGACTTTCTACATTCCATACGATATAAACAGACAGACACTGAATGAAAGTGTATTTGTTATGGTTTTCTTTGTCATAGGAATGGCTGGCTGTTTTCTCTACTACTTGAGTACAAGATATGTTTACAGCCCGAGAAGAGCATGGGTTATGGCCCTAATTGGTATGTGTATGCTCATAGTTGGATTCATAGGATCTCAATATTCGTTGAACCTCAAAGTGCCTGGTAGCTAGAGCTACCATGGGTCCGATTTTAAACCAAGAAAATAGGCTGTTACATTTGTGATAACATGGAATAGCGGGGTGAAGAACACAGAAGAGAACATCTCTTCAACAGTCAGGTAAGAAAGCGGAAATACAAAGGCAAGTGAAAATAGTACAAAACTCAACTGATCAACTATCGGAAATAGAGAACCAGGCTCAATTGAGAGACGCCTCTTTATGAAAGCGCCGACAAGATCCCCGAAAAGTGCACCGAAGGAGAGTAGAAAACCAGCAAAGACTTCCCCCTGAAGAAGACCGACCAATGTTCCCACTATCAGACCTGACATGAAACCTCGGATAGTCTTGTGTGAACCAAAGATCGAACGCCTGTCAACGAACTTAAGGTCGCCGTCTATGGCCCTACCCCCACCAAGAACAGTAGGAGCCGCATTTGCAACATAAGCTGGGAGAAATACGTAAAGACACACGAGGAGTCTAATGACATCGAATTCCATAGTCTACCATTGAATCAGATAGTTAATAGACTTTAGACAACTGTCAAAGATTTGAAGACGAATCCCCTATACCACTATCTCCCAGTTCCAGAAGGCAATAGGAAGACACCGATTTCAACCCACGAGCCCTCACCAGCTCAGCCCTCTTTATCACAGGATTCCTCGTAGATCTTAGGCAAAGTATTAGGTCAGACCAAAAGATCAGTAAACGGGCCGCAACCGGTTCGACGGATTGTTTCTTATGGGCTCTACTGTCTTTAAAAACCGTTCTTACCTGACTTGTGAGAAGCACCGCGATTTCTTTTTCTTTCGCAACCTCTGCGAGAGAAGCCAATTGTCTATTCAATCGTCTATTCAGTTTGAATGTCTGCTTGCGGTCGGCTAATTCCAGACGATAAAGAGAAGAGATCGTATCGAATATGACGAGCCTCGTTCTCAGGCTGATAAAACTCTCAAGAGTCTCTATAATCTCGCTCTGAGCCTGAAAGGTTCTTGGAGAAAAAACCATTATCGATGGGGCTACTGACCCCAGATCCCCAGATGAGATTTGAGACAGTCTATCAAGAGAAAATTCCTTGTTGGGATCTACATATATCGCACTATGACCACCTTTGACATAGTTCACTGCACATTGCATGGCTAAAGTTGTCTTACCGACCCCGGATTCCCCGTATATTAATGAGAGACAGCCAAGGGGGAAGCCGCCGCCTAGAATCTCATCTAGGCATCTACTCCCGGTGTTGACAGACTCACGCGACGAAGACAAACAAACTCAGATAAACTATGCTAGGATATTGTTAAATCTGATACGATAAGGACTCTTCACAGCAGATAATGTACCCCCTAGAAGTGTTTGATTCTTGTCTTCCATCAATGAACCCTAAGGTTGGATACGGTCTTCCAGTGAGGAGAAATGCGAGAAGAACTGACTGTAGCGGTTGTAACACTCTCCGGCTCCGCTTATTATAAACTGACAGAGGAACTGAAGAAGAGGAAGATAGGCTTCATAAGTCTTAATCCGAACTCAAAGATCCCTGCGCACATCAATCTGATTCTAACCACAAAGGAAGAACGTCATCTACTCCATCACCCAAACATAGTCGTCTACGATGAGGACGAAGACGTAGCCAACGTCATCGATCTAGCCATTCAAACCACATATAGAACCCAAGAAGTGAGAAGGCTGATAGTAGGGGTTGACCCCGGCAAGAGCTGGGGCGTATCCGCTGTTGCTGATGGAATGCTACTACATAGTAGCGGATATACCTCTATGAGAGATGTTGAAAAGGAGATACAGAATCTGATCGCCAAAGTAACGGCAAAGGAATATGTGGTTAAGATAGGCAACGGTTCTGAACCCCACCACAGCCAACTAATATCTAGGCTGAACAGGGTATTACCAAGAAAGATAATCATCGAATCTGTACGGGAAGAAGGTACCTCAAGCAACTTCCTATGGAAAAGAAAAGAAGGTCGGATTGATGCGATATCAGCTGAACGCATATGCTCTAGAAAGGGAAAGAGGATCACTAGAAAGGCAACGACGGCCTAGACGCATCCTCTTACCCACGCATTATCGGCTTACCAACCAGAGTACAACCGCTCCCCTAAAACCTGCGGCAACCCTGAGGCAATAATCGAGCTATAGACCTTGTCTATGTCGTATCTAACCCTTCGATGATGAATGTAGAATTCGTTTTTCCGTCGTATCTCAAGTACTACGTAGCTGGCCATAGGATTCCGATCTCTAGGTTGACCTACACTCCCAGGATTCAGCACGTATCTTGAGTTACCGATTTTCTTTATGAAGGGGATATGTGTGTGCCCGAGAACAACCAAATCGGCTGAGGTTTCTTCCAAGAAACTCTCAAAGAGCCGGTCGGCTGCTTCTGGATACACGTACTCATCCAAGAGAGACCTAGGAGAACCGTGGCAGACAAAGACCCGTATACCAGAGAATTCAACCTCCAACTTCTTTGGGAGAGAGAGCAAGAATTCCCTTTCTCGGATTGCTAGATGACGGTGGGTCCAACGACAACTTACTTGAGCAACCGGATTGTACCCGACAGGGGTATTCTTAGCCGAGTCACGATCATGATTTCCCATCGTCGACGAAATCCCAGCCTCACTTACGATGGAAATGACATCGCTTGGAAAAGGATTATAGTCTACTAGGTCTCCAGCGTGAAGAATCATGTCGACTTGACCCGCATCCCTTAGTACCGCCATCAGCGCAGGCGAATTGGCGTGAATATCGGCAATAAGAAGAAGCCGGCCCCCCGTCTTCCTATCTAGATTTTCAAGATGTTCCAGGGGAAACAATCCCTTCCTCTTTTTTCTTCTCTCTTCGTTAGAGACTAGTCGATAGAGAACTTACCAAGTCATACGACAGTAGATCCGTTACTGATTAAAGGAAGCTAACGGTCAACTTAGCAGTTGATAAGTAGAGGGGAGAACTCCTGTTGCCAGATTTAAGGGCTTTTCTTGTTGAACTCGAAGAAAAAGGAGAATTGCTTAGAATAAAGGAAGAAGTAGACCCATACTTAGAGGCTGCTGCCGTCTTAGGACTTCTCGATAACGGCCCCGCTGTGTTGA
This sequence comes from uncultured Candidatus Bathyarchaeia archaeon, assembly GCA_964596985.1. Lineage (GTDB taxonomy): Archaea > Thermoproteota > Bathyarchaeia > RBG-16-48-13. The sequence goes on from CAZQWG010000002.1 coordinate 42,331, forward strand.
TGGAGAAAGTAAAGAATCATAAAACCCCGATAGTTGGAGGGGTATGTGGTACTCGTGACAGAATTTGTCAGGCAATCGGAGTCGCAAAGGAAGACCTATACAGGAAACTGATACACGCCCTAAGAAACCCTGTCTATCCGAAGATAGAGAATAGCGGACCCGTAAAGGATATCGTCGATTCACCTAGACTGAACAAGATACCGGTTCTAACCCATTTCCAGAAGGATGGAGGACCCTACATAACCTCCGGTATTGTTGCAGCAAGAAGCGTAGATAATAAGGTAGAGAACGTCTCATTTCACAGACTCCAAGTACTAGATGACACACATCTTGCAATCAGGATTGTTCGCAGACACCTGTACAAACTTCTTCAGACGCATAAAGAAGCAGACAAGCCTCTCGAAGTCGCAATATCATTAGGACTACACCCAGCCATAATGCTGGCAGCTGCCTCCCCAGCCCCATTTGGTGTAAGCGAGTACGGTGTTGCAAACGCGTTATTGGACGGGCAGCTCATACTTACTAAATGCGGGGACGTGGACCTATCGGTACCCGCCGACGCAGAACTAGTTCTGGAGGGAAGGATCCACCCTGATCGAGAGGAGGAAGAGGGACCCTTCGTTGATGCCACAGGAACCTATGATATCATTCGGAAACAACCTGTGGTAGAGGTTACACGGATAATGCGTCGGGACAAATTCATGTACCAAGCATTATTGCCGGGTAGAAACGAACATCACCTTCTCATGGGATTACCCCGGGAAGCCAACATATGGGAAAGCGTAGGTAGAGCCGTACCTTACGTTAGAGGAGTAAACCTGACTCTTGGCGGATGTAGTTGGCTTCATGCCGTATTATCTATTGAGAAGCAGTCTGAGGGAGATGGAAAAAGCGCTCTAATAGCCGCGTTTGCAGCCCATAAGAGTCTGAAACACGCCGTAGTAGTGGACTCTGACATAGACCCCTACGACTTGAGGGAAGTTGAGTGGGCGATAGCAACTAGGTTTCAGGCGGATAAAGACCTACTGATAATACCGGGTGCAAGGGGCTCAAGCCTAGACCCATCGGGTGATCAGAGTCTTGAGTTGACAACAAAAACAGGAATTGATGCAACCAAGACATTCCTGAAACCAAGAGAAGACTTTGACAAAGCAAGATTTTCAGAAGTACACAAGAAAAGAGCAGAAGAGATATTGAAAAGAACAACAAATGGGGAGTAGCGGCCAAGAGAATTGTTTCTCACCAAAAAAGAGGAGGCTATGCTTGATGGGGAATACGGTCAAGCGAAAGCCACTGCCATGAAGCTACTTGTTACCATCGGAGAGGTTTTCGAAGCAGAAAGGTTGGTGAAAATCAGGAGCGCACAAATCTCAGGAGTAAGCTACAAGAATATTGGAGACCCTGGACTGGAATTTCTCCGAAGGCTCCAAGGCATGGAAGCAAAGGTTACTGTACCTTCAACTTTGAATCCGGCAGGAATGGATCTGCTCAGATGGAAAGAGATTGGCTTCGAGGAGAAATTTGCAGAGAAACAGCTGCTTGTAGCTGACACCTTCGAAAGCATGGGCATTAGACCAACCTATACTTGTACCCCATATTTGGCTAGCAATTGTCCGGCACGTGACCAGAACATAGCTTGGGCGGAATCTTCTGCAATTGCCTACGCCAACTCAGTGATCGGAGCCAGAACAAACAGAGAGGGAGGACCTACATCGCTGGCAAGTGCGATAACTGGAAAGACCCCGCTCTTTGGATTACACTTGAAGAGTGGGAGAAGACCCAGCCATGTAGTAAACCTTAGATTCAACGTCACCAAGCCAATCGAGTATAGTGCATTGGGATACACAATCGGGAAGATACGTGGCTGCAAGATCCCGTTCATTAAGGGCGATCTCCACCCTGACATAGATGAGCTGAAGGCACTAGGAGCAGGTCTTGCAGCGTCTGGTTCAATACCCATGTTCCACATCAAAGATGTTACACCAGAGAGCCGCGAAGTCATGAACGGTCTGAATAAGTGTGAACATCTAGAGATAGAGAAGAAAGATGTTAAAGAGGTCTTAGAGGAGCTCTCAAGCAAGGAAGAATATAATTTTGTATGCATAGGTTGCCCTCACTGTAGCCTTTCCGAGCTGGAGATGATCGCCAAGATCCTGAATAGGAGAAAGGTCAGCAGGAATCTCTGGGTATTCACCTCGCGGTACAACCGGGAAATCGCGGAGAAAAGAGGATACGTAAAGAAGATCGAGGACGCAGGAGGCAAAGTATTGAGCGACACATGTATGGTTGTTTCGCCTCTGGAAAAATTCGGGTTCACTGGCGCCATAGCCAATTCCTGCAAAGCTGCTCACTACCTCCCCTCCAATTGCAAGCTGAACACGGATCTACGCGATTTGAAGGGGTGTTTAGAAGCAGCGGTGAAACCAGTTGACTGAAGTAATACGATTCAAGGGAAGAAGCGTTGGCGGTGGGTCAGGGGAAGGCCCAGCACTGGTAACCAGCCAGCCAATATCATTCTTCGGTGAAGTAGACCCGAAAACCGGGAAAATAATCTCGCAGAGAAGTGACATAAAAGGCGAATGTGTATCCGGTCGGGTCCTCGTATTTCCTCATGGTAGAGGAAGTACTGTGGGATCCTACGTGATCTTTTCGTTAAAGGAAAACGGCGTTGCCCCGTGTGCAATGATCAACGAGGAAACCGAAGTCATTATTGCAGCAGGTTGCGTGCTAGCAAACATCCCACTCGTAGATAGGTTAGAGGGATTCACAACCAGTCTTGTGAAGGATGGAGACATCGTGAAAGTCGACGGGGACCACGGGTGGATAGAGATCAGGAGAGGATGAAATGCCGAGCAACAAGTATTGGGGATTCATCAAAGACCCGATCTACGGGTACATCCGAATCACCGATTCAGAGAGAGAAATCATAGATACTAGACCTGTACAACGGCTACGAAGAATTAGACAGCTTGGACTAGGGGCAGAGTACGTTTATCCTGGAGCAAACCATACCAGATTCGAACATTCGCTTGGATGCCTGTATTTAGCAGGAGAACTTGCAGAGAACCTGCCTGTTGGACTATCAAAGAGAGAAGTGAGGGATATCAGGATCGCAGCGTTGCTGCATGACCTAGGACATGGCCCTTTCTCCCATGTGTTTGAACCTCTCCTTAGCAGATGTACTGGAAAGACCCACGAAGACATGACAGAGTGGTTGATCGAGAAAACGGAGCTAGCTGAAATCCTAAAGACAGAAGGCTACTCGGTCGATATGATCAAGAAACTGGCAGTAGGAAGGATGGAGACAAAGAAGATCTTTCTGAACCAGATCGTCAGAAGCGCCGTTGATGTAGATAAGATGGATTTTCTGATTCGAGACTCCTACCATACTGGAGCAGGGTACGGGCAGATAGACATCTTCAGACTCATCTATACAATGGACATTCTAGATTCAAACCTAGCAGTAGACCTCACGGCTCTACCAACCCTCGAAGCTTTTATTATTGCGAGAATCGAGGCGTTCAGAGCAGTCTACTTTCACAGAACCATAAGAGCATACCAGATCATGCTCGAGAGGGCACTAGTAAAAGCAAACGAAGAAATGGGATTTGCAGACATCAAATCAGAAAAAGACTACCTAGACTTGGATGACTACACTATGTGGACCAGACTGAGAGAATGCCGAAAGTCTAGAGACATAATAGACGACCTCGAAAGACGGAGACTCTTGAAATGCTCATACGAGGGCTGCTTCTTCGTAAAAGACCCCTTGACGACAAGCTTACTGACGAACGAACGCATCAGACGAAGACTGGAAGAGCAGATCGCGGAGAACGCAGGAATAGATCCAGAACAGGTTGTATTAGATGTTCCTTCGGTCCCCTCGGTTCCCTACTACCATTCGCTCAATACGGAACCGATGGAAATACCAGTCTTCTACAAGACAAGGGACGGAAATATGATACCAAGGAATCTCTCTAAGGTCTCTAGAATCATCGAACCCCTTCGAGTCTTCATGAATATCGTAAGAGTATACACCGACAAGGAAAATCGAGAGAGAGTAGCAAAATCAGCAAGAGATGTCCTAAGCGAGCTTCCGATTTCAACTGAAGTCTCATACTGAAAACGTCAGACTACCCTCGGATTCTGTTCGATACTACAGACCATATCTCTTCGGAAACGTCTTCGACAGACAACTCACCGTTTACAACAGTCCAGCCAAATTCTCTTGCAAGAGATAGATAAGAGTCTCTTACCTTCTTTAGGAAGGCCTCGTTTCTCTCATATGCATCTCTCACCGCAAGAAGTCTCTCAGCAGTGGTCTCAACAGAGATATCGACTACTATCACAAGATCTGGAACCGGCAGACCTTTTTCCAATGTCATTATCCAATCCAAGTCAAGCCCGTTAGCAAGACCGTATGCCAATCCAGAGGGGATATAGCGGTCAGCCACCACGAATCTACCGGAGTTCAACCAGTCAACTATGTCATCACGTCTCTCCCATCTGTTTGCAACGTAGAGTAACTGGCGGACTTCCCGAGATATGGAGATCTTACCATCAAGGTAAGCTCTGATATTCAACCCAACGGGAGTCCTATAGTCAGGAAAGGCGACTAGTTTGCAGTTGAACCCGGACCCATTTAACCTGTCGCATAGCGCCTTACTCTGAGTGGCTTTACCTGAGGCGTCAATGCCTTCGAGACATATCAGCAAACTTCGCAACCACCTTCTGATTCCGGTTGAGACGATTTAGGTTAGTCTATTCATGTCACGGTTGAACGTACTAAAACATCTTTCACAAGTAAACTACCCTATAGAATCTGAGGGAATTGGAGGGAAGGAGGGGAGAGTAGTTCTCTTACGATTCAGCGTTTAGGAGATTTCAAGTGGCTCCTAGTCTTACCCAAGAGTTCAAGGAGTAAGAGTGACAGTTCTGAAAGCTGCTGCATCTTTTCAGGGTCCTCTTCTGACGAAAGTCTTCTCTCCAATTCCCTCAGTTTGGTGAGAATTGTACTCTCAAGTTCTTCGAGCAGAATCGACTTCTCAACTAGGGCAGGTGCTTCTCCCTCTTGAGCCCTAATGACTTTCTTATTACATTTCAAACACCAAATCTCTTCATTCGACTTGAAGAGAGGAGAGCTACATTCAGGACAACTATCCGTGAGCATGGTGGCCCCGGACCGCAGCCAGTCAGCCATCTTCTTGAGATCTTCACCCAATCAACTCACCATTCATAGAGTAAGCATCTATATGCCAGATCTTCTACGTCTAATGCGGTCTAGATTGACCTCAAGGAGTGACATAAACATTTTTAATCGAATGCATTCTCTCGTCTTATGAACTCGTATTTCAGGGGGAGCCAAATGAGCAATAGACAATCAAAAAAGAAACAGATGGAACAATATGATGAGCAGATAAGACAGGCAATCGTAATACTAGGGCGGGTATCAGAAGACACTACAACCCCAAGAAACATCAGACGAGCAGCGAAACAAGCAATAGAATCACTGCAGTACAAGGAGTACACTCCAGCAATTAGAGCAGCAAATGCCGTCAGCACTCTTGACGACATCAGTCAAGACCCGAACATGCCACCCTATACGAGAGTCGTACTCTGGCAGGCTGTCAGTATTCTAGAGACAATAAAAGACTGAGAACAATCGGTAGTGTACTAGGCGTTTAGAGTAGCCAAGATTTCTTTGTGTAATCTTTCGTTACAAGATGCTACTATGGAGAGGTGTGTCTTTGAATCCAAGACGTAATCGAGGATGCTACCGTCAGGAGAGGATACGATTCCTCCGGCTTCCCTTATTATTAGATCAGCTGCTGCAAGATCGGTAGGACGCAGTCTCTTTCGCACGTCTATAAAGCCCTGATAGAAACCAGTAGCCAGATAACACAGTTCCAAAGCAGCCGAGCCTAAGTGTCGGTCATGCCGAGCCTTGGAAAGCAGGTTCACTAATCTCTCTGCAAAGACACTTTCAACGTGACTAAGAGATATCCTGAGAATCGAGTCAGATATTGATGAGGTATCTGATACTTGGATTGATTCACCGTTGAGGAAGGCTCCTCTATTCTTAACAGCAGTAAAGACATCTCCCCTGCAGAGATCCATCACCAACCCCGCAAATACACCGTTCACTTTCGAGGTATTCGAAACCGCGATCGAGGTACAAAAGAACGGAATGCCTGTAATTGCGTTCAAAGATCCATCGACACAGTCGGCGATGACAAAGATGCTAGGATTACTGCCAATCGTCGATGAAAGTTCTTCACCAATATAATATAGGGGAATTTGAAGCCTCTCAAGCCCTTCAAGAATAATCTTCTCAGCTTCTATGTCGACTTTTCGTGTTAGATCTCCACTAGGGTTGTGCCCAACAACAGTATCAGCATCAGAACCTTGCAGGACTCGGTTTACTCGGGTTCTGACCCTGTAAGCTATAGGCTCTAATATCTTTAGCCAGTCTGCCGAGGACATCTCAGCCATAGGATGGGTGATGGCAATCAAAGCTTTTATCATGCCAAGATTTCTCTTCAATTACTATTATTGCGGGGATTCCCAAGTCTGGTCTAAGGGGCAAGGCTCAGGAACTATACTAGGTTGAGAAACCTTGTGGCGTAGGCCTCCGAGGGTTCAAATCCCTCTCCCCGCACCAAGATGAATAACTCTCGATATCAGAAGCCCTCCGATATTAAATTTGATATTTTTAGTGTAATAGGTTGAGTTAGTGTTTGAAAATAAAGTATACACGTGTATACTTTATTTTCAATCTAAGAGCGCTTTCAGCCACCTATTCACATACAACAATCAGAACAGGTCTTTTCCCTGTACTATTCCATATCTAGCATCTAATTTCAAATTATTATGCGTGAATATAGGATGTAGTATCGCGATACTTGTAGAGGTAGGCACACGTAGACGATGAAACTTACTCTTGTCGTACCAGTGAAGGATGAAGCGGACACTATCAGAGAATGTGTCCGATCCATTCTGAATCAGACGTACAAGGACTTCGAAGTGATCTTTGTAGACGGAGAATCCACGGATGGAACCTACGAATTCCTGAAGACGACCAGCCAAAAAGAACGGAGAGTCAAAGTCCTTCGCGAGCCAGGGTTAGGACCCAGTTTTGGGAGAGAACTGGGATTTAAGACTGGGAAAGGGGAACTACTAGCTCATATCGATGGAGATAACGTTGTAGCGGAAGACTATTTGGAAATATGCGTCCGGAAACTACGGACTGCTGGTGTAGCGGGGGTAAGACCCGGGCTAAAATTCGCATACGAAGACAACCTTCTAGGGAAAGTCTTGAAACTTCGGAGGGGGATGTTGTATGGGGAAGAACCCTTTGTAAGCGAATACCCGACTGTATACCGAAGAAAGGTGTATGAGAAAGCTGGGCGATTAGACCCCAAGTTGATCATCGGGGAAGATTATGATCTGTGGATACGACTGCAGAAGGCTGCAGAAGAGCTAGAGCAAGACTTTGTTGTGGAGAGAAACGCCATAATACGTAACATACCAAAGGAGAGAACCATAGGAGGAATCTTCAGGCACTCTATCTGGTATGGCAGCGGGCTTACCCCCCTACTCTTGAAGCACCCGTGGGTTGGAATAAGATTCATAGCAGAACCAGTATTCGTCCCAGCTATGATCGCCTCAATCCTTATCTATGCAGTGTACCAGTTGCCAGGACTCCTGACCTTTCCACTGATCTATATCCTACGTTGGGGGGTATTCGTCTTAAAGAGAGCAAACAGGGTTAGGAGGGTCGAGGAGCTGATCCTTGCATTGACATTCGTACCGCTCATAAGAGTCGTGGAGAGTTTAGGGTCATTTCTCGGTCTGATAAAGTATTTGATAACTGAACCAAGAAGATTCTGAATAGGTTGCCGAAAATGAGAATCTTGTATGTGACCCAATTTCCTTTGGAGGCAGCAACCACAAGCAGGGTTCTCAATTACGCGAAAGAAATGGTGAAGAAAGGGGAGCAGGCGACGCTGCTCGTGACAAGCGAAGAGAGATGGGAGGGAAGAGAGCATGAAGTACTTGAAAGAGAAGAGGTTGAGGGAGTATCCATTAGGTATTGGTCGAAGCCACGCCAGTATTCGCCGATGAAGATGCTTCCACCGATATCATGGTTCTATTCTGCATGGAAATACACCAGGAAGAGCGACATAGTCCACCTGGCAAAGACGATCCCAAAATCAACTATGGCGACCCACCTTGCAAGGTGTATAGAAGGAAAGCCACTAGTCGTTGAACTGGACGACTGGGACTCGATTGGAGGATTTGCGAGCAAATCGAAGAGTCCATTATCTGGAAAACTCGTGTTGACAGCGTTGGAGGAATGGATACCGAGACACAGCGACCTGGTAATAGTGGTAAGCAAGACTCTGTATGATAGGATATTAGATATGGGTGTAAGTAAGGAACAAATATTGTATCTTCCAATCAGCGTCGACCTAGAACAGTTTAACCCAAGAATACCCAGAGAAGAAATTCGAGACAAGCTCAGATTGGAAAACTGCCCAACGATCATATATGTTGGCGTGATGATGCGGGAAGGGGTCGAATGGCGGTTTCTACTAAAAACCATGGCTCAGGTTAGGCGAGAAATCCAAGACGCTAGACTACTTGTTGTCGGTTATGGTCCCGCTCTCCCCGAGATGAAGAGATATGCAAGAGGGTTGCAAATAGAAGATTCGGTTTTGTTTGTGGGAGGACAACCACATGGAAGAATCCCTTCATATCTTGCAGCAGCTGATGTCGCAATTCACATGCTAGGTGATCAGTATTTGATAGATAGGGCCCGGTGCAACACAAAGATTATCGAGTATATGGCGACAGGCAAACCAATTGTAGCTACAGATATTGGAGAAGTACATGAGGCTCTAAGGGACGACGCAGGTATTCTAGTGAAAGGACACACACCAGAGGATTACGCTGAAGCAGTAAAGAGGGTTTTACGGGATAAGGGTCTTCAGAAAAGGCTAAGCAAGAACGCTAGGAAACGGGCGGAGAAAGAACACAACTCAAAGGTGGCGGCACGCATACTTAGACAAGCATACAGCAAACTACTGTAGAAATGTCATATGAAGTGGATGGCAGGGCGACTTGTTGGTTCTGACTTAATCGATGTAACCCAGACTTCTCAACCTTTCACTTAGGTCAGTCATTTCTTCTTCAGACAGCTCGTGTTCCAAGTATTTCTCTTGGGGTTGTTCCTCTTCGTAGCGAATAGGATGAGACTCTACATACGAGGGAGTAAGAGCGGCACTCATGATCTCACCATCAATGTCGGATGGTATGGGTAGACCCATCAGGTACAGGATAGTCGGTGTAATGTCTGTGATGTTAGCTTCGGTACGTATTCCCTTGTTCACATCTTTACCTGATATTGCATAGAAGCCGTTGATCCTATGCGTGCCCGACTGCTCACCGGAAACCCGGAAGACAGAGGTTTCCTTCAGGTCTGTCTCCTCCTCAATTTCTAAGGGGACTTGAAATCTACATTTTGCGTACCCACTGAGAAAGACCAGGTCGGCAGCCTCATCAAAAAATCCGCCCGAATACAAGTCTTCTTTCATGAATACCTTTTGGACGATTCTTTCACCGGTCTCAAGATTTTCTACGTCATAGAGTGCTTCCGCGATTTGATTTCTGATGTTCTCGTACTCTGCCCCAGGTTCCACGATGCCTTGTGGTTCTCTTCCCTTCAGGTTTATGTAGATCTCCCCAAAGTCCCCGAAAGAATAGGCCTTCGTACGAGACCATTCTATGTCCGACAGGGAGAAGCGTGACTCAGGCATACTCTCTCTAAGACTTCTGGGCAGAATTTCTATCAGTCTGGTAAGTCCGAGTCTGACCAGAAATCGTTGAATGTCTTCTCTTGCAAGACCGAGTTTGAAGAGCATCCTAGCAGGTCTAGGTTTCTTTTTCAGCCTGAGGATGCGAAGATCCATTAATAGTTTGTTTACGTAGATTTCACCGTATTGAGGACCGAAGCCGTGATCTGATAGAACAACGGTCGTAGTGTTGTCATCGGTTCTAGCAGTCAACTGTCCAAGTATGTCATCGAGTTTACAGTAATAATCAAGAATCGCGGACCCGTACTTCCCAGCCTTGGAAGAGTCATAAGCATAGTGTTTTGTGTCCATGTACTTCCAGAAATAATGTTGAATCCTGTCCGACCCCATGAACACAACTATGAACAAGTCCCAAGCGAAATTCTCCATAAGGAAAAGCGAAGCCCTAGCCCTAATCTCTGTAACGCGATACAATTCTTCTAGGAAGGCGTCCTCTGGGGATTCGAAGAAGGAGAAGTGTTTGAAGCTAGGGTCTATAGCTACCTTATAGCCCCCAACCCTATCCTGTAGCTCTGTAAGTAGGCTAGAGGGATACGTGAAATCCTTTCGCTCTATAGGGACAGGGAAGCCAGAGATCATGAACCCGTTGACCTTGTCCGGGGGGTAAGTCATTGGGACGTTTATGACCGTGACTTTTCCCCCAGCGTCACCGACCAAAGACCATAATGCTCTACTGTTCCGAATCTTTGCTTGGATCTGTGACTTGTGATAGGTCTTGGGTTCCCGCCTATAGAAATCAAAAACCCCGTGTTTACCAGGATTCTTACCTGTAGCGAAGGACGCCCAAGACGGGGGGCTATAAGGTGGAACTGTCGAAGTCAGCGTTCCACTAGCTCCCTGCCCGACCAGCTTAGAGAGATTAGGCAGCCTCCCATCCTTTGTTAGGGTTGATATGAGGTCGGGTGTCGCACCGTCCCATCCGATTACTAGGATACGCCTCTGCATTTTCCCTACCTTACAGGAAGCCAGTACTGGATGTTGCAGTGTTTTCGCGTTCAGCATAAGAGAAGTGGAGAGGCTAGTAGAGGCTTACATCCATTGCTGTCGCACACGGACAAGATCTCTCTTCTGGGATGTTTGCGAAAGCCTCGAAGAGTAGCGTATTCACATTCTTAACGTTCTCTTTCATGCTCTTGACGACTCGTTCAGCCGTCACAGGCATTAAGCCGTAGACATCAGTATCTGTCACTAAGGCGATGGATGCAAAGCAGATCTCTGCTTCCCTACATAGATAGGCCTCGCTCATAGCGGTCATCCCTACTACGCTGAACCCCATGGACTTATAGAAATAAGATTCTGCCCTTGTACTGAATCTAGGTCCAGCCATGCATACATACGTGAAGGTCTTGAAGGGGTTTACCTGCATCTCTTCCTCTTCTTCGACCGTAGGATGAATCGTCACGTCAGACAAGACATTCCGACCAGTATCGAGTATAGTCCTCCTCAACTCCTTGCACGTCGGGTCGCTAAAGGGGAAATGACCTGTCACACCACCCTCATAGAAGCTCATATTTCTCCGTGAAGTAGTCCTGTCGAAGAACTGGTCGCAAACAACGAACTCGTAAGGTTTGATCGTTTCAGGTTGGAGGCTGCCAACCGCTGCAGGGGATATGATTCGCTTCACCCCTAACGACTTCATTGCCCAGATGTTCGCCCGGTAATTCACTTTGTAAGGTGGTATGGTGTGATGCTGCCCATGCCGTGGGAGGAACCCTACTTTCCTCCCTTTAATCCAACCAACAGTAACTAGATCGCTTGGGGAACCATACGGTGTGTAGACCTTGATTTCTTTAACATCCTCGAATATACCGGGATCGTAGTTGCCTGTACCACCGAAGTAGCCGATCTCGATATCCGTCTCTGACGGTGTATATCTCTCACTAGCCAAGGTTATCCCTCTGTAGACTCAACTTCAAGGTATAAAGGATAGATATGTTCTGCTAATTAATTGAATGATTTCTGTGGATGTACCCGATGTAATAGAGTATACACGTGTATACTCTATTGGGTATGCTAACGCCCATAAAACAATAAACCACACTCAATAAGGAAGAGAGAGACCCCAAGCCCCTAATCTCTTCTCTACTTCTTGTCTCATTGAGGCGGGGGTCAGGGTTCCTATCTGGTCCGGTTTGAATACCCCTATATCAGTTATTATAAGCTCAATCAATTCTGGGGGTGTGACATCGAAAGCGGGATTATACACTGCAATCTCACCTTTACCAGGCTGGTTAGTGTCTGACATCGATTCCGTCGGGGGCCACTCGGATAGAGCTCCCTGCGAGATGACACCCGTCTTCTTCTTGTGCTCGGCGTCAAGCCCATAGAAGTAAGTCACCTCTTCTTTGGATCTCTCCTCTATCGGTATCTTCTCCCCGTACTTTGTTTCCAAGTCTATGGTACTGTACGAGGTTGCATAGTAGAATGGGATGCTGTGGTTTTTCATTATATATGCGATGTCTACAGACCCAATCTTGTTGGCGACTGATCCATCTTTTGCAACGCGATCCACACCGAGGATAGTCTTGGACACCCCGTATTCTTTGATCGCGGATGTGATCATGTTGTCGGTGACTATTATAGTCGGTACTCCTGCCCGGTTTAATTCCCAGACTGTTAGCTTATACCCTTGACATCTCGGGCGGGTCTCCTTTGCTACCACTTTAATGTCTAGACCTTCCACGAATGATTCTTCAAGCATACCTAAAGCATGCCCCCCGTAAGTAGAGGATAGGGAGCCGCCGTTGCAATGCGTCATTACTATATCCCCGTCAGAGAGGAGCTTCTTCCCTTCGTCACGAAGATAACAGTTCAATGCCAAATCAGATGCTAGGATGTAGTCCGCAACGAGTTTCACTCCTTGAACAATCTGATCGGCAGATTCTCCTTCTCTCTCAAGCTTACGTGCATAATTCATAGTCATGTCTACAGCCCAAGGAAGGGGGGCTGCTGTGGGTCTTGCATTCCTGATGACGTCTGCACACCGCTCTAGAGCGGGAAGGAAGTTATCCTTCTTTGAACAGTCTATAGCTGCTAGGAGCATAGAGTACCCCCCTGTGACTCCTATTGCTTGGGAGCCGCGTGTGACCATCTCCCTAATTCCGACTAACGCCGCTTCTTTCCAATCCGACGTGGTCCAGATCGTCATCTCATACGGTAGTTTTGTTTGATCCAGCAGGATCAGCTGTTGTTGTTCATCGTCAAAGGACACCGTAAGTGGGATTCCTGTTTTCTCATGGGTGTGTATGCCAATATCACTATCAAAGGACAACCCGACTTTCTTGAGAACAGAGTAAATGGAGACATTTTTCATATGAGTACCCCCAAGAATTCTTCACATTATAATAATAGTTGGAGCCCGTTGGGGGGATCCCGTTTAAGGTAACTGCTCTAACATTTTTAAGCATTGAAAAGACTAAAAGCAACCCTTCTCTAGTGTCAGTCGTAGTGCCGGGGTGGCAGAGACCCAAGTGGCTGCAATGGTAATGCGCTGGCCTCGAGATCGACTGTAAAGTCAAGATAGCCAGTGGTGCTTACGCACCCCAGGGGTTCAAATCCCTTCCCCGGCGCCTAAGAAGAGACAGCAGACACTATCGACCTGAATTTCCCGGGGAATAAGATGAAGAAAGACGAGGAAGGGGATGAACGATACCCGGAACCGCAGCTAGAGCAAGCGGTAAAACTATTGATGAGGGAAGGATACCAGGTCGATGCCGAGGCATTCGAAATCCTAAGAACCCAAGTGAAGGAAAGGGACCCCTCTGAAATCGTCAAGTTAGTCATTAAAAGGATTCAAAGCTTGCAGAAACCTGTGTTGATCGTAACGGATGAGATAATCAAAGAGGCCATAATCTCTCCTCCGTCAGAGATAATTGAGACAGGAAAAACTACTTTCAAACCCTACGCAGAAGACATAGAACCAGAGATCAAAGTAATAGAAGACCCATCAACTAAGTTGCAGTCTGCGGGCGATGTAAAATACTTTCTCGAATATTTTCGAGACAGATTCAATCGTATAGAAAGGCTACTTCGGCAAAGACTTGACGCCAGGGATGCCATACCTATTAACGTTGTACTCGAAAGCCCCCGTAATTTAGTAGTTAGAACTATAGGTGTTGTCACGGAGAAAAGAGAGACAGACAAGGCAGTAGTCATCAGAATCGAGGACTTAGAAACCAGTGCAACGGTAATAATTCCTAGCGGGTCCCCCCGAGGGGTTCGTCGAAGGGCACAGAATCTTCTTCTCGACCAAGTAATCTGTGTTGCAGGGAAAAATTCTGGGAATGGGACAGTCATTGCTTCTGATATAATTGTTCCAGACCTTCCAGAGCGAAAGGTGAAGAAGACAACCAACGCAGTTATGCTTGCACTAACTTCGGATCTCCACGTAGGCAGCAACACGTTCCTTGAGAAAGGCTTCGGTCAATTCGTCTCTTGGCTTGAGGGAAATGTGGGAGGAGAGCGGGAAAGGGAGCTTTCTGGTCGCGTCAAGTACCTGACTATTGGAGGCGATTTGGTAGATGGAATAGGAATCTATCCTGATCAAGAAAGAGAACTGGAAATACCGGATATATACAAACAGTATGAGAAGGTAGGGAAATTAATAGGAAGAATACCTGATCACATAGAAGTAATAATAATTCCAGGTAACCATGACGCAGTGAGACAGGCCCTTCCTCAACCAGCAATCCCTGAGGAATTCGTGGAGTTATTATCGAAATCCAGAAGAGTGCTCTCTCTCGGTAACCCTTCAGTCGTCGAGGTCCATGGTATTAGAGTGTTATTGTTTCATGGTAGAAGTCTAGAGGATGTGATAAGAGCCGTTCCAGGACTGTCTTATCATCAACCCCAGAAGGCTATGGAATACTTGTTGAAGGCAAGACATGTTGCACCCATTTATGGAGGGAGCACCCCGATCGCACCGGAAATTAGAGACCATCTGATAATAGAAGACCCGCCGGAGATATTCCACTCGGGACATGTCCATGTGAACGGGTATGAAACGTATAGGGGAACTGTAATCATTAATTCGGGTTCTTGGCAGGCTCAAACGGATTACCAGAAGAGGTTAGGTATTATGCCGACCCCGGGAAAGGTCCCAATTGTAAATCTACAGGACATGCATCTCGCTGCTGAATTAGATTTCTCTTCAATCTAATGTCTTAAGTTAAGATTCCGGGCTCGTATGGGATTGTTTTGATTTGCGGATAAGACATTTTGGATTATAGTTTATCATCGAAGTGAATAATGGGTCTCGTTTAAAGACCTCAAGTACGACCTCTTCGGGAATGGCTATTCTCACCCTTTTTGTACGTCCGTAGCGACCAAAGCTTACCACTCGAGCGTTTATGAGACCGACGACATCCAATTCGTTGATAAGTCCACTGACGCGTCTTTGAGTGAGATGATCAATACCCAACTTTGAACAGATCTCTTTGTAGACTTCGAATAAATCCCCGGTAATAGAGTCTTCACGATTACTTCTTTTTAACAGCAAAACGCCGAATACAACAATCTTAGAGTGGAGGGGAAGAGTAGCCAAAACCTCGACAACTCTATCCCTTTCAATTTTCTCCTGAGCCCATCTGACATGATCTTCTGAGACTGAAGACACACCTTCGCGTTCTGCAAGTTCACCAGCAACCCGAAGAAGATCTAAGGCGCGGCGTGCGTCCCCATGTTCAGCTGCAGCTAGAGCGGAACATAGGTTGATAGCCCCGTCAGAGAGACGACCTTCAATAAATGCTGTTTTTGCTCTTTCTTGAAGTATGTCTTTGAGCTCTAAAGCGGTATAGGGTTTGAATACGGTTTCTTCCTCGCTAAGGCTGCTCAAGACGCGAGGGTCAAGTAAATCTTTGAATTTGAGGTCATTAGATATCCCAATGATAGTAAGTTTCCCGGTTCCCAGGCCTTCGTTGATTCTGGTAAGCTCATAAAGAATAGAGTCACCACAATCTCTTACTAGCGCGTCGATCTCATCAAGAACGCAAACCAAAAGCAAGCGTCTATTGTTGACTGTATTCTTGAGGCGGTCGAATACTTCGGCGGTTGCAAGTCCAGTGAAAGGAATCTCTAGACCTACTGAGTGACAGAGGTGAGCTAGGACACGGTAAGAAGTACCTGCCATCCTACAATTAACATAGGAACTGCGAATCGATGCCCCGATCTCTTCCCCTTTTCTAGTCAACCTTTCAAGGGTATATTTTATTACGGCTGTCTTTCCGGTCCCGGTCTTACCATAGATTAGGATATTGGAACATCTAACACCGTCGAGTGATGGGGCCAAGATCTTTCCTAAGTGAACGATTTCAGGATTCCTATGAGGCAGATGGTTCGGTATGTAATCTGGGCGCAGGACTTCGCGGTCATTAAAAATTCGAGGACCTGTAAGGAAATGTTCGAAGACGTTGCCAAGGGGGTCCTGAGGATTCCGCAGCCTAAATACCCTCTATTTCTAGTGTAAGATCCGTGATTTCCACTGGAGAATAAGACTTCTCGTCAAAAGTAGTAGGTAAAAAGCTCAACCAAAATTGACTGGAGAAAAGATGAGTAAAGTAGCCCACACCCCTTTTTTTCCGATGGAGATCCTCAGAGAAGAAGGTTAAAGTTTAGGGGTGATGAGTGAAACGAAATCGATCCTCTCGCTGGTAAGTTCACTAATTAATAAAAAATACTTACCACCAAAAAAACTAGACCTTTAAATCAAATTTCCTTTCTTAGATCTAGCCAAGGTCATTCTCAGGTTATGGCCAACCCCTCTGTGCCTTTCCACTGGAACCCTGGGGTGGGTGTTTTCAAACCCAGATTCCTTTTTCTGCTTCATTTTACTCTACATTTTTTCATAATAGAGTATACACGTGTATACTCTATTTGTGAATCTATATGAAGAAACCCATATTCTAAGCCTATTTCTCTCCTTTTTTCATCATTAGACCTCTATAATTCGGCATTCACAAGGATAACTTACCAGACCCCTCCATTTCCACTGGAACTTCGCAATCTGTTTTAGAAGTCCCATTTTCAAGCAGGGGTTGTGAATCATTTTTCGGTGCTAATCTCGAATTTTTAGGGTTCTTTCGTAAAAATAATTATATAGATGCCCTTTTTACTTCAACTTCACATCACGTTCTTCACTGTAATCCTGTGAAATTTGTGAAAAGTTTGGAAGTTTTTAATGAGGTCCTCTTTGTTGTCAACCAGGAAGATAAGAGTGGACGTATCTGACAAAGAGGGTAACAAATTCACCGTTACTTTTCAGGGAAAAGTCACTAGACAAAAGGTTCTGCAGCTTTTGGATCTAATCGAAATCTTGGGTGGTGTCTCTTCCTCTAATGATACTGGTGAATCTTTTCCTAATCAATCAAAATTCGCTAAGATTTCAGGTCTCATTGAGAAGCGTTTCCCTTTAGGATGGTTTTCATCGAAGAACATTAAATCTGTGTATGAAGATGTTTACGGGGAAACTGTTGGGTTAAGCACAGTTTCTACTTATTTGAATCGTCTAGCTCAAAGGGGGGTGCTTCATAAATCTGGGTCGGGTCAGAAACGATACAAACTACGTCAGGAATCTACTCTAGATAGCCCGGTTAGAATCTCGCAGTAATTCCTACTGGCTTGTAGCCCCAGATCGGGTTCCCTCTTCGGTCGGCCTTGTAAGCAATTCCTTGGTTTTCTTGCTTGCTGCATATCGGTAGGGCCGTTTCTTTTCTTCTCTTTCAACAAACCCCTGATCATATAGTTTCTTCATGAGTCTTGCGGTATGTTCCCGTGTTTTACCTATGTGCTGTTGGATATCTTTTGCTGCCTTCGGGCCCTCTGTGACGAGTATATGTAAGATTTGAAGCTCAGTGTGGTGCATATGTGACATCACCACATTAGAAATAATTGGGGTCATTTGTTCTGCTTCCATCTCAGGAAGTAACCCTCTATAGCGTTCGTCGAGTATCTCCAGTTGTGTCTTCACTTGGTTTTGAGTCTCTATCACATCTTCTAATGCTTCTTTGAGTTCTGCAAGCTCTTGTGTTCTCGGTTCTTCTATATCTTCGATTTTTATTATCCTTTCTTTGATTCTCTTAATTTCCGAGTTTATTTCCCCAGTCTGACTTACTACTTGTGTCGGGATCCTGCTGGACTTCAGTGTCATTACTTCATTGCTTATTTCATTCATACGTTTGCTCTGCCGTTCAAGTTCGCGTTTCAACGTTACCACGATTGTACCTACTACCTCTCTTGCTTCCCTGTAGTGTTCGCTGATAATCTTGATCTGTTTATAGTATCGTATAACAAGTACAAGTACAAGCCCAAAGAGCAAGGACAATGCTATCGTAACTGCATCTGAAGAGAATGCCAAGTCCGATCCCTGTGTCCCTCTTAGGATCGGGTGCACCAGATAAGTATTGTGACTTATGACATCACGTGACTACATCACATAAACATGTAGCATCTTTGTGATCCTGTCTGTAACATATCACACAATATACTTATTGGATCACATGTACATCACAGCATCATCACAAAACAAAACAGTTCTTCCATTGTTTCTTCCCTTGAATAAATGCAGTTAGATGCTTTTGGACAGTTCGCAATGATTCTATGGCAGAAAACAGTATGGCGGATACATAGCTCTCAAAGGGCTCATCCGTATAGTTACTATCCAGTACTTATCCGTAACGCTTTACTTTGTGATGTTGTGACATCACAAATCACTTGAATTATTTATTCGTCTACCCTTCACCATTTTCACGAGTGATTCTTCTATTTCTTTCCTTACACTCTCTATGTCTTCTATGATTGAATCGGTGTACTCATCTGATGGTCCTAGGCTGTATTCTCTGTGCAGATCCATTAATGACTTGATTTTGTTGGAAACCTCGATAAATGGACGCAACTCTGGGGTTTCGTGAAGACCGATATACCCCAATAATAGCAGTGTGAATACTGCCTTTCTCACGTTTCTTCGTGCCTGGCTGAGTGTTCTAGAGTAAGAGCCTCTGCTTACATTCGCCTTTGAAATTCTCCTTTTTGATTTTTCTTTGGCTGAAATTTTCTTTTCGCTCAATTGGTTGGATATATTTTCTATTAGAAGTGTTTCCATTTGTATTTTTGTGATTAGGCTGTCTTCTAGTAGAATAGACACTATTGGATCATTATTTACGTTAATTATCAAATTCTTAACTCGTTCTGAGCCTTCCAAAATATCGCCTTCCAACATCCATGAACTGCATACACTTTTGTATACCAGTACAACCATGTTTTAAAGTAGATGGAACTGATTGAAAACTGCGTAGCGCACCATAGTATCCTAGTATGGGCCCCGATAGTACCCTAATACATACGTATAGAATATTGTGTTGTGAAGTTGAACAATTCTGGGGGGGCAATCCTCCATTCCCATGAATAAGATCAAATGAACCGAAGACAGCCGTATCCCACTCTTTTTCAATAGTCTATAGATAGAAATCCAACAATCAGTCCTTAGTCTCAGGGAAACCGATACAAGATCTTCATATGTACTTTTTGCGTATTGTACGTGATCTTGTGACATGACCTCAATATGATCTAGTTTGTGATATTTGTGATATCATAGATTCAAAGCCTCACCAATTCTCTCGAAAACGAGTTTAGAGGCTTATGAATACGTTATTCTTAACCTCTTTCAAGCTCCCGCCGTCACCTATTAACCCAGTGACACACAACTTGGTGTAAAGATCACGTTGGTTCTTCAAAAATCTCTCAGGATAATTCCGTGTTGTGATGTCACACTAAATAAATCACATCACCATCCTCTAGTCGGCAGATGTGATAGACCAAAAGAGAACCCTTACCATGCAACCTCACAGGTTTCGCAATCTCCACTTGATTGGCTACGTTTTAAATTAGTTGCCCTCTTTCCTTTATTATGACCTTAAGGGTGAAGTAGCTATGGGTCGTCGGAGAAGGAGAATTGTAAAAACTCCTAGAAGGCATCTTCCGAAGGTTTTTCTCTGTCCGAGGTGTGGAAATAGTTCAGTCCGGGTCATTGTTAGAGAAGCATTAGATCAGGCAGTTGTGGAATGTGGGTCTTGTGGCCTTAGAGATGAATTGGTCACAAAACCCGCGTGGGCTCCGGTTGATGCTTACGCTTTCTGGGCTGACAAATATTATAGATCTGAGTTAGGATAATTACTTGTTCAAACAACATCATATTAACCAGTAATAGGAGAAGACAAAACCTTGGGAAAGGTAGAGACTTACCTGTGCGACAAGCTGAGAAACGACGGACCATTACATATGACTCTCCTCGACCCCGAAAAAGTAGATCCGCGTACTGTAGGTCAACTGGCTAGCGAAACGGAGAAGGCTGGAACCACAGCTATTATGGTCGGCGGATCTACTGTAGCATCTCCCAGAGATCTAGACGCCGTCGTCCAGGCGATAAAAAAAAGCGTCAAAGTCCCCATCATACTCTTTCCCAATAACATCTCCGGAATAAGTCCTTACGCTGACGCAATTTGGTTCATGTCCCTCGTCAATTCAAACAATCCATATTTCTTAATGGGGGCTCAAGCATTGGGGGCTCCTCTCGTCAAGAAATACAAGCTTGAGACAATGCCCTTAGGCTACATAATTGTAGGTAGTGGCGGCGCAGCGGGTATGATAGGTCGCGCCAATGGAATCTCATACGATAAGCCTGAGATCGCTGCAATCTACGCTCTTGCCTCGCAGTACCTAGGAATGAGATTCGTGTATCTTGAGGCAGGCTCGGGGGCACAGAAACCTGTCCCGTTACCATTTGTCTCCGCGGTGAGAGAGGCAATCGATTGCACTCTAATCGTCGGCGGTGGGATAAGGAGTGGTGAAGTTGCTGGAGAAATCGCGAAGGCTGGAGCGGATATAATCGTTACAGGCACTCTGGTTGAACAGAACGAAGGTAATACCGATAAGATCAGGGATATCGTCAAGACCCTCAGTCGAGTGAAACCATCAACCTGACCATTCCTCTCAGAATCCCTTTTTATTTCCCTGTAGATAAAGAATGGCTTGAAGATCTGTCTACGCAAGGTCTTAATGTTGCAAGAACCACATCACCCCCAGACTTCTGAATATACTCGAAGCATAATGACGAATCTTCAGCAGGCATTCAAGATCGCAGAACAAGCAAGAGGAAAAGGCCTCGATCCCTCAGATCACCCTGAACCCAAGATAGCCCTAGATTTAGCCCAACGAGTCGAGGAACTTGTTGGTCCGGAAGGCGTTGCTCAAAGAATTCGAGAATTAAGTGAACAAATGAAGTCTAGGGAAGAACTAGCCTTCAAAATCGTAGAGGAAATCATCTTCGGCAGATTCGGTCACATGGACGAGAACCAAGGTGCAGAACAAGCCGTTCGAACCGCGTTAGCCATACTGACAGAAGGAATCACTGCCGCCCCACTACAAGGCATATACCAAGTAACCATAAGAAAGAATCCAGATAACTCAAGGTACTTGGCTGTCTATTTCGCCGGACCGATAAGATCCGCTGGTGGTACAGAAACAGCCCTTATTCTTGTGGTCGCCGACTTTGTTCGCCGTCTCCTAGGATTCGACCGTTATAAACCGACGATAGAAGAAGTGAATCGCTTTGTAGAGGAAGTTCGGCTATACGAAAGAGAGGTATCGCGCTTCCAATATCATATCCCAGATGAAAGTCTCTCTAGAGGATTCAGTAATCTGCCAGTGGAGGCTACTGGAACCTGGACGGACAGAGTGGAAGTCTCATCTTTCCGTAACCTACCAAGAATCGAAACTAACCGGGTTCGTGCAGGAGCCTTAAGAGTTGTAAACGACGGTATAGTCGGAAGATCGGAAAAGGTTTGGAAGATTATTGAAGATCTGGGCATCGTTGGATGGGAATGGCTTAAGAACATAAAGGCAACGGAGCAGAACGGATCAGATGAACAAATAGAATCAATGTATATGAGAGACATCATCGTAGGTCGGCCAGTCTTTTCTTTTCCTTCACGAACCGGCGGCTTCCGCCTTAGATATGGGCGATCCCGAAATACAGGGCTAGCCGCCGTCGGCATTCATCCAGCAACCATGATAGTACTTCGGAACTTCATAGCGATAGGCACACAAATTCGCATGGAGAAACCAGGTAAAGGGGCGGTCGTTCTCCCTGTAGATTCCATTGAACCCCCAATTATCAGACTTAGAAATGGCAGTGTCATAAAGGTAACGACGGTCGAACTCGCCAAGAAGCACTCTAATCAAATTGAGAAAATCCTATTCCTAGGAGACATTCTAATCGCTTTCGGAGAGTTCCTAGAGAACAACAAGAAACTGGTTCCCTCCGGGTTCACAGAAGAATGGTGGGCAAGACTACTCCAATTATCACTAGAAACAAAATCTCCTGATTCCATAGCAGAACTCAGCAACTCTCTGGGGATACCACCATCAAAGATTCAAGGCTTCGTCTCGAATCCACTCTCCTCAAAGCCCTCTTTCAAGCAAGCAGGTGTTATATCACATGTTATTGGGATTCCACTACATCCAAGTTACACGTTCTTTTGGGAGAACATATCCCGTGACGAGCTTATCCTGTTAAGACGAAGACTTGTTTCGGAGAAAAAGAAATCTGACTCGAAGGACCGACTTCGACTAATTGAGATCCCTAATAGTCCAGACGTGAAAGCCATACTAGAAAAGCTATGTGTCCCCCATCTTGTGGAGAATAGCAAGATCCGAATTGAAGACGTTGACGCACAGATACTCAACTTCTCACTGTCACTATCAAACAGTCGTCGTAGAGTACCAAGAAATGGCGGCACTTTAGAGATTATAAGTTCCCTTTCAGGAGTAGAGGTCTCAGAGAAAGGAGGAACATATGTAGGAGCAAGAATGGGTAGACCCGAGAAAGCAAAGAGACGCGAGATGTCTCCCCTAGTTCACGTTCTGTTTCCTGTCGGTCTCTCAGGTGGCCCCCAACGAAATGTAGTTGAAGCTGCTCGGAAAGGCGTCATCGAGGTAGACATTGTAAGAAGGAAATGCCCGAAATGTAATATCGTTACTTACCGGAACCTTTGCCCCAGTTGCGGGGAAAAGATAAACCCAGAGAAAATTTGTCCCAGCTGTGGGCGCGAAACAAATAATGCCGATACATGCCCTGCCTGCAATACGCGCTCTGTCTCATATCAAAGACAAACTATCCCACTGAAAGAATTTCTAGCTGAGGCAAGTCGTAACATCAAGCTCAATACCCCTCGGCTCGTCAAAGGTGTCAAGGGGCTCACCAGCGAGGATAAAATCCCAGAGCCAATAGGGAAAGGAATACTCCGGGCTAAACATGACCTATCCGTTTTCAAAGACGGTACAGTTCGCTTCGATATCACTAACGCACCTTTGACACACTTCAAGCCGTCTGAGATTTCGGTCGATACGGCAAAACTCCGTGATCTTGGGTACAGATGGGATAAAGACGGGAACCCCCTAGTTGATAATGGGCAGATATGTGAGATCAAGCCTCAGGACATTATTCTCCCAGTTTCGGCGGCCAAATACCTCCTTCAGGCAGCCTCGTACTTAGACGAACTTCTTGTAAGGTTCTACAACTTAGAATCTTACTACAACGTGAACAGAGTCGATGATCTTACAGGTCATCTCATAGTTGGTTTGGCACCCCATACTTCGGTCGGGGTGGTAGGCCGGATCATCGGCTTCACTAAGTCTAACGTATGTTACGCCCATCCCTTATGGCACGCTGCCAAGCGGCGTGACTGTGACGGTGACGAAGACGCGGTAATGTTGCTTCTTGACCCTCTCCTAAACTTCTCTGAGTCCTATCTTCCCGTACAGATAGGAAGCAAGATGGACATCCCGCTCTTGATAACCCCGATCATCGACGCACGCGAGGTGGACGACGAGGCTCATAATATGGATATTGCATCCTCGTATCCGCTTGTCATGTACGAAGGTACTTACAAGAAAGCCGACCCAAAACATCTGAGCAGAATCATACCCACAATAGGTTCAAGGCTTGGTACCGAAGCAGAATCCCAAGGGTTGGCGTATACTCACTTTGCTTCGGGTGTTAACGCCGGTAATCTGCAGAGTGCGTACAAGAAACTGGACACGATGACTAGGAAGATGAAGAGTCAGCTGGGTCTTGCCGAGAAGATCCTCGCGGTCGATGCAAGAGACGTAGCTCGGAGAATCTTGACTTCGCATCTTTTCAGGGATATGGTTGGGAACCTGAAGGCTTTCTCTACTCAGTCCTTTAGGTGCAAGAAATGCAACGCGAAGTATCGTAGGGTTCCCCTCTCTGGTAGGTGTCTGAGATGTGAAGGAGAAATTTCGTTAACCGTCTATCGTGGTGGGGTCGAGAAATACTTGCAGGATGCAAATAGGATTGCCGCCAAGTACGAGCTTGACGACTATTATCTTCAAAGGCTAGTCTTAGTGGAGAATGAAATCAACGGTCTCTTCGGGACTCAAGACTCAACCCAAGCGTCTTTAGGCGACTTCCTTTAACAACTGATCCTAAGCGCATCTCTTATCCCTTTTTCCGGTATTCTAGAATTGAGGGATGAGATAGTGTCTATCAGAGAGTTCCAACAGTTAATGGCCGAGATCTATCTTCAAAGAGACCGCGAGAGGGGGGTGGAACGGACGTTCATGTGGCTGGTGGAAGAAGTCGGGGAGCTAAGCGACTCGATTCTTGACGGTGATCGCGAACAAATAGAAGAAGAGATATGTGACGTATTTGCTTGGCTTGCAAGCCTTTGTAATGTTCTAGACATAGATCTTGAGGGCATCTCCTCAAGAAAATACGTTAAGGTTTGTCCCCGATGCTCAAGGTCTCCCTGTGAATGCCCCTCTAGCTAGGTGTCCATAAGCCGACTGTATTTTTGCTAGAGGAACGGGAGTTTTCCTATCGCGTAGATCTGGGCTAGAAGGCAGCTTATAGTTAGCACTCCAGCTAGTATGACAACTAGCTCTGGGCGGAGCTTTATTCCATGGGTTTCCTCCTGAAAGAATCGGAGTAGCCCGACCGAACCGCCTGGCATTGGTGAAGAATCTCCGCGTCTCTTCTTACGTTTACTCATAAGCCTACCTTTGGACAGTTAGTTATTCTCTGTTTTAAGTCAACCTATAGCCCTTCAGGTCTCTCTCATAAGTGATTATGCCTCTTCTCTTCATATGATTGAGAACCTTTCTCACTTCGTGTGCGTTGAATTTTGAGGATTTCAGTTTATCGATTATCCATTTCTCTCTGTACACGAATCCTGGTGTGGCGACTAAATCCAGTACCCTCTGGATGCCTATCTCGAATTGTTTATCCATCTTCTCCGCATCTACTGCGGTGCTTTTTCTCTCATTATTTAGAGGTGATGATTTGATACCGGTCTTCTTTGTAATGTATAGAGGGAACGTCCTACTATTACTGAAACAGGTGTAGACCAGTGAAGGGCTGGCGGCTTCTATATACGAGAGTAGTTGGTTGAAATCTGCGTGGCTACTCAACGGGAAAACCCCATCATACTTCCTCGGTCTAAACTTAACGTTCCAGCCTGTAGCAGTGGCCCTTACCGCATTCGCAGGAAGATCCTGTTGACGTGCAGGGGGTACTACGTAGCAACAATCACCCCTCTTCAAGACTTCTTGTCCCTCCAAGGAGTTTGCGTCGATGAAACGGAGTTCTATGCCGGATTTCCTATGTATTTCATTGACTCTGCTTATGGTAGGATTCACGACGACAGGTAGCTTTGTGAAATAGTTGAGTACCGCGATTATCTCTTGGGCTTTTCCTACCGAATAGACTTCAAAGACAGGAATCTTTCCTTCTCCGACCCTCTTTGTAGTCCATTTGGCTATCTCAACGTAAACCTCTTCTCGACTAGGAAACAGGAAAGTCGGGTTTCCATAGGTGCTCTCTATGATCAGGGTATCGCATTCTATGGGTGTCGCCGCCCTAGTGGTTAAAGTGTCTCTACAGTTTATGTCTCCGGTATACACGACAGTCTCTTCGGGTGTGCGCACTTCGAACTGCGTACTACCTAGAATATGCCCGGCGTTTCGAGGGATTACCTCAACAGACCCGACCTTTACCGCTCGGTCGTATTGCACTGCCTTGAAGTTCCCGACATTTCTTCTACTTCTGGTCTCGAATATCGATCGTGTTTCAGAGGTCGAGTATTTTACAGCGTCGTAGTAGAATGCTGCTGTATGGTCGCCGTGGGAGTGGGATACGAATATCCTGTCGAACTGTTTCTTTCTCTGTTGGGGGTCAAAGTGGATTCTCTCTTCTGCTGTTGAGATAAGTACTCCTCTTTGCCATTCGACCTTCAAGCGAGTGCCGTCCGCATGCTTTATTTCAGGTCTAGCCTCGAAGGGAATTGTTGAAACTAGATTAGATAGAAAGGGTTTATGGTGGTCTTCGGGTGAAAAATCTTTTCAATCCCCCTACTTGTGCGGTCTGCTGTACTCCCCCTTCTATTCTTCGATTGGGAGAACGGTTCAACGATAGGATTCGCGAGGGTAATCGTATTTCTATTCTTCAATCTGTTGTCTTGATGGTTTTTGATCCTGTTTGTCACACTCAGAAATATTATATCGCAGAAGAAGTTGAATCCAATCAAAGTATTGGTGTTTCATTTGTCTGAGTCTAAAGAGAACGTAGTGTTAGTCGGAATAAAACCTACCATGAACTATGTCGTTGCCTGTATTACTTTCTTCAATGATGGTGCAAGTGAGATTCTCGTGAAGGCAAGGGGTCGTGCTATCTCGCGGGCTGTAGACTGCGTTGAATTATTGGGTAGGGCTTTCGTAGAGGACCTGGCAGTCAAGGAGATCAAGATAGGGACTGAGGAGGTCGAGCAATCCAAGGGTAGAAAGATGAATGTATCCACCATCAACATATTGATCGGTAAAGAGAAGAGTGAGTCTAAGTGAGTGAACCCGACATATTGATTGTTGATGTTTTGAATCCAGAAGACAAGTACCAGTTCATCCTCGGGATGGCCAATTTCACGATTAAATGCACAGAAGACATATTGAGGGCTCTCACCGGGGCCCTCCCTAAGGTATCTGCAGGTGTTGCGATGGTTGAAAGCGTACCACGAATCGTTCGTTCCTGCGGGACAAACAAACAACTCGAGAAGCTGGCAGCCGAGAATGCCTTGAGAATAGGTGCTGGTCACAGCTTCGTCGTCATGATGGAGAACGGCTTCCCAATAAACGTACTCAACGACCTTAAGTCTGTCCAAGAGGTCTGTTCGATTCTCGTTGCTACCGCCAATCCCTGCAAAGTGATCGTAGCTGAAACCGGGGAGGGGAAGAACAAGATGCGGGCCATCTTAGGTGTGGCTGACGGGTTCTCGCCTAACCGGGTTGAAGACGAAGCCGAGCGAGAGGATCGCCGACTATTGGTGAAGAAGCTAGGGTACATCGTGGGATAGCTAATTCTCACACTTCTCAAGTTTCTAAGTGCAAAGAAGCTATTCAGGTGGGTTATCTTCCTCCTGAATACTTATTGTAGTAAGAACGTTTGATCTCACCCTCCTTACTCCTCCTCTCACATCTACTTGTGCCCCTCGTATATTGAGTTCTGTTCCCACGCTTAGACTTTCAACCAGTTCTGCTAGCTCTCCCCACAAAGTCACGTCAATCTCTGCTGTCTCATCCTTGAGGCCGAGTGTGACTACTTTGACTTGTGACCCACGGTTACCTGTCACACTCCTTACCTGCGGCTCCTTGGAGATCTTCCCTCTAATTGAAACAAAACTCTGTTCCTCTTGAAGCTCCGATATCTTGTCGTACTCATAGATTGATTTTGGCATCTGCTTGAGGTCTGTTTGGTTCTCGGATACTTTGATCTGTCCTTCTGATCCTAGGTTCAAGGTCTCATTATCACGCCAGGTTCTTACGTAAGCATTCTTGACGGAGATTAGGTATCCCCTATCGATTTTGGAGGTTTCCTCTGTCTTTTCATTCCATAGGTTGAGTCTGATGGTACCTGTTTCATCGGCTAGAAGTAGCGTTACGACCTCTCCCTTGCCGCCCTCTTTTGTCTTGAAATGTCTAGTGTTCCCAACCTGTATAACCCAAGCCAGCAGATCTACATTCATCATTCCAGATCTGATGTCAGAGATAGCGGTGCTTTCCTTTCCTCTCCGAGCTGTTTCATCGGTTTTGGTGATTTTTATCTCGGAGACTCTTGTTGTATGTACCTCGGTTTCTCTTTGTCCGTTTCTGGCTGAGGCTGCGGTGACTTCAATTATGTCGCCAACTGCAGCGTTCTCCACTAATTCTGCTTTGTCATTCCAGAAGACGCAGGTGATCTCTCCTGTATCGTCTGAGATTAAGATACGTCGTACTTTACCTTCGGTTCCATCCGCACGTTCGAACTGCGATAGTGGATAAATCCCTATTGCCTTCCCCTTAAGACTGAGAAATCTAGTGCCATCCTTGATGCGTCCTATTTTCAGAGAAAAATCTCCTACCCTAGGATAATTGTCGGATGGTTTTTCAGGTATTTTTAGAATATCACCCCTTTTTCCAACATTTATTTCCGGGGGCCCATTCAACCCTTCTCGTACGTATCCGTGTAGGATTCGAATTGTCTGGTCGGGTTCTATTTCCTCTTTCTCTACGATGTCCGTCTTATCGTCCCAGATTGCAACATCTACTACGCCAGTTGGGTCTCCAAGTAGTATTCTTTTGACCCTTCCTTCTGTTCCATCTTTTCTTGTAAAGGTACGTGTTGGTTCCACAAGTAGAACTCTTCCTGAGATTGAGACATCGTTTATTCCTGGGGTTAGGTCCTCTATCCGGATCTCTGTTTCAAACCCATTTTCTCGTCTGAGCGCGACCCCGAGTTCGTAGGCAACTATATGGGCAGCTCCCTCCTCGGTCAGTAATCTACTTGTTTCTTCCCTTCTCCTCTTGACCAATTCCTTCAGTTGGTCTTCTTGGAGGTCTGGGACCGCTTGCATGATCTGCCTTAATATCTCTTGTAGTTTGATGGTCTACTTCCCCCGATCGTCAAATTTGTCGTTGCAGCTGTTCCGCAAGATATATTCACCGTTCCGAATCTCTCGTCTCAGTCCCAAAACATCCTTGTTCTCGCATAATCTCTCTCAGCCCTCAGTATGTTCAGGTAGAAATCGTCTTCAGTCTTACAACGTCTTCGAAACATCCTTACTGCGGTCGATGTGCCTACTCCATGTCCCGCTAGGGCGATGACAGCCCTCTTTCCTTCGTCTTGGACAAGACTTGCGTTCTTCCAAGCTCTCAACCATATCTTTTCCTCTTCTTGCGTGACCTTACTCTTCTTGAGTTTCTTCTTTACAACCTTCATCAGTTCATCGTCGCTTTGATAGGTTGCCGCAATGAGGGTTGAGTTGCATTTTGGGCATCTGACTTCATCAGGCAGACTTCTGACCGTTCGGACTCCTTCCCAATCTCCTCTGAAGACGCAGACTAACCTGACTCTTTTCAGGTTAAGCCGCTCCTTGGTCAGATCGACCAACTCCTTCACTGGAACTGCTGGTCTAAGTAGATCTTGGGGTGAAATCCTGTCAATAATCGGCGAAGCCAGAGGAGAAAACCCATCTCTCGCCTCTCTGGCGGCTACTTCGATATCGCCGTTGTGGATACGTGTAATTAGTTCTCCCAGTTTCTCTATGTCATACTTCTCGATCTCGATCTCTCTAAAGGTTTCCTTTCCGATCGGATTATGCCGCAGGATCCTTGACATCATCCTTGCCTTGAGGTAACTGTATCCCACGTCTTTTCTGACAGCACCAAATCTTCTTGCCACATGCCATAATCTCCAAGCGAATAGTGACGTCCGGTAGGTTGACTCAGAGAGAACTTGCCTAACATCGTTCGGGTTTAAACTTGCAAGTTCTTTCCTAACCTGTTCGGCGGTCAAAGAGAATTGGGTAAACAGGACGATTCTGTATGGATCTGATCGAACACCTATATTCACCCCAAACCGCGAGCTCAGTATTGAGCCTAGTGTCCGGCTCAGAGTCTCGTTAATCCTGTTTCCGAAACATGAATGAATGATTACACAGTTCTTGAGTCCCTCTATGAGGATCAGGCGACTAGATGGGACTGGGATTCCTTCGGTAGTCTGGCTTCTAATCGTTTGGGCAACCCGATTGAAAGCGGTGGGGGTTATCCTGTATTCTCTTAGGGTTTCTTGGGGTTCCTTATTTGGTTCTGCCTCAGCGATTCGTTGTCTTAGTTTTCCTACTTCCCAGGCAACTTCGAAGGAAACAGGCATCAATTCTCCTTCCCAGCTCGGGATAGCTGCTAAGGTTTGTTCTATTGGTTCCAGTTCTACTGTCTTTCTGTCGTCGTCTACGCCCAGGATTCTCCAAGCATGTCCTCTTATGATTATTTCTTTTCCGGGTCGTCCATGCTTCCCTACGAATTTCTGGTCTAGTCTGGCGATTCTTCTCTTTCTTACGAAATCGTATGCCTCGTATCGTATGACATCAGGGATCACCGATAGGTTCTCGTAATAATATTTGAATACACGTGGCCCCTTGCGAACCGATTCCTCATTGAATCGGATGATGCCCTCGCTTTGTAGTTGTAGGATGGTCTCGATAAGAGACATCTCAGTTAAGCCCTTGTACGGGTACGCTCTGGATATAATCTCAAGAATATCTCTGACCTTTACCATTCCCTTATCGAGGACGATCCCCACGATCTGGTGGGCTAGGACGTCTAAGGCATTCGCATGGATCTTCGGTGTCTCGATTTCTCCCGATATTGCGTGTGCCGCAATCACTGCCCCCTCTAGAATATCGTCTGCGGAAAGTCCAATTATGCACCCCTTAGCCGCGGCTTCAGCTGAATGTCCGCTTCTTCCAATTCTTTGGGTGATCTTGACAACCTGTCTAGATGACATGTACTGTACTACAAAATCTACTTCACCGATGTCTATCCCAAGTTCAAGAGAAGAGGTGCATATGATAGCATCTAGGTTTCTTTCATTGAACTGTTTCTCGACCTCCAGCCTTACCTCTCTGGATAGAGATCCGTGGTGGACTCCTATCCTAAGAGTAGGGTCGATCAAACGGATTCTTGAGGCCAGAGCTTCTGCGTGCTCTCTTGTATTTGTGAAGACCAAGACTGAGCTATGTTGCTTTATAAGCTCGCAGATTCTCCTAGCTCTTCTAACATTACCTGGGCTTAACAACAGCTTCCTAGCTATTGTTCTGTCGTTCTCTTCTGGGGTTGGGCTCTCTATACTTATCTCCAAGTTCTTGCGATGGGGGCTCCTTACTACCCTAGCAGGTGAACGATTTCCCGAAAGGAATAGTGCCTCCTCTGCTGTTTCTCCGACAGTAGCTGAAAGGCCTATCCGTTGAGGCTTCTTTACCGTGATTTCATTGATCCTTTCCAAGGCAACAGAAAGCTGTACACCTCTCTTGTTGCCTACCAGTTCGTGTATCTCATCGACGATCACCCATTTGACGTTCCGTAGGTGTCTTCTCATTATTCGTCCAGGCAGAATGGCTTGGAGGGTTTCTGGGGTTGTTATCAGAATGTTTGGGGGGCTGACTGTCTGTCTTCTTCTGGTCTTAGTCGGTGTATCTCCGTGACGGACTTCAATGCTGATGCCTAGGGATTCTGCAGTTCGCACAAGTCGACGGAAGATGTCTCGGTTGAGTGCGCGAAGAGGTGTTACGTACAGAACTTCTATCCCGGAAAGAGGACAGCCCTCTCGCATCCTCCTTATCATTAGTTCGAATATCGGGAGTATAGCAGCCTCTGTCTTGCCTGTGCCTGTAGGAGCAACCAACAGCACATTGCTTGACGAGAAGATGGTAGGTATCGCAAGCCTCTGAATTTCCGTTGGAGAAATCAATCCATTCTCTTTCATTTCTTGAAGCAATGGCTTCGAGAACGCTGTGAATACTGGGTCTAACTTCGGAGGGTCTCCCCCTCGGTTGTCGGTCTCGCATCTATCTACTTTGCTCTTATTCTTGTTCCAAGCACTTGAACTATTACTCAAACCTCTTCTGCTCACATACGGTGAAGATAGGTCTGTTCAACCGATTATCGAATAGGACCGTGAAACGGGTCTTCTCTGCACCTGCAACGCATAAACTTAGCGGTAAGTCAACCACTCGACTTCCCGTATAAGACGTACAAGAACGTCATTACCAGTGTCAGGAATGTTAGCCCGACGGAAAGACTGTACATCAGGTCATAAAATTCTGCGGCCATCATTCTCTCAACACCCCTGTACTATTAGAAGGGGGGAGGATAAAATTGGTTTGTAGTTATCAGGTGTCATGCCGCATTATATGCTCCGTCTACTCGTAATGGCTCATCCAAAGTAACGATTAAAGGTATATTCTTTTTGTATTTAACCCAACATCTTATCCTAAGTCTACCTGTGGAACTAGTACGTCTATCGATCGCGGTACAAAGTGGCTTTCAAGTAATATCTGATTTCTCCATTTGTAACGACGATTAGTCAATCATTCCCTCTCCATTCCTTCATCAAGGCGTCGTACATCTCATCGTTCTCAGTGACCAGATCGAACTTGTCCAACGCTTCGGCTAGCTTCTGGGCGATTAGGTGGTAACAGAGAGGAGTTTTCCCGCCTATCACTCTAAAATAGTAGTCGTTGCATGTACAGAACTCAGCCCTAGGAAGAATCTGGTAGTCCCGGCTTTTTCCAACGACAATCCATACCCTTCTACTGCTAGGATCAAAGATGTATAGTTTCACTCTGTTCTGTTCCACAACCTCCAAGGCATGATCAAATTTGGAGCCAAACAAATCGTTTAGCTGGTCTCTTTGTTTATCTGTGATTCTTCCGCTTCTCCTCGCTTTTCTGCAGATCTCATTCAACAGCTCGGTTTCCGAATCCATATTCATGAGATCAACCTAACCTTTAAGGCGAAATGCGAGAATTATCCTTGAAGTGTTGCTCGGTGATATATCCGATTACGCCGTGGCCAGGTCTTATCATTGAGCAAGGTGACTCCAAGATTCTAGTCATCGCTGACCTCCACCTCGGCTTTGAGTACGGGCTCTCAGCGATGGGGATAAACATTCCATCGCAAACTCTGAAAGTTCAGTCGAAACTACTGAATATAATTGAGGAGACCCAACCCTCAAGGATAATACTTTTGGGGGATATAAAACACAGCGTTTCCAACATCTCTCTCCAAGAATGGAAGGAACTACCTGACTTCTTTGAATCGATTCAAGAACATGTCGACACTATTGATGTCATACCTGGAAACCACGATGGGGACTTGACTCCTCTGACCCCGCGTTCCATCAGAATATTGGCGCCCCGTGGGGTTGTGGTCGAGGGGAAAGAACGTATCGGCTTATTCCATGGACACACGTGGCCAGGAACCGAACTCTTAGACGTAGATTTCCTTGTAATGGGACACAACCATCCGGTGATACGCTTCGAGGACAACTTCGGCTACCGGACAGTAAGGCGTGCCTGGATCAAGGCAAGTCTAGATCTGAAGAAACTCCGGGAGTCGTTGTCACCGCGCAGAAAATCCAAGTCTAAAGAAGTCTTGGCAAGAAACCACTCAGAAGAAGCAACATCCAATACGGGGCGCCTCATAATTATGCCCGCATTCAACGATATGCTGGGCGGTCTTCAGATGAACGGTAGACCTTCCAGCAAGCTGATAGGTCCGTTGTTGCGGTCAGGCTGTGTGAACATTGATGAAGCTGAAGCATATCTCCTAGACGGAAGTCTCTTAGGCACAATAACCCGTCTCCGCCAGCTTGCAAAACCCAAACACCAAGACAATGCGTGAGCCAGATTAGGAATGGCACAAATACCATGCTATGAGAAGAGAAGTTAATTCATCAATCTTGGTGGGGCCGCGGAGATTTGAATTCCGATCCTAAGACTCTCCGGTCGCGTGGGCCCGAGCCACGTAGCCTAGACCAACCTAGCCGACGGCCCCATGATGCTACTTATTCCCTTTTTCAATGCTTAAGGGAATGTAGAGAGGTTTCTAGTGGACTTAATAATCTTTCATAGGGCTATGTTCCTTCAATTCTCCTATGAATCATAGAATATACACGTACATAATGTCATTACATAGATAGATGTTAGATTCGCAGACGCCATTTCAGTGATTACCATAGGATCGTCATTAGAATTCCGTACGCCAAGGTGTGGGTGATTGAAAGACGGATGTCAGTGCCTCTTAATCCCTTATTCACAAGTCCATTAGCAACTAGGAGATATATGAAAGGAAAAAGGCAGGATACGAAACGTAGCTCTTTGTGTGGGATAATACTGAAGATCGCTAGGTAGGGAAGAATCAGAAGGCCTAAGAGATAGACTGCCCGGGTCTTCCGAATCGCATATGGTAGGAAAACAAGGGTGAATCCCATGAACCGGTGAATCCACTGCAGGTAAGTATACCATGGCTCTACCCCCCACCACACATTCTTACCCTCAATAATGTTGAAGAAAATTAGGTGTATGCTTCCGCCAAATAGAATGCCTGTAGGTAGCGACTCGGCGTATCCTTCAATAACCATAGTCATTGCGAATCCCAAAAGAAACGGGAGGAAAGAATGATTCTTAGTCTGCCTGTAGAATAGTAGGATTACTAGAAGAATTAGCGGTACAAAGATTCCTAAGGTAAATCGGCATGAGAATGAGGAAGCAAGGGCGACCCCGCTAAAGAATAACGGAAGCCTAGGATCTGTTTCTCTTGAATTAATAAAATAGACAAGTAACGCTAAGGAGAGAAGAAGGAAGAAACTGCCTGGATTCTCAGAGTATGCATGAGACTCAGTACCGGTTATCATAGACCAATTGACGGAATGAAGAATAACCGCAAGAACAGCAGTCGATTCATCGAACAGTCTTCGACCAATTAAGTACAAGAGAATCAACGATAGGCTACTCAGCAAGACGTTCAAACAACGAGATGCAAAAAGTAAAGCAGCTAAACTTTGATTCGGGATACTCTCAGCCAATGCTTGCGAGACGGGCAAAGGATTGAAAAGAAAACCCCATAATTTCCACCAAACCCTTTGAAGAAGCACGTAGACAAATCCCCGTCCGAAATGTAAATCACGGGCATGAAGCACGTAGACAATCTCATCCGTGTCTCCAAAATGCATCATTGTAGCCGCATACAAACGGAGAATGAAACCAACACAAAGAAAAACAGCAAGATACAGTTCTCGATTCTTCCATACATCATTTCTTTCGGTAACCTTCTTTCTCCTTTCAACTCGAACTAAAAGGAATAGAAACAAGGCTATCAGAAAATTGATGATTCCCCAGATTCTCGGCCATCGAGACAAAAAATATTCTATGCCCAATTCTCCTTGAATTAGAAGAATGAATATGGATAGAAACTCCAATACATAAGGAACCAAACATATGACTAGCCACAGATCTTTAAAGAAGATATTATTTGACAGTGAAGGCAAGCGCGTATTGAATCCACCATTATCCGTATTAGAACAGCATTAAGATCTCAATACACATTTGTAAGATGTATTGGATCGCGGAAACATTCAAGCTATCATATGCTCCTATGATTACTGTTGCACAGAGATCGAAGATTACAAAGAACCATAAATAGATTAAGGGACTGCATATCGACCGTAATAAGTAACTAGACGACGGCTACTCTTACAGACTCATTTGATTTTGACGGACAGTCGAATAATTCTTCTGTTCTCCCCCTATTCGCCGAATGAGTAATTTTCATGCCCGTCATCGACAATTATATATTAGGTTCGATAGCTGCAATATTCGACCTCACGTTTAGTATAGTTGGAAGCCACGAACTGAGATGACCGACAGTGGATGAATCAACTGAACATGAAGAGATTGTGAAAGGACTAGTTGAGGGAAGCATCAAGCTCTATAATGTTGAAAAGCTGGTGGGCAACGACGCGAACAAGGCGACAGAGATACGTCGTAAAGCTATGGAGGAATTATCCGGTAAGCAACTGAAGTACCTTGGTCAGACATTATTCGACTTTAATCGGCTCCTCAACCTGAACATCGAGAATCCCATAGGAAATGTGCAGATTCCTATGGGTATCGCAGGCCCCCTGAGATTGAAAGGGGATTTCGCTGACGCCGACTTCTTTATCCCACTTTGTACGAGTGAGGGTGCACTCGTCGCTTCTGTTAACCGGGGGTGTTCAGCAATAACCCGATCCGGAGGGGCCCGATCAAAAGTCGTCAGAGATCAGATCACGAGAGCCCCCGTCTTCGTCGCAAAGTCAGTCACACAGACCTACAAACTCGTAGACTGGGTTGAATCTAACTTCCCTCATCTAACCAAGCTGGCACTCGAAGCAGACCCCCATTGCCACCTTAAGAAAATGGACCCCTACCTTGTGGGGAACAACATTTTTCTACGATTCTCGTTCTTCACGGATGATGCCATGGGAATGAACATGGCGACTATAGCATGCGATGAATTTCGAAAGTTGATTGAGCAGGAGAATCCAGGGGTCAAATGCGTCGCGCTGAGCGGAAATATGTGTGTAGATAAGAAACCGTCTGCTATCAACCTGATACAGGGAAGAGGTAAGACCGTAGTCTCTGAAGCAGTGGTCAAGAGACAAATAGTGAACGACGTCTTGAAGACTAGTCCTGAAGCCGTATCTGAAGTAAACTACCGTAAGAACTGCATCGGGTCTGCCCTTGCAGGCTCGTACGGGTTCAATGCGCACTTCGCTAACATAATAGCCGCGTTCTTTCTTGCAACTGGTCAGGACGCTGCCCAAATCGTTGAATCAAGTATGGGGATTACGACGGTCGAGGTGAACGATGACGGTGACCTCTACGTATCCGTTACAATCCCCTCTCTTGAGATAGGTACCGTTGGTGGGGGAACCCGCCTACCTGCCCAGGGAGAGGCACTTGACATTCTTGGGTGTAGGGGTGGCGGGAACCCTCCTGGCTCCAACGCAAAGAAACTTGCGGAAATAATCGCTGGGGCGGTCTTGGCTGGCGAGCTATCTCTACTATCGGCGCTTGCTGCACAGCATTTGGCAGAGGCCCACATCCACCTTGGGAGAAAGGGTGTTCGGGGTGGGATAGAAGACTGACCGCTTCTTGATCTAATTTTTTAAACTTATACCCCAGACTATGTCTTAATAACCCTACTACTTTGGGGTCTGTTTGATGCATTCCTCAAGAAAAGCCTGTAGAAAGATATTCGGTGCGATGTCCTCCCCCCTAAGATCTGAGATACTCCGATGCCTCCAAATTCAGGGTCCCTCAGCCTATAGCGAGATTATGAACAGTCTCAAGCTTGATCCGAGCAGGGACGCCGGGAAATTTGCGTATCATCTGAGAGAGGTTCTGCAGTCTGGTCTTATCTCGTTGGATAGGGAGACAAGGGAGTACCAGTTGACCCAGCTAGGTAAGATGCTGCTTACCTTCTCTCAGGAGGTAGAAGAACAGGTTTTGAGGGGAAGCGGGAAGCTTCTCGTAAGGACATCCCGCATAACGATAGAAGAGTTCGACCGGAATAGAATCGTCCACGCCTTGATACGGGAAGCTGGGATGCCCACCGAACTCGCCGAGAAGATATCGCAGGTCGCTGAAGAGCGCCTAATGAAGCTTTCAACCAAGTACTTGACTGCACCCTTGATAAGAGAATTCGTGAACGCAATACTGATCGAGAGCGGCCTGGAACAATACCGCCATGAGTTGACACGTCTCGGTCTCCCGGTCTACGACGTTAGTCAAACGATCTTGAAGGCAAAGGAGACTGGGCTTGACGTGGAATTCATTCATAGATTTGCCGGCGATCGTGTAGTTGAAGAATACACCCTTCTCAAGGTGTTGCCTCGGAAGATCGCAGACTCTCATCTGTCGGGTCAGATCCACATCTGCAATCTAGGGAACTGGATCCTGAAGCCAACAGGGGTTTGCCATGATCTTCGTCCATTTCTTCATGTGGGTCCCAAAGCAACGGAATCGAATTCGTTCCGATATTCGCTCGGCAAACCCCAAAGTCTGGAATCAGCCCTCCTGCTAATCTCAAGCCTTCTGAAAACCTCGAACTTGGAGGTCTCAAGGGAGCAGTCTCTGAACTACTTCAACGTCTTCTTAGCCCCATTCGCCTGTAACAAGTCGCCTAGCTCCTTGGAGAAAAGTATTAGACATTTCCTCATGACGGCAACCCAATCTGGGATCGGTCGTTCTTCCCCCATCCTTAGTTTGGGTCTGGAACTTTCAATGCCTAAGCAATTGGAAAGATGCGATTGGGCTAGTTCCGACGGAGAACACAAAGGTTCCTACGGGGATTTTGTAGACGAGGCTCAACTGATCGCAGAATCGGTGTTGAAAGTCCTACTCTCCATCGAGTCTGAAAACCTAATACAGATGCCATGTCTGATAATTCCAGTTAGGAAAGAAACGACCAAGAAAGAGTCTTCGCTTCAACTTCTACTCAAAGCGCATGAACTGGTATCAAAGCATGGGCCCGTCTACTTTTCTAACCTGACTGCCGACTCCCAAGGGGGCTCCCTCTATTTTGCCGACGGTAACCGGATGGGGGTTGACTGGTCGGGTGACTGGG
Source organism: uncultured Candidatus Bathyarchaeia archaeon (assembly GCA_964596985.1). GTDB lineage: Archaea > Thermoproteota > Bathyarchaeia > RBG-16-48-13. The sequence continues at coordinate 80,751 of CAZQWG010000002.1, forward strand.
GGCTAGACACGCTAAGGGGAGGTATCCTAGACACAGTAGTATTGAATCTTCCTCGAATCGCCTATGAAGCCAGAAGAAGCGAAAGGCGGTTCTTTGACGCCCTCAAAAAAATTATGCCCCTAGTCATGGATTGTTTAGACATAAAGTATCAGACAATAAAGGAGAGGATGGATCAGGGTCTCCTTCCCTTATTATCCTCCATGGTTTCCTCTGAATATTATATGCGGCTTCAGAATTCACAACGCCTTGTGAGCTTCGTAGGATTATACGAGGCAGCCAATGCCCTGATTGGAAGGGAGTCCATTACCGAGAAGGATCTCGCATCATTTGCATTGAAAATCCTGCAAGGTATCGAGTCTCTGGCTGGAGATAGCCGATCAGGACCGAAAACACGCATGTCCCTCTCGAGTACTGGGGACGCGGTAGCCTCGCAGAGACTAGCTGAGATAGACGTTGAACGATACGGGTGGGCAAACGTGAAAGCCCAAGGAACAAAGCAATACCCATACTACACTTCCGGGTCATTTCTGCCTTTAGAAGAGAGTGTCCCGCTACTGAACCGCATCTCGGTTGAAGAGGTCCTCCATCCGATATTGACGGGTGGACACAGACTAGCAATCCAAATATCCGCGGAGGACGGTAACCCAGAAGATCTATTCAAACTCACCTCTGAAATCGTGGGCAACCATACATTGGGGTTCTTCACCTACTCCAAGAATTACTCTCACTGCAAGAACTGCGGGCATGGCTCCGATGGTATCCAACAGAAATGCCCTAAATGCGGGTCTACCTCTCTGAACCGCTATGTATGGTATCCCGATAAACCTGTTCCCATAAGTTCATGTTCACCTGCACAACAGGTTTCCATAAACAACCGGCAAACGTACCGACTCTCAGACGAATTATCGAAGAGCTGATTCCCGGGTCGGCATGCATCGAACGCGTGGTCTCGACAGTACCGATTGACCTTATAGGCCGCATCTTTACGAGACCTTGAGGCTTCTAGACGGCGTTAAATATGAGTGAAAGTAACGCCATCCGAGTAAGCACTCCGTATTGGGTTTGCTTGAAGTATTTGGCATGCCTAGTCGAGTCTACATTAAAATCGATCTCATCCACCCTTGGAAGGGGGTGCATAATGATTAACGAATCCTTTGCAAACCTCAGGGTTTCCTCTGAAATCTTGTATGTCCCCTTGACCTTCTCGTAGTCGCCCGGGTCAACATACCTTTCTTTCTGCAGTCTAGTCACATACAGGACATCAAGTTCTGGCAGTATGTCTTGGATCTTCTCAAGCTCTCTGACATTAATGCGGTCTTTAATCCGCCCTAATACCTCCCTACGCATCTTCAAGGTCTCTGGGGCGATCAGGTGCAAGTCGACATCGAAGTTTGCCAGCCCGTAGGCTAAGGAATGGACGGTCCTACCATATCGTAGATCCCCGATTATCCCAATCTTCATTCCGTCTATCGTTCCCTGCTCTTTCCTTATCGTATACAAGTCAACAAGCGCCTGTGTCGGATGCTCTTCAGCCCCACTTCCGGCATTCACAACAGGAATACTTGAGAATTCAGCCGCCAGTCTGCTGGCCCCCTCCATGGGGTGACGGATTACGATGATGTCTCCATAACTCTCTACGACCCTGATGGTGTCTGCTAGGTTCTCGCCTTTCTCTACAGAGCTTATCTTGGACTCTGCAAACCCAATCACGTCGCCGCCAAGACGGCGCATTGCAGATTCAAAACTCAACCTGGTTCTTGTGCTTACCTCATAGAACAGGGAGACGAGGATCTTTCCCCTCAGAATCTCGGAGCCTCTCCGCAGCAACGGCTCCATAGTATCGGCTATGTCAAGAATATACAGTATCTCCTCTCTATCCAAATCATTGATTGAAACGATATCCTTGTCTCGTAGACTAGGTCGCATTGTACTCAACATAATCAATTGAATTCTCTAAATAACTCTTTTACCTACTGTCTAGGATTAGATAGATGATATTACTTTGGGGTGTCGTCTTGTCTAAGAGAGATAGTGAACTTCGGGTGGAGAAGATCCGTGAAGGAACCGTAATCGACCATATATCTGCCGGGCACTCTCTAACCGTCTTTCGAATGCTGGGTTTATCTGGAAAGGAGTCTAACGTCGTCAGTATTCTCATGAACGTTCCGAGCAAGAAGTTAGGCATGAAGGACGTACTCAAGATCGAGAATAGAGAACTGAATCCTTCTGAGGTAGACAAGATCGCATTGATAGCTCCCCGTGCAACCATCAACATAATCAGGGATTACTCTGTAGTCAAGAAGAAGAGTGTGAGTCTTCCGAAAGTCATCAGAGGACCAATAAGATGCCCTAATCCCACCTGCATCTCCAACGCAAATGAACCGGTGAAATCAACCTTCATGATCGTCAACGAAGACCCGTTGTGTCTGCGTTGCCATTACTGCAACAGACTCCTAGACAAGGAGGATATACTCAGACAATTCTGATATCAAACCATCTTACCCGATCTGCAGCCCAAGGATGTCAAGTCCCTTCGGCACCCTCTTCTGTAGCCCATTTGACGGTTTCAAGTCCAGCTTCTCTGCAGATCTCATGTGACAATTCGTCGGGGTAATCCTCCAAATACACTATTTTCCCTATCTTCCCGTTGACGAGGGCCTTCATACAATAGACACAAGGGAAACTTGTACAATAGAGGGTTGCGCCCTCTGTACTGGTTCCGTTCAGGCTCGCCTGTACTATTGCGTTGATTTCGGCGTGCGCGCCTCTGCAGAGTTCTTGCCGTTCACCTGAGGGGATACCTCTTTTTTCCCTTAGGCACCCGATATCTATGCAATGTTTCAGTCCCCTAGGTGCACCGTTATATCCTGTTGAAACAATCATCTTATCCCTGACTAGGATAGCTCCTACCTGATGCCGTAGACACGTACTTCTCTTTGCCACGATCTTTGTAATCTCCATAAAATAGTCGTCGAGCGATATCCTCTTCTGTCTTGGCGCAGTCAAAGTAGACTCTCCGTATAAGGCTCTTCTTTCCTCTCTTTCTCTACATCCAATCATATATTCTTGCTTAGAGCCAAGAAGCAACAACAAGAATTCTCAGTCTTTAAGACAACGTCAGTTTGATTACCGGTCTATGTAGCAGCTACCTTTAATCGAGCTAACTTCTTTCCCTCTTTCTCCAACAATGGACAAAGGGCATGAGTGCCAGGTATCCACTTACAAAACTTGGAAAGACACGAGGGATCTGCCCTTGACCGCCTTTCAGGGCACCCCCATCCGTCTGTCCTCTTTGCCTGTTTCGTCTCTTCACTTTGATTTGACCGCCTAATCCTGAGGAAGCTTCGACAACTCCTTTGTTCTGCTGATGCTTCACGTCCAAGATATTTACACCATCGTCTTTCCTGAATAAATCCCTGACAGTTCTCGCATCTCATGATCTCGGCTTCGCTGTACACTTGACTACCTCTACTTGCTTTTTGAACCGTTATCTCTACGGAATCAGGTACATAAAACTCGTGCACAAAAAACTGGAAATATCCTGTCATGAGAAGATATCAGAAGACAGTTTTCGGTTCTCTGAGAACATTAAAGCCTTTTCAGTGAGTCGATTGACATATAACAATCCTAACTGAATATTTCAGTAAGTTCAAACCTGTATAGGTAGCCTAGCCCTTAATCCACTGTTCGAGGTACAGCCATGCGATTCCTAGTCGTCGGTTTAGGTCACTGCGGTGGCAAGATAGCCAACGATTTCAAAAAGACGGCCATCGGCAGAAAAGGGATAATCGTCGATGTCTGCGCGATCAACACCGACGAGGCGGATCTGGAAACACATAGACAGATCCCTGAGAACCACAAACTGTTGATTGGGACAGGAAAGGGTGCAGCAAAGAACTGGAAAGAAGGCGTTCAAGCCGTAGAAAGGGCGAGAACGAACATCCACGAGTTGCTGGCAAAACTGCTCATGCCCGACACAGACGTTATTATACTCACTATAGGTGAAGGGGGCGGTACCGGGTCAGGGGCTGCACCAGCCGTATCCGAAATAGTAGGTGAACTCGGACGCACTTGTATTGCGATCGCTACCTTACCTTTTGAAGTCGAATCTGTAAAGGCAAAGGTGAACGCCGCTTTCGGACTAGATCTTCTTTATCAACAGGAGGCTCTCAAGGCCTTGATTTGTATAGATAACGATAAGATTACTGCTCATTTTCCCGATAGGCTCCTTACCGAAGCGTATGGTAAGGTAAATGACCTGATCGTTGGTACCTTCCTGAATCTTATCGATCTAGCCCATATACCCAGCCGCGCCGACCGTATAGACGAGTCCGAACTCGCCTCGATCTTTGACTACACTGGTTTCGCCACACTCGTGAACTATAGGACCCCAGCCAACCTAGTAGAAAACCTCTCTGCCACACTCCGGCACTCATGGAACGGAAGTCTATTCGCTGAGATGGATCCGGCTACCGCTACAGCCGCTATCTTCGGAATCCAGGCTCCAAGTCACTTGTTTACTACAACCCAAGTAGACTCTGTTAGAAGGACTTTCCGGGATTTTCTTGCAGGCAGGAACGCGATGCTCGGAATCTACCCTATGGAAAGATCTCGATGGGCTTCCTACACGGGTATTCTAACCGGGATGAAAATCCCGGCAAAGATCAGGACTCTACTTGAGAGCGCCAAGAAAGAGTACATCGAACATCAGGATCTTGTTGAAGAACGGCAAAAATCGAAGAAGACTGGTCTACGGTTCGATCTAGGCCCCTCCAGACCCGACTCGGCTAGAGACAAGTCCAGTACGACAATGGAAGACCGGACAAACATTGCTAGGGTTGAATCGCCTGCATCCCTCCACGAAAATCAGGCTCAACAAGAATTCGAGCGAATAATGGTCTTGGTTCAAAGTCTTCGTGGAGAGACCCACTCTCTAGATGAGCTTGTCTCCTATTTTCAAGAAGAATTGAACATAGCAGATGACAGAATAGTCCTCAACTTGATCCTCAAGCTACAAGACGAAGGCTATCTCGCAGAGATAGAGAGAGATAAGTACAAAGTAATCTAGTTTCACGGTTCCCTCTGACCGGCATTCCCCGGTTTCTGGGGTCGTGAACGAGCCCAGTCCAAGATTATCAAGGCTAAGAACCCGAAAAGTACGACGAAAGATAAGACGAGAATGGAGAAGAATGCAGTAGGATTATCGCTTGCCAACTACCACTTCCCTCAACAATCCGATGATGACTAAATCCTACCTTGCCTGAAGTATAAGTATAGCTCGAGCAAGATCCCCATCGGCACTCTTCAGTGCCTCCTCCGCCTCGACAAGGCTTTTCCCAGTCTGGTTTGCAACAAGCTGAACATCTTCCGGCGGTATTCTAACCTTTCTCTCTCTTTCTACCTCTCGCATCGTTCCTCCTACCACTTGGTACACTTTTTGCCCTTGTATCTGAACCGCCGTTACCTTCGCGTCCTCGATTATGATATCCTTTGTCGATGTCTGGAAGACCACGCTCTCCACTTCCTCCATCTCTTGGAGGTTGACCCCCATGTCCTTCATCATCTTTTCCTGCATCCGTCTGGCTTGTCTAGGGCTTATCTTACGCAAGGTTCTCCTCTTCCTTTTTCGAGTCTATGAGCACGTCTTTGCTTAAATGTTTCACCGCTTACCCTTCTGTTCAATGAAGGGATAGAATCAAAAACTGCATCCTCTAGGGTTTATTCCTTGGACCCCGCCCTCACCTTTACGGCAACCCCTACTCTGAATCGAATCATCTCTTCACCGTTCAAAAGAGCTCTCCCACAGGCTAAGACTTCGCCTTTGCTGTTCGCGACTACAACCTCGCTGTACGGGCGTATCTCTGGAGAGGCGTCTAGAACATGTTTAGCGAAGACGCTTCTTCCAGATCGGATGAATTCCTCCACAGAGTCTGACACAGTCACTTTAAACCCATCTAGACTTGATCCGTTTGCAAGCCTCTTAGCGCCGTTGATGGATAGAGAGAAGAGGCCGTCTGTCGGCTTCAGAGTCGCCAGTAGTTCCCCGTTTAGCAGTACCTTGCGGATCCTTCCCGTACCCCTTGACTTCAATATCTCAACTTGGTCCGGGAACAGCTGGGTGCCGACCCCGCCTCCGAACTGGTAGTTGGCTATACTCCGGATCTTCAGTAAGTCCTCTGTTCTACCCATTTCCAATAGTGGCAGCCTGCCGGCAAAATATAAAGAGACTGATAAGTATAACTGTTCTCGAACTGACCCTGGGAGAATTCTCTATGCAATGTGAGGTTTGCGGTCGGACAATACGCGGAAAACACTACAGAATTATCATCGAGGGTGCGAAGATGATCGTCTGCTCCGGGTGCTCCCAACTCTCCTCATCAACCTGGCATCCGGCAGGACCTAAGCCTTCCTTCAAGCCAGCCCGCCCCTCCCCTAGTAGGACGGCTCGTAGCCCCTCAAGACGGCGCAAACCTCAACATTCCTTGGATTCCGATCTGGAACTCGTCGAGGGCTTCCAGACCATAGTTAGAGAGGCAAGGGAACGACTCGGACTCGACCACGTTACTTTAGGCCGAAAGATAGGAGAGAAAGTCTCGGCTCTCCAGAAGATCGAAGCCGGAAAATTCTCTCCTGACATAGCTTTCGCAAGAAAACTGGAACACGAATTGAAGGTGAAGATTCTCGCCCCCCCTCAATCGGTCGAGTACCCGGACGATGCCTCCTCGAAACGTCAAGAGTTGACTCTCGGGGATATGATCTCACTAAGAGAGAAGGATCAAAGATCAGGGCAATGAAGAAGGCAATAATCGTACAGAGACGACTCAAAGACGAACCTACTAACCTAGAGGAATTGAAGGCTCTCGCCGAGTCAGCTGGCTACACAGTAGTCGGGTCGATGCTTCAAATCCGGGGTGCAGACTCAAAATACCAGATAGGTCGGGGTAAAACCAGGAAGCTGGCGGAACTCGTAAAAGAGAAGGGTGCAAGCACGGTTATCTTTGACAACGACCTGAAAACATCTCAAGCCTACAATCTGGCAAAGATAATCGGCGTAGAGATAATTGACCGTTTCAAGCTGATACTTGAGATCTTCTCGGAGCGAGCCTCAACGACAGAGTCCAAGCTCCAGATTAAACTGGCGAATCTCCACTACACGTTGCCTCGGGCACGAGAGGCTGTACGTCTTGCAAGAAGAGAAGAACAGCCCGGATTCCAGGGTCTAGGTCAGTACCAGGTCGACGTATACTACCGGATGATCAAGAGGCAGATTCATCAGATCCAACGGAAGCTCGCGAAGATATCGCAGAAACGCGACATCCACCGTGAGAGACGGCTTGACCTCGGGTACTCCTTGGTCTCCCTCGCAGGATATACGAACGCCGGTAAGAGCACGCTCTTCAAGGCGTTGACCGAAGAGGATGTGCCGATAGACAAGAAACTGTTCACAACGCTATCCACGACCACCCGGGCCATCGATATTGATGGTCGAATGTGCCTCTTGACAGACACCGTAGGATTCATCGATAGGCTCCCCCTAACCCTAGTAAGCTCGTTCCTGAGCACCCTAGCCGAGACGGTCTTCTCCGACCTAATACTCCTAGTCGTTGACGTGAACGAACCTGTAGAGAATATACGTAACAAGATTGACTGTTGCATGGCAACCTTGGAGAAGATAGGGGCGAATCGCACGCCAGCCCTCATCGTACTCAACAAGAAAGACCTAGTCCCGCCCCGTGAACTGGAGGAGAAGGTCGCCAGCCTTCAGCCACTCAACCATGACTTCATCACGGTATCCGCGTTGAAACGAGAGAACCTTGGTGGGCTTGAGAGAGCCGTAATCAACCATTTATCATCCTACTTCGATCTACAGCTGACATTGCCAGACGGTAGCGGTGTCCCCTCATTCCTCTCGTGGCTGTACGACCGAACAAAGGTCTTGGAGGTCGTCGCAGAGGGAAACAAGACGAACATTCATCTTAAAGCACCGCCCAGATTCGTTGGCAAGATCCAGGGGCACGTCGCCAGGCTCAACGGTCAAATCCAGACCAATGACTACGTCTGGACATAACCAAGACACCCTCACCTTCCTCCACACGAAGAACTCTGTAACAGATCGATCCAGGTGTTTGAGATGGCTAAGATCATAGTACTCAGGATAGGTCACAGACCTGCCAGAGATAAACGGATAACCACACATGTCGCACTCACCGCACGAGCCCTTGGAGCTGACGGTATCCTGATCTGCGGGGTTGAAGACCCCAAGATATCCGGCTCGGTGAAACAGGTAGTTGAAAAATGGGGTGGCCCCTTCTCCATAGGGTTCTGTCCTTCTTGGAGGAGAACTATCGTTCGATGGCTTGAAAGAGGCGGGGAGGTCGTCCACCTAACGATGTACGGGATGCCCCTTCTAGAGATGCTGGATCAGATAAGAGACTCGGAGAGAGACAAACTGATCGTTGTAGGTGCCGAGAAGGTTCCACGCGGAGTATACGAGCTGGCTACATACAACGTCTCGGTGACGAACCAACCCATTTCCGAGGTAAGTGCGCTAGGCGTATTCCTCGACCGATACTATGATGGGGAAGAACTCCTCCGAGAGTTTCAGGACCCCCAGACCCGTATCCTCCCGCAGAAGGCTGGCAAGATGGTTGTCTCTTCAACTCAAGAAGATTAATTAGCCGCTCCGGGTATCAAATAAAGAAACCTTCCGGCTGGTGTATCTTGTCCCTTTTCGTTAGTGACGATATCCTCTCACAAGTTGTCGAGATGCTAGGAGGAGGCGATGAAACAAATGGCGAGGAGGATACGTTAACAGGCAGAGAGGCTGCGATGAAGATCTTCCAAGTGCTCAGGAAGGCAGACAAACTGACAGATGAGGAGATCGCGAACAAGACAGAAGTACGGTTGAACGAGGTCAGGAAGATCCTATACCGCCTATACGACTATTCGCTGGTTACCTGCGAGCGTCTACGGGACGAGAAGACCGGATGGTTCATCTTCAACTGGAAGCTTCAACCCGACCAAGCTGAGGGCTTCATACTGAACCAGAAACGCAAGATCCTCGAAAGACTCGAGTCTAGACTGGAATACGAATCGGGTCACAATTTCTACTCTTGCTCAACTGAGGGTTGTGACCGCGTAACTTTCGAGGATGCGATGGAAACGTTCTTCCGATGCCAAAAGTGTAGCCAGTCTCTTCAGCACGTCGACAACTCCAAGATCATTGAGGGTTTGAGAGAGAAGATCGATTCGATTCATCAAGAGTTCAAATCGACTGACTGACTGGGTTCACACCTCTTTGTCAAGGCTTCCATCAACCAACGAAGCGCTGGGGATTCTTCGTGATCTCGGATGCAGCGATGAGGTAGTCGCACACTGTAGACTAGTCTCAAGAATCGCGAAGAACCTTGCAGACAGATGCCGGTTCAAGGGAATAGATGTTGATGTCGATCTAGTGGTCATTGGAGGGCTTCTCCACGATCTAGGTCGGTCGAAGACTCATTCTATTCGACACGGGGTCGTCGGAGCTCAACTTGCACAGAAGATGGGTCTACCCGAGAAACTCGTATTGATAATCGAAAGGCACATAGGGGCTGGTATACCTTCAGAAGAGGCTGCCTCTCTAGGGCTTCCCGAAAAAGACTATGTTCCACGCAGCTTGGAGGAGAAGATCGTTACATACTCAGACAAGCTGGCACAAGGGGATCACCAGGAAACGATCGACTTCGAGATTCGTCATGCCTCCGAGGAACTCGGTTCGTCTCATCCAGTGATTCAACGCTTGAAGGATCTCGAGAGGGAGATCCAGTCCTTACTTGAGGACTGTTGACGATGAGAACGGTTACAATCCTGGAGAAATGCTACGGGCGGTGCGCTCACCTAGGGTTAGAGGAGATCTCCCGTCACCTCAAACGCCTCTGTCAAGGCTTAGATGTCGAGATCAGCTCAGTTGAATGCAACGAAAAAGACTGGGTGAAGGTAGTCCTAGCCGGTGAGGATGAAGAAGTCGTCGTCAGCTATCTAGAGAAGGGGTTCGGTCTAACACAGAGCACAATAGGAAATGTGCCCGTTGGGGGGAATCTGCGCGGTAAGATCGTCGACTCCGGGTCCGTGGGGTACGGTCTATATGTTGACCTTGGCGTCGTCGATCCCAAGAATATAGATGCGTTGATCCCCCTCCATGAGCTGAGAACCCAGCTGGCAGGGGGTCGTAAGACGCCGCTTCGGGAGATTATTCATACTTTCTGCCTATTCGACAACCTGACCTTGGAGGTCGCTCCTACTAAGGTTGACCGGGAGAGACCGCTCATCGAAGCGCGTCTCAGCAACTCTCAGCTGTCCGTGTTCGAAGATTGGGGGGAACTAAATCTGGAACGTATCGTTGTAATAGGTGCGACCAGCCGGCAGGTCAAGAACAGCGTTGTCCGGGCTGGTCACAAACGAGATGTGTTGAGGATTGAGGACCTCGGGCTTCTCGAAAGCTCAGTGATCTGCAAGCTCGGTACCCACGCCAGGGGTTTGATCCCTAAGCTAGGACGCTTTCTACGGGGGGTGTCGATGTACGTCTTCCTGCCGAAGGCAGTCCGTAAGCTAAACGGTACAGACCGGGTACGTATCGAAGATTCGGGTATCGGTCAATAGGCTTTTGCAACATACACGTAATGTTCGGCATGTTTACCGCATATCAGACATTTCTCGTTCTCATTAGCGACTTCGGGTTCGGGGAATAGTACACCTCTGACTTCTGCTGTTGTTTCTTGTTTGATCCTGTCTGCGCACCCCTTCCCGTCCATGGTGTCTACTGTGCAGAAGGGGATTTTCACGAAGCCACCTACCTTGTCGACACTTTCTTTGAGCTCTTCGAGTGATTTTGCGTATCTTACGTTGTGTTGAAGTTCGGCTTCCGATTTTCTTCTTAGTGATTCTAAGATCTCGTTGCCAAGTCTTTGGATAATGTTTCCACATTCTTTTTCGGGTATTTTCTCCCTCTTTCGGGTGTCTCTACGAGAGACTGTTAGGGTCTCCTTTTCGAGTTCTTCTGGGCCTATCTCGATCCGGATTGGCACGCCCTTCATTTCCCAATAGTAGAATTTTTCTCCAGGGGTCTTGCTGGGATTGTCGTCCACCTTAGCTCGAATACCCGCGTTCTGTAGCGTCTTCTCTATCTCAAGGCATTTGTCCATGATTTTCTCTTCGGCTCTCTTGAAGACGATGGGAACTATGATGACTTGTACTGGTGCAATGTCGAATGGGATGACTAGTCCACGGTTATCTCCGTGGTTTGACAGTGTCGCTGCGAGCAGGCGGGTTGAGACTCCGTAACAGGTTTGATAGACAAACTTGTTTTTTCCATCTGTATCTTCATAGGTAATGTCGAATATTTCCGAGAAATTCTGGCCTAGGTTGTGGATGCCTGCTATCTGTAGGACCCTTCCATCCGGCATTAACGTATCTAGAACCGTGGTGTAGTCTCCTCCCGGAAACTTGTCCCATACGGGTCTTATCAGGGCAAGTCCTGTTATCCCGAGGTGGTCTCGGATCAATTCAAGATAGTAGTTCCATGCGTTCTGAATTTGGAGTACGGCGTCTTCTTTGCTATTGTGGGCGGTATGCGCTTCATTCCATGGGATTTCTCGAATCCGTATCAATGGCTTAGTTGCTCTTGTCTCGTATCTGAAGATGGTACATGTCTGGTATACCTTCAAAGGGAGATCTGTGTGTGACCTAATCCACAGTGCAAACATGTGATACAGTGGGACTTCGCTTGTAGGGCGTAGAAGAAGTCGTACGTCCAGCTCCCTTAAGCCACCGCGTGTAACCCAGAATACCTCTCCTTCGAATCCCTTGACGTGTTTCGCTTCCTTCTTGAACTCGTCTTCCGGGATCAGGGTTGGCATGAGTAGTTTCTGATGTCCATGCCCGTCCAGTATTCTCTCCAGCCCACTCATGATGTTCTCAAATATTCTATACCCGTACGGTAGGAGAACATCCATGCCCTTGATCGGATATCTGTTGTCCACGATTTCTGCTACCGAAAGTATCTCGTTATACCATTCAGAGAAGTTGCTCGTCTTGTCGACGTTGAAGGTGATTTTCTGCTTCTTCTTTGCTTCCATTGATGGCTGCTCCGGGGAGTAATGTACCAAGAATTGGGAGCCACGCCAATATAATACCGTTTGGGAGTCTTTCTTGTGGACGCTACCTTGCTAGGCGCGATGCTGCAATTGCTGCCATGACCCCCTCGCCGACGGCTGTTGCTATTTGCATACCGCCGCATGTACAGTCTCCTGCAGCGAAGACGCCTGGCGTGTTTGTTGCCTGCCTCCTATCCACGAGTATACAACCTCTCTTGTCGACTTTGACCCCTGCCTTTCTGATTATGTCCGTCATCGGGACGACTCCTGCAACAATAAAGACGCCGTCAATCCCTAGGCTTCTTTTCTCCCCGTCAGATAGACGCTTCAGTCTTAGGGTCTGGACGAATTGTTCTCCCTCAATCGATTGGGCTTTGTATCCCTCAAGAATCTCGACGTTCCCTTTTGCCTTCAGCCTCTTGAGGAGACCTTTCGAACCCGAGAATTCTGGTTCGTTAGATACGAGAAAGACCTCTGAGGATATGTCGGCTAGATAGGCGGTATCCTCTAACGCCTCCTCTCCAGGGCCGATTACTGCGACCCTCTTCCCGCGTAGTAGTGGACCGTCGCATACCGCACAGTAGGAGACGCCGGTACCAAGAAACTCCGCCTCTCCAGGGATCAGCAGCTTCTTTCGGATGACGCCTATCGCGATGATGACGCTTTTAGCCGTATACTCACCTTTCCTCGTCCTGACCGTCTTTGTTGCGTTGTCAAGTTGAAGGGAGATCGCCTCTTCATTGGTTACTTGGCCGCCGAATCTCTTGAGTTGGTCGTACATCTTCTGGGTCAGTTCAAGTCCTGTTAGAGGTTGGTCGATGGCAGGATAGTTCTCCACCAGTGGTGCTGTCGCCGCTCTACCCCCGGGCATCCCACCCTCCAGTATCAGGGTTTTCATGCCTTTTCTGGCAGCGTAGATTCCTGCAGCCATCCCGGCTGGTCCAGCCCCCAAGATTATGACATCAAAATCCGCGTTATTCTGACTCATGATAGATTCCTTAACCACTCGAATAGTTCGACGTTCTTATTCCTCAGTCATTCACCTGCTATTTAGCGGTTCGGAGATTAATTTCCGTTCAGACTGATGTCTTAGAGGGTTGAAGTGGTTATAGGACCTGTCTACAGTTCAGGGATTACCTCTTCGGCGCAGAGTCTGAGTCCCTCTACGGTCTTTGTGGGGGGTTGGAAGCCGAGGCAAAAGTGGGTGACCCCGATCTCCACGTATCGTCTCAGATCTTCTGCGAGTTGTCTAGGCGTTCCTAGGAGAATCCTATGTAGAACCTTTGTGTTCGGGCTCATGAACTCTTGGGTATAGTTGAACATCTTCATGACCTCTTTGACCTCGCCCTCAGTTGACGCTAGAACGGTTCGCGAGGACAGGGCTATGGTGACTTCGTGTAACCTCCTCCTGCGACTTTTCAACAGTCTTCGCAGCGTTCCTATCCTCGAAGCCAACTGGTTGGGGTGAATTTCGTATGGTATCCATCCTGATCCATACTCCGCCACCGCTTTGAGTACTTGGATAGATGATCCTCCAAACCATATCGGCGGATGAGGCTTCTGGGCAGGCTTCGGAGAGAAGACCGCGTCTCTTAGGGCATAATGCTTTCCTTCATACGAGAACGTTCCCTCTGAGGCCAATATGCCTATTATTACTTCTAGTCCTTCACGCATCTGGGCATGTCTTTCCTTGAGGGGCAGGAACGGTATGCCGTAGGCGTCGAACTCGGTCTTGTTCCAGCCTGCGCCAACCCCGAAGATGATTCTCCCATTCGAGATATGGTCGGCTGTCACAATCCTCTTGGCAAGTGTTTGAGGCTGATACAACGGAAGGGGGGTTACCATACTTGCAAGCCGGATGTCTCTACTCTTTGCAGCTAGACCGGTAATAAGGGTCCAACTGTCATATGTGGTCGTGTTGTTGGGAAGAATCAAATGGTCGGGGACAAAGTGTACTGCGTATCCTAGTTTCTCTGCTTCAAGGGTTGACTCCAGGTAGAAGTCAAACCCTTTCTTCGATATTCCCTCTCCGGTATACCTATTGTCTACTTGGTGATAGAAACTGAACTCTACTTCAGCCATCCTACCTCTTCCATGATGGGCTTCGACATTACCCTAGATAAATTCTTGGACTTTGAACAGTAGAGTAACCACATCTACGATTAGTACAATCACACTATTCTCAATATTCTTTCCTAGAAAATAGAGAATAATCTAATGTGCACCTTACGCACATATCCGAGAACGTTCAGAATGATGTTGCTCATTGGTGGGCCGGGTAGTTTGAAACTGGTGTTTAGGCTCCCATTTGAAGTATTGAATTTATGTATTGAGAACTTACCAGCGCGCGGATTTCTATAGATGTGTATCTCGTCATGAGACCCAGCTAGACAACTCGTCTAAATATATAAGAAAATTGTTATCTTTTTCCGCTACAGGATTTAGTTGGTATCGGTGGTTCACCTGTCTAATTTTCTTGCTCGAAGGTAGGTGAAGAAATAGATGGAGGATAAAAATAGGACAAAGCGGTACTACGATAAAATTTCACCTGGCTATTTGACGAAACACAACTACAATAGCGTTGGTGGTAGATACTTCATACAGAAAATCGGTTTTTTCCTCTTCGAGAGAGTGGTAGGATCTTCTGTCTTGGATTTGGGGTGTGGATCAGGAAATTTTCTTTCGCTTTTCCCCAACGGGGTAGGGATTGACTTCTCTAGGGGTATGATTTACAAGGCGAAGAAGGTTTCTCTGAATCCTCTCGTTGTAGCGGATATTAACTATCTACCGTTCCGTGACAACTCCTTTGATGCGAGTTACTCTGTAAACGTTCTCTACCATTCAGAAGACCCAAGAAAAGTAGTCGGAGAGGCCCTCCGTGTGTCCAGGAAGAGGTATGTCATCGTCGACTACAACCCTCTCTGTCCATGGTGGTATATTCAGTCATTCCTTGACAGGAGATTCTTCCTCCAAAAGAACATGTTGCATTTGATAGGACTGTGGTCTTTGAGAAACTCTTTTTGGGGTATCACCCCTCTTCGGATTCGGAACATGAAGATACTCTATTTATTGAAGAAGGTGGAGAGGATGCTCAATAGAACCTGGCTCAAGTTCCTTCAAGGATTCATGATCCTCGTGGTCGTAAAAACTCGTTGACATAAGAATGCCCGCTATTAGGAAGGTGAAGGATGCTACCCCATCTTAATCGGGTTCAGATCTCTTCCCTTGTCTGTAGGTGTAGAGTAAGGATTCCCTTTTTACCCATAGACTAGCTGTGATTGTAATCATATAGAGAATTAGGAGGAAGAACTTCACCCCTACCAAGAACCAGTATCCGAAGTTGCCGATAAACCACATACCCCCCCATCGCCAATGCCAATTGTGAGGCCAACTGTAAAGGTATAGGACGGGGTACTCTAGATATGTGGCGAGTTGTAGAGCCCAGAATCGAAGCCAGTCCCACTTAGTTCTGATCAATGCAAGAAGTAATGGGGTCACCCATACCAGCCATTGGGGGGAGAAGAAATTTGCGAACGTCAAGTGGGCTAGTATGACAATTGTGCATGATTTGAGGAGTTCCTCCCCCTTCTTTGGGAGGAGGAATACAGGTGAGAGAAACGGGGCGCCGAGGTGGAGTATGCGGAATAGAATCGAGAATTGATTCTCTTGATCGAAGTCACGGAACATCAGGAATGCGATGAGACCCGGTAAACTCTCTTGGTTATGAGCTCTGTTGAAGTGGAATGAGAAGAACGGTGAGAAAGTCTCCAACACCCATCCGAGTGGCCTCATGGATAGGAATGGAAGTGTTGGGATTAGATACATCGATGAGAAAACCCCTACATGCCAAACGATTGTTCTCAACGGTGTCTTGTTTCTTACCAAGTAGACGATGTACGTAGGCAGGAGCATAGCAGGATACCACTTCAGCATCATACCTATCCCCAACAGGAGAAACGACATAGTGTGCCGTTCATTCAGAAGCAGGTACAGCGAGAGAATGGTTACGAAAGTGGGCATCACATCCCACCGGCTGAAACAGACGAACAATACCAAGGGACAGAGGTTGTAGGCAACCGCCAATCTGAAAGCGTCGTTCTCTGAAGTGTATCTCTTTGAGATCCGGTAGATGAGAAGGGATAACGCAACCTGCATAGGGATCTGAGTCAACTGGTGGAAGAGTTTGAATTCGTTGAACCCAAAACCAACCCATAGATAGAAGATCATCCAGAGATGTGGAGCTAACTGCGGGTATTCAACCCAATTACGTACATAAGGGAAGTTTCTAAGGGAGTCGCTCGCAATGTCCTTGTAACGCTCAAACTCGGCTCCAACCCATATCTTGAATGTCACAAGCCCACGATCGGCGAATTGCAGTCCAAAACCGTGAGGATCAACGAAAACCACTATGAATAGGATTAGAAGATGAACTGCTATACTGATCAGTCCCAAACACTTCAATGTTCTCTCCATGATAGATCCCCGGGAATAGGCTTGGAATCTATTGCTGAGTGATTTTAGAACTTTTGGAGAACCAGTAGAGATCACCGAGGCTCCTCCGAATCCCCGTATCCTCTTGATATGCAATATTCGGTTAGTCTCCACAACGATGAAGTAGCTGTTGTGGAATCGCACATGCTGACTAGAACTGATTATTTACATAGAATAAGCTCAGAATCATGTTTTAGATAGTGGACCGGGAGATTGAAACCATCGTTTAAACACTCCCATTTGAATGATTACGGTTAAGGTATTAGGGGGCTCGTACTAGCAGATTTGAGTTCATTCTCTACCTCAAACCTTGTCTTGGACTAGGATTGTACCCCTTTTCCTGAATGCAATCCTTTGATGGGTTAAGGAAGCATTCTTTGTGAACTCGTCTCTCATCTTGTCATAACATACAGCCGACCAAGTCAAGGTAGTATCCACATGTTATCTTATCTTGAGTTGATCGATTAATGTTCATGTGAATATAATTTTCCACTCATTATATAGGATATAAATATGATCTTTCCTCCAATTGACTTCGACACCGGGTGTTTGGTATGACAAAGAGGAGTATTGTCGTCCTTCTCATACTAACGGTAATCTTGATAATCTTGGGGTATTACAGTCAGCTTCCCATAACCACCGTTCAGACTATACTTGCTGTCGGGCTTTTACATGGTATATTGGAGTGGTTTCCTGTAGACCCGTTCGGTCGAATTCCAATGTACGCTTACTCCCTCTTGGGTTTCTCCGGTTCGACCTTCGAGGTACTCATCACATACCTCAGACTAGGAAGCATACTTGCTGTATTGATCAAGCTACTCGAAGACTTTATGGGGGTTGCTAGGATGGTCCTTGCCAAGGAGTGGCATAGACTGGTGGCTTCCTTACCCCTTGTGGACATCAGCAAGATCCTGGTGGGTTTAGTGGCAGTCTATTTTTCGTCCTATGCTCTATCGGGAGTTGGTCTCTTCCAATCCTTCCAAGTCCAACTAACAACCCTGTATGGTCAACTAACCAATCTAGTCCTCGGCATCGCTCTTATAGTAGTAGGCATTACAAGTAGGAGAATAAACAAGGGAGTTAAGGAGTCTCAAGCCGGCATCCTAGTGAAACTCAACCTTGGACAACTCATCGTTGCAGGTCTAATGATAGGTACGCTTTCCCTGCCAGGAGTAAACTCGGGTCCAGCAGGTTTTGCAGTACTAACAATCGGAGGTCTCCAACCTACCCTTGGACTGAGGATCCAATACGTTATGATGCTTCCCCTATTCGTGAGAACGGTCATCCAACCCTACTCAGGTACGATCATCCTTCCCGCTGGGCTTAACGCAATACAAACAGTTCTACTTGTCTTCGCCGTCGCCTACTTCGGTTATATCACCCTTTCCATTATCATCGGCATAGCAAGTAGAATCGGCGCCTCGGAGATCTGCATCATATTCGGTTCCATACTCCTCATCGTCTTTGCGGCACAATACAGATTTTATGAAGGCATCTCACGCATGTTAGATACATTAGCACGCGCTACCTTTCCTAAATAATTACTCGGCAATGGCATCAAACACGTTGAATGCAAGAATATCACTATCACCACGAAGGAACTGAAAGACAGGTACCATGTCGCATTCAAAGATAACGGCAAAGGCCTACCCAAACCAGTAAGAGAGAAGCCTACTCGAGAGAGGATTCAAAGGAGCGGAGAGCACGGGAAGCGGTCTCGGACTCTACCCAGTCAAAAGAATCATCGAAACCAGTAACGGAACAATCGAATACAAGGACACAAAGAAAGGAGTACAGTTCGACATCCACCTCAAGAAAGCAGAAATCTGAGAAAAAATGAAAAACCGATTCTTTTCCTGAAATAGGCTAGAAACGAATCGTTTTGGTGGGCCGGGGGAGATTCGAACTCCCGACCCCCACCGTGTAAGGGTGGTTTCAGTCTCATCGAATCCTGACCACTAGACTACCGGCCCAAACGTAAGGCTCCTCTAAGGCTCTACGGGTTACATATCTCTTTTGAAGTGAAATATCTCTATTATTGTGAACAGTAACGTGGTGTCAATGAGAGGACTGACACCAGCCAACGGTATGCACACGCTAGGAGAAGATAGGAACGAGAAAAGATAAGGATTCCACTTATCCCTACAGCTCCTTAAAAAGGATGGGACTTCCCCGCTCGCATTACATAGACCTCATTCTGGAATGCTTCACCATCCAATCAGTATTCGTCTTACTCTTTCTCCTCGACAGATCGCTAGGCTATCTTCGAGTACCGTTACTCATACTGCTTATCCTTCTCCTTGCAGCTAGAGAACGAAGGGTAGAAGGACCTGCACCAATTGGTGTCAAATTGACACTTGTTATTGGATTATCCCTGCGAGTCTGGTACGTGTTGACGCGTACCCCCGGTTATAGTGATATCATAGAAAGGACAGCCGATGCAATCACCTCTCTCCTTTCAGGGGAGAATCCCTATTCGATTGCAATGGATATCTCTGCGGGAAAGTATCAGGGGTACAAGTACAATCCCTTCACGTTCCTCTTCTATCTTCTCCCCTTCGTTACATTCGGGTTTCCCGGATTACTGGTCTGCAACCTGATCTTGGAATCCTTGATTATCGTGCTGATTTATCTTGTCGGTTCAGAGCTGGGATCGAGGAGAACCGGGTCATGGGCATCACTATTCTACGCGATCTGTCCAGTAGCAATCCATGAGGCGCTTTACAGAGTTGTAGTCGACGTACTCCCTTCTGCTTTGACTCTTGTCTCATTATACTTTGCTTCAAGAAAGAAGCCGATGAAAGCCGGTGTGGCGCTTGGTCTGAGTATAGCCTCGAAACCCTTTCCCGGCGGTCCCTTGTTACTACTATTCCTGAAACTCAAGGAGGGAAGGCGCCAGATAATCTTATACTCTGTTGCAACCGCGCTTCTCCTGATCGTTCCCTTCGCGGTGTGGTCCCCTTCAAGTTACATAGGGAATACGATTCTCTTCTCGGCAGAGTCGCGTCCACTTGTAAGGGAAAGCATCATGTATTTTCTCCCGGACAACTTGGAATCGATCATAAAACCATTGCAGCTGCTGTCCATAATCGTTGTACTGCTTCTATGGATGTTGAGCAAAGATACCATCGAGAGTATCCCAATCTGGTATTTCTATCTCACGACTCTGATCATCGTCTTTAATCATTGGATCCATAGGAACTACCTGCTTTGGATACTGCCGTATCTATGCATATGCTGGGCTGAGCGATTGGTGAGGGCGCATCGAAATCAATAGTGGAGAAAAAAGGGCTCTTAAGAAGAGTGTGCCCGGGTAGTTGGCGCCGGGGAGGGGATTTGAACCCCTGCGGCGCTTATGCGCCACAGACTGACTACCTTATCGATAGCAGGCCTGCTCCTTTGGCAGATAATACTTCTACCAGGCTAGGACACCCCTAACGTAGCTTCCCATTTGCGGGAAGGCTAGGCCGCGTTCTCGTCCCGGCTCCTATGGGCTCTGCTCTCTCTGGGATGGTTCAAAGCTAAAAGCCTATTCTTTAAACCGGTTGGCAATCTAGTATTTGGCTCTGAGTAAGGTGATGGTGGACCTTGTAAGTGGTCGCCCCTCTAGGTTCGGTATCCCAATTACCTTCTCAACCCCGGTATCCCATCAGCGCCCACATGTTCACCTTACCGATGCTCCCTCCCGGGCCTGTCGGATTCGGCGATGAGGAAGGTTGTCGTTTCCCTACGGAAACAATCCTTCTACACTGGCCCAATGGGGCGGTGTCTCAACGTTGGTTAAAGGGTCCTGCAACCTAGTCGGGAACAACGCCTTGCAAGTTAAGCCCCTGCGTATCGCCCGTTTCAGGTTATAGGGAAGGACGAGCTCCCCAGCCTCCACCATCACCAAGAACCTAAAACCCTTAGAACCCAATATAAGCGTCTCGCTGTTTCAAAGAAGCCTTCAGCTCATCTAGCTCCATACACGTCTTGCACAGCGTCTGCGATGATGGCTCTCCACACTTCATACACTTCTGTATTGTTGCGTCTGACTCTTCTCTCACCCTCGATCTGAGCTTCTCAAGCAACCTAACAAGGTTATACTTGATTCCTGGATGGTGTATTTCAAGTGTACCCAGTACTTCTCTGGCTTCCTGTCTCATAGAGGTCTCTCGATATGGACAGACAGCCTCTTGAAACCTGATGCCTGCAAGATGGGCGTAGAGGGCGATCTCTCTTTCATGTATCTCGTAGAGAGGCTTCACTCGCTGAACGAATCTTGGATGTATTCCGTCGAGTTTTGGTTTGCTTCTTATCAGCCTCTCTACGTCTCCATGCATTAGGTTTAACAGGATCGTCTGAGCCTCATCGTCCAAGTTGTGTGCTGTCGCTAACTTGTCTACCCCTGATTCTCTGGCTAGAATGTTCAGTGCTCTGCGTCTCAGCATCCCGCAGAGCGCGCAGGACGATGGGCTTCCCCTCTCTTGCGCAACCTTGACCATCTCATCTAGGTTATAGCCGTACATCTCTTTGAACGAAGAAACGGCCTGTTTAATCCTCAATTCTTTGCAGGTGGCTTCTGCAATCGTGCAGGCCTCTTTTCGGTACCCTTCGATACCCTCGTCGATCGTCAAGGCGACTATTCTGCTGTCAGGGAATTGTCTCTCGATTTTGCTGAGGATGTGAAGAAGGGTAACGCTGTCTTTTCCTCCGGAGACAGCTACTCCTATCGTGTCGTCACGATCGAACATACCGTATTTTGTGATGGTCTTCTTGACCTTTCTCTCGACGGATTCTAAGAAACACTTCTTGCATAACTGTTCTCCTGAATACTGCCTTCTGAATATCGGTTCTCCGCTATTGCATCTACTGCAGAGGATGGTTTCTTCCAGCCTCATATTGTTGCAAGTCCAAACCTTGTGAAAGAAAACATCACGTTTGCGGCTAATAAGGCTAGGAATGCGACGTTACAGAATTTCCTGATCTCTAGCGCGTTTTTCCCAGCCATCCTTGTTACAACTACTTCTAGGAACCGGTCTCCGTCAAATGGGTACACTGGTAGCATGTTGAACATGGCTGTGTTCAACCCGACTGCGTAGATCCAAAAGACCGACAAAAGAAAATGGTATGGGATCTGTCTGCCCAGCCGGTTGTCTAGGAGATTTGTCTTCGGACGGTGATAGTCTGATAGGATCACCCCAATAATCGCTCTTCCCTCTCTTACTGCGGTCTTGATCACTATTCGCCCTATCGATGTATCCATCTCAACTGTTTCTCCTGGAGAGACATCCGACATTGTGGTGGAGAACTGATCTACAGTCCCTGTTCTCTTTCCATCCACCTCATATATGACGTCGCCTGCAGTCAACCCTGTTTTCTCTGCCGGGTCGCCTTCGATCACCCTGACGATGAGAACCCCTAAAGACGCCGTCTCATAAAGGGGGCTTAGAACCAGAAAGAAATTGGAGAGGATCACAATACATGTGATTGCTGTTGCGAGGTTTGCAAAAGATCCAGAAGAGAGGATTCTGAGTTTGGTTAGGTCTCTCGCCTTGTTGAACTTCTCGTCATCCGGCTCAACGAATGCTCCCGGGATGAGTACGGCCAGAAACAGACCTATGTTCTTGATCGGTACTCCCTCAGACCAAGCAATCGTTCCGTGGGCAGTTTCATGGAGGACGATCGCGATTACGACCGCTACCAGCAGGTATGGTGCTTGTCTTAGGCTTATGTTTACTCCGGGTAGGATCGGTGTGACCGGTACTGCGATTGAAGGCTTGTTGTAGAATCGGATTAGGTTTGCAGTAAGGAAGTATACAGTGAATACAGTGAGTCCGCTTCCAAAGGCTACCGCTAGGTTACCGATTACCTGAAAGAGAAGCCGATTCGCCTCCGCGCCCCTCTTAATTAGCGTATTCAGGCGTTGAGTCTTGTAGGTTATGTACAGAATATGCGACCTTACTCCGAGCTGGCTTATTCTAGGGTTCCGTACCAGAAGGTTTATCGTTCCCCAAGTTACCAGCACTAAGAAAGCAGCGACCAGTAGATTCTCCATCTTCCATTCCAGATATTCGGTAGATCCAAGGATACCCTGACAACACACAGGTATTAGTCGTGCATGCTACGGTTGCTTAAGTCTACTATTTGACAGTTCCCCGTTCATTGACCTTTGATAGACTGTACGTATCCCTTATAATCCAAAAAATTGGATCACGCTCACTTAACACATGCTTCTGTCCCTCTTGAGGCACATGCCGAACCTTACCAGTATGGTATATCTGGGAGAACAACCAGCTTCTAATCCCGATCGTGAAAGGTAGCGTGAAGGAGGGCAACATCAGACAGAACAACCGGGTCGCCGTCACGATTGACAGCGACGCCTCACCCCACAAGGCAGTAACCATCGAGGGCACAGTGGTGATCGACGGGGAACTAAGCGGAGAGACGGAGAGAAGATTCTATCAGAGATACTTTGGCGCTCAGACCAACCGATCTTGAAGCCGAACGAAGACTATGAACGGATGGGTAGGGTGCCAAATGTCGTCTTTAGCTGCGGTGCAGTTATGATTGATGATGAGGTCTATGTTTACTACGGTGGCGCAGACACGGTTCTCTGTGTCGCATCCTTCGAGTTGAATGAACTGCTCCCGTAGCACTCGCATACCTGTAAGTCTAAGAGGTTGAACTGCTCATAGGGTCGGCTGCGGGTATTCGAGCTTGATTCTTGGTGGAATGTCTAACCTATGCATCTCTTGAAAAGTTTCGTATACCTTAGAGCTATGTTTGTCCAGTTCTTCGAGTTAGCGTATCTATAGGCTCTGCGCCCCATCGCGGTTCTCCTTCGCGGGTCAAGTAGTCCCATTATCTCATTGGCTATGGAGTCCGAGTCCTTAAAGTTGCATAGAACTCCTCTACTGCTACCGAGTGATTCTACGGCGTGAGCGAATGGGGTGGAAACGATTGGTTTGCCGAAACCCATGGCGTATGATAATGTCCCACTTGACGATTGGTGCTCATCAAGATATGGTGCTAGGTAGATGTCGGTCGCTTGGAGATATCTCGTCAGCTCCCTTTTCGTCAAGTATCTGTTATGGAACCTGACGTGATCTATTAAGCCAAGATTCTCAACTAGATCCATCAACTCATTCCTGTACGACTCCCCTTCACGTTTCCGAACCTCCGGGTGAGTCTCACCCAAGACTAGATACATGACTCTCGGCTCATTCTCCATGATCCTTGGAAGCGATTTGATCGCGTATTCTATCCCCTTTCCTCTATGCATCAATCCGAAGGTCGAGAGAACGACCCTTTCAGATAGATTTAGGTATGTTTTTGCCTTCGCGTTCGCCGAGAGGTTTATCTTAGGAACACCGTGAGGTATTACCCTAACCTTTCGAGCTGGTATCCCGTATTCTTCCATGAGAATTTTTCGGGACCGCCTTGTCATGACGATCACTCTGAGGCTCGTCTCCACAATTCTCATGACAACCTCTCGCAGTTTCTCCTCGGGGTTCCCCAGTACAGTATGGAAAGTAACAACGCTCGGCACTTGAAGTTCTTCCAGATAATTCAGTATGTAATCTCCCCAGTCTCCTCCGAATAATCCGAACTCATGCTGAAGATTGGACAAAGAGATGCCTGAGTCGTTGACGTAGTCAGCCGCTTCCTTGTAAGTCTTCAGAATCCTCTCTTCGATCTCGAACTTGACTCGAACGTCAGAGTAGTAGTAGTAGGCTCCCTGCTCGTTCACAGCAATCACCCTCGACCTCCGAAAGGCTCGCAACCTGTCAACCTCGTCTACGAGATCCTTTGTGAAAGTGGCAATCCCGCATTCCCTAGGAGGAAAGGAGCTAACAAAACATACTTTCGGGAGGCGGGTCCTCTTCGGTGACCTATAGGAGGTTTTGCCAGAGATGTCTCTCGGCCGCTCCCTGAGGTATCTGGGGATCTGCATCCTCAACCCTCCGCTAATCCTCTCCTCTTCCTTACTACGTCTCTCACTCCAGATTCTGGCTTGATCTCTTAACATTTCGACTCAGCTGTTTTATCCGGTTGTGAGCGGTGTTCCATGCTAGTCTGTGAAGCCTGTATCAGGGGTTACTCTATCTCGATCTCGGAGCCCACCGACCATGCTGGGTTTATTCTTGAATCGAGTCCTCAACACTCTTTTCTTTTCGTGCACGCGCTCAATACCGTAACCTTCCTTGGGCTAGATTTAGACCTACCGAGAGACCCCCAAACGAATGGATGTGGGTTTAGAAGAAAGAGTAAACACTGCACACTAGAGTGAATTATCTCTCAAAATACTCTTGAAGCTCTGAAACAGCTCCTATGTGAATTCTCCTTCTCTGTGATCTTTGATCGCTACCTTCTTATCACGGTGTCCTCCCTTAATTCGTGGGGTATTTCTGCGGGCATGCTTCTATCCGCGGTCGAGCCGCAAGCTCGGTGTCCGGGGTTTCGCTTCACTACGTGGAAGGGTTCGCGGTCCTTCAGCATCCAGTAGATGACCTTGAGCATCTTCCTCGCGGTCGCCGTGATAACCTACAAACATCAAACTAGTTCTCCTCCCAGCATACGATGGTTTATTCCTCAAACCCTATATCTGGAAGGAGAATTCAACATACCATCTAGCTAGCAATGCTAACTATGTCATGAATCACTAAATCTCGTTGCTAGTCTAGCACATTTTTGGTTCTCCTGCGTGCGTTTGCAGTGGGCGCTGTACGCACAGATAGGCATACAAACACATAGTACGCGTTGTTTCAGGTGTAACGATGTTTATACGTAACACCTGAAACATATATATGTAACAGGTGTTACAAGGTGGCAAGCGGATTCATAGTCGACTGGGACATCCCGACAAAATGCCGGAGAATGTTCTACTACCACCTTAAAAAGATCCGACTGAAGTACGAAATCCAAGGGACTATGAGCACTGCGAGTGTCATGCACACTGATGATCGGAAGCTCGCAGAAGACGTCTTCAACCTGGCTACAAAATATGGGAAAGCTAACCTCTACGCGGCCAGCCTGGTGAGAACCAACTGGGAGGATCGCGAAACTGCAAAAGAATATTTTCCCCTTGAAGCAGCCTCTGCAGAAATAATCGAGACTACCTCAGAGCCAGAGCAGGTAATCAGACGAGGGAGAGGCGAAAATGACGGAGTCTGAAGCTGTCGGCTTCAAAAACAGACAACTCCTTGGTGAGCTCTGACAGGGGATAGAGAGCATGCGTTATCTAGAATATGGTAGGTCTTGGTAGGAATGGTTCGAAGGTGCTGGTCGAATGACGACAGGGGAAGACTGAACTTTCTTTTCAGTCTCTCTCACATTCATCAGGTCGACTTTGAAGGTCTTGTTAGGGCGGTCGTTGATGCAGAGAAGACGGGAGGATCGAGGTGTGGTGGTCTGACGATCCAGCTTCGTACAAGAACTGAGGGGGGCAATATCTTCCTTATTACGACAAATCAGCGAGTTGTGGCACAGGTCCGGCTCAAGGAGAGAATTGTGGAGAGGCTGGTTGAAGAAGGGCTTTCGTGTCTTCCAAAGGGCTTGAACCGCCGGGCGAATGAGGGAAAGGAGCATAAGAAGCGTGATCGCAAAATAGTTGATCTTCATGTTGGAATGAAAGGTGTTGGATTGAAGGCTGAAGTAACTGAGAAGTCTCCTCTGAGACGCGTGTACTCCCGTTTCACTTCTGAACCATTTAATGTGGTCAGCATTACCGTGAAGGACAAAACAGGTTCGATACAGATGAGCCTCTGGAACGACCAGATAGACTCAGTCTCGGTTGGAGACATGATACGGGTTGGCAATGCTCGAGTAGGACAATATAGAGGGACCAAACAACTGCTCATGAACAAGAAAAGCAGCACATTGAACATACTAGAAAAGCCCGCCCCAATACTGGGCCTCTCGAAATCTTGAGCCTTTCCAATAGAAATGTTCCGAAACAGAAATGTATGGATCAACTCTCCGCAGTTTAAGAGTGATAAAACTAAACGATAGTCTTCATCTAGCCCGGTTCTCCATCTAAGATCCACAAGCTATTACTTGGTTTGAAGCATTCACACCACTCTTAGAGAAATTATCTGACAAAATCCTCCTGAAGTTCTCCAACCGTCTTTCTCCGCTCGGTATGGCATTCAAAAAGGTTATGCGAAATACCTGTCTAGATTCGGATACCTAAGAATATTTGTTTTGGTTCTCTATCTTATCTGATCGGATTGCCTTCGACATCGCGGCTCAGATATTCTTGAGGGATTTACCTTGTGTCCTATCTCTCAAAGGGATTTCGGCACCTCGGTCTTCTACGACCCGTCCCACTGGAAGCTGCTCTCTTCGATGAGGGATGAGGCTCTTGGCATGATGAAGCCTCTTCGCAAGGCTGGTCTCCACCCCGTTGTCTACGGAAGCGTAGCACGGGGAGACGTGTCTCCTAAGAGCGATGTCGATGTCTTCGTCTCGCAGGTGTCCTCGTCGTTCTCATTGGAACGTGCAATCGAGGATGGCGGTTTCAATCCTCTTCGGAGGATCCTGATTCAAGCCACTCCGAACTACGCCTTGAAGGGCTACATCTACGTGGATGAAAGAAGATCGTTTTCGTTTCCTCTGACCAGTCTCAGGGTGCATGAACGTCAATTCTACGTCTTCGGCGGGGAGCTCTCATGCAATGAATTGGAAAAGGGGGAACGGGTTCCGGGTGTAAATAAGAGCCTTAGACTAATAGAGCCTGTAGAAGGCGGCCATATTGAGAGCCCGGTCAGGGGCAGGGAAGAAGAGGTAGCTACGTTACTGAAGATTGATGCTAGGACCATTAGGGATCGTATTAGAGCACTTTCTCGGCGTAACAAGATCGGGAGAACCGGTGTCTTCTTGAAGCGTGAACTGCCCCCGGACGAGACTTTTGAGCTAGTTCTAAAGAGGTTGAGCGACTCCATTCCGGCGGTCCGCAGAAAGGTTCGAACCAGCAGTTCTTGACTAGAATCCATCTAGTTGGCTAGAATATGATAGAATAGCGTCCTAGAATCAAAGAATGTTAAGGTCGCCTATTCCTTGGGTCTAGGTTTGTCCTTTTCATCAGCCTCTTGTTGCAGATTCAATGGGAATCTCAGAGTTGCAGCTACTCCCCCCAAACCCAGAAGTTTTTCTCCCCCCTCGTGGCGGCTGCTTACTACCGTGATTTCTCCCCCTCTCTTCTCAACTGATTTGAGGAGTTCTTCGAAAGTCGAGTCTCCCTCTTTCTCCATCTTTCTAATCGTAAGATCTGCGATGAGCAGTCGTTTGACGGCGCCTAGTTCCGCAGCAACCTGCGTCTCCCTCATTCCATACGTTACATCGGTTCTCTTTTGCCCTAGACGTTTCAGGATCTCTTCTACGTACTCGGCTTCGATGTTCGCCCTGATCTCCGTGGTTATTTGTCCTAGAATTCCTGATCTCAGGGCCTCTCTCAAACCTGCTATCCCGGAGCTGCTGACTGATGCTACTTTTGACACTGCTTTTGCCAATTCGGGGTTTCTCTCCTTTAGATGGTTCTTGAATACGTCTTTCATGTATCCGGGTCCAACTATTACTATTGGTCCTTTTTCTTCTCTCCACACTGCTAACAGGCTGGTGGCTAGAAGTTTCAGTCCCTCATTCAGTGCTCTTGTCCTTTTTTCTGGCTCCCTCTTTCCTGGTGGCCGTTTTTCCCGCTCTGACTTGATGTCAAATCCATAGTGTCTCAGTACGGCGATACAGAATTCGCTGTCATCCAAAGCGACGACTATGATGGGCTGTGTCTTGATGCGGCTTGCCCTTTCGAGCCGTTCAAGATGGTGTTTCATCCACTGTTCCTTGATTATCGATAGGTGCGTGTTGATTTTCACGTATATCGAATGATAGGATCCCTTGGCGCTCAATTCTTCAGGGGCGTCTACGATTACTCCTCTTATCTTCAGTCTCTCGCTTTCGCTATCGAAGAGGACATCCTCGACCTTTATGCGAAGGACGACTGATTTTCTCTTTCCTTTTGTAGGCCGGCTGTCTTCTCTTTCTGTCTTCACTAGTCTGGTTGTTTTGGCTTGTACTTCATCTCCACTCGTAACTACGTTGAATAGGTGCCATAGATCGTCTAGGTTCTCTGGAACCAGGTTAAGTTTGACCCCTTTCCTCCCTCTCTTGATTTCTTCGGTGAATCCTTGATACTTACTTATCTTCATCTTCAGTCAGTTACTTCCATTCGTTCTCCTTTGCTCTTTGTCTATCTGAAAAAAGGATCGTGTAGACAACGAGAGGGTTTTTACAATCTTTCTTGTAGGGAAAGAGAGCAGTGGGCTCTCTTACTGTTGGCTATTTCTTGTTCTCGGTTACATCCGCGAAAGTGAATAATCCTAGGTCGACCGGCTGTTTCGCTACATCCGAGATTCTGTCGGCGATAATGGTCTTCGCCTTCTTCTCGCTTGCGATGTCTACCAGTCTTTGGGTGATTACCCCGTCGAATACTATGGTGTGTACATTCTCTAGGTCTTTGATTTTCTCAGCCAGGTCGCTGACCGGGATTCTGGTGATCTCCCCCATCTTCTCGTCGAGTACTTTTGCTTCGAGTGTGCCTTTCAGCTCATCTATCAGCTCCACGATTTCTTTGGAGAATTTTGGGGTCGTCACGGTCTCTCTCTTTGGTTTCGGCTTTTGTTTCGGCTTTGGTTTCGGTTTGGCTTTCGGTTTCTCTTCTTTGACCTCTTCGACTGTTGTTTTTGCCCTTAGGGATTTGAAGATCTCCTTCGGTGATAATTCCTCGACTTCTCTTCCCCTTGGGGCTCTTGCCACGAAGTCGATCTCCACTACTTGAAGCAATTCCTTGAGAATTAGGTCTCCCCCTCTGTCTCCGTCTAGGAATGCCGTGACCTCTTTGTTCTTCGCCAGCTTGATGATGCTGTCCGGGATCTTTGCGCCTTCTACTGCGATTGCGTTCTTGATCCCAGCCTTGAGTAGGTTGAGTACGTCTGCTCTCCCTTCTACTATGGTTATCGAGGTTGCGGATTCAACCTCTGGCCCTGCGGGTAGGTCCTCTGGGCCGTACTCCAATATTCCTGCTGTTCTTATGGACTCTGAAACTTCCTTGACGATTTCACCTGAGCTAGGGGTCTCTTCCAAGGTCCATTTCTTAAGGATCTTTTTTGCTCTTTGTATGATCTCTTCTCTCTTGGTTTCTCTGACGTCGTTTATTCCCTCTAGAATCATCTTTGCGGAGCATGGTCCGACTCTGTCTACGCTCTCTATCGTCGCTGCAATGATAGATGTGGCTGTCCTGTCTAGGCTTGAGGGTATCTTTATTTTTCCTTTGGTTTTATCCTTCTCTGAGGACATCTCGATTTCTATTCTTCCGATCCTTCCTGTTCTCTGCAATTCTCGCAGGTCTAGTTCTGGCGAGAAGATTCCTTCGGTTTGGCCGAAAATCGCCCCAATGACGTCGGGTCTTAATGTAAACTGACTTGCATTGAAATAGTCAATTATTCCACGACCCCGTCGATCTCAAACCGGGCTTCTATCGAATATTTGATTACCATTGGCTGTGAGTTTGAATTCATTCTAATCTATCCTCCTTAGTGAATTTGTAAGTGTGATTGGTTCTGGGAGGTAACAGTTGTGAGGAAGTATAAAAATATAGTAGCACTACGGGAAGTTCGAGTCTGAAGGCTCTTTGCTTGTAAGTCTTCTGAGCTTTTCTAGGTAGGATGGCAGCCCCTCAACATCCTTGACGTTTCTACCTACAAGCCTCTTCAATCTCTTCCAAAATAGTATGTTAGCCTTCTTCCCCCTCCCCTGCAGATGGTTCTGTATGGATTTTGCGAGGTCTGATCCACGCCTATCAAAATCAGTGAATATTATGACCTCTCTGTCTGGGATATCGTATTCTAACTGGTTGAATATCGATTTCTTGCTTGATTTTAATGTTATCATTCTCCCTGAGATCTTAAGCCTGCCAAGCGCTCTTGCATCGTTTCTTCCCTCAACGATCAGTGGGATTCCTTTTTCAACCTGTTCTCTGAGTTTTCCGAGGATCTTATCTATCTTCTCGACCTCTTGGGCGAGTCTGCTGTCCTTCACGGACATCCTTCTTCACTTTGTTTGTTTCTACCTTGTAACCCGGATCGCTCTCATTTCTCTGAGGATCTCTTGATGATGATCGAAGTAATCCCGGACCGGGGAGAGGATCTCAATCAGGGCGTCTGCTACACCCTTCTTTAGGTCAAGTGGATGGATCTTTCCTGCCTTGTAGGCAGCTTCGAGATCTGAGTAGTTATCGAACGAGATCTTGCCTCCGTGTTCTTGTTCTCGGTCGAGTGTCAACTCTTTCACCCTACCAAAGATTATGTGTTTGCTTATCTCAAGTATCGGGTTTCTCTCTGCCTCCTTTAGGGGGCAGAATGCTGCGTGTATCTTTTTGCTTATCTCTTCTGGTGGGTCGTGTATGAAGATGGAGCTAGCGGGTACGCTCTTCGACATCTTCGACCGGATCTCCGCATTCAGTCCTGCGTCCTCATCAAACTGCTTCTTACTTTTCTTCGGTTCTTCTAATCCCATAAGAAGCGGTGTATGGATACAGACTGGTTTTTTCCGGTTCAGGATGTGGGCTGCCTCCCTCGCCAGGATGTGCGCTTTTCTCTGGTCGATACCTGCGCATGCGCAGTCGAGATCCATTTCGAATATGTCTGCTGCTTGCATACAGGGATAGTAGAGCCAAGCCGTCTCGATCTCAGCTCGGCTCATCTCTCTTCCCATTATGGGAAGTGCCCTCATTACTCTCTGAAGTGAGATGTTCTTTGCGACCCTGATCACTTTCTCCCAGTATTGCTTACTCTCGACGATATCGGAGGCCCATCGGTACGTTACCTTAGAGGGGTCCACCCCTAATGCGGTGAAGGCATGTTTGAAATACTCTCCCCCCGTCCTAATGTTCTCCATATCTCCTCCTAGCTTGTTGTTTATCCAAGAATGCCAGTCCGCGAGGAAGATGGTGAAATCGAATCCTGCATCGACTAGGTCGATTATCTTCGATCCGCAGAGTAGACCGTTTCCTAGGTGTAGGAATCCTGAACATTCGAACCCCCAGTACGCTCTAGGTCTTGTTTTGGTCTCCAGGCATTCCCTTAGCTCCTCTTCGGTTAGGATCTCTTGCGTATTCTTTTTCACTAATAGCAGTCTTTCCTCTAGGTCCATCGCTTTCTCCTACTAATGGTGCAATCCATTCCTATTCTTCACGGTTCTGTCCTGCCGGTCCGAGTAATCTGTCTGGGTTTTTGTGTCTTTAGGGTGTTCTTAAATGGATTGCTTGAAGAACACGGCTATATGCCAACAGCAGGACGCCTGTTACCTACACGTAACTCGCTCTAGTCTCAACGCAGGATGTAGCATCCATCTCAGCTGAGCTCTCTCTTATGTGGGCGTTCTCTGCGTCCTGCTCCGCCGTGTCTCGTATTTGGGTTGACCCTCTCTCATCAATTTCTGTCTATCGACGATTTCGATTGAGTCCGTCGGTACGAGTAGTTATCCGGCGGGGCTACTTGGTAGCCAGGTTACAGAGAGGATTAAGCGTCCAATTAATCTTTTGTTTCTCTCCAGTTATCATCGGTTCCATTGCGATCTCGAATACGGCTACCGGTTTCTGTAGGCCGTATCTCGTCAAGGTTCTTGGATGGATTTCCCCCATTACACCGATCTCTTCCCCTTGGAGTACTATCCTTGCGGCTCTCCCCTTTAGGTAGCTGTCATGCTCGTATGGGGTCACCTTCCAATCTGCTACCCTCAAGTTTCGGAGCAGGGAGTAGACGATCGATTGGACCTCTTCGTAGCTTACCTTGTTGTCGCAAATCGCGGCTGCCAGGGTTCTAATGCTCTCGGGGTATCCTTTGCCTTGGGTTTTGACTACGTCTCCGCACTCGAATACTCGGTGTGGGTATTGGACGTGGAGATTCATGCTGAGTAGGTAGAGTAGACCCGGTATCAGTGAATCTCTTAGCACGGCGTATTCTGATGAGACAGGGTTGAGTACCTCTACGACTTTTTCTTCAGGTCTGTTCATCTTTGTGAACAGGTTTTCTTTCCCCGTCATCATGAAGTTCAGTACTTCTTGGAATCCGAATCCGATCATTAGGTCTCTTGCTTGTCTGGTCAGTTTTGCCTTTCCCAGTTCGCCGCCTATGTTGGTTGTTGCGGGGATTTCGGGGACGAATTTGTCGTATCCGTACCCGATTGCCACGTCTTCTATGAGGTCCACCTCGTGCAAGATATCGCATCTGTAGGCAGGGATCGAGACCTCTAGTTTACCCCTGTTCCCCTGTTTCACGTCGTATCGTGTCTTCCTGAGGCATTCCGAGATTTCCTTAGGTGACAGTTTCAGTCCCAGCATCTTGCACGTGAGGTTGATGTCTAGTTTGATGTTCTCGCTTGTCAGGTCAGGTGTTGTACGGGTTTCATTCTCGTACTCTATTGTGACGGTTTCCAGTTTGCCTCCACGGTCTGCCAGGCTTGTGACTAGTATGTTGAGTACTCTCTCGATTAATCTCCTCTCGGTCCCGGTTACGTCTATCAGCACATGGCTTGTACCCGGGGATACCCTAGTGTCCTCGCTGTTGATTATGGGTGGCATCGAGAGAACGGTTCCGTCGCTGTCCCGTAGAAGAGGGTATCTTTCGTGTCCTCTCACTAGGTGCGCGAACTCTCTTCCCTTTGGGGTCTTCTCGAGTATCTCTTCGGCTGTCATCCTCGTGGATTCCTCGAGGGGGACGAACTCGATCTCTCTAGGTCTTGGCGCCTCGTAGATCACGTTTTTACCGAATGTTTCGAGGTCGTAGATGCCGATTGACCCTTTTCTCCTGTTTCTGCAATGGGTGAGGTGAAGCTTCTCCTGTAGCTGCATGACTTGGCGGATTGTCTCATCGGTTAGGTCGATATCCCTTACAATCCCGCATACGATGTATGGTCTGACTTCTGATACCGATGGTAGAACCGTGACTTCTACTTCGCCTTCCTGTAGTTGGTATCTTGGTGCCGCTGTCTCTATGCCTAAGAATCCCTTCAGGCTTCTGGCGATCCCCTCGGTAGATAGCATATCAGGTCTATCGGAGTTCACTTCGACGGTGATCTCGCCTTCCTGTACGCTCTCGACTTCGCATTTTGTGAGGAATAGCGCCTCTTCAAGTTCCTGTAATGA
This sequence comes from uncultured Candidatus Bathyarchaeia archaeon, assembly GCA_964596985.1. Classification (GTDB taxonomy): domain Archaea; phylum Thermoproteota; class Bathyarchaeia; order RBG-16-48-13. The sequence continues at coordinate 114,555 of CAZQWG010000002.1, forward strand.
CATCTCTCTCCCGAGAAGATCGGTCAGGTCCTTGTGGTTTATTGCTACGGTAGGCATCGCCTTCATCCCCTCCTCATATCGGCTTCTCTCTTAGGAATTCGAGGTCGTTGGCGTAGAGCAATCTTATATCGTCGATATCTAGGCTGGTCATTGCAATCCTGTCTATTCCTATTCCCCAGGCGATCACCGGGAAGTCTATGCCGAAAGGTTTCAGGACCTCAGGTCTGAACATTCCAGCTCCAACACACTCCATCCACCCGAGTCTTGGGTGTAAACAGAACCCCTCAACAGACGGCTCTGTGAAGGGAAAGTATCCTGGCTTGAACTTGATCGCCTTGAGCCCGAAGGCCTTCGTGAAGGTCTCTAGTATGCCGAGAAGATGTTTGAAGTTCATCCCCTTGTCTCCTGCGATACCTTCGCATTGGTTGAAGCCGGCTCCCAGGTGTTTCGCGTCGACTACGTCCGGGCGGAATACTTGGGATATACAAAACATCTTTACCGGCGGGGTCTTGTGTGTCGCAAGATACCGCATCGAGACGGCTGTCGTCTGGGTTCTCAAGACGAATCTTCTTGCCGTATCCAGGCTCCAGCTGTATCCCCAGCCTTTAGACCCGGTCGTCCAGCCGTTTTCATGGGTTCTCTTGACCCTTTCTACAATCTCGTCGATTCCCAGTTCAGCTCTGTAATCTGGGTACTTCAGCAAGTAGCTGTCGTGGACCTCGCGTGCAGGGTGATCCTGGGCTTGGAAGAGACTGTCGAAGTTCCAGAACTCCGTCTCTACGTGTGGGCCTTCTGCCTCCTCGAAACCCATGCCGATTAGGATTCTTCTCGCCTCCTCTAAGAACTCGATGTATAGGTGTTTCTTGCTTGGGTGGATTCTTCTCGGCTCAATCTCAACCCTATATCTCCTGAGTCTGATGTCTCTCCATGATCCACTCCTGATCATCTCTGGGGTTAGGATGTTGACTTCCCTAGCCGGCCTGGTCTGCGTTTGGACGGTCTTCAACCCGTTCTCCGTGAGTTCCACTCTCTTCAGGGAGATCTTTGTGGTCGTGATCAGATTGCGGTGAATAAGTGTTCTAAGTTCCTTCTTCGCCTCTCTGCGGAGTCTATCTGTCTTGATCCTGCCTTTCTCTGAGAGCATTTTGATTAGTTTCTCATCAGGGCCTTTCGGCTGGGGTTCTCTTGCCTCCAAGACAATTTCTTGTCCCTCTCTGCGAGTGACGACCCATCCCTTGCTGTTCAGCCAGCCTAAGGTTATCTCAGCCTTCTCCGCCGGGATCTTTACTCTTCTAAGTACCTCTTTCTGGGCTGCCTTTCCTCCTAGCTTCAGTAAGGCTTCGAGCGCTTTCCTCTCGGGCAGCCCTCTCTCAGCGTACTCTGATCCCTCATCGTTCAACCCTACGTAGGTCTCGGTGCTCTGTGAGGGTTTGAGCAATCCTTTTTCGGCTAATGATAGGATCGCCCGCATGACCGTTGAATCCGGGAGACCGCTCTCCTTAACGATCTCCATCATCTCGGCTCTCCCCCCAATCTTATGGGCGGCGTTGAGGACGGTCCACTCGTTTTCACGCAGGGTCGGTTTTTTCACTTCTCGTCATTCCCTCTAAAACGGTTCTCCACGCAGATTCGAATCCGACTGATCCACGCGGATTCAACCAAAAAAAACGAAGAAAAAACCATGGTCGAGCATAGACCTCGGGACTGGATCGGTAGTTGTCCTCTGTCTCTCCATGGTTCTCCACGTCGTAGCATTCGAGGCTGTCATTAGTCACAGAATATGCGTTTAAAATCTTTTCCAAAGGATTCTGACGCGAGTTGGCATCGAGATCCTTTCCCGGCGGGGATCTCTTCATCGACGTCGATTCCCAAAGCTTATATCTTTCCCGCTATTGTAGAGCACCAAAATCTTTGGGTGATCGAGAGTGGAAGAGGATCCGATAAAGCTGGATCCTTGGGGGACCGCAAAGATCGATGACTACGACAACCTGTTTGATCTATTCGGGATTCAACCGTTGGAAACCGTGGTCAAAGATATACCGCACCCGCATAGGCATATCCGAAGAGGGGTCATGTTCGGTCACAGAGACCTCGAAACAGTCTTGAAAGCGGCTTCGGAGGGGTCTCCTTTTGCCGTAATGTCGGGGATAAAGCCTACAGGGGAGTTTCATCTCGGCAGTAAGATGACGGCTGAGGAGCTGATTTTCTTTCAAAGTCTCTCTGAGAAGGCAACGGTCTTCTACTGTATGGCCGATCTCGAAGCCTACGCCGATAACGGTATCCCTTTCGAGAGGAGTGCGAAGATCGCTGTATCGAATCTCGCAGATCTCCTCGCTCTGGGTCTCGACCCTGAGAAGACCTACGTGTACAAGCAATCGGAAGAGACTCGGGTAATGAATCTGTCCTTCATCTTCTCTAGGTCCGTCACTCAGAACATGCTCAGAGCCATATATGGTGAGAGGAATTTCGGCTTATACCTCTCTGCGCTTGTCCAAGCTGGTGATATCCTTTTGCCGCAGACAAAGGACTTCGGGGGACCGAAACCCGTGGTCGTCCCGGTAGGGGTCGATCAAGACCCTCATATCAGACTTTGCAGGGATCTGGCGAGAAGGCATCAAAGTACGTTGGGCTTTATCCTGCCTAGCGCTACATACCATAAACTAGCGCGGTCCCTTTCAGGTAACCTGAAGATGTCGAAGAGGGATCCGATGAGTCTTCTCACACTGAATGATAGTCCAGCCCTCGCCAAGAAGAAGATCGCCAACGCGTTGACTGGTGGTAGGGAAACGGTTGAACTGCAAAGGAAAATAGGCGGGGAACCAGAGAAATGCGTGGTTTACGAATTGGGGATGTACCACTTCATCGAAGACGATGCCCACGTGAAGAGGATCTACGATGAATGCCGCTCCGGAGAGAGGATCTGTGGAGACTGCAAGGCAGAGCATGCAAAAATTATAGCCGATTATCTGAGAGAACATCAACGAAAGAGGAAGTCTCTCGTCGATCAAGCTCAATCTCTTCTGGCGAACTAGTTGTTGACCCATGCTGAAGGAGCCGTTCGATAGGGGATGCTAGACTCCGATGCTTTAGCCTGCTACAGAGAAGCAGGGAGGATTGCTTCGCAGGTCAGAAAATCGATCAGAGGGTTCGTGAAGAGAGGCCGCCTTGTTCTGGACGTCTGTAAAAGAACCGAGAAAATGATTATGGATCAAGGGGGAGAACTAGCCTTCCCCTGCAATGTGGGGATCAACCAAGTCGCTGCTCATTATACTTCTCCAACCGGTGACTCTTCTCGGGTTCCAGCAGGATCGCTTGTGAAGATCGATCTGGGTGTCCACGTCGACGGTTACATTGCAGATACGGCGACAACGGTCTGCCTGAACCCTAAATACAACTCGTTGGTGGAGGCTGCAGAGCAGGCTCTAGTACAGGCGACCAAGACTCTATCGCCTGGCTGTGGGCTGTCTCGTATCGGCAAGGTCGTCGAGGACGCCATACGCTCCTACAGGTTGAAATCGGTCAGAAACCTCTCCGGCCATCAGATCGAGAGATATGTCCTTCATACTGGGAAGAGTGTCCCAAACGTTTCGGGTTTTAATATTAACCGGGTTTCCGAGGGGGAGGTCTACGCGATCGAACCGTTTGTAACGCTCTCCAATTCAAGCGGGGTTGTAGTCGGCTCAAATAACAGTCACATATTCCGTCTCGCAAAATCTCGGGAGTTGAGGGACGAGGAGGCTCGCGCTCTTACCGATCTGATCCGGTCTAGGTATGGGGCTCTTCCCTTTGCGAGGCGCTGGCTAGATACACAGGTTGCCTCGCTAGATCGAAGAGTATTCGATAGGCTTGTTTCAAGCAAGATTCTAGACTCGTACCCGGTTCTCGTAGAGAAGACTGGGGGGCCGGTCGCTCAGGCTGAGCATACAGTCTTGGTTACCAAGGATGGATGCGAGGTCCTGACAGCCTAGAAGAAGCCGGGTTTCTGCTTGTCCTCATGGTAGATTGAGGTGATCAGCATCGACCCTTTGCACTTCGGGCAGTCTCCGTGGGTCTTCAATACGTAGTCCCCGGACTCGAATCCCCTTACGTTCCGAAAACCACACTTGTTGCACTCAGCGACCGAAACAACGTTGAATTCGATTGGCTGAATGACCACTATGCGCCTCCTCATCTTGTTAATCCCGTAGACTGATAAAATGAATCCGAAGACGCCGGTGATGAAGTACATTAGATATCCCTCTTCTCCCGATGTGTAGAGTGTATAGCCCACGTATAACGAGGAGATAGAGATCCCTATCAGAAACGCCATCGCCAGTAGGAATAGGACGAAAAGACCTGTGCCTAGTTTTCCTCTCTTTGAACTCAACCTTTCTCTTCCTCTTATTGTCCAATGCCTATGGTATTCCCTATTCCGGCGACTATAACGGTGTCGCCTTTGCGTGTCTGTTCTTGGATGATCTGTTTTACTCTCGCTAAGGCGGTGTCTACGCCTTCGGAGATCTCCTTCTTCATGGGTGCGATCGCCTCTTGTATCGACTGCTTGACGATCACAGCATCTAAAGGTATCTTATACTTCAACGCGACTTCTTCGATCTTGTACTTCTCTACTCCTATTCCGCCAATCGCGGCTCCGATTCCTTCGGTGACTTCCCCTGTTTCCTCTCCTTCAAGCTTTAGCGCCGCGTCCACCATGATGATCAGTGAAGTCTTTCCTTTGCTTTTCCCCATCAGTTTCTCTATTCCGTCACCCGGTCTTCCTACGTTGCCTCCGGGTCCTTCGGCCTTGAGGACGAGTAGTCGTCTTCCATCCAGCTTGAAGTCTGCGGCGACGACGTCTTTCGCGATGACGCGGGGCTTCTTTCCGTACATCAGTTTCGCTGCCACTAGGGCTCCAGCCCCGTCTCCGATGGGTTGCCCTTTGGCGAACGCGCTGAGCGCGCCTGTTAGGGCTTCGGCTTCTTGCATTACAAGTGGCAGCAGCATCTGGAGTTGCATGATTATGTAGAAGCTGCTCATCTTCTTTCCGAAGAGGTAGTAGTGTCGAACGATCCTGAAGAGAAGGTTCAACCCAGAAGCAACTTCTAGCAGATTCTCCAAGTTGTTCACTTGCGTACTGTTAGCTACAGGGGCCATCATCTTGACATCCGCCTTCCATCGGTTGTCACGTACATCGATTAGATGCTCAAGCTTCCAGACTATGCCCGAGGGATCCAGGTTAACCGGCGCTATCTGAAAGTATTCGAGGATTCGATCTACCTTGCCTTCGATCTCGTTCTCCGGTTTTCCTACATCCTTTATCGTCTTGATTGCGATGCGGCGGGCTTCATCCCTCATAAGCTTCAGTCGCCCTAAGGCTCCTTCGATCTCCCGCAGCCACATCGTCATCTGGATTCTATTATAGAATAAGAAGAAGAGTGCCATTACCACAAAGGAGACTAGGTATGAGATGATATTTTGTAATGGGTCTTCCCCCGGGATTTGCTGGAAGATACTGAACAAAAAGCTTCACTTACATTTTTTAGCCGTTCCCGTAAGAACTGCGCTAACGTTGTTATAAGTTTTACAACCTGCCATCCATTGGTGTGGGCAGGGATCACCTGTTCTTTCTAGCGAACCCTCGACCCCGGGGATACCTCTTGTTCGACTTGCAGCCAGTAAGGTTTCCCCTCGACATCTGCCGCCAATAGCATTCCACGGGACTCTACGCCTGCAATCTTCTTTGGTCGGAGATTCCCGAGGAACACCATCTTCTTTCCAACAAAGAAACCAGGCTCATAGAATTCTCCTCCCCCGACCACTACTTCTCTCTTCTCTCCTCTTCCTAGATCCACTTCGACTTTAAGGATCTTGGATTTGCCTGGAATCCGATCGGCTTTTGTCACTTCAACTATCCTAAGGTCTAGTTTAGTGAAATCTTCGAATGAAATTTCACCCATTCTTCCAACTCCTTACTAGGAGTATCGTAGAATCTTAAGGAGGTTAACTGGCAGCTTTCCCGATCTCCCGCAGGGTCTCCCACTACAGTAATGTCGGGAACGGAGCCCCTCTTAACTTCCGTGTTCGGGATGGTTTCGCGGGCACCGAAATCTAATCGAATGCCCTGTACGGGTGTTTCCGAGGCCCTATGGCCGCCAGCTAACCACCCCAGCATTCCCAATTTTAGAAATAAGTGTTTTGTTTCTGCCCTCTACCATCAAACAATGCAACAGATCCGGCTAGATCTCAGCGTAGTTGTAGAGGTTGGAGACATGCGACTTCTCGGCTCCTGCAAGACCGAATACTCTGCCCGCGCCTTCAATAACATAGTACTCATTGATTGCGTGCGCTCTTCCCCCGTGTCCCAGTGTTCCTCCGGCAATCGGCAAATGGAGCGGGTTCTTCGAGAATAGGTATGCTGGCCAGTATGGTCCGCATTCCGTTCCGGCAGCTATTGGTGTCCTTGAGTATGGAACCCCAAACTTTTCACAGGTCTTGTATACCGCTTTCGCGAGAACGGAGTTGTAGTCTGCCCTCGCCCACGACACATCCCCTATCACCCTGATCTCGACGTCGGTGTACCCTTTCTCGTCAAGGTGTTTTCTCAGCTTTCTGACAAGGGTTTCCCCATCTTGGTCGGGTACGTACCTGCAGTTGTGTTTCGACGTAACCTTGTAGGGTAGGGTAGCCCCTGCCCCATGATCCAGGATTCTCCCTCCCCAGACCCCATCTAGGTTGAGGGTGGACGACCAGTAGAATCTGATCAAGAGTTCCCTGTGGTCTTCGACATCGTCTATGAATGTCTTTGCTCCAAGCCGTTCTTTTATGATCTCTGGGTCATAGAAGCCCTGTTCAACTAGCGTGTCTACTAACTCTAGGTCTTCCTTTGAAGGCTTCTCTATTCCGTCGTACCATCCGTCGACTTTGACTGTGTTTCCGTCTTCGGATGTTAGGGTGGACAGCATCTGGATATGTCGCCAGGCGGGGCTGTCAAGCCATCTCTTGTGTATCCCATGGACAGAATACTCGGTGGGACCTCGTCCCCATCGACTCCCACTCGTCTCAAGCTCAAAGTAGACGCATCCCTCTGACCCTGAGAATATCATGACATTCCCGTTTTCGTCTTGTCCAAGCAGAACAGGGTAGACTGCATCAGCCTTGCTCAACTCATCCTTGTGGTCATTCACGAACTTGTGTAGACCTATGCTCATCCTCTCCTCGTCCCCCTCTGCCACCAAGAGAAGATTGACTGGTAACGTTCCTTCCACTTCTATTATCGAGGAACACGCGTTCAAGAAGGCTAGTGCAGGTCCCTTGGTGTTCACTGCTCCCCGCCCGATGATCACCCTCTTGAAGGGCTTCTGCTCTACTATTCTTGCCTCATGGGGTGGTGCAGTCCACTTCTCTAGGTCGTAGATCGGCATCGTATCGTACATGAAGTAGATGATCAGTGTCTTCTCTGCATCGGCATCATACTCTCCGTAGACTACAGGGTTTCCCTCGATTCCCCACTCTGTAATTCCCGGATGCTCTACGGTCGACTTTCTGCAACCGAGCTCCGAGAAGTACCCTGCAAAGAGCCTTGCACACTCCTCAATTCCCTCTCCTGTCTGTGATATGCTGGGCTGCCTAATACATTCTTGAATTCTTGAGATATGCCATTCCAGATTCGAGTCGATAGTTGAATAGATCTTCTCGAGATCAACCATCATTCTCACCGAGAACTATACGGTATTCATGAATCTGCTGGATATCTACATATCTCGTTTATGAGAACGTTTCCGTGAACCCAGTTGTCGGCAGAATGTCGGATGTGCATCTTACTCGTCTGTCTAGGTTACTTCTATCTCGACTTCTCGATATTCGTCCTTATCCAGTATGAATGCGCCGAACTCGCCATTTGTTGTGGACAGTATGAGCCAAGGGACAGGCCATAATCCCATGAACTTCTTATCCTTCCAACTCGGGTGGGCTTCCATACCGTGTGAATGAAAGATAGCCACCAGAGACAACCCCCTCTCTTCAGCATCCACGAGAGCCTTGTACAGGCTCATCGAGTCGATGGTGAAGCTGACTCTGGAGTTATCGACATTTGGCAGAATCTTGGTTTCGACTGCAACGAAGGAATCCCCGTTCTGATGCCCGAATAGAACGCCGCAGGCTTCTTCGGGATGGGAACCCCGAGTTGCCGTTCTCAACGCCTCTAGGTGTTCTCTAGAAACACAAAGTCGTTTGGCTGGTGTCTCTTTACGATTCGCCTTATTCTGCCTGTATTCTATCATGCATCTTCGCTTTCCAAGTTCTAGCTGCCTTCTTTCATTGGGTTCTATCGAAATACTTTTCCCTATTGTGACGGAGTTTGTGTCGGATTCATATGAAGATAAAACACTTCTGTATCAATGTTAAGGACCTGGACAAATCTCTCGGCTTCTACTGCGATACACTGGGACTTGAGGTATGGAAACGTTTCGAAGTTCCGGAGGCCGACATTGAGATCGCACTTATCGTCGGAGAAGAAAGCAATGTTACCATCGAGTTGATCTGCCAACACGGTAAGAAAGAATATGCTGCAGGAGACTATTTGGGTCACCTTGCTTTCATTGTTGGAGATGTAGACGCAACTGTTGAAGAACTGAGGAAGAAAGGAGTAGAGATCACTAGGGAGCCATTTGACTTTTCAAAGGCTGGGCTGGAAGAGAGGCTGGCATTCGTAAAAGACCCCGATGGGATTTCGATCGAGCTTTCCAGTTGAGAGGACAGTAGACGCATCTCAACATGCACTACTTCTCATCTGGCTTTTCAGGGACTTTGATGTCGAGGTGTCTCTTGAAGTCAGAGTTTAGACTTTGACTATCAGGGCGTGGGGGACATCGAGTATCTTGAGCACTGCTTCAGGATGAACTATTCCCTCAGCCTTTGCGCATCCCACAGTGTTTTTTCCGACCAAGTTGGCAATCGTGCATCTTTTAGTTAGCTCGATAGCCTCCTCCACGGTCATTCTCTGTCCCTTGTAGAAGCACTCCCTGACATCGAACACCCGTTTCTTATCTTTCAGTCTCTTTCCCAAGATTTCGGTGTCGCAGGCCGCTATCATTATGTTCGCTCCTTGTCTGACGATCTTGACGTAAGCGTCAGGCATCTAATTCAACGTCCTCTTTCTCAACATCATCGTGTGTCAAGGGGCAGGTGCTATCGAATCACACGGCTTTGATCGAGCTCCTAGCACCGCATACCTCGCACAATAGAAAGTAGTATCTTCCCTCTTTTGATATCTTTGTATCGATTCCTTTGCAGACGGGGCAGGTCACGTAATCTTGTATGTATCTGCTCAGTAGATTCTCAAAAGCCGAACGTTCGAATCTCCCTTGGAACACTGCATAGGTCCCCTCGATATTTCCTGCTGTAGCCATCTCTTTAGAGAGAAACTTCAGGAAATGATGTGATTCTCGGTTTAATTGATCGGAGATCTCTTTGAAGTTCGATAGCACTGTTCTGCTTCCTTGAATCCTACTGTCTGGTTTCGAGACGTTTAGCCGTCTGTGCTTCTTCTCGAATACTTCTGGGGGAATCTGGGAACGTGCCCGTTCCAGAAGCTCGCTATACTCGTATTCTGTCATTACTGGATCTCCTGAATTTATTCGAGGATCATCCAGTAAGTAAGGCTTATGGTTCTGGGGTTGCCGAGTTCTCCGGAAATAAAGTAAATTTTGAATTCTTTCTAGTTGCGGTTGCTAAGCAATAGAGTGGTCAAGTCAATACTGTCGGAGACGCCTCATTTTTCTTCGCAAGTTTAAAGGAACATGATGGATGACCGTGTCTGCCACAAACATCAACACACCAAGTTGAATGCCTAAAATGATGCCTGGCAGAAAGCTCCATAGTGCAACTTCAAGACGCATGTCACCGGCCCTCATTATCCCCCAGGCACTCGTTATTATGCTGAAAGGGATTACTAAAGATTGAAGTTCACTCTTCAGGTTAGGAACCATTCCTAGAAACATGAGTCCTACGAACATTATCATGACTCCCCGCGAAAATGCCTGATTATGTATTCCAAGTGAATTGTAGATCGTATATCCATAGTAGAGAAGGCGAGATCCAAGGAATGACCCGCTTACTATTCTGCCCCCTCCTCCTAACAGAAAGGCTAATCCTAGTCCCACTGTCGAGATTGTTCTGAGTGAAATCTTTACATTGGCTCTTTTTGAGGTTAATAATATTCCAATAGTAAGTCCTGTTGCTGCGAAAAGAATCCTTGGTACAGTACCTCCGCCAAACGGTCCGATGGAAGATATTGCTGATAGATTAGAGGTAGTCGTATGGAGGGCTATGGGTGTCTCTAGAATTATGCTACTTTTCAAGTAGATCCATTGAATGAATACGAATACTGAGCTGCTGGTGATTGCCCCCTCAGTAACCCCTCTCAGTAGACTCTTTGATCCCGACTCCAAGACTCTTGACCCGCAGAAGGCCCCTCCAACTCCAGCAAGAACAAGGGAAGAGATCGCTACGGTTTTTACAAAAAACGTGTACGCATACGTGTTTCCTCCGGCGTTACTTGCCATACCTGCAATTAAATTGCAGATTTCTAGCTCAGACATAACCCTTGCTTTCTGAGGAAAGTAAGCCATGACCTCGGATGCAAACTCGTATCTCTCGAAGGACTCAACGATGATTACCCGCTCAACTGGAACTATCACGGTTTCGAAGAATCTATGGAGTGCGCCTTCATGCGGAAAAACATCTGGAAAATCGGCGACCAAAATGGTTCTTATATTCCCTGATTGGACTAGGACATCGAGATCGTTGAATTCGTCTTTCGGGGTGTAAAATTCGATTTCACAGGAAATCTCTGACTCTATTGATGTAGACAGCGATCTTGCCGTAGACTCTGTAGCAAGAAGGTAGACTCTGATTCGAGGGTTTCGTCCAGCTACAAGGCTGAGTCCAAGCATCAGTAAGGAAACAATGATGAGAAGAACAAGAATCCTATTGGAATCTATTCTTGGTAGCTGTCTCAATCTATTGCTATGGCTTGCCACCTTTCATCACTGCTTGTCAGTGCACCTGTTGACGAACCAATCGAAAACATGATCCAGTTTCAATCTGGGTTGCGGATATGAGAAGTAGCCAGCGAGATTCAGGTACACGATGAAGAGAACAGCCCATAACAGCTTCTGGAGCCCGATATTCCGTATCGACCATCGGAACAGATTCATGGCTTACTCCCCTTCCATATACATGTTCTACGTAAATACATTACTGTAGTGGTGAGGTAATAATTATTACTGTATTAGTGCGGTACTTATTAAACGTCTTTTTGGTACAAAATTCCCCGACTCAAAACGAGAAGAGAAAGAATCGGTAGGCATCAATGATCCTGCGATATTCCTCTTCTACTGTCACGTTGCTGTAAAGGAGTCACGTGCAGCCATCGTATGGAAAAAGATTTCTTGATGACCGATACTTCGATGCTCGGTGAGAGATTGAAGTCTATAGTTGTATCAGGGGGACTTGGGAAGGATGTTCAAGTCAAGGTCGATTCGGTAGAGAAACTCCCTCAGCCCTTTCAAAAATATATCAAGAGAACCATTGGGTTCTCCAAGATCCCGGAGGCTTACGGTTCAGAATGGAACATGGACAAGGTGTTCAAGGTTCTGGAGGAGAGGTCGGTTCAACCCTCCTTCTACAGCTACGGCGGAAGGGCTCCAAACGTCGCGTATGGGATCGGAAGGCTTGGAGGAGACATCCGTCTAGCAACTACCTTCGGAGACGACTTTGATGAGTCGTATCCTGGATTCTATGATGGTGGGTACTGGACTCATCTACGTAATGCCGGAGTAAAAATGGATCTTCTAGACATCGAGGTTCCGGAGAGTATCTGGGGGAAGCCAGAAGAGGTAAGGTCTTATCTCGAAGACTCATACGGTGATGCCTTATCCGAGCATGACGCTCTTCGCGTCAAGAACAAGGAGATCCCAACCATTGTATGTGCAAAGGATGTCAAGGGATTGGACTTCTACTATATCGATGATATTAAGGGGGTTAACTCACTCGATCTGTCCCGTCCGGTCCCGAAGAAGGTGATCGAGAACGTTGACATCGTCTTCGTCACATCGTCTGAAAGACCCTTCATGAAGGGGGTGATCCTTGAGGCGAGCAGGCTTGGAAAAGAGGTTGTCGTAGACATAGGCTCCTACGGGGTCACCCCCGACTACCTGAGAGAGACCGTGCCGTATTGCAACATTATGTTCGGGAACACCTCAGAGATCCAACAAGTGTTGGACGCCTTCCAAGTCAAGGACATCCCTACACTCTACGGGAGGGTACCTGAAGACAACTTGAACCTAACCCTCGTTGAAGATAAAATCAAGGGTACAGTGACAGTCTTCTCTAGAGACGGCGATAGTGAGACGTACGGTCCAATCGATATCAACAAGACAGGAAATAGTGTCGGAGCCTGCGATGGCATAGCTGCAGGTTTCCTCTCGCTATATCAAAGAGGATCGGACATAGAACTGTGTGTTCAAGCAGGTCTCATGGAATGTGCAGCAATATGGGAGATCGAGACCATCCACGAGGGACTACTAGATCAAGAAGAACTGATCGACCGCTACTCTTCCCATTTTGGTGATAGGTCACGAATAGAGAAGACATTAAGATAGTCACGACTGGAACGCAAGCACCTGCGGTCCTAGTCGAGAGATTATCGATTGCATGTGCATAAATATATCGAGTGAAGGCTACTATAGAACAACATTCAGGAGCGACGAAATCCTTGGCGTACGAAGTGAAGGACACAGATCTTTCGGAAAAGGGTAGTTCTCTTGTGAAGTGGGCTGAAGACCATATGCCAGTCATGCTAGAGATCCAAAAGGGCTTCAAGAAGAATGAGCCTCTGAAAGGAGTCCAGATCGGATGCTGCCTCCATGTCACCAAAGAGACAGCAGTCCTCGTTAGGACCTTGATGTTCGGCGGGGCCAAGGTTGCCTTGTGCGGATCCAATCCACTCTCGACCCAAGACTCGGTCGCAGCCGCTCTTGCCGAAGAAGGGGCGAACGTTTACGCGTGGCGAGGTCAATCGACAGAAGAATACTATCATTGCATAGAAAGGGTACTATCATACAAGCCAGTTATCACGATGGATGATGGGGCAGACCTGGTCTCATCTCTTCATACAGGCAAGTACTCTCTAGACGAGGTTTTCGGAGGAACCGAGGAGACAACGACTGGCGTTATCCGCCTTCGATCGATGGCAGAGAAGGGGGTTCTCAAGTATCCTGTGATCGCCGTCAACGATGCTAACACTAAGTACCTATTCGATAACCGGTACGGTACAGGACAGAGTACAATCGACGGGATTATGAGGGCTACGAGCCTCCTCCTTGCCGGCAAAGTCTTTGTTGTGGTTGGCTACGGATGGTGCGGTCGGGGGATCGCGAATCGTGCCAGAGGCATGGGGGCACATGTTATTGTCTGCGAAATCGACCCAGTAAGGGCTCTGGAAGCCACGATGGACGGATTCCCAGTCAAGACCATAGCAAAGGCGGCTCCCCACGGTGATTTCTTCGTCACTGCGACAGGCAATACATCCGTCATACGAAAAGAGCACATGCAGGGGATGAAGAACGGAGTTGTGCTCGCCAACAGTGGGCACTTCAATGTTGAGATCTCGATCGACGATCTTCTCTCATTGACAAAATCGAGGAAGACTGTACGACCGAACGTCGAGAAGTTCGAACTAAAGAATGGAAGAAGCATTTATCTCCTCGCTGAGGGAAGGCTCGTAAACCTGGCTTCAGCAGAAGGACACCCTCCCGAAGTAATGATGATGTCCTTCGCAAACCAGGCCCTGTCCGCCGAGTACCTGGTTAAATCCGGGCGAGACCTGAACCCGAGCGTCTACAAGGTTCCCGAACACATAGACAAGAGAATAGCGGGCATCGCACTCAAAGTCATGGGAATACAGATTGACGAACTTACAGAGGAACAAGCAGCATATTTGAAAGGGTGGGAGAAGGGCACCATCTAAACAGCGAAGATACCTCCTGTTAGGTCGAAAGATCTTTTACGATATCAATCTTGATCCTTACAGGCACCTAGGGCTTCCGTTGTCTGATTACGATGAATCTCAAACGTCTGACCAACGAGTCTTCCATCATAATTATTGCTCTAGCGGTCCGCCTCCTAGCAGCCCCCTTCTTTGGTGATAGCTATGATTCTTGGGTTTGGCGTGTCATATCCTCTGCTTGGGTCAGGCGAGGCATAAATCCTTACGACTACAACTTTCATAACTACCGTTTATACAATGATCCGTACAGCTATCCTGTGCTCTGGGCACTTCTCTGCACGATAGGTTACCACTTTTCAGGCCCATTCCCTGGTCAGGGGGGTCAGGTGATCTTATTCTTTCAGAAGATTCCTGTAATCATCGCCGACATCCTCCTCGGGGTTATACTGGGAAAGGTAGTCTTTGATGCAACGAGAAGTGTGAAGGCAAAGAAACTGGCAATGGCAGGTTACCTCTTGAACCCGTATACGTTTATGGGCTCGATCCTCTACTTTCAGTTCGACCCAATACCCGCCCTATTCACCGTCCTGGCACTATACTTTTTCAGGAGAGATGAAGTCGAGCTTAGCGCCATCTCTCTAGGTATGGGTATCGCCTTCAAGATCTACCCCATAATTCTTTTTCCCGTCTTCCTCGCATTCTTGAAGGAGAAACGAATAAGGTTCTCTCTTCTATCCGCCCTTCCCTCGGTCTTATGTGTCCTCCCCTTCCTCGTTCTGGACTATCCTCGCTTCTTTCATGCGCTCTTCTATCAGAGTACTTGGAGTGGAAACTCCACCTATTGGCGTTTCGTCTGGGAAGGGCTTGGATTCGAATATTATCCGAAAGGAGAGACTTCCCCGCTCTTGATGCAGGTAACAAGCGCGAATACGGCACTGACCGTTCTTTCTCTTCTCTTGCTCTACATCTATCTATGGAAGAAAGTTGATGACGTGTCCTTGGAGCGAGGCATACTGCTGACTTTCCTCGTCTTCTTCGTCACATACCGCTTTATCCAAGACAACCATGCCATGTGGGTCATACCATTCGCGATAATAGACGGCATCGTAAACGGTAACTGGTTCGAACGCTTCTGGTACGTTCCCCTCCTCTTCTACACAGGTACAAGATGGTTCTACTACATCCTCTCTATGCCCTCATGGCTCTGGGGATTCTACTACCTAGAATACATCTTTAGGTACAGAAACCTAGTAATGTACTTGATATTTCCACTCTTCACCTTCACGTATCTTCTGACCAGTCTCCCAACCAGTGTCTCGTCGAAACCTCGAACTCGCAGAAGACTCCAAAAACCTTAAACGTCAACCTTCCTCGTCTTCTTTCCCACAAGAAATCCAGCTAATCTGGGAGGTGTCGGGTCTCACAAAATACCTCGTAACGGCTGCTCTTCCTTACGCAAACGCCCCGCTTCACCTCGGTCACCTCAGGTCGACCTACATCCCTGCAGACATCTATACAAGATATCTCAGGCTACGTGGCCTTGATGTCGTCTACGTCTGTGCGACGGATGAGCATGGCACCCCCATCGCTGTGAGGGCAGAGCAAGAGAATTCCTCCCCAAAGAAGATCGCTGATAGATATCACAAATCGATTCTTCAAGACCTGTCTGGGGTAGGGTGCTCCCTAGACGTATTTTCGAGGACTAGTACATCTATTCACAAGGAATCCACACAAGAATTCTTCTCCAGACTATTGGAGAAAGGATACATTTACGATTCACAGTATGAACAACTCTTCTGCGAGAGATGCAAACGTTTCCTGCCTGACCGCTATGTTGAGGGATCATGCCCCTACTGTGGTGCAGAGGCGGCTCGCGGTGACGCCTGTGATGCTTGCGGTCGCTACCTGAAGCCCATAGATCTAATCGAACCATACTGTCTCCTGTGCAAAGGTAAGCCGGTCGTCAAGACTTCCCGTCACTGGTTCTTCAAGCTCAGCGCTTTCCACAAGGAGGTCAGGGAATGGGTTTCCGGCAACCCCGACCTTACGGACAACGTGAAGAAATACGCCTTACAATGGATAGACGAGGGACTGAAAGACTGGTGCATAACCCGAGACCTCTCATGGGGGGTCCCCGTCCCAGTAGCAGATGTGAAAAACAAGGTCATCTATGTCTGGTTTGACGCCCCTATCGGCTACCTCTCGTCCACCAAGGTTTGGGCATCTAAGTCGGGCGACGCTGAGAAGTGGCGTAAGTACTGGCAGGAGAAGGATGGGAAGATAGTCCACTTCATTGGCAAAGACATAATCTATCATCACTCGATTTTTTGGCCTGCAATGCTGTTGGGGGTTGGAGGCTACAATCTGCCATCGGCGATAGTTGCCGGGGAGTATCTCACGCTGGAAGGACGAAAGATGTCCAAGAGCCGAGGTTGGGTTGTTGACGTCTCAGACTACCTTGAAGACTTCAAACCCGACTCTTTGAGATACTATCTTATAGCTGCCTCCCCCCTGAGCAAGGATGCCGACTTCTCCTGGGACGAATTCGCCCGCCGTCACAACAACGAATTGGCGGACATTCTTGGCAACTTCGTTCATAGGGCCTTGGTCTTTGCCTACAAGAACTTCCAAGGAAGGATCCCAGACCATGGCGAATTCGACCAGTACGATCAGAAGGTACTCAACGGTCTCTCCGAGACCCAATGCGAGGTGGCGGAAGCAGTAGAACACTTCAACTTCCATCGAGCGCTTAGAGCCGTAATGGAGTTGGCGTCCACTGGAAACAAGTACTTCAACGATAAATCGCCCTGGCTCGCCATCGAGGAGGACCCTCAGACAGCAAAGACAACAATCTACGTAGCCAACCAGATAGTGAAGACCTTATCCATTCTCCTTGAACCATTCCTTCCCTTCACAGCAGAGAAGATCTGGAATACACTCGGTCTGAAGGGGTCCGTACACGACCAAAACTGGGAAGACATGACCTTCCCGATTCAGCCGGGTCAACAGATTAAGCGTCCAACCCCGCTATTCACTAAAATCGAGGCAGAAAAGATAGAGTCCAAGAAACAGCAGTTGCCGGGTATAGGGGTCGGGGATCAAAAGACCGAGTTTTCCGCCGAAGAATTCGGTAGGCTTGACTTGAGGATAGGTAAGATCCTTGAAGCAGAGGCGATCCCCTCGTCCAACGAACTGCTCCATTTGACCATCGACTTAGGAAACGGCATGACTCGTAACTCTGTCTCCGGGCTTCTCCCACATTACACCCCAGACACTCTCAGGGGAAAGAGTGTGGCTGTTCTGGTCAATATAAAACCAGCAAAGATTCTTGGATTCCTCTCGGAGGCAATGTTGCTAGCTGTCATCGACGGAAACCAGCTGAGCCTGCTGGTTCCAGACCGTAACGCAAAACCTGGTAGCCCCATAAAGTGAGTAGCCCCTCAGCAATTAATACCAACACCCACCTCACTACTGTGAAGATTCGGTGAGAACCATCCAGTAAGATAAGGTAGCGGCTCTCATGATCACCCTTAAGATCGATCTCCACGTCCACACTACCCATTCAGGGGATAGTCTTACAACGGTGGTAGAGGCCATCGAATGGGCTAGAAGGCGAAACCTAGACGGAATCGCCATAACCGACCATAATAGCGTGGACGCATTCAGAGAACTCTCCAAAGTAGAGTCTGACCTTGTTGTCTTGCGAGGAGTGGAGATCGATACACGGGAAGGACACTTGATTGCCTTGGGGATCGACGAGTTGATCCCGAGCAACCTTCCTTTTTCGGAGACGCTTCAACTGATCAGACAGGCTGGGGGTCTTGCGGTCGTGCCTCACCCTTTTGATTTTCTCCGAGGTGGCGTAGGCTCTAAGGTTGTCAGGTCATTTGTTCCCGATGCTCTTGAGGTCGTCAATTCTCACTCTCTATTCTTCGGCTTGACGAGGGATCTCGGCTTTCGTCTTGCTCAAGAACTGAATATACCTTGCGTCGGAGGCAGTGACTCTCACGTACCAGAGACTATTGGCGACTCCTATACCGTTGTTTCCTGCGGAAAGCGTTGCCAAGACTCTATCTTGAATTCAATTAGAGAAGGAAGAACCCAGGTATTCGGTGCGCATACCGCCCTCTGGAATCGCCTCAGAACCCTGCTACTGATATCGAACAAGTCTAGAGGGTAAGAAACAGCGTTTCTTAAGCTCCGTTTTGACCTCTTCTTTTGGACCAGACCTCATCGTTGAGCAGGTCTCTCACAGCGATCCTGATCGCTTCGGCCCGGTTTGGGTAGTACTTCTTTGTAACCAATTCCTGCAGATCTTCAAGGTAGATTTCAGGTATATGTAGGGTTATCAGCTTCATAGAACTCACACACCTCCAGAAGGTAATACCCTACGAATAAGCAATCGTATATCTAGATGAATACGCTGTGAATACGTTTCCTGCCTTTACTCGACTAAATCCCGGTTCTCCGCTCTTCCGGCTACACTCTTTGTGCTATTTTCCCTAACCCTCTGTCCCAAATTTTGACATTCTACACTCAGTCCATATGTTTCGGGTTAAAGGTCTAACTACATTTATCTAACTCGATGCTGGAACGACCTGTTTCCCCAGAGGGGGTCGTAACTAGAGAATCTCCCCCAGAAGGTAGGTGGGTCTAGCTTCGCAGATCTTGACATCTACAAATTTACCGAGCAGGTTTTCTCTCTCCTGTATCACAACCGGTTTGTACGCAAGGTTTCTACCCATCCACGATTTTCCCGAGCCGACCTCGTCGACTAGAACCTCCCCTTCCCAACCTATCCACCTACGGTTTCGTTTAAGAGAGATCTTTCCGAATATGTCTGTGAGAAGCCTGCTTCGCCTCTTCGTTTCAGATGAGGGTATCCTCCGCCCTTCAAGTCTAGGGGTTTTAGGTCTCGGAAAGAATTTAGAAATGTTCAAGACATCTGGTGCTACATCTCTCAGTAGTTGAAGCGTATTCTCGAAGGCTTCTCTGTCTTCCCCTGGGAATCCACAGATCACGTCCGTTGCTATCGTGACTCTCTCGACATTCTTTCTGAATTCGGCGACGATCTGCTTGAAGTCATCGACAGAATAGGTTCTGTTCATGCTTCTCAGTACTTCGTCGTCCCCACTCTGTACTGGTATATGTAGGAACTTGAAGATCTTATCACTCTTGAAGGCGGACACTAGGTCATCTTGGATCTCCAGAACATATTGGGGGTTCATCATCCCAATCCTCACCTTGAATGCCCCCTCTATCTCTGATATTCTGGCTACAAGTTCTGGAAGATTGGCTCCTGCATCGTATCCGTAGCATCCGAGGTCTTGCCCGGTCAGCCAGATCTCTTTGGTTCCCTTCCCAACATCTTCAGTGATACGGTCGACGATCTCTTCGATAGGATAACTTCTCAGCGTACCTCTCGCTGCTCTGACGCAACAGTAGCTACAGTTGCCGAGACAACCGTACGCGATTGGTATGACGCTTATGAGCTGACCGGATTGTGGGCTTGGGAGGAGTGGCTCTAAGTTTCTCCGGGGTATGATCTCTATCGTTTTTACGCCTTTTCTGACTCTTGAGAGGATATCGAGGATCTCTTCTCCCGTTGATGGACCAGAGACACCTGCGAAGTCCGCCTCGTTTTGTATCCTCTGGAGGTTAATCGCCGGGAGACAACCCGTGATAACCAAGCTCTTCGAGCTTGGCACATTCTTCAATAAATTTATCATCCGGTTTTCTGTGGGGGTCTTCACCGCGCAAGTATTGTAAATCAAGAAGTCTGCAGAAGAAGGATTCTCAGAGATCCGGTATCCCGCCTCTCTTAGAGCCCTCTCCATGAACTTTGCGTCGGCAAGATTAGAAGGACAGCCAAAACTCCTTATGAATACCGTCCCTTCAGGGTCCCGCTTCTCTTTCTTCAACGGTTCTCACTTGGTTTATGTGCCTCCTCCGACTGGCGGGACTACCGCCAATGTGGAGTCCTCCTCCATTCTCGTATCAAGACCATTAAGTGTCGTTATGTTAATCCCATCGACGAGGATCTGGATATGACCCCTCAGCCTTCTTCCCTCGAAGAGGTACTCCAAGAAAGCACTCCCATACTTCTCTGACAACAAGTCCAAGATCTCTCTCACGGTTGTCTCGTCCCCGACGGTCAGTGTTTCTTCTTTTTGTCCAGTCATTTCACGGAGAATCGTGAAGAACCTCACCTTAATTCTCATAGAAGATTTCTCCTCTAGTAGATGTTACTTCATTGAAGTACGTCGAGGCTTTTTAGTTCAGTGTAGATCCAGTACTCGTATTGATCCTCCACCAAAGAGATAAGAACCGATGGGAAAAGTAACCGTTAGCTTATCCTATTCAATTTGACATTGGCTAGGAGGAGAGGTAATCCAATATGTCTAATGTGGACCCCTCAGCCCATTTTGAACCCGGTTCCAAGATACCTGATAGTTGTTTGATAGGCCCAAACGTAAGGCTTGTGGGCAGGGTGCTGCTAGGGGATTCGGTCAAGGTCTCAGCGAACACAATTGTATGGGGACCAGTAGAGATCGGGGACGCGACTTACTTCGGTCCCAACTGTCTTATCGGGCATCCAAGTAAAAACAAACTCGAAAAGTGTTTGGGTGACAATGTTCTCGATCTCATAGGCTCTGACAGCGTACCTACCAAGATCGGTCGGGACGTGATCGTCAGGTCGAATTGCACTATCTATTCCGAAGTCACTATAGAGGATAACGTGATTCTCGGTCACAACGTGTTGCTGAGGGAAGAGACCGAGATCGGAAGGGAAAGTAGAATCGGAAGCAATGTCGTCATCGATGGAAAGGCGCTCATCGGTCGGGGGGTATCCATCCAAACAGGAGTCTACATCCCACCCTACTCAGAGATCGGAGACTCAGCATTTCTGGGTCCACACTGTGTTCTACTCAATGATAAGTATCTCTCCCGAAAGAAAACCAACTTGGTAGGACCGACTATAAGAAAAGGTGCAAGCATTGGTGGAGGAGCCGTCCTTCTCCCCGGTGTGGTAGTCGGGGAGGATGCTGTGGTAGCTGCAGGTGCCGTGGTCTCAAGAGATGTGAAGCCTCGGACTATTGTTGCCGGGACCCCAGCCAGATTCTTGAAACCCCTACCTAAAGATTGGTCTAGCCCCTCCGAGAGGTCATGTTGACTCAGTGAGTTAGCATATCTCTTAACTACATCCATCCTATAGACTAGCCAAGAAATCTACTCAACCAAAATGAGAAATACATGCTCCAAGAAGAGACTTGTAGGGTAAGAGACCGGATGTTGACTGAGAATGAAGAAAGGATATTGAAGGTTTTCAGCCAAGCGGACTCTGTAGAAGTAGCCAACAAAGAATTGTTGGAAGAGTCTGGGTTGGACGAGGATGATTTCCTGGAATCATTGAGGATTCTAGAGAAAAACGGATTTATCGAACGATATATCCAACATACAACACTCCTTGGAAAAGGTAGGGTTTACGCCCGGAAGAGTACATGAGCAACCGTGGAGATTGTGGCTAGCCAGCGCTAAGACATCGCATGCTGACATGACAGAACCAACAAAACCCTAAAAAATGAAGCATAAGAGGTAGAGTTGACCCCACATAAGGATGATAGACTTGCGGGTGAAACGCTTCGGCTCCAATCTCAGCCTGCTTATTCTCTCCCTATTCCTTCTATCCCTGATCCCAGTAGTCTCCGTTTCAGCCGTCGAAAACCAACGATTTCTCGACGCAGAGACGGGCTCCGTAGGAGCACCCATAACCGACTTGGAGTGCGACCGTGCAAGAAGAAGAATCGAGATAGACGCATGGGGCATCACACATGTTCACGACGAATTCCATGTTTCAAATCCCACGGCGATTCCTATCGATTCTGTGACGCTTTCTCTCCCATTGGGATCTCAAAATGTTACTGCATCCGATGTTGGTGGACCGATAGAGGTATTCCTCCCCTCAAGATCCGAAGACTCGCCTCCGAGGGCGATTGTCTACTTCAGAGTGGTCGTCAAAGAGAACGAGGCGTATACGTTCAGCGTTCATTTCAAGATTCCCACGAATGAGAATATCGAACTCTTGAGGTTTGATCTCTTCCAACTTGAGTTTCCCCTAGTTCCCGGATTCGGTGCGTCGATCGATAGATTGTCTGTTGAAGTGGTTCTTCCAGAGGGTGCAAGCTTCGAGGAAAAGACCATCTCTCCTGCTCCTTTGGGGGTTGAAGATGAATTGTTTCAGAAGAGCGCGGTCTTCAGAATCAAGGACGCAAGGTTTGAGGACGGTCGGAATCTGACGCTGTCTTACAGGTACTTGATCGTATGGTCCGCATTTCGCCCTACCCTCTGGGTTGGACTGGCACTTGCTTCTCTGCTGATTGGAAGACGGCTTCTCAGGGTCGACAGGTTTGAAGCGGGGCAGATCCCCGTTCCTTCAGACCTGATCAATTCCTTTGTTGACGCAATGGATGAGCAGATTTCGCTTCGAGCCGAACTCGCCTCCTTGAAGGCTAGGGTTGAATCCCGGAGGATATCGAAGCGCCGATACAGAAGGCGTAGCCGAACGATAGATAGACAGATTTCATCGCTGGCTAAGGAATTGGATGGTTTGAAGAGAGAGTTGAAGAATTCGGGGTCGAAGTACCTAGAGATGATGAAGAGGCTTGAGGTTGCCGAAGTCGATCTTGAGACAAGCGAAGGGAATCTAGATAGACTTGAGAAGAGATACCGGAGCGGGGGAATATCACGAAGCGTCTACGACCGTCTGAAACGCGAGTACGGTGATCGCATCCAAACATCGAAGACAGAGATCGACCGTGTAGTCATAGAACTGAGAGAAGACATTCGATAAACTTCTCTACTATTGGTTGAAAGAACAAAGGGATTCCTCTTACTCAAATCACTCGACGAGTTCAAAGAAGCGTTCATAGAAAAGAGAGGATAATCATTTATTCCTGAAATATGCTCTTGGGATCTCTTTCTCCTTGATCGAGGAGTAGGATTTGAAGGAAAAACCTCGATCGTATTTCTCAAAGATATATTACAGACATCGAAACGTGGCGTCTCCTTCCGGGCAGTTTAACTCCTCATGTATTTTCTCAGGGATCCCTACATCATTTTTGAACTTGAATAAGTACTATCCCTTATCTTCTCCCCGCCCCTCCATGCATGTAGCATACGATCGCAACCATTCGTAGATCATTTGCAACGTCAAAACCCCAATCAGACAGATAACTAAGGTGGAATCATTGACGAATCTATCCTTCAATACCGAAGACGAACACATCGTTCGAACCGAGAACCTAGAGAAACTGTTCAAGCTTCCCTCCGGGGAGGTGTACGCATTGCGAGAGGTGGATTTCAGTGCGAGAAAAGGAGAGATGGTTGCGATTATGGGTCCCTCAGGGTCTGGAAAAACAACTCTTCTCAACCTGATCGGCACCTTAGATAAGCCAACGCGTGGGAGAATCTTCATCGACGATAAAGATCTCACTCAGATGACCGGACGTCAGATCACTAATTTGAGACGGCACAAAATCGGCTTCATATTTCAATCCTATAACCTGATCCCAGTGCTTTCTGCCTTCGAGAACGTTGAACTCCCGATGCTCATCGCAGGTACGCGAAGGAAGGAAAGGCGTCGGAGGGTACTAGAACTACTGGATATAGTGAGCCTCTCGGATCGGGCGGACCATCAGCCGGATGAGCTTAGTGGCGGGGAACAACAGCGTGTCGCCATAGCCAGGGCCTTAGCTAATCATCCCTCTATAATACTCGCTGATGAACCTACAGGTGACTTGGACACTCGTACGGGTGAAGAGGTGATGAGGGTTCTCCGGGAAGCCTCCCAGAAAGAAGGAACTACTGTCATAGTTGTCACCCATGATCCCAGCATCTCTAAACTGACCGACCGCATCTTCTTCATGAAGGACGGCATGATCATAGGGGAGAAGACGAACGATTACCTGACCCAATTCCTAAAGGAAACCGAGTCTGGGGTGGATTCCGTTGCAGAGAAACCTGTCGATACTCCTCAACCTCAACCAGTCATTCTACCGCAGGAGTTCTTCTTGAAGGTCGCGCCCCACGATCCATCCGCGCCTCAGCCACAGCTGGTTCCTAAGATCAAGCTGAAACCGAAAAAGACCAAGAGGATAACCCGTGTAGTTGAATGGAGGGGAAATCGAAGAATGATCCGTGATAGCAAAGGTATAATCTGTCTTAAGTGTGGTGCCTACAACTTCGGGGAAGAAGTCAGGAGTTGCCGTATCTGCGGTGAAGAATTCTCTAAACCAGAACCTCTATTGATCTCAATCAAAGACTGAGGTTCAATCTCAACTCCCGGTTTTCAATCGGGACAGGGCGCTCATAACCCTAAAGTGCTGGTTGAGAGAAGCATACTGATACTGGGTTGCAGGGCTTCTGTGAGGATCTAACACCGTTGAATGCTAGTCTCAGATCACTTCTGAAATCTCGGCTTTTCCAGATAGGGGTATTTGCCTTTATTCTTAGGTTTCTCGTATCACCGATCAGCGCCAATAGCTGGGACATGTACCTATGGCTAGAGACCGCCCAGAAGATAGTTGTGGATCGCGAGGTATTCGAGTTCTATACCTCGAATCCTTCGATGCACTATGCGCTTCCTCCGATCTGGGCGTTCTACTTGGCTGCCATCTACCTTCTGTATCCTGCCCCGAACTCAGACGACCTTATCTTCCGTTTCCTAGCCAAACTACCTATCACGGTCTCAGACATCATTATCGCCATTCTTGTCCGGAAGTATATGCTTGCAGTGACACAGGACGAGGGGAAGTCCGACCTTGCGGCAATACTCTGGTTACTCCATCCCCACGTCTTCTTCATCTCCAGTATCTGGGGTATGCCTGACTCCGTTTCTGTCATGTTTCTGCTCCTCTCAATCTACCTCCTGCTCTCCCACCGCACGATTCCGGCGGGTCTTACCTACGGGCTCTCCGTGATGACCAAACACTATACCCTTCTCGCCTACCCTCTCCTTCTCGCCTCGACCCTCAAGAGAGGCAAGGAGGATTTCCTCAAATTCCTGCTCGCATCAACCGTTGTTATGGCTACGATCTCTCTGCCGTTTCTGATCTACGATCCAGGTGACTACATAGAATCGCTCTTCCTGCATACCGAGGTTCATTTCCCCCATCTGAGACATGAGATGTCTGGCATCTACCAGCTGGTTTCCATACTTCACGCCTGGAAGAAGTTCCGGGTTCCCAGCCTCGTTTTGACCTTGGGCTTCGGTGTGCTGGTCGTCCTTGAACTTCTCTCTTTCCCACTCATCTACTACTCCAAGCTTGACCGAGGAACCGAACTCAACATCTGCTGTATGCTTCCTTCCATCGCCTTCGTATGCCTCTCTCTTAGCGTGGAGCCCCAGTACCTGGTGTTGCCTGTCGTCTTCCTCATAATCGACGTACTCCTTAGGGAGCAGAACCGTATCTTCCTAGCCGTGTCCGCTATTCCCTTCCTCTTCTACGTTGCTTTCTGCGGATTCTTCCATCCCCCCATCTACTATGCAGAATCCGTTATTCGGGAGGCCATGGACTCTGTCGTGGGACCATTCTCCCTGAACGTCTACATGAACACAGTAATCTCGGCAGGCTTCTTCTTCGGCTACACAGCCTACTATATAAACGCCTTCAAGACCGTATCGGCTGGTCTTGCAGAGAGAATCCGATCCCTAGCAGGCAACTTGTAGCCGCTGTTTTTCTACGTCTTTCTGCGTCGCCTACGGAATCTTTCTAGAATCTGCTCTCTTGTAGGAAAACTCGGGTCTTCGACCTTCATCAAGTTGCCGAATCGTCCAACGTTTAGGCGTAGCCTTCCGCGGAATCGGTTCGTGTAGGCATTATTAAGATCCAACAGGTCACCCGGCTCGATTCCCTTGCTCAGCTCATCCCATAGACTCATGACTATGGCTCCGGTGCGGTCACCTGCCAAGACCTCTGTGACCTTATGGTCTGCCCCATCTTTCGTCTTCACGCTTCTAGACGGATACTTCTCTAGGATTCTCAGTCTTATGTAGACTCCTTTGGAGTCGTCGTCAAGTCCTCGAACTACGTAGAGCAATATTCCTCAACTTTTGGGTCGGACTGATTCTTCCGTCTGCAATCCGTGATAGGTTCTCCGCTTTTCCCGTCCTCCCTGTCTTCATGGAGGTTTCAATTAGGTCTGTGGAGACAGAGAATAACCCTGCAAAAGTTGACAGGCAGTTCAAGGTCTTGAACGACATGTCCCATAAGTGTTCTGGGTCCTCGACGAAGGGTAGTTTGTAGACCCATGTTGAGATGGGAAATGCCGTTATCGCGTACCACAAGGGGCTGTGGTGTTTGAGAGCTACCGACAGGCAGATGAAGGGTATGCAGATGAAGAAGTAGTTGGTGTGTATCTGCGGGGAAAGCGTCAGAAAAGTCAGTGAGAGCATCACCATAACATCGTTGAGGGAACGGCTGTTAATCTCCATCTTCTTGACGAGGAAGAATCCAACCCAGAATAGGAAGCTGGCGTAGAAGATGTAGAAGTATACTTGCCCCAAGAAGCTTGGGACGTAGAACAGGTTCCATCTTTCCCCTATGTGGAGTATTCCCCAGAAGCCTCCCTTTGCTGGGCGAATCCAAGTGACGGGGTTTGTGTAGATCATTGCGTCTAGGTACGCCTCCTTGTCGAATATTAGATAGGGGATCGATACGCCTCCTACTATTGCTCCGACTGTTGCGAGATAGGTCACGCCCTTTCTCCATCCTAGGTTTCGTAGCACGATCACGCCCATGACTAGGACATATGGGTATGCGAACTGTTTGGCCAGTATGGCTAAGCTACCCATGATGGCGCTTCTCCAAAGTCTGTTCTTCAACAGGTAGTACTCTGCTGCTACAAGGA
Source organism: uncultured Candidatus Bathyarchaeia archaeon (assembly GCA_964596985.1). GTDB lineage: Archaea > Thermoproteota > Bathyarchaeia > RBG-16-48-13. Next base: position 141,451 of record CAZQWG010000002.1, read on the forward strand.
AGAAGAGGCATAGGCTCTCGTGCATGGCCCAGTTGGCGGAGACGTATATGGCAACGGGGTTGAAGATGAAAAGGATGCTCCCGAGGAGTGACTGTCTTTTGTCTTCGGTAATCTCGAGAACGAACTTGTACAGGAATACTCCTATGGCGATGTCGCTGATTATTAGCGGCATCTTGATCGAGGTTAAGAAGTAGATATTCGTCGCCCTGATATGCCCCTCGACAAATAATGATGTGATCTTGAAGGCAACGGCGCAGATGTACCCCATCATTGGCGGGTATCTGTAGGGAAGGTACGTGTGAAAGTAGTCGAAGATGTATCCGCTAACTATCGATCTCCCTGTGTTCCTCCATGTGATCAAATCGTTGAGGCTGACTATGTAGGGGATGAAGTATATCCTCACCAAGAATCCTAGCACACACGTAAGGACAAGCTCTCTGTGTTCGCTTAGGTATCGTAGTAGCCTGTCCTTGAACGATTCTGAGGTATTCTTCTGCATCTCTGACTCCTACAATATATCTTCTCTCAAGCTACTCTTCATTCATTGGGTGTGTCGTGGATAGAATGGTTTTTCCCTTGGAATTGTATCCGCATTTTTGGACTCAACGCTTAATGAAGATAATGATCTTGTCTATTAAGAAGATTTAGAGATAGTTGATAGCCGTGCAGGCAGTCAAATCAACCAGGTTCCAGCATAAAGTTGCAAAAGAAGTTACCTCTCCCCTAGAAAAGTCTAGGGTTACGGTCAACGAGGCAATCCTAACCCGTACGCTATCCAAGCGACACCCGACCATCAGGAGACTATCCTCGGCAAGAACCCTGCTGTCTCACCTAATCCACAGCGATCATTTTCTCGTACTCCCAATCATTATCTTGGCGATCATTATCCGCCTTTTCCTATTCTATTCGGTGCCGTACATAACGAAGAGCGACGAGACCCTTTACGGTCACATGGCTTATTACGTCCTATCTGGTGCCGGATTCAAATTCTGGCTGGAACGCTCCTACTTCTACCCGATGATACTGCTCTCAGCCATCGTGTTTTCTCATCCCGGGATCACCCATGTCTGGGACCCGTATCTCTTGACGGTGACAAGGGCATTCAACCTGTCTATCGACATACTATGCATCCTGCTCACCTATTTCATAGGAAGAAGTATCTCGGGGAAAAACGCGGGTCTCTTCGCGTCTCTCCTCCTCGCCATTAGTTGGCTTGACGCTTTCTGGGGGTTTAGACCGGTCAGCGAGGTTCCAGCTACACTCTTTCTACTGGTCTCGTTACTGTTCACGGTTCGGGCACTCCTCTTCAACTCTAGAATGCGATTCTTTCTCGGCGGGCTGTTTTTGGGGTTCTCATTCATGGCTCGTTTCCAATCTCTTCTTCTCTTCATACCCCTCGCAGTAGTTCTCTCTCGAAAGAGAGATTACTTGAAATACGTGACTTCCGGTTTGATGTTGGCGGTCCTCATACAAGGAGTCGTAGACCTCGTCAGTTGGGGATCTTTCCTCAGTTCCCCTTGGAACTTCTTCGTCCTGAATATTCTTTCAGGTGGAAGCGCTAGGTGGGGAAAGAAGCCCTTCCTCTACTACCTTGAACGGATACCTGGGATCTTCGGATGGAGTGTACTTATTCTAGCCTTCTTAACCCTCCTCGACTTAGATAGTTATGTCTCCCTCCTTTGGTTGAGCATCACTACATATGTGGGGGTCTTCAGCTTCATAGCGCACAAGGAGAGAAGATTCCTAGTCCCTATAATTCCGATGTTCTATCTGTTGGCGGCGCTAGGGTTTGCTCGATTAGAGAAGAAGCTTGACAATCAAACGTACCGAACACTTCTCTGGCTCCTTTTCTTGCTGCCTGAGTTGTATCTCGGCTTCGATACAATCTTGGCCATCGCTTCCCATCAATTCCTAGTTCCATAGTTCCCCCCTTCCAAGGTACGCTATCTCCAGCTGGTGTAAGCTTCCTCCTCTAGAGAAAACCTGTGCCGTTATCGTGGTGCGCGACTACCGCTTAGAAACCGAAACGGTTATTTTTTCGAGTGTTCAGTATTTTCTTCGGTGTGCCAGATTTTTGTCGCATAGTCGAGTCGGCTCGAAAGGGGAGCTCTTCCCCCCTAAGAGGATTAGGGAGATGCTTGGGCTTCAACCGCATACAAAAGTAATCTATAGGATTGAAGGGGGAAGGCTGTTGGTTGAGCCAGTCCCAAGCCTTGAAGAGGTCTTGAAGGAGCCGCCGTCCGTCGAGATAACCCTCAAAGAGTTCCACCTCTTCAGACGGGAACTATCCCGGAAGGCTGAGTCTTGAGGCTGCTCCTAGATACCACCTACCTCCTCCCAGCCATAGGAATATCAGTCCAAGAGCTCCCAGAAGATGCCCCGATCAAACTAATCCAGAGGGGACACCATATCTCCATAAGCGAGATTACAATCTTCGAACTCTCTGCCAAAGCCACTAAGCACATCACCACTGGAACCCTCACGGATGAGAGGGTGTCCCAAGGAATCAGAGCCCTCGTCTATGACGATAGGATAACGAGGATTCCTATACACGACAGTTCAATCCTACTTACAGCCTTCAAACTGAGAAGAATGTTAAACGACTTCATAGACTGCCTCATTCTGTCATCGGCCGTACAGCATACCGACATCTTGGTGACTGAAGATATGGAAGTCCGGAACTTAACGAAAAAAGAAGAGTTTCGACAATTCCTCCAGACAACAAACTCTAAACTCAAGATTCAAACACTAACAGACTTAGTATAAGCTCAGCAGCCGTCTGTCTGTCGTTTATCCGGCTCTGTAGCCACTTGTTTTACTTCTAAAGACTTAAAATACGCATACCGACAATCAAGCCTTCGGTTAGCCCGGTCGTCTAGCGGTCAAAGTGAATTGTTCACGTCCAAGGATAGCGGGCTTTGGATGCCTTCCACAGGCAGAAGCAACCCGCTGACGAGAGTTCGAACGACGCTTCCCGTCCGACAATCTCTCCCGGGCTACCATCCTCGTCCTTCCAAACCGTTTTAGGCTGTCATCCGATCATACTTCCGATAGCTCAAATTCGATGGGAGGTCCTTGCTTGATGCTTGGAGACAGCCCCTGGGGCAGTATTTCGAGGGATCGGCTCTTCGGCTCACGATCAGCCCGAATCATTCTCTCCGCTCTTATGATACGCCTTCTATACCTGGGCATAGCCCTCTTCGAGGTCCATCAGGATCGGCCATTACTCCAAAGCGATCTCTTCATCGTGTCTTCAGTCGACTACTGGGACATCGAACGCCGATTCTATCAGTTTGCGACACGCGTCTACAAATGGCAGAAGATTCCATACGTAAACTATCCCTTAGAATATCCTCAACTCGCCGGCGGCCTATTCCAGCTCATCTACTCCTTCCAGCCTGGCAACCTCCAAGCTTTTGCTCTATCCCTTCACTTGATTCAACTACCTCTGGAGCTTCTGACCACCGTGATCATCTACGAGATCGCCTTCTCAATCTACGGCGAGAGACATGCGTCTACTGCGGGTCTCCTCTACAACCTCTCGCCTATCGTCCTCCACACATGGGTTTCTCGATACGATGCTATTCCAGTCTTCTTTACTGTTGTTTCGCTCTATCTAATTCTGAGAAAAAGATACACCTACTCTTTTCTGATGATCGCGGCGGGGATCATGTTCAAGTGGTACCCTGGCATTATGCTTCTCCCATTTCTTAGCCATATGAGAAAGAATGAGTCGTCTCGACGGGCGATAAGACGTAGCCTTGCGGTTTTGGTAACCTTCTGCCTTGCTATGGTCTTACCTTTCTTCGTTATGAGTCCCCAATTTTTCTTAGAATCGTACGTCTTCCACCTCGGCAGGGGATGGAACTATCAGAGTCTATGGACGTTGCTTTTGCTTGCGCCAGGAGGATTCTTCGCCACCGGAATCTCTTCGGAAACCGTCTCCGCCGTCTCTATGTTTCTCCAGTCGGTAGGTTGCCTCTCTGTCCTAGCCTTCCGTATAAAAGAACCCAGAGGATTGATTATGGCTTGCGCCTACGTAATAATGATCTTCGTATTCTTCACCAAGTTCTACTCTCCCCAGTACGCAGCTTGGTTTACGCCACTCCTACTCCTATCGTTGGCGGGATCGTACGGCTGGCTGCTTCAAATCCTATTCCAGATCTCTGCATACGTTGAATACCCAGTGCTCTGGAACCTGCGTTTCAGCGAAGCCTACCCCTACTTCTACTGGGCTGTCGCCTTGAAATTCCTGCTACTCGGCATAGGTATACTCAGAATCGTCTATCTATTCCTTCAGCCATATCCCCGTGAAAAGTCTACGCCGAAGACGACACGAGAAGCCCCTAGTAGAACAGGCTGAGGGAGTTGAATCATTATTGCCTAGAGAAGAGAAGTGGCTAAGGCTCTCCGATAAAGTTCCCTCTCTTCTCCCCTACCTCGTGCTCTTTGTCGGGGGTTTCGTCAGACTCTATTACGCAAGCTCCACAATCGGCGTGGAATCTTGGGGGCACTACATCTTCTATCGTACCGTAAAGGAAGGTAACATACTGAACTTCTACAGGTTCAACCTCGATGATCCACTATCCATCTACGTTTACGGGCCAGTCTGGATGGCTACGATGATCCAGTATTCTTGGACGGACTTCACTACTCCCTATGACCCCGGCTTCTGGCTCTACTCTCGCATCCCAATCATTGTTGCCGATGTTCTATGCTTCCTCTTGATCTATCTAGTCGGGGAAAGAGATAAGCAGGCACTCATTGCATCCACGCTCTACTTCTTGAACCCTTTCACAATCCTTGTAGGCTCGGCTAGGGGAAGCTTTGACAGCATCGGTTACTGCCTTCTTCTCCTATCCGTGTTCCTAATCTCAAGAGAATCCCACCGATTGGGCGGTCTTATATTAGCCCTCGCGATGCTTACAAAACCCTACTTTTACTTCGCGTGGCCAATGATAATTGCCTCGTTGATTCGTACCAAACGAAGTGAAGCACTCAAGGTCGCCAAGCACTCTGTCCTGTTCTTCTGCCTGATCTCTGCGCCCTTCTTCTTCTCCACGCCGGCTGAGTACCTTGACGCTATCTTGGTCAGGAGAAAGTGGGGGGAAGGTCGGATCTATAATCTGTTGAGGAGACCTGCAAGTGGATTGTGGTATCTGATCTACCAGCATCGAAAGGAAATAGCGCCTCTCCTAGGGCTTCCGCGGTTGGGATCTGATTTCTTCGATATCTGGATTCCTCTTACCTTCGGTGGTCTAGCGATCATATGCGTATACCTCTATCTCAATCCACTAAGGTCGTTGTATCGAATAATTCCTCTCTCCGCCTCGCTTTTCTGTCTCCTCGCTTCTCCGATTAATCTGCCGTTTCTTCTCTTCCCGTTTTTCGGTACGCATCTCACAATTGCCTTGGAAGGCAAGAATAGGTGGGGGATCTATTTTCTCTTAATTCCATTGAGTCTATTCGGGCTTCACAATCTTCTCGGCGGAACATTAGACTTCTTCCTACTCGACGATACTCTAATAGCAGTCAGCATAGTCGCCTGGTTGACCCTAGAACTTGCCAACTCAATCAACGTCCCTTGATTAAGATAGACTGCAAGATCTTGGATGTTTTCTAGCGTTCCGACAGGAAGAGACCAGCACCAAAGATAAATCCGTTGAGCTGAGAATGCGACATCAGACTATTCCTGCCTAAGCCGAGCAGCCCTCTAAACATGTTTATCCGAGTGGAGAAGAGGAATGATCACATTCTGCATATCCACTCACAACAACTTGAACTATCTGAAGCTTGCAATAAGATCGGTTAGAGAAAACGCGTTCTACAAGGATGCCCCTTTCATAATCTATTCCGAGAACTCCGTTGACGGAACCAATGATTGGCTTCAGAAGAATTCTGGAAAGTACAACCTAGAGTATTTCATCGAATTCAACGAAGAAGAGAATACGAAAGGCATTGCCGGCGGGATAAACTTCTGTGCCGACAGAGTAGAAACGGAATTCATGGATCTTCTGCACTCCGATATGTACATTGCAAAGAACCAAGATCTTGAGTCGCTCAGAATCTTCGAGAGGTATCCCGATGAGAGGTTGGTGGTTTCAAGCCTCCGAATTCAGCCTAACATATTCAATGAGAAGCAAAGACCCGGTATCTACATCTGTCCAAGGGATCAATTCGGGGAATACTGGCATAACTTCATGGAGGAAAAATTCCTCGAGTTCGCGGAACATTTCTCGAGATCAAATGACTTCGAGATGAGAAAGGGTACTGGGGCCTCATTTGTAGTAAGGAAGAGAGACTGGGACTATATCGGAGGCAACGATCCCGTATTCACCCCGGCTTCTTTCGAAGACGTGGATTTGTTCATTAGAATGCAGAACGAGGGATACAGGTTCATTTTGACCCCTAAGTCTGTCGTATACCATTTTGCGGCTCGTGGATCCCATTTTCCCGACGACGATTTTACTAATACCTCCATGAGGCAGATTAGGGCAGAGCTGGTGAACAAAGAAAGGTTCATTCGAAAATGGGGAAGGATGTACGAACGCGACCAGTTAGGATTCGTCAAATCTATGACGCCTGCCAGCTCCCTTACCAGAAACATGAACTTGGCGACAACGGCTATTGAAAGAGGGTTCTTGGAGCTCTATCTCAAATTACGGGTTCTCTTTGAGCCGAAACACGCCTAAGATTACGCGGACAGGTACTGACTACTTCAATACATTGCAGGAAAGCCCATGATACAAATTTCAATCAGACCAACACATCAACTGGTGTTTGTCCTCTGTACTTGCGATTGGTTGATGGTCGCAGAGACCATTAGCAACGGAAGAAAATGAATAGGGCAGTCTGTGACTCGCTTTGCTGAAGAGAAAGAATCATTTCATGTCCAATCGAATTCGAAGAATCTAGATTCTTCGGTTGGGCAATTAAACTTCAAATTCGTCTTGTAGAGTCATACACAAACCTGAAATATAATCAACATATCAAATGCCTTCAAGAAAAACAGCCGGAAAAAAGGGAGACTACAAATGAAGCGTCGTCTAATGGATCTCCTTGCATGTCCCATAGATAAAGACTACCCACTCAAACTATACGTCTTCGAAGAAAAAGACGAGATCGTAAGCGGAATGCTAGTATGCCCCAGTAAAAAAGACAAGAAATGCAAAAGATGGTACCCGATAATAGACGAAATCCCTCACATGCTGCCAGATGAATTACGTAGCGAGGAGGAGGATAAGGAGTTTCTTCGTAAGTGGAAGGATAAGATTCCTAAGACGATTTTGAGACGAGGTAAACCGTTCAATCTGGCTGACGAGATGAAGAAGTAGTCTACTGCTCTACTTGACGCATTCTTCAAGCTATTTCTCATGTTGTTTTTCCTCCCAATTTAGAGAAGAAGTAACCTAATATCTAGCACATTCATTCTCTCTTCCTTCAGCACACATTCTGTTGTATTCCAGAGATTCTATCCAGTCGTCTTTCAACTGAGATTTGACAGAACTAAAATAGGATATCACAAGACTAGGATGGCGTCATGTCGAAAAAGCCAGAGCCATTGGTGACCGTCGTACTTCCGGTGCGTAATAACGAGAAAACCATAGGCGCAGTTCTAGAGGGACTCAAATCCCAGACCTACAAGAATATTGAAGTCATAGTCGTCGACGGGGCCTCCGAGGATAGAACAGTGGAGATAGCCTCCCAGTTCAACGTGAAGATATTGAAGGAGGATGCGAAGGGACCAAATTATGCGAGAAACCTCGGTGTCAAGAATGCGAGGGGGGAATTCATCGTCTTCATCGATGGAGACTGCAAACCCGATGCTCGATGGGTGGAGCAAATCTTGGGTCCATTATCTGACTCGAAGGTGGGGGTGGCCGGAGGGACTATTGATGTCTGGAATTCAAGTAGCTACATCGCCAGGTACGGTCATTTTGCTAGGATCCCGGTGATGCCGAGGTTCGAGGCTAGAATGAAACAAGATACGAAGAGATTCAATGAGCTCCCGGTCAGTACTAGTATGGCGGTGAGAAAGGATGTCTTCGATAAGACTGGGCTCTTCGATGAGTCCTATCGGGGAGGATTCGAGGAGACAGAGTTCCTCTGGAGGGTTGCGAAGTCAGGCTACGACATAATAGATGAGCCTCTCGCAATAGTGCATCACTGGAACAGAGAGACCCTTACGGGGCTTCTCTCTCAGACTTGGAGATACGGAATTGGCGCAGGAAAATTCTGCAATGAGAATCCTGACAGCCCTGTCACGAAGAAGTATCACAAGTACGATCTGGCTTTCATAGGGTTCATGTCCCTATTCATATTGGGGCTTATCGGCTCTCTTAGAATACCTCAACTCCTATTCGTGGTTACGCTATTGGCAATAGTTCCCTTTGCAAGGTTCTCGCTCGGGTATTTCGAACAAGCCTTTAGACGGGAAGCCTGGTCTACAATCTTGGCATATCCTGTTCTCGACTTCTTGAGAGCGGCAACATTCTGCTTTGCCCAGATCCACTCAGAACTACTTGAGAAACTAGAGTGGTCGCGCTAGGACTGTTGTTCACGGATTTCCTCCATCAACTGCCGTATCGCGCGCAGCACTCTCAGAATTGCGTCGAGAAGAAGACCAAATGAGAATAGGATCACCGAAGTCATGAAGAACATCGCGGAGAGGGTGGCAAAACCGAGGCGGGGCCACGTGTCCATCCCATGATATCTCCACAGGTACCAGCCGAGCGCTGTCTCGACTCCCATATAGGTTGCGATCAATAGGAATAGTACGCCTAATCCCCCGAAGGTGAGCATTGGGCTGAAGTCAGTGAAATGCCGCATCATTGTGAGTGAGATACGCCATCCATCCCTCAACGGCTGGAGTTTTGGGCGGCCCACTCTCCTGCCGTAGGTTATAGGGACTTCCACGACCATCAGGCCCTGCTTCTTAGCCTCGATTAGCATCTCAGAGGCCAAAGGCATCCCGGAAGCCTCTAGGAACATCCTTCTCAAGGCTTGCACTCTTATTGCCCGCATCCCGGATTGAGAGTCACTGATTTTCAGTCCGTACAGTCGATTCATCAGGGCGGTGAAGAAACGGTTGCCGAGGCGGTTCAGTTGGGTCATAGCCCCCCTCCTCATTCCTGCGAACCTGTTCCCAACCACAATAGCCGCCCCGTTTTCTTGAAGGGTTGTCAGTAGGCTTGGGATATCTGCAGGATCGTAGGTGGAATCCGCATCCATCATAACTATGATATCTTCATATTCTCCATTCTTCTCTGCTTCTAGGATCTGAAGCACATGGCTGAAGCCAGTCATCAGGGCTGCTCCGTACCCCTTCTCCCGCTCGTAGAGTATCTCCGTGTCCAAGGACTTTGCAATCTCTACCGTTCCGTCGGTTGAGTACCCATCTACCAGGATTATCTTATGTTCGATGTCTTCGAGGATCCTGTGGCAGCCGGTTATAACCCATCCTACACCCCTGGCCTCGTTCAGGGTTGGGATGGTCACAAAGACTCTTATCGGCTTCGCCAAGATGATCCCGTAGGAAAGTTAGAGGGAGAGGGATTCAATTTATCGGTTGTGGAAAACCTCAAAGATACGCTTGTCAAGTGTACTCTAAAACAGATAAAGACGAGGTAGGAAGTAGAATCGTCAGTATCAGGTACATACCACCGAGTGGATTGCAGGGATTGCTGGCAAGAAACAAGCGAATCATGGCAGCTGTCTTCTCTCTGACAATGCTGACTGCTATCTGCCTCTTCAATATCCATGAAGACCATTGGGTTAATAGACCCGGTGAATCAACCGGTCTTGTGCCGGTAAAGGTTCTTCTCTCGTACCCGGAGAAGTATGAAGGTCGGCTAGTTTTAATCAGCGGTACTGTTCGCGAGCTCTACACTTCTTCACGCGTACTATCCCTGAAGTCTCTTGACTCCGATATCCTGGTCTATGTTAAGGAAGAAGGCACGGTCAACGTAGGGGACGACATAACGGTCTATGGGAGTGTACTGTTGATATCAAAGGGGTATGTTGACGCCCTCTGGGTGCAGATTCACCGCTATCCTAGGATGTGGTTGCATCTCTCAGCGGGTGGGGCACTATTCCTTGTCTACTACTTGCTCAGCGGTGATGAAGAAACATGTGAAAGGGGTAAGATCGATCGACGGAGGGAGAAACTGCTCTGCCAGACTGGATAACCCATATCGGCGTTGCTTGGCTAATATCAGAGTGGTTGGAGCTCTCGAAAAGAGAGAGAAAACTACTCCTAGCCGGCTCCATTCTTCCTGACTGCTACAAGTTCATATTATACCCGGTGAGATCATCCGGGTTACTAGGGGTAGATTATGGGATTGACCTCTTCTTCGAACCGCTCAACTCCTTCGTCGGGATTATCCTCCTATCCTTATTCGCAGCCTCCCTTTTGAGAACCGAGTTGAAACATGGTTTCCGACTCCTCTTCTGGGGATCTCTAAGTCATCTTCTCCTCGACACTCTGTCGTATTCAGGTCCAAGGCTGCTGATCCCTTTGAGTTGGAGAGGCTTCGAGGCAGGGTTACTCTGGCCAGACAATCCGGTACCAGCCATATTGGCTACGGTCTCTGTTCTGATAGCCAGATTTTACAGGGGGGAGAAAGCTGTCAGTTCGATGCTGTCTGGAAACCCCGAGTCTCGTTGAGAAAAACGATGGCGAGAGAGAGGAGGCAAGTCAGAAGAATTAGCCAAGGGAACAGGGTCCAGAACCAACCGTCAAATACGATTTGAAACGAATCTCGGATAACTCTGTCTGCAGTAATGAGGACAGGTACTGTCTGATCAAACCATATGTCCCATATTACGTATTGAAACGATGGGAGTACTGTCAAGATAAGCAACGGCAGGCTCCCTCTACCTAGATAGCATACAGCGAGTATCGAGAACGGGATCAGAAGCACGAAGTACTGGGCATGAACTACCGGGCTGAAGAAGAGGAAAACAAGGATGGAGATCAATACCGCGGAGTTTAGTGACGGGAAGTCTGCTTCTCTACGACCCGACCTCACGAAACAGTAGCTCAACAAGAGCAGTAGAAGGATCGAGAAGAAGACAGGGTACTGGATTCTCACTAGCCAGTCGGGTATCTCGTTCCACAAAGGATGTGCGAGTAAGTTTACGAGGAACCAGAGGCTTCCGGATCTACCTCTTATTTCAACTTGTGTTTGTGCAACTCCGTATGTCACTTGGTCTAGGTAGGCGTAGAAGTCGAAGATCAGGTATGGTATTGACGCCGACAAGAAGATCAAGAGGGGAATGAGAAGGAACTCAAGTGCTTCTCGCAGATTCTTCCTCGCATACAAGCAGAAGAGGAAGGGGATCGTAATGATTGCGTACTGCTTTGTGAGCGCAGAGAGCCCCATCAGTATGCCTGCTGACATATTCCTATCCTTGGACAGTAAAACTGTGGAGGAGAGGAGGAAGAAGACACTGATGCTGTCGAACATACCCCAAATTGGCCCCACGAAGATTAGTTGCGGGTGAAAAAGGCAGAATAATCCCGCAGGAAAAGCGAGATCCCTCTCGGTACAGCGGAGTTGGTAGTATACGAGAGATGAGAGAAGTAGATTCGAGATGATTGTCGGCATTTTTATCAAGGTTAGCCAGACGCCGTCGGAGTAGTTGAGGGTGGGTCTCAAGAGATACACGACGATAAGCCACCAAGACCAGAGCGGAGGATAGGCGTAGTCTGTCGAATGGTAGAAATCGAAGATTCTCCCCTTGACCATCATCTCTCGAATATCATCCCGAAAGGACCTCATATCTCCGGTTACAGCAGTATGGGGTGCAAGAAAGAGCTGGAATACAAGACTTAGAAACACAAAAACCGTGAAGAGGAAGTCGCGTCGACCCCAACGGCTACTTCGATAGGAAGAGTCTAGAGGCATCCTTCACCCTCAGCATTCTCTGCTTACTCGAAGTAAGCGAATAGAGATCCATTGTTCTCCCTAAATTTATTCGTAAGTACCAATCGGCATTCCAGCGACATCAAGAGCTGAAACATCTCCAAGAATCCATGAAATACACAAATGGAATAAACGGAGAATATATGCATAAACGGGTCTCTACACTACCCAGTTACTAGTCAATATATCCTAGGCTTCTAAGTCTCTCTACTACCTTCTCCTGATCCTCCTGGTCAAGCTTTGTACCGACAAGTTCTTCTGTCCTCATCTCTTCGATCTTCTTTCGAAGCCTTCCCACAACATCTCCATTTCCTTTCGCTATGTTCCGTTCTTCTGCCGGGTCATTCTCTAGGTCATAGAGCTCTTCTTCGAAGTCCTCCCTAAACGGGGAGTAGATATACTTGTACTTGTTTTCCACTCGAATGCCTGCTAGCCACTCATCCTTTCTTGGGATCGCAAGCCCAGTCGCCTCCATGTAGGCGTCTCTGTCAACGCCAACTTCTCCCTTGACTATAGGCACTACACTTTTCCCGGTTGTTCCTGTATTGTTCTCGACGCCGATCAGATCCAGTATCGTGGGGAGGATATCGATCTGTCTGACCTGACGCGGTGACTCTCCTGCCGGAAGAATATCCCTGTTATAGAGTATCAAAGGGACTTTCACCAATACATCGTAGATGCCGTACCCGTGACCCACGAAGATTCCCCTGATCCCCTTGGCGAAATGTGTCTTCACTATCCCGTGTCTCTTCAGGGTTCGAAAAACGGTTTCACCTATTCTTTTCCCATAATACTCGAATCTTGAACAAGCTATCTGCTCGCCGTGGTCTCCAGTAACTATGACAATTGTGTCCTCAGCGGTACTCGCAAGTAGCTTGGCTAGATATCGGTCAATACTGGCTAATGCCCTGCCGTATACTGTACCGCCGTATTCCCCATGATTACATTCGTCTGTGACAATCCTAGGGTGGTGGAGCGACCAGATGTGAAGAAGAGTGAACCAGGGTTCCTCATAATGGGTCTTCAACCTGTTGATTAGATCGTTTCCCCACTTTGTGTGGATTGTTTCTTCAACGTTCCGATAGTTGTATTCGTCGAATCCCTTTGAAAGACCCATTTCTTTGCCTAGGGTTCCTGTGACCTCGGCATATGTACTGTAACCGTGCCCCTTCAACACCCCGGGCAAGGTAAGGGCGCTGTCTGCAAGTCTGTATCCTGAGGCGCTTCTTACACCATTCTCAAAGGGATAAAGCCCTGTAAGCAAACTTGCAAAACAGGGAGGGGTCGTGCTTGTTGAAGCAATCGTGTTGAGAAACGAAAAACCATTATTCCTTAGTTCTCTTATGGTCGGTATGCACGCCTCTCTGTCTCCGTAGGCAAAATCCGCCCTTAAACAATCGATGACTATCAGCAACACGTTTCTTCGTCTATTCATCTTGGTTGATCCACTTTTTATCATGGGATTTGTTTGTTGTTGTCAGTGCTTTAATCACTCTTTTCACGTGTTTAGGTAAATCGAAAAACGGTTCCCGGACCCTCAGCTTTTGATACTGGGAAAGTGAAAACCTGTGTACACTCAATAGATAAAATCACCTGGATGACTTGCGGGTTTGGGCACCCCTGAGCTAGGAACCCAAAAGAGTTTTCAAAATAAAGGCTTCCATACAAACAGCAACCTGTTTACTCTTCCTCCAATCCCTGACAGAGAACAGTACTCCAAGACCGTGGAGACAATCAAGGCGGGATAACGAACTGTATAGGTTAGGGCTCCTAAAAACGAAGAGTTCAACGGCGTATTCGCGTCTTCGTCTCCTCCTAATTGCCGGTCTTGCTGTCCGTCTTCTATTTGCACCTTACGCGTCAGCTTGGCATGATCTTTGGACTTGGTGGCGGGTTGGTCATGCAGTCTGGGATCGTCACATCAGTTTTTACCATACAGAAGCAACATGGCCTTGGAGGAGGTATGCATACCCGCCGATATGGGGCATCTGCATAGTCCCAATGTACGCGTTGTACTCCCTCATCGGAATAGAAGACATGCGTATCTTCAACCTGCTCGTCAAGCTACCAGTATTTGCCACGGACCTAGGGGTTACTATAGTTCTATTCAGACTGCTGAGACAGCCCCTAGGAGAGGACGGTGCCTTGACAACAGCCACACTATGGCTTATGAACCCTCTTACAATCCTGGCGTCAGCCTTCATGAACAACTTCGAGTCAATAGCAACCCTATTCATTCTACTCGCTGTAGAGAAATTGATTAAAGGTTCGACAATCCCAGCCGGGGTCTATGCAGCACTAGCATTCTGTACTAGGCAATCGGCGATCGTATTCTTTCCAATGATTATTCTGGCTGCCAAGTCCTTGAAGGTCAAGAAGACACGCAACCTACTACTATCCACTATAATCTCGGCTCTTCTCATATGTACCCCTTTCATGTGGCTGAACTGGGATGGATTTATCGAGAACGTAATCGAGTTCAACTTAGACAAGGAACCCTTCGGTTTGACATGGTGGCTGATTCCCATTCACACGTTTGGAATGCCCATGAATATCACAGAACTCATGTTACCCATGATGCTTGTCCTATTTGCTGCAACCTCTCTTATCCTCTACAAGGGAGCATCAAATCAGTTGAGTCTCGTCTCTCTATGTGAAGCTGGTTTAGTGGGGTTCTTCGTATTCATCTCAACCTCAGTTGAGGTAGGCGAAACCTTCTTCGTCTCCGCGTTGCCCCTCTTCCTCATCGAGGGGAGGCTTAAGAAATGGAACATGAAGATCTCCTTACCCGCCTTCCAGGCTGAACTGATCAAGATGATCGGTGGCATACCCGGCAAATTCAGATGGCTAGCAGAAGAAGTACAGGTCATACTTCTTCCCTTGGAGCTTCTCCGCGCCCCGTTCATAAACGCGGGCATACCAAGAGGACTGGAGGCCATATTCGGCGTCTACTATCTTCTATTCTCCATAGTCTACCTCTCCAGAACACTATGGCAATACCTAAGGAAGCCGTTGATGTAGATGATAGGACGGTTTGGTTTGCAACCCTTCCCAGAATCATAGCGTGCTTGGCCGCATTCTTCAGAGTCAATTGGTTTCTTGAACTGATGACTATTTTCATGGAGAGGTTTCGATTGTAATGTAGTCACCAAAGTCAAAGTTAATGAGAGAGGACATATGGACCTCATAAAAGATTGAAGAGAATCAGGGATTACCTAAGATGCTGGGCTAGGCCTAGTCGACTCTGTTCGGAGGGGTTCCAGTTAAGGGACAAGGATCATCATATAACAGAATACCTTATCCTCACGTTTCTATTCCTCTCTGCTTTCATTCCAAGATTCTTCCTCCTGACATATCTCGAAGTCTCTGGAGACGAGATCGTATACATCTCCAGTGGGGTTGTATACATTGACAACATCGTTCATGGCATTACCCGTTGGGATGACTGGGAGATAAACTGGGAACATCCCCCACTCGTGAAGTACCTGATCGGCTTGATGGTATACACCCTCACGGATAACGACATAAAACGAATCCCGCATGACGAGATGTGGATATATCTCTACATGAAACCAAGCGACATATACGAGGACAACATCCTCTTCCTCGCAAGACTCCCCTACGCTATCATCGGATCGCTGACCAGCCTTGTGGTGTACTTCTTTGGAAAGGAGCTTCTCAACCGCAAACTGGGAATCCTTGCAGGTCTCTGGCTGTCTTTCAGCTACCTCTGGTTCTACAACACAATCTGGGTGCAAAACCTAGAGGTGCCAGAGACATTCTTCGTTGCGTTGGCATTACTACTCTTCTACAGAGGAATAATGAAAGGCAGCCCCAGACACATTGTGGTTTCAGGGATCACTTTTGGTCTTGCCTTGAGCTGTAAGTACCCAGCAGCCTTAGGCATCCTGATAGCACTGATTTGGCTGCTCACCCTCAGCCTGGAAGGTAAGGTCTCCTTCGGTTTAAAATCAAGAGACCAAACAAACTTTACTCTGAGTTTGATCTCATTCCTCCCCATAATCGCAGTTACATTTGTACTTCTATGGGGCTGGTGGATAATACCCAACGGCTTTGAGAGAACCGTGATACACTCAATAAACCGGCATAGAACGATGGGTCATATTCAAGACTTAGGCGACTTCCTCGGTTCTAGGATATTGAATACCTTCTACCTTGAGGTAATCAGCAAATACTTCAGTTTCGCATTCCTACACTGGCCATTCCTACAGTGGCCGCTGGCGCGGGTACAGTCACCAGAGCCATTCTTCATCCTCCTAGGGTTAGCTCTCCTCGCTGTAAAAACCCTTCAGAGACGTGCTGCCGACCTTGAACGCCTTCTGCTACTGTACTTCCTTCTGCCAACGGTCTGTCTTTCAGCCCTGCAATTCAAGCTAACTCACTATATTCTCATAGTGTGGCCCTCATTAGCCTTAATCTGCGCGATGGGATTACATTTCGCTCTGCGAAGGATAGTAAGTCTCCTAAACAGGCATGCACTCGCATCTTAGGAAAACTAGAAAAGTCTGCTATCATCAAAGAAGTCCCATCTCGATAAAAACAAGGCGATGTAGAGATCTATGGAACTTGATGGGCTACGGGTGCTCATAACGGGGGGTGCTGGGTTCGTCGGCTCTCATCTAGCCGACCTTCTAATCCAGAGAGGGAGCGAGGTGGTCGTGTACGACAACTTCAATCCCTTCTACTCTGGAAAGGAGAGAAATGTAGTTCACAACTTGCAGAAGAAGAACTATAGACTGGTCAAAGCGGACATACTCGACTACGAGTCTCTAGTTAAAGCCACAAAGGGAGTTGATGTAGTCTTCCACCAGGCAGCTCAGGCAGGGGTCAGGTACTCCATCAAGCATCCTCTTGAGGTGCATCGAATTAATACGACTGGAACCTTGAATGTGCTCCTTGCTGCGAGGGATTCCGATGTATCTAAGGTCGTTTTTGCATCCTCCTCATCCGTCTATGGTGTCCCTCGTTCCCTGCCGATATCTGAGGAGCACCCCACTAATCCCAACTCACCATATGCAGCCAGCAAACTCGCTGCTGAGAAGTACTGCAAGGTATTCTCAGAGGTCTACGGCCTAGAGGTTGTCATGCTCAGATACTTCTCGGTCTACGGTCCCCGTGGTAGACCAGACCAGGTTATCAGGGCCTTCGCTGAGAAGATAGCCCAAGGTTTGCCCCCGGTCATATACGGGGACGGGAAGCAGACAAGAGACTTCACATATGTTAGTGATGTAGTTGAGGCGAACATCCTTGCCGCAGAGAGTGAAGGGGTTTCTGGAGAGGTGTTCAACATCGGTTTCGGTGGAAGAATCAGCATAGAGGAGCTGGCAGAGATGGTCATCAATCTCATGGGTAAGACGGGAGAGGTCTCTCCAATTCACGAAAAGACCTATGCCGGTGATTTCCCTCATACCTGTGCAGACACAGCAAAAGCCTCACGAATGATGGGCTACGCTCCCAGAGTTGAGTTAGAAGATGGATTGAAGAATTTCGTCTCTTGGTATCAGGCCAATAGAGAGCATCTTTAGGGTCTTTGATTGTTTCCGACCAATAAAATCAGTCATTTCGAATAGTGCTGACGCGCACTACGCCTTCCATTCTGTCCACAGGTATCTATTTTAGATAAGCACAGATCTAGCCGTTCTTCAGCAGCGTGTTGGTCAACCCTGCACAAAGATCCTTGCTAATTCACCAACGGTTTTGAAATCCTTGTTGCGATGTCCATAGAGATTCACTAAATAAAGGCTAAATGAAATGGTAAAGACCTACTACAGAAGTCGCCAGGTGAGGAAGAAGATCTTTGTCAGCAACTAAAGTGGCGAAGGGTACCATTTACATTGCGGTACAAAACGTCCTCACCTCTGCGATGGGGATAGCATTCTACATCGTAGCGACACGGTTCCTAACTCCCAGCGACATAGGAGCGATCGCAACCCTCCAGTTTACTGTAGCAGTCTACACGACAGTCGCGATTCTCTCGTTGCAGACTGCAGCAACCAAGTATATGTCTGAGGAGATTGGCAAGGGGAAACCTGAGATAGCGGCTGCAATAGCACTGCAAACGGTAAAGCTTGTTGGCGTTAGCTCAATCCTCATACTCTGCCTAGCCTATCTCTTCTCTCCCTTATTGGCAGCCAGCTTCCTAGGGGACCCTTCGAAATCACTGATCTTCACGATCGCTCTAGTATCAGCATTCTTTGGCATACTGAAGCAGATGTATGTCTCATTTCTTCAGGGGGTTCAGAGTCTAGACCTCTTCGCCAAGACCCATATTGCTACGGTACTTGTGTCGAGTGGGTTAGCCGTCCTTGCAGTTATACTTGGTTACGGTTTGACTGGGGTAGTCACCGCGTGGTTGGTGAGCCAGATTGCGGGGTTCGGTTTGTCAGCATTCTTCTACAGAGGTTGCTTGCCTGAACCCGGTACAAAGGGCTATTCTTTCCGTAGGCTGTTCGCGTTCGCAGTTCCGCTTCTCTTGTTGGGGTTGATAGGGTTGGTTGCCAACTGGTCTGACCGGATTATCTTCCTGGCAATTGCAGGGAGCCTATCGGATCTTGGAATATACGATCTGGCGGTTCGAGGGAGCATGACCCTTTCGATCATACCGTATGCTATTGGGATAGCTGTTCTACCGGCATTCTCGGAGCTTTATGGGCGTGTCGGAAAAGAGGGCATGGGTGAAGCAGTGAGACTGTCTACTAGATATTTAGCGTATCTCATCTTCCCTGCCGCTATTGGTCTTGCAGGTATATCAGAAACCTCGATTGTCCTCCTATTTGGTGAAGAGTACTCTCGGGCAGGATTGTCTTTGTCGATCCTCTCAGTGGCATACATCATGACCGCATATAATGTGATCTTTATTTCAGCACTACAGGCGATAGGGGAGACGGGTGTCTTCATCAAGATTGGGCTCGCAACAATGATCACGCAGACGAGTCTGGTTACTCTACTCAGCCCTTTCATTGGAATATTAGGACCGACGATCGCAAGGGCTGTGATGCAAATTGTCGGATTTGCGTATCCCCTCTACGAGTTGAGGAAGAGGGTGGGTGTTGAGATCGATGTGGGGGCTGCAGAAAAAGCCATCCTCTCATCGCTGTTGATGGCTGTGCCGATAAACCTCGTAGATGGAATGTTGAAAACCGTCTTGGCGACTCCTCTCAGATTCCTGCTCGACATTCTGCTGGGTATAACACTCTACTCTATTCTCGCCATTCTCCTAAGGCTCCTAGAAAAGAGGGATGTGAAGTTGTTAAGGCAGGTTTCTCCTCGATACCTCGATTCGATATTCGACTTACTGGAGAAGACTGTGCTTAAAAACTGAGTTGGATTCGCCAGTTTATTCTTAGAGTCGAATCTGAGTCAGGATGTGGCGGTTTTTATGTAGACTTCTCTCATGTCTTGGGCGATCTCATCCCAAGAATACCGATGTGCAGCCCGAAGAGCGTTCTCAACCAATCGTCGCCTGAGGGTCGTATCCTCAAAGAGTTCGGTGATGGCGTCCGCGATGGCTTGAGGATTTCCCATCTCTACAACCAGACCTGTATGCCTATGTTTGACAAAGTCAAGAGCCGCATTGTTAGGGGCATCAACTATTACAACCGGAGTCCCGGCAACCAGAGCCTCAAGGGCAACCATATTGAACCCTTCCCTAGTTGACGGGGAGACTAGAATGGAAGCACTCTTCATATGTTCGGCAATCGACTGGTAACTTGGAAGCAAACCATGGAATACGACATTACTCGACACGGAACATTCCGAGGCTATTCTCTTTAACTCATCCCTCATCGGACCATCTCCCACTACATGAAGGGAAGAATCAGGATATCTCTTCTTGACGATAGCCATGGCGGCTATTAGCCAGTCTAAGTGTTTATGGGAGATCAGCCGTCCGACAAAAAGAACCTTGGAGGGATCTCGTTGTACTTTAATGGAATCGAATAGGCTGAGGTCGACACCGTTTGGGACTACATCTATTCTCGACTCAGGTACTCTGTAGATCTTGTTGAGAGCTGAAGCAGTCCACCGAGATACTGCTACAATTCTGCTGGGAATACGTGTCGCTGCCTCTTCGAATAGGTTTCCTATTCGGGCACTTATAGTGTTGCCTAGATACTCGTTCCAGTATGAACCCCATACCTCATGGAATGTGACGACAAGTGGCGCATCCCACAGGCTGGACAGGAGCTTAGCAGACAGTGATGGTATGTAGGGAAAGGAACTACAGTCAACGACATCGAAACGGTCGAGTCTCCCAAGAATCTCTTTCAGGAGTGCAAGAGAATACCCGACAGCAGGCCATATCCTCCTCCTCCCTGAGCCAGTGTAAAGTTCTTTGAAATCAAAGATACGGTGAACATTTACACCCTCTACAACCTCTTCCTCATCTATCCCAGGGGGTCTCATCGTAAACACATGTACCTCATCTTCCTTGGATAATCTTCTCGAGATCTCCCAGTAGCGCTTTTCTGCGCCTCCTTTAACATACGGGAAGAAGAGTTCACACAACATGGCTATACGTATCTTCAGTGTCCCCCATGCATGCAGATGATGTGGCGAATGTCCATGGTAATCCTAGCTGTAACCCTTCTTATCTATTCTCTCTGAATCTTGAGACAATTAGTAGGTATCTGCAGATTAAATGAAAGAAATTAACCAGTTCTTGAGATCATACTTGACGCCAATATTTGATCGCTTTTACAGGAATGCGGCACGCGTGTATCGTAGAGATGTGTATCCAGATTCTTGGAATGCCTCAGACTCTTCGAGTGCACCAGAGTGTTGTAAAATTCGAAGAATCCGGTGAAAAATGGCCTTCCAATCTACTGGTTGAACACTCAACAATTTCTATTTACAGTTGACGTAGTATCCACCTTTTCTGGCAAGACGTAGTATCTTTTGAAGGCTCCTTTTACTTCTCCAGATTATGCTGACTACCAATGTCAAGCAGGCTATTGAACTCAATACCATTCCAATTCTGAAGCTTATTGGCTCGAATATTAGCCTGATTGTAGTTTTTCCTCCAGGTAGGACAATCGCAAACAATGCATCATTTGCCTGAAACAGCTTCATTCTCTTTCCATTGCAGTAGACATTCCATCCAGGAAGATATGCTTGACTGATCTGTAGAAAGCCTGTTTGAGTGGTCGCTATCTCTGCGTCTAGGCTGTCCGAAGTATAGGATTGGATCTGTATAGAAGTATTCACCCGACTCTTGTTTATCCTATCAAGAATTGATCTGGGGATTGCTTCACTAGGTCTTAGTATAGTTCCACCGTATTGTTGATAGAGTTCTAAGAGTAGCTCTCTTTCCGCTGAGTCCACTCCCATATCTTCGTCTGCAAGAACTATCACATCAAATAGTCTCAATTCATCTGCAGAGAAGTCTTCGAGAGGTCGATTTGCGAGTAGAACCGCAGTTTTTCTAGGATCAAATCCTTCTTGGTCTATTATTCGTCTTGAAACATTCTTCCAAAGTTCTTGGTCTGAACATACTACCAAAATGGCATGATTCACTGGGTGAATTCTTTGAACAAAGTATTCGTTACGATAAAGGCGAAGTCTTCTTCCTGACCAGTGCTTCGCTGAATACTCGAAGACTAATTTAGGATTGTCGAGTTCATAATGGCTTATCACATACTTCGTGTTCAGTAGACCAAGTATCTTCATAGATTCATGCCTCTCGGCGTAAGAAAAGAAATCAGAGTAAGCATTAACATGAACAAACCCCTCGGCATTCACACACTCAAAACCATTCCGAGGGTAGGAGTGCATATCCCCGTAGTCTGAGAAGGCAAAAGGATCCGTAATGTATATCCTAAATGGGACATCATTCGCAGTGTGCCTAGATAGATATTTCATTATCTGGTTCTTACCCGTATGTACTTCGCCAATCTCAACGTATGTGATTCCATACGAAACTAGATCTACCATTACAAGCCCAACCATGAAGTAGACTAGGATTCTCGACAAATCCAGCTTGAAGAATAGCCGATTGTCCCTGAGCCTGTTTTGAAGCTCCGTTGTCAAGAGACCCGCAAGGGCTGAAACCGTCAGTTGTGTTAGTATCAGGAATCTTGATTGAATTCTTATCCACTTAAAGAAGAAAAAGATACCAAAGACAAGATCCAAGAAGACACTCATACACGTTCCAAGTAACGGTAATAACGTAAGATAGTACCCTGCCGAGAGCCCCGTGAGTATTAAAGTAGTGATTGTCAGGAAGAGAATAAGGGACCGATTCTTCTTCAATGACTTGTTACAGATTAATACCGCTGGCAGACTAATCACAAGGGAACCTAGATAAAATGTCGATTCATCACTCATCACATCTCGTGAAACCATAGTATTGATCAAATTGTCCAGTTTCACAGATGACTGTTCGATAGTCCCGATGCCAATATTCTCCCATGGTACTTGCCTTCCCGGAAGTCGAATGTAGGAAGCTATTTCCATGAATGGCAAGATCTTCACTGCCGAGAGCATGAATGCAAAAGACAATGCGAGAAAAAGGGATGTTATTATCATCAAGAGTGATTTGTACAGTCTCTTCCAGCACACCTTCCTCGTACCTAGTTGAATAACGCATAGATCTGTATTGTCGAGGCATCGGTAAATTGCATAGATACTCAAAAAGAAAATAGTATGGAAGAATATGTTTATCCCTCCTGAGTGAATCTGAAGTGAAAGTGGTAGCCCGGTTAGGACTGCATATGTTCTGCTTTTCTTCTGCAATGCAAGTTCGAAGGTGGCAAGAACCAATGGAATCCAGCTATACCCATACAACATTGAAAGATGGCCTGAACAAATAGTAGAAAAAAGATAGCCGCTAAACATGAAACCTATTGCAGAAACCAGGGATGCTTCAGCGGTTTGCTTCCAGACCATCATCAAAGTATACATTGCTATTCCAGATATGATCGTGTGAAGGAGAATGGAATATCTAATAGCAACAAATTCGTTTGGTGAACCTGAAAGGAGAATAATCGGAAAATAGTAAATCGGATTCTGGATTTCTGCGAAGTATGGCACGCCACATGAAAGAAAACTGTTGATAAATGGAATACGATGCCACTCCATCATGGAATATCTGAGAAACCAATATAGAAAATTCCAACCACCTCCACTGTGTCCCATCATGTCATTGCCGAGACCGTTATACTCGTTCGGTGCAAGTACAAAATCATTCAACGCGACCCATGCTAGGACAAAGATAACAATCCCATGCAGAAGGTGTCTTGTCTTCTTCGACATCTCTTTCTCCAAACCTGTCCTATTACATCCATTCTTTTGCGTGTTAATAGAAGCCATAATCTATCTTGAGTACTTCTCTTCAAATTGATATGTCTCACAGACTTCTACAATCGGTATGTGAAACAACCATTTTCAGAGTTGCGCTACTAGATGTACTGCATTATGCGCTGGCACTTCCAAAGCCGATTCTACAAACCGAAAATGGGCAAGAGAAAAAAACTCACATACTCAAAAAATTGATTAGTCTGTGCTGAGACCAACTGTTAGCTTTCAAGTATCTCTATGCCTCAATAACGATTAACGCGATCAATCTGAGATGTGAACATGAAAATTGCTCTAGTTCATCCCCCCTTCACCTTGGAGGATTTGACAGGCGGAACTCCAAGCATGAAATCAGTTATGAATATTATTCCACCGCTTGGAATTGCCTATATCGGAGCGGTACTTGAACAGGCAGGTCATGACGTAGCCATATACGATTGCCAACTCGATATAACACATGAAGAGCTGACTAGGCGTCTCATCTTAGACGACCCTGAGTTGGTGGGCATTAGTGCAACAACGCCTACCTTCCCAAGTGCTCTTCAGGTTGGAAAAGAGGTCAAGCAGTCGCTTCCCGAGACTATCACAGTGATTGGTGGGGTTCACGTGACTGCTCTGCCCCGAGAGGTGATGAGCTTTGATTGTTTCGATATCGGTGTTCTCGGAGAAGGGGAAGAGACTATGGAAGAGCTATCCGCTCACATCGCGAGGAAGGGTACTTCTAACCTGAAAAAAGTCGCCGGAATCATCTATCGAGACGGTGGAAGAATCAAGATTACGGGAAGGAGACCCCCCATCAAGGATCTTGATTCTCTGCCATACCCTGCAAGACATCTCTTATCTCCCCTCTCTGAATATAGACCCACCCCAGCGTCCTATAGACAACTTCCCCTTGCACATCTCATGACCACAAGAGGCTGTCCCTACCAGTGCACCTTCTGTGATAGAAGCATCTTCGGTTCTAAATACCGGGCAAGAAGCGTCAATAACGTCATGGGTGAGATCGCAGAAGTGGTGGAGAAGTATGGGGTTCGGGAGATCAAATTCTTCGACGACACTTTCACTCTGGACAAGAAGAGGGTTTCAGCAATATGCAGGGAATTCAAGGAAAGAAAGCTGGATCTTGAATGGTCATGCCTGACAAGAGTTGACTCAGTGACAAAGGAGATGCTCACTGAGATGAGAGACGCTGGTTGCTGGCAGGTCCTTTTCGGTCTTGAATCAGGAGATCCTCGGATGCTCTCGCTCTTAAAGAAGGGTACCACAGTTGAGCAGAACAGGAGAGCTGTGAGACTGGCTCAGAGTGTAGGTCTGAGCGTGAGAGCCGACTTTATAGTTGGTACCCCCGGTGAAACGAAAGACAGCATGGAGAGAACCCTTGAATTCGCAATCCAGATGAACATGGATTTCGCCCACTTCAACAAGTTCACACCCTATCCAGGCACGGAATTATACCATAGACTCATCGATGAAGGTTATACATTTGATTTTGTGACTAGAAGTTGCAGCCAACTGGATCACACGTACACCATGTACAGTCCAGATGGAATGACTGGTGAGGAATTGAGCAGTTTCGTCGATAAAGCATACAAGAGTTACTATCTGAGATCGGAGTATATCTTTAAACAGCTCTCCAAAATTCGTTCTCTCACGGATGTCGATAGGATGATCAAAGGATTCTCTGCAATCTATAACCTATAGTTGTTCACCTCAACTAAGAAGAAACATCTGTGAGTTAACCGAGGAATCTCAGTCGAAGAATCTCCATTCCATAGGAGTATCCTTGCTGCAACAGGGACAATAGAGTCGGAGCCGTTTTACTCTCTCCTGAACGCCTGTTGGCACATATATACGGGATTTCCTTAATTCTGAAGCCGGCCTTCAAGCAGCGGTAAACGAATCCTATGAAGTACTCACCATGATGACCTGTTAAGACCACCTTCTCGAAGACTTCACGACGGCACGCAACGAACCCGCTAGTATAATCCCTCACAGAAGGATTCAGGGTCAGTCTCGCAAAATAGCTGATTAGAAGACTTGCCAAAGTGCGTACCAGAGAATACTCGGACCTCCCTCCCTTGACAAACCGAGAAGCCACAACCACATCAAAATATCTTATCTCCTCGGTTAAAAACGGAATCAACCGAGGAGGATGAGAAAAATCACAGTCCATCCACACTATGACTGCTCCTTTCGCAGCTGAAATTCCTGTCTGAAGTGCTGTTGCCAGCCCCCTCTCATTCATTCTCCGGATCAAACGAATATGAGGTATCTGCGCCTCCATCTTCTTGACTACCTTCCATGTCCCATCCGGCGAATTATCGTCAACAACTATGATCTCGAACTGTCCAATCTCCCTGACTTCTCGGCGGATGGATTCTATGAGAGGCAGAATATTCTCTCTCTCATTGAAAGTCGGCAGTATTATAGAAAGATCCAAGAGGAGCCGCTCTTCAGAACCAGCCCGTATTCTATTCACAGTCTTAGCAGATTCTTAGAATTATACTTATCCTAGTGATTTGATTGATTCAACCACATACCGTACTTGTTCTTCGGTGAGCCTTGACCCAGAAGGAAGATTGATACCCTTTCTAGCGAGTTCATCAGCCACCGGGTAACCCCCGCCCTGCAGTTCCTTGTAGCAGGGTTGGGCATGCATTGGGATGAAGAAGGCACGGGTTTCTATACCGAGCTTACCAAGACCCTTAATCATCTGGTTCCTTGAAACACTGAAATCGTCTTCCACTAAAACTGAGTACATCCAGTAAACGTTCTTAGCCCAATCTGCCTCTGGTGGAAGCGTCAATCCATCCATCTCCTCTAATAACTCGTTGTAGAGTGAAGCGTTTCTACGGCGTGTCTCCACCAAGTCATCCAGTTTCTCCATCTGTGCTACACCCACGGCTGCTTGGAGGTTCGACATCTTGTAGTTGAAGGCGATCCTACCATGAAGAAAATGGTCGTTCCCAATACATGCGAAATGTCTTAGACCTCGGGCTCTCTCGGCAAGATCAGAGTCATTCGTGACGACAATACCACCATCACCTGTTGTGATGATTTTGTTACCATACAGGCTAAAGCATCCTACTTCTCCTATGCCCCCGGTTTTTCTTCCCTTATATTCGGCGCCGTGAGCCTCTGCTGCGTCTTCAATAATAGGAATCCCTTCCTTCTCCCCTAGTTCTATAATAGGATCCATGTCCACAGGATGCCCGTATGTATGAACGACAACAATAGCCTTCGTCTTACTAGAGATCTTTCTTCTCACGTCCTTCAAGTCAAGATTCCATGTCTCCATTTCTGAATCCACAAGTACCGGCCTGGCTCCAGTATACGTGACGGCAAAAGCAGTTGCAACCATCGTAAAAGTCGGAATTATCACCTCATCTCCCTTGCCGATATCAAGTGCTGCTAGTGCCAGATGCAAAGCTGTAGTCCCGCTGTTTGTGGCGATGCCGTAATTCGCTTGGCAATACTGGCTGAATTCATTCTCAAACCGTGACACGAAGTCCCCGAGCGAGGATATCCAGTTAGTCTCTATACACTCTCTCAGGTATTCTAACTCCCTTTCATCCAACAACGGTTCAGCGACTGGTATCCAAATCTTGTTTTCCGCCTTCTTTTCTCCCAATTCTTCGGAACCCCGTAGGATCTATGTTAACTATTATGATGGATTTTGAAGCTATCGTGCCACTTTCTAGATAGAGTTTGTTTTAAGAATGTTTCTAAACCATCAGTGAGTGCCAGTGAACAGAAGAGACTCAGAGGTGGAAGAAGCAAAATCACATAATAGTTCGTGATCCAACCACCTATAGCTATCGTTTTAATCATCGATAAAGTCAGAAATACCGCTGATATCCACTCCAGATTGAATACATTCCATCTTTCAAAGGTTCTTCTCTGCACAATACGCCAAAGAAGTATCAATACGAAGAGTTGAACGAGATATAGTTCAATATACAATCCGACGGGTAACGTAACGATATGCATTAGCAGATGAAATAGGTAATAGTCGAAATCCTTTGTCGCCATATCCCGAAGAGCATCGGAAATACGTGTGCCAAACTCTTGGCTCTCTCTCGCTGCCGAGATAGTCTGAGCAACACGACCTGTACCCCATATCAAAGGATTCCCTAGTAGGAAGACAAATGCACCAACTAGAAGTATCTTTGAACTCTCCCTCAACACCTTGGGATTCTTGTTTCTGTGAGAAAAGGAGTAGAGAAGAAGCAGAATGGGAGCAATTGGGATGGCAGTATATTTTGTTAATGACGCTAAACCATAGAAGATTCCTGATAGGATAGTCCGCGGTTCGTTACTAACTAAGAAGAATACTGAAAGAGTCAAGAACGCCATACAAGCAGTGTCCTGTATGCGAGTAAAACCATAGGACCAGTCAAGAGAGATACGAAACCCGTTCAACTCTGCGCTTACCCAAAACTCGTAAGGTACGAGTATAAGGGAAGGTGTGAATAGAATCCAAGCTAGAAAACCAGAAGAACGATTCTTCTGTATGCAGCCTAGACTAAATACAGCAAGCCCCACGATTGCGATTGCGATCGAAGTTTGCACTCTTGTCGCAAATGGATATCCGTCTAGTCCGAAGAAACCGAGAAAAACACGAAGTAAACCAAGCAGTATTTTACTTAAAGGAGGATTAGTGTCATAAGCGTATCCTGGCATAGTTGCGAAGTTGAAATCCCCTCTACTAATGTACTCAATATGTGTAAGCCCTAGGTCAAAATACCAGTACTCATCACGATCAAAGTAGTCTCCGTGCACGACTAGACCATAGTAGAGGTTAGCAAGAAAGGAAACAACAAAGAGTATCGGGTAGACTAACTTGGGACTCTTCAAGGAGATTAATGACTTCATGTAAGGGCCCCAAAGATGTAGTATGTTGCCAATGTGGCAAGCCAAGTTAAGATCGAACTCAGACCGAGGGTCAGAAAATATGAGACTGTTGCCTTCCTATAATTCAAATGGAAATATCGATGAGTAAGATAAGTTCCGAGAATTCCCCCAAACGTCAACCAGGAGGTCAAAGTGAAGATTCCTAGATACGCGACTGACCTTTTCCGTCCCAAAGAAAGGTAGGTCCAAACAAGAGTGGCGTTCTTGTCTAGGACCTTGATGAATGTGAAGAAAACCCCAGAAATGCCGAATAGAGGTAAAGCGAGTATCGGCGTTAGAACAAAGAATGAGAGAAGACCTGTCACAGCAATGAAAGGGACAAAGACGGAAATATCGATCTTGGACAGCCTAGAAACAAGGATAACTGAGATCATCGTCGCAATAAAAGGGAGAAGAATGAGTAGATCTTGAACCAGAGTTTGAGTCATCAATTCATCAGCGCACGTAATGTTATTCAGTTACCAGACCTTAAGGGAACTTGAAAATAGGATTTTGGCTGGAAACAATAATAGTTTGTTGTAGTCATATTCCTCAAACTATGAGTCCGCTCCAGTCTCTCCGGTTGCTGACTTCTATTCTCATCTCTTGGTTTGCCGTCGGTTTCGTATTGAGTGAATATATTATCGGTGAGGAACAGGATGACCATGGCATCTTGACTAGGATTATCCTCAGCACCTCACTAAGTCTCTCTCTATTATTCTTCATAGAATTCTTCCTGGGATGTGTTGGTCCATACATACAATTTGAAACCGTATTCTCATTCATCACCATGATCCTGATAGTCGCAGCCTACTTCAAGCACAGACCCCTGCTGCAAAGGGCAAGAGGTATGCTCGAAGGGAGACGGGGAAAACTCCCTAGCTTGACGAGAATGGAGATTCTATGTATAGTCTTCTCACTTCTCATCATTCTACTGGCTTTCTTCAAGGCTTATACTTGGCCTTTCGTGTTCGGTGACGCTCTCTTTCGTTGGCACTATCTTGGTTTGATGACCTTTAAGCTGCGTGGGTTCTGGTACTATCCTCCAATCGCCCCTGAGCACTTCAGGGTGTACTATATGGCTGAAGGGATGCCGCCGTTCGTGCAGCTGATGTATGCGTGGATCTACTTTTCAATTGACGAGGTCAAAGAGGGGGTTGCTAGGCTGTTCATTGGATTTATGATAGCATTGACGGCACTTTGCACTCTGAAACTAGGAGACAGTCTGTTCGGACGTAGAGTTGGCTACATCTCCATGCTACTGCTTGCCAGCTCCTCATTCTTCTTCTACAACATGTTAAGTGGTGAAGGAGCCTTAGGGGAATGTTTTTTCCTAGCCGCATCAACACTCATTCTCTCAAAGTCGGGTGTTCAAGGAAAAAAGAGAGATAGACTAGTCGTACTTGCCGGATTCCTTGCAGGGCTTTCTGCACTCAGTAGATATGAAGGAATGCTTGCAATACTTTCTGGACTATTGACACTTGTTATGCTCAGGTCAGGGAAAGAAAGAATCGGAAGTTACCTTTTCGGGGCTACTGTTTGCCTACCTTGGTACTTCCGTAATTGGATAGTCACAGGAAATCCCGTGTATCCATATCTTGATGAGTTCTTTCCCACGAACAGGATATATTACGATATACATGTCGTTACATATAGGCGACTTCAATCAACAAACACCCTAGATGCAATACAAGCCATTCTGGATCTCCCCAACTTGGTGACTTTCGGTTTTCTTACGTTGGGGGGAGTGTTGGGTTTATTGTTTCTATTGAAGAATTCAGACAAGAAAGGGTATTTTCTACTCTACCCAATTCTGGTGTTCTCGTCTCTCTGGTTGATTATCGCACCTATATCGGGAGGAGGAATCGCAGGGGCCCTGAGATATTTACAACCTATCCTTCCGTTTCTCGCAACTAGTTTCGGATATCTACTGAACAGAACTCTCTCAAATATCAGTCCAGCAGATTTCATACTCTCAAGAAAAGAAATGTATCAAAGCCTTATGAAGGCCGTCTATGTGCTGGCTGCTGTCTTTTTCCTTCTTTTACCATCTGTGAATCTACTGCAAATAGTGACGGGCCCATATCCAGGCCTGTCAATAACGGAGATCCCTGAAAGCAACTTAACGAGAACTATCTACGACTCGATTCAGTTTGATCTTACCGCTGACACCCCTGAAAAGAAACGCTTACTCTATGAGACCCATTACAAGCTAGCTGGTTTTCTAGAGGGGTACTGCAAGGATCAGGTAGTAGTGACCGATCAGGCTACTCTACTGCCTTTTCTACTTAGAAAACGAGTGAGTATAATTCCTCCCTGGAGCACAGAGATAGAAAACGAGATCTTGTCTGACGACTTGATGTTTGCCATTGCCTCTCTTAGAAGTATGAATATCAGGTTCTTTCTTCTCTGGGAGTATGGAACCAATATGAATAATAAGTATCTTTTTTCTAGAAGTCTAATCTACAATGCTCTTCACAATCCGAACATCTTCTCTTTGAGATTCGTATACGGTTCTTACTGGAAACTGTACGAACTCAAAGCATCCTAAATGGACAGATCCTATATTCTAGGCTTGCTACTCCGTTCCAGATAATGTGATTTTCCAAGTGATTCAATAGACAGAAATCCGTGTAAATCATAGGTATTAAAAAGAAAAACTCTCGACGTAGCCTCCTAGCCAAAAAGTTCTATATCTTAGAAAATTATTGAGTAGTATTAAGAAATTTCCATGATTCTTCACGCATCGAATAGTAAAGGATTCCCCACAGCAGATTTCTAACTATAGAACATCACTCAATTGCCGACTTCATAAGAAAAGGTATCTCTATGACAGTAAATTCTAGATCACCAGTTCTAAAGATGAATGTTCCGTCTTTGAACTCTATGTACTCTGGTTTCCTCTTTCCTCTTGCTTTCTAGATTTCTTAGAATGCTGCAAGAGTCATCCCACACTGTAGCTCATTTTCTCCTTGTTCTGTCTTTTCAAGATACTTCTTACTTTCACTTTCCTTCGCCTCCCTGTATCCCTCGCCTTTCTTGACCTCTTACGCTGAATGATCTAATCGTGGCCATTATACAGGGGTATCGTTCGTCTAATGTGTATGCACAGTACAGTCCTAGAGGAGGGACGAAATAGTCGATGTGTGGTTCGACGAATCCTGAGGGTTTCATCATCATCGAGAGGAAGCCAAACATTACTGAAAACCAGACTAAGAAGAGGACTCGTTCATCTTTTACTGGTCTTGACTTTATGGCTGTGTAGATCGCGAGTATGAGGAAAAGCTGTACTAGCCATAATTCGAGATAGACTTTAACCCAGTAGAGGAGGATACCTATCAAGACGAGATACGCAACTGTTAGTGGTTCATCGCCTCCAGGAATATCGTGGAATCTCCCTCCCCAGAACTGGTTTTTCAGTAAGACGTAAGGGTGGTTGGCTATATGAGCGGTTTCCCCAGCAGAGAACACCTCAATGGAACTTTGAAGCCTTTTCAGATTCCAAAGAACAGGGTTTCCTAGGATTAGAAGGCTGATTCCGATTATTCCGTATCTAAATGTCTTTGCAATGGCTCTGCGAACCCCTAACTTGTAGGTGAGCCAGAGGAAGCAGATGGTGATGAGGGTTGCTGGAATCGCAGAGTTCATTAGTGAGGCGATGCCGTAGCAGATCCCTGCTCTGGTTAGGTTTCCTTTCTTTTCGTAGTCGATAAGGAAGTGTATTGACAGTGAGACAAATATCATTGTTGAGAGTACCATAGTTGCAAATTGGCAGTAGGGGGCCATCCCTGAACGCCATAGGCTGGCTGTGAGGGTGAACCCGTTGATCTCAGCCTTGTTAAGTAACCCGTTTACCCAGAACTCGTAAGGTACGATTATGAGTTGCATGCCAGTTAGAAGCCAGGCAAGCAACCCTGCCCTTTTTCCCCGATGCCTGTAGGCTACTAAATAAGAGACTAATGAGACAGCCCCTAGGCAGATAGCCGCGAATATTCTCTCAGCAGTTCTCGGTGAATCTAAGCCGAGAGGTGAGAGGAGTACACGTAGGAAGCCGAGAAGGATGATCGCTAACGGAGGGTGCTCTGGCAGGGACAGGAACTTAGAGGGATCAAGCTCCACGATTCCCTTAAGGTAATCCCCTGCGGTTCTATAGTACAATCCCTCATCAATATGCATGCGGTCCTTCCACACTACAAGTCCTAGATACATGTCGGTGATGCTGGGAATAGCGAAAAGTAGGAAGAGTAGGGGAAGGCTTTTGATAAGAGATATCGACTTATGCCCAGACAAGCGATACCCCCCATGCAGTAGTATAGGTCAAAAGGATTGTAGAGTAGACGAAGAGAACGTAAGCCAAACTGCTCTTTTTGGGTTGTAGGCCTAGAATCCTGCTGGTTAGAAGTGGTCCGACCCATACGGCGATGTTGAACCATGTGAAGCCCAAGTAGATTATGATGAGTTTGTACTGGTCTTTGGGGAGGACGTTGAACTGCCATGCAAGAGTAGCATACCTGTGTAGGACTTGTGGGTAGATGTAGAAAAGTCCGATGACGCCATAAGTAGGAATGATTAGTAGTGGTGTGAGTATGAGTGCGGCGAACATCGATGCTGAGACCAAGAAGACAAGATACTGTGAAGCTGCTACCCTCAGGAACTTTATGGTAAGCCATCCGCAAATTATTCCGGATACGAGAGGGAGGAAGGTAAGGAAGTAGTCAAGGGGACTGACTGGACAGAGCCACTGCCAAACCACTTCCACCCCCCCTCATCAATTGGTGATACCTTAATTGTATGCTTAAACGAAATAAGAACTATGGCGCAGTATTGGGATTATGTGATGGAAGGAAGTACGCTTGCTCGCGTGGTTCGTGCGTAAAAGACTATTGTTCCCTTTGATTATTTTCCTTACCGCATTCCTGTTACGATACTGTTTTCTCTCTGTATCTGAGGTTGGAACCGATGAAACATTATACATCTATGCTGGCGTAGTATATGTGGATAACCTACTGAACCTCGATACGACATGGGATAACTGGGTTTTCAATAGTGAGCACCCTCCGCTGGCGAAGTATCTCATCGGCATGGTTCTTTACAATACTTTCTTCGTTCAAGATAGAATGGTTAGGCATAAGTCAGGTTGGTGGTTGGAGTCGGTTCAAGGTCCTCCGACTCGCTGGGAGTATGTTCTTCCTGTACGCGTTATCTGGACTTTGATCGGTTCCTTAGGGGTTGTGCTTGTTTACTTTCTGGGCAGGGATTATGCGGGGTATGGCTTCGGTTTTCTAGCCAGCATTATTATGTCGATTAACCCTTTGTGGCTGTTCTATACTATAAACGCGTATCAGCTTCAGCCTCTCATGGTCCTTTTAGCGGTAGCGGGCCAACTGTCGCTATACAGTGGAATAAACAGAAATAGAAGCGATTACTTCCTTTTATCTGCGATACTATTTGGCCTTTCCCTGAGTAGCAACTATCTGGCTTTACCTGTAATCTTGGGGAGTTCCATCTGGCTTCTAAATAAGAGGATTAAAACCCTCAAAAAGCCTAGTACTTCCATGAGTTATGGGTGGGAGCTGATCCGGCAAGCCATCTTGAATAGCATGTTTCCCGCGTTAATCTTCCTTACCTTCCTTTTTGTGTGGGGGTTGTGGTTGATACCGAATGGCGTTGTGAAATGCTTGGTCTTCTCTCTTGAGAAATCACACAGGAATCATGGGCTGCCGTTGATCTTTGAGCGCACAGTTCACTTTACGTGGGAACCCCTATGCTACATCTTCCTAGGGTCCGATTTCTTGGCTTGGAGTCAGCAATTTCAGAAGCTCAATCTACCTTTATTCCATTTCACGTTTTACCCGTGGGAATCAATACTCATACTTATCGGACTTGTAGTCCTCGCAAAGAAGGGTCTTAAAGGTGGACTCTCAGATTTTGAGGAGCTGACCGTGATACTCTTTTTCACTGGGGTTGCGGGGCTCTCAATTATTCCTGGTAATATGCCTCACTGGTTGCTCTTCCTCGTCCCTGAAACCTCGATTCTTGCAACTATACCGCTTCACCGCTTTTATCGTAGGTGGGCTCCTTCTTTTCGGATTACTTAACTCCTTTTCCTTCAGTGTGCACGCTAGTGTGTTGATTTTTTCTTGGGTTTGATATGTTTTTAAGAGCAAAATACGGCAGATAAACTGTGCAGTTCGCCGTATTCTATACTTCTCTACATCAAACTATTGAACTTGAAAATTGAAACTCGCAGTTTTTCAGGATTCTTCCCCGTTATGGAACTGTTCTAAGTATGACAACTACTGGGTGGAATTTTTGTTTAAGGATTTCTGAGATTCCTTTTGACCTTAGTCTTGCTAGATTCTCCAGTTTTTCGGTCCATCAATCAATGAGGATCGAAGAAGCGGTGTCTATGCTGATCATGAGGATCTTGCCCACTTTTAATTGTCACCTCGACAACCTGCCTGTCTCTTC
Source organism: uncultured Candidatus Bathyarchaeia archaeon (assembly GCA_964596985.1). Taxonomy (GTDB): domain Archaea; phylum Thermoproteota; class Bathyarchaeia; order RBG-16-48-13. The sequence continues at coordinate 176,055 of CAZQWG010000002.1, forward strand.
TATGAACTTCGATATTCTCTTTGTCTTGAGAATTTGCGATCACGGTAGTCTTTTGTGAGAACAATGATTTGTTTTTCATCTGCTGATGCGTACAAACTTGATAGTTTGAAAGCCAGTAGAGAACTTAGATTGTATACATAGCACGTTATGAACGCCAAAGAATAACTTTAGGTGAAACTGTACATTAGAAAAGGTAAGCATTTTGGATAAAGCTGCAATCCGCTTTCCTAAAGTTCTCCCACTCTTCGTTTTTCTCGTCATAATTGCAGCAATTACGCCGTCCAAAGGATATGGTCCCCTTTTTCCTCCAGTCGATTGGACCTTGATTGTGACAATAGCTACGTTTGCACTAATCCAAGCTAAAGCAATAGACTGCTGTAACCGAAGACTTCAACTGTTCCTCGATCTCCTAGCGCTGGGAATAGTAATCCTCTATTCATGTCATCTTCTGATACTATTACCTGGAATTCCTTACTCTCACGATCTGAACCATTACATTTCGGCAGCTGCAGCAACTAGATCCAATTTCTCTGAGGGGAATATCTTCTCGCAATGGACACACTTGTTCTGGTGTGGTATGCCACTTTCAAGATTCTACTCACCCATTGTGCTTCTATCCTCTGCACTGCTACTCCCTTTTGATCCAGCTCAATCTGTCAAAATAATTCTGGTAATGGTCAAGTTTGTAACGACTTACATAGTCTACTTCACAACCACTGTGATCTTTGATGATCGAGAAACAGGATTCTGGGCAAGTATCTGTTATGCTTTGAGTGGATACAACCTCATTAATATGAATGTAAGAGGCGATCTGGCTGAACTATTTGCTCTGATGTTTGTTCCTTTAAGCCTTTACTCGTTGTGGCAATCAACAAGAAAGTATAATGGAAAACAACGGCTGCGTTGGCAATGCCTTTCTGCAATATTCATGGGGCTTACTATAGTAAATCATGTTCCCACTGGAATCATACTTGGCGTTTGGATGGTGTTTTGGATTGTATGGTTGACACCAGATAGAGTATCTTTTCGAAAGAGGTTTACTAGCTTGATCAAGATGCTGTGGGTTCCTCTACTGGGAGTCGGGTTGTCTTTTTGGTTCTTGCTCCCGGCGGTTCTTGAAAGAGAGTTTGTACAGATGGGTGTCATGTCAGTCAGGTTTCGTTGGTGGCATAGTTACACTACACATCTTGTAGAGATGGGTCACTTATTCACCAGATCATTCAGATGGGACTCTTCTCCATGGATGCCTCTCTATGTTGGAAATGTCATTCTAGCGCTTGCAGTTTTATCGCTTCCTTCAGTATTTAAAGAAAGAAAGAGCCTTCGGGTCGCACTGCTGCTATACTTGACAACTATCGCATGTCTTATTGGGGCGTCTACTATAATGAAGGACGTTATACAGCTCTTGTGGCAAGTAGATTTTCCGACTTTGAGTCTGTTAAGATCTGTAATGGATAACGTAATAATTTTTCCTTGGAGGATTCTACAGATCTATGCCCTTTCTTCGAGTGTACTTGCAGGCTTCATTATAGCCAAGATGGTAGGTGGATTCCGTGCAGCTACTGATAATGCCTTAAGATTCAAGGGAATTGCCGTTTCAGCTCTGATTTTTTCACTGATGTTGTATGATGTTTCTTCATATGTTGGATATGTAGGTGGCTACACGTATCCCTACATCGACTCGGATACCGTTGAGGCTACAGACTGGTTGGAGCAACGGTCAGAAGTTTTCAGAGTCTACTTTGCCAACTACGAAGGAGAGCAATACTTCTACCTCTACGCTAGTGGAATTACTATTCCTGCGATTACAGGTCCTCGCCCAGATTTAAGACCAGTGACTTCGACAAGTTTCGTTGATAAGGCGCTATACGAGCTTGAGCATGTTCGATGGTTCAACAGGGCTGGATATCTATCGATCAAATACATAGTGATTGAGAGACAAGATATGCTGCGATGGAGTCGAGATGTCGACCGGGGAAAACTCTCGATAGTAAAGGAATTTCCTAAAACGATTATCCTTGAGAACAAGTTGTTTCGCCCATATGTAGAGGCAAATGTGAATCTCGAAGATATTGCTGCCCCCCAAATTCCAGACATCTCTCTATTCCTCATCCAAGTTAAGAGCGAGGAAATTCATGTCAACATTGAAGGTAATGCGACTGGAGTCTACTATATCACTTTCAAGGAGAATTACTACCCTGCATGGGGAGCTACTGTAGATGGAGAAAAGGTAGAAATCAAGAAAACAAGAAATGGATTCATAGCAGTTCCAGTTGTACCGGGATCTCACAAAGTAGTTCTGAGGTTTGGGATGACGATGAATAATGTGATTGGCTTTGGAATATCATTAGTCTCGATCTTGATAGTATTTTGGATACTTATGCCTGAAAGTCTCCTCGCCAATCGACTTAAGATGCTATTGACTAAAGGCAAACATAGTTAGATCAATAGTGCAATGAGGAGTGGAATGAAACCAATCCACTGCTTAGGAGGAAGGAGAATTCTTGGAGATTATTTCCCTGTTAATGCAGTTCTTCGAATATTATTCCATGACTGTTGCAATTCTGCTTCTCGGCTTCCTTCCAGGATACCTCCTACTAGATAGTTTTACTGACAACATCAATATCGAAGAGAAGATCACAGTAAGTTTCGGATTAACAGCCTTACTGATAGATCTCGGATACATTGTAGCATATCTGTTGTCCCCCTCTATCAAAGAATTATTCCCACAGACAATCCTATACTTCCTATTCTTCCTGCTAATCTATCGAGGGACTAGAAAAAAACCGCAAAAAGCCTATACTCCTATTCCCAAAGATCTTCTCTTACTTGTTGTAGTATTCGTTGTGCAGTACCTCTTTAAAGTAAGTCTTCAGCCAATAATTCCGTTTTACCCTATGGGGGCTGATTACTATGAGCACTATCAGAGATCGCAAGTTCTCCTGGATCTACATAATGAGAACCCATACGTAGACATCTTCCCATTCTGGTATATCCCTGATAGAACTCCACTATTCAACATCATTGGAGCCTTCTTTCTAGCCTTGTTTCGCGACCGTTACTGGATCATACAAATAACCAGCTGTCTTTTCAATAGTATACTGATATTGCCAGGATACCTGATAGCGAAACGACTCTTCAATAGTAAAGCAGCGATTCTAGTCACTCTTATTCTTTCAATGAATCCATTCCTCACGGAGAATGCCCTTTATACCTGGCCGAAGAATCTAGCTGCCTACTTCTGTCTCCTATTCCTGTACTTCCTGCTATTTCATGGCAACATTTTTTATGCTGGTATGTTTGGTGCTCTGGGATACTTGTCACACCAATATTCAAGCTTGTATATAGTAGCAGGTGCATTTTATCTACTTTTGAAAGGTAAAGGAGAACCCAAGGTTGTCCTAAAATCACTCATCATACTTCTTGGGACTGTTTGTTTCCTTACTTCTCCATGGTTTCTGTGGAAGGGATATACCTACGGTCCTACATATGGAACCAAATTCCTGTCCTATCCGTTTGCGACGGGTGGAGTTCTACAGATAATTTTCAATCCGACAGAGGAAATACTTGCTCGTTTTTGGGCAACACCGATGTCAAGAATTATCTGGATTAGAGTAGAAAACGCCTTGGAGACGTTAATCCCTTTTTCCTTATTCTCTTTTCCAATCGATAATGTAGATCTATCGAAATATTACTTTCACACAATCCCAGGCAGTCTTACACTAGCACCCCTTTTTTTCGCTTTTAGGGGTATGTCAAGGAATCGAGAGGCAATGAAAAGTGTTGCCTGTTTTCTTCTAATTCCATTCCTTGGCACATTGTTGCTCTACGGATGGTTATTCGGTGCTGGCCTTGCAAGACAAACCCTACAACCGATAGTAGTACTATTAGGTGTTTTTGCTGCAAAGGAGCTATCCGAGACCAAACATGGCACATTCACCTTAGTCTATCTAATTGAAATCCTCGAGTTCTGCATCTTCATCTGGTGGATACACATCTACGATCTATACCTGCTCCAGAGGGTGTATACCCCCGGATTCTGCAGAAAGATGTATCTTGCTTGGGATTTAGTGGATCCGAACCAGTTGCTCTTTATCCTCCCGGCGATTTCACTTCAATTTATCTTGGTTTGGTTAGGAGTATCTAAGAAGAAATAAGAAGAAATCTGAATCCTATTTTGCCCTTTCTCTCAAATTTCTCATTCGGAAACAAAGAATGGTAGATCGAGAGAAAAGACAAAGCAACACGACTGAAATAGCAATTACAGAAACAGCTGATACGAATAATCCTGCAACCTCAGGAATTGAACGACCAAAACGTAACTCGACTTTATGCTCTCCTCCTGTGATTGGTACTAATATGAAACCCCGTTTCGTAGATTCTACTGTTACTTCGACATCATCCACCCAAGCCCTCCAAGGAGAATAATAACTCTCCTTCAAAGTCAGGAAGAAACTGCCTTCTCTATGTACGAAAACATCAAGAATCATCCTCTCCTCTTCGAATAGTGTGACAGAGATGGTTGACTCTACGACAGGTGATGATCTATCCCTATTGTCAAGATTCACCTCAGCATAGGGTTTGAACAAAATATTCTCAAAGACCACAAGTCTCCCGAATCTTCTAGTAAACTGGACGGTTCCGGTCTCCAGCCACCCTCCGATTTCACTCTGATCGGCGACAATATAGCGTACAGAGAAATAACCGGATATGGAGAGTCGCCTGCCTCTGTCCAGTTCTTCGTTTGCCCTTTCCATGAAATTATAGATGCGGATCGGGTTCCACTCGTTGTAGGCTCCTCCTCGCGGGAATGTCATGATATAATAACCGCTGGCGGAGGCGTACCAGTAGAGGTTCTCAAGGTCGTCTCCTGAGAAATACACTCGGAATATTCCTGGCTGGTCGGATAGCCAGTTGATCGTACTGGAGAGGTCTTGGTCAGCGTATGGAACACTGTAGGCGACTGCACCAGTATAAGGCCACATGTCCACGATAATGACGAGGAATATCGTCAAGACGACTACTGTCTCGGTAAGCCTCTTATTCGCCATGAATCCACGACGCAACAAGTAGGAACTCTGAAACAGTTTGTGGACTGTGTATCCTGTCAGCATGCTTGTAGAATACCCGCATATTTCTAGCGTTCTCCAAGGAAATTGGAGGTATGTCGGGAGGTTCAGGAAGGGATTACTTGATTCTAGCAGGAATTGTCCTATTGGTCTACAGATCGTACTTGAGAAGAGAATTGTCACAAGGGTTGTTGTCAGCATAAAGAAATATAGAGCCTTCCTTGACCGGTCACTTTCCTTGATAATATAGATCAGGGAGAACAGTGCGATCACGAATATTCCGTTTCCAAGATATATTGGCCAAGTAGGTGAAGTCAGCCACCATTTACTCCACGTCCTCCTTACGAAGAATTGTGAAAGCTCCATGAAGTGGTTGGTGATCATGTAGTAGTCTTGATTGAGTGTGCTAACTCTGAAGAAGTCTTTCTCAAGTATCGCTGGGACTAGAAACCAAGCTGAAAGCCCTAACCCAAGGGGAATGCTTAGACTGGCATAGAGTAGGTTGCCCTTCTTTTTGCGGGTTTCTGGATGTAAGATTAGGAGCCAAACCAAGAAGCAGATGATCCATACGAGGACCAGAAATCCGATCAGAAAATGGGTGAGTATTGTCAGGGAGAGAAGTAGAGCTGAGGCGACGAGAAGCATTGTCCTATCTCTGCGTGTTTCAGCTGTCATAAGACTGAGAGTTGTATAGAAAACGAGTGGTATCCAGGCGTACGCCAGCAACTCAACCGTGTCGCCTCTCACATTAGAGTTCAAGAGGTGATAGCCGAAGAGTGAATAGCAGAAAGCCGCCACGAGAGCTGCCCGTTTGTCGCCTAGAACTCTCCGTGAAGTGTAGTACATTGTCACTGCAGCAATGAAGTAGAAGCCGATATACAGGGTTCTTATGGTCTCTACTGGATTCAGCCAAGGAAGTATAGCGCTGAGAAAGAAGAAGACAGGTGAGTAGAAGCGGCCAAGGGGTACCCCACACCAGATGCCGTGAACCCATCTCGGCATGAATGTTCCTTGAGCGGCAAGGGACTTCACGGCAGCCATTGCTGGGAACTGGTTGTATAAATGGTCATGGGTTATTGGGATCCCTTCAGACAAATAGAGTGACAGAGAGAAACAACTGGTTGAGAACAGGAAAGCCAGATCGAACAATTCTCCATATTTTTGGGAAGTCGCAATAGACAAAGAGGCGAAAAGGATCATCAATACTACGGATCCTACGGCAATCGGTCCATTTGGCTGGATGCTGGGTGGACGCGAGGTTGTGGTCAGGCTTATTCCTACGATAACGGTGAGGGAGAGGATTAACCAGGTACACTTATCGAACAAGAATCTTCTGAGGCTTGGATCTGGGGGCTCCTCTTTGTTCAAGCCTATATTCTGAACCATAGAGTACCTGCCTTCTTTGTCCGACCTTGAGTGTTGAGACAAGAAAAATATAATGTACTCTACTTTCTCTTATCTGACACTGTCTTCACGTTTTTAGATGTCAACTGGTATTATAGTGGTTCCATTGATGGTCTTTGAATGATTCCAGATTTCAGTAGGTTCTGATATAGGAAGCCCGAGTAGAAGTTCAGGTATGCGACGCAGAGTGTCGAGAATACAAGCGGGAAAGCAACTACTGTCCATGTCCTATACCTATTGTAGAGGCTTGCAATCTTGAGGATTGAAAGAGCTACCGGAAGTAAGAGAAGTGGGAGTGTAACTCCTTTGAGAAAGAGAGTGGATAGCGTGACCGATACTAGGTATATTAAGAAGAGGGCTGAGTATGTGAATGACCTCGGAACCCCAAACTGAGTCCCATACTTCGCGAATATCTGTCCGCCGCTCATCGCTGCTCTGGTACGTTTCTTGAAGAATTCAAGGTATGTTTCAGGCATTTTATGGTAGACGAGGGCTTTGTTCTCTCTTATCACCGTAGCCTGTGTTGTGGTTAGCCTGTGCAAGAGATCGAGATCCTCACTCCAATCCAGCCCCTCATCGAATCCGCCAGCTGACGTTATTGCCTTCCTCCTCAATGCTAGGTTACAGTTCGGTGCTCGCCGTACCGGGGCATGATTCTCGGGAAGATCCATTAGTACGGCTTGATATCTGGCGAGGAGGCTCTTAGGCTCCCAAGCGACGATCCGGCCTGCAACCCCTGCAATCTCATCTCGATCGAAATGGGGTAACATACTCTCAATCCAGTTATTCGTACAATAGCAGTCCGAGTCTATGAAGAAGATGATCTCTCCTCTTGCATTCTTCACACCGAGATTACGGGCATACCCTATACTGGAGGTGCTCTCCTCTATGATGCAGACAGGATACTTCTTGACCAGCTCTAATGTACCGTCGGTCGATCCGCCATCGACCACAATAATCTCCATCGGTCGGACGGTCTGATTCATGAGGGAATCTAGACATCTTTGAATCGTTGCAATCGAGTTCTTTGTAAGAATAACAACAGATATTCTTCTAGTCTGCAAAGAATCCCATCACCAAGATCCCTTTCAGTTCCGTTGAGAATTGAACATCTAAAGGTCTCCAATTGCATGTAAATGTTAAGAAATATCCTCTCTATAGCATACTGCCTCTAAGGATGTGGAAACCTGTCTTCAGGAAAGAGAGACAACCGCCTTGATCTGTCGATAATCCTTCCCGTGCACAATGAAGAAGAGAGGTTGCCAAGCTGCCTAGATTCCCTGCTAGAATTCTACGATAATACAGTTAGAGTAGAGATGATCGTCTCCGAGGACGGGAGTGCAGACAATACGCTAAAGATCGCGGAGTCGTATTCGGCTCGGGATACAAGGGTTAGGGTTGTACACTCAGAGGAAAGGCTTGGGAAGGGTGGAGGGATAATCCGTGGACTACGAGAAGCAAGGGGCAATCTCGTCATGTTCATGGATGCGGATCTCTCCATCAAGCCAGATCAGATCCCAAGACTCCAGAAGGCAATCGAGGAAGGTGCAGACTTAGCAATCGGCTCCCGGTCACTTCTCCAGTCTATCGTGACCAAGAAAAGACCTTTAGTCAGAAGGTTTCTTGCAGGGGGTTTCAACTGGTGGTTCAGATTTCTCTTTCAAATTCAGATCAGAGACACGCAATGTGGGTTCAAGATGATGAAAAGAGAGATATCAAGGGAATTGTTGGATAAAATCGATGTCCGAGGATTTGCTTTTGATGTAGACCTCCTCGTCAAGGCTCATGATAGTGGATATGTAATCACAGAGGTGCCTATAGTCTGGAGTCCTGTCGGTGGCTCCAAGATCAGCTTGACAAGGCATCCTATCCAGATGGGAAAAGATCTTCTAAGAATATGGTGGGGTAGACTGAAGGACTAGGATCGATGTCGAATAGGTTGAATGCCTGTGGGCATTCATGTCTGCTACGCGCTTTTCTTCTAGTCATTTTGCAGATTCCTGCAATAAGTGAGCGAGTCTTTCAGAATTGTCATAGAACGTATCAGAGACCTTGCCTAGGAGAACCCTCCTCGTAAAGGGGTAGTAGGTATTATTTCTTCTCGGTTCTTCGTAATGAGCTGAGCGTGGTGAAGAGGAGTGAGAAGAGAACGATTGGAACTAGGGCTGCTCCCAGTAGATCTGTACTAGAGAAACCTAGAATCTCGAACTCGAATTTGTGGTAGAATGGAACTAGGCTGACGGTCGTATACGCTATCCTCGACCATACCTTGTTTCTTTCAGATAGTAGCTCCACTATTAAGAAGGGAAAGATCCAAGATAGATAGTTAGGGTGTACAAGTTTGTTGAAGGTAAGAACACATAGAAGGGATGCAAGACTGAGAGTCACTGGATTTGTCCCACGGCGGATCTCCTTGACGACCATGAGGAAGGCTGCCAGTGTCAATAGAATGCTGGAGAGATGAATCGTGGTGAGTATGGGGTTGACAAAGAGTTTCTCTTTCGTTCTCCAATCAAGCCCGAAGAGCCGGTATACAAATAGCCATGGTGTGATGTTGCCACACCACGCGTTCCAAAAGGTCATGTTAAACACGTATGATCTCCAATCCCATATCAAAAATGGTAGGATGAAGACGGCTGGTGCTACGAGACTGGACATCAGGAATTTTAGTGAATAGGTTTTTCCCTTCTCCTTTAAGAGTAGTATCAGGTAGCTTGCTAGCAGAAAGCTGCCATAGTACTTGTATGCGATGCAGACGCCGAGCAGACCGCCACTCAGGTATGGATTTCTAGTTAGAAAGAGTAGAGATAGAGAGCTTAGTAGGGTAGGGATTGTGTCGAACTGCCCTTCAGTCATAGCGTAGAAGATCGGGCTTAATACTGAGAGGAAGGCTGCGGCGCGAGCTCTATTCAGTCCTAGGGATTGTTTAGCTAGAACATAGGTTGCCAAGGCAAGACCTAGGTCGGATATTGCGAGGAAGGAGTATAGGGAAGGACCGAAGAGTTTGAAGCTGCCGTTAGAGAGCATGAACAGTATGCTGCAATCAAGTCCCCACGGCGGGGCGTATACATAGCCGCCAAAGACGAGTCGGTACCATATCCCACCATAATTGAAGTAATCGTGGAAATGCTCGACTTGGAAACTGTAGAAGTTCAAACCGTCAACAATGTTCGCACCTGTCAGGAAGAAGACTGATACATCATAGCTGAAAGGAACTCCAAGGGGTAACCAGAAGTAAGCCCGAATCAGGAAGCCAAGTACAAGAATCCCGCCAAGCCATATCAGATCGGAGATAGAGTCCCCTCTATATGACCTGTCCATTATCTGTACACTAAGCCTTCCTTCTAGACCAAAGGGGGTCTTAAGGTGACCCGTATAATCTCTCGAAGAGCGGTCTATTCTCCAAAGTCCAATCGTAGAGCAGTTTGACTCCGGTTTCTTTCCCAATTCTTGGGAACCATCCGAAATCCTTCTTCGCCTTCTCTATGTTTGAGTAGTAGACTCTTTGATCTGCAGGTCTCCATTCGTCAAAGCCGATTGAAAACTTCTTCTCTGCAATCTGCTCAAGATACTCTATTAGCTCGAGAAGGGAGTATGTGTTCTCGGGGCCACCACCAAAGTTGTAGAATTCGCCTTTGGTTTTCTTGATGTTGTCAGCTGCAAGTTCGAAGCCTTGACACAAGTCATCTATGTAAAGTATATCCCTGATCTGTTTTCCATCTCCGTAGATCGTTATCGGTCGCCCGAGAATAAGGGAGATTATGAAGTGGCTGATCCAAGCTTGATCTTCGGTACCGTACTGGTGAAGACCGTAGATGCAGCTCATCCTGAATACAACAGACTTCATGCCGTAGCTGTCCGCATAATCTTGGAAGTATATGTCCCCAACTGCTTTCGAACAACCATAAGGCGTGCAGGGGTCTAGGACTTGAAGTTCATCGATTCCACTACGTCGTGAACTGGAGAATTCGTACCGCGAAGACCCCTCTTCGATGGGAAGATCACCTAGTGATCCGTAGACTTTATTGGTTGAGCAGTACAGGAGTGTGGTGTCGACTTCTGACTTCCTTGCAGCCTCGAGCAGGTTCAATGTTCCTAAAGCGTTTGTCTCGAAGTCAGATCTGGGGTCGGACAGACTCGTTGTCACAGCTACTTGAGCAGCTGCATGTAGTATCAGGTCTTTCCCTGAGACTGCCTTGGAAAGGGTGTCGATATCTCGAAGATCAGCCCTTATGACTTTGAGTCTATCTTCGTTTGGGTAGTTCTCTTTCAGCCAGTTCAAGTTGTATTCGGTTCCTGATCTTGAGAAATCGTCGAAAATCGTGACTTTCGAGTTTGGATACTTAGACAACATGTAGTTGGAGAAGTTCGATCCGATGAATCCCGCTCCTCCTACGACGAGGATGTCTTCGTATGTTGGCAATTCATATTCCTCCAGTCATCTTGAGTAATATTTTCTATAGAGATTAGGTGTGGAAGATGGGGGGTGCTTGGATTTAAAAGCTCTATGTGTTAGAGTCGATGGTTCTGGTCTCATATTATGGTAATGACGTGATACGACTAACTTGCATTGAACCTTACTATTCTTCTAGATTCAATATCTCAATGATTAGGTCTTCTTGAGGGAATATTATTTTTTTTAGGTTCAGAGGAAGAGTTATTTCTACTTCTTTCTAGATTGTGAGTTCTCTGTGTAATGACTTTGAATCATCAATGATTGGCAGGTCTATCCTTGACAACCCGCTCAAGATACGTCTTCAAACCTGCGTTGAAGGCAATTCGAGGAAACGTGTTAGACGTAGGTTGTGGGTCGGGTCTAACCTTGGAGAAGTTGGAGAATGGGGTAGGTCTGGACATCTCCCTAAGAGATCTGAGGAAGTCTAAGCGGAAAGATTTGGATGTAGTCTTAGGAGCTGGTGAGTCCCTTCCATTCAGGGATTGTTCGTTCACTACGGTTTTATGCATGCAGACTGTCGAACATTTCTCGAACTTCCTTTCAGCCTTAGGTGAGTTCTACCGTGTGTTGGAGAACGAAGGTATTCTACTCCTAGAGTTTCCTAACGCGTCTTCTCTTATTGATCATGGATGGGATCGCCCAGATCATTTGTCATACTTCAATCCTGACAGCCTGAAGAAACATATAGGGTCCAAAGGATTCAAGGTCACTCAAGTCTGGGCAGGTTGCCGTTACATTCAGAACCCGATTCTGGAACGTATTTGGCTCCTTCTATCACGTTTCATCTCCCCTTTTTGGGGGAATATCTGGATCTTTGGAAAGAAGAAGCCCAGATCTAACTGACCGTTGGCGTGTAATAGACCAATCCAGTCTCATATCTGTGAGATTGGATCAAATAGATTCTGGTTGGTGAACCCAGTGTGCTTGGCGTATCACAATGACTACTCTGGGTTTCCGATCCCATGAAGTAGAAGGTTAAGGACAACCCCGACGTATCTGGGTCCCATCTGACCTAGCTTAAGTTTTGAGACTCCCCTCTTGCGTCCTCGCCAATGTACAGGAACTTCGACCATAGAAAACCCGAGACGATGAGCTTTGAGAGGGATTTCGATATTGATCTCAAAGCCCTTCGTTTCAATATGTATGGAATCCAAGACTTCTCTACGGTAGGCCTTGAAAGCATTTGTAAGATCTTTGATCTCCAAACTAAAAATTGTCGCTGCAAATATGTTGAAACAGCGATTAGCCAGCATCTTCAGTCTAGGGTATCCTTCAACCGAACTCTCTGGAAGGAACCTTGAGCCTATTGCTATATCAAAGCCCTTGTTCAACTCCGATAGGAGCTTCAGTATGTCGGCGGGCTCGTCTGAGAGATCTCCCATTAATGGAACTATCACATCACCCTTCGCTGCATCGAAGCCCGCCTTGATGGTTTTCCCGAAAGATGGTCCCCCTCGCCTATGGATGACTCGGATCCTCTTGTTCTTCGCTGCGATTCTGTCAGCGAACCCGCCAGTTCCATCGGTACTGTTATCATCGACTATTAGAATCTCGTGATCAACGACTAGCGGCTTTATGGAGGAATCAATTTTCTTCAGGAGAATCTCAAGATTCTCTCTCTCATTATGCGCAGGGATTACTATTGAAAGAAGATTCGGTCTTCCTTTGGGCATAATGAATCACGACAATAATGTAAGGGTCCCTTTGGTTTCAAGTATCTTTAATGAAAATCCACTACGTCTTTATATTCAGCATCGTTTAATTCACTTCTCCTTTGAAGCAAGAATTTCAGGACCAATTCAAGAACTCGATTGTATGAGCACACATAATTCATGAGGAACAAGTTTAGAACAGTTGAATACGCACTCAAAGCCAAAAGAGAACCTCGATCAATATGCAGACTAGAATCTAATCAAATCTGAATCAATATATGCTTCGAGTCTGACATATTGAAAATTTTCAAGTATGAGTTGATTTCAGGATAAGAATCTGTGAGTTGTAGGTATCAGAAATTCTCAAGGTCGAACCAGACTTGCCGTCAAGAAACGGATCTATTTACACGGGTAAAGCAGAGTACTATCGATTGGCAGTTGTAATCCCTATTGTATTCCATGTGATCATGGCATGGATGTATGGCGGAGAATTACTCGACACCGAGTTTCCTGACCCGTGGGCATATGTTTCGACAGGACTGTTCTTAGTAGGACAAGAGAATGCAATACCTCTTCCTCAGGTACCAGTAGTCTTACCTATGTTTTCCGGCATCCTGTATGTGATCCTCGGATTCCCAGAATTCCTCTTCTATCTATGGTTGTGGAATGCAATCACCCTTACCATCCTTATCGTAGCAGTCTATGACGTTACCAGAAACTACTATGATGTAAGAAATGCTTCGTTAGCGTCATTGCTTGTCGGACTCAATTGGAGAATAGGGACAAATGGGCAACAACTACTAACGGACATCCCTCTAGTTGCATTCTCACTGCTGGGTCTTTGTCTTCTCCTCAGATACAGACAGCATTATGATACCTTCCACCTATTCTGTTCAGGTTTCGTATCATCTATCGCGTGTTGGACTAAGTTCTCTTTCATCTACCTCTTCTTGCCTATTCTACTATTCGTCTCAGTACGCGAAATAGGCAGGCAACGGAAGGGATGGATCTCCTTCATTGCAGGGCTTGTTGTATCCCAAGCTCTCTTTCTAGGCGTCAGATGGATCAGGTATAGCGATCCTTTCGCCGAAATCGGCATGGAAGCAAAGACGCATATTCATTTGGGTTTTACACCCCTCTACTTGGCGCATCTTCCTGAGTATCTTGGCTATCCAGCCTTATTGTTCGCGATTCTTGGCCTCATATACTCGCTGAAAGAAAGAAGATACTTGATTCCAGCTTGGGCCATCTATGGAACAGCCTTTTACACATTCCTGGTTACGCCACCAAGATACTACCAGTATTCCACCCACTTTCTCCCGGCATTCCTGATTCTCGCAGGTGTTGGGCTGTGTAGGATATCTGAGATTCTTGCGCGTCCTCGTCAGACGGTGTTCCAAAGATTTCTCGGATTCCTACTTGTAGGTATAACGGTACTGCTGACCAATTCACATTTCAAGAAGACCTCGAAGACCACCTACATCAAGATATGGAAATACACCGTCTTCAAGACACGATACGTTATGAGGTTTCTACACCAGAAACTCGAAATAGAGTCGAGATTCATACGCTATCCTCAGCGATATCTCAGTTTGAGAGAGTCCATAACAAATGAAATGGTCAAAGACGCCCCTTACGCTGTCAATTGCGCCTATTCTATTCTCATGGTTCAAGATAGGGTAGCCCTTGGTTTGCGTGTTCTACTGTTAATCATTTTCCTAGGAGTCATCATCTTATTCTATAAAATGCGGGCTAGAGCCCCCTCACTCCGATTGTGACAGATCTACGGATAAGGGCGTCAGAATCAAGACATAGAGCAATTGACAGATTGAAAGGAATACCTAGATGGTGATACAATCAATTGGCAACTCTGACGCATATTGATGGAGCACCGAAGTTCTCATTTATGTCTGTCCGTCACATTCTCTCCTTATGAAAATGGTCTGCAAAAAAGGGCTCTGGCAGATTGTAGTAATACTTGTTTTCGCAACTATTCTGAGAACATTTGGGTTGGGATTCAGCGAGTTTCACGGGGATGAGGTGATGATCACTGGAAGAGCTATTGCCCTATGTAAGGCGCTATCGTCGCCGATCAACCTAGGTATTGTTCTCGCCCATATACACCCACCTGTTGAGATCATTCTCCCTATACCCTTTCTGCTCACCTTTGGAGTGACAGAGTTTGTCGCCAGATTGCCGTTTGCTCTGGCTGGAATAGCGAGCGTCTACCTTATCTACAGAATTGCGAAGGCTCTCTTCTCAAGTAAGGTAGGAGTCCTCTCTGCTACACTCTTGTGCTTTTCCGGCTTTCATATCATGTTTAGCAGGATAGTCATGGCAACATCGATTGAACTGATGCTTGTTTTACTGGCTACATTTTTCCTCATAGAGGCTACGGATAGTACACGAGACTCGGGGAAGATAGAATGGACAATGCTGGGAGTGAGTCTTGGCTTAGGTTTGTTGACCCAGTATCACGCCCTCCTCCTTCTTCCGTCGGTATTTTTCTTTCTAAGAGAGAAGTTTGGCTCCGTATGGTGGATGGAGGAAAATGTGAGAAGAACTATTGCAGTCATGTCTATGATTGCGGTGCCTTTCTATCTTGTCTACTTCTCTGCCCCAATCTTCTTTCCACAGATCGGACCGACCTTGGGAGCCAATTATATTCTTCAAAGAGGAGTAGGAGAAGTAGGGTTTCATGTCGCTTACTACCTCAAGAATCTTATCAACTACTGCTCAGTCTTCTATCTTTCTTTGGTTTTCTTAGGCCTTTTCTTGAGCTTGAAATTTCTAGATGATACTAGAGTTAGGTTTTGCTGGGTTTGGTTGCTCTCCTTCGTTGTCCCCTTCTTCTTTCTTATTCGGGCACCTGTTGTTGTATATATTATGGATGGGATTCCCCCAATGCTAATCCTCTCTGCGCTGGGCCTCTACAATCTCAGATCGGAAGACGGTGTTCGGCTAGGGAGAACAGATTGGAGGAAGGTCTCATTCCTTCTCTTGCTCTGTTCTGTGATTCTGCTAAGTGTCTTTCACGTTTATGGCTATACTATTCAATCGGGAGAGGTTGAGGACAACCCCTTTCTTGTGACATTTCAGATAGAGGGGGCACACTACAGACCCTACAAGGTTGGTTGGAAGACAGCGGGATGGTACATAAGGGAGAACACAAAGGATTCTGACCTGTATGTGAGTGATGGAGAAGGGTTTGTGACTAGGTACTACACGAATAGAAAGTATCTTTGTGAGATATTCCAGTTCTATGACTATGTCAATTCTAGTGAGTGGTCAAAGGTGAGATTCATAGTTCTATCTAGCGAAAGTCATAACGTATTCCCGACAATTAGGAGCTATGTCGAAGAGCACTACTTTCTTGCTGCCATAGTCAGGATTCAGTCGTTGGATTCGATATTCATCTACAGTATTATGCCGACTGATGAATCCCCTGAAATACTCCTTCCTGAACGTATCGACAAGCTCTTTGATGAGAAATATGGGAGAAGTCCTGAGACAATACTCAGCATATATGTTTAGATCCGGATACTACTGGGGTTGTTAAGTGGATCTATGCGCGTTGTTCGAGGCTTCTCTCTCTGCGATGTGTCTTGAGATAATAGAAGCGAAAAAAAGCGCTGCTGGAACCATCACCCAGAAATCATGATACCACATACGTATACGATGAACTGCAAAGAACAAGTGAGTGACAGCCGCCCACAGCAAGAAGAAGACTTCGACCTCCGAAGGCTCCTTACCTTTGGCAACTAGAGAATAGATGAAGAGTATCAATACAACATAGAGATTGATGCTTCGGAATAGTTCTGAGGGATAGCTGATCGTGTAGAATACTGATGCGATAATCTCGAAGGCTGCCTTCTCCTCTCCCTCGACAAAGTGTAGAAATGGGATTGACCAAATAGCCAACGAATGTCCGTGATAATCTAGTTTGTCCATCATATCAGAAAAGAACCTTGCGTCCCAGAGAAGAGGTTCCCCGAGCCAGAATACTAGCAGGCCAACAAGGATGGATATGAAAATATCTCGCAGTTCTCTGTTTTCTTTCCTCTTATACAGTCCCCAAGACACGGCTACTGCGGGAAATATGGGGATCGGGACAAACTTCGATAGGGAAGATAATCCATACAGGATCGCCCCTTTCAAATATCTTCCTTCAAACAACAATGATTTGAATGCCAATAGAAGAAATAGCAGGGATGTTGCGTCTATGATGCTGTAATAGTTCACGCTTGTGATTGCAGGAATCGGTAAGAAGAACAGCCAGGATATCCATCCTGCTATTCGTCCTCCAAACTGTTCTCCGATTCTGAAGATGTAGACCGCCATCAAGGCGATAACCAAACTGAAATGGACTCTGGTTGGTATCGGGTATTCTCCTAGTCCAAAAACGTCAAGAGTGATGGCAAATACTCCTGTAATAACCTTGGCAAGGGGTGGGGCAACGCAACTGAATGTATGGATTGAACAATCCACAAGCGGATTCAAATCACCCTGGATGATTCCCCTCACATATACAAGACCGAGAAAATGGTATGTCTTTTCATCGCTGATAATGAAACTGCGTAAGTAGGCTAGTAGGAAGACGAGGTAGAGTGCTAAGGTAGATGAGAAGATAAGAAGAGAATCGGTATGTTCTCTTAGTCTCTCTTTCATGTTCATGATGTTATGACGCCTCTAATTGTGAGTAGTGCCAACGATAGGAATGTGAATGAGAATATCGCGGTTAAGTATGAGAGTTTCAAGGAATCTCCGAATTGAAACTTCAAGAGATGTGAAGTTAGGTAAGTTCCTACGAAAATGTTGCAGATATAGATGGCAGACATGATCAGAATGCATACGAGCAGATATGCCGGGACACGATCGTAGAGAATAGGAAGTTTGAAGAAGAAATATGCGAGAGTGAATCTTTCTGGGACGATCTCGAGGGGTAATATGAGTTTGCCGAATACTGGAAGACTCAATACGGGAGATAGGCAGATGCTGGATATGAATGCGTTGATTAGTATGAAAGTGAGGTATCTCCTGAAGTCCATTTTCAGGATATGGCATGCTAATCCTAAGGAGATTATAAGGGATATAATCGGCAAGACCGTTAGCGATACTCGAAGAACGTTCAGTGACATTTTGTTATAACCAACAAGATTCTTACTCATTATCTGGGAACATACTATATGTCAGGCAGTCCTATCCGAAGGAATTTTAGGTAGGAGTAGACAGGTTGCTTTGATTTGAGTCTATTGCCACAACATCTGTGACTTTTCATTATTTCTCAAAGAAATTGCTAGATCGGTCTCGTCTTATGTTTCTATGTGGGTTAGGTTACTCTTTGTAGCAATCATTGCTAGACTGGTCTCCATTCCTCGATCCAAATCTACGCATCCAAAAGATAGAGTTGAAGATTGCCAACGAAGGAAAGAGGAGCACTTTGTAGTAGGAGTGGTGTTTCGAATGCAATTCCATGAAAAGGAAGGTAAAGATGAACCAAAGTAGAGGAAAGAGCTCCTTTCTTGAGAGCGAGATATGCCTGTAACCTGCATAGAAGATCGCGATCAAAGTGAAGAGCATAAGATAGTACCCTATAGTAAGCTGTATCGGGAGATAGAGCATTCTCAACATGAATCGGATCAAGGCTACATCTATGGGGGTTTCACCCAAGAACGCCTGTAATAGTCGTGTTTCGTCTGAAGACCATTGGAAATATACGTTTCCCTCTCGGGTCTGCCAGTTGATCATCGTCTCTCTGAGAAATGGGTCGGTAATCATAGGGTTGAAAGCTACATGCAAACTCAAACCAATGACAGTGATCAGAATCGTTTTTCTCAAAGCCTCCCCGCTCTTCTTCCCGTTCAGTAAATTCCAGGTTAGAATGAATGGGGGGAGTATCGCTACGGCGACGTATTTAGAGAGAGATGCCAGACCAAAGAATACTCCTGATATGACGAGATTTCTCGTACGATCTTCTAGGAGAAAGAATACACAGAGTGACGAGAAGAACAAACAAGTAATATCTAAAGAACTCAAGAGCAGATAGGCTCCTTCCGGTTGAAGAATGGGCTGTAAGAGAACGAGGCACCAAGCCAGCAGTCCAGCAGTCTCGTCTCCAAGTTTTCGGCTTATAGAGTAACATAATACCCAAGATCCTGAGAGAAGGATCGAGGAATGAATTCGAATTGGAATCGGGTAGCTACTTACCCCATATGCGGACAATATATGCACAAATATTCCAGTTATCAGCTTACTCAGGGGAGGGCTGTCGCTTGTTCGCTGAAGCGTCCATCCTTCAACAAAGTATCTTGATTCCTGTCTAGTGATTACACCTTGTACCCAGAAGGAACCGGCTATCGTGAAAGCGTTCTCATCTCCCCAGAAGAGATCTTTATAGACGATCAGTGTGAAAAACAGGTATAGTACGGTCCCTGCCAAGAATAGCACAATTACCCTTGAAATCTTCGGGGATACGACTCTCAGAATGACTGTAACCTCCCGAGGAAATAGATGAACGCTAGAAATATGGAAAGGGTCGTAATTACTATGGATGAAAAGAATCTTACACTCTTCGGAAGATGCCAGCCAAGTATATTGGACGTCAGGTAAACGGCCAAAGAAATAGAGATAAGGCTAAGGATAGAGAGATAGAATAACCCGAAGCCCCCTTCCCCCGTCCCCTCAAAGGAGATTAATTGATACCACTCATTCCAAGAATTCATTTTCTTGAAGGAGAACAATTCGGGTAGGAATGGAGTTGGTGTCAAAGTATTCAACGTAATTATTACTATCACGAAGGGAGATGGACAGAAGAGGGATAAGACGAACGCTATGATGCTGAAGGGTATTCCTTTGCCCAGAGGAATCCTAAATATCAGACAGGATAGAATAATAGAGACCATGACTGATGCTAAAGGCAGTATCTCTAGAATCAACTCGGATGAAAACATCGAAGTCCAATCTCTTACGGGTTGAGGATGAACTGAACCAATGATGCGCTCACTGAGCAACCTTCAACCATCTTATTGACTAGGCTCATAGACGATCAACGGCATTCCAAGAAACTCTAGGTTTCTTTCCTGAGGGAAGACGATGTTCATGGTTATGTTTCATATTCAAGTAATAGCGCACGTTAAAAAGTCATTTCGAAGGACAAGAGTAGCTAAGCTCTAATCTCTGTTTCGAACTGGCTATGGGGTCCTAAAGTGTTGTTTGGATGAAAGTGAATGTTAGGACCAATTTTCGAGTGGTCTCCAATCACAACACCAAAACTGGTGTCGTTTCCTGACGCAGTACAGCCGGGCCCGATCTGACAGAACTCACCGACGATACTATCTTTGAGAACTGTATCGTTAGAGATGATTGTATTATTCATCACTACTGAGTTCTCAAGTACAACATTCTCTACGAGGCGAACTCCATCTCCGATTTCCACGTACGGACCGATTTTACATCCAGGTCCGATATCGCAGTTCTCGCCGATGACTACGGGTCCCTTGATCTTCGTATCTTCTTGGACTATGGAGTTTTTGTCCATCTGTATGGGTCCTCTTAGTTCCGCGCCTTTCTGGACCTCCCCTAGCGTATAGAATGAGGGGAGTTCTGACAAGAACCTCCTATTTGCGTCCAAGAGGTCTGTCGGTCTTCCGGTGTCCTTCCACCACTTGATTGCCGGGAATCCGTATACCGGACTACCCTGTTCTACCAACCTCTGCATCGCGTCGGTTAATTCGTACTCCCCACGCCAAGAAGGTTTCAAATTCTCGATGGTATCGAGAATGGTTTTATTGAATACGTAAAGTCCTGCGACAACATAATCGGATGCTGGGACCTTGGGTTTCTCAACGAGTTTTTTAACTTCTAGATCATCATTGAGGGTAACCACTCCAAAGGGTCTTGGATCCTTAACTTTTGCCAGGGCTATTGTTGCCTTAGCGTTATTGGAGGTATGTTGCTTCAACATCTTTTTCATGTCCAGCTTGATGAGAACATCCCCGAGGATAACAACGAAGTCATCTTCGCCTTGGAGGGATTCTTTAGCGCATTTGACTGCGTGCGCCAATCCTAGATTGTTTGGCTCTTGATCCACGTAGCTTATGCTTACATTGAAGCGGCTTCCATCATTGAAATATTGAATGATATCGTCTTTCATGTGTCTGACTACTATCACTATTTCCTGTATACCACTACCACGCACAAAATCGATAATATGCTCTAAGAGAGGCTTCCCTGCTACCGGCAGCATATGTTTAGGCCTTGTGTAGGTCAAAGGCAGCATCCTAGTACCTCGACCTGCAGCAAGGATCACAGCCTTCAACTTGATCGTCTCACTGTGGACTCCGTCCTACGATTGATTAACATTCTTAAAAGAATTAGGCGTGTGGAGTCTTCTCGATATTAGAGAATTCCTCAAAGCATCAAAGTAATTCGTAACACACACGCTACCGTAGTGATTCAATAATTAGAGCCAAATTGTCTCTGAAACCATTTCTACCAAGTCGCTGGTGAAGGAAAAGGGGAGAGATAAAACCATCAGAAAATGAGTAGAAGAGAAAGGGTCTCGCTGAATTAGTGAATACAATAGTCAATACGATAAGAGAAATAGCCGTAACTCTGCTCAGTTTGTATCTCTCTATGGATTCGGCTATTCCAACCGCAGCTAACACTATGAATAACGGAGTGAAATGGACCATGAATTGGTCACGCACTGGTCGGATAGCAAAGGAGTAAATACCTAATCCGTAGAGAGCCCAGGCTGGAAGCATTAGTGACTTCTTTCTTGCTAGGTATATTATTCCCAAGATGGAAAAGAAGAATACCGGGAATCCTAGGGAAAAGGGCATTAGTCTCAGGTAAGGGAAACTCTGAAGACTTATGGAGAACGGTTGTAAGAGGGGTTGAATTAGGGCATCAATGCTGCCTCTGCCTACCAGGTGTGCACGCACACTAACAATAAAGGGCAATAGAGGACGGCCGCCGTAGAGATAGCATATAGGGGCTAGAAGTACTTGACCTATAGCAAACCCAAAAAAGAAGTAGTGAATTTTGTTTCTAGTCTCCTTTTTTAAGAGAAGAATTATGAGGACTGGTAGATGTAGATAGATGGTTGTCATCTTCGTCCAAAAGGCGATGGAAGAGAATAAACCTGATAGAATAAGATTCCTCACATCTGCTGAGCGTAAGCATCTCAGGTAGAATAGTATTGCAGTGAAAGCGAAAGCTGTGACTGAAACGTCGACGAGAAGCATCTGACCGTACCATCCTATATGCCAATTAAACCCCATTATCAGGGTGGTCAAGGCTGCTGTTCTTCGGTCAAATAGAAGATAGCTAATATGATATGTAGCCGTCAAGAGCAGCCACATTGTAAGGACGTTCCATATCCATAGATAGTTGACGAACTGAGGAAAACCAAACAACTCGTATATTCCTGCTATGAAGAGGGGAAGGACCGGTGGCTGATCAGTTGCTATCTCGTTGGCATTCGCAATGCCTGCTATCAGTGTACGCTTGGTGGCACTGGCACTAACGTCTTTGGCGTTTGAGACCGCGAGTCCGGCACCAATATACCAGAAGGAATCCGGGTAACCAGAATTCAACGCACTCCCATACAGTACAGCTAGAATTAGGTGGTATAGTGCTGGGATGAGTATGATTCTCCGTGACTGCCATACACTTGGGTCTATCAACTTCGATAGCATATTCATAGCTACCTTCGAGTGTTCAGCTACACTAAGAGTTATTTTACATAAGTATTGCAGGGCTGTTTCTCTCTGTGTGTATTATTATTGGTTGTATTCTAGCGGTCAATTAGCTACCTTTGAAAGAATTGGTAAATGCTTGGTGATGTTGCTTAACCGCCTGTTGTATTCCTGACAAGTGATCTATAAAATTAACACGGATCGGAACAGTATTTATTCGCCTTTGAGTAACATCTGCCAATAGGATCATCAATTCAGAAGTAATTACTAGTAAGGTCATAGGAAGAATTTGGGATGCGTTCATTGACACTTGTTACTCCGACGTACAATGAGAAAAATAATATTCAGAGGTTGTCCGACTTCCTAGCCAAGTTATTCAATGACATTGAGCTCGACTACGAGCTGATAGTAATCGATGATAACAGTCCAGACGGTACAGGTCAACTTGTAGATCGACTCGCAGATAAGAATCATTCCATAGTTCCAATTCATAGACCTCATAAGATGGGTCTGCAATCCGCCTACTTGGAGGGTGTTAAACGGGCGACCAAAGAAACGATCATACTCATGGATTCGGACTTCTCACATGATCCGAGTACAATCCCAGAGATGATCGAGAAACTAGATGAAACCCCTATTGTCTTGGGGTCGCGCTTCACTGAAGGCGGCGGATTTAAGACTCTGACTCGAAGGAAAATCGGGACAACTCTGCTGAACGTATTCATCCGATGGCTATTCGGAATGAGAATACGCGACTATACAAACGGCTTTATCGCCATCAAGAAAGATGTGCTCCATCTCCTTCTGGAAGAAGGTGAGAAGAGAAACATCTTCCCCTTTGATATCGTAATATACACTGTGCCTTTGATTATGCTAGCCCATATCAAGTCGATCCCCATTGTGGAGGTGCCAACGACCTATGTCTACCGGACTTGGGGAAAAAGCAAACTGAACATATGGAGTGTTGGATCCAAGACTCTCTTCTATGTCCTTACTAAGTACTGGCTTTTATTGAAGGAGTGGTAGCCCAAGAACAGCGGTTGCCGCCTCTTAAGTAGTGGTATCATCGAAAGGTGGTCTCAGACCTTCTTCCTTACCTGCAGTACTCTCGCAATCGGAGGGAGAATAGGTAGGTACCTTATGCCTTCTACGCGGTCAATCTCGAATCCTCTAGATTTTAGCATATTCTCGTATGAAGATAGGCTCATCGTATAGGGAGTGAACTCGGGCCAATTAGTAATCCTTAGCCGCCCGAGGAGTTCAAGGAATAGGTACCAGAACGTGTTTGGTATTGCCAGTAATCCACAACCATCTTCCTTGAGTACCCTCCAGATCTCGTTGATCACAAATTCGGGATTCGGCATGTACTGTATTACCTCAATGACTGTTACTAAGTCAACCGAGTTATCTAAAAGCGGCATTTTCTCCGCGTCTCCGACTATTGAGAGTTCGCAACCCTTGTCTTTCGCTGATTCCATCATTCTCCTTGAGATATCAATTCCGATGACCTCCCTCCCCTCAAGGAGTATCTCAAGGAACCTGCCGGTTCCAGCCCCTACGTCTAGTAGAATTCCTTGGAGATCTGCCAACCATTCCTGTAGTATTGCCGCCTCAAGTTTGGTGTACCTTGGGTTGGCTTTCTTCTCGTATAACGGGGATATCTGCTCGAAGACAGAGCGTATCCAAGACTTGGCTTCGATGGATTTACTCATCCGAGGACCTCAATTCACCTCAATCAACAGTTGGGCTGCTATCTTGGGTTCTTGCATATTCAGTGACCGTCTTCGCTATGTAGTTCATATTCTCCGTTGAGAGGGTTGGGGAACATGAGATATAGAATCCGGAATCGTAGGCTCTACATGCTTCTGGGTAATATGTTTCCTCGTAGGAGTATATCTTTCTGAACGGTGGAACTCTAGGGATTAAAGAGAAGATGGGTCTGGTTTCGATTCCCTCTTTCTTGAGGAATTCTACTAAGGATTTTCGGTTGATATCTCTGGTTCGGATTGGGTATGAGAAGTAAGAGTGGTAGGCGTAGTCTGCTTCGAAAGGCAAAACGAGATCGGGGATCTCGCTGAGGACTCCAGTCAGGTATTCTGCGTTTCTACGTCGTTGCCGAATAAACTGGTTTATCCTGTTCATCTGGGCGATTCCTATTGCCGCGTGTATATCGGACATCTTATAGTTGAATCCTATGAATGGATGGTGAAACTTCTTCTCTTGGTGAGAGCCGAAGTTCCTAAGACTTGTCATTCTG
This sequence comes from uncultured Candidatus Bathyarchaeia archaeon, assembly GCA_964596985.1. GTDB lineage: Archaea > Thermoproteota > Bathyarchaeia > RBG-16-48-13. The sequence continues at coordinate 200,594 of CAZQWG010000002.1, forward strand.
TCTCTCAGTTCTGGGTCATCTGTCACGACCATTCCCCCCTCGGCGGTTGTTATCGTTTTGTTTATGTAGAAGCTGAAGCACCCTGCTTTGCCTAACGACCCTGCCATTCGATTCTTGTACTTTGAGCCGGCAGCTTGGCAAGCATCTTCTATCACTAGCAGATTATGCCGCTCTGCTATCTCCATTACTGGGTCCATGTCGACAGGATGCCCGAAGAGGTGAACAGGCATTATGGCTTTAGTCTTCTCGCAGATTTTCTCCTCAATTTTCTCAGGGCTGATGTTCATCGTGAGGGGGTCGATGTCGACTAGAACAGGGCGTGCCTTTGAATAATGGATTGCATCTATCGTCGCGACACACGTCAGAGGGGATGTTATGACCTCATCACGCTCGATAATCCCCAATGCCTCGAGTGCCAAGTGAATGGCTGCGGTTCCAGTGTTGGTTGCTACCCCATACTTTGATCCACAGTACTTTGAGAAGCGCTCCTCGAATTCCTCAACCTTCCTTCCTTGGGAGATCCATCCGCTCTTAACAACATCCAGAACTGCTTCTACTTCCGCTTCTCCTATAGACGGTTCTGCGACAGGGATCTTCCATCTCATATGATATCTCTCCCGTCAATTGGTCTTCATAGAACTTTTCTTGTCCGGTGAAGATCTCAGCTCCCTGCCTCCGTTTCTTTCTCTCCTATTCTTGTCCTTTGTCCTTGAGAGTGCTGTGGTTCCGTCTTCTCGCCTCTACGATCACGAATCCTGCTATATATTCGAGGAAAGTCTTCTCGAGGATTGTCTCTATTGGCTCCAAGAGGTTCAGTAAGGTGAGAGGCATCATAGGGTGAGAGAAGGAGAACCCTTTGATTCTGACATCTATTAGGCCATGATTCAAGAACAGCCTCCTTAGGTTTATTCTGTTGCAATCCGAGATACCTTTGTCAGCTTTCCTTAGCAATGAGACGAGGAGTCCGAAGGGACTCGACCCATTAGGTTCGATATCTATCACAAACCCACTTGGACGTAAAGCGCGGGCAATCATCTTAGTGGCGGTTTCTTTATCTTCGATATGATGTATCAGGTCGCTTGCGAATACTAGGTCAAATTGACCTTTGCGGAAAGGGGAGAAGTTGATATCCGCTACAAGGAAGTCAAGGCTTTCTCCAAGTTTACATGTTTTCGAGAATTTGTTTGCCTGTTCGATCATTTTATAGGATAGGTCAAATCCGACTACTCTGCTACCCAGTTCCGCGAAGATTAGACTGAAGGTACCGGGTCCACATCCCACATCAAGTATGCACTTCCCCTCTAACCTATGCCTATTGGTGACTTGCCTAGTCTTCTTTAGAATATGTTTACGTATCCGCGGATCTTTGAGGTTTTGAAAAGTATAGGGGTATGTCTGAGCGTAGTCATCGAAGAATTCCGCAGTCTCCTTCTTTGACATCAACGATCTATCACTCAAATGGACACAGGGGGTATTGGAGATTAGAAGTGCAGTCTATCCAATAGGTTATTAATTTTCTTCAACGTCCTTAGGAAGGTTGTTTCATGAATCTCAGAAAGATTTGTATCGAACATTTCATTAGTCACAGCCCAGTTTTTCCTTGGAAAATGTGTTGTTGATCTACATGTCCTCAACAAAGAACCAGGTGGCAAAGGCATATGACTCTGTAGCGTCTTTCTATGATGATAAGGCAAACAAATCCCTTTTTGAGAATGAAAGAATTATTCTTTCAAGATTTCTCAAGAATCACAATAGGAGGAATGTATTGGATATTGGTGGAGGAACATGCCGTTTCTTCGAGATCCTCAAAGGAGAGGGGGAATATGTTGCTTTGGACATTTCTAGAAGGATGTTGGAATTTGGGAAGAGGTGTTACCCTATTGAACCTATTGTGGCGGATGCTGAGCATCTCCCGGTAGTACCTGATAGATTCGACTTAGTAGTTATGCTTGAGATGTTGCAGTTCTTATCCCACCCTGAACTAGCTTTCCAGGAGATAAGAAGGGTTATGAGCAAGCCTGGAATTGCAGCGGTCACTCTGCCCAATCTCTTTTGGGAGATACCTGTCAAGATAATGCTCCGATTAGGCATGACCCATTGGCCTGGTTATAGCAAGGAAACTCGATCAATCGAAGAGTACGAACGTGTAATTCGTGAATCCGACTTAGAAGTTCAGGAGACAAGTGGATTCACATTGTTGCCTCTGTTTCCGATCGTTAGCAAGCTGGTGAAACTTGGTAAGAGGGAGTAATTAGAATTCTCTAAACACTTCTATCTATCAGCAATCAATTGAAATTGATCGCAATTACTTTGGTGACAAAATGAGAATGGACTGGCTTCAATTGAGAAGACTGAGGGATTCGGGTTCCCATGTCTTCTTAGTTGGTCTTGTTATCACAATGGTATTGATGCTTGGTTTCAGCTTTGCGGGCAGTCCAGATCCTAGAGTCAAGATATATGTTCTTGCGAAAGAAGAGACCGCTTATTCTCTGTCTTCGTTGATAAGAAAAAATGTCTCAGGGGAGATCGTGCTTATTACACCTCAGGACGAGTTCAATGATCTCGATATTCTTGCTATTACAGATTGCATTGATATGACAGTAATTGCCGATTTTCCTGTTATCTGGGAAACCCATGAAGATATTGAAAGATTCTTGACCTCTACAATTTATCCTATGAGGAAAGTGATCGTTTGGGACCGTTTTCAAGACCATGAATTTGCCTCTAAGTTAATCATCCATTTCCCCAACACAAAGGTTCTATCTGAATTAGAGATCTACGATGCAATCAGAAAAATGGTCGCCGAAGCTGAAAGTAATCCCTTCTATGGTTTCTTCGTCAAGGCTACAGCCGTTTCTTCACTTATCCTAGTCGGGATTGGGGCGGCCTACTGTGGCTCAAGGATGCTTGAATTTGGCTCAAAAGGATTATTTAGTGGGATTGTCGAGGGTACTTTCATTCTTTCGTCAGTCTTCCTTTCAATTCAAGGTATATACTTGGGGAGCAGCCGAGTACTTAGGATGCCCGTCAGTCTACATGCAACTACCTCTATGATAACGGGGATGTCTTATCTTGGACTTTTTGGGGGAGGCAGCATACCAAGGATTCTCGTGGCAGCAACTGGGTTAACTTTTGGGATTCTGTGGGTTCAGAAGAGATTCGATCTAAGGATTATGCTTGTCATGGGTTCTATGACCATATTGGGATTAGGACTCATGATATCAGAGGGATTCAACTTCCTTGGTGGAGATAATTTTCTAGGCGAATCCCTTCTCCGGTTCGGATACCAATACTATAAGTTGACCAAGACAACGGGAGTTATATTCTCAAGAGGGACTATGCTCTTTTTCCCTGGATTAATGTCCCTTGTGGTTGTTCCAAGAATGAAAACTAGTATTCACTATTTTATTTTTCCCTTTTCAATTATCGTTGGTGGTTGGGGGCTAATGAGAGTTGGGGATATGCGGCTTAACGTATCAATTACCAGTTTTATTCCCGGTATACTTTTAGGTACTCTCTCTTGTCTCTTCATTTTGTTAATAGATGAGGCTATATACGATCTTTCGAGAATACGAGATCGAGGAGGGGATGTGGGTAAGTAGACGGTGATGTAAGACAATAACTTGCATAGCCAAGGTCTAGAGTCCATATCGTTAGCTAACAATCACCTTACAGTCTCGACTTTTATTGTTTCAAACAGTCTTTCTCTTGTTAGATGTGAATGAGTTATTGTCATATTGGTAATTGGGGGTTCCAACTAATATTTATCTGGATAATAGGTCACTCCAAGAGTGCGTATTAAGGCGGATTCCTTCTTGATCTCAGTTGTTATTCCTGTTCTTAATGAGGAGAAGAATTTAGAGCCTCTCTATTCCGAGTTGAAGAGAACGCTTGAGAATATTAGGGAGGACTTTGAAGTTATTTTCATAGATGATGGAAGTAGAGATGATTCATTCGAAGTTCTGAAGAGGATTGCAGATAAGGATAATCGGCTTAGAATCATCAGATTTCGCAAGCATTATGGTCAGAGTGCTGCTCTCCTCGCAGGATTTAGGTATGCTCACGGGGAGATTGTAGTCACCCTTGATGCAGACCTTCAAAATGCCCCCTCGGATATTCCAGCACTTCTGAAAGAACTGAAGTTAGGTTATGATGTTGTCTGTGGTTGGAGGAGAGAGAGGAAAGACTCATTCTTCACGAAGAGGCTGCCTTCGTTCATATCTAATTGGATTGCGTCTAAGGTTGCCGATGTCGATCTTCATGATTTTGGTTGTACGTTAAGATCGTACAGAAGCTATGTTGTCAAAGACCTAGATCTTTACGGAGAGATGCATAGGTACATTCCTCTCTTAGCGATGAATGAGGGCTATTCTGTCACAGAAGTAGAAGTCAAACATCGGAGAAGACGGCATGGGAAGACAAAGTATAATGTTCTAAGGTTTTTCAGGGGGTTGACTGATTTATTGATCCTCACTCTTGAGAGGTTTGAAGCGAGACCTACATACGCCTTTGTTGGGCTAGGAATTACAGTTCTTGTTATTAGCTTTCTTTCATTGATATTGTTTCTACTACCTCAGCATGAATTCATTCTTGGAGTTCCCCGTTGGTATGCCATCCTATTGATTCTGCTTTTTAATACGGTAGGTATTCAGTTCTTACTGGTTGGAGTACTAAGTGAAATGTTACTGAAAATAAGGTATCGGTTGGAAGAGAAGAAGTTCTATAGGGTTAGTGAAATTATTAACGAATAGTTCAAGAATCTATTGATTATTGATCTCTGATCTCTGAAACTTGCAGTCTAGCTTAGAAGAATGAGGATGCTGACGACTTTCAGTATAAAAATAATTGCAGTCCGCTTTTAGCTATCCGAATTCAAAATTCTTGGATCTCTTTGATGTCTCGGATTTTGACGGCTTTTTCCCCCACCCTCGCCAACTATTCTTATTGCGCCATGAGATGACTATCTCCTTTAGACCCATTCGTTTAAACCATGCTTCAAATTCTTCCTTGGAATAATAGTGGCATAATGGAACTGATAAGAAGTCAAACACTATCGAGAGCTTATGCTCGAAGCAGAAATCGGATATCTGGAGGAAATATTGTCTGTAAGGAAGTATCTGTGAAAGGTTTCTGGTCAGTTCTGCTCGATTAAGCTTACTGTATAACTTCGTTGTAATGTGAAGTATAAGAGTCGCGGGATAACATAGAGCATCCAGCATCGCAAGAGGAAGTCTGGTTGTTATCCTTCTTAATGGTTCAACAACCCTTGTCATAAAGAGATTATTTTCTCTTCCATAAACCCAAACAAAAATCGATCCGCCGTTTTTTACCAGATCAAGTACTGTCCTGAAACCTTTCTCGGGATTCGGCAGATGGTGAATAACACCAATAGAATAGACGAAATCGAATCTTTTTCTAAGAGGTGGATAATAGATGTCTCCCCGGACGATGTGAACTTTGGAAAAGGATCTCGTGTTTTCATGTGCCACTTCAACAGCTTCGCTTATATCAAGACCTACTACTTCTGCTCCGAACTCAGCTGCATAGTAAGCATGTCTTCCGAGTCCGCATCCAGCATCGAGGACAAGTTTGTTTCTGAAGAAATCTGATTCGATTGGATAGATCCAGTCTAGAAACTGATCCTTATACTCCTTGTATAACTTTGGGAAATTCTTCCATTCATAGCTGAAACTACGAATAGTTCTTTTCTTGATGTCAGTTATATTTTCATTAGTCCTCCTTTTCATCACCTTTCCTGACATTTGTTCTTCTTCCTCTAAAAAGTGAAGGATAATATTTTACGCGATATAAGACAATTAAGAATTCCATATGAGATATTTTGAAGCGTTGAACTAGATAGAATCAATCCTTTTTACTTCTAATCCATTTTACGTCCGACAGCGAGAAGATTCAGACCAATACCGAAGGGGGTCTTATTCTCTACATTCTTGAACCATTGGTCTAAGAATGTATCCAAGATGCCTCTGCCTAGAAAATCCGAAGGATAGATATTTATGCCAATTAAGGAAGAAAGGACGGCAATTGGGATAGAGATGAGATTCCAATAGTCTATTCTTACTTCGCGAAAACCTGCATTTTCAAGATTTTTTGCCAGTTCTTTGGATGAGTACCTTCGATAATGATGAACTGCTTTATCGAAGGCTGAATAGAGGCTTGGATGTGCAGGGACAAGAATAACAACATCTCCTTGTGGAATGAGAGACTGGTATATATCTTTCAACAGTCTTTGGTCATCCTTTATATGTTCTAGAATGGAACAGAGTACAATTGCATCAAAACCGTGTGGGAGCGGATCGGTTTCAACATCAAGTGTATTGAACTGGACTCCTTGGATATCTCTAGCATTGCACTTCGCAACGCGAATATTCTCAGCAGATTTATCGATTCCAATAACATGAAACCCCCTCATAGCAAGCATAATGCTGAGAAGACCGATGCCGCATCCGACATCAAGAACTTTTCTGGCTTTGTTGGGAACTGCAGAACAGACTACGCGGTACATGTTTGAGTACCAAAAGTTGATGTCGCCGTGCAGTTCATATCTAGACTGGATTGAAGAAAAGACAGACCTTTGATATGTTGGGAACCCTTCTACTGTTCCAGTCATGTTGAACCCTTTTGCCCAATCCCCTTTCTCAGTATTAGATTATATGTTTTGGATATACATCAACCAAGTCGATATTGAAGTGTTCCTAACCTATTGGTATAGGAACTCAAAGTCTCTTAGTATAGTCCTCTATGCTTAGAACATCATCTAAACCAATCGAAAAGTATACGCCTCATTTTGCTTCCTTACTTGTCCTTTGTCAGTAAAATAACAAAACATCAAGGAGGTTTGGACAATTGATGCAGTCGCTATCTTGAAATCAATTCATAGAATCCATAAGTGAACGAACACTTCAGTTACCCAGTGACCAAGGAGAAGTCCGACTTTAGGAGCGAAGTGTATGAGTTGTCGAGGATGCATTGGCATAGGCTATTTCCGATTAGTGAATAATTATCTTTTAGAACAAGTGTGAGTATGTCGAAAGCCATAAACTGGCTGAGAGAATAGATCTCTCAGCTCAATATGGCGAGAATTCAAGATGCTTCCAAAAGAACTCAAGGACGAACTTATCTTCGTTGCTAGTATATTTCTTGTAGCATTGTTGATCAGATGCTGGGCTCTGGATTATGATTACATTTGGGATGAGCGTTACTGGGTACCTTTCGCACAAAACATCGCAGAGAATCCTTTTGCTCCCAGACTTATTCAACGCGAAGTCCCCCCCAAACTGATACAGGGGACGGCACCACTGTTTGGATATCTCCTTGCTGGCTGGTGGCTTTTTGCAGGTAGATCTCCTATGTCCTCTCGATTACTGGTTGCGATAATAGGTTCGATGACAATACCGCTAACTTACTTTCTTGGGAGCTATCTCTACGGAAAGAGAGTAGGGGTTACGACGGCGCTGTTCCTTCTGTTCAGCCCGGTACATTGGACTCTAAGCAGAATGGCCATGCCCGATGTTCCCTTACTTACGTTCTTTCTCTCCTCACTGATTCTATATTCTTTGGGAATCAAGAAAGAAAGTTCTTCGTATATCATACTGGCTGGATTTCTCGGAGGCTGTGCGGCCCTGATGAAGTTCACAGGACTTGTCCTAGTTGGTATAGTCGGTCTATATCTAATCATGCTGATCTGGTCAGGACGGACACACATTCAATTACCTATCACCATATCTCTTGTAATGATAGTGCTCATGGTATCTCCTTGGATCATCTACTTGGAGACATATGCCCGTATGTTAGGGACTGGGTTCTCAGACTATGTCGGTCATATATTCTTGGAAGAGTTGAATCCTCTATACTTGACCTTCGAGAACTTAATTCTTCATCTCCTTTTATCAAGTCCATCCCTCGCAGTACTGCCTTTACTCAAAGTGTATAGAAACCGTACGATATCCAGTAAGAATTTGATTTACCTCATGATTGCATGTACACTACTATTTCTCTCATTCTTTGAAATTCTTGCTAGATATGCGTACAACGGGATAGCAGTCGAAGGTGTGTGGATAAAGCTTGTCCTTTCAGCTTTTGGAGAGCCTATCTCAAACTTAGTAAAGATAGGAATGATCTTGGCTGGCGTCTTAGTGGTCGTAGGCGCACTATGGGTTTTCGACGATGGAACCAATTATGGGAAGCTTTTCAGATCTTCAATTGTTATGTATCTAGTATTCGTTTCAACCATGACCCGGAAGTATCCGAGATATCTATTACCGATAATTCCAATATTTTTCCTTGCTTCTGCAAGAATCATCTGGGAAATGGCGACCGACAAAGTATCAGAGAGATGGACAGCAATCTATGTCGGCTTCTGTGTATCATGTTTCCTTGTAGTTGGTTACTTCAGTAATCTCTCTCTGATATGAAGAGCAATAGGACTATCCTTGACCTGATTCGGTGCTGTCCAATCAAAGATTATGGTATCCCTATTCACGACCCTACATTACATCATCTCAAGGAACCCGATGCCTCTTAGGGTTGAGAGTCACTAGAACTCCTGTCTTGGATACAATCGATCTGAAAGGATACCATTTCTCAAAGTGAATAGGGTTCCCAACGGTATTGTTTTGATTTCTCTCGCGATCCGATGGAATTACCGATGGACATTACAAGAGAGATAACTAAGTGTGGATAACCACAAGGAATGTCCATATCGAAGACATGCACAAATTGCATCATTTCTATTGCACTAACCTTATAGGAGCGTCGCTGTAGTTGACAAACTAACATGTTAAAAAACCCGCTAACAGCTCATATCCTATTGGTTTCTCTATTCCCTGTCTTACTACTTGTTTCATACCTCATACTGGCAACCCGCAAGTTGCGGAGTCTTAGCAAGGCTTGGTACATATTGCTTATTGTAATTGTATTGTCTGTTTATGGAATTCCGATTTCTCTAAATTTCTCGTGGATGAAGGACGGCATCAGAACCAGTCTCTACGGAGACTACTACACCTACATTCTTCAAGCATCTCAAATCATCCTTAATGCAAAGTCATCTATGGATGTAGATTATTGCCCAGGTTCAACGTTTAACTACCCTCTGAACACTCCTGTTCTGATAGCTGTCACGGCCCTAGTCAACTGTGACGACATCTTCACTTCAATAAAGATTGTTGCTCTCACAACGATTTTCTTTTCCATGTTATCGATTTTTCTCTTCTCGAAGATTTTTTGTCCAAAGAATAGGTTCGCCTTCTCCTTTCTTCTTGCGATATTCCTTTTCTTCGGAGATAACCTGTTTTGGCTGAGATTGATCCCCGCTTATGCCAGAATCTTTGTTGAAAAGGGGTTGGGAACCGGTCTTGCTAGTCCCTATTGGGCATTACATTTCAAATATGATCCTGGGGGACACTTTGGTGCAACTCGACTTCTCTTCGCGTACGACAAGACTTTCTGTATACCATTCATTCTTCTAGGTACGTATACTTACCTTCAGGGACTCCTCAAAGAGGATTACAGGAGAATATTGATCTCAGGAATTCTCGGGACGTTTATTTTCGGTAGCCATCCATATGCATTTATAGCCTATTTTCTAGGAATCTGGGCTTCGTTGCTTTATCCGTTGAAGCACCTCACTAAAAGGAACATAGTCATCTCCTCTAAATTTGCACTCATATCGACGCTGGTAAGCATTTCTACTATTGTCTATTGGGGACAATTCATTGCTGAGACGATGTTTATTTTTGGCATATTCGGGCGTCCAACCATAAGCGTTCAATCGCTTCTGACTCATTTAACCAAGATTCTCTTTCAGTCTCTAGAAAGCTGGGGTGTATACTTTTTCTTGCTCGTCATAGGAATGCTGAGAATGAAGAAACGCAGAGAATACTATTGGCTGTTGGGCTGGCTAGGAGCCCTCTTTCTGTTCTATGTCTTCGACCCGATGTATATCGGGGATAAGCTATTGTTCTTCTCGAGTTTTCCTCTATACTTCATATCGAGTGTCGTCTTGATAGAAATGTCAGAGACAGCTCACAAGAAAGTCGGACATAAGCACTATTCTGGCAAACCTTCTCTTCCCTCTCCTCTGGCTCCTCACTCCAGAGTCGTTTGGCTAACGCTCCTAGTACTATTCAGTACCATGCTGAACTCACTATTCCTACTTCCGATGCATACTGCTACTACATTTGTTGCTTTCCATCCATGGACGGAGATTAGAGCCGCTTACTGGTTGAATCGTTACTCGCTCGAAACTGCGATCGCATTAGAACCCAACTATCCATCCAGCGAAATAATCATCCCCATATTTGCCTCTCGGAGGGTTCTAGTGGGACCTTGGTGGCATGCGCGTTTGAGCTATACAGAACAATGGTCTCTAAGGGATGAACTATACGCGGGGGCTCCGCCCCAGAGCTACTATAACGACCTAAAGAGATTCAACGTTGATTACATCTTTCTCCAAAGTTATCAGCAAGAGGCATTAGATCAGGCATTCTCATTCCCTAAATTCGATTTAATTTATAATGATCCTAGAGTGGTTTACCTTAATATTTAATCCTCGATTGAGATGATCGTAGAGAAAGTTGATTATCATGCAGCTGTCTTTCCCAAGGATGGTGTTCGAATAGGTTTCCAGAACTCTTCTTTAGGTCATCAGATTGTATTCTGAAGGCTTGACCCATTTCTCGCATTTACCTTCGCTAAGTCAATAAGCGCAAGTGAACCTTCATGCAAGAGAGTGACTTAATTCTAACTCTACAAGAAGAAGTCTTATCATCATATCAATAAAGGAGAATAATTTCACGCCTTCCGTTTGAGTAGGTAATTGAATTGAAAAGAGATCCAATTGAGAGTCTGCTAGAAGGTCGGAACATGTCAGATGAGAAAGTCGTCGTCATAGGTATTGATGGAGCTACGTTTGATCTTATCCGACCTTGGGCTGAAAAAGGAAAGCTACCTACCTTTCAGAGAATGCTAGCCGAGGGGGCAAGTTGCATTTTGCTTTCTACCATTCCTCCGAGTTCTCCTCCCGCCTGGACAACCTTCATGACGGGCATGAACCCAGGAAAACATGGAATTTTCAATTTTACCCGACGAGTTCCTGAATCTTATAAAAGAATGAGTGTCAATTCCAGCTTTAGAAGCGGTAAGACGATATGGAATCTACTTGATGAGATGAATAGGAATTCGATAGTTGTTAATGTGCCATTTACTTGCCCCCCAGACAAGATTAATGGTTTGATGATTGCAGGGCATCCTGCCCAAGAATACAAATCTCGAAGAGAATTAGACAAGGTCGCCTTCCCTGTGGATAGATACAAGGAACTTGAACAGGAGATTGGAGGATATGAGATTCACTTGAATCCACTTCTGTATCGTGTTGAGGAGGCAACCGATCTGCTTTTGGGAGAGGCGCAAAGAATGCTGGAGAAACGTGTCAAGGCTGTGACCACCCTTATGAAGAGAGATCGTTGGGATTTGTTTGTTGTAGTTTTCACAGTGATAGATGCGTTGCAACACTTCTTCTGGAATTATATGGACAAGACCCATCCAAGATACGACCCAAATCAGGCGGAGAGATATAGCAACACAATACTTCTATTTTACCAGAGAATTGACGAAGCCATGTCTAGGATTATCGATGCATTGGAGAGTGATACGACGGTTTTCGTGGTGTCAGATCATGGTTTCGGACCAAAAGTCAGAGAGTTCTATGTTAATGCATGGTTGGCAAAATTGGGACTACTGCATATCAGGAAACGTCTGACCTTTAGGAAAATCATGGCTAGTCTTGGATTGGTCAGGAAAAATGTGAAGTGGGCCTTGCCCCTTGGTTTGTATCGGATTATCAATTTTTTGCCACGACAGGTATTGAGAAACATACCAGTTTCCAAGTTCTCTCTGTCTGACTGTGACTGGTCTTCAACCAAAGCTTACGGTGACTACGACGGGATGGTCTACATAAATCTGCGAGGAAGAGAACCTAAGGGAATTGTTGAAAAAGGCGAGGAATATGGACAATTGAGAAAACTCTTGATCGATGAGCTTGTGAGACTCAGGGATCCCGAGACGGGAGAACAGGTTGTTACTAGAGTCTATACAAAGGAGGAACTATACCATGGTCCTCACTTTGAGGATGCTCCTGACCTAGTATTTCTCATGGACGGTATAGACTGCCGACCCTACATTCCCGACGATTTGCGTGTGTTCAGTGAGATATGTGACCCAGCATTTGATCCTGATTCTCGCTGGTCTGGAATGCATAAACAACAGGGTATATGTCTTTGTTGGGGAAAGCATGCGAACAAGGGGCACTATGGTACCGCCAAAATCGAAGACTTGGCGCCTACAGTACTATACCTTCTAGGCATGCCCATACCACGTAATATTGATGGAGAAGTTTTGACACATATTCTTGATTCTAGATTTGTATCATCCAATCCAATTCGATATCAAGGAGCGTTTGAAGAAGAATCGAGGGTCAAATCGATATGGTCAGAAAAGGACGATGAAGCAATAAAAGAACGCTTAAGGGCGCTTGGCTATTTAGACTAAGCACTCATCTCGTCCAAAGCAATTGATCAGCAGATCAAATGATAAATTTGAATGATTGTTAGAATAGTCAGCGCCAGAAATGCAGCATTAGCACGCATTCTAGCCTAGTTCAGAGAGTTTCTCATAGATTCTTACCAGTTTGTCGGCTACAGTTGTCCAACTATAGTTCTTCTCTATAGAGTCTCTTGCGTTTCGTCCAATCTTCGATGCATAGTCCGGATTGGAAAGCAGCTCAAGCAAGGCTTCACTTAAATGATATTCGTCTGCTGGAGGGATAAGAATCCCAGTCTTCCCTTTTTCGATAACTTCTCGAATTCCTTTGATGTTTGAAGCTATAGTTGGCTTTCCCGACGACATGACTTCGAGGAGTACGTTAGGGGTTGTGTCGAAAAGCGAAGGAAGAACGAATACATCGATGCATGAGATAACTTCAGCCATATTTAGATGAGAAATCCTACCCGCGAAGATGAAATTACTACTTAGTCGCATCTCTTTGACTTGCCTCTCTAAGTTTTCCCTCTCCGGACCGTCACCAACAATTAGGAATGTGGCTGAAGGGAAGGATTTGAGGATAGTAGGAGCTGCTTTCACTAAGTATGTGATTCCCTTCCAAGGCACCAACCTCGCAGCCACAAATACGACGGGTTTTTTCAGCCCCAGCCTTCTCTCTACCTTGGGGTTGCTTTCTCTTGGTGAGAATAGCTTCGTATCAACGCCATTAGGAACCACTTGGACCTTTTCGTCTTTTGCTCCCAGTTTGCTGAGTAGTTCGGTACCATAGTAACTATCAGGTAAAAGAAGGTCATAGCTTTTCACATACTGTCTCTCTATCCAATATAGCAGTCTAGCCCGAAAATCATCTACTTTCCAACTCTCCTCAACACTCCACAACTCATCACAAGCTCGGACTTCTTTCAGTGAGAGATACTCAAAGACCAAATCCCCCCCATATTTCAAGATGAATTTTCTATCCGAAACCGATGAAAGTATCAGACCAGCCAGTCCGGCGACAGAGACATCAAGAACCTCGACTATCCGTATATGATATTTCCTCGTCACTTCTGCCGTTTTGTAGGCTAGTGAATAGACTCCACTTAACATACTCAAAGTATCGTACATAGATGTCGTTGGTGGAGCGAGAAAGGGAACACGAAAGACATTGATTCGATTTTTTACTTCATGATAAGGAAGTCCCTTCACATGTTGAGTTACCACAGATACCTCAACGCCTCGTTCAGTCAGAAGCCTAGAGAGTTGCGAAGCGACAGTAGCAGGTCCACCAATCAGGGGAGGGAAGAGTCTGAGGACCATGCAGAGTTTCACTTTTGTTCCATCCGAACGTAAAGCTAGAATGGCTTCATACTTATCGGTTTTCCAAAGAAAGCTTTCAAATATTCAACTTTGCACGTTAGCTCCGCGATTAATTATTTGATCCATGCCATTTTTTTAGATCGGGACTTGCCTATCCTAAACCCTTTAGTGCGCGTGAAGGGAACAGGATATAAACGGTCTTCATCTAGGCGCGCCAGCTCACGCTAATCCCAAACGAAGATTGAGGACGACCAATTTGAGTAGCTTTGTTGGAAAGATAGTCAGATTGGGAGCCTTGAGAAAGCTTGCTCATTCAATACCCGGATCATATGCTCTCTTTCGGCATCTCTTGAGGGTTGGACTTTCTAACCATGCACTCATGCACAAGACACCACTCCTGTTCCCAACAGTAGCACTACTCGCACTACTCTTCGCAAGAAATCTCTGCATATCGCTGGTGGTTCAGGTTTCCTTCATAACTGTTCTTCTTGGATCAAATCTGATTAAGCGTGAAGAGAAACTAAAAAAATTCTCGCCTATTCTGAGGGAGCTCTTCCACTACAAGAACTTTGATGTACAGTGTAAAATAGCAACTTTGCATTTGGGGCTATCTGTTGTTCTGTACTCTTTCAACTGGCTCGTACTAATCTACTATACCTTTGGGGTAGTATCCCGGTGACAATTTCAGATCTGAGGATTAGAGAATTCGAAATGGGAGATCTAGAGGCGGTTGCGAAAATCGAGGCAGTCTCTTTCCTTTTTCCACTATCGGAATTGGCGTTAGTGTTTCTATCCGAAACTTGCCTCTTTTATGTCGCCACTACAAGTGAAGAAGTCGTAGGCTACATAGTACTAGGATACGAAGACGAGGAAACACTCCATTGCTTCCATATAGCAGTTGATCCAATGCATAAGCGAAGGGGCATTGCGTCAAGCCTCTTGAGAAAGGGAATCGAAGAAAACCCTTGTATACGCTACACGACGACGACCAGAAAGAGCAATGTTGAAGGTAGGAGATTCTGGAAGTCACAAGGCTTCAAAGAAGTACCCGGAAATCAAATAAAACAGAATTTAAGAAAGGAAAACGTGATTCTAGTCAAGCAAGGTGATTCTCACAAGTAGAAAGCGAGTAGATCCCTAGTGATCGAAGAAATCCATTTCACTTATCATGCGAATGTCAACCTCGACATAGTTCTCTATGCTCCTTTTGTTCGTTGCATGAGTTTGAAAGCCTAGAGTTTGTCTTCAGAAGATCGAAGATTTATTTAACTCAAATGTTAAGTTCTCGAATTCTGTCGATATTTCAAACAAGTTTAGCGACAGTCGAACTTGGACAGTATCTAAGAGAGTAGAGAGAAAGTGAAAGTAACGATTCTTATCCCGTGCTTCAATGAGGAGGAAACAATAGGTGAAGTAATCGAGCGAGTAAGGAAGCTGAAAACCAAGTTTAAGAAGGAAATACTTGTTGTAGATGACGGATCTACTGACGGATCTGAAGAGAAGATAAGAGAATACGGAGATGAGAAGGTACGTTTGATAAATCACTCATGCAATCGGGGCAAGGGGGTTGCCATACAGACTGGGCTTGATAATGCTCGGGGGGGTATTGTTGTAATCCAAGATGCTGATTTGGAGTACTCCCCTGAGAATATTCCACGCTTGGTGAATCCGATTATTGAAGGAGAGACGAGTATTGTCTATGGATCTCGTTTTCTCGGCACAATCAAAGGCATGAGCCTCCGCCATAGATTCGGTAATATCGTGTTGAGTACCACTGTATCACTACTATACAATACTCGACTCACAGATGTCATGACAGGGCATAAGGCGTTCGCCATCCGAGAAATGAGAAACATTCAGCTAGACTGTAAAAAGTTCGAGATAGAGCTAGAGATGACCGTGAAGCTTTTGAAGAGAAGAAGGGAGATCATAGAAATCCCAATCCCTTATGAGTATCGGAGAAGGGGTAAGTCGAAGATCTCTTGGAAAGATGGTTTGACTGCTTTCTTCTGGCTGCTCAAATCAAAGTTCCCAGCCTAGACCTCATAGATTTCTGACTTCTACTTTTAGTATTAAGACGTATGAGTCTTGATAGCTCTCTTCTAGGAGACCCTTACTTTGTAGATCTCGTATTCTCTTGGTATACTCGTCTAGGTAGCTAGGTTGGGTGGGATCACTTTGGGGGATAAGAATGTAGGATACCTCATGATCAATCATTAATCCCTGTGTGATCGCGTCTGCTCGAACAAGATACATCGCCATGGTTCTTCTCCCAGCCAGATAAGCAATCTCAAGGGCGCGTGGCGTGAGAACTACTGCATTTTTCGGCGTATTCTGTCTCAGCCAAGTGGCTCCTCCGAGCAGTCTTTCTTGGTATCTTTCTCGCATGAAGTATCCTTCGAAGCATAGGCCCACCAGACATAAGAGAAAGCTGATACAGATCGCTGCGAGAAACTGCTTATTCACTCGGGCACTTTTCCTCTCTATGATAATTTCTGAGAGGGCTTCTACGCCTCTACCCCCGTAGATAGCAAGTATCGGGGCGATTACAATCAGGGGTTTTCTATACCCAAGTGAGGGACCGATTGATCCATCCTCGATCAATTGCGAAACAATCACGCCGAGGAAGAGTATGATCGCTGAGGCTGTAAGTAGATGCAGGATTCCAATCCGATTATCCCCCTTCGAGGCAAGCATACCAAACATATGGATTGAACTTAGAAAGAGCGTTGTGGCTGTGAATCCACCTAAAAGGAGCCATGGACTGAGTAAAGGCATTCGAAATCTAAGGAGTACGTCGAAGGCTCCTCCCCAAACACCCCAGAACTCATAGTAAGTTTCAATTAATTTGAACCATGGTGAAGAAGAGATGCTTGTCTGTTCAATACTAGATCTCTGCGCATGTACTTCAACCCTGTATAGAAGGCTGTCAAGAGTTACTGGTTCTTCGTGGGCGGGTAATAGCTGTCCAAAATAACCTATTGTGCCGAACTGGTAGAGCTGATCGATATACCAGGGTCCTGCAAGTAGAACTGTGCCGATCAATATGAGTAACGTCGCTTTGATTCTCTTCGATGGAGACTTGAGTCGTGGCTCAAAGAGTAGAGTAAACAATGCTAAGACTGCGACAACGAAGAGACCAGTCTGTCTGGTCAGGCTTGCCAAACCTAACGCCAAACCGCATAGGCCGTAGGAAGCGTCAGATGGTTCTGCATCGTGTCTTACTATATAGAATAAGGCGAGAGAAACGAAGAATATGAACATTCCCTCCATGTAGCCAAGACTGCTAAAAAGTAGATGAGACGGAGAGAAACCAAGAAAGACTGCCGAAAGGAATGCAGCCTTCTCATTGAATAGCTTCTTAGCGATCAGATAAGTGAGGATTACCGTTAGGCTCCCAAATAGAGGGGACATTAACCGTAACGAAAGATCTGCTGCATGCTCGCCGAAAGGGATGAAAATACCGTAGAAGAAGGCAGCTATTAACAAGAAGAGGGGAGTCGGATAGGACAGTCCTCTCATAGTCAGTAGAGATGGTTTAACATAGATTGCTTTCGCCATGATGAAGTATCTGCAGGCATCTCCAAATACTGGGAAGAAGAATGCCAGTAAGAATCTGAGGAAGGTAAATACGAGGAAGATCGTTGATACTTCTCTCGGAAACCCTATCCCTCTTGACAGAACACTTCTCTTCGACATCTACCATTCCGCTTTGGACTTGTTTACTCAGTGCCTTCTATTGTACGCTAGGTGGGTGTGGACTGTTATGATACCTGATCTCCTCACCTGCATAAGTTCATGTCAAATGAATTTATGCATATGACTTGATGAAGTGAAAGACCTAGAGGTGTCGGCTCTCTTCAAACATAGTTGTAGGACTTTTTCCATCTTCTTCAAACTGAAGGATGTTTCTATACGCCTTCGCGCTTTTTCCCCTACAATCCTCCGAAGTTTGCTATCTGATGCAAGATTCCAGATGGTGTTCATAATCTCTTCCTCGTTCTCAGGACTGACTAAGAATCCATCTACTCCGTTGGTCAAAATACTCTCTGCCTCTCTTGTCTTCGCGGTTATAACGGGTTTGCCTGCAGCCATAGCCTCGAACATGCCGAACCTCGCCGTTCGTTGGGCTTTTTCTCCAGACGTGAACATGCCCAGCCAGATGTCACAACAAGCCAAATACTTGGGCAAGGAATCATGTTCAACCCTTCCTGTAAACACCACAACCCTATTCAACCCCATTCTCCCTGCAAGGTCTTTACACTCCTGATATGTTGGTCCCGTACCAACTAAGAGGAATGTAACGTCAGGGACTCTTTCAAGGATGGCTGGGATCAGCCGAATGATCCTGTCGACTCCATGGACGTGTTGAAAAGAACCGTGATACATAACTACCTTTTTGCCCTGAAGGTTGTGCTCGGCTCGTATAACATCCCCGTTCACTTCTGGACTGAATATCTTCGAATCAACAACACCATAAATCGGGTGTATCTTAGGGTTTGGGATCTGATAGAGCCTACAGAAATATTCTTTGCTTGAGTTAGTGTCGACGAGAACGATTTCAGCCGATCTCAGCAAGAATCCTTCAACCAGCCGTCCCAACTTCGTTCTCACCCCTCCTTCAGACCATATCCCTGCGTCTATCTGTGACTCCACCCATGAGTAGTAGAGGTCATATACTATGGGTACTCCAAGCAGCCGTCCAAGAATTACTCCTAATATCGAGCATGGGACTGGCGAGAATACGATCATGACATGAGGACGACGGATAACCCATAGTCTCAGAAGGTCTCTTGCAAGTAGGAGCTGTCGGATCTTTCTCATCTTATTAAGAATCGTCTTCTCGTCTCGAAAGCAGACCTCGAATGTACGATGTCTGTGTCGAAGTAGTTTTCGTATGTAAGCGACCCTCGGGTAATCGGGAGGATTCCAGAGAAGCACCGTTGTTAGCTCAATACCACTGGAATCTTTGCTTGACCACCCCAAGGTTCAACCGTCTCTTTCCAAACTATTCGCTCACACTTAGAACCTAATACATTCTTGAGCATACAATATGAGATAATTTTCCTTATGAGGACATTGTTGGGTTATCGCTGCATATGATCGAGTAGGTCTACATCCGGATTCAAGGTAAGGTATCCTCCCACCGATAGTGGAAAAGTCATTCCGCTACTTCTTCATTATTCATTATCGGTCATGTTCTTCAGATAGATTCTTTACCTACTACAAAATCTACTAGGACTATTCAACAATAGAAATTTCCTGCTGGAGTGGTGCGTCTTGACTGGGGATCGAAAGCGAGTAGTTGTTATCGGTCTCGATGGGGCAGAACCCTCCTTGGTATTCCCTTGGGCTAGGGAAGGAAAGCTGCCAAATCTGGCAAGGCTCATTGGGAATGGCGCTAGTGGAGATCTCACCTCTACCATCCCCCCGCACTCAGGACCAGCATGGACATCTTTCATGACAGGGAAGAATCCTGGAAAGCATGGGGTATTCGATTTTTCTATCCATGAGCCTATTGGCAGATCGCAGGATGGCATTCCGGAATTATCTTCGCCTTTGACCTACAGAATTGTCACCTCTCGTGATCGAGATGCAAAACCCCTCTGGACTATATTGAACGAGGCTGGATACAATACTGGAGTAATAAACGTCCCGGTGACTTACCCTCCCGACCCTGTTGACGGCTTCATGATGTCAGGAGTTCTCACACCAGGTGAGGAAAGCGATTTTACTTACCCGCCGGATCTTCGGGATCTACTTCTTGAGAAGTTCGATTACAAGGTCGACATCAACATGGGTATTATGCGTGGTGAGAACGCGGAAAGGGCTTTCTTGGAAGAGGTGTACGATGTCACAGAGAAGGAGGCGAAGGCGACACTACACCTAATGGAGAATCTTGAATGGGACTTCTTGGTCGTTGTCTTCATAGGTCCTGACAGGTTACACGACTTCTTCTGGAAGTATATGGACCCGTCACACCCAAGGCATAACCCCGAAGAAGCTGAGAAATTTGGGGATGCTATTCTGAACTTCTATCAGAGGGTTGACTCAATAATCGGCGAGATCTTGGAACGAGCAGGTAAGGATGCAACAGTAATTGTGTTATCTGACCATGGGGGAGGCCCTCTCCATAAGTTTGTCAGCTTGAACCGATGGTTGATTGACCTTGGGCTGCTGAAGCTCAAAAGGAACCCTGAGGTCCTGAAATGGCGTGTCGGATGGGTTTTTGCCACATCTCTCCGAGAGGTTGCAAAACGGCTGGGGATTCTGGATTTCATTCGACGGACTATACCTAAAAGAGCCCGAAGGCTTAAGCATATTCGAATAGGCTCGGATGTTGATTGGTCTCGGTCAAAAGCCTACGCGTATGGCTGGGGTGGCAAGATTTACATCAACTTGAAGGGGAGAGACCGCTTCGGCATCGTAAATCCCGGGAAGGAGTATGAAGAGGTCCGGGATCTGATTATACGGGAACTCAAAAAACTTAGGGATCCAGATACAGGGGAACTGATGGTCACTCACATATTCAAGAAGGAAGACATCTATTCTGGATCCCATTTCGACGAGGCTCCTGATATCACGATCTTCCTGAATAACATGAAGTACACCAACTTTATGGAGCTGCGAGGGGTAATCGGGAATAAACTTGTTGTTCCCTCAGACAGGTCAGGTACCCATCGACTAAATGGAATAGTGATCTTAAATGGCACACAGATCAAATCTGGAGTCACCATAAGTAATGCGCATATTGTTGATATTGCCCCAACGATACTGTACATGATGGGGGTAGACCCCCCTTCAGATATGGATGGCAAGGTGCTAACTCAAGCATTTTTCTCCTCTTATCTGAAAGAGCATCCTATCAATCTAGTAGAAGAGCCTGAGCAATACAAGAGTGAGTCCTTTACTTGGACGTCGGAGGATGAGGAGAAAGTCAAGGAGAGGTTGAGGCGTTTAGGCTACGTTGATTAGACCCTCAAAGAGAAATATTGGTTAGAAAAGGAACACTGGCTAGCTGTTTGATCTTTTAGTCTCCTTGAGTCTTCTCCCTTGAATACTCTGAAAGTCATCGAGTCCTATTTGCTGGTACCCTTTGTTTCCTTAAGAATCTCCATCAGTTTTGGGGGATGATCTATAAGGTTTATTACAAGAGTTGGAAGATTGAAATCATCGATTCGTAGACTCAAAATAAAGTCTGTATCCTTCCTCTACTCTTTCAGCAACCTTTTCCCATGTGAAGTTCTCAAGAACCCTTCTTCTTCCACTTCTGCCCATTGCTCGAGCAGTGGCAGGCTCTTCTATGAGGTAGCTGACAGCCTCTATAAGTTGCTCGTAGTTCCCTGGATTAGATAGTAAGCCTTCTTTGCCGTGCCTGACAATCTCGGGTACACCTGAGACATTTGTAGACACGATTGGTTTCTCGCATGCCATGCCTTCAGCGAATGTCTTCGCGAATGTGTCGTAGAATGTTGGAAGAACGACTATATCGGCAGCATTGTAGTATTCAGCCATCTTTGAATGCGGTATTATGCCTGGGGTCATGACGTTCTTAGAGAGTTCACCGCAAGAACCCTCGATGTTAATCCTATTAGTTCCAAGAATCAAGAGGTACAAGTCCTTGTAGCGTTTCTCCAAAGTCTCGAATGCCCTCAACATGACGTGTAGTCCTTTTCGAATATCTGCAGAAGGCATCAATAGGACATGAGAATCCTTAGGGATGCCTAGACTTTCCCTGACCGATGATTTGAAAGGTTTGAAGTAATCTTGGTCAAATCCATTATAGACTACATGGATTTTTTCCCCCGGGACATCGCAGTCGTTCATCACCTCGTCCTTAAGGGCTTCGCAGTCAACGAAGATGAAGTCCGCATTCCTATGGGCTATTGTCTCATACCAGACCCTCGTCTTGAAATCTGAGTATCTCGTGATGAACCCAGAGATCCCTTTATCTTTCAATTTAAGATCGACAACACCTGTCTTGAACCATCTGCTATGCAAGCCATGGGAATGTAGGAAAAAAGGGGGTCCGTCAAAGTGTTTCCGGAGGATGGAGTATGCAAATGGATCTCTGTCGTGCCCGTGGACTATATCTGGTTTCATTATCCTGATTTTCTGGTATGCGAGGACGCCGTATGGTATTAGGTAGAGGTGAAAATGTCTTGGTGCTAGTGAGAAGACCCTATTGACAGTAAATCCTTCTCTTCTCTCGTATCTCGGGTAGATATGCCCCCCGCCAGCTATGATTTGAACCTCGTGCCCTCTTCTTGTCTGTGCTTTCGTCAAATTATAGGCAAATAGCATGTATCCCCCGAACCATCTTGAGGGTGGAGGTATATAGGAGACTAATCTGCAGATTTTCATGCGTCTGTCAGAATTGATTTTTCCCATATTTGGGTTTTATCGAATGTTTCCATCAAGATTACGAGGTAGATGTTGATGGAAAAGGTATAAGTGGAGTCTTTGGGAGTACCTGCTCATGGAGTCTTAACATTCATTTTTAGAGGACTCGAATACGCTGTTATGCTGACCTAAAAATAATTAAATGAAACCTATCACGTCTTAGGCGTTCAGCGCTTTCCCGTCCTGCGAGTAATCTGAGAACCAAAGGTTGTGACGTATCGCAATTTGTACATCTTAGGGATTAATCGGGCGCATGACTCATCAGTCTCCCTTCTAAAGAACGGTGAGTTGATTGCAGCGGCAGAGGAAGAGCGTTTCACCAGGGTTAAACACTATTGGGGTTTTCCGGGTAATGCGCTCAAATACGTCTTAGAAGAAGCGGGTATTTCGGTCCATGAAGTGGAGCATTTCGCTTTTGCAACGAGGTCGCCGGTCAAACACTATCTTGCTTTGACCGAGCGTTTCATCTGTGCAGGTTACTATCTCCGTCAGCCGATTTCTACCAGCCTCTACGATCTTGCCAGATGGGCCAAGTTCTCCTTCTATGATCGGTTAGGTGTGTCACTCGTCTCTAGACAATTCGGATATAAACCGAAGAGAGAACAGGTACACTACGTTGACCACCACCTATCCCATGCCTCAAGTGCCTCTCGCTGTTCTGGCTTCAACCAGAGCCTAATCATGGCTATTGATCTGCGAGGAGACGGAACCTCAACTCTTCTTGGTAGATTAGATGGAAACTCGATTGAGGTTCTTAAGAGGATCAAACATCCAAACTCGCTCGGTGAGATGTATCGGAGGTTCAGTCAACACTTAGGCTTCGTTTGGTATGGGGAAGGTAAAGCGATGGGTCTTGCCCCTTACGGGATACCTAAGGACGATTTCGATAAAGTCCTCTCCTTTGATGGGCTTATCTACAAAGTGGATGATAGATTTACTTTTGGCAGTAGGTCCAAGGAGGAGCGTGAGAAGCATTTCGGACCAGCACGCAGACCTGGCGAAGAGATCACTCAGAGACATAGGGATCTGGCAGCGACGCTTCAGAGAGCGCTTGAAATCGCTTCAGTAAAGCTCCTCAGGTGGTTGAATGAAGAAGCTGATTCTGACTGTCTGTCGTTGGGTGGGGGTGTAGCACTCAACTGTAAGATGAATGGAGTATTGCTCAAGACAGGGTTGGTCGATGATGTATACGTTCAGCCTGCAGCAAATGATTCTGGTACATCCCTCGGGGCAGCCTTGGAGGTCTATGCTCGGCTTGGCTATAAGAGCGTGTTTGAGATGCGACATCCCTACTGGGGGCCACAGTTCTCGGATGAATATGTGAAGGCTAAGTTGGATCGGTACAAGTTAAACTATGAAGTATACGACGATATCGGAGGCGTCGTCGCCGAACTGCTAGCCAAGAAGAAGGTTGTAGGCTGGTTTCAGGGTAGAATGGAGTGGGGTCCACGTGCCCTTGGGAATCGGTCTATTCTAGCTGACCCACGGGACCCCAAGATGAGAGACATCATCAACAAGTATGTTAAGAGGAGAGAGATGTGGCGTCCCCTTGCCCCAAGTATTTTGGCGGACGCGGCTGACGAATACCTTGTCGGGGCATATCCTTCCTTATTCATGAACCTGGCCTTTCAGGTGGTTGAAAAGAAGAAGAAGGAGATACCTGCGGTTGTTCATGTGGATGGCTCGACTAGACCCCAGACAGTAGAGAAGAGTACCAATCCTGCCTACTGGAGGCTTATCAAGAGCTTCGAGGATATCACCTCTGTACCTGTCGTCTTGAATACTTCCTTCAATGATCAGGGCGAACCAATAGTCTGTACCCCCGATGAAGCTCTCCATTGTTTCCTTACTACTGGGATGGACTGCCTAGCGATCGGTAGTTTCCTGCTAAGAAAGGGGGATCTCTAAGACGGCAGCATAGTAAAGCGGTATGAGATCTAACTCCATAGGAATGTGCTATTAGCTTCATGTCGTAAATGGGTTTATGATTAGATTATATCAGACAATGTTTTCAACCTTTGATCTTTTCTACAACCCGAACCATTGCCCTGGCGATGGGGTTTGAGCCAAATAATCTATCCACCGATCTGACTTCATTAGGGGTCAATCCCCCAATCCGGATAAAGATTACGGAGAAGACGACTACGCCAACTATGACGCCCACAGGGATTGAGTATATCCCTGATAAGTATACTCTGGATAGAAAGTAGACTAGGACAGACATTATGGTGCATGGTATTGAGAGCCGAAGGAAGTATGGTAATTTGATTTGTGCGACGGGTTCTTCCCTTAAAGTGTAGTATGATAAGAATAGCAGGATCAGGTGGACGAATATCTCGGTGAAGACGGCCCCGTTTAATCCGAAGGTCGGGATCAAGATCAACATCTGAGTTGTTTTGAGGACCGTCGCGATAGAGGAGAGTTGAAGACGTCTCTCCGGCATACTCAGTGCTAGAATCGCGGTAGGGTTGTATAGATTATATAGGACAAGAATGGGGGTTCTGGTGGCCAGTACCTGGAAGTAGATCACAGACGGTAGGTATCTTGGGAAGAAGATGGACAGGAACGGTCTCATCAATACTATCATCCCACAGGCCAGAGGCATCGCAATGGCGAGTTCGATCTTCATGAATGTCTGATGGAGTTTCTTGAAAGTCTCTCTATCCCTTAAGGTATGGCTCTCCGATAGTATTGGGTAAAGGGTTGTGAAGCTGGTAGATGTAATAAGATTGAGAAATGGGACTGAGATTTCACTGGCTGCCTTATAATAACCGAGTAGAGTTGGGTCTCCTAGAAGGCTCAGCAAGAGGACATCCAGTCTCGTATGGACGCCTTTCAGTATGTTGGTGGCTAAGAGATACCTTGAGAAGCTTAAGAGTTTCTTGCAAGTGTCTATCCAATTGTCCTTTACATGATCTTCTGGGGTTGCTGATGAGGAAAGACGTCTATGCGAAAAGATCAATGAGAGTATGGTTACAGCTATTTGGGAAATGATTATGGAGAAGACCATTCCTTTTGCTCCTGTTTCCACGGTTACGATAAATGTGAATAGCCGGGTGAGGCTGCCGAGAAGTGTGAATATCGTCAGTACCTTGAATTCCTGAAGGCTTGATACTGCAGCCAGGGATATGGCTTGGAGGGGTATCGTTACTGTTAGTATGGACCCCAGTTTCAATATGTCCGCGGCTTCTGGAGAATTAAGTAGTCTACATATTTTGCTGGAGAATAGGAATACTGGAGTAGCTATTAGTAGTCCAATGGATAGGCTGATGGTGATCGCTATTATTAGTAGCCGTCTAGCCTCCGAGTAACTGCCCGTTGTTTTTGCGTCGATTATCGTCTTGATGATCGAATGGCGGAAGCCTAGCTCACTAAATGTTGAGAGTAATCCTCCAACCGATAGGACTAGGGAACCGATCCCGTATTGGCTCGGTTCAAGTGAGTATATGATAAACGCATTAGTTAGGAATCCGATGATCCCTGATAGAATCCTCGCGGAAGAAACCCAGGCAACACCCTTGAATGCCTTCTTGAAGGTATTCGCTCTAATCAAGCTGGGTGTTTTGTACTGTGCGTACATAGGGAAACACTTGTTGGGCGGTTCTCTCTCCACTATTGGATGTTGTTCCTAAAATCATTCGGAGTTCGTATATTGACGTTTTGGGTTTCAAACCAATCTAAGTAGAGCCATGGATGGGGCTTAGATTGGAGGCGAAAAGAGTCTTCTTAGATGGGATATGAACTTGGACGGGTGTAGTAGGGCTTGGGTTGCTAGATAAAGGGAGTACCTGTAGTCTCTTTTTGCGCGTTCCAGTTTCAAGAGTACGGGGAGGATGCTGTTGGCATACCTGTTTGCCTTAGCCAAGTCATCAGGGCTCAGTTCCTCTGTGCGGATTATCGTGTAGTCTCCTGCATAATGCGAAAATGCGATATCTTCGAACTCTTCGGCGAGAAACCATTTCTTCTCTTCAGCTATTCTGTAGAATTCTGTTCCCGGGAAGGGAACTGCGATGCTTGCTTGAAAGCCATCTGGGACTATTTCTCGGACAAGTTTGAAGGTTCTCCTAATAGAGTCCCAGTTTTCACCTGGTAGCCCTATCATAATAGTGGCATGGGTTCGTATACCAATCTCTCTGCACCACTTGAAGACCTCTCTCACCCTGCTTGTCATCAGTCCCTTCCGAGAATTCTTCAAGATACTGTCGCTACCGCTCTCTATGCCGAATTTCAGAGCCTCGCAACCAGCATCGTACATGTTTTCCAGCATCTCCCTACTGACTGTCGAACAATGTCCCATGGCAGCCCATTCAAAGTTCAGTTTGCTATCTTTGATCTCTCTACAGAGATCCGATACCTTCTCTTTCGGATAGGTGAAGGTATCGTCATCGAAATATATCTCTCTAGGGTTGAACTTGTGCAGTACGTATCGAATCTCTTCTATTACCTTCTTAGCGCTTCGGTATCTTACTGATCCAGGTCTATACATGGTGGCAGGCCATAGGCAGAATATACATCTATAGGGGCATCCTCGACCTGCAAGTAACTGAATGTTCGGTTTCTTCGCGAATGGCTCGTAGTAGGATGTTGGCTGAAATACATCAAATGCGGGTAGGGGCAGATCGTCCAGATTGATGAGTGGTCTTCTCTTGTTGATCTTGACCTTCTCTCCTTCTCTGTAGGCAAGACCTTGGACACCCCGTAGTGACTTACTGGATTCCTTCGCATTGGCTAGATCGCGGAGTATATACTCGTACTCGCCAATCAGAGCGTAGTCTATCTCTGGTCTCTTAACTTCCTCTGGAAAATAGGTGATGTGGGAACCGGCGAAGGCTATCTCTGTCTTAAGAGCTTTTTTTACCTGTTGGGCTAGCTCAAGGTCGTTCTTGTGGCTGGGTGTGCTGCTTTCGAAGAGTACAAGGTCTGGGGAAAAAGACTCAAGTTCCTGCGTGAATTCTTTTGCATTCCATCCTTGCGCTAGGGCATCTAGTCCAAGAACAGTATGGCCCTCAAGTCTTAGGATTGCTGCAGAGTATGATAGCCAAAAAGGGTAGGGTGCGTATGTGGTTCTAGTCCCAGACTTGTCGAAGCTGGCGTGGGGCCATCGGCTACCTGCTCGGACCGCCTTCCCTATATCCCAGAGCCATGGGGGGTTGCAGAGTGCGATCTTCAACCGCTATTCCTTTCCTGTGTTCGTGTCTTCTGTCTACCTTATGGAAGTATCTTGGAAGCTGACTGGTTCCTTGATTAAAGAGTCTTTTCAGATGTATTCTTCACTAACTATTAAAATCTGGGAGCTTTGAATGTCTTCCTTAAAGCATAGGATCAGAGTGAGAGAATGCTTGTTTCTATAGTCCTTCCGATGCTTGACGATGAGGACACGGTTGAAGAGTGTCTTTCATCACTTAGGAATCAATCCTATAACCCAAAGGAGATAATCGCGATCGACGACGGTTCGTCTGACAGGACCTATGAGATTGCTGAGCGGATTGCACGGAAGAGTCAAAGTATCTCTGCTGTGAGGATTGAGCATCATGGGAGATCATATGCCAGGAACTTTGGTACGAGATTGGCGAGAGGTGAACTGGTATTTTTCGCTGAATCAGATGCCAAGTACTCCTCAGACTACCTTGCGAAGGCTGTGGGGGGATTCTCTGACCCGAAAGTCGGTGGGGTCCTGATGGGTGGGGGGGTGTGGGAGGATGATACATACATGTCGCGTTGTATGCACCTTGAAGCACTCTTGAGGAATGTAGATCTGAACTCGGGCCGGATTCATCCTGAGAGCGGGTGGGTGTATAGAAGGGATATATTTGATGTGATTGGGGGTTTTGATGAGCAGTTGAATGCAGGTGAAGATACGGATCTAGGAATCAGGGTTAGGGAGTCCGGATATCGGATCAGGTGGATGGGGGGGATGCATTGGTGGTTCAAGAATCCGAAGACGTTAAGGGAGTTGATAAGGCGAAGTTACTGGTTTGGTAAAGAGGAATTGGGAGGCTTTTTCAGAAAGTATCCTTATAGATTCCCTTGGGCGAAGGTTTCAGTTGTCCTCTTTTCCGTCATACTCTTGGTCTTATCTCTCTTGGAGAAGTGGACCCTCTTTGTATTGATTATAGGTATAGTCTCTATATTCCTTATCAAGGGTATCAGTATCCTAAGGAAAGGATGGAAGTTCTTGGGAATCGGAGATGCGGTGAGCCTTGTTCTTCTCAGTGCAGTTAGAAACATCTCCTTCCTCTTGGGAGTCGGAGCTGGGTTAGCTAAGATGATATCTAACCAATAAGTATTCTGTGAGGATGCATAGTAACTTTGAGGATATGTAGAATTGTGGATAGTTTCCCTGTAGGAGAAGAGATAATCGGGGGACTTGGACCAAACTGGTATTATTACTCTAAGCTCTGTGTAGAAAAGGGTATGAATGTCCATGTTGTCTGCGGTAGGTTGGCGGGGCAACCTGAGGAAGAGGACATTGAGGGAATCAAGGTACATAGGGTATCTTCTTCGCTGGGGCATAGAAGTAGTCTATATGGTGAGTTTGCGAGGAGATCTATGGAGACTCTGCTTAAGATTGACCCAGATCTAATCCATGGACATAACGCATATCACATCTCTGTGGTGATGCGCAGGAAGAAGATTAACTCTCCTCTGATTACTCATCTCCATGGAAGTATTGATCTAGATCTATACACTGATAAGCTTCCATTTCATTTCGACTTTAAACGTGCCCTCTGGGATAGGCTCTACTGTATATGGTCCCTTTGGAAGAATAGATATGTCACTCAACACGCTGATCTAGTAATTGCATGCGATAATTACACTGCAAACTCAGTCTACAAATATTTTCCAGAGAAGTTGGTTAGAGTTGTCTATAACGGCGTGGAACTGGAACGTTTTAAGCGTGTGAAAGGTGATCTCAAGGAATTCTATGAAGCAGATAACATTATATTATTCGTTGGACGCCCCACCCCTTGGAAGGGAATTCAATACATACTTCAAGCAATGCCTCAATTGAACAAAAGATACAGAAACCTGAAGTGCCTATTAGTGGGCGTTAAAAGGGAAGAAGGTTATTACAAGACTTACTATAGATGGTTCAGGTCGATAGCTGAAAATCTTAGACTTAAAAATATCGAATTCCTGAAACCGGTACCCTACTTCGACCTTCCAAAATACTACTCGACAGCTGACTGTCTCGTCGTGCCCTCTTATCCAGACCCCTCACCAAAAGTAGTTTATGAGGGACAGGCATGTTCATGTCCAATAGTTGGTGCAAATGGGGGAGGTATTCCTGAAATCTTTGGACAGGAATCTGGGCTACTCTTCGAGCCCAGAAATGTGCAAGATCTAGTAGACAAGATCGACATAGTCCTGAGGGATCCAGACAAGTTTAGAGGAGGAAGAAAAACGGTCCAAAATCGAGCGACTTGGGAAAAATGCGTCGAAGATATGATCAAATGCTATGAGCTATTGCTAGATACTGATGGCTGATAATCAATCCAATGCGCATTCAGGTCACCAAAGATCTAATTTTTGTATAACAGTTGTGCGATATGGAATACGGCTTTCTCACTCTTCTACTCTTAGGCTTCTTAGTTCTTCTACGTGCTTAAGATACTTTGATTTCCTACAATCTGTATATCTTATAGTCTCGAGTCTGAATCTACGAATTGAGTATTCTCGGACGATTTTCCCCATCGCTGTCCTTTTATCTTCCCACTTCAACCAGATTGAGGAGCACTTTTCCTTGGGAAATCGCCTGTTGTATAGAAGGTCATCTCTAGACCCAGACTCATGAATAGTGTGATCTCTTTGAAATCGCAGAAATAACGTGAAAAAGATGAAGGTCCTTCTAGTCAAGCCTACTATAGGAAAGCGGATGGGCATAGGACGAGAAGTCGGCCCCCCTCTAGGGTTAGCCTATCTTGGATCAATGCTGGAAGAGAACGGACATAAACCGACAATAGCAGATCTAAACATTGTAAGAAAGAGGACAGGCGAGAATCGTGAGAAATGGTTCGAACAGCTCGAAAAGATGTTGTCGAGGTTCAAACCTGACCTTGTGGGGATCACATGCAACACATTTGAGAGATTCGAAGTCTTCGAAATAGCTGATTTTGTAAAACAGAAAACCCAATTACCCGTCGTTGTTGGTGGAATCCATGCTACATTCTGTGCAAAAGAGATCCTAGCGAATATTCCCTCTATTGATATTATTACTCGTGGAGAAGGGGAGGTAACACTTCTTGAAATATGTGAGAAACTCGAGTCAGGGAAACCTCTCAAGAAAACCAGAGGAATCACATACAGGGATGACGAAGGTAGGATTGTAGAATCTCCCTTACGCCCCCTCATAGAAGATCTAGACATCCTCCCATTTCCCGCTCGGTATCTATTAGCTGTTAAGGAGTATCCCATTAGAATGGCTGCTTCAGCTGGACTGGATCGGTATAAAGTGACGAATATCATTTCGAGTAGGGGATGTCCCTTCAAGTGCGGCTTCTGTTCGACAACGCTGATGTGGGGTTCGAAGATACGGTATAGAAGCCCGAAGAATTTGGTTGATGAGATGGAGGAAACGCTTGAGGACTTTGGTTTCCTAGATGGATTTACCTTCTCAGACGACAATCTTACGGTTGACAGAGAAAGAACTATTGAGATCTGCAGAATGATTCGAGACCGAGGACTCGATATAGTATGGGACTGTTATGCTCACGTTAACACGATAAGTGAAGATCTGGTAGAGAATATGGCTTCTGTAGGATGCAAACTCATCACCTTTGGTGTCGAATCTGGAAGCCAAAGAATGTTGAAGATTATGGGAAAGAATACTAACCTAGATAAGATAAAGAAAGCTGTTAAAATCTGTAGAAGGTATGATATTCTTCCAAAGTGTAACTTTATGTTCGGATATCCAGGGGAGACTGAAGAAGACGTAAAGAGAACTTTCAAGTTCATTAAACAGAATCTTCAGCCGAATGAGGTTACGATCATCGATCATGTTTGGCTTTATCCAGGCACTAAGATATTCAAGGATCTGAGAGAATCCAATTATTTCGGAGGCGAATTCGACTGGTTTCGGAAAGTCCTTCCCTCCCATACTGGTGTTCCGATCTATGTACCAGAAGATAATGACCAAAGACTCAAGACTCTGAAAGCGTTCCGTATCAAACATAGATTTGGGTATGCACTAAGACATCCTTTCAAGGCTCTTATGTACATGGCAAATCCTGCAAACCTGATGAAGGAGGTTAGCTGGCTACGAAGAAAAGGAGTTTAATCTCATTAGATCATCTTTCGTACGCCAGTGCATGATGTTGTGAACCTAGAAAAGTAAACTAGTCAAGTTATACGAGTGATTAGACATTGACAAAGAGGATGCCAAATATTCTACTTATTGTATTGGACGCTGCAAGAGTTGATCATTTATCCTGCTATGGATATCATAGAGATACTACACCAAATATAGACAAGATTGCAGGAATGGGTACACTCTTTGAAAATTGTTTCAGTACTTCTCCTTGGACTATGCCTTCTCATGCGTCTTTGTTTACTGGAAAATTTCCGTCAACATGCGGGGTTATCGGAGAAAATTTTTCTCTGGATAAAACACAAATAACCCTCTCCCAGGTTTTGTCTTCAGCAGGTTACCACACCTTTGGGATAACCAGTTCTCCACATATTGGCAAACACACACATTTTAACAAAGGCTTCAATTATTTCATTGAAGCCTTCAGAAGACCCCTCCTGAAAAATGGATTTGATCTATGCTTCAAGAGAGCACTCAACACATTTAGGAACAGGATATATGGCGGAAAGGATATAACTTTCTACATTACGGAAATCGCCAAATCATGGCTTAAGAAAGAAATTCACCCCTTTTTTATGTATCTACATTATAGTACACCTCACAGCCCATACTACTCCCCAGGAGCCTTCCACAAGAAATTTTACCGCGATATTGAATCGAAGGTGGATACTAGTAGAGCAAGAGAATTGGCTTCAACTGGAGATGCGCTACTATCACATGTACTGGGAAGAATCAAGTTAACAGACAAAGAATGGGAAGTAATCAAATCTTACTATGATTCAAAATTGTCTTACTTAGACAATAAGATATTGGAGATCTTGCATCTTCTTCGAGACCTCAAGATCCTTAATGAAACAATATTGGTGATTACCTCAGATCACGGAGAGAACTTTGGAGAGCATGGTCTAGTCTATCATGATTTTTGTCTTTACGATACTCTAATACATGTCCCTTTAGTAGTCTACTACTCCAATCTACCGTTAAAGAAGAGAGTCACCTCTTTGGTATCGCATGTGGATTTGTTCCCTACTATTTTGAAGCTCTCAGATATCAACACAGGCAAGACTTTGGAATATGAAGGAATCGACATCTTTTCACCAAGGGAGCGAGAGTTACGGGATTACATCTTCGCAGAACATGGAGGGGGTTTTTTAACAAGAACTCTGATGAAGAAATACCCCGGTCTTGCTCATTCTAAATACCGTAGGGGCATGAAGTGTATCAGAACACGAGAGTTGAAATATATTCTGAATTCAGATAAGCATGAAGAGTTGTATGATATAGTGAATGATCCGAACGAAGAACTCAATCTAATAGAAAAACATTCAGAGGTAGCACGTGTGCTAAGAGCATTATTAGAGAAGCAATTTGGTGCAATTGGTTTTTTTGGACAAGACAGATCAGCGCATGTTCGTGACGACATCTATCAGGATAGGGAAATAATTGACCAGCTGACTCGCCTAGGTTATCTATAAATTGAAAAGTAGACAACGTATAAACTTGATGTTCTATTAATGTTGATAGTGCGAGTGAACAAGAAGTCCAGATACGGAGACATAGTACCCTAGTAGGCGGATAGGTACACTGTCCGCGAGAGTAGAGAAGAGAAAACAAGGAAAGAGATATGTCTCCTCATTTAGCCGTTCATTTTTGTCCAAACAGTCCAGCGCCCTCTTCTTGATCATCTTTGCCGGGACTCCGACCACAACAACATATGGTGGTACATCTCTAGTCACAACCGAACCTGAACTTACCATGCCTCTTCTCTCGATCCTCACCCCTTTGAGTATTGTGGAGTCAGCCCCTATCCAGATATCGTCCTCGATCACTATTAATACCCCATTTTTCATTGCCACTGTATGGTTCGTTTCGGATCCCGGTAAACTATATCGATGGAAATTATGCAGACATGGAATCCTATTCTAACATAGTCTTCGATCGTAATCTCACCGTTCCCATGGAAAATAGCAGAATGAGTTGATGGAGACATAGTCTCCCAGTTCAACCATTGACGCGTACTCTATTATCACTACTTCTGAGATGTGAACCCTGTCTCTCATTTTTTCAATAGTTTAGAGTAAAGTTTTACTCTCAATGCTTCCACTCAAGACATACAGCGAATCTGCTGAACTAGGGTTTTACATATATTTCTGGAAGATGAGCAGCAAATTTGACAACTGAGGACTTTAATCGACTGGTTAGTCTGTTCAACTCCAATATACTTTGATAGTATGAATTACGAATTCTTCGAAGTCAGTCTGTTGAATTCTCTCTCTTGAACTCATAGGTTTTGGTGTAATGAGTGATAATCCTTTGCATCATAGGATCACGGCTCGCAATTCGGAGAAATAGAACAGGAAGAACATCATTTCAGAAAAGCGAAATAGGTGGTCTGAAATACTGGACCACCAGCAACGTAAAAACAATAGCATGAGATGGCACGATGAAGGCTAAGCATGGAGTTGTCAACAATAATGACACAAGATTTTTCTGAAGACGTTTTAAAGGTGATCAGAAACCTTGGTCAATCCGACATCTGCTTTGAAGACAAAAATGTTCTTGTTACAGGTGGCGCAGGATTCCTCGGTTCTTGGACTTGTGAAGTACTTGTCACCCAAGGTGCAAAGGTAGTTTGCTTGGACAACTTTACAAGTGGACACCTAGACAATTTGACGCACCTGCTTGAGCGAGAGAACTTCAAATTCGTTCGTCACGATATATCTATACCAATCCAGCTTGAAGAGCGGTTTGATGTGGTCATGCATATGGCAAGCCGCGCATCCCCGCTGGAATTCACCAAGTATCCGATTCAGATTCTCAAAGCAAACACCCTCGGGGTTTCAGTCGCATTGGGCATAGCAAAGAAAGACAAAGCACTATTCCTTTTTACTTCGACGAGTGAGATATATGGCGATCCCACTAATGACCATATACCGACGAGAGAAGACTATAACGGGAATGTGAATCCGATAGGTTTGAGAGGATGCTACGATGAAGCGAAAAGATGTGGAGAAGCCTTTGTCTTTGCCTACCACCGACAGCACTGTCTCGACACGAGGGTAGTCCGTGTATTCAACACGTACGGTCCAAGACTCAGAGCAGGAGATACGTATGGAAGATCGGTATCCCGTTTCATGGACCAAGCTATCAAACATGAACCAATCACCGTTTTTGGAGACGGTACCCAAACAAGATCATTTCTCTATGTAGCAGACCAGATCGAAGGGCTCTTGAAGGCTGCAGGTCTACCCGAGCTGTCTGGTGAAGTTATTAACATTGGAAGTCAAGACGAGATCAGGATAATTGAATTGGCGTATCTGATCAAGAGACTCGTTGCCAGTGATTCCCCGATCAAACATTTACCTCTACCTAGTGATGACCCAAAGAGGCGTTGCCCTGATATTACAAAAGCCATTAAATTGCTTGGCTGGCACCCCCGCACCAGTCTTGAGGTAGGTCTTACGAAGACTATTGAATGGTATCGCCAGATCTAAGGCTACATCTATAGTCTGCTGCTATTCCTCTAAAGAGGAAATGCCCAGATAGCCATAGAGGAATCCTGTTGAGAAAGCTATCTTTCCTAGCATATCGATTGAAGGGAATAGAATTGCCCCTGCTGTGTCCTCTGTGACTTTTCTTGACCTGGAGTAGAAAAGAATCGTTTTGAAGAATAGATACAAGAGGACTGAAGTTAGTAACAGGATCAGGCCGGTCCTGAAGAGGAAAAGCGAGATTACGAATAGAAGAACGAAGCTGTTGAAAAGGATTAATGTCTTCCACCTCATTTTCACATGAGGATTACTGATCTCCCCACCATACTTCTTCAGGAAAATGTAAGATCCGACCCCCCAGCGGAATTGTTGTCTCATCAGAGTGATGAGTGAGGTTGGTTCATGATGATGCCATGTGGTCTCAGGCACGAACTCTATCTTCCATCCTCGGCGGATCAGAGATATCCCTAAGGCTACATCGTCTGCTATGGTTAGATCCTCATCGAATCCTCCTACATCATCTAGCGCCTTTTTCCTGAACACCCATGCGGTCGACTGGATATATCTAGAGCTGTCGACTAGTTTCCATCTGACATCGCGGTATGCGGATATTGCCCTTGAGACAATGCTGTCAGAGGCTACTGCAAGCTGTCTTGCTATTACTCCTCCCACTTCTCGTGAAGAGAAATGGCTGATACATGCCTCCAGATAGTTCGGTTTGTAGATCGCATCCCCCTCAACTACAGCAACGAACTTCGTCTTAACGAGATGTAAAAGTCTGTTCAGGGTTTTCGGTCTACCCTTGTGTTTGAACTCGAAAAGTTTCACGGGATACTTTGATACGATTTCCTTGGTATCGTCTGTGGAGCCATCATTGCCAACCCAGATCTCCATATTCGCATAGGTCTGTTCTTGGAGTGAATTGAGACATTCTTCAACTGTTCGTTCTTGGTTGTACACGGGAAGAATTACTGTGACGCCTCGTCTGATACCCTTAGCCATATCCTGTTTTACCCATCCCGTAAAACGGGATTCTTCCATGTTTTCATAATTAACTAATACGCTTGACTGACTTTATGTTTCCTGTTCGTGAAGGATGGCTTTATCTCCCAAAGTGCTTAATTGCAAACGAATGATATGTGTGCGTATTTGTTCTCGGAGGATTCGAAGAATGATCTTGGTTACAGGTGGATTAGGTTTCATTGGGTCCCATATTGTACGAGCTTTGATGGATCAGAAGAAAGAGGTCCTTATCTTAGACCATCTCTCTAGGGATGAACTCCTTGTAGCAAAGAAGCTGAGGTTTCCTAATTATGACGAGCTGAACCTTGTCAACAAAGACCTACGCAACTTTGGACAGGTGAGATCTGTAATAAGTGATTACGATGTGGACAAAGTCATCCATGTAGCCGCGATGTCCTTCATCCCGGATACTATGAAGAATCCCTACCAGACCTTCCAAGTTAACTTCGAGGGAACATTGAACATCTTAGAGTCAGCCAGAGATAGTGGAAAAATCGACCAATTAATCCATGTCTCAACCTCCAGCGTATATGGTGAAATCCAATATGTCCCAGTTGACGAAGAGCATCCTTTGAACCCGAAAGGGATCTACGGTGGAAGCAAGCTTGCTGCAGAGAACGCTGTGCTGGCCTATGCCCGAAGCTACGGTCTGAAGACCACAATAATTAGACCGACCAACGTCTACGGCCCAGGGGACTTATACGACCGTGTTATCAAGATCTTTATCGAGAATGCCCTCTTAGGTAAACCTTTGAGTCTGCAAGGAGGGGGATTACAGAGCAGGGACTTCACCTATGTCAAGGATACTGCCAGCGGAGTCATGAGAGCCATCGACAATAGCCTCGCTGTCGGCGAAGTCTTCAATATCTCATACGGTGAAGACCATTCGATCCGAGAGGTTGCCGATATTATCAGCGAATTCGTCCCTGGAACATCGGTAGAAGTGACTCCTGGAAGAAAGATTGATGTTCAGAAACGGCGCCTCGACAACAGAAAGGCGCGGAGGATCTTAGACTATAACCCTATGTACGATCTCAGGTTAGGCATCAAAGAATATATTAAATGGACTTCGGAGACGTACCTTCCATTCAAGAGATTGGAGGTCAAGAATATTCCAGCCCTCTAGTTCTCTGATCTGGCAGGATGGATACCATGGTAACCAAGATACCTTTGGGGAAACCGTCTATCGATTCCGAGGAGATACGTGCAGTAGAGAAAGTTCTGAGAAGCGGCTGGCTTGCGGAAGGCCCTAACGTCAAAGAATTTGAAAAGAGGACGGCTGAGTATATTGGCACTAAGTATGCTGTCGCACTTAACTCCTGCACCTCTGCACTTCACCTGTCCCTAGCAGCCGTCGGGATAGGTTCCGGGGACGAAGTCATAGTCCCATCATTTACTTTCCCTGCTACTGCCAACGCCGTGATCTGTCAAGGCGGCAAGCCGGTATTCGCTGATGTAGACGAGGTCTACCATAACATAGATCCCCAGAAGGTCGAGGAGAAGGTCACCAAGAAGACGAAAGCGATAATACCCGTGCATTATGCGGGGCATCCAGCTGATATGGGCCCTATCCTAGAGATTGCTGAAGATCATGGGCTTGTGATTATTGAGGATGCCGCTGAGGCTCTGGGAGCTGAGTATAAAAGCAGGAAAGTCGGTTCTATGGGGATTGGTTGCTTCTCTTTCTATCCCACGAAGAACATTACCACAGGTGAAGGGGGAATGATCACCACAGATGACGAGAACATCGAAGGGATCGTAAGGATGATGCGTGGACACGGGGTGTTCAAGGGAACATGGTCCAGAGAGAAAGAGAAGAAGCCATGGGAGAGAATCCAAATAGAACTAGGATACAACTTCAGGATGACTGATATCCAAGGGGCTTTGGGGCTCATCCAACTCGGCAAACTCGAGAGGATGAACGAGAAGCGGATATCTCATGCAAGCTATCTCAATAAGCGAATTGAAGAGATCGATGGGATAAAACCGCCATCTCTCATGAAGGGATGCAAACATGTATACCAGATGTATACGCCAACCACGAGGGATGAAGCAACCAGAAACAGAATTGTCGAGTCTCTTAGAGAGAAAGATATAGGTGCATCGGTACATTTCGCTCCACCGACTCACCTCATGCCCTACTATGTTGAGAAATACGGATACAAAGAAGGTATTTTGCCTGTTACTGAAAAGACCTCAAAAACTATCTTCACGCTTCCGATGTTTCCAGACTTGGTGAATGAAGAGTTAGAGTCAATGGTAAACGAATTGAAGAACATAGTAACACTACTCTAATGCGTAAGGGGTAGATTTGGCAGGTCGACACAGTAAGCACAGTAAGACATCTTTTTGCCTGAATCGAGTCTGTGAGTTTGTCGAGTTACCGCTTTAGGTTTATTGTCTTGATTCTACGCCTCAGTTCCTTATGTGAGGATTAGTCTGAGGTTAGTATAGTGAATGAATCTATAAAGAAACTCGTTGGGAACATTATTCATTCCGCGATCTAGTAGGAAGCGGATGTAATGACTGTAGATGGATTGATGAGGCTGATATCGCATTCCGAGTAGATGTTGGAATAGAAGTAGAGTGGCAATGCTGGCGAGTGGTAGCGCTATTACCCAAAGCCTCCAGTCACCACGAAAGCGATGGAATGTAGCGGCTAGTGCTAGGGTTAAGGGAGGGACAACGACTACCAAACAACGGGTATTATACGAGACCGTGCCGATATAATTTACTGAGCCATAGAAGAGGGGTATGAGTGTGAACATAGATGCTGTTATTGCACATAGTTCTCTGTCTTTTTTCCAGATCAAGAAGAAGCCTGGTATGGCGAGAAGATAAACTGGATTGAACGCAAAGAAACCGAGTTTATCTGGGTCGAAGAGAAGATTGGGTAGGCAATAGAGAGGTTTCCAGTGGGTCCTGATAGCACCGCCATACCCTCCTAGATTTGACAATGTTCCGTACTGTAGTAGGGCGTAGATGGGTGCGGTGATAGCAAGGAGAATGAAGGATGCTATGAAGGTTATCAATCTTACTGACGTAACCCGTCCTTCTCTGTAGGAGTAGATGTACCAAGTGAGAAATATTGGGAAGAATACGGCGTCGATGTACTTGACTGTAACTCCTGCTCCTAAACAGAGCCCAAGGAGCATATCGTAGAGGACGCGATTTGCGTTTCGATTCTCGAACCATATCGCTATAGCGGTCATTGCGACGAAAGCTTCCAAGGCGTGTTCAGGGTGATACATAGCGTTGGTATAGAACCCTAAGGGTGAAGCGAAAAAGGCTATAAGCGTAGTATAGAACGCGGTTTCCTT
Organism: uncultured Candidatus Bathyarchaeia archaeon; assembly: GCA_964596985.1. GTDB lineage: Archaea > Thermoproteota > Bathyarchaeia > RBG-16-48-13. The sequence continues at coordinate 240,013 of CAZQWG010000002.1, forward strand.
TGAGTAAAGTTGTGAGATCAATCTGTACATCAGGATCAAGGTGATTAGTGAATAGGTGATTATGCCGACAGCAAACATGAAGCTGTGAATGAAAATATCTCCTTGAAGGAGGAGAAACTCCGAATCACGGTAGTGAAAGAAGTCGTCGAAGAGGAATGAAAACAAATAAAATGGAAGCGTGAGCATGGCTGTGCCGTGTTGATATCGAGTAACGTACTTGCCCGTTGATTCGGCATATTCTAGAACAGGAGAATACTTCCCGAAAAACTGGTTTCCTAGGTCAAGATCGCCGTCTTCAACAATCGAACGTAGTACGAGATATTGGTCAAGACCTGCTCCCCCTACGGTTGCACAGCCAAAAATACCCCAGTATATTATGAAGATTGAAATAAGTAAGAGCAGCCTCTTATCTCTGTTCAAGATTGGCAATGATATCCTTCGATTCGATTTCAATAGGATCACATAACTGCCCAAATGTTCCTTCCACTGTCCCATATTACGGGGAATAAGCCTTTTGGAATTCCTATTTGATTCGATGAATGTAAACGGATAGTTGGGCTCTTGGTTTCTAGTAGAATTGGTGTTTGTATTCCTGTTTTTCCCTTGATAAACTAGGTTATCGCTGTATTTGATCTGATTTTTCATGGTTGTGCTTCATTCTATTCGGGGTGTCGATTAGTTTCCCGATGGATAAGTGAGGGTGTTCCTGTCTATTACTAATGAAATGAATGTTTGAATTGCTGTTCTCTGTTTAATTGCTAGTGGTGTATGCGTTCTTGGACCAATATCTTGAGTATTTTAATTGTCGTCCTTAGGGGATTCAGTTTCGATTTCCCATACATCCTTTTCTGCTCGACTATTGGAATGGCCCCGATCTTGAATCCTTTCTTCTTTGCTTTGGTCACGATTTCTGCATCGAATTCCTGATGCTGAGAGGTGATGTTTATTGACTTGAAGAGATGTCTCTTGAAAGCCTTGTATCCCATGAGAACGTCGTTGATCGGGATGTTGTGAATGAGTTTGCAGAGTATGTTTATAGTCCGATTGCCTATCAAAGTGAAGAATGTATCATCGTAACTATGACCTCCGTCTAGGTATCTTGAACCGACCACTAGGTCATAGCCACTCTCTATCTTCTGCAGGAATCTTGCAATATCCCTCGGATCATGGGAGCCGTCCGCGTCAAGTATTATGATTGTTCCCCCGGTGGTTTCCTCGATCCCTTGTTTGATTGCATTTGCGAGTCCCTTCTTGTCCTGAAGAACAACCTGATAACCTCTCTCAAGTGCTATTCTTACAGTCCCGTCCGAGGAACCCCCGTCCACTACGAGGATTTCATCGACAAGGTCTTTCGGTATCCCGTTCAAGACATCCAATATTGTACCGGCTTCATTCAACGTTGGCACTATGACCGCGACGTTCTCTCGCGTTGGTTCATACGTTGGCATTGTATATTCTCCTTGGCGGGGCAGAGGAGTTGCCATATGTTCGTAGTTGGTCGTAGAAAACCTTTCGTAGGTTTCGACGCTTGCAGAGTTTCTGATGAAAATTCATATCGACCTTAATCTTCGTGCTATTCGAGAGGATAGATAACGAAAATAAATCTTTGATTTCTTGGGGAACAATCGGCTTTTATTGATGGGACAGATCTCATTCAAGAAAGAACTGAAGGAAGCGCGTCTCATTCTTGCAAATCAGGTCTGCTAGGGCGACTGATCTTGACAGGATAGTCTCTCTCCACTCAAGGTATCTGCCAGGATTCTTTGAATCGATGGGAAAGGGATTCCTGATCGATCTCTATTCATGTATTCTAAGGCTGGAACCCGGTGGATTCTTTGTAGCCGTGTGCCAAGAGAGGTTAGTCGGCTTCGCTGTGGTGACTTCTAATAACGGCAGGTTCTCGAAGAATCTTCTAGTGATGATGCTACCCCGCTTCATTTTCGGGGTGTTGGCTGGAACTTACGAATCTTCTGATGGTTTCTTCCTGACTTGTAGGAAGACTCTTCAAACAATGCAATTAACTCTCCGAAGATCTAGGAAGACTCTGCCGGATGATACGGCGGTGCTCTGGGAGATAGTTGTTCATCCTGAATATAGACGAAGAAGGATTGGCTCAAGACTACTGAATCGTGTTGAATTCTATTTGGATGCAAAAAAGAAGGATGTATTCTTTGTACCTGTGTATGAAGGGAACGAGGATGCGATAGGATTCTACTCTTCTGTCGGGTTCAGAAGGATTTCGGTTTCAGAAGGGGCCTTGGGAAGAGTGCAATTTATGAAGAAAGAGATACGGATTCGTTGATAGTTAGCCCTTACCATTGTTTCTGGGCAGCAATTATACGTATCAGACCAAAGCACTTACTTGCAGTGCTGCAATGAAACCCCCTTTCCTCCAATAATTCAGTTACTGCTCGGAGGCGTATCCACTTGTGGGGACCCTCCGGTAGCTTCAGTTGGAATATCTCAAGTAGTTCCAAAAGTGGCCAGAAGAAGAAGTTGGCGGTTGTCATCACCGCTATCCCCCCGATTTCTGTGATCCGCTTCAACTCGTTGATGAGCTGTTCGGTGTCATCAACATGTTCTAAGACGTCGATGCACACTACTGCAGGGAACCGGAGTTCCCTGAAAGGTAAATGCTTGATGTCTGCGACTATATAGTCATGGTTTGCTCTCTTGTCGTGGGCAAATCCAATCAATTTGGCTGAGAGATCCACGCCTACTCCTCGTGGAAAAAGATCTCTCAGCAGTTTCCCTGATCCGCAGCCTAGGTCTAAGACGTAGCATTCTGAGGGTATGAATTCCCGGATTATTTCTTCTATCGTTGAGTAATAGCTCGATTCTTTCCGTTCGTCATACTCAAAGGCGATCTCGTCATAGTGTTCCCGAATCTTTCTATCCCACGAAATGGCAAATTCCCTCATCTACTGTTGGCGTAAAACTAGAATAACTTGTTCTTCATTCAGAGGATTCTATCTGTGCCACCATTTTAAGAAGCGAATTCCGTGAGAAGCGAGATGCATTAAACCACGGAGACTCACAGAACGCATCAAAGTCGATATGAAAGTGGGGCGAAAATAGAAATCATAGTATGCCCTCCGACGCCAAGATCTAATCTCCTCGGTTGAGAGGTTCATGTAACCTACTGAGGGATTACCTTGTTCCAGCTCCTCCCACTTCTCTGGTCTCTTCCATCCCTCATCGATAAACTCATCGTACAGCTTACTACCAGGAAATGGTGTGAACGTGTAGAACTGAGCAAAATCAAGTCCGATTTCTCTTGAGAATTCTAAAGTAGACTTCAAAGTGTCTTTTGTCTCTCCCGGTAATCCGAGAATGAAATGGCCAATCGTTTTCAACCCTGTATTATTGGCAATCTTCACTGCATATCGGCTTTGCTCTAAGGTTATCCTCTTGTTCATCTTGTCAAGAATCTGTTGACTTCCACTCTCAATTCCAAAGCTTATCCAACGAAACCCAGTATCATACATTTCACTCAAGAGATCGGGATCGACTGTATCAACCCGGGTTGTACACAAGAATTTGGTGTCAATTTCTCTCTCTTTTAGCTCTTGACAGAGTTTGAGGACTCTTTCCCTATCGACTGTAAAACATTCACTCCAGAACATCATGAGTTTCATCTTGAGACTATTTCTGCAATGTTCGACTTCATCCACAATTCGGGCATTCGATTTCCATCTAAACTTCCTCCCGCATAAGCGAGGGATTATACAGTATCTACAGTCAAAACTACATCCTCTCCCGTCGAATATGAAAGTCCACTTTTCTTGAGTCAGGGGGAAACGATAGTCTGGAAGAAGATCGTATGCTGGTAGGCCTAGGTTATCTAGATCATTTTCAATGTAGGGGAGGGTAGATGTATCCGATCTCGTGACGATTCCATTCCCTTTAGTGTCACCTTCAAGTACTTTTTCTATTGGGTGTTCAGGATCTTCGCCTTTTATTATTAGGTCTAAATTCGGCTCAATAGAAAAACACTCTTCGGGTAGTGCACTTGGAAATCCACCAATAGCAATTGCAATACAGTCGTGGTGTCTCTTCGTAAGGGATGCAACCTTGAGATCATTCTCTATCGTCGGTGTTGCAGTATTGATGACGACCGCATCGATCGTCTTCTTTTCCACCTCTTTTTGAAGATCACTCCATGAAAGTCGAGCTCCAACAGCATCAAAGAGTCTCACATTGTATCCTCTTGAGCGCAGATGTCCTGCGATTGAAGCTACTGTTACTGGGGGGAAAGGCACACCCCAGGAGTCAGCTGGAGTCTGGCATCTCCCATCTCGATCCCACTCCTCGATGTATGGAGGATTAACGATCAGTACAGTTTTCCGGTTCAAGTCAAAGCACTATCCAGCTGACTAGTATGCACAACGCTGTATTCCATGTCTATCTGTGTTTTGTGTTATTTACTGCTAAGAATTTACTGGCATGATCAATAATGTTGATACTTATCTCCTATTGGTTTTCATCTAGATGATCTAGGATTATAGTTTCTATTAGAATTTGTTGCAGTCTTTAATGCAATTATATTGAGGGACGGCTTGAATGATTTCAGGATATCCACTTTTTCGAATAATGTAACCAGGGCTTCTCTAGTAATACTTCCTGTTTTTTGCGGCATCAATAAATGGGTTTCTTGGAAACCGATGCGAGTAAGATGTGTTGTGAGTTGACTTAGAGTGAAGAGGTTCTCGAAATCGCTAAAACAAGATTCGGCGTAGTTGATTTTCTTTCCTACTTTTTTGTACCACCATCTTTTAAGCTGGCTTATCAAGGAACTGTGAGAGTGAGGACTGAATAGAGACAGCTTGTTAGGAGTTTCGAAGAAGAACTTGCTGTCTCTCTTCAAGATTCTGTATACTTCTTCAAGGCAACTGACGGGTCTTTTCATATGTTCTAGCACATCAAAGGCGACAGCGAAATCAAACTTCTCCTCTCTGAATGGTAGCCAAGTACAATCGGCTACAATAAAATCGACTGGGACATCATGGTACTTTGCTCTTCTCTTGGAGAAATAGACGAGTTCTCTCGCGACATCTATTCCGACAGAGCTTGCTCCATCTAGAGCTAGATTTACTGCCAGCCATCCGCTTCCACATCCAATATCTAGAATGGTCATCTTCTTCAGATTCGATCCAAGACAATCTTTTACTCTCCGTGTTGCCTCGCTAATTCTATTCAAATACCAAAATACATAGTCCTTGTTCGCTGAAAACCTGTAGCTCAATTTCTGAGCATAGCTAGATGTGCTATCTCTCAAATACGCCTGTGTATAGATCTCGTCAAAACTCTTAGGCATCTAGACATCCCAGTGCAGACCAAATCGGCATAGAACAATTTACCCTATCCATAACCACAATATTTCTATTCTTTCTTGATGTTCGGTATCAGTTTTTATCGATATTACCCAGTCGATTTTGGTTACGTACTATTGCAGCTTGGATGTAGAGTGAGTACCTTGGATATTACAGGAAGAAAGATATGATTTCTGTAATCTGTCTAGACATAATGATACCTACGCAAGAACTTTGATTGGAGATTTGAAGATGTTATTCTAGTTGGAAATTAAGTAATACCTCAGGAGAGTGACCGCCATTCAATGCATCTTGGCTTGACACTTGGAATTGTGTTTATGGATTGTGAAGATGGGCTTCTTAGTACATACCATAGTCACATACTGTACTGAGATGTTGAGAAATCGGTCCTCTAACCTTATCACACAACTGTTTGGGATACAGGTAACAAGACACAGTTACTGGATTCGTTACACCACATATTCAAGAATGTGTCTCTTTTCGTATCTAGATCGCAACCAATCCTGAGATGTTTTTGTGTATTATCGTGAACTGAGCTCTTTCTTTCCAACCCACGTTATTCTATTTGAAGATCTTCTTTTCTCCATTTCGTTATTATTCCCTGTAGTAGTCGCCAAATGCTTTGATAGCACTTGTTTTACTATACTAACAGATAAGGCAGGAATAAGAAGAACTGAACAATGAATGAAGGGTCCCGATCTGGATTGGAGTTAGTATATGAGAAAGGTATTCTTTTCATATTGTCTTGTTCTTTTCCCGAGTAGGAATAGAAAGGTTCGTACTCGGATTCAGAAAATGTCCTTCTAGTAGTCAATGTTTTCTATTCGATGTCCTTGATAGAATCTGTAATACGGCTTTCTGTATGCGTGCGTGTGAATTGTCAGAGAGATACAGTTTTACTGATGAAATCAAGAAAAGAGACTTGAGTCCTTGTACAGACAGGACAATAATCAAAGCTTACTCTAAGATTCACAATCTTGTTCAAGTAGCATGTGTCCTGAATCACCTAGATCAGAAACCTAGAGAGTTAATCCTTGATGCTGGCTGTGGAGCTGGCCGCTTTGCTATTAGGTTGGCAAAAGACTGTAAGGTCGTCGGTACGGACTTCTCAGTTAAGTCTTTGGAAGCTCTACGAGAGGATCCCAGAAAGGAAAGTCGGTCTGTCGTATTGATTCTCTGTGATGTCAGATTTCTACCTCTAAGAGGCAATCTTGTAGACCGAGTTATCTGTGTTGAGGTGCTTCAGCATTTTCCAAGTTGGTTGGATAGGATCAAGGCGTGTAGAGATCTGCTAAGAGTTCTCAGAAATGGGGGGCGAATGGTTATTCTTGTTACTAGTTACAATCGGAAATTAATGAAGAAGAGAGCCTTCAAGATAGGTTATGGTGGGACAGGGATATTCAGGTTCCATTTTTCTCCTTTGGATCTTTTCTTCCTAGTCAAGTTCTTTAATCCTAGAGAGTATCATGTCCGGGGTTCTAATAACATACCGGAAAGATTGCTGAGGTGTCTTGGAGACCTCGGCATTGTACTGGATGTATTTGTATCCAGATTACCGATCTCTATCTTCACAGGAGACTATCTGATTCTTGAATGTGAAAAATAGAGCCTTCTGCCAGAGGTCTAGACTATTGAGTATGTCTCTGTAAATTTTAGAAGCAAGCAAGATCCTTTAGGAATCGTATCGAGGTCGATCTTATTCGATGTCATCCGCTGGAAGATCCAAACCAAAGATTGATCTCGAAGTGACCTTGATGCAAGAAGATAATTGGAAAACATGGGACAACATTGTCGACTCTTCAATTGAGGGATTGATCTATCATTCGAGTATTTGGCTCAGGATAGTACACCTGTCTAACCCGCAGAAATTCGAACCTACTCATCTGGTAGGGATAGACCGCAAGGGAGAAATCAAGGCCGTCTTTCCAATGTTCATTGATCATCGTTTCTTAGTAGAAGACGCTCGGTCAATTCCGTATTGTTCGACCGGAGGGATCTGTCGTAAGACTGATACTGCTAGTCAAATATCCATAACCCCATTCCTTAGCTATCTGGATGAAGTGGCAATAAGAAGGCATTTGTTCTCAATCAAGATCTATTCATCCTTTCTTGCAGACAGTGATGATTACGAATACGGATACATTGCTAAGGAGTATACAATTAACCGTGATTTCCAGCAGTTCCTTTTGCCAATTGACAAGGGCGAGAAAGTAATTTGGAGAGAACTTGGCAAAAAAGTCAGAAATTCTATTAGAAAATCCTGGAAGTTGGGTGTCGAGACGTTTCAGGCAAGGACATTGAAGGATCTCAAGGAATACTATAGAATATACTCAAAGACAGCAACGAGAAAAGGCTTCACTCCAAAACCTTTCTCCATCTTCAGGAGTTTATGGGAGAGACTCTACCCGGACAATGTCAGGGTATTCTTAGCTTCACTTGATGACCAAGTTATCTCTGGGACGGTATTGCTCTGTCACAAAGGGGTTCTACACTACTGGAACGCGGCGTCTGAAGAAGGGTTCTTAGGATTCAACGCAAACGATCTGCTACTATATGATTCTATTCGATGGGGATCAAAGAATGGAATAAGAATTTTTGACCTCGGCTGTTCAACCCGCAGTCAGAGGGGAGTTTACATGTTCAAGAAGAAGTGGGGAAAGACTATTGTTCCATTGCTACATAAAACGAAAGAGCATCCCGCAAGAGGGTTTCTTGGCAGATTCAGGTATTTTGCAAATAGTGGTGCGAGATTGGTTAGGAAGCAGGTTCGCAGCAGTATTCAATTAGGTCAGATCTTTTGAAGCGTTCAATCGACCTCAAGCTGTGAAGAAGTAGAAAGAATATTCCGATAGGTGAAGGATGTCAGAATTGCCGACAAAGGCTAGAGCAGTGACAGAAAAGACTGAATGTTCAGTAAACATGATCGATGAGAATCAGGGAAGAGAGGTCAGATGCGGATCTAAGAAGGAGAGTGTTTCAAAATATGCTGAAGTAGGAATTGGGGGGTTCTATCTTCTATCCGGAAGAGTTCTCTCATGGATCATATCCGCTATTGGCAGTTTTATAGTCATTCGTTTGCTTGGTCCAAAGGAGTATGGTCTAGTTACAATTGCCTGGATTGTCCCCAACTTTGTAATCTCTATGAAGGGGTGGGGATTCGACGCTGCGCTCACCAGATATATATCAAGATATCGATCCTCAGAACGATGGGAAACGGTCTCAGCCTTCATTTTTTCTGGGTTTCTAGTATCTCTTCTTTTTGGATTAATTATGACAACAACGATAGCCATGTCTTCTGCTTTGATCGCTTCTCATATTCTACAGAAAGAAAAAGTCGAATACCTTCTTTTATTGGCTTCTCTGTATGTTACACTCTTCTTCCTCTTCAGTACAACTCGCGCTGTTGCGCTTGGTCTTCAAAAGATGGGAGCATTAACCGCTCAATCAGTTGTCCAGGGTCTCCTCTACACCATCATAGTAATGATGCTCTTGGTTGGTGGCCTAAAGAGCGTTGGTGTCATATTGGCAAGGATCATAGCCACAGGATTAGCGGTGAGTCTGGGGATATTTCTGATAATTATTAAGATCCCTGAAAGGATCAAGAAGATGCTTGAATGGAAGAAAAGCAAAGAAACCATATTAACCTGCACAATCAATCTGATCAGATACAGTATTCCGGCGAATCTAGGATATTATCTTCAAATGGTCCTAGAATACGGACTATTTATTCTTGCAGGCAGATACGCCTCAGAAATCGAGTATGGATGGTATGGTTTAGCTTCGAAATTCACCATCATGGGAAACTTACTCATATTTCCGATTGAAAACACGATCCTGCCCCTTTTCTCTGAGAGAAGGTATGACGAGGACCCGCAGAGATTCCAACGACTCTTGGAAATAACAATAAAATACTCAACTCTCATCCTCATGCCATTGCCGATCCTCACATTCCTAATTGGTAAAGATTTGGTGACGGTTGCCTTTGGTTCCCAATATCTTCCATCATCAACTATGGCGTCTCTGATCATACTTGCACTTACTTGGAGAGGAATCGATACCGCGATTTCTTGGCTCGCCTTCAGTCAAAACCAAGCTCAGTTTTACGCTCAGAAGAATCTTATCTCACTCATAATTGGAATTGCCCTGGGTCTTCTTCTGATTCCGAGAATTGGAATTTGGGGACTGGTCTTGACAGAACTGATCATAGGGCTGATGGGGACCATCACGATCTACATCTTAACAAAAAGAAGATTCCATTTTGAAATCAAGGTTCCCGTTAGAGTATACCTCAATTGCCTTTTTTCGTTAATTGTTACCTTCCTTGTTTTAACACTTCAAGAGGAGGCACTACTAAGGATAATCATTGGCCCAATTGTGTGCCTTGTCTCTTATGTTATATTACTCCCTATCGTAGGATCAATAACGAATAAAGACATCCCCTTTCTTCGTGGGATCTTTGAGAAGGTTCCGATAGTCTCAAAGGGAACAAATATCTTGTTTAACTACTTCGAACGTGTAGTCGGAGAAAAATGATTTAGCAATAGTGAGTACTAGGTCTCTAGAGATCTTTTCCACTTAGTCCCTTTGCTCTTAGAAATCATGCCGTTTAGAAACGTTTTCATATGAAATCGCATATGCAAGAACGATTAAGCGAATTTGATCTATGGATCGAAAGATATGGAGCTCAAACAGTGATTCGGTAGGAGACTGGGAATGTATATTCTTGGGGTATCTTTCACGGCTTACGGGTTCGGGTTCGGAGGAAGAGGTCACAACCCCTCTGCTTGTTTACTGAAAGATGGACAGATCCTTGCCGCCGCCGAAGAAGAGAGGTTTATACGCATAAAACATGCCCCGGATATACCTCCTTTGAATGCTATTCAGTTTTGTCTTGACTTTGCAGGAATAACCTTGGAGGACATAGATTATGTGGCTTTTCCCGCTTCTCCAGATGCCTATAGAACATCTCTTCATGAGCGAATCAAGAGGCGGTGGAAGGGCTATCTTCAAAGACCTTGGGCTCTCCTTAGAGAACTAAGAAATAGACCGCAATTTTGGACCAGCGTATCAAAGGTCTTTCAGAGATTTCTAAGGCTCAATTTACACGACAATTTGCTGATGGTCGAGCATCACCTAGCTCATGCATCAAGCGCCTTCCGAGCTTCCCCGTTTAAACGATCGGCCATTTTAACCATGGATGCTACCGGCGAATACACCTCAACATTAATGGCTTTGGGAGAAGGGAACTCGATTGTCAAGGTTAAAGAGTACACCAAAGACGATTCTCTAGGGTTCTTCTACTCTGCGATCACAAAACACCTTGGCTACGTTGGCTTCGGATTGGGTTCGTACGATGAGGGAAAGGTGATGGGGCTGGCAGCGTATGGAAGACCGATCTACAGCCTCGAAGAGATAATCCAAATCGATAGCCGCTCATATAGAATCAATTCGAATATGGTTGGCTCTTCCTTCCCTATGTCCTACAATGAAGAAGCCTTTGAGGGAATTTTTGGTCGTAGAAGGATGCAAGATGCTGTCTTTGAGCAGAAGCACAAAGATCTTGCAGCCTCGGCACAAAAGAGGTTGGAAGAAGCAGCCCTTGCTGTGACAAGAGATCTCACGGAAAGAACAGGTTCAGACACACTTTGCATGGCAGGAGGAGTTGCTCTTAACTGCAAGATGAATGGTGAAGTCCTCGGATCCCCCTATATACAGGATATATTCATCCAACCTGCGGCTGGTGATTCAGGGTTGTCTATCGGAGCCGCACTTGAGGCGTATTCTCTTCTTGGACATAATTCTAAGTGGATCATGGACGATGTCTACCTAGGACCAGAATTCTCGAATGAGGAAATAGAAAGTACTCTTAAGAAGACAAAGATAGACTATGAATTCTATGACGATATTGCCGGTACAACAGCAGAATACCTTTCGAAAGGTAAGATCGTCGGATGGTTTCAGGGTAGGATGGAACTCGGACCGAGAGCATTAGGGAACAGGTCTATCCTAGCAGATCCGAGAGACCCTGGGAAGAAAGACGAAATCAACTACCTGATAAAACATAGGGAGCCATGGCGGCCCTATTGTCCGTCGCTGCTCGCCGAGTCGGCAGACGAATATCTCGAACAAGCCTATCCATCCCCTTTCATGATATTGGCTTTCAAAGTCAGGGATGAAAAAATTAAGGAAATACCTGCTGTAGTTCATGTGGATGGGACGGTTAGACCTCAGACAGTAGAGAGAAACGTGAATCCACTCTATTATGATTTGATAAAATCATTCGAAGAAATAACTTCGGTTCCAGTTGTTTTGAACACCTCTTTCAACGTCGCTGGAGATCCGATCGTGTGTACGCCGAGAGACGCTATCGAGACTTTTTGGTCAACCGGTATGGACATTCTTATCATAGGTAACTATCTGATCAGAAAGGAAGCGAATTCTAGTCATAGATGACTATGAATACCTGAAATCAATGTCTCGTAGGTCGATTCTGCTTGCCGAAGAGGGAAGTCTACTACATCATGAATACACGGATACCGAGTGAAAGAGCAAGCGCACATCAAGCGTTCTCGACATGTAACGGATTCAAGAAAAACGGGTACAAGGTCTGTATGTTTACTAGATGGGTTAAACTTCCGTATCGCGGTTATGCAAATGCTTTTGATTATTACGGAGTCAAAGACTCGTTTGAAATTATTAGAATACCGATACTAGATTGGAGAATGGAGGATATCTCGGGGCGAAGTAGGTTCAGAACATTTCTGATTACCTGGTCCTTCGTTCTTTACTCTCTCATCTTTGTATTCATAAGGATGCTTCGAAGGGGAAGACCGCAGTTCATTTACATAAGGGGGTTACCGATCGCCTTTGCTTTTTCTTTCCTTCGCCCTGTCTTTGGGGTTCCGGTGATCTTTGAAACCCAAGAATTCTCGCGTCTGACAGCCGCTACCTCTGATGGGGACATAATTTACGGAAGGACTAAGTCTCCAGACCAGGTGAAGAGAATAGAGATGGTTGAAGATTTTGTGTTCATGCATGTCAATGGCATTGTCGTTGGGACTAATCTTCTGAGGGAAACTATCGCTTCAACTGGAATACCGAAGAAGAAAATATTCGTGTCACCTGACGGATTTGACAGGACCCGATTCAGCGTAGGACTTGACAAAAGACAGCTTAGAAGGAAATTGAACCTGCCGAAGAATGACGAGCTTGTGGCTTATGCAGGGAATCTTTTCCGTTGGAAAGGCGTTGAGACGATGATCGAAGCCCTGCCTCATATCCCTTCAAAATCAGTTAAAATGCTCATCGTGGGAGGACTCAAGTGGGAACCACATCTGAGGAGGTTGAAAGATCTTGCAAGCGACTTACAGGTGAGGGACAGAACCCTATTTGCAGGTTACGTTCTCCCAAGCCTAGTTCCCTATTATCTAGGGTCTGCTGATTTGCTGGTTATCCCGACACTAGATACTATTATAGGGAAATATTCCATGCCCACAAAGATCTTCGAATATATGGCTACGGGAAGACCTATTCTTGCAAGTGATTTACAGGCCCACAGGCAAATTCTCAAGAACAGTCAGACAGGGCTATTCTTCAAGCCGAATAATCCAGAGGACTTGGCGTGTAAGATTCGCGAGATCTTACGTGACAAGGATTTAGCCAAGAAGATGGGTCAGGAAGCCTATAGACAATCAGGCAAGTATATTTGGGAGAAGAGAGCTGAACGGATAGGCATTTTTGTAAATCGACTGACAACTTTTTCGAAGGATTCATCTGAAAGGTAAGACAAGTCTGCCACTCGCTTCTGGGATAGTCTGCGTTGTCCAGAGAGATGCCAATGATGTCGATGGTGTGGCAAGAATATTGGGTTAAGAGGTTTGGATTTACTATCTACAAGAATCTGTTGGTACTAGACGTAGGTTGTGGAGGAGGGAAGAATTCACTCAGAGTGGCATCTGTAGGATGTGAAGTAGTAGCTTTAGATATCTCAATTAGAAACCTGAATTCGATCAAGGAATTATTTCTGAAAGAGCGAGTGTACATCAAGACTCATTTAATCCGAGCTGATGTGTCAAGTCCGCCGTTTATGCGAGCTTGCTTTGATAGAATAATAGCTACGGAAGTACTCGAACATATTGAGGGGGATGAGAAGGCTGTCGAGGAATTATCCAAAGTGATGAAATCAAATGCGGAAATATTAATCAGTGTGCCAGCGTTTCTTGCTGAAAGCCTGTTCTCGATCTTGAACCCTAGATACTTACGGAATGTTGGGCATGTCAGAATATATTCTAAGCAAAGACTAATTCGTATTCTGAATTTGAATGGGCTTTCTATTAGGACAGTTAGGTTCGGTTCCTTCAAGAGTGCAGTGAAGTGGACAATTCTATCTCTATACAAAGGAGGAGACCAAGAACCGGAACCAAAGATCCTAAGTACAATTAGAAGTATTTGGCGAGAAATGGATCGGGTTAGATTGGGAGGATATAGACTCAGCCTGTTAATGCATTACATGGGAGATTTCCTTTTTCCAAGGAGTATGTGGATTACTGCTATCAAGGATTAACTGGGACAGCTTGAAGAGGTATTCGAGAAACAGCTATCCGGAGAAGTGATTGTATGCCTCAATTATTCTATCAGCCACTAAGTCCCATGTGAAGAATGCCTCAACTCTTTTCCTGCCTGCTCGCCCCATCTTGTCTCTCAGAGAGTCATGCTCAATGAGATAGGCGATCTTTTCGGATAGGACATCTACACTGACTACTCCGGGTTTCTCTTCTGACCGCCATTCATTAGCAGGAACTAAGAACCCCGTTTTTCCATTTACAACGGTTTCCTTCATTCCACCTATGGCTGTCGCAACAACGGCTTTGGAGCACGCCATCGCCTCAAGCACTGCAAGACAGAGAAGCTCGTGGGACGAGGGGAATACAAAGAAGTCGGATGCAAAGTAGTAGGCAGGAAGCAGCTCGTCTGGAATGAAGCCTGTGAAGACGATGTCTGACCTAAGGCGGGTAGGAATCATCTTCTGCAGTCTTTCGAAGTAGTCTCCATGCATTACCCCACCGCAGACAGCAAGCTTCAGCCGTCTAAACCGTCTCTTTAAGATGGAAAAGGCATGAATCAAATCCTCAATCCTCTTATGCCTTCGGATCTGGCCGACATAGAGCAGAAGAAGGGAACCGTTATCTCCCAAGATGTTTGACCTGACTTCCTGAATCTTGTCTTCTTCTCGCGTGAACCTATCTAAGTCAACCCCCTCGTACACGACCTTGATCTTGTCCCCGTATTTCCGAAAGTAGTTGGCGGAATAATGGGATATTAGTAGGAAGCCGTTGACGATTCTTCCATAGTCAAATGATCGACCGACGCCAGCTAGATCTGTGACGAAAACCCTCTTTCCCATAATCTTTCCGAGAATGGACGCCTCCAACGAACCTACCTTCTTGAATTGATTCACGTGTAGGACATCATAGTCTGAAAGAGCGTTGGGTGGGATAATACAGAGCGGATCGTAGGGTGTGAACGGGAATCCAAAGTGGGATTTCAGAGTAGATACCAAGAAGTTGTCAGAGATTCTCGCTTCGCCTGAGACAACACTTGGCACAATAAGCTTGACAGTATGCCCCTTCTCTGCCAAAGCCATGGATACCTGCAATGGGTGAACTCCGCCACCTCCGATATACTCCATCTTTCTTAGGGAGTCGGCATCGTAGCTATCTGAGAAATTAGAGAAGTGCCTCTTCAAGAAACTTAGAGGTATGGCTGGTGCCGTTTGAACAATTCTCAACGGAACATCACAAGGAGAATATAGACAAATCTCATCAAATCCTCCTATAAACATAATCAACATTTAGGCTTGAACTAATTGTGCGTTGATACCTGGGGTATTGGAAACCGTGCTGAAGAGCGGAAAAGAGAATGAAAGGGAAGTCACAGCATCGAATAACACCGCACCTAGGAAGGCCAATAGTATGAGGGTTTGTAGGCTGTCTAGATCCTTCCCTGACATTTCCAAGGCAGGCCATGGAATTGGATCTACTCTCTTATACCTGTCAAGAGAGCAAATCAAACAGGGGTTATCTGTCGATATTGTGGCTTCTAGAGAACCCGGTGAACCAGAGTCGTTTCATAACGAAGGAATATCAGTTCATAGAGTAGGAAGACCGTATTCTGTTTTCTCAGTCGTGAAGCTCAGAGAACTGAGTGAGGAAAATAAGATCAACATAGTTCACGGTCATTTGACCGCCTCTATCGGCTATGGACTCTGCAAACATCTTCTAGGTATCCCTCTTGTGGTCCATGTCCATGCAACGCATATAGGGGCTCTCCAGTTCTCAGACAAGCTCCCATTCCGTTCATACGGTTTCGAGGCATTAACCGAGAGGTCGTCAGTCCTCAGGTCCATTCTACGAGAAAGAATAGCTTGGAGAGATGCAGACAGGTTGATAGCAGTGAGTCGAAGCGTTAAAGAAGAGCTCGTAAGAAACTACAAGATTGATAGAGAGAAGATTCGAGTCGTACATAACGCTGTTGACACGGAACGGTTCAAGCCTACAACTGCAAGGAAAAGAACGGAATTAAGAAAGGCACTCGGGCTATCCGATAAGAAAGTCATCCTCTATGTTGGACACTTTGGGCTGAGAAAAGGAGTTCATTATCTTGTAAGGGCGATCCCGAAGGTGAAAACCCGATTCGATAACGTCTTGTTACTGATGGTTGGAGGGACTCCCAAGTTCATTGCCACATCGGCATACTGGGATCTGATCAGAGTTGAAATCGAGAGGACGGGGATTACGGAGAACATTGGACTTGTCGACGAGGTTCCATATGAAAGAATACCTCAGTATTATGCTGCGGCGGATGTCTTCGCTCTCCCAACACTATATGAAGGTCTTCCAAAAGTGTTGCTTGAGGCGATGGCCTCCCAACTACCCATACTTGCCACTAAGGTCTGCGGTATTCCAGAAGCTATCACGGATGAGAAGTCTGGTCTACTAGTTGCTGCTCGAGATCCTGACCAAATTGCAGAAGGACTAATAAGACTCATCGATGATGAGAAAGACGCAAGGAGACTCGGCAAAGAGGCACGAAAAAGGGTTGAAAAGGAATTCACGTGGAAGCGGGCAGCTAATAAGGTTCTACAGATCTACAAAGAATTCTCTCAATAGAGGATTTCAGCAGCCTCTAAGGGCATAGAACCTCCTAGGACACAAATCTTCTTAGCTTCCCTCCAAGTCTTCAGACATAGAAGAAAACCTTACTGTACTGCTCAGATATTTGAACCCAGCCCATAACCAGTCAACGAGGTTCATTTAGTCGTAAGGAAGGAGCGAAGATGAGGGTAGCTCTAATCAACACAGATATATCGACGTCAAGGTGTCCTCCGCTCGGTCTTCTATATATAGCCTCAGTACTTGAACAGGACCAACACGATGTCAGAGTATGGGATCCTAAAGGAGAAACTAGGAAGACTGTAGAAGAGTTGGAAAGATTCGATCCTGAAGTAATTGGGATTAGCATTCTTACTCCCAACGTGGGTTGGGGAAAGAACATTGCGGGGATTCTCAAGGAGAGGGTTTCTGGGGCTGTTCTTGTTGTGGGAGGGGTGCATGCCACAGCCCTACCTGTAGAGACCATTCAAGCTTTCCAAGCTGATGTTGTCATTGTCGGAGAAGGGGAATACACAATGAGAGAACTCTGTAAACGAGTCGAGGAAGGCAGAAGTATGAGGGGTCTTAAAGGCTTGTGCTACAGGAAGGGGAAAAGGGTGGTTCAGAATGGGGGGAGAGAACTCATACCGAACCTCGATGAACTACCGTTCCCAGCAAGGCATCTGCTAGACTTCGAATGGTATCTGAAGCCAACTGGTAAACATAGCAGGATCAGGGGGGTATTCCTTGAAAGATCTACGATTATGATGACGAGCCGGGGGTGCCCATATAGGTGCATATACTGTGGTAGCCATCTCGTCTTCGGAAGAAGAGTGAGAAGAAGAAGTATCGAGAACTCAGTCGATGAGATTGAACACCTGATAAATAAGTATGGAATAATGGGGATCTGGTTCGTCGACGACACATTCACCGTCAATACTCGATGGTGCGTAAGATTCTGTAAAGAACTCTTGGAGAGGCGGTTGGATCTGACTTGGGGCTGTCAGGCTAGGGTGAATGTTGTCTCAAGAGAGCTGCTTCGAGAAATGAAGAAGGCGGGATGTGTACAAGTAGACTTCGGTGTAGAGAGCGGATCACAAAGAGTCTTAGATTCCCTCAAGAAGGACATCCGGTTGGATGACGTTAGGAAGGCCTTCAGAATCGCCAAGGAAGTTGGGCTCAGGAGAATGGCTTCCTTTATGGTCGGTAGTCCCTTCGAGACTCATGATGACATTCTGTGCACCTATAGGCTAGCAAAAGAGCTCAAACCAGAATACACGCAATTCTTCTATGCAACCCCTTTCCCTGGTACAGAACTATACGATATGGCTGTATCCAACGGGTGGATTGAGGCTGGATCTGATTTCTATGGTGATCTGGATGTTGGTTCTCCTCTAATGAAAACTGAAGTCCCACAAGCGGAACTGGTACGAATAAGAGAAAACCTTCAAGACTCATTCAGGGTGAGAAATTATTTTACCCGTTTGAATGATCCAAGTCCCAGCAAAATAGTATTGAAGACCTTGGATTTGCTCATAGATCCGTCTTTTCTTTGGCCGCTTATGAAGAAGCTTCAAGAATTAAAGAGACAATCAACATCCGATTCACAGGAATTGACGAAATCAAGAATCTGAATCGAATGTTAATCTATGAGAGATCAGATCTAGCAAGAATCTCCTTGAAAATGTTGGTTAAATAGGCACTATAGTTTTCCCAAGAGTACTTATTCATCATAGCTTCTCTGGCCCTTCTTCCCATCTCTTCAGCGAGACGGGGATTTCTTAGTAAATTTAGGATTGCACCTGCAAGGGCATTTTCATCCCCAGGCTCAATAAGGAAAGCACTGCTACCGTCATGCACGATTTCGGGTATCATACCGCAATTTGTGGATACCAGGGGCTTACCGCAACTCATGTACTCCAATATCTTGAATGGAAAAAATGTGAAGTCGAGATATTTAGTAAGACTTGATTTCGATGGGTCAAACGGAGCCACCATCACATTCGACGCATTGATATAGCCAGGAATAAGTTTGTGGTCTACTGGACCAACAAATAGGAATGAATTCTCGATTCCTAGTTTTCTCACCCTCTTCACCGAATCTTGGGCATAAGGACCAACCATAAGGAATACGGTTTCTGGCATCGACTCTAAGACTATCTTGCTTGCTTTGTATAGAGTCTCGGTGCCATGCCAAGGAGCAAATATGCCTACATATCCGACAACAGGGGCTTTTCCCAAACCTAATTTCTTTTTAATACGAGCACCTAGCTTGGAATCCGGTCTGAAAAGGTTCGAGTCAACAGCCGCGAAAAGCTCTAAGATTCTGTCTTTAGGTACCCCCATCTGTAACAGTCTTTTCTTGAGTCTTGGGTACGCTACGATTTTCTTGGCATGTTTCACGGACAACACTGAGAATTCTGGACCATTGATCTCGAGAACTAGAGGTCTTCCTGTGATAATGCTAGCCAATGTCCCGCATCCGAAAGAGGTTTCCCTCTCCAAGATTACGTCTAGATCGTAGTTCTGAATGATTTTTATTGCATGTATTGCGGCATATAGTGAGTAGACCGAGCGGAGATAGAGACGGTACGCAGCCTTCCCAAATGTCCTGAGAGCCCCCATCTTGGAAAAGGAATGGCGTTTGCCTTTATAGGAAGAAAACGGAACAGGACCTAGGATTCCCCTATAGATTCGATGAACATGAAATCCATCTATCACCTCATGTTCTTGCTGTTGTCTAGAGTATCTCCTACAGAGAACGTGAACCTCATATCCGTATTCGGTTAGGTGCTTCGAAGATTGGTGCACATGAACAGACGCACCCCTGTAGTAGGGGATCCCAACATCGACGGCTACATAGAAAATCTTCACTGGAACCAACCGCCTTCTCGATAGGGATCTCAGTGCAGTGGACGCCTTCATTCCCTCTTCATTTTGAGGGTTCTGCTGGTAAACTCGGCATTTGTTTTCTCGTAGTCAGCTAGGTCGCCTACATCAGCCCAGAAGGCATCTTCGTGGTACCCGTATAGCTTCTCTCCAGACTCGATAAGTCGAGGAAAGACTTCTCTCTCCAAACTAGCGACTTTTCCGGCGGGGATATAGTTGAATATTCGCTTCTCAAAAACGTATATCCCTGCATTCGCCATGTAGGCTATCGATGGTTTTTCCTTGAAGTTGGCAATCAACCCCTTGGAATCAACCTCAATGAATCCGTAGGGGATTTTCACGGTATATTCCTTAAGAGCTATCGATCCGATCCCGGAGTTTCTTGAATGAAACTCCACTAGGTTATTTAGGTTCATGGAGGTTACGATATCTCCGTTCATGGCAATGAATCTCTCATTAACTAGGTCTTCTGCCGTCTTCAACTGGCCTCCGGTTCCAAGAGGATTCTCCGCCTCGGCAAATCGAATTCTGATGCCGAAATCTCCATTCTTGAAATAGTCGATTATCTGTCTCTTGAGGTAGGCAACACAGATTATGACTTCCTCAAATTCGTACTCCTTCAGGTAGTTCAAAGTGCGTTCCAAGAGCGGCTTTCCGGCAACAGGAAGCATTGGCTTAGGGACGACATAAGTTAGGGGACGAAGCCTAGTACCCAGACCCCCGGCTAGAACTAGCGCCTGCATGTCACTAACTTCTCCTCCTGTTAGAAGCAATAAATGCTACTAAAGCTTTTAGAGCAAAATGTGAGTCAAGTGAAAAATGAACGTGAAAGGCTAAAACATGGTATGGCATAGGCTATCATGTAGGATAGCTACTCGGATAAAGATTTCAATGATACTTCCCATTTATACATATTCTTGAAAGGCATCTAACAAGAATGGGGTAGGCGGTTTCTTGCGAGGAAAGAGATATCACCTTAACTGCCGTACCCCTGCCAACAATAAAAGAAGGCTTCCGTCTTCCATTGTTGTGCGGAACCTTAGATCATTTTTTTCGAATGGAAAATGTCTTGATTTTGGGTGTGGGGGAGGAAGGAATCTGCGGCTGATGAATCAGGGAATTGGTGTCGACCTGCTTATTGATGAAGATCTGCCAAGCAATGTTCCATTCGTACGAGTCGATTTGAACTTCCCGTTGCCATTTAGGAGTAGTAGTTTTGATGTCGTACTGTGTTCTCATGTTCTTGAACATTTAGACTCCCCCATTAAAGCACTGTGGGAAATAAGAAGGATATTGAAAGAGGGAGGTATGCTCCTGTGGGGATTTCCGAATCCCAAGTACTTGTTCTCCAATTTCTATAAGGAATCATGGGCTGACCATATCTACGCATGGACCTTGTCTACTGCAGGAATACAAGTGAAGAAGGCAGGATTCGATGTCGAATCTGTGTTTCGGGGGTTTCCCAAGATATGGTTCCCGATTATCTCACGTATTCTAGGCTTAATACCATTCTCTACATACTTGTCGGGTGAGTTCTGGTTGCTATGTAGGAAGAGGTCTGAAATGAAACAGTCAAGCTATAGGAAAAAAATGAAAGGTCTACTGTAAAGAAGCCTTTGAGATAAGATAGTTAATGCTTAGGTTCTTATGCAAGCAGAGAAGTAGATTCGGGAAACCTAACTGAGGAAATACCTAATCATTCCAGACTTTCAATGGGGCAGTCATCAAGATGAAGATCTCGGTAGTCGTACCATACTTCGCCCCCCTTTTCAAGCAGAACGAGTATGGACTATGCAAGGCGCTATCAAATCTAGGACATGAGGTTCAATTACTGACTTCGAACCGGAAGATGAAAAAGTTCTACTTCGACGCTGCGGATACTGGTTTTGGCGAGAGGGTTGACCAGGAGATCGACGGGTTCACGGTGATCTATCTTCCGACATTCATCGACTTTCTTGAGCAGCCTTTCATGCCTTCGCTGGTCCGGGTGGTGAAATCCTTGAACCCTGAGGTTGTTCATGTCCATGAGGACTTCCAAAACTGCAGTCTCCTTGCCTTATTGGCGGCTAGGGAATCCTCGACCCCACTAGTTCTCTCTGAGGAGAGATACTATTCTCCAGGAGGGTTCTTGAGGCTCCCGTACACCATTTATTCCTCTACACTCGGAAAAATTATCCGAGAAGAAGCAGAAGAGATTACGGCTCACAGTAATGCGGCTAAAGACTTCTTGGTATCCCTGGGGACAGACAGTAATCGGGTGAAGGTAATCCCTGTGGGCGTGGACCCTGAAGAGTTCAAGCCGTCTCGGAAAGAGATTCTTACAGAGAAGGTAGGACTCGATAGCAGTAGGGTAATCCTAACTGTAGCCAGGCTTCACCCGAATAAGGGGCTTACCTATCTTCTTCAAGCTATGTCCCAACTTATCAAAGACTTCTCTTCCCTGAGACTGGTCATACTCGGGAGGGGTCCTCAGGAGGATCGACTACGAGGTATGATAAGTCAGCTCGAACTGGAAAGTCACGTAGTCTTGTTGACAGAACCCATTCCAAACAAAGAGATGAACAAGATCTATCCTAGATGCGATATCTTCGTGCTACCTAGCGTGAAAGAACCATTCGGACGGGCCCTCCTTGAGGCGATGGCCTGCGGGAAACCTGTTGTCGCAACTAGAGTAGGAGGTCCTCAAGATATAGTAGAAAACGGAAAAACCGGCTACCTTGTCGACCAGGAGAATACAGATCAATTAGCGAAAAGGATAGGTGAGCTATTATCGGACCGAAAGAAGCGAAGGGATCTAGGTAGAGCAGGAAGGGGACGAGTTCTGGAGGAGTATGACTGGGGGAAGATAGTCAAGAAATATGTCCATGTCTACGAACTCGCTTCAAGCAGATCCTGAACTCTTATCATCGCTTGACACATTTCAGCATCAGCATAAATCTACTTTATACCTTTGAGACCAGCATCTTTCTATGATGCCTTCTGCAAATACACTTCCACCTCATGCCCGTGGACACTAGGAGAGTTAGAGGGTTGTCATAATGCATGATTACAGACGTGATAGGATTCAATAGGGTGTTGTCTCTAAGAGAATGCCTAAGTCTGCGAATCCTCTAGGAAGGAAATATAGAGCTGCCGGTGGTTGACCTTGCGTGTAGTTCTTGCTAGCGTATATTTCTATCCTAACATGGTGGGGGGCGTCGAATGGTATATCCTCAATCTGTCCACAGAACTCGTAAGATTAGGCATCGAAGTGCACATATTCACTACCGATGAAGGAATAGAAAGGGAGCCCCCTCCCGTCTCTCGGGAGATTGAGGAGATACATATCCACCGATTCAACACCCCGTTGAACCTGAGCTACCGGCTCAAAGTTTGGAGTGGGCTCAGGGAAGAGCTAATGAAAGACCGTTTTGATCTGATACATCTCTTCGACTATCCCCAATATCACACCATTGTTGGTACAGATGTAGCTAGACGGCTGGGAAGACCGAGCGTAATCACAGTCTTCGATGTCCACTCCGCAGTGCCAAGACCCTTATCCAAGCAACTTCCAATGAACCTCTTCGATGCGGTCTTTGCCAGGGGAGTCCTTAACGCCTCGTCCAGGGTTCTTGTAAGAGCTTCACCTCTCATCAAGAGACTTGAGCAGATGGGGGTTGACCCCTCAAAGATAACAGTTACCCCCTCAGGGGTTCGAAGAGAAGAACTGGTTAAGGCTTCAGGGGAGGTCTTCAGAGAGAAGCATTCCGCAGAGAGACATGTCATCCTGTACTTGGGGAGGCTACATCCGATGAAGGGACCGCAGTACTTAATCAAGGCGTTGCCAGCCATCCTAAACAGGATCCCAGATACAACCTTAATTCTGGTTGGTCCTGACCATCAAGGATACCGGTTATTTCTAGAGGGACTCGCTAAAACCCTGAAGGTATCGAGAAATGTCAGGTTTACCGGGCCGATCTATGATGTTGGGCAGAAGATGGAGGCCTACGCCGCCTGTGATGTCTTCTGTCTCCCTTCAGGTTACGAGGGAACAAGCCAAAGCATTTTTCAAGCGATGGCTCAAGGCAAACCTGTGGTCGCCACAGATGTGGGTGGGATACCTTTTCAAGTTAGTAATGGGGTTGAAGGCTTACTGGTCTCATATAGAGATCCATCTGCAATTTCCAGATCCATTGTCAAGTTGCTGGAAGACCGAGATCTTGCTAGAAGAATGGGCACCAGTGCTAGGAAGAAAGCTAAGGATTTCTGTTACGACCGGCTGGCAAAGCAGATGAAAATGATCTATGCGGGGTTAATTGAGACCTCATAACTGACTGCCGATTTGCAGTGATCTGATCATAGGACCCCTGATGCTGGATGTTCTCTAGGATCATGATGGAAGTTCCAGAGGATTATAAGTATTTATAAGTAGGTTATAACTCTCATTAACCTGGTGGATAAGCATGGTTACAACCATCCCGCTGGAGAAGGAGACTCGGGATCGTCTGAGGTCCTTAGGGAGGAAGGGGGAGACCTATGACCGGATACTTAGGAGGTTAATATCGTTGGCTGAGTACGAGGAGTTTATGGAGAGACAGTACGTACGCCTTGAGGACAAGAATGCTTTCGTCTCCCTGGACGAGATCTGATGCCCTACCAAGTGAAGCTTCATCGTGAAGTCGCCAAGACTCTTTCAGGAATGAGTCCGCAGCTACGACGCAGGATCGTTGAGAAACTGCACTTGCTTGAGGAGAATCCATATGAACCTAGACCCGGCGTTGACATCGCCAGGCTAAAGGGCACGAAGGGGAGAGCTGATCTTTTCCGCATGCGGGTCGGAGACTACCGTGTCATATATGCGATCGATGGAGGAGTGGTCTACGTCACTGACCTATTCCATAGAGGAAAGGGATACATACAACTCCCTTAAGGATTTAAGGTGCCTACGACAGCAACTTCCTCACTGTGATCTTTCTCCGGCACACACCATTCTCACTAGCATCTATGTCAGTTCCCGAAAGCCAAATGAAGTTAGCGGAACCCTGAGATTATCGAACAAGCTGAGATTCCCTTGGGCATAACACTCTCTATAGGTGTCACTACATACGATGAGGAGCAGACCATCGGCAGAGCACTTGAGTCCATCCTTGAGGAGAGCCCTAGATCCTCCGAGATCATCATTGTAGCTGGAGGGGAGGATCGGACGGTTGACGTTGTGAAGTCCTACGCAAGGGGATCCCCCAAGATCAAGCTTCTAGAGGAAGAGGTAAGGCAGGGAAAGCCTGCTGCCCTCAATCGAATATTGAGGAACGCGTCCGGAAAGATAATCGTACTTACCGACGGTGATGTCCTTGTTCAAAAGGGGGCGTTGAGAAGGATAGTTGAGGCATTCGAGGATAAAGAGGTGGGGGCGGCATGCGGAAGGGTTGTTCCAACAAATGATAGAGCCAGTATGTTGGGCTTCTGGGCCCACTTCCTATACGACACTGCAGATGTTCAGAGAACAGAGGCTTGCATGAACAATACCTTCTTCCATCTGACCGGATATCTCTGTGCGATTAGATCCGGTGTGATAGGCGAGGTTCCTGAGGGACTCCTTGCGGACGATGCCGTTATAGGGCTGCTGGTCAGAGAGAAGGGCTATCTTGTCGGCTATGTGCGCGACGCGGTTGTCGAGGTTACGTTTCCCGGCTCGGTCTGGGACTTCCTGAAGCAGAAGAGACGAACCTTGGCAGGGTTCCTGCAGATCGAGGAACAGTTCAGTCGTAGAGAGAGGTCTCTACTTCAGGAAGGGAGAGAAGGCTTCATCAACGGTTTGAATTATTGTAGGAATCCTCAAGAGTTATTCTTTTTCTTATCGTTATGTCTTTTCAGAGTGCTTGCATGGACTCTAGCATATTATGATGTGAAGATCAGGAGAAAGTCACTCGTGGAGGGGTGGAAGTTCGCGAGAACGACAAAGAGAGGAACCGTACCAAGAGAATAAATATGCTTTCTCCTGTCAAATGATGTCCCTATGAGGAGAAGGGGTGACCTAGTCCTCTGTAAAGAAGTCTTCGATCTGTGAACTCCTTCGGGTCGAAGATATGTCTACAATCGACTATGCCACCCGGAAGAGCCATCCTAGCAAGTAGGGTGCTCGGTTTCAAAGACTTGTACTCCGAATGGTCTGTCGCGATGACGACACATGACGATCTAGAGACCACTTCTCCAAGCTCTCTTGACAGTATTAAATCAGGGAGTTCGCGCTTCAAATCATCGAAGCTCACCAATGGGTCTTGGGCCCACACCTCAGCACTCAGATCCAATAGCTTCCGGGCTATAGGAATCGCAGCGCTATTCCTTAGATCACCGCTGTCACCTTTGAAGCTGAGACCGAGTAGTCCAATCTTCGAATCCTTGATCTCGACACCAAGCCTATCAAAGACTTCCATTACTAACTCTACTGCGTGATTCGGCATCGTCTCGTTGACTCTACGGGCGGTTTCGATTAGATTTGCAGTATAATTGTTCTTGCGTGCCTCGTTCGCTAGGAAGTAGGGGTCCTTTGGGAGACAGTAGCCGCCGACAAGTCCTGGGGTAAGCAGATGCGTTTTCGGGTCGGTGTTGGCGGCTCTCACGGCTTCTAAGACATCTACGCCGATCTTCTCGCATATTATTGCGAGCTCGTTGGAGAGTGCTATGTTCGTGTCCCGATAGGTGTTCTCGAAGAGTTTGGCAGTCTCGGATATAGAGGGGCTGTCGACCATATGTACCGGAGCTGGGAAGACGCTGAAAAGAGAGGCTGCCGCCTGGGCGCTTCTCTCATCAACTCCCCCTACGATCCTCGGTATCGTCTTGAACTCGTAGAGGGCGAAGCCTTCCTTTATACGCTCAGGCATGTGTGCCAACCCGAAGTCCTGACCGCATTTCAGATTCGACTCCTCTTCGAGGATATGCTTGACATCTCTCTCCGTTGTACCGGGAGGTACGGTACTCTTCACGATTACTAGGTCTCCTGCCTCTAATCCTTGTCCTATCGTCTTGCTTGCAGCGAGGATCGCCGATTTGTCAGGGGTATTACCATCTCGAAGTGGGGTGCCTACAGTCACGAGTATAACGTCTGACCGTGTGACGGCTGAAGCCGTGTCCGTCGTAGCTTTGAGGTTGCCGCTGACCACGATCTTCTCAAGCATAGATTGGAGTGACACTTTCTTGCTCATTAGTGATCCGTGGATCTTGGAGAGCCTCGATGTCAATCGTACTCCATACTCGTCAAGAGTAACGATCCTACCGCAAGAGGGACAAAAGACTTCCTTCTCGTAGTTGAAGAGTTGAACGCCGCAGTCTGGACAGGTGTTCCTGAGGGTTCTTGCACCCTCCTCGACTAACCAGGAAATGTCGTGTTCGACGATTCGTGATCTTCCCGAGTTCACCAGGTCAACGAGTTCCCGATCTATGTCGCAACCCAACACCTTTGCACCTTCAAGTGCAAAAAGTGTTGCAAGCGGGAGACCGACATATCCAAGCCCTACGACAGCTATCGCCACCTTTCCTTCATGAACCAATTCTACGGTTTCTTCCCGTGAAATTCCCAGGATCTTTGCCAACATCATTCCCTGCCGAACAGACTTCAATGTCTTCTATGCGGAACCTTTGAAGCATATTAAAGATAAGGATGCCTGAACCCTACCGTGTTCTCTTGGAAGCATACCGCGGGTAGCTTAGGTGGGTCTGTTTCAGTTACCGTTTAGGCTGACTTAGCAGGCACCCAGTATTGTGAGATCGAGTAACTAAGAATCAATGTTTGAGTGTAAGGTATTCGTCTTTGTTATTGCTTGAAGATGAAATAATACAGACTTAGATACGCCGTCACGATACTAAGAAGACCTACCACTGCTTCGATTAGCCAGAAGCGAACTACGATCTCTTTCTCCGTTTTTTTGCCAATTCTCATTATGAGGTGTGTCAAGGACTCTACTCTCTTTGGGTTGGAGGGGGATAAGGTCCCGTCTGGATTGAGGACTCCAAAACTCTCACCTTGGAATAAGGTGTAGGTCTTCACGAAGAACTCTGCGATGTAAGGGAGCAAGGCGATGACTCCTATCATCTCCATGTCTCCAAGAACGACGGCTGCAGCTATCACTGCCCCAATCAAGTATGTACCTGAGTTCCCTGGGAAGATTCGAGAGGGATAAACATTGTAGGGGAGGAATGCGAGCAGGGCTCCCAGCATGGGAGCAAGAATCAACATACAGATCCACTTCTTGGCAATCCACGCCGAGATAATGAGGCTGAAAACCGCGATCGATCCCATGCCCACCTCAAGCCCATTTAAACCTGCCAACATATTTGTCAGATTGGATGCTGTAACAACCCCTATTGGAACTATTACTAGGGGATATAGTACGCCCAGCGAGACCCGTCCCACGAGTGGAATTAGTATTGTACGGTCGGTATTCACTGCCACCATCAGAGGTAAGGAAGCGATGATTGGCAGGATAACCCTTGTTCTTTGACTGAGGTCCAATATGTCGTCTATCATTCCTATCATACAGATCAGTAGGATGCTGGAAGCGGATGCTGAAATCGGTGCAAGGAGATCGTTGAATATTGCTAGCAGAAAGAGCATGCCAATGAAGTAACCGCTAGCTATGATTACCCCTCCCATCGTTGGGATTCTCGGTCTATCTTCCTTGTGGAAGTCGATACCAGTAATGTTGCGGATACGTAGACGCTTGATCATCCTCGGGGTCGTGAGATAGGTTCCTAGGAAGGCGATGACTGCTGATAACCCTAAGATCGAAAAGAAAAGATTCAATGGAATTGACTCCGAACCTATGGTAGGATTACTGAACATGCCTTTTTCGTCCGATCTTAGGCGATTCGTAGAGTAAACTCCACGATAAGTAGATAAGATTAACGAGTAACTACAGCGGTCTGTAATAATAACGAGGTGCTAGTATCATTCTCCGTTCTTTAGAATGGTTTCAGAAAGATATGAAATCGAGGATGTAGTTATGTCTGGGAGAAAGGCGCGGTCTCTGAAGGAGCATGTGGAGATCTACGAGAGAGTGTACAACGCGGTCTACAAGCAGCATCCCCGTCTTCGCGACCATGCATTGACCGTATACTACAACGTTCCCGTGGATGTCAGGAGAGTCCAGTTAAAGGTAAGACGCCGTTTCTTCGACGAGACCTACCGGCGTATATTCCAGGGTAGATGCGAATCTATGGTTCTAGACTGTGGGTGCGGTGAAGGACTCGTCATCCAGAGGATTAGTGAGGTCTGCTCATCACCCCCAGAATTTTTCGGCAACGACATCTCCCAAACCCTACTCAAGCAGGCATCTCACCGTCTGAAGGAAAGACGCTTTCACCCTGTTCAATCTCCTGCGGAGAAACTTCCCTTTCCTGATGACCAATTCGATATCGTGTTATCAAGCCATTCGATAGAGCACACACATAATCTGGGGCTCGCGATGAACGAGATGGCACGGGTTCTAAAGGCAGGTGGAATCCTAGTTCTGATCGCGCCAAGAGAAGAATGGAGAGACCCTGTTTGGGGATTCCCCCTCATCTGGCCCTTCGTCAAACTTGGCATGAAGGCACTCGGATCGCAGAGAGAGGCGATCAAGAAAAGTTATGACCAAATCTACATGGACGGGATCGATCGCTCGTTGAAACCGCCTGATCGAGCAATGAGCGAGTCCGATCTAAACCTCGCTCTAAAGCAAACAGGGTTGAGGATACTCAGCAGGAGTATCGTTTCCGCGGATTTTGACTGGATACTGTACTATAGGCTGAATAGAAACCTACTCCCAGTCCTACATCTGATTGCGAGATGTTTGAATCGTATTCCTGGATATTGGATGCATGAGTACGTTTACATCGCAAAAAAGTAGCTCGCTAGATGGTTACCTCTTTTCTCTTTTCCGCGGATTCGTAAGCAGCCAAAGTCACTGCTACTGCGGCTCGTCCATCAAGGGCTGATACCGAGGGATCGCTGCCACTATTAATGCAGTTCAGGAAGTGGAGGACTTCCCTACTATACATGGTGCCCGTTTCTTTGACTTCCATCTTGATCAATCCTTCTTTGAATGCGATGCCACGGTACTTGTGAAGGGATATCCTCCCTCCTCTTGAGAGCACGTTCTCAGGGAAACTAGCGAAGACTACGCCTTTGGACCCGTAGAGCTCCACTTTCACCACAGGCCAAGGGGAGGTCCAAGAGGCGTTCAAGACGCCTATGGCCCCATTGGAAAACCTCAGAAGGAGAGACGCTGCGTCGTCAACGTCAGTCTCGGGGCTTCTTGTTGAGGTTTTCGCTGAGACCTCTGTTATCTCGTCTACAATCCATCTAAGTAGGTCGATTGCGTGTGACCCAGAATCGAATAGTGCACCACCACCGAGTTCTCTTTGCTGGTAGAAGTCTGTGACTGCCGGCCACTTCTTAGGCCCGGGAACACAGAAGCTGCACTCCACCTGGATAAGCTCTCCAAGCTCGCCTTGGGAAACCATTCCCTTGACTTTCTGGAAAAGGTTTGTAAATCTAAGGTTGTATCCTACCATGAACTTCGAGTCTGCTACAGATTCTACGATCTTGTCGGCTTCTTCTAGGGTTAGACACATCGGCTTTTCGCAGAAGACGTTCAGGTCATGTTCAAGGGCGTAGAGCGAAGCCGCGGCATGGTACTTTGTAGGGGTGCAGACGAACAGAGTGTCAATACCGGCCTTGTCGATCATTTTGCGGTGGTCGGCGTAATGTTGAGGAATCTCGAATCTGTTGGCGACCTCTTCTACCCTCCTCTTATCCTTGTCGGCAACAGCCACAACCTCTGCTCCCGGAGCCTTCTTCAGATTTGGAATGTGGTGGAGAGTTGAGATCGCTCCACACCCGACAACGCCAAGTCGCACCCGAACCATAGGATACCCCTCGTACAGCGGAATATCTTAACGTTGGAATCTGTGCACCTAAAAAGAATACGTCAATAGAACGTCGTGTTGCCTACAGTATCGGTCAACGTTTAAAGATATGAACCGGCTCTCCTTAGGGGAGGTTGAGACGTATCGTGTCACTCCTCTTGAGGAATAAGAGGTCTCCTGTCGTATCTGTCGTGAGGGCAAAAGGGGCTAAGATCCCCCTTGAAGTAGGGAGGGCGATAGATCTGCTGGGAGGGTATCGTGTTCAAGACGAGGAACACATTCTGGTCAAACCGAACCTCTGTGACTTGATCTCCTGCCAGGCTGGGGCAACGACAGACCCAGCAGTGGTTGCTGGTCTCATCGATTATTTGAGGAGGGATGCGAAACCGAGGATCTCCATTGTCGAGTCGAATCACTGGGTAGCTGACGCTGAAACGGAGTTCGAGTGCCTCGGTTATTACGAGCTTGCCGAGCAAAAAGAGGTGGAGACTATGAACCTCAGTAGGCTCCCTCGAAGAAGGGTGAAGATGCCTTTCCCATCATTCTATGATGAGATCTCGATACCGGAGATCTTCTTTGAGGCAGATGGATTTGTCTCGGTTGCGAAACTCAAGACCCACTACTTCGAGGGGATAAGCGGGGTTCTAAAGAACCAGTTCGGCTGCCTGCCTCAACGAAATAAGGCTACATACCATCCCTTCCTACCGGATATTCTCGCTGCCTTGAACCTGATACTCCGACCGGATCTGTCCATCGTCGACGGGATAGTCGCTATGGAAGGATTGGGACCAACAGGAGGAGACACGAAGGGGCTCGGCATAATATTGGCAGGTTATGATCCGGTGGCGGTAGACTCTGTAGTTGCGCAGATCGCGGGGCTCTCTCCCTCAAAAGTGCCTCACCTGCTGAAATCTCGAAACATAGGAGTCGGTGACTTCGCAGCTGACTCCGAAATTGTCGGGGACGGTTGGAGCGATTTTCGTGGCGCGTTGGATTTCATCGGTCCGATTCCATTTCAACTGTCGAGGCTTGGGCTCAACACAAAGAGGATGCAGAGAATACTCTCAAAGAGGTTGGACGAGTTGGGTGATCATCTGATGCTCGTCGGGTCAGCGTTGAGTTCAGAATCGATCGGGGTCCGGGATATCTTGTCCTTCGGGTGGGGACGGATCGTAAGAGAACTGAAGAAGTCCACAGGAAGCCTTTGATAAGAAAGATGTAACCCCCAATCATCATACGTGCATCCCGTTGAAGAAGAGGTTCTGTAGGAGATGGGACTCGACATCTGTTTCATAACGGGACAATTCTATCCGTCATTCGGCGGTGTTGGGGTGCACACCTACGAACTTGCGAAGGCAATCGCTGATCAAGGTAATGAGCTCAGAGTTATTACGCCGCTCATCGGCTCGCAGAAAGAGCGAGAAGAGGTCCAAGGTATAGATGTCCTGAGGTTGAAGCCCTCAAGTATACCGCCAAGCACAATCCTGTACTACCGTAAGGCTGCCAGGGAAGCGGAGCGAGAGAACATGGACCGAGGTTTCGACGTCGTTCACGGTCAATGGCTCGGTTGTCTCTTTACGAAAAGAGAGAGTTTTCTGAACTCGGTTCTAATCCAAACCCTGCATGGAACTTGGATGGGTGAGAAGGGGGGATTGGAGAGAACTCAACTGAGGTTGAGTGGGGATGCATGGATATACCGGTATTTCTGGCCTATATTCGCGTACGCAGAGAAGCGTGCCTGCGAGAACGCCCACAGAATCATCGCGGTGAGTAGGCAGAACCAAGCCGAGGCGATCGAGTACTATGGGCTTGATGCTGATCGGATGTCGGTTATTCCGAACGGTGTGGACGTGAACCGTTTCAACCCAAACGTGGACGGCGGAGAGGTTCGGCTAAGACTTAGGCTCAAAGATAGGCAAGTCATCCTCTTCGTAGGGGGTCTTAGAGATCGGAAGGGGCTCCCCTACCTGATACAGGCGATGAAGCGCATAAGGAAAGAAGTCCCCAACACGGTTCTTGTAATATGTGGTGAAGGCAGCCAAAGGGAGAGTCTGCAGAGAATGAGCCGTGAACTAGGGATCTCGGAACATGTAATCTTCACTGGAGAGGTGTCGTACAAAGATCTCCCCAAATATTATGCTGCTTGCGATGTATTCGTTCTCCCCTCTAACTACGAGGCGCAGGGAATAGTCCTTCTTGAGGCGATGTCATCGCAACGAGCCGTAGTGGCAACCCGTGTGGGTGGAATCCCCGAGACGGTCGGGGCTGATGCAGGTTTGTTAGTCCCTCCCAGGGATCCCTCAGAACTGGCCAGAGCGATATTGAAATTGCTGAAGGACTCTGAACTTAGACAGAGACTGGGTGATTCGGGGAGAAGAAGGGCGTTGAACTTCGACTGGAGACTCGTCGCCACCAAGACCCTCGAACTCTACGAGCAATGCATGAAGATGGCTGAGTGATTCTCTTTGAATATGGCAGTCTTTATGGATACCTCGCTTGAGGAGATGTTGAGGAACGGTCAACTGCCCAGGCTCATATTCTATTTGGAATCCTATTCGGCTCAGTTCGAGAAAGTCTACGTCGTCACCCACGACAAGAAGAATATGCAGAGGTGTCTCCCCGATGGGTGTTTCCACCTATACACTGGCAATCTGCCTGCAGGAAGACTCATTCACCCGTTCCTCGCTCCTCTCCTCTTCAGAAGAGAGCTAGGGGAATCCCATATCTACAGGGTTCTGGGTCTCTTCCTGCAGTCCATGATTCCTAGCATGATCGCCTCACTTCTCTACACGAAGCCGGTTGTGGCAACCTACCAGTACAGGTATTCGGAGTTTGCGAAGACCGAGGGTAAGTCCCCCCTCATTACTCTGCTGACAAGATTGAAGGAGAAGGTTGGGCTGCTCCTCGCGACGAGAGTCATCGTCACAACCAAAGACTTGGAAGAGCATGTCAGGAGTGAGGTCCCTGAGAAGGAGATCTGGCTGATCCCAAATGGGGTAATCCTCGACTTCTTCTCTGAGACAAGGAAGAGAAGACCTAGGAAAGGGTCGAATAGGAATATCCTCTTCGTCGGAAGGTTGACAAAACAGAAGAACCTCTTCTCCCTGCTCGAGGCGATTCAGAGCATGGATAGACTTACCCTTACTATAGTCGGTGAAGGCCCTCTCCACAAGGAGCTTATAGACTATTCTAAAGAGCTGGGGTTAGATGTGAGATTCGAAGGCTACGTCTCCCATGATCGGCTGAGAGAGTACTACTATGATGCTGATGTTTTCGTGATCCCATCCTTGATCGAGGGACACCCCAAGGTGCTTCTGGAGGCCATGGCCTGCCGTCTACCGGTTGTCGGAACAAACGTTGAGGGAACGAATGAGATTATCACCCACGAGTATAATGGTCTACTCTGTGATACGAATCCGGAAAGTATCGGGAACGCGGTGAAACGGCTTCTTGAAGACCGAGAATATGCGGAGAAGCTGGGAGAAAACGCTCGGGATCTCATCGCGCAAGAGTACGACCTGACCTCGCTCCTTGCAAGAGAGACAAATCTAATGATGGATCTCGCCCTCCGAGACAAATAGGCGAGTGTAACGGGCCTCTTTCAGAGACGGTCAATACCTATTTCCTACAGACGGCAAGGTACCCCGATGTCCACCCTGTATCCGGGATAAACGCATCGAAGAATGAGATCACGTGAGCTATAAGCCAAACGCACAGCTTCAGTGGCAACGGCAGTCTATAGGTCTCAGCTTCTATGTGAACCATTAGACCTAGCAGTGTGAAGGCTCTTCCCTGCGGGAGAACAACCAATACTTGAAAATCTTGGAGTAGTGCCCTTAGCCCATCCTCGGTGAATCGGTGAAAGTCTTTCGGGTCTCTATGGAGAGGGTATAAAAATGGGACGGTCACGATCAGTATTCCCCTTGTGGATAAGATTCTATGGATCTCGGAGACGACCTCCTCCGGTTTCAGAACGTGTTCCAACAGCTCGGTGCAGAGTACGCTAGAGAAGCTTGAATCCCTGAAGGGGAGACGGCTGGCTTCTGCCAAGGTCTTCACGCCAGGAAAGGGACGTATATCCACAGGCAACCTTCTACCCATTAGGGGGGCGTAGGGGCTTTCAGCGGAACCCAGGTCCAAGACGGTTCCCTTGAACCGTTTTGACGTTTCCTCTATCTGTCTGTCAAGGATGACTCTGCGAGGGGTTTTGCAGACAGAAAACCTCAAGACGGGCACCATAAAGAAGGTTAATAGCTTGAGCCCTCGGTATCTGACTTCGATCTTATAAACTGGTGTACACGATGAGGATCGGCTTGGTCTCGGACTTCTTTCCCCCGGACGTCATGGGGGGCGCAGAGATCAGTTGTCGCCTCCTTGCTGAAGCTTTGAGCAGGGAAGGCGTTGAGGTCCATGTCCTGACGCCCAGTTTCTCCGGTTCCCAGAGGACTGTGAAGGTGGATGGGTTCACGACCCACTACTATCTCTTCCCTTTCAGGTCCGCCATCAAACGCCACGTAATCCTCGGGAATCCCTTCTTCTATCTATGGTCGTTTAAGGCGGTCTCCCGGTATGTTGAAAGGGCGGGTTTAGATCTCGTTCACGCGCAGAACAAGTATTCGACCCCTGGAAGCGCCTTGGCAGCCCGTCATAGGCGTATCCCTGTCTTTGCCACGGTCAGGGATACCCTGCCCCTATGCGAATTCGCCATATGCACACTAGAAGGTGAGACTAGGATCGGAGTGGACTGCGGTTTCCTAAAACTATTGAAATGCACGAGGGAATTCCAAGAGCTGTACGATCTCAAAGGCAGTGTTCTTTCAAAAGCATTGAAATGGATACCCCTCGCGTTCTACGCGAAGATCAACGGTGGAAGTCTACGGTTCTTCCTGAAGAGGGTTGACCAGATCGTTGCGGTAAGTAATGGTTTGAAAGAGGTGTACTCGAAGTCTGGGTTCGATCCCGACAGAATTACCGTCGTTCCGAACATTATCCCAATCCCAGACCAGTTGAAGACCAAAAACCTGAAAGAGCTAGGGGAGCTGAAGAGAAGATTTAACCTTGGAAGCGAGGATAGGCTGGTTCTATACGTTGGCCGGTTATCTTGGGGAAAGGGGACTCATATTCTCATAGAGGCAATGGGTCGTGTGCTCTCGAAGATCCAAGATTCTAAGCTTGTAGTGGTGGGGGAGGGGATTCTTGAGCCGGTCTTGAAAGAGAAGGCTGCAAGCCAGGGAATGTCAGGGTCTGTCCTCTTCTTGGGGCATCTGGATCATGAGACCGTGTTGAAGCTGTACCACCTCGCTCGTGTTGTTGTCTCGCCGTCAGTCTGGCCGGAGCCTCTCAGTAGGGTTCACTTGGAGGCTATGACCGCAGGGAAGCCTTTAGTGGCTTCCAAGGTGGGTGGAAACTTGGAGACGGTTATCGATGGAAAGACCGGGCTTCTTGTTGCTCCGGGCGAGGTAGAGCCGCTCGCTGAATCCATAATATATCTGCTGGAAAACCCTGGAGTAGCCCGTGATCTCGGTGAGCAGGGAAAGATGGAGGCTCGCCGGCGCTTCAGTGTATCTGGGACGGCAAGAAGGATGATAGACCTCTATGAGAATTGGCTGTAATAGCCCGTCTGATTAGTTTGGGACGGCAAGGATTCTCCAACCGGTGGTTTCATCAGGTATCTCCATGCATCTCTCTCTCTTCCAGTTCTGCCAAATTCCGTATACGGAGAGCGAGAATGCCCCGGCAACATCCATGATGCCTGCGAGCGGTGTGTCCACCACTACCGGGCTTATCTCGAGGATCCTCCAACCTGAAGCCGACAACTCCTCTGCGAGGCTTGTCTGGTCGTATTCTATCTTATGATCGGAAGCGGCAAAATAGTATATTCCGGCGTCCCTCTTCATTCTCTTCCATTTGGTGTCTCTGTTCGGGATGGAGAGCACAAGCATTCCATCCCTCTTAAGGAGTTTCGATAGGGATCTAAGTAATTCTATCCGATTGTTTAGGTGTTCAAGTACATCGATCAGCAGAATCTCGTCGAATACCCCTTCGACGAAAGGACAATATGTTTCCGCGTCTGAGAGAACGAAATCCAAGTTCTTCGACCCCTTTATCTTGGAGAGAGATTTGGCTTTTCTTAACTCGCCTAAGTCCAGGTCGAATCCAACTGCGAATTCAACGAATCTCGCAGATTTCAATGTGTTCATTCCATTTCCACAGCCTACGTCAAGGACTACGTCTTCCTCCTGAAGTAATCCTTGGAAGTAAGGGTCTTGACTCAGGAGATGCTTCGGGTGTATGGGAACTGGACTCTTCCCGGTAATTCTGGTTAGGTGGATAGATGCAGAGGAGCCGAGCTTATCGAGACGGTCGAGTAGTCTGATGAGGAGAATTTTGGCTTGATTCATCGGATCACATCGGGGGGCGTTTCACAATAGGATAGTCGTGGGCTGTTAGCCGTCCGATAAGGAATCCTGACAATTCAGCTAGTGCCACAGCAGGATAATAGATGTAAGTTCCGAGTAGGGTTCTCCAGTCTCTGGTTTCCCGGATGACCTGTAGTGCGTTCCACGTTAATGCCAGCAGAAAGAGACCTGCTAGGGATTTCGCCACAGACTCCACAAGAATTTGGGGGATACCTGTAAGGAGAGCCAACGGGAATATTATTGGAATAGCCAGAAGGAGGACTGAAAAGTAGAGTTTCTCTGACCATATCTGGTAGCGGGAACTACAGATGCCTTCCCCTATTCCCTGTCGAAATGTCTTCTTGCATATCTCGCCTAGAGATTCTTCAGCTGCGTGATGAACGGTAACGGTCGGATCGTATATTATTTTGAGATTGCTCTGGAGGATTCTGTGCGCTAGGTCTTGGTCCTCGCAGGCAGGCAGAGTCTCATCGAATCCGCCGTTCTTCAGGATTGCCTCTATTGTGTATGCGCAGTTTACTGTTGAGAAGTTGTCTCCTTTTTTCATCTGCCCCGGCTTATCGGTGTAGGTCTTCTTGAACCGGCTGCTTCTAATCTTGGAGACCCAGTTGTGGTATGTGATGGGTACTTGTCTCCCAACTAATCCTGCCAACTCTCGGGAGGAGAGGGTACTGTGGATGCCCTCAAGCCAGCCGGGTTCTGCCCAAGCATCGGCACTTATGAAGGCTACGTATCTCCCTTTCGCCGAGTGGACTCCTAGATTTCGAGCGTAGCCGAAGTTATGTCTGTCCTCAACGAGAACCTTCGGGGTGTAGCGTCCAGCTATCTCTCTGGTCTTGTCGGTTGAGTTCCCGTCCACTACGACGATCTCGAATCTATTATCAGGGAACCGCTGATTTATGATGGATTCTAGGCATCTGTCGACGGTTGCTTCCTCGTTCAGGGTGAGGACTACGACAGAAACAGTTGGTGAAGTTGAACCGTTTTCTTTCCTCTTCAATTCGCTAGACTAATGGAATCTGGAGGTTATTTGAATCTGACGTGATCGGTCTCAAGTTAGGATCAAGAGAGATCTCTCCGGTAGAGTGCCTTTGAGTTAGGATTCATCGTTGTTGTGATCAGAGGAAACTGACGGGGTGAAGCTTGAGACTGAAATCTTCTTAAGTTCCTAGACATATTCTCGAGCCGGCTCAGGGCTTGCTCGATCAAGATCAAGGAAGGTTAGCAGAATCCATTTCATCGATAAGCGTGGTAACCCCTAATATACAGTTAAAGTGAGGGAAGGTTGAGAGAGGCAGTGTCGTATCTCTCAACGAAGAGTTTGGGCACGTTGAAGTGACGAGGAGTGGGCACTGAATGAGACGGGGTTCACAGTCGAAGTCATGGGAACGCGCGGTGTATGTGCAGGATGGGGTTCATGGGAAACCATTGAAGATCGCTCTACTCACTTTGAAGTTTTCCCCTTTATTGGGCGGGGATGTAACTCACACCGCACATCTAGCACACCACCTCGCTGAACAGGGGATCGAGACCCATATTATCACGATTCGATCTTACTTCCCGACGAAGGATAGATTTGGAGAGAGTGTTCGTCTTCACAGACTTAGTCTACCGGCCACAACAACGGAGCTTGAGACTCTAGGGCTTAAACGGCTCCTCTACATGATTTCTTCTTTCTTCTTGCTGTTGAGGCTGCTTTTTCAGGATCGGCTAGATCTGGTTCATGCTCATGGTTGGGACCCGGCGGTGGTCGGAGGCTTCTTCACGAGAATCTTCGGGGTGCCTTTTGTCTTGACGGTGCACGGTATTCCAAAACCTAGGGACTCTTTTTCCAAGACGGTATTTCAGCTCTTGGAGAGGTGGATTCTGAGGCTTTGCTCATCCAAGGATTCGAGAATGATAGCGTTGACTAAGAGCGACAGGTATCGGCTAATGGGTCTGGGAGTAGATGAGAAAACGGTTGATCTGATTCCGAACGGTATAAACATCGGCGAGTTTGAAGGCTTGCATCCAAGGGGCTTCAGAGAAAAGTATGGAATCTCTTCAGACAGGTTTCTAGCGTTGTTCGTTGGGCGTCTTCATGAACAGAAAGGTTTTGAGGTTTTGATCCGGGCGGCTAAGCACCTGAAGGGGGAAGATGTCTGTTTCGTCGCGGTGGGTTCAGGACATAAAGCCGATGAGTACCTGAAGCTAGTTGATGAGCTGGGAGTCGAGAACATAATCTTCACTGGTGAAATCGATAGAGGAGAGCTCTTGGACGCCTTCATTTCCTCGGATATCTTCGTGCTTCCCTCAATATTCGAAGGGATGCCGTATGTAGTCCTTGAGGCGATGGCTGCTGGGAAGCCCGTCGTCGCCAGTAGGCTTCCTGAGATCGCTGAGGTAGTAGAAGAAAGCGGAACTGGGATATTGTTCGAGAAGGATGATGATAATAGTCTAGCTAGGGCAATCCTCCGCCTTAAGAATGACCGAGAGACTGCTAGGAGGATGGGCAAACTCGGTAAGAGGCTTATTGCAGATAGGTTCGATTGGCGGATGGTCTTCCAGCAAACCACGGAAACCTACAGGAAGGTTCTTTGAGAGAATCGTCTAAGTGATGTTTAGACTATGAAGATAACGCAAGTCGGAAGCTATTTTCCTCCCGACTACGGGGGAATCGAGTCACACATATACTATCTCTCGAAGGAACTCGTGAAAAGAGGTCACGATGTGACGGTCTTGACCTCAAGTTCTCCAAGTCATGATGTGTGCAGCGAAGAGGTGAAAGACGGGATCTCGGTAAAGAGGCTGTGGACACCATTCATAGTGTTGGGGTTTCCATTTATGCCTGCCTTGCTTTACCATGTCTTAAGAGGGGATGCAGACATTGTCCATGCTCACATTAACTCGCCGACGGTCGTTGACCAGGCGGCGTTGGGAAGTTGGCTTCGGGGATTCCCCCTCATCGTAACTTATCATGCTGACCTAGTTCCTGAGGATATAGGGTTGACTTATGCAGCCTTGAGAGGGGGCATCTCATGGCTCTATGAGAATCTCTTGAAGAGATTCGACTTGGAGGTTGCGAGTAGAATTGTAGCGACTACCCCATTATACGCTGAGTCCTCAGAGTCCCTGGCAGGATATCTGGAGAAAGTATCGATTGTCCCGAACGGTGTCGATCTTGAAATGTTCAGACCTAGTTTGGATGTGTCGGATATAAGAAGACGGCTCGGCTTCAAGGAAGAGAGGATCCTATTTTTTACTGGTAGACTGGTTCCTTATAAGGGTCTGGACTATCTCTTGGCGGCTTTCTCAAGGTTGTGCGAGACAAGAGACGATATCAGGCTCGTGGTTCTCGGTAATGGACCATTAATGAGCGATCTCAGGAGGCAGGTTCAAATGTTCGATCTAGAAGGAGCGGTCCGGTTCATAGGTTCGGTGAGCGAGAGGGATCTTCCCCGGTTCTACGCGGCCTCCGATATCGTGGTGATTCCTTCTCGTTCAAGATCTGAGGGTTTCAGCATAGCCGCCCTCCAAGGGATGGCATGCGGGAAGCCTGTGGTTGCGACACGTGTGGGAGGGGTCCCGTTCCTTGTCAGGGACGGTAAGACAGGGATAATCGTTGAACCGAAGAGTGTAGAACAGCTCTCCACGGCTATTTCCAGGCTTCTTGATGACGCCTCCTTGGCGGATCGAATGGGGGCTGCGGGGAGAAAGAGGGCTGAACAATTCTTCGGCTGGGATAGGGTGGCTGAGATGATCGAGAGGGTCTATGAGAGCGTCGTGTAGAGTTCTCTGCTCGGATCAGGTTGTTAGTCTGTATATTCGATTGAATCCGCTGTAGACCCGATTGTAGAGTGGGGAGTCATTGGTGGCTGTTCTATCTATGTAGAAGGTGGTGGGCAGGTCGTAGTTTTGGATCTGACCGTAGTATCCAGTCCAGGAGTCAAAATTCGATGGAACTCCACAGTTCGTGTTGGGGGCGAAGTTGAGCAGCCAAATCATTGAGATATATTCAGGCTCGTTAATCATCCTCTCTGAGAGGAAGCCCCCATAGCTCCAAGCCACGGTCAGGTTACTTAGAGTCAAGACGAGGACAACCATTGTAGTGGTTGAGAAGCTGATTCTCCTCCATCGAATCTTACCCAGAGAACCTAGAACCTCGATTACGCCTAATGAAGCCAGAATGGAAACTGGCAGAGATGTAAGCAGCTCTACTCTGTGAAGCTGACCCGTGCGGGTGTATGTGTGAAATAGTGCTTGCTCGATCAACAGGAACGAGACAGTTAGCCAGATTGAAGGGAAAGAACTCTGACTTTTTCTTCGCCTTACGTGAAGCATACCCAATATGGCAAGGAGCAGTGTTGATATCCCTAGCCAACGGAAGAGTTCTCCGATAGAGATGACGCCGGTCTCCGGAAGGTTAGGTAGGGGGGATGTAATATTCCCATAATACCAGCTAGTAAACATCATTTTCTCTAGAATCTCTCCTAGAACCCAAGGCACGACTAAAAGCAGTAATACTGTGTAGAGAGCCCATCGCGATCTACGGAGAAGTCCTTTTCCAAGTAGTGTCTCGATGAGAATATACGAGGATAATGCTAGTAAAATCACGCCTCCTAATGTTATGTGACAGGCAATTGCAATTATGAAGAAGACGAGACCTAGTAAACCACTCTTGTATCCTTTGTTTTCAGTAGCCTTCAATAGTTGTTGTAGTGATATCAAGGCGAAAGGGATGGAGAGTAGAATCTTGTAGAGATCCCAGGTGACTCTTAGCATACCGATGCTGGTTGATACGAAGATCCCTGCCAAGAGTCCTGTTTTGTAGTCTTTGAGGGAGGATTTTACCAAGTTATAGGTTAACACTGCTGTTATCGTATGGAAAAGGACTGGGATGATGCTTACTGTCCAGATTGAGTGGAGGGGGGTTGGGAAGGGTAGGTATAGGACGATGCCTATAATGCGGAATAGGTAGTAGAGTAGCTGCCTCAGAAACCCGCCGATCATGTACGGGGGAAACCGGCCTTGAAGTGCAGCTACATAGTATGGGGTATCGATCCCTGCAGGGATTCGGCTGTTGAGGGTTGGGATTCCTCTTATTGAGGCTGCCAGAAGGGCAAGGAGGATGAAACCCGCCCTCTCCTTATTGTCCGACTTAACCCTATCCGGGGTGTCTGATAGATCCGCGTTTACGTATTCTTTGTAAGGGAATAATCCAGTTCTTCTCAGCATTCTAGCTGAGAATACCCAGTAAGTTAGCAGGAGGAATATGCTGGTAATCAGTCCAAATGGCCAAGGGACTGCTAGGCTGAGGCGGTTTAGGATGTATTGATATAGTATGACGGGTAGGCTCAAGACATTGAAGAATGCGATTAGAAACGGGTCGTCTGGGAAGCGGTCGACCCATCGGGTAAGGGTTCTGCTTTTAAGATTCCACCCAAAGAAGAGTGTCACCGATATCAGGGTTAGGATTGTCAGGATGGTATTCTTTGAAGTTCTCCTTGGGAGAAGACTATACACCGATAGGATACCGGCGAGTAGGTAGCAGGCGAAGTAGAAGGTGTTTGGGGCTTCATAGCCTTCTGGGACCCGTGCTATGGCAGCGAAGATCGATACACCGAGGATAGGTATTAGGGTTGCCGACGAGGCGATATCCTGCGTTCTATCTGTTCCCATCGAGATCACCCCGGTTTCCTAGACTGGTCTAACTCCTAAGCCTTGCATGGATAATCGTGCCGCTGTCAAATATCCTGTCGTAACTGGTGTCCCAATCGTCCCCTAGATCAACCTTGTAGTAATACTTGCTTTCTTTTGATTGCAGCTCAGCGTAGTAACCTGTCCACGCATCAAACCTGGTTGGTGCAAGGGAATTTGTCTGTTCAGGGGTGAAATTGATCATCCAGATTATGGTCTCGTATTCTCGTGAACCGATTGTTGCAGGGTTTCCAAAGGTCACAAAACCCGTAGCTGTAACGACGCAACTCACTACTACGATGACCGTTACGAGTAAATCTATACGAAAAGAGAGCCGAGAAGAAGAAATCTGTCTGATGCCTTCAAGGGTCTTTCTTAGACCTATCGCAGCTAGGATTGCTGCAGGGATGTAGGCTAAGACAAGGAAGCGGGGGAACTCAGGGGCGTCTACAGGGAAATACGTCAGGAATAGAGATTGTTGTGCCATAATGAATGCTACGGCGAACCAAGATAAGAGTAACAGACTCTTTTCAGTACCTGTCCTGAGTTCGTAGGCGATTCCCAATAGCAATAACGGGAAGAGTTGTGCTCCAAGACTGTCGAAGATATCCCACATATCCCATATGGGGGTCACTGGACTCGTTGGCCAAGGACGGAAAAGCCTTCCC
This sequence comes from uncultured Candidatus Bathyarchaeia archaeon, assembly GCA_964596985.1. Taxonomy (GTDB): domain Archaea; phylum Thermoproteota; class Bathyarchaeia; order RBG-16-48-13. The sequence goes on from CAZQWG010000002.1 coordinate 283,032, forward strand.
CCAAGTATTGGAAAGATCACGAGAGCCAGAAGCAGGACAATACATCCTGTGACCTTGAATCCTCTACGCCCTCCCCTTAGAGCAAGGAAGAATTGGATTGGTATGAAGGATAGAACACCATACAAGAGGCCAGAGGCTGGGTATGGGTGAAGTAGCCCGGCGGTCGAGAGCATACCTAGAGAGAGTAGAGTATCTCTGGCCGTCTGCGTTTCAAGAGCCCTGGCGTAGAGTTGGGCGGCGAAGAGTGTGGCAGAGATGGCTAAGAGGGCCTTGTACAGATCCCATGAATGAAGGAGTTGGCTGGTAGATAGCGCTGAGAAGGTAGCGGCGATCAAGCTGACTCTCGTGTCGCCCGTTAGTCTCCAGGCAGCCCCATACATCGCAACCGCCGCAAGGATATGAAGTGTCAAAGGGATCAACTCGACAAATAGAATCTGTTCTCTAGAGATTGGAAAAGGGATTCTAAGAACAATCCCTAGGATCATGAAGAAGTGGTATGAGAGTCTCGTTATCCCAGGGTATCTCCAGAACGGTATCCTCCCCTCCATCGTCGCGATATAGAAGGGGGTGTCGACACCTACTGGAACAGAATATCTCAGCAATATCGGAAGCCTCACGAAAAACGCGGTTAGAGCAACCGCCACAAGTCCGAGCACAGATTCTCGGGAGGTTCTTGAGTATTTCAGTCTGGTCTCTCCAATTTCAAATGTCTCCTCGGTTAGATGAAAGGTTGAGCCGATTTTTGAGAGGAGAATGAGGATCAAGGTCCAGCACCCAATAAGGAGCGCTATCCCCAATCCAAGACCTATCGGCCATCCCAGAGTGACCCCCAGAGCCGAAAGTATCGATCTAAAAACAGAGACTGGGGTGCTGACTGCGGAGAAGATGCGTCTCCCAGAGCTTGTCGCCGGGAAACTTTTCACCTCACGATAAAACCCTTCCTCAGAGTAGTAGAGTTGGGAGACTGATACGGCGACCAGCAATGAGAAGAGCAGAACCAGTATGAGGGAGACTCGGCTCTTTCTGATATAGAAGTGGTAGACTGCCAATATCGCCGAGACCATATAGAATGAGACGTAGAAGATACGGGGAAAAACGATTCCTAACCCGTCAAACAGGGCGACGGCTACAGCGACAACTGAAACCATGAGAACGAGTAGACCTGAACTTAGAGCCTGAATCCTTCTGTTCAAGGATCGTCTTTCCTGTTAATGCTTGTCCGTAGTTGCGTTTCATGTCTTTTTTAAATTAGTCTGAAATCCAATAATAAGCTGTTTCCGGAATTTATTCCCAAAAGTTAAGATGTGATCGTTGACTACTGGTCTGGTATATTGTGGTGAGAGCTTTGGGTCTCCTTGAGTTAATCCTAGCTTTGATCGGATTGGTTATGCTGGTTCTGACATTAGTGGAGTATCGACGTCGACGTTTCAGGCTGGGCGCTTTACTACTATGGCTTCTCCCTTGGGCGCTCCTGGTTCTAGGATCCATCTATCCTCCGTTGGTCTGGTTCATGCTTGAGGTTCTGAGCCTCGGATTGCCGATCCATGTAGCCATGGTCCTCTCGATCGCGGTTCTTTTTGCCATGGTTTACCTCTTGTACATCAGGGTGGTCGATCTGGAAAGAAAGTTGAGAAGACTCGTCCAAGACCAGGCAATTCAGCAAGTGGAGAATCCGCGTACCAAGGCTAGAAGAGGCGAGACTTGACTAGAGCGAGAAGTATCCTGAGACCGTCGAATATGTTTGTTCCCTTGCTTGAAGAGTACTGATCGTAGATAGTTCGGACGGGGACCTCCCTTATTCTGAATCCCCTTCTATGGGCTTTCGCTATCATCTCAGAAGCCCAAGAATAGTCGTTGGGGAGGTCGTTCATGTCTTCAGCGGTTTGTCGAGTCAACGCCCTGAACCCGCTCTGCGAATCGGTAATCTCGGCTCCACAGAGGATAGAAGTAAGATGGGTCAGGATAGAGTTCCCGACACGTTTCAGTAGGGGCATGGTCCCTTCAGGCTGTAGAAACCTGGAGCCAATCACCATGTCGGCTTCACCCGATTGGATCGGTTCGAGTAGCCTGGGTATCTCCGAGGGGTCGTGTTGACCATCGGCGTCCAGAGTCACGATTACATCGGCACCCAGCAATAGGCTGGCTTTGATCCCTATTTCTTCGGATGCCCCTGTACCTAGATTCACAGTGTGATCGATGACCAGAGCCCCAGCCCGCTCCGCGTTTCGATGCGTATCGTCTGTGCTTCCGTCGTTGACGACGATAATCTGGCTACACTCCTCGCGTACAGCCTTCACAACGTCGCCGATGATCTCATCTTCGTTGTAGGCTGGTATGACGCAGGTAACGTTGTCAGGGCGGCTTTTCCTCGGCATGCTCTTCCTACTCCCGCTCAAAGCATTTCCCTTAAGAGTTGTTTGGACCAGTCTAGAAGGAATCAAAGTAGCCGGATTGCTGATATAGCTGAATACCCTTGGCGTCAAAGACCCTGTCAAGACTGGCATGGAGATCGTATTCCTCTGAGCCGTAGATCCTCAGATAGAATAGGTCTCGGACGGCTACTCTCTCCCAAGGAGCCTTGAGATGGGTTTGCCAAAGATACTGCTTCAAATGGTGAGGGTAGAGGGATACGAGTCCGCTGCTCTCTATCGAATTTGAGTCCACCCAGATCATAGCGGTGTAGTTCGATCTCTCCATCATCGGTCCATAGTCTGACATGTAGATGACTGCATTCGCCGTGTGGAGAATCAGCGTCAACGAGATCACGGCTGACAGAAAGATCTTGGCAGATACCCCGTGGCTTGGATTAGACTTGACTTGGGCGCATGAAGTCTTATAGATGACGTTTATGGCTTGAACTATTCCGATCGCTCCGAGAATGGAATTCGGATACGCAAGATGCCATATGAAACGGGGAACCTTCTCGCTTTCACCCGCTTCAAAGAAGACCTCGAAGAGGGTCTGCTCTGATAGGACAACGGTCACAAGAAGCCAGATAGAAAGGAGGATTCCACCTTTGCCTCTCGCGTTGATGATGCAATAGAGGAAACCGGCCATGCCTGCTGTAAGTAGAAAGAATTCTCTGCCTTCTTGTGTCAAGACCGGTATCCTGAATATCGGGGTGGTCGGCTCATGCGGCCACGGCTCATCTATCAGCGGAGACTCCGTCATAAACCGGTAGGTGAGGGGTGCCAGTATAGCTCCCGCCGTCAAGAATAGGATTAAGGTGATTGAAAGAGCGGACTTAGATTCGTCTCCTTTTGACGAGAGAAGACGGTCTCCTAAGGCATACGTTGAGAGGGTGAGTATCAGAATTAAGGCTGGATACGGGTGTATCCCAAGGAGGGTGCACAATAGAATCAATGCAACGACGAAGTACCTCTTACCCCCTCTGCAGGTGAGAATAAGGTAAGCCTCAAGAGAGAAAGCCAAGACCGATATCCCGAGTATGTTCTTATACAGGTCAAAAGACATCCTGAGTTGGCTGAATGCAGAGGAAGCAAGCAGGCTCGCTAAAACCGCGGATCTGGAACTTCCTGTAGCCTCTCTAGTCAGGCTGTATGCAGCCAACGCACTGATCACATGAAAAGCTACCGGAAGCAGCTCGACAAACTTGGCCTGCGATACGGGGAGCGGTCTCTGAACCTGAAAGACCGCGCCCACGGCTGAGAATACAAGGTAGGCTATGGGGGTGTCCCGGTGCCAGGCTGTCTCGGGCCACCGCAATTTCGGTGAGGCCTGAAGGGTTCCGATATAGTATGGGGTGTCAAAACCGGTCGGCAATGGTCCGATGATGAGTGGGACAGCACGGATCAGACCCGCCAGAACCATGGATACACCCAATAGGATTCTATCCCAGGTCTGGGGTGTCAGCCAGTAACCGAATTCCCTGATCCTCTTCGATTGAACGGTGACAGGTGCCCTGGGGCGTATCCGCTTCGAGAAGGTGTTGATGATGAAAATCCAAGTCAGCAGTAGCGCTGGGACGCTGATTAGCAAGCCGAGATAGATGGGTATCCCTATCCGGATGAAACCCAGAACCCCGTGCAGCAGGGATACCGGGAGGCTCAACACCCCAAAGATTAGAGCGCCGAGTTCTGTCGACGGGAACCTCCAGATCTCATCCGGGCTCGTATGGAAGACGTACAGGACCCCGACTGTAATCGCGCATCCAACGCCTACGAGGATCAGATATCCTACTCGTGATTCGCCCGGTTTCTCCGGTCGAGGGAAAATGCCGATAGAAAGGATGACGACCCAAAGAAACAGTATCACGAAGGCAGTGTAGGAAAGCGGCGCGAAGGGCTTATGGACTGAAGCTGTCAGACCGTACCAGTAAGTCAGGAGACCGAGGAGTGCTGAAAGCCCCAGTAAAACTAGGAGGACCGTCGCGTAGTGCCTTCGGTTCAGCCTCAACACCTCTAGGATCGATACGATAGGGTCCAAAAATATGATTTGCGGGAGACCCCTCATCATTAATAATCGTCGTGAGCGGACGAGCTTGGTGTTCTCTTCCCGCTCATTTCTGGTCTCTTATCGATACGGCGGGTGGTGAGCGGAGTGTTATGATGCTTGGGTAGATTGAGCTTACCACGGAGACGGAGACGGAGACGAGTAGGATATGTTTCAGGATCTCGAAGTCCAAGATCAAGGGCATGGGGAACCCTTGCATGTTCATCGCCGTCACGATCTCCCTCCAGCAGAGGTATCCCCCGGCATAGCCGATGAGGAATCCTGATAGTCCCAGGAATATTGCCTCTTCGACGACGATGGCTACTATATTCAGCTTGGACATGCCGAGTGACTGGAATATCCCTGTCTCTCTCTTCCGTTCGTTGACATTCATGACGAGGATCTCGCTCATTCCGATCACAGTTATCAGTAGAGAAAACGAGAGTGTTGTCTCGAATACGTCGAAGATCGCCTTGATGTCGTTGGTGTACTCTTCTGCGAGGTCGTCTCGTGTCAGAACCTTCTCGATATCGTAGACATCGTCGTAAGCCTCCAGGATTGCTTCTCTTATGGGTTCGAGGTCGGCTCCAGCCCTCGTCTTTATGAGAATGATCGTGGAGTGTGTCTGTTCGGCACTAGTGTCCTCTGTGACGATGCCGTTGTTCTCGTTGTATACTGGGTGTAGTGGACCCCAGCTATCGTAGGGGGTTATGCAGATCTTGTCGAAGGGGGTGCCGGCGAAACTGAAATACTGGAAGGGTAGTGTCTCGACTATCCCGATCACCTCGAGTTTCTCCGGAACCATCTCTGTGTACGGGCGGGCTGCCTCATCGTAGAGGGTCTCTGGCACCAAGATGGCGATATTCCGTCCAATCTCCAGCTGCAGTACGCTTGCCAAGGACTGTGTAATGACGCATCTCCTCGGCTCCTCGAAGAGCCTGCTCATTACGTCGTCAGGGGTATCCTCTGTGAATTGAAGGGTGATGACCTCGGGGAATCCCTGCTCGACGAGCATCAGGGCCCCCTCGTCGTTGTATCTTCTAAGATCACCGGAATTGTAGAATGCCTCTGGCTCTGTGTATATCGGGGTGACGGATTCGATGTCGCCCTCGAAGTCTCTGATCTCCTGTGCGAACCTCTTGTCGAATCCGCCCTCTGAACCAATGATGATATCGGCCCCGAGGAAACTGCCGAGTGCCGTCGACGTCCCTTTGGCTACACCTGACCTTATGCCCGTTATGGCGACCATAAAGGAGAGGCACATAGAGATGAGTAGCAGGCAGACCAGGGTTCTCGGGATGTTCCTGCCCACATTCTTGCTTGAGATCGCTCCGGGGTTCCCTAACAGTATCTTCGCCAAGAAACTCAGAGGTTTCTCCAGTCCACGGACGAGGCTCAGGAAGATGCATACCAGTCCGATGATAAGCAGGGTTACCAGCCAGAGGCTTGTCGTCTGTTCTTGGATCAGAAAGTCCAGGATAGGAAGTGAGAATGGCAGATTCTTGTACTGGCTGGTCGCAATCAGGGCGGATCCAAAGATGAGTAGGCGTGGGCTGCTCCACCCTCTTGGGGAGTGATGGGAGTACAATGCTTTCACTGGGTGTACCCTGCACGCGTTGGCTGACGGGATGAGTCCACCTATCCCTGAGGCTGCAAGTCCGATTTGGAGACCCGTAAGTAGCGTTCCAAAGTCAATCGAATAGGCTGCTGTGATGTGAAGAATGGGTTCTATGTAGTGCTCTAGGAAGATCCTGCCTACGAAGATTCCTGCTAGGATGCCGCCGATTGAACCGGTCAAACCGATCGCCATGGTCTCGCTGAAGAAGTTCCAGAAGACCTGGAGGTTAGAGGCGCCTAGGGAACGGAGCACACCTATCTCGTAGCTTCGTTCTTTGACGTTCATGTAGGACGTGTTGAAGGTGATGATCGCGATGAGGGTCAAAGAAACGAGTTGTGTGAACCTCAAGCCTTCCCTGAAGCCTCTGATCGCGGCTGTATACTTGGCGAGTAGGGGTTCCTTTAGGGCGGTGACTGCAAAGCCCTTGCCGAGTATTGACTTGATCTCCTTTGCCAACCTTGGGCCGTCTTCGATGTCTTTGAGCTTCACTATGGCGAAGTCTATTTCATCCTCGCCGTACTGGTATGCGAGATCCCTGAATCCTTGGTTGAAGAGGTCTCGGGCGACATCTATGTCAAGATACACGCTGCTGAGGTCCTGGGTTGAGATTGAGATCTCTCTGTCTGATAGGATCCCTACTACAGAGAACGTGTGATCAATCCTGTCGACTAAGACGCCTGCGCGCTTCGAGTCTCTATAGGTGTAAATATGTACGAAGTTACCGAAGTCAGGGTCTCCCATCTCCTCCTCTACGACGCAGACTTTGTGTTGTTTGAGGTCTCTGGAACCCTCTATCTGGGTGTACGTCGTGTCGTAGAAGTCGAAGTCGCTGGGGGAGACACCTACCACGTAGGCTAGGCTCTCCCTGTAGCCAGGAAATGATGCGTTCATCTTCTGTATGACGCGGTACGAGACCTGTTCTATGCCTGGGACCCTTCGGATCGGATCGAGCTTTGCCTCCTTGAAGGGGTGTTTCGTGCTCCGTATCACTATATCGATGCTCCCCGCTGCCTCGTACAGCGTGCTGTGGAACTGGGTGAAGGCGCTCTGAAAGGCCACGTTCAGTCCTATCACGAGTGTTACGCCGACGACTATTGCGAGGGCTGTAAGCAGATTTCTGAGCTTCCTCTTCGATAGACTTCGGACTGCGACTCTTGTAAGATCTAACATGACGGTCTTGTATCAGGCTTCAGAAGTGTACAGAGGGTTAAGGCTAATTGGCATTTCCACGCACAAAAACACTGCAACAAGCGCACGGATAATGTTTCTCAGTGCAAAACTTCTCCATCAAGGTCGTCACGGGTGTTGTCAGAAATCAGATGTCCCACAACTGTGGTGATGAGTCCCAATACACTTCCCCGTCAAATTGATGCGTCTTGAAGATCGTAGAACTTAAGAGAATCGCAGACAACACGGGAGAGCCAACTGAACACATAGGAACGAGCTGAAAGACGGATGCCGCGATTCGGGACGGTATTGGTGACTGGTGGGGCAGGATTCGTTGGAAGCCACACCGTGGATATGCTTCTCGAAAAAGGATATGAGGTTAGGGTTCTGGACAATCTCGACCCTCAAGTTCACGGAGAACGGGATACGCCTGAGTTCTTGGATCTGAGCCGAGTCGAATTCGTGAAGGGGGACATGGTGGACCGGGATACGGTTCGGGGTGTGGTAGCCGATGTCGATGCGATTATTCACCTTGCGTCGAGGGTGGGCGTCGGTCAGAGCATGTATCAGGTTGAGAGGTATGTGGCGGCGAACACCCAAGGTACAGCCAATTTGCTGGATGTGCTGACCACCGAAGAGCATGACGTGAAGAAGATGGTTGTCGCCTCGTCCATGTCGATATACGGTGAGGGACGGTATTCCTGCGATAACTGTGGGCTGCTCTCGCCGAAACTTAGGGACGACAAGCAACTCGACGAGAAGGCATGGGAGCTGCTTTGCCCGAGGTGTGGAGTACCGTTGAAACCGGAGCCGACGGACGAAGCGAAGCCTTTGCAGCCGACATCCATCTATGCGATGACAAAGCATCATCAAGAGGAGATGGCCCTCCTGATCGGGAAGACGTACGGGATTCCAACCACCTCCCTGAGATACTTCAATATCTACGGTCCGAGACAGGCTCTATCGAACCCGTATACCGGGGTCATCGCTGTCTTCGCGGCAAGAACGCAGAACAACAATCCCCCAATCATCTTCGAGGACGGGAATCAGACGCGGGATTTCATCTTCGTGAAGGATATTGCCCGAGCCAACCTGCTCGCAATGGAGAAGGATGAAGGAATCTATCAGGCACTGAATGTAGGTACGGGCAGGGCAACATCGATCAAGGAGATTGCGTTTAATGTGATAGAACTCTGCAAGAAAGAGCTTACCCCTCTCATTACGGGTAGGTATAGGTCGGGCGATATAAGACACTGTTACGCCAGCGTCGAGAAGATTTCATCCATAGGATTCGAGCCGGAATACTCGTTGAGTGAAGGTTTGAGGGAAACCTTGGGCTGGGTTCGGGGCCAAGAGGTCTCCAAGGACAGATCCGATGAGGCTGTGAAGGAACTTGAGGAGCATGGTCTGCTCAAGTAGAAAGTTATCAGATCGGCTTAATCCTTAAGAAGATCGGGGAGATAGTTCTAGCGAAATTGTCGCTTCACTTGTCACATCTGGCGCTTCGAAACATCAGTCGGCATAAACTACGAAATGCGCTGACTGCGCTAGCAATCTGTGTTGCCATCGCTCTCGTTGTCGGTTTGAACTCCGCCTTCGACAGCGCCCACATTCAAGTTCAGGAGACGCTCTCCGTAGCCTCGGGAGCCATAGACATACTCGTGAGACCGAGGGATACCAATAGCACGATCGACGACAGTGTGGTGAAAGGCATCGGCAAGCTGGACGGCGTAGCAGCCGCAGCAGGAAGGATAGGTGAGGATTCTGGGGTATGGAAAGGTGGAAAGAAGTACAAAGGTCACGTTATCGGGGTATCGGAAGACGACTTCAACTACAACGACTCAACCTTCACAAAGATCTCTGGAACCCGAGTACTGGGCAGCTACGGGATAGTCATCGATGAGCGGATGGGCTTAGAGATCGGCACATCCCTGACAATCAGAGGGTACGCTTTCGAGGTGGTCGGCCTATTCACCCCTACTGTGACTAGTGATGTTACCGTCAGTGCGGATGAATACTACTACGTGTTCATCTCTCTGAGCAGGGCTCAGGCGATCTTCGACAAGTCCGGTTCGGTTGACTACGCCTTGGTTAAGGTGACGAACCTCGGCAAACTTGGGGATACCGCCAAGAGGATAAGGGAGAAATACACGTCGCTAATCGTCTTTGAGGTCAAGAAGGCGGCGGCTGAGCAAGCCGCTCAATTCACCTCAAGCTTCCATAGAAGCCTCCAATTCATGGCTTTCGTTGCTTTCCTCCTCGGGTCGTTCATATGCTTCAACACCGCATACCTTAATGTCATCGAGAGGAAATCTGAGGTCGGTCTCCTCAGGGCTGTCGGGGCTAGCCGGCTTGACATCTTCCTGATGTTTCTCGAAGAGACCATACTAATTGCGTTGATCGGTGCAACCGCGGGACTCTTATTGGGGCTAGGGCTCACCCTGGGCTTCAATTACTTTCTCTCAGACCTGTACAAGACGAGTCTCTCACTCCCCCTGCCGGACGAAGAGATGCTGACCCTAGTAGCAGAGCTGGGCCTCGGCTCAGCCCTGCTGGGTGGACTCATCCCGTCGATCGATGCAAGCAGAGTGGATGTGATCAAGGCTATCCAGCATAAGACCAGCCCATCGGGCAGCCCGAAGCGCAGGAAGCTTCTGATCTTCGTCACTGGTGTCTGCTTAATCCTAGCAGGCCAGTACGTGGCCCCCCTCTACAGTGTCTACCACGTGGGGAATATAGACGTTTTCTCGTTGTCGCTGGTCACTACTGGGGCTGTACTCGTGACGGCCAGTCTCTTGGAGTACATCTCCCGGATACTTCGGATATTCACATTCATATTGGTCGGTCGGCTGAGCGAGTTGCCCATCAAGAACATCGCTAGGAACGCGGGGAAGAGTATCCTCTGCCTGATTCTCGTAACGGTCTGCCTCACCTTCATAATCGCGATAGGAGGCATGGAGAGTACGGTTACTGGGAGCATCACCGGGGCGGCGGGTGGGTTCTTCACGTCGGATCTCATACTCTACAGCAATACTGGTTTCCCTACAGACTTTCCCGACGATCTGGCGAGTGAATACGGGGAGATCGATGAGGTGGCTGGGGTACGGGTGATCTCTGAGGATGTGTACAACATGAACCGAGAGATCGCGCGGCTCGGAAACTCAAGCATCTACAGTCAGATACTGACCGTCGACCCAGAGCTGTTCTTCAGCCTCGTCGAGATGTCGATGTCTGCAGATACGCCTGGATACCCGGTGGGTCTCTTGGAGGAGGATAAAACCTGTTTCATCTCTAGAACTCTCGCGCAGAATATTCACTTAGATATCGGTGATGACCTCGGGATCAAGACGACCGATTGGCGTTTGGCGGAGGGTCTCGATCTGGAGGAATTAGACTTGGATGACACGAGCACTTACAGCGAAGTGCAGGAGGTGCACAAACTCAAGATTGTGGGCATCGTCGACGACCCGAACCTTGGCTTCCTCTGGTTCGGAGGAAGACCCTTCGACGAGATAGTTGTTACCTCCTACGACTCCATGGAGTCTCTCTACGAGAAGACTATAGACCCCCCAGATCTGGACATATCGAATCTTGCTTTCATCAAGGTTGCCTCAGGATACACGGGGCAGATTCAATCACTGAAAGACAGTATTCTCGGAAAATACGGGGAAGATTACGACCTGAACATCTTCACGCGTGAAGACCTCATATCAATGGTGAGAGGGAACATAGACGATATCTTCAACCTCTTCTATCTCTGTGTAGGCTTCTCGCTTGTAGTCGCAGCCATAGGTATGGCAAATGTGATGACCATCAGCGTCTCTGAGCGAGGCTGGGAGGTATACGTTCTTCGTGCTCTCGGAGCAAGTAGGAGGCAAGCAAGTCTCTCTTTCTACGCTGAGACATTTGCCCTGAGCATGATAGGGTTGATGGTAGGGCTTGCAAATGGCCTGCTCTTCTGGTCGAGGGTGAGCTCAGTCTTCCTTTCACGCGGCGGGTCGATTCTCTCGATCCTTCCTCTCCGAGCGATAGAATGGTCTATCTACGCGGTTATCGCCGTGACAGTCATAGGCGGCTCCTACCCTGCATGGAGGGCATCGCAGATACTCCCTGTAGGTAAGATCATAGGGGGTCGACGAAAGAAGCGCAAGGTCAAGGCAAGGTCTACCCCTCGAAAGCTGGGGTCATTGGGGCTGAAAGAGGATAGGACAAGCCTGGAGGAGATTAAAGGGCAGATCCGGAAGGACCTCAGACTAAGTCATCCCCCAACCATAACTCGTGTCCCGGTTCCAGAGAGTAGTCTGGTCGAGAAGAAGAGAGAGGTTGAATCATCCAAGGTAAGAATCTCCCCAAGACTGGTAAAGAGACTTCAGAACGTGGGAGATGAATCCGGATTGTTATCGTTTCTGGTCCCGGACAACCTGACCCCGGAGATCTCTGAGTCGATCCTGCAATGGTTGCCAAAGAGAACAAAGATCGTGGAGACCACTACTGTGCAGGCGAGGGAGAATAGCGGTAAACTTGTGAACTCGGTTTTCATTCTTTGCTACAGTCCAATCTCAAACGAGATCGGAGACTTCTTGACGAAGGTCCCAAAAGGATCTTTCCGTGTTGTCCTAGTTCCCTTGTCCACATTTGAGAGGCTCCCGAAAGATTCTCAGTCAAGGATTCAGTGGAGATTGGGAACACGTACCTCTGAGTAGACGTTGAAGAGAGGGGACTCGACCCAAGTAGGCTGCAGTCTATGCCGGGGAGGACTCGAGGATTCTAGAGTAGAAGGTTTCCAACGAATCAACCATTTTACTCATACTGAAACTCTTCTGAACCATTGAACGCGCTTCCCGCCCCATTCTCCTCGCAAGCTTCTCGTCTTCAAGGATCGCTGCGATCTTCTCCGCATATCCATCGGTTTCTCCTTCAGCAACCTGAAGTCCTGTAACGCCGTCCTGAACCATCTCAGCCAACCCTCCTGTGCCAGGGACCACCACTGGCAAGCCGCATGCCATCGCCTCCAGAACCGCCAATCCCCAGGGCTCATCGACTGCTGTAAAGGCGAAGACATCCGCTACTGCAAAGTACCTCGGCATCTCTGCGTCTGGAACCGAACCCTTGAATAATACCTCCCCTGCCATTCCTCTCTCTTGAGCCAGCCGGTGAAGCCTATCCCTCTCCGGGCCTTCCCCGACGATCAGGAGTCTGACTCTTTCACCGCGGGCTTTCAGCTGCCGTACGGCTTCGATCAGTACATCTACCCTCTTCGCCGGGTAGAGTCTTGAAACAGTCAGAACCAGTTTCTCTCCCTTAGGACAATAATACCCCTTTAGTTCTGGGCAATCGGGTTTCGAGCCGTATAGTTTGGTGTCGACGCCGGGGTAGATTACTGTCGCTGTCCGACCGTATATCCGTTTGACGAGGGATCTTGTGTAACCGCTGTTGACATAGATGCCGTCTAGTCTTGAGACAAGACTTACATCCAAACAGCGTAGGGCGCTGCCGATGGTTCTGTTCACGATCCTTGATAGAGACAGACCCGTATTGTACGTGGGCAGCCATAGATCCCTATAAGGTTCGTTGCACCCCCAGATAGAGACGGTGCTCTGCTTCTTCCTTATCAGACTGGCGGCGTTGCTGGCAGGATAGTTGCTGGCATGGATGACATCGAAGTCGCCGAGCTTCAACCCTGAAAAGGTTTGAAGCCCATAGAATAGGTATAATTGCTGGGCGGGGTCAAGCCCTCCGAACGCCTGTTTCAGGTACTGTCGATTCGAGGATCGGACCGCCCGGGAACGAGGCAGCCACCCCTTGAGGGCTCCGACCTCGTGCACGTCAATGTTGTCTGCGAGACCGGTAAATGTTCGTTCCCGATCAAATATCAAGGTGAAAATGGATACGTCATGCCCTCTCTTCTTGAGGTGGTGGGCGGCGGATAACAGGACTCTCTCGGCTCCTCCTCTGCTATCGAGAAGGTCATGGAGCATGGCGATCTTCAAAGGTCTATTCACCAGTATTCCTGAAAGGTCTAGGAACGCGTATCGGGCTGACCTGTGATTGACGAAGGCATAATATTAATTGAATGTTGGATTGTTTGTTGGTTTTGAGTGAATATTTTTGCATGTCCTCCAACTCGTCTCAAGATTTCCGCCGCTCCATGTTGGAGGCATAGAGAACGCTGTGTACTCCCTTTCAAAGGAACTGGTCAAGAAAGGACATGAGGTTACAGTGTTAACCTCGAGTGACTCCTGGAATAAGGTTGTCGAGGAGATTGCTGGAATCAAGGTCAAGAGACTGCCTTGCCCCCTCAAGTTTGGTTACACCAGCCCGTTTCTGCCGTCGTTCATGCTGGAGTCCATCCGGGTGGCTCCTTGTGATATCGTCCACGCCCATGTACCCGACGGGTTCCTATCGGCGTTTTCCCCATTGGTCTCAACGGTGAACTCCAGTCCACTTGTGTTGACGGTACACAACTTCCCTCTTGGTGAGACCCCGAGCAAAATGGTCTTAGCCGGAATTCTAGACTACCTGCTGGGGATCGCCTTCAGTTGCTCCAGTCGAATCTTCGTTCATAACAGCTCCTACGCTTTTCATCCCCGCCTTCGGGGACTCAAGAGAAAGATACGTATCACCCCTCTCGGGGTTGACCTGACGAGATTCAATCCCGACGCTAACGGAGAAATGGTACGGAGGAAGCTGGGGCTTGAGTCTGCCCCGATCGTTCTCTTTGTGGGTGTTCTCGACAAGGCGCACTGGTATAAGGGACTCAGGCTTCTGCTCAGATCCATGAGGCACTTGGGTCGTGGTGCAGGGGACGCTAGACTGGTTGTCGTCGGGTCAGGGGATGCCCTAGCGGAGTACAGGAGCTACGCCAGGAGAATAGGTGTTGGGGACCGGGTGTTCTTTGTGGGTTACGTTGATGAGTCTGTTCTCCCAAGCTATTACGCGTCTTCCGACTTGGTTGTCTTACCCTCCATCAGTAGTCTGGAGGGATTCGGGCTGGTCGTTGCAGAAGGAATGGCGTCGGGAAAACCGACGTTAGTAAGCAACGTCGCGGGCATATCTGAATTTCTCACCAGCGGATACGACTCCATAGTTTTCAAGGACTTGAATGAGCGTGTACTCGGGGGGACCATCTCGAAGATGCTTGAGGACCGCAGGGAGAGGGGATCGATGGGTAGGAGGGCTAGGAGAACTGCAGAGTCCAGATTCGACTGGACTAGAATCGCCGAGAAAATACTAGAAGAATACGAGCAGATAACCCGTTGAACGAGCTGAGGAATGGCTCTTAGAATCATAGATGCCATCTATGCCGTCTATAGACAGCGGCTTATACGGGCAATCGACTAGCCGATGAGGTCGCGATACAACCTGTCGTAGCTGGAGGCGACTCTTTCCCAAGTATAGTTTCCCTCAACCCTCTCCCTTGCCTTCCGCCCCATCTTGCTGGCCAGATTCTTGTCCTGAATGATCCTGGAAATGGCTTCTGCAAGGGCTGGGGCATCTTTAGGTGGAACGAGAAAGCCGGTGACGCCCTCTTCGACGACCTCGCTTACCCCGGGGATTGAGGATGCCACGACCGGCTTGCCGCAGGCCATGGCCTCTATCAATGCGATGCCGAACGCCTCAAGCCTTGAGATTGAGGGTAACACCACGAGGTCCGAGTTTGCATAGAAGGCGGGAAGCCCTGAGTTCGGTACATGCCCTACGAAGTCAACTCGGTCTCCGATGCCGGAATCGTCCGCTTGGCGTGACAGCTTCTCCTTCAACTCGCCGTCCCCGACGATAACGAGACGTGTGTCGGGGAATTCGTGTTGTAGGATCTTGAACGCTGAGAGCAGGTACTCGATACCTTTGTACGGGACGAGTCGGCCGACGAAGAGCACATTCCTCGTATCCCCGAGACCATACTCGTCAGCGACTCTGCTTCCGTCTACGCTTGGATTGAACAAGGTCTCGTCGACCGCATTGGGAATAACCTCCACCCTATCAAGAATGGGGGATAGGATGGGGGATGTACTTGCGTAGCTATGCGAGGTTGAGACAACTCGGTCAGCCAGATGCATCAACGGTTTGGCTACGATTCCATGGTAGAGCTTGGTAGCAACTCCGCCAAGCCAGCCTTCTGCGCCTCCGTCCAGCTGATGGGTGACGACAACTGGTTTGCCTAGAGCCTTGCCCACTAAAAGGGCGAGATCGGTGAGGGTGGGATAGGTTGAGATGACGTGAATCAGGTCGGATTCGTAGAAGAATCCTCTCAGGGGAATGTGGGGGATGATCGGTGTCCGGAAAGCAAAGAAGGGAATACGATACCTCTGGACCTTGGCCCCCTCTATGAGATCTGAGCCGGATTTGCTTTCAAAGTCCGTTGTGAGAACCTGGATCTCATACCCCATCTTGACAAGGCGTCTGGTAAGTTCGTAGGAGAAAACCTCTACCCCGCCGGTGAACGGGTAGAATCTGGGTGAGAGGAAACAGATCTTTCTACTCGACAAGGCTCTGACTCACTGGGATATATTGCTCCGCTAGAAATAGGTTCTCTTCAAACGCTATTGAAACCATCTCTTGAATATGCACCAGAAGATCTTCCCCCCATCCTTGAGGGGGTGAAGCTTTGAGTGTCCTTTCCGGACGTAGTAGGTCGTGGGTATCTCCATTATCCTCAGCTTCATCTTTGCCGCCGAGACCAACATGTTCGACAGGAAGGTGATGGCTGTGTCATCCAGATCCAGCTTCTCGAAGGCTTCTCTGCGGATGCTTCTCAGCCCAGTCTGGGTATCCGTCACAGACTGGTTATACAACGTGTTATAGATCCAGGTGAGAAGATAGTTTCCGATGAGATTTGTCTTAGGCATCGCACCTGGAAGGATCTCTCCTCCAAGTCTCGACGCTAGAACGAGGTCCGTTTCCCCCCTCAAGATAGGGATGATGGTCTTGGGGATGTCCTTCGCCTCGTAGGTTCCGTCCCCATCGATGACGGCTATTACCTCGCCCCGGGCTCTCTTTAGTCCTGTCAGGATGGCGCGCCCGTATCCAGGTCTTGGGTCATCGATGACTATTGCCCCGGCTTTTCTCGCGATCTCTGGTGTCCCGTCCTTGGAGCTGCAGTCGACTACTAGCACCTCAGACTCGGGAACTACCTCCCGAACTGCTGAGACAACTTCTCTTATGGCGTCCGCTTCGTTCAGGGTGGGGATGATGACTGAGGCCTTGATAGTCTCTGCTTTCTCTTTCATGGGCGTTGCTTTAATCAGGGGTGTGACTTTTTAGTTTTATCGAGTTCAGCCGGGTCTGTGGAATGCGTATAGGTTTGAGAGGCCGTTGTCGAATACCCGGTTGAAGCGTGGGTCGAAGAGGTAGCCTGTAGGAAAGCGGTCTTCGCGGCCTTGAATGTAGGTTGCAGGTGTATCTCCTACCACCTCTCGGTAGTCTTGGCTTCCTAGAAGTGTTGATGATTCCTGTTGAATCAGTGAGAGAA
This sequence comes from uncultured Candidatus Bathyarchaeia archaeon, assembly GCA_964596985.1. GTDB lineage: Archaea > Thermoproteota > Bathyarchaeia > RBG-16-48-13. Next base: position 299,738 of record CAZQWG010000002.1, read on the forward strand.
CCAGCTCTCTCCCTATCTCGTCGAGTTCTGTCTGATGGGGGAGGGATGCCGCGAGGATATCGAAGGAGAAATCCTTTCGTTCTCCCTTGTTCGCCGAGTCGTATCTGTGTGTTGCCTTGACGGTGTCGATACGCCTGTCGGAACGGGCACCTATGGTAAGATCTTGTGGGTCGGTGCCCAGTCTTATCGCTAGTAAGGCGGATTTATCCTCGTCGTAAAGGGCGAAGAACCGGTCCGGGATCTCGTTGAACGGAAACGACACGTATGCAAACCGTCCTTTGCTATCCTTGACTGTTGGGTTATCCCAAGGGTTGAGCCACGGGAAGAATCCCGGTATGAATAGCGAATAGTACTTGAGGTCTCTATTCACGGTCATCCTGAACGTCACGTTAAGATTCGAGAGGGGATAGTTCGGGGTTACCCGGTATCTGAACTCTACGAGTGGTGATTTACTTCGGATGGTAACGAACTTCTCAAGTGTGTAGAAACGATCTTTGAACACGTACCTAAGACTTATGCTCTCGGTAGACCTTCGAACCCATTGAACACTCTGGTAGCGGGTTTCTGAGAGATCCGTGGAATGGCTTTCTGAGTCTTGGGTCATGAATTCTATCGTAACATCTGTATCTTTCAGCCTGAGTGCCTCATAGGAATCTCCCTTTACATTGAGGTGTAAGGCTGGGTTTCTCCCTACATTGTAGGGTCCGGTTTCCTCAACCTCGACTAGGGAGTTACCCATACTGAAGTTGACACTCTCGACATCGGCGGAAGATGTGTCTCGTTCTGTCAGGATCGAGATCCATGGGTCTGCGGGGTATGCGGCGAGGATGTTCGCTGTCGGAGGTGTCTTCGTTCGCGCAAAGGTCGATGTATCGTAGTCCCTCGGGGCGCAGACGAGATAGTAGGTCGAGTAATAAAGGATTCGAGCTGGGACATCTGAGACGAGATGGATCGTTCCTCCTACTGAGAGGATCAAACATAGGGCTAGAGGTATCGCTCCTCTATGGAGGTTGAGGTGCGATTTCGAGAGCTCTCTCTGGATCTTGGGGTATGCCTTTTCTGCGCTGAATTTCAAGGCGAAAGCGGGGAGAAAAGCCATCGGAGAGACCATGAAGTACGAGAAGCGGTTCGCAAATCTGGCGATGAAGTTCGTCTGGTAGAAGGCGAAGGGTACCAACAGCCAAGAGATAAGCAGTATTACTTCTCTCCGTTTGTCTCTCCTCTTCCATGCGAAGAAGAGGGACGCAAGTATGCCGACGGGAGTGAGGTAGCTTGGGATCTCCCCGAAGATCTTCACATACGGGTTGGTGGTTGAGATATGAGGTGAGTACTCGGCGATTAGGTTGAGGATGAATAGGATATGTTTGCTTGCGAAGGCCAGGTAGAAGCCGAAGACGAGGAGCAAAGCAGATAGTGCTGCGAGGATCTCTCTCTTACGGGGTCGCCTCAAGAATAGTGAGGAGGAGAACAGGTGGAATAAGGCAATCGCGACGAAGACAAATGTGCTTATGCTATGTGTGAGTATTAGGCCGGAGATCATTGCGATGATTGTGATGATCACGCTCGGCTTCCAGTCAGAGCGATAAGAGAGAAGGTATAGGGTCAGCCCCATGAAGAACATTCCCGTGATGTTTGGGTATCCGCCCCAACCCAGCATCTCAACGTGTCTCAAAGAGACAGCCATGAAAAGTGCCCCCAGCAACCCGACAGTAGGGCTATCGTACACTCTCCTCCCGACAAGATAGACGACCACGACTTGGAATGCGCTGATCGATGCAACAAACAATTTAATCATCAGAAGAGCGGGCGGGGAGATCGTAGTCAAGCCGGAGAACAGGAATAGTACCGCGAGGAGGAAATGGAATCCAGGGGGATACCAGAAGGCTCTCGTTGTGAGATGACCGCTGGAGAGCACTGTCAATGCCTTTGAGATATGCGAGGAAGGGTCCCATCCAGGCAGAGTATTGTATGTCGCCAAACATGTAAACCGAAGGATGAATCCCCCTCCTAGAAGAAGGAGTAAGAAGAACACCCTGACTCTGTCGTGCATAGGCTGGGGGAATGCCTCCATAACCGTCTCTCGGATCTCTATCCCCTAAAGAAGCTAAATCGTTTCCTACGTCCCTTCAAGATCGGCGGGTGCTGGAAAGGAGTGACTTGTAGATCTCCAGAACCCTCGGTCCGACAACCCTGGGGGTGAACCTCGACTCCACGGTTCTCTTCCCCTGGTCGCCTATTCTGATGCGTTTCTTCCTATCCTCGAGTAGAGAGGTGATCGAGTCGGCGAGGGCTTCTGGGTCTCTTGGAGGCACGAGGACACCGTTCCGTTCGTGGTCTATGATCTCTGGGACTCCGCCAACGCTTGTAGCGACCACGGCTGTACCGACAGCCATGGCTTCGATGATCACCCTCCCGAAGGGCTCTGACCAGATCGACGGGAAGGCGAAGATAGTACTTAACGCGTATAACCCTGGAATCCTCTCGTTCTCAATGTAAGGGATGAATCGTATATTCCTCGCAACCCCCATCGAGTCTGCAAGCCGAATGAGGTCGAGTCTCTCTGGTCCTGGACCGACGATTAGAAACCTCGTCTCGGGATGGGACTCAAGGACCCGGGGTACAGCTTGGATCAGGTAGTCTACTCCCTTCTGGGCACGAAGATGCCCAACATAAGAGACGACTTCGTCCCCTCTTCCTATGTTGAGTTTTAGAGCCAGACTACCCTTGTACCGTCTTGCTCTTGCCCTGAAATCCATTGGGTCGAGGAAGTTCGGGATGACCGAGATCCTTGAGGGCGTAAACCCGTTGCATACCAGTATTCTTCGGTGGGCCTCTGAAAGCACGGTGAAATGATCATATCCCTGCGAGAATGAGAATCTGAGAAGCTGGAGAAGCTTCTCAAGAGGAGCTAGTACCGGGATTCTTCCCGCTCCAAAACACTCCATAAGCCCTTGGGGATCGCAGTGGATGCAGATCTCATCTCTAGGGTTCAGATGAAGGAAAGGGCATGTAATGAAATGATTGTTGAGTGTAGCTACGCTTGGCGTGGGTCTCTCGCCCAGGGCAATCCGGATTCTAGACAGCATATCGATGGAGTACGAGTGAACGATGTCCGGCTTCAAGAACTCTATCATCCTGGTTAGTTGGGGGATGTTGGCTGCCCAGTTGAGGACTGTCCTGACTCCAGGTCTAGGGGGAATCTTCGGGTCAGAGAGGCTATGAAAGACCGTGATACCTTGAGTCCGCGATATGTTTCTCTTCTCGTTTTTCCCCCTAGTAATAACATATACCTCGTGACCGTTCTGCGCCAAGAACTCGGCGAGGTACTTGGAGCTCACCTCTCCCCCGCCAAGCCGGTGACCGACTCCCGGAAAATCGCGGGTAATCAAGCATATACGCACAAACAGTCACCAGTCCTTGAGCTACTCGGGTTCGATAGGGTTCTAATCTGCTTGAAGGAGATGGTTGTGCCGTGAAGGATAGAAGTATTTCGTTCTCCCCTATGATATTCAGGGCGACGCAATACAGATTAGACCACTCTTAAAAAACAGCTAATCAGCCTATAGGGGAACGGTACGGATATAGCATGTTTTCAATCGCATACAAGGGGCGGAACGCGGTCCGTTGGACCTTGGTAGCCATAATCGCGGTCGCGGCTCTCCTCAAGCTAGCCATCCTGGCGTCGTACCCCATCCCGCCTGGAAGCGACCCGGGATTGAGGGTCTGGTCAGCCTGGCGTCTTGCTGTCCTGGGGGAGAGGAGGGAGCCTTATCCTGCCTTCGACGTTACGCTGGCTATTCTATGGATGGTCTGCAACGGTGACCTGGAAAGGATGAGCAGCCTTTTCGCGGTTCTCTTGTCTGCGACATCCGTTCTACCTCTCTTCGTCTTCACGAAGACCCTGACCAACCACGATGGAACCGCTCTTGTCTCAAGCTTCCTCATGGTCTTCGCGTTCTCAGTGTTTGAAGTTCTAAGCTGGGGGGGATACACGAGCATACTGGCATTATGGTTCATCTCAGCCATCTTTGCGACGCTCTGCAGTCGGAGCCGTACGGGTTTCAAAGAGAAGGTGGCGATTGTAACGTTGCTCTCCACCGGACTGTTGATGTCTCATTTCTGGAGCTTCCTAGTCTATCTTGCCATGATCTTCACCGTACTACTTGTTGAAACCCTGATTAGAGGTGTGACCGGAAAGAGGTTGGCAAGGGAAGGCGTGAGGATAGGGATCGGGTCTTCGCTGATCGCTATCCTTGTCTCAAGTTTTTGGTGGGCACCGATATCCGCGTTTCTGAAAGACCTGGTCAGCCCCTCTTTTTCAGGGTTCTCCGTAGCGATGCGTCCTTGGGATGCAGGATACCTACTATACTTTCTCCAGCCGAATGAGTTCTATAATCAGTTCGTTCCCTTAGGGGTCATCGCTATAGCTATCCAACTGGTTAGGAGGCGGATGAGAAATGTGGATGGGCTGCTTATTCTAGGCTCGTGGCTGCTTGTCCCCCTCGCCTTGACGCAAGGGTATCGTCTAGGGATCTCCGTCGACTATACGAGATTAAGCTACTTCCCAGTAGCCCCGATAATTATACTGTCAAGTATCGGGCTTGTCGTCTCCCTGCTGGTTCCCTACAGGCTTCTGACGGCGGCGGCGAGAACCCTTAGACCAAGGTTCAGGAGGCTCCCTGTTGTAAAGGCTACGAGACTTGTCTCGCTGGCGATCTTGGGTTATCTTCTGCTACGGTCGATGCTCTGGGTGAACTCTTTTGCGACGACCCATTTCTTTCAGGCTTCGGTGTACTATCAGACTGTGAGGCAGCCTGAACTCAAAGGGATACTGTGGCTTGGATTCGAGACGGATCAAGACGCCAATATTGCGGCGGTGTCCTCTCTGGCGTGGTGGATCAACGGACTTACAGGGAGGAATACGATCGCATCCATGTCCCTGCGTTTTATTACCGCGAAGTGGCAGATACCTGCGACGTCGGCGGCGAACATAATCGTCGGAGACGTAAGCTACCAGGCAGATAACGGTTTGATGTGGGTCGAGGACGGTAACCCTTCGGGTAGGGACAGGAACCCTGTCTTCTCCTTCAATATGGACAGCGGGAAAGAGGCTGTAGCGGTCTTCGGAGACGACGGGGTGATTGTGTTCTGGAACGGGGAAGAATTCATCCTCTCGGAGTTCCGGGTTATCAAGATGGGTTGGGTTCCTGAGGGGGAGGATAAGGTTTCACTCAAGACCGAGTATCAGTTAGGGGACACAGGTCTAAGGGTTATCAAATCTGTAAGTATGAGAAGGAAGGTGCGCTTCGTCGAGGTCGATTTCGAGATCCATGCCCCTTACGGTGACATCACTGGTATTGCGATCGAGGCATCCCCGGGAGGGGAATCGGACTACGATGAGATCATCAAGGGGAGGATAAGAAGATCGGATCTCAAATGGTCGGCCCTCATCGACGAGGAGAGGAAGGTCTCCTTTGCTGTGATCGCAAAGAAATGGATGAGGGTACGGGAATCGCAAGAGGACGGGAAGATAACTCAGTGGCGGATGAAATTTTACTCTGCGGGAGGGGTCTCTATGCACGCGGTAGCCTACGTCGGCGCTTTCAATTACGTTAATGAAAACCGTACGGTCTCCCAGCTGGAGTCTTACTCGGGAGATCCTCTCCGCCAGGAATCGGACGGTGAGGATCGCCTCATCTATACGGATTACCTCTCCCTTCTAGAGCAATTCCAGATCGACTACGTCGCAACAAGACCGGAATCAGCGCAGAAATTCGAGATCGAGCGGAGAACTAACCTCGTCTACGCCAGCAACAGAATACGTATCTTCTCTGTAACCTGAACCCTTGGGGACCTCTGGATTCTCGTGGAGGAATCGGGTCTACCCCTCTCTGCCTAGGAGATCGAGAATCGATTCGTAGATGACCTCGATCGGGTCGTCCATCCCTGATAGGATCGATGAGGCTCTCTTCTCTTGAGAGGAACGAATCGACGGCAGACTGTCCAGAATCTCTGCGATTCCCTCTGCGATCTCGATCGGATCAGAGATCTTTCTTACGAGCCTCTTTCTGATCAGAAACGACTCCACACAGGTTGTCTCCCCTGGATAGCAGGAGATGGACGGGATGCCTAGAAGAGCTGCCTCCGCTGTCATGGTTCCTCCGCCTCCAACAAATGCCGAGGATACCGACAGCAGGCTTGGGGTGTCGATGGCATGTTCGATCACCCTTACCCCCTCAGGTACACACCTCTTTACTTCAGATATCTGTGACTCGTACCGTGGAAGTACTACGAGGTCAACGTCCCCTCTAAAGATCGAGAAGAGCTCTTCTACAACTGGTACTACTACTGACCCGAATGTTGAGCCACGGTCCAGCAAGTATGACGCGAACGACTCCTCGGTTCTGAGAACCACAATCGGTCTCTTCCCTGATAGTCCGAGTCTATTGAGGATCGACTTGTCCCGAGGGGTATCCCGTATCCAGGCTACAGGATCGAGGGCATTATACTGGACTATGGCATCCGGGTCGATACCGTACTTGGTCCAGTGCCTCTTTGGGATGATCTTCGGTGTCAGAAGCCTCCTGCATAGGGGCACGGTGAGGCGTGCTACAGCCTCAGCGTGAGGAGAGTCATTCACGCAGATATGCGGGACTCCGAGACCGAAGGCTGCGCGGGCGGCTTCTGGAGAGGCGTGGGAGACGACGATATCTGGTTGAAACCCGGAGACCCATCTCATAAGCTCCAGTGTGCGCTCTAGGCTTGCCTTAAGTTTCTCTTCAAGACCTCTTCCCCCATACTTCCCTACTAAGGTAGATTGCATCTTCTCCAGTTCTAGTAGCTCAACCGTCTCTCTGTATGCACGTGCAGTAACGGCGACCTCGTGCCCCTCTCTCTCGAGTAATAGTATCAATCTCTTGAAGAAGCGGACCTGTTTCGGAGTCAGGATGTCGATATGAATCGTTGCCGTCCTAAATACCTCCCCGGGTAACCCTCAAGTAAGACATATGCACGAAGACTCAATGACCTTTGTACGTTTGTTTTCAGGGTGTCAAGGTATTGTTTTCGATTCTGAGTATGGGTCCGAATGAGCTTGAAGAGAGCGTGAAATCCGGGGAGACCGTGATCTCTGTAGTGGGTCTTGGAAGGATGGGTCTTGCTACCGCTTGCATGTTTCTTGATGTCGGGGCAAAGGTTGTGGGGGTTGACTCGAACAGAAGGGTTGTAGAACAGGTCAACTCAGGTCAGATTCACTCTGTAGAAGAAAGTGTGGAAAGGGTTCTGAGGAAGGCTATCCGCGAGGACCGGTTCAAGGCGACCGACAGATTGGAGGAAGTAGCTGCCAAGACCCCTATAATACTGATAGTTGTGCCGACAGATGTGGACTCGAGGAATCGTCCCGACTACTCTGCCGTCGAGCGGGTCTCCAAACAGATTGGGAGACGAATGGGGAAGGGCTGTCTGATAATCCTTGAGAGTACTGTGGGCGTGGGGGTTACGGAACGCCTCGTCAAGAAGGGTTTGGAGGATGCGTCAGGGTTTCAGGCTGGAAAGGATTTCGGGCTCGTCTTCAGCCCGATTAGGGCAAGCGAGGGGTCCGCCATGCGGGACATGGTGAATTACCCGAGGATTATTGCAGCAACAGACGCTAGAAGCATACAGGTGACCACCACGCTCTTCCGTACGGTAGGCAACGGGGAGATCCTTCAAGCCTCTTCGTTCGAGGCAGCGGAGGCCGAGAAACTGTTCGAGAACGTGTACAGAGACGTTACCTTGGCTTTGACGAACGAGCTCGCAGTTTTCTGCGAGAACGCAGGCATCGACTACGATGAGGTTGTAGGAATGAGCAACAGTCAGCCTTACTGCCACCTACTTCTCCCCGGGGCATGGGTTGGGGGAGGCTGTATCCCGGTGAACCCCTACTTCTTGATCGAGGCTGGGGAGTATAATAACTCGAAGTTGAGGATGGTTAGACTTGCCAGGAAACTAAACAACCAGCTGCCCCCCCACATTATCCGGCTTGTAGTTAAGTCGTTGAGGGATTGCGGGAAGAGCATAAGGCGGGCAAATGTAGCCGTCTTCGGGGCATCCTATAAGGCCAACGTGAAGAATCTGCAGTACTCGCCGATTCACCTGCTGGTTGAACGTCTAGCCAAGAAGGGGGCTGAGGTCAGGGTCTACGACCCCTTCTTCACGTCAGAAGAGCTGAACAAGGCGGGTCTACCGGCTGCGAGAGGACTCAATGGGGCCTTGGAGGAGGCAGATGTATTGCTCATAACGGTGGCTCACGACGAATTCAAGAAACTCAATCCTAGAAGCGTGGCTCGACTGGTCAGGAGGCCTGCTGTGGTAGTCGATTGCGGGTACGCTCTTGACCCTAGGAGGATTGAAGAGGAAGGTTTAGTCTATAGGCGTGTAGGAAGGGGAGACTATAGACCTCAAGAGCTGTGAGTCACGTTCCACGGTTTCGGAGGGAATCCAAGATGCAGCCGGGTTCCGCGGCGGGGTGAGGTGAGACGGAGAAGATCGGTGTCGCCGTTATCGGCTGCGGTTTCTGGGGGCGACAGCATGTAAGGGTCCTATCTTCACTGGAGAACGTTGCTGTGAGAGCTGTCTCCGATATCGATCTCGAGAGGGTGAGATTGGTGGCTGATGAGTACGGTGTTTCGAAGGCTTACACCGATCATTCTAGGCTGCTGGAAGACCCTTCGGTCGACGCCGTTAGTGTCTGTACTCCAACCACAACACACTGGGAGATCGCTGAGCAAGCAGTGGATTCCGGAAGACACGTCTTTGTTGAGAAACCGATCTGCGATACGGTGGAGCAGGCAAGACTGCTTATCGCAAAGGCTGAGAAGACCGGTGTACTGGTTATTCCGGGTCACATAGAACGGTTCAATCCGGGTGTACAGAGGGTCAAGCAGCTCCTAGAGGACGGTATTCTCGGAGAGGTTGTTCTACTCTTCGCAAGGAGGGTGGGTCGTTGGCCTGACAGGATAGGGGATGTTGGGGTGGTGAAAGACAGCGCGATCCATGATCTCGACTTGACAAGATATCTCCTCGGGGAACCGGTCAGCGTATACGCAAGAGCCGGGTGCTTAAGCCATCGGTTCGAAGATTTCGCGGAGATCGTAGTGGCGTATCCTGGGGTTAAGACGGCGTTCATAGAATCAAACTGGTTGACCCCCCGCAAGATCCGGAGATTGACGATTACAGGCGGGGAGGGTATTGTGAACCTAGACTTTCTCAGCCAGGAGGTCGTCCTTGAGAGTTCGGCTAAGGTAACTAGGCTGGAAGGTAAAGTGGTTGAGCCTTTAGCGCTCGAACTCGAGCATTTCGTGGATTGTGTGGCTGGAAACGTCGATCCGCGGGTGACAGGAACCGACGGCTTACGGGCGCTTGAGCTGGCGGAATCCGTCTTGAGGTCTTCGTCGACAGGTATGGTCGTCAACCTTTAGATCCTTTGGCTATCTTGCCGAAGGTTGACTCAAACCAGCGGATGGTGTTTTCCAGCCCCTCGTCGTGGCTGACTCTCGGCGCCCATCCCAGCTCGTTCCTCACCTTGGTCAGGTCTGCTTCGGTGTGTTTTACGTCGCCAATCCAGGTTGGTATAACACCGCATACGATCTCAGTCGTCTCTGAGAGACCGAGGCGGTCAACGGTTTTCTGGGCGAGGTCTCTTACCCTGATGGAGTTTCCAGACCCAACATTGTAGGCCTCCCCGTTAGCCTCCTCTGTCTGGGCGGCGGTCAGGAAGGCTTCCACGGTGTCGTCGATGTAGACGAAGTCCTTTGTCTGCTCTCCGTCCCCTATGACCTCGAGGCGGCTGTTGTCCTTCCATAGTTTCTTGAGGAAGTCGTAGGTCACGCCCATCCTTGCCTCCGGCCCGTACACGTTGAACAGTCGTAGTGAGACCACCGGCAGCTGGTAGGTCTCATGGTAGGCGTCGCAGTAGAATTCGTCGACCACCTTTGTCAACCCGTAGAATGAGATCGGTTTCCGTTCATGGTCTTCGGGTATCGGCATCCTACTGGGGTTGCCGTAGACCGCTCCTGAGGAGGCGAAGACGATCTTCGCGTCTGCGTGTCGTGCCGCCTCGAAGACGTTGACCGTTCCACCCACGTTGACTTGACAATCGTATTGGGGTCTCTTGACGGAGAGTGCGACACTAACCATGGCTGCTAGATGAAAGATTACATCGCAGCCCTTTGTGAGTTCGGAGAATTTGTGGCGGTGACGTATGTCGGCTACTACGGTAGAGATCTTCTGGGAGTTAAGTTTCTTCATCCTCTCGAAGCTGCCTTCTGAGGATAGATTGTCGAGAACCCTAGTTTCCGCCCCTCTCTTGCTGAGTGCCAGGGAGAGATTGTATCCTATGAAACCTGCGCCGCCGGTTACCAAGACGTTCTTTCCTTCAATCGAGTCCAAATCTAGTCATCCCTGGTTTGAAATGGTGGATTCCTCGCGGTCTATAATCCTAGAGTTAGTCTCACGGCTGTTGAAAGGTAGGTTATCCCCCCGCTCAAAAGGTTGGTCTTAGACTCACCCTTCTCTCTATACTTGTAGGTGAAAGGGATCTCCTTCATCGTACATCCTCTTTCTTTTGCCTTGTACAACAGTTCCAGATCGTATTCTCCTCCTTTTGACTTCACATTCAGCTCTTGGAGGAGTCTCTTTTCTAAGGCGTGAAAGCCACCGGTGCAGTCCTTGACGTTTAGACCCAATAACCATCCGGCGGCATAGTTCATCATTCTACTTAATATGACCTTATGGTTAGGGCCTTCCATCCTTCCCCCTTCGACGTACCTGGAGCCCACCGCGATGTCTGCTTCGTCGAGGGCGGCGATCAATTTAGGTACAACGCTGGGCGGATGGGAGAAGTCCGAGTCCATTGTCACTACTATCTCTTGTGAGGCAACCTTGCTTCCGTCGTTTATCGCGGTAGCCAATCCCAATCTGCCCGGGCGATGAACCACCTTCACGTGGCCGTCTCTTTCCGAGAGTGCGTCTGCCTCGATTCCGGTGCCATCAGGGCTGTTATCGTCGACGATAATGATCTCCCCCTCAATGCCGTGGGAACCCAAGACGGTCAGAAGACTCTCCGATAGGTTAGCGATGTTACCTCTTTCATTGTACGTCGGGAGGATGACGGAGACGCCCATTCTTCTTCCCCACAGACTTGCCGAACCCACCCATCAGGCTGTATGGCAGGCTGAAGCCTTTCTTCAGCCTCGTATATTCTTCGTCGCAGAAGATTAGGTATTGTAGTAATCGGCGTAGAAGGGGTTCTTCTCATATGGCCATTGTCGCCCATTGTTCAGATACCAGTCTACTGTCTTCTTGAGCCCTTCCTCGAGGCTTACTTTCGGTTCCCAGCCGAGTATCTCCTTTGCCTTCGCGTTGTCGGCTAATAGGCGGTTGACATCAAAGGGCCGTATTCTCGACTTCTTCTCCATTATCTTCGGGTTCTTTACGTTCATCAGTTCGGCGATGAGGTGCACTAGGTCTCTCATCTTGATTTCCCTCCCTGATCCCACGTTTATGACCTCGCCTATCGCCTCCTTACGCCTCCCGGCTAATATTATGGCTCTTACGGTGTCCTCGATATAGGTGAAGTCTCTTGTGGGTTCTAGGTTACCGCATTCGATGACGTTTGATTTGGCGAACTGGGAGATGATTTCAGGGATAATATACGGGTGGGTTTCACGGGGTCCATACGTGTTGAACGGGCGTATCAGGCATACTGGGAGGGAGTGTTCTTTATGGAGGGTGAAGCATAACCTGTCGGCGGCGAGTTTGCTGACCGCATAGGTTGAATGCGGGTTCTTCGGGTGCTTCTCATCCATAGGAACATACTCGGCGGTCCCGTAGATCTCTGAGGAGGAGACGTTGACTATGAACTCCGGTTCTTCCCTGAGGGCTGCGAGCATGAGGTTCAGGGTGCCGAGAGAGTTGACCTCGAAGAACTCCTTCGGTCTGGTATAGCATAATGGGATGAAGGGGCGGGCTGCCAAGTGGAATATGACTTCCTGGTCTTTCACAGCCTTTAAGGTCACTTCCTCCCCCCGTAGGTCCCCGCAAAGGATCCTGACGTTTTGGCTTCTTATGTTCTGGAAGGATCCGAATGAGAAGTCATCTAGTACTGTTACTCTGGCGCCTAGCCTGCAAAGCTCAGCCACGAGCGAGCTTCCTATGAAGCCGGCGCCGCCCGTGACTAGGGTATTGACATCGCGAAGGGTCTCTGGCATGCTTTTTTCCTCGAAATGTCTTAATCACTACTCAAAGCCTTTCTTAAATGGTTAACGACATAGTCCTGTTTCTCCCCGTCAAGCCCATAGTATATTGGAATGCTCAGGACTGAATCTGCAACCTTCTCCGTGACCGGGAGTTCCCCTCCCTTGTATCCATATATGTTTTTGTATACGGGTTGAAGGTGGATCGGCGGAAAGGCTATCCTCGTCTCGACGCCGTTTCTTTCAAGATAGACTTGTACCCGCTCTCTGTCGGGGACTCTTATGGTGTAGAGCATGTAGGTATGCCTGTTCTCTGGTTTGACGGCAGGTGTAATGATCTCTCTTACCGGGGATAGTTCCTCCGAGTATCTTTCCGCTATCTTAATCCTCTCTTTAATCGAATCTTCTAGGCGACCCAACTGGACGATGCCGAGGGCTGCCTGAAGCTCGGTCATCCGATAGTTATACCCTAGGACTACGTGGTGGTATCTGCGGTCCTGACCGTGGCTCCTAATCATCCTCATCTGCTCGGCTAGGTCGTCGTTGTCGGTTGTGACCATCCCCCCCTCACCGGTGGTCATGTTCTTGTTCGGGTAGAAAGAGAAGCAACCAGCATCTCCCAGCCCTCCCGCCTTCTTTCCACGGTACGTTGACCCGTGAGCCTCGGCGGCGTCTTCTATCACTGCAAGATCATGCTTCTCTGCAATCTCTGTTATCGGATCCATATCGGCTATCTGACCGCCGTAGTGAACAGGGATGATGGCCTTGGTCTTTGAGGTTATTCTAGCCTCAAGGCCGTCCGGATCAAGATTGTATGTATCCGGTCTGATCTCGCAGAACACAGGTTTCGCGTCTTGGTATACTGCGACGTTTGCCGTCGCCACAAAGGAGAATGATGGGACGATAACCTCATCCCCTGGGCCAACCCCCACCGCCACCAACCCGAGATGAAGTGCTACGGTGCCGTTGAAGACGGCGATCGCATGTTTCACTCCAGTGTATTCTGCGAATCTCCTCTCGAACTCCTCGACCTTCGGTCCTTGCGAGAGCCTCCCCGACATAACAACCTCGTACACCGCCTTCGCATCCAGCTCGTCGAGATAGGGGTTAGCCAGCTGGACGACGTATTCTCGGTCCATGGGAATCCGCTCTATAACCTCTGTTGTCACCAATTGTTTAAAGACGGTTTTGGACGGGTTGATGGTTGTGGCCGGTATCTTACGGGCTTTCGAATATGAAACTTCTTCCCGTGGAGAAGACGAGGTCTAGGTGGGGGTCCCTTGCATGTTTGTCGACTGTTCTCGTTACTATTATCCTGATCCTGTATTCCCTTAATGCCTCCAGGTAGTCGAGGGTCGAGACCTGACCAGCAGTGCCCTCCGAATCAGGCATCTCCCCTTCATTGTCAAGGTATTGCCTGATTGATTCCCGCAGTCCTGTTCCGTCCTCCACTGGGAACCCTCCGATTCTGATGTTAGCCTTCCCCTCATCTACGCTGAGATCGAATTCAAAGGAGAGAAGCCCCCCCTCTTCCACGTTGAAGTGCACTCGGGATTCCTTGTCGAGCTTCACTACGAAGCAGAGATCCTCCTTGTCATCGTAGACTGCGAACCATCTCGAGGATGGGGTCGAGTATCTTGTGGTTCCCTGTCCGACTTCCTGCTCAAACCCCTCGGCTAGAACCGCCGAGTATCTCAGGTCCTCATCCGGGTACGCAAACAGGGTAATGCTTTGGACGTCTGTTCGACCCCCGTCAATCTTCAGCTCTAGATCGGCGAGGCTCGTTTCCCTGCTGAGGGTTATGGTCTTGGCTACCTCGATGGTCTCTCCCTCGTAACTCATCCGAAGTGCTGCAAATTCCGGGTCTCTTGAGACCCATGAGCTCTCCTTGCCCGGTATGTTGGCTAGACTGATCTTCCGGCCATCGGAGAGGTTGAGTATGATCCCTGTGTCGTTCAGATGCATGACCGACCTGTAATCCTGTCCCAGTTTGATGCTGAGCTGCGGGTTGAGCCCAGACCAGTACGGTCCAGAGTCACGTACCTGTATCCAATCATTCCTGATGGCAAAGGATGCCTCGCTGGCCAAGATGCCAACGGTCTCAGTCCTGGAGATCTGCCAAGGAACATTGATGAATGCCCTCGGAATCACCGATATCACGTGTCTTCTCGCCAATCCTCTTATCCACCATCCGACCACCCCGCCCGAGAGTATCTCCATGTCCTCTTGGACACGGCTTCCGATCCAGTACATCATCCCAAGCTCAGGTTCTTTGATGTGGATGTAGTATCTTGTGGAGGCGTCAGCCTCTCGGACAGCCCACCATCCCGGACTGAAAACCACCGCCACCAATATCAAGGTCGCCGAGAACGCTAGAAGGATTCTCGACCAGTCCTTGATCGACCCCGATACCCGGCCGGCTCTATTGCCGTGTGGTTCACGGTCTCTGTTCTCTATGAACCTATGGTTGACAGTCTCCCTCAGAGTATGGAAGAGCAGGGTAGCAGTGAAGCTTAGGCCGAGACCTGCCACTATCATAGCAGGCTCCATAGGGTAGTACCAGAGCCTCCTGTAATCGGCCCCGACGCCGAACAGGTGTCCCTGCATCAAGATAAACGGGGTGAGAAACCAGGCTGTCACCAGGGTCAAACCCTCGGTGTTTCGATGTCTCCGGAGCGAATGATATCCGATCAATCCTGCCGGCAGAAAGACGTAGTACAGCCAGTAAGGAGAGAAGAACCTCTCGAACCGCCATCCCACCCCCCTTATGCTCGTCGTTCCAACAGGAGTATATAGCAGGGTCTTCTGCAGGAAAGGGAGTATCGGGGCCCACCAAGGCGATGAGAAGAGCAGGGCTAGAAAGGGAACTATGATCAGAATTTTGAATGTTGCCGGTCCCTCTTCGCCGTCTTTTCCCCAGTTTGAACGTGCATATTCCGCCGCCGAGAAAAGGGCGATCGCGATGGTACAGGCTGCGAAGCTCCAAAAGTGCATCATCAATAGACTGGCTGCGAGAGCCCCTAAACATACGGCTCGTGATCTCTCGGCTTTCACATTCCTGTTCAGGGCGATAGCGAAGATCAACGGCACAAGAAATAATGAGAGTCCTTGGGGATAGGAGCCGAATGAGACGAGCTCATAGGTAGGCGCCGAGAATGCTCCTAGGAATGCTACAAGTATAGAGGCTCTCCTGTCTCTGAATACGTGGATCGACGCACTGTACATGGAGGCCGCAGAGAACGCCATGACCGTTGAGACAAACAGTTCCGTTGACAATATCAACCCCCCTGTATTCTCTTCCGTTATTATCCAGAGGAGGGATAGTGTCGCGTCAAAAGCAGGGTAGGTTACGTTGACCCATTCCCTGGAGAGTAGGTAGGCGTTCTTGACCCTGAGACCAGCGTCCGATCCTGCTGGGCATGGAAACGTGAGGAACGCCTGCATCCTGAGCGAGAATGCAGCCAAGATTATGAAAGCTACCACCGGAACAGCGTAGGTCTTGACCTCTGAACGCATCTCCTTGCGTCTCCGATGAATCTGGCGATTGATGTCTCCCTAAGATCACGGAATCCCTGTTAAAAGAATTTAGAGAGGTGGATAATCGATCTACGAAGCCACGTATGGTCCAGACAAGGGCTGGCAGAGCTGCCAGAAAAACGATTTAAGACATCCTTCACGTCAAGTTTGTAGTCCAAGTATCCCGGAGAGGCTAGAAGATGCATATACCCGGCAAAGGTGAAGTCTACCGGCATTCCCCTCCAGGTTGGGTACTGTACGCCTTATCCCTATTCCTCTTGGTATACGCCCTCCTATTAACCAGCGACCTCGGGCATAAGAGTCTCGTGTGGGACGAGGCGGTAATAGCCCAGAGCGGGATAGACATTGCAAGGCTTTCCCCCTCACTATGGTCCAACCCGCAGGAAACAATCAACACCTATGTTCGTTGGTTCCCTTACTTCCCGCCCTTCATGTCGATGGTGCTAGCCGCCGCCTACTCCGTGTTCGGTGTTAGCGAGGTCGTTGCTCGTCTCGTCTCCGTCTCTTTCAGTCTGCTTGGGTTGATCACAACTTTTCTCCTTGGCAGGGAAGCCTTCGACGACTCGACAGGGCTTGCAGCCAGTCTACTCCTCTCCGTGATGCCGATCTACTGGCATATGAGCAGGGTGGCGATGCTAGATGTGGCATCTGTATTCTTCTATACTCTAACCCTCTACCTCTACTACCGGGGGGTCAATACCCGCAGGAGAGAGCTTATACTCCTATCCGGCTTTGCACTGGGTCTCGGGGTCCTAACCAAATACCCAAACATCCTCTGCGTTCCCGTGCTCCTAGCCTCATTTGCCTTGGAGACTTACCGCGATGATGCGGTCGATTGGAGGTCGTTGATAAGCCTGCTCTTGGCCCTCGAGGCAGCCTTTTTCATTGTCGTTCCTTGGTTTTACAAGACGACAACGATAAGCCAGAGCTGGACGGGATGGGTCAACGAGATCAAACCGGGGAAACAGTACAAGTGGCTTATGGCGGAGTACTGGATAGGCTCCCTGGGCGTACTCCCTCTCCAAACGACCACCGTGATCGCGGTACTCGCTCTACTGGCGGTTATCTACTCACTCAAGCAGGGATCGAAAGCCGACTTCTTCCTGCTCGTATGGGTTGCCGTCATCTTCCTCTGGTTTGTCCCGATACATAAGGATCTAAGGTATACCCTGCCGTATCTGCCTGCCCTAGCGATACTTTCCGGAAGGTTGCTGCAAGACTTTTCGAGAAGAGTCTGTAGTCAAGTCTCAGAAAGAGCGGGGGGACTCGACCGAGGGCGTCCAAGACTCACCGCTCTCGTCACGCTGATATTGGTCCTGCTGTTCATATCTCCGGTTCTATACGGTCTTACCACCAGACCCAAGGATCTACGGGTGCCTATCCATGAATCCTTTGTCTCTGTGGCGAGGAACCTGGAGGCTGGGAGAAACGTCTTGATTCTCCTCTCCTGCAACAACTTCAGTCAACACGCGGCGTACTTCTACATGTACATGGTTTCAGGGTTAGATGCATCCGTACATATACTCACGTATCCTTCGAACTCCGTTGACTGGTACGATCCGGGTCCCATCAACACGACGAGAATCGATCAGCTATGTTTGGAGGGTGACGTGCAGTACGTGCTCCTCTGGGACGGCTCACCCTACTCTGATAGTTGGCTGCCCGTACTATTGGGGCACGATCCCCTTGCCCTAGAAGAGATCGTCGGCTCCAGAGGGAACGCCATATATATACTCGAGTTTCAGTCAAGAAGACTCAACGAAGTCGCAGGGAACCGATAGAAACGAGCAGCAAAAGAACAACGTCAAGGAGGTAGGTCTCGATAAACACGGAAACCCCGGCATCCTCTGAACTCAAAGTGCGTTCTCCCCTCAGACTCGGTTGGTATCTTGCTCTTTCCGTCCTGCTAGTCGTCTACTGGTTCTCCATTACGCGGTACGTGGGTGAAAGGAATCTCGTCTGGGATGAGGCTGTGATCGCGCTGAGCGGGTTGGATCTCCGCGCGTTGGCCCCCGAACTAATTACGGATACCTACGAGGCGATCAGACACTTTGTCCGAGCCTTCCCGTATTACCCTCCGCTGCTGGCGGCTCTCCTTGCTCTCAGCTACTCTCTCATCGGTATCAGCGAGTTCTCGGTACGCATAGTCTCTCTGATCTCAAGCCTTCTATTCCCCCTCCTCGTATTCCTCTTCGGCAAAGAGATCAAGGATGAGGCAACAGGCTTCTTCGCGGCCCTCATGTTGACCGCTACTCCGACCCACTACTGGATGAGCCGATTCGGGTTCCTAGACATGCCTATGTGCATCCTATTCACTGCAACGATATACCTGTTCTACACGGGGTACGAGAGGAAAGAGCTCAGGAGAATAATCCTCTCCGGTTTCACTCTGGGCTCCGCCTTCCTCTTCAAGTATCCGGCGATCCTATGCGTCCCGATTATTCTCGGATACTTCCTGCTCGACGCGTTCTTCGCTCAAAGAGTCAGCTGGAGGAAGACGGTTTCCATCATTCTCGCTCTACTGGCTGCCCTACTGACCGTCATGCCGTGGGTCTACCTCACAACCACGTTAAGCTGGAAGTGGCAGGTCTGGGGGCATGAGATATCGCCTGGCAAGGAGTACAAGTGGCTGATCCTGGAGAACTGGACCGGTAACATCACACAGATGCCTGAACAGATGTCTCTCGCCGTGACGATCATAGGTATCCTTGGACTGTTCTATTCGGTTTGGAGAAGAGAGAAGATCGACCGGCTGATACTCCTATGGGTTGCCGTTGTCTTCCTCTGGTTTGTGCCATACCACAAGGATGTGAGGTACACCATGCCGTTCATACCCGCCTTCGTTCTGGCCGGGTCCCGGCTGATCGTGGATTCCATCCATTGGTTGTCGGCAGGATTCTCGAAGAGAACTCGAGATCTGACCGAGATAGCTCGAAGGAGAAACACGCTAACCGTCTTGGGGATTCTCCTGCTGCTTGTGGCCGTAGGTCCACATTTCGTGGGGTGGCTTACGTTCACCCCGGATCGGGTACCTGTACGGGAGGCGGTCGCCTACGTGGCGGGGAACATTGAAAGAGAGCGGAGTGTAATGGTTCTCGTGCCGGATAACGACCTCAACCAATTCGCAACATACTTCTATCTCAGGATGGGCGGTCTCCCCTACGGCTCCGGTGTACATGTCTACACCTTGGGCAAAACGTCAGAGGGCGCATTAGACTCTGAGGAGCTCCTCGACGACTGCTACTCTAGGCGTATTCGATATCTTCTAATGTCCGATAACGCCCCGTGGTCAGAAGACTGGGTTCGCTCTATGACAGAAAGCCCTGAGTTACGGGAATTCTTCGTATTGAACAGGGTTGTTTCATCTGAATCGGGGAACAGGATCGTCTACGTACTATCCTATCTTGGCCCCTTCAAACAACTTTAAGATACTCGCTACACAATCAATAAGGCTCATCCAGGTGTGAAATCAGGTGAAAAATAGTAGGGCTCTAGTCACGGGCGGGGCAGGATTCATCGGAAGCCACCTTGTCGGGGCACTCCTCAAGGAAGGCTGTGAAGTTACTGTCTTGGATGACCTGTCTTCTGGGCGGATCGAGAACATTCAACCCTACCAGGATCAGCCGGGATTCTCTTTCGTCAAAGGAAGCATCCTGGACAGGGATCTGGTCAAAGAAGTGATGAAGGGTGTTCGTGTAGTCTATCACCAGGCTGCGATTCGAAGCGTTCCAAAGTCGATCGAGATGCCGTCGGTCGTCAACGAGGTTAACGTGACAGGAACACTGAACCTACTCAACGAGGCGTTGGCAAACGAGGTTGAACGATTCGTATACGCCTCCTCCTCCTCTGTCTACGGCGAATCCGTTACTCTCCCCAAGAGAGAGAGTCTCCCAGCTGTTCCAGCGTCCCCCTATGGAACATCGAAACTCGCCGCTGAACACTACTGCAGAGTATTCAACAAGGTCTACGGTCTAAAGACGGTCTCGCTGAGGTACTTCAACGTGTACGGTCCGAGGCAAACCTACGGTCCATACAGCGGTGTGATAATCGTATTCATCGGCCGGGCCTTGAACGGTGAACCCCCAGTGATCTTCGGTGACGGGAATCAGACCCGGGACTTCACTCATGTGAGTGATGTCGTTCAAACCAATCTCTTGGCTTCGAGGCTTGAAGCCCCGGTTGGGGAGGTGTTGAATATCGGGACAGGCAGACAGACCTCGGTTAACAATCTGGCTCGTATGATTCTCGAGCTCACCGAGAGAACGGATCTCACCCCGACCTACGATCCACCTAGACCCGGAGATATTAAGCATGCGTTGGCAGATATCTCAAAGGCAAAGGAACTACTAGGATACGAACCTAAAGTCTCACTCCATCAAGGGCTATCCAAACTTGTGAGATGGTATCAAGGACCAGGACGTGATTCCTATCTTGAAGTTACTTGACCTCTCAGACACCGAGATCACCGCTCTTCTCAAGAGGGGGGAGGTCACGGTAGGCTTGGTCGGAATCGGCAGGATAGGGTTGCCGACCGCCGCCGTCTTCGCCGAAAGTGGTGCAAAGGTGATCGGAGTCGACATAGACCCCGAAGTTGTGGAGAAAGTGAACCGTGGCTCGGCGCACATCGACGAACCGGGTCTCAACGACCTGGTTGCACGCCTAGTCAAGGAAGGCAATCTCAAAGCAACATCCAATATCGAGGAGACTGCAGAAAAATCCGACGTCATAATCATATGTGTCCCGACCCCGGTCGACGACTCGAATAGACCGGACTACTCTCAGGTCGAAGCCGCCTGCGACTCGGTTGCAAGAGGTATCACGAAGGGGAGCATGGTAATCGTAGAGAGCACGGTGGGTCCAGGGATTGTTGAGAACGTCGTCGCCCCTCTGCTTGAGAACATCTCGGGAATGAAGGCGGGGGAAGACTTTGGTCTCGCCAGTTGCCCTGAACGCGCCGATCCCGGGAGGATTCTAGAGAATCTGAGGAAGGTCCCCCGGATTGTCGGGGGAATCGATGGGAGAAGCACTCGCGTCGCAGCTGCTTTCTACCGGGCAGGGATAGGGGTCGAGGTGGTCGAGATGAGCAGTCCGAAGAGCGCCAACGCCGTGAAACTTACCGAGAACATCTCCCGTGATGTCAACATCGCCCTAATGAACGAGCTGGCGATCCTCTTCGAGAAACTCGGAATCGACATCGTGGAAGTCCTGGAGGCGGCTTCGACGAAGTGGAACTTCACCCCTCACTATCCTGGGGCGGGGGTTGGGGGTCCGTGTCTTCCCTGCAATCCCTACTACCTGATTCAAGAGGGTCAGGAGGCAGGATACATCCCCTATCTGGTTCGCATGGCGCGGGAGGTAAACGATAGGATGCCGTCTCACGTTGTTGAGCTCGTCATGGAGGCCCTCAACGAGGTCGGTAAGACTGTCAGCGGCTCTCGGATAGCCGTGCTCGGTGTCTCCTACAAACCGAACGTATGCGACGTTCAACTCTCGCCCGTAGAACCTATTATCCGCTCTCTCAGGCGTCTCGGAGCAGAGGTAACAGGATTTGACCCGTGCTTCCCTGGTCAGACCGTTCTCGACCTGAGACTAGACTCGAGCATCGAATCCGCAGTGGAAGGGGCTGATGCAGTTGTACTCTGTACCGTGCACAAAGAGTTTCGGAATCTTGATTTCGGAACGCTGTCCAGTCTGATGAAGACCCCTGGGGCTTTCATCGATGCTAGAGGGACCGTTGACAGATCCGCCGTAATCGAGTCCGGTCTTGTGTTTAGGGGAGTCGGTCGTCCCAGCTAGAGTCTCCGCATACGCTGATATCCTCTGAGAACGTACTGTCAAGGCTGTTATCTATGAGGAAATCCCGCCTGTTAAGGCATCTTGACATCATTGGAATCTTCTCCATAGCTTTGGCTCTACGTTTCTGGTGTCTCATGGAGGTTCCGATGTTCAGTGATTCCGCCGATATCGATGAGGTGGATGAGTGGCTTCTATCTCTCAGTCTGCTGAGAAGCAATAGGATTCTAGTGCACAACGTCACGGGGTGGATAGGTCCGGTGTTCAACTATTGTCTGGCGTTGCTGCTTTCTCTGACTGGGATAGATATCCGGGTTCCCCGTATCTTCATGGCAATCGTAGGGGGTCTCGCGGTCATATTCACCTATGCATTTGCATCCAAGATGTATGACAGGCGGGTGGGTCTTGTGGCGGGTCTTCTACTAGCTACAGCCCCGAGCCACATTCTCGTCGGAAGGGTCGCATGGTCCGCGGGTCTCACCCCGCTCTTCACATCGCTCGGCGTTCTCTTTCTTGTGGAAGCCCACCAAGATCCACGATGGCTCCCTTTCTCCTTTCTGATGTTGGGACTAGCCATACAGAGTCACCCGGTTACCATGATTGTTTCTGCTGCTATCGCATTGTACATTCTGTTCTCCGCGAAGAGATGGCTGAAACACCGCTCATATCTCCTCTGTGCAGTAGCCTTGTTTCTTCTAGGTTGCTGGAATATTCCCTACTACTTCTTAGCCGAGAGTTCGGGGGCAATGAAAGCTATTGCGAGCAACCCTCCTGGGGGATGGGGATACGAGGAATACGATCGGCTCCTAAACCAGAACGTCATAAACTTTCTGAAGTTCCTGACGACTTCAAAGACCTACTCTGTCAGAAAAATGGTGATGAAGCCCCATTTCTACATACTGCCAATCGTATTCATTACCGGGCTGTCTTTCCATGACTATCGGAGAGGGCTGGGCGACAAGATCCTTCTACTATTGGGGATTATGTTCTTCCTGGCTATACCGCTTCGGATTCATACCGTTCGGAAGTTTCCGGACACTTATGGCTCGCATTTCTATCTTTTCATTCTTCCCGCCGTTTATGCGACCATAGCCAACTTTATTTCCAGAGTTGGCTGCATTGTATCTGGACTGAATACGAGTAGGATCTTGAGACTCTTTCTATCGTTCTCGATTCTCATCGTTGTGGTAGGCTATCATCTTTGGGCCTTGGACGATGTCCAGGCTAATATGTACCGCGAAGGAGACACCAACGGGCCATTCGTCGAGGTCGTACGCCATATTCAAAGGATAAGCGGGAAGAATGGGTCGGCATGTGTAATTGTGGATGCGCGAGTCCCCTTTTCCCTGGAGTTGAAGAGGCTGATTGAGTTTTCCACGGGCGACGCATTGCCTACGTACTATTGGGAAGAAAAAGGGGTTCTCTCGATACAGGTATTGGAGAGGCGTCACCCAGCCAGTGTTGTCGTCTTCGTTACGGGTCCTGAATCCTCTGAGTCAACCGTTTTCCTAGAGCTTTATGAAGATGTCGATGTGTCTGAAATCTATACGAGTGACGGAAAGCACATCTATACTCTATACACAAGAATCTACTTCTAGTGATGGCAGACTATCCTTGGGTAAACATGAAATGTTTCTATGGGGGGATTCCCTAATGGGCGGCTCTGAGACTCTCATCGATACGAGGGATGCGATTGGAGGATCGGTGGTTATTGAGTTCGATCTAGTACTTTGGGGGTTCGCCCTGCTTCAGTTGAGTTAAGGTTTTAATTGTGCTCTTCGGTGGTTCTTGGATGGGGTCTAATCAGATCATCGATAGGAAGTCTTCGGGTTCCAGGTCTCCTTGGAGGTCCATTCTTGGGAGCCTGTCCTTCGAGGAGGGTGCCCGGATCGTGTGTCTTGCGGTCCTAGTTGTCTTCGCTTGGTACCTGTTTGAGGGTCTCAACGAGACTATCCAAGATATTCTTCTAAGGCTGGCATCCGATAGACCGTTGAACCTGCCTGTGAAGCTCTCTCTCCTCTTCCAGACCTCACACCTCTTGTCTATTCCTTTTATGATATATCTAATCGTGCGGGATCTAATCCATGATCGTTCAGAAGAAGCTTGAAGGACACTGGGCTCTCATAGTTCTCCTTCTTGTCGTAGGATTCCTCATGCGTATCGACGTTGCCTACCGTAATCCGGTGGCGGGTGGGGATGAACGTGAGTACGTGGGTATGGCGTTCTCCCTCCTCTTCAGGGGGAAATTCGAGAATGTGGAGTTCCCGGCTTCTTTGCGGTCTTTCTTCTACCCGGTCTACTTGGCGGTGTTTTTGTGGCTCTGTTCCCCTTTTCTCTCTACAGCTTCGTTTGAAGTGCCATCGGTAATCTTCAACGCCCCTTCCTACCTGTTGGAATGGATACTTGTCTCTAGGTTCCTGAACGTGTTGATCAGCACGCTGGTAATCTACCTGGCGTACCTTCTAGGCTGCCGTGTCTTCGACCGGAAGGTTGGTCTTCTGGCTGCACTGGTTGTGGTAGCAAATCCGACGAGTACTGCGGTTGCTGGAACTGCCCTTGCTGAGAACTCTCAATCCCTCTTCGTGGCGGCATCGTATCTCCTGCTGCTGCAGGGTCCTCATCTCTTCGTTTCAGGTCTTCTGATGGGCTTCGGCTACCTTTGCAGATTCCAGACAGCACTGTATCTCATCGCTCCTCTGCTTCTCTTCAAAGACGACCGTACTTCTCTGAGAGACTTTCTGATCGGATTCTTCGTGGGCGCCATCTTGGTTGGGGGGATTCTCGATTACCTTGCCTACGGCTCTTTCCTGGTATCGCCGCTCAAGACTCTGCGATGGGCTCTTGTAACCCGGCAACCAGGGCATAGGACTGTTCCCGCCGAACTACTCTGGGTTCAGGTTGCTTTCGTCTTCGGTCCACTGATATACCTCTCCATGGAGAGTATCAAGAAGGACCGGGAGACACTCGCATTATGGTCTCCTGTCCTGATGAACCTCGTCTTCTTCACCTTTGTGAGGGCTAAAGATCCCAGATACATAACCGACCTAGTCCCCTTCCTATCGGTGCTCTGCGCCAACGGTGCCCTGAACTCTAATAGGCGATCTCTTTGGATTGCGTCTCTCCTTGTATGGAGCTTTATCTGGTACCTAGTCCTCTGGGTCTATTCCCCACACATCGATCTGGTATGACCCATCAGCCTTAGGTGTCCACGACCTCAAATTCCGCTGGGTTAATGATTTAAGTGAAATACCTCTCTCCGTAAGACGCTTGGCGATCCCCTGGTATTCCCTATCGGTTTCATGGCATCAGGGTCTTAGCGTTCTACCTACAAAAATCCGGTATCATCCAGCACTGTTTTCAACTCCTTTTTGGCATCTCACTGAATTACCTCTTCCTCCGACCACTCTACCTGGTGCCTACTAGCCAGAAGTGTCGACGTACGGGTTGCAAGGGGGATCGTGGTCTGCTCGTTGGAGACCTCACCGTCGATCCCCGCCGGGCAGTCTCCTTTCTCTCAAGCACTCGTATTCGCTGTGCTTGGAGGGGTGTTACCTAACCAATGGTTCTTCGAGTAGACCGGGTCTTTCGACATGTTCCAGATGCACGAGACATGGCGGGCATCGATCTTTGGCTGCTTGGCGCTCTGATCCTAGGGCTTTCGATGAGGCTGGTCGTGGCACCTTTCAGCGGCGACATGAACCACGACGTCTACATATGGATAAAGACAGGTCAAAGACTCTACGAGGGGAGAAATCCCTACACCTTCAACTTCTTCCTCGATACCTCTGCGGAGGACAACATTGGTTACATGTCGCCCTGGCCCGTACTGAACTTCCTTTCATATTGGCTGTCTAATCTACTCTTTCCGGGAAACATCTACGCACTGGTTGCTATGATTAAGCTGCCAGTCATTCTTGCTGACCTCGCTGTCGGGGTTGTGATCTACCGGTATATTCTCCGTCGTACTGAAACCCTTGAGTATGCGCGGAGAGGGTTCTCTCTTTGGCTGTTCAACCCCCTCGTCATATTCGTCTCAAGTATCTACGGAATGTTTGATTCCCTGCCAACCCTGTTCGCACTTCTCTCTGTCTGCTACTTTGTCGAGGACCGATATGATCACAGCGCTATCTGTTTGGCAATAGGCATCGCGTTCAAGACTTATCCGATAGTCACGGTTCCCTTGATCCTCCTCTTCTTGTCGAATCTGAATATGAAACAACAGGCTATTCGATACCTGAAGATCCTGGTTCTTGTGCTCTCTCTGTTTTCCCTGCCATTCTTGGTATGGGATTGGAGGTCGTATGTCTGCAACGTCATCTGCCACTTGTGGCGTCCGATTCACGGATTCGCGCCTATCGCTGCCCTCCAATTCTACTTGGGGACCTATCTAGGAGACATCGGTCTTGCCTGCTTCCTCATCGGTATCCCTATCACAGTCGCCCTTTTCCATAGGTGCAACCCCCCAGAGAACATCGTCTTCAACGGTTTCCTAGCGGTCCTCCTCTCGTTCCTTGCCTTCTTCAAGGTTCTCCACGACAACTTCTTCGTCTGGGTGTTACCTTTCATAATAATCGACGCGAAGGTATGGCATCCGAAGAGGGAGGTTTTCAGATGGCTATACCTTCCTTTTTTCATTGTAGGGTTTCTTCTCGGGCCTCCCTTTGCCTACTTCAAGCTCTTGGATGACGTGGGACCACACAGGATGAGGGTAGGCTTTGTTTCAGAGCTGATCCGTAGAGATTTTCAATCCTACTGGATGGAACTGGCGGTCTTCCGGTGGATTCTAGGGGGCCTCGTGACTATTGGTTGCATCGTATATATTGCCTTGATCTATCTGGAGGCCAGAAGACCTGCGGACAAGCAAGTAGTTCTTCTCGCGATCGCGATCGGGATAGTTCTATCCACCGTCTATATGCAATGGCTGCTCCCAGTTTTTCAGGGCGTGTTTGGAGGGTGGCCGTTCGAGCCCTACTGGTCGAATCTGTGAGATGCGAGATCCCCTTCTCCTCGATTCTAGATCTGGGCGGAGAGCTTGATCTTCTCTTTCGGCGGCAGTTCTGGTATCGAGTAGATTCCTCTCTCAACCTCCTCCAGTTGAACGTCTCCTCTCCTCACTTTGGGGTGGTTATCGGAGGAGATCGCTAGATTGGACATAGGTTCCATCGACTCGATCTCAAGGGTGTTTTCTGTGGCTCGTATCGTCAAGGAATGGTATCTTCTCAACCATTCAGCCAACTCTTGTAACCCGCATTTCCAGATATTGAAACCGGAGACAAACTGTAGGAATCTGTTGAAGTTCTCGAATATCCCGGTCTTCGAGATCTCCTCTTCCCAGTCGAAGAAGAACTCCCAGTAATGGTTGCACCAGATCGAGGCGTTCCAGTTCTCGTAGTTTCTGAGGAATATCTCTCTCGAAGCCTTTCGGCTGGATTCGGCGTCGTAGAGCATCGAGAAGAAGTAGCCGTTGTCTCTGAGATCGAAGATCCCCGGTCTGAAGGAGACGTAGTTGGCGCCGAGATCCTTGAGTAGGATCACTGGTCTACGTTTGAATGGGATGGGATAGTAGCCTTTCGAGATGCTTTTCAGGTATTCATCCAGGAATCGCGGGTATCTCCTGCAGAGATGGTACCCTATCTCCCTCAGTAGATCTCTTGACTCGAGTGAGAGTAGCTCCCAGGGTGGGACGAAGACCTTCGGCTTCCACCCGAACGTTTCTTCGAAGATTCTTCCTGCTTCCTCCAGCCGTTCTCTGGTCTGGTAGTTTCCCTTGCTGCTGAACTCCGGCGCCCCGTCTACCCTTCTATGTTCTAGGCCGTGCAGTAGAAGCTCCAGTCTACCCATTCTGGTCCTTGATATTAGGTACTCGACTAGCTTGCGGTTACCCGCTATATCCCTCTTCTCGCCTGTGCCTCTCACGTCTGGTGGAACCATGGGTGTATACTTCAGTCCTCTAGACCTCACATACCTCCCTGGAATGATGTCGGTTGTTATCCTCGGTATCACCGCCAGACTGATCTTGAACCCCATTCCCCAGGCATTCTGGTACAGTTTCTCCAGCATATCTGGGGGCGTGTAGTAGCTTGTGTCGTCGTCTCTTATCGCAAAGGCGCATCGGTGACCGTTGGGCCAAGGCAGCAGTGAGATCTTCACCCTTCACTAACCTCATCAAACTTGTCGAATATTTGCTCCTGTCAGCGGGATAGAATATATCTGTAGAGTCTGAGATAGCGACCGGCGATAATGTCCCAGGTATATCTTCTCTCTATCTTTTCCAAGGCGGCATGTGCGATTCTTCTCGCAAATCCTGGGTCCTCTATCAGTTTCATGATCGCATCCGCAGTCTGATCATGGTTCCTCGGCTCTACGAGCAACCCGTTCTCCCCGTCTTCTATGACTTCTGTGATTCCGCCGACTCTGCTTGCGACTACGGGTTTACCTGTTGCCATCGCCTCGTAGATCACATGCGGCATAGCCTCGTATGTAGGTATGTGAACGAAGACGTCGCAGGCTGCATAGTATGTGGGGACCTCCCTGTAAGGTACTATGCCGAGAAAAGCAACAGCCTCCGACAAACCTAGAGATCTTACCTTTCTCTCCAGCCTCCTTCTTTCAGGGCCCTCTCCGGCTATCATCAATCTGGTCTCCGGGATTCTCTTTGAGACATGGGCGAAGGCATCTACCGCATAGGAAACCCCTTTCCTTTCAATGAGCCTCGCCGCCACCATCACGAGAGGGTTGTCTAACCAGCCCAGCCTCTCTCTGACCGCTCTTCCAGAGACCGCAGGATTGAATACCTTGGCATCGATGCCCTGCGGGATGGCTACGGCATTCCCTGGAAAATTCTTCTCTATCGCCCTCCTCTTCAGATCTTCGCTGGTTGTCACAAGCAGATCGGCTGTCTTTATCGCCTGCATATAGAAGAATCCTGGTCTTCTCCCCGGGTCTGCTGGTGTATAGACGTCGTCTCCTGCAAGCCCCAGCATGACCGGCTTCCCCACGATCTTTGCGACAAAGACCGCTAGGAGACCGGTCTTCCAACTGCTCCAATGAACGTGAACCACATCGATCTTCTTCACAAAGATAAGCTGCAACAGTCTGGGCATCGCCAACGGGCCGGTCAGCACGAACCTCTCAATCTCTATGCCGTCCAACCTCTCCCTTCCCGGGCTCTTTCCCCTGCGAATCGTCATCAAGAAGACATCGTTACCCTGTTCAGCCAGCCACTTAGAGATCTCATAGATCTTTACCTCCATCCCCCCTGTCATCGGAAGGAAACTCGGGGTGAACATGAGTACCCTAATCTCTCTCACCAACTCTCTCGTCCATGTAGATCCATTGTCGCTAGACGTTCGATAGGCTGAGGCTCGTTGAAACCCTTCATCCTGAAACGGTTGCCATATCAGTCTCAGAATGTAAAATATAACTGTGGTTCTGTTAACTCTTCAGGTCATTGTATCCTCTGAGTTAACTCCGCTACCATCTGCTCCCCATCTTTCAACTGGTTCATCGCTTCACCTGTAGGGCGAATGGGCTGAACCTCAGCCCTCTTGATAGGTTGCGTGCCGAGTTCTCATCTCTATCGATGAATAAATGGCACTTGGGACACCAGAGGCGTCGATCCATGCCCATTCGGGTATCAGACCCACATATCGAGCATTTCTTAGATGTGCCTCTTGGATTAACATATACTACAGGTATGCCTTCCCACTTGGCTTTGTATTCGATCTGCCTCTGGAGCTCACGGAAGCTCCAACTATTCATTTTTGCCCTGTAATCTTTTCCTTGGCCGTTACCTTTACGATAAAGCTTCCTTATACCCGTCAGCTTCTCCATGACTATGCGAAACCCCAGGGCTTTCGCCTCTTTCACGATCTCCTTGGATGTGTGGTGAAGTATCTGGTTCACTCTTGCCCGCTCTTTCTGACCGTACTTCTGATATATCTTCTTCCGGATACGGGCGTCGTTCCGTTTGAAGTGGGATTTGACCTCCCGATAGGTTGCCTTGATTAATGTAACCTTCGAGAGGTCATATGCCTTTACTTTGTTTGTCTTGCCATCGTTTGTGGCTGTAGCCGTAGTGACATTGTCTAGGTTCCGGTCTACACCCATTTGCCCCATACACTCTATCTCAGCCGTCTCTTTAGAGAAGTTTATGCTGATCGTGTGAGGAGTAAGCGTGACAGAGCGTACGTCTACGTTTGGGTCGGAGAGGACTTCCAAGGCGTGGCTGTTAAGGGGGAGATACTCGTATCTTCTTGGTTCGACGGGGAGTCTGACTGATCCTCCAATTATTTTAAATCCGTAGCAGGTCGTCAGCATCGGCCTCCGAGCGTACGGAGTCTTGACGTGAGGATTCTTTCGCTTCGCCTTCCGATGATTTCTGAGCATTCCAACGGTGGTGCTGATAGCGCATAGCTTGTAGTATGATGGAACCTTGTACGATGAAAGTTCCTTGTATGATTTTAATGAGAGGGATTTTAGTGAGGTGACGTTCTCTCTCAACCCAATCCTCACACAGTCGTTGACCATTCTCCTGAAGGTCTCTAGAAGGCTGAGAAGACTGGGCGGCAGAGTGATGTTTTGCTTGACGGCTTTAACTCCTCGCACAGTGTTATGAAATGGATTCATCATACTTAAAGCCCATCCGAAGAGTTAACAGGACTAGGGACACGAGGGTAGTGGGCTTTCTTCCGGTGACATTCCTTGTTCGTGTGCATGGTTGCTGAGCGGTATCCGCCTCATATCGGGGGGGCGCCGTTCTGTATCCATCAGCTGTCGTCGGCCTTGGCTCAACTCGGACATCGTGTCCATGTCGTTACTAGCAGGGAGCCGGATACGGGTCATGAGGAACTCATCGACGGGGTCGAGGTCTTCCGGGTTGATAGGGTGGGCATCCCCCGGTTGAAAGGTCTGAGCTTCCTTCACTCGGCGACTCGAAGGTTGCTTGCCCTCTCAAGGGAGCACGATTATGACCTCGTTCACTGCCATAACGGGATTGGGGGTCTCGTAGGTTATCGGTGGCGCAGCTCATTCAGGAAACCCTATGTGGTTACCCTGCACGGTTCGATAGCCACCTCAATGAGGGCAGGACTCGTAGTCAGGACTTTGGCTAGGCTTATTGAGGAGTTTTCGGTGAAGAATGCCGATGCGGTTACTTTTGATGGCAGTAGCTTACTTGAAGACTTCGTGACATCGACGAGGATCGGCCGGGGAAAGGCGTTCTACATACCCAACGCAGTAGACACTGAGGAGTTTTCTCCGCATAGTGGTGTGAAACCTTACGAAGGGGTCCACCTGGACACGACGAATGTCGTGTATGTTGGGCGGCTGGTTCCCGGCAAGGGTCTGTTTACACTGCTCGACGCGTTTTCTCAGGCCTGGAGTGAGATGGGTGAGCTTTCTTTGATAGTTGTAGGTGAAGGCCCTTTCCTGAAGAGGATGAAGCAGTACGTAGAGAACCAGACTCCAATCCCAGATGTCCACTTCTTGGGGGCTGTCCCTCACGGCGATCTTCAAAGAATCTATGCTGCCAGTAGTATGGTTGTGTTGCCGTCCGTATCCGAGGGGTTGAGTAGGGTCCTGCTTGAGGCGATGTCCTGCGGGAAACCCGTGATTGCCACGAATATTCCGGCAAATCTCTCACTGGTTGAGGACGGGGCGAACGGCCTCATCGTACCAGTAGGGAATGCGGGCATCCTCGCTGAGACGATCCTCAAACTCGCCAAAAATAAGAACCTTCAGGGGAAACTAGGTAGAACTGCTAGGAAGACGATCCTCCTAGAGTATGGTGTTGCTAAAAGGGTGGGGCGAATGTTGAACGCGTATAGGGTAGCTACCGAGTCTTTTCGATAAGATAAAATGGGCGTTCCCCTGACTAGTCAAATGTCTTCGGGGTGAAAGATACGTGAAAAAATGTAAGGTCACCGTGTTAATCCCTGCTTTCAACGAGGAGGACTCCCTGCCAATACTCGTAGCTAGGCTTCGAAAGCTGATCAAGGAAGGAACTATCGACGGCGACATCCTTATCGTCGACGACGGCAGTACTGACCGAACCGGCGAAGTCGCAGAGAAACTGGCGCGCAGAGATAGGTCTGTTGGGGTGGTTCGGCATCGCCGTAATCTCGGTAAGTCCCAAGCCCTCAGGACAGGTATCCCACGGTGTACCGGCGACTACATCGTTATTATAGACGCCGACCTTCAGTACGCCCCCGAGGACATACCGAGACTCGTCTCAGCCCTCGACGAGGGGTTCGACGTCGTCAACGGCTGGCGGAGGAAGAGAAGAGACTCATGGGTAAGAAAGCTCCCGTCAGCCGTCTACAACATGGTCTCCCGGCTCGTATTCGACCTACAGGTCAACGACTATAACAGCGGTCTGAAAGCCTTCCGTCGTGAAGTCCTAGAGAGGATCAGCTTGAGGAGCGACCTCCACCGATACATGCTCCCGCTCGCACATCAAACAGGTTTCAGGGTCGGGGAAATCGAGATCCAACACTTCCCCCGCAGATATGGCAGTACGAAATACGGTTCACCGATCAGATTCGTCTTGGGGCTGTTCGACTTAATCTCGCTCAGACTTCAATTCGCTTTCTTGGAGCGCCCCATGACCCTCTTCGGATTGACCGGGATTCTCCTCTCCTTCCTTGGGGCGCTTTTCGGACTATACGTAGTCTCTCTGAAGATCCTCTACCGTGAGCCTTTCGGTCATCACATGGCCTTGGTCCAGCTCTCTGCGTTGTTAATCTTGACTGGAATCCAGTCTTTCTTCTTCGGTTTTCTCGCAGACATTCTGGCAACCACGAGAATCGAGTTGCTGAGTGCTATGGAAGAACGGGAGGAAGCTGGGAAACGACGTTGAGTCAGGATCTGTGTCCGACCGTTGTGTACATGAGGTCAAGATAGGTTCTTCCGATCGTATTCCAGTCATACCTATCACCGATTCCCTCAGCATTTTTCTTGAACTTCTCCCGTAGATCTTGACTATTCGTCACCTCTTCGATAGCGTCCGCGAGTTCAGTCGGGTCTTCAGGTTCTACCACTATTCCAATTTTCTCTTCACGAATCATCTTGGCGATCTCGGAGTCTGTAGGTACAGATGCGACGATAGGAATCCGGCCTGCGACGTAGTCAAAGAATTTCAGGGGAATCATACTGCGGCAGGCGACGCTATCCCTGAGGGTGATTATTCCGATATCACCTGCAGCTACGAGCTTGGTAACCTCGTCTCTGCCGACCGGTCCGATGAGCCTCACCGGGTCGTCTAGCTCGCCTGAAAGCCTTCTCAGCCCGTCTAGGAGGGGTCCCCCGCCTGCCACTATCGTTGAGATCTTGACTCCTCGAGATCGGAGCTCGCTTCCGGCACTCAATATGTTCCATGGTGCTTGATGCCTGCTTAGGGTTCCGGTGAAAACGGCTAGTCTTCCCCGAACCCCATAACGCCGCTTCGTCTCTTCACGCTCCTCTTCGGTTAATAGTTGAACCCGTTCCGGTCTTGCCCCGTTGGTGATCCTGAGAACGCCCTTGCCTGATCCTCTTCTAGCCGAGATTCTCCTCCTCAAGGTCTCTGAGGTGCAAACCACACTATCTGCTGACGCATACAGAATATTGAATACGTAGTAGACGATCTTTGTCAGAGCCCTTTCCAAGCCCTGGCTCTCCTCCATAAGAATAGTCTCCCAGTCATCCCTGACATCCAGTATGAATGGGCGCCCCGTAACCTTGGCTGTCAACCAGCCTGCCAGCCCAGAATCCTCGTTCGGCACAGTCGCCAAGACCAAGTCTGCCCTACTATTCAACGTCACCCTGAGGCTCGCCAAAAAGAGTCCCAGAGTTGACAGGAGAGCATATATCACGCTTGGCAATCCATCGGGAATGTTTACCCTGTATACCTCCCTGTTCTTCCCCAAGGAACCATGCCTTTTCCCGGTCTTGGGAAAATCCCGAGGAGGAACGACGGTAACCACGTGGATCTCCTGCCCCATCTCCGCAAGGATCTCGGATAGATCCTCCATGCGAGGCGCCCCACTCCCCATCATCGGGGGAAAGTAACGTGAGACGAAGCAGAGCCTAAGATTCCTTTCAGGGGTTTCTCCCAAGACTCCTACCGTTCCGTTCATCTTCGGTCGTTGTATAGTTAGCTAGCTTACCCTCCCTTCTTAACTACTGTCATGGTGAAAAACATACTCTTCGGCTCACCGGGCTTAAACCCGGCTATGTGCGCTCTGGACTTGCCGGAGAGACCGATATCTATAACACATCCCTGCGGTATACGTAAGATCCTCTGCCCTACCTCAAGGTTAGGAGAGACGAGTATTGAAGAAGAGCGAGGTCACTCGAGGAACGATCTACATCGCTATCCAGAACGCGGTGCAATTCTCGATAAACCTCGTCGCCACGATGATTCTGGCCCGAATCCTACCGCAAGATGAGATCGGGTCCATCTCCGCCCTAACCTTCTCTTTCGTGATCTTCGTAACCTTATCCGACCTATCTCTGCCCACGGCCAACACCAAGTTCATCTCTGAGCATCTAGGTGCCGGGGAACCATCCCAAGCATCAGCGGTAATGGCCACTATCCAGAGATATGTCCTGGTCTCCTCGACCGTCTGCCTTTTCGCTGCATACCTCCTCTCGGAGAAGTTTTCAACCCTTGTCTGGGGTACTGGCGAGAGGCAACTTGTCTTCCTCACGGTCTTCTTGGCTTCCTATATCTTCGTCATCAGGAATACCTATCTCTCTGGTCTGCGCGGCCTCAATCTCTTCGACAAGTACGCCGCCACGGTAATCACCGTAATCGCGTCTGGGCGAGCCATCGCCCTTCTTCTTGCCTGGTTTGGCTTTGGGGTGCTTGGATACATGATTGGATGGCTCGTGGGAGAGGTGTTGGGTCTCTCCCTCGCCTTCTACTTCTATCGGGGGAGACTCCCTGAACCGAAGACGTCGTACCCGTGGAGGAGACTGTTTGATTTCAGCTGGCCTTTGCAGACCGAACGGGTAATCTCGACCATGGCCGACTGGTCTGACCAAATGCTTCTTCTCGCCGCAACATCGGATCTCGCCATGTTGGGAACGTACTTCATCTGCGTTCGAGGGGCCTCGTCCCTCTCCATCATATGGTTGGCTTTCAACGTGACGGTAATGCCCACCCTCTCCCGGTTGTACGGGGAATCCGGAAAGGGGAGGCTTAGGGGAGCCCTCAAGACCGCCTTGAGGTATCTTCTTCTGCTACTCTTTCCCGCCGCACTCGGACTCGCGGCTCTCTCGAGGACAGCCATGATCCTGCTCGGCGGTTCTGCATACGAGGTCGGGGCTTTTCCGCTCTCCATCCTGGCTCTCGGGTCTATCCTTCAGGCCGTGACATACATACTAATGTCGACGTTGAACGCGATCGCCGAGACGAAGGCTTTTGTCAAGATCGGTATTGCGAATGTGGTAGTCAACGTCTCGCTGGTTCTCCTGCTATCACCACGTCTCGGTATCTTAGGGGCTTCCCTGGCCCGAGTCGGTATGTGGACGGTCAACTTCGCGTTGATGCTGAACGAGTTGAGGCGCCACATCAGGATTGAACTTGACCGGTCAACCCTGTGGAAGGGGGGGCTCTCCTCCGTCCTGATGGCGGTCTTCATCGTTTTTCTGGACAATCTTCTGCTAGGGGTCTTTTCCAGCCCCATCCCTAGAATCGTGGTAGGGATCTGCTCTGGGGGTCTTGTATACGGCATCCTACTTCTACTACTGCGCACGCTAGACCCTGAAGATTTCAAACTCCTCAGATCGCTCTCCCCGCGGCAGATGCATAGAATACTCGCATTTCTCGAGCACCTATCTCCCTTGTAGAGAGAGTGTCGTCAGTCAACCTTCGATTCCAAGGCTTCCCTATAGGTCTCGACGTACCGCCTTGTCATGGTTTCTAGGCTGTAATTCTCCGCAGCCTCCCTCCTCGCATTTCCCCCCAATCTACGCCTGGTCTTCGGGTTCGATAGTAGGTCGAGGATCACATCGGCTACTTCCACTGAGTCCCAGGGATCGCCCACTACTTTTCCGCTTTCATTCTCTCTGACAGGCTCCCTTGTCCCCTTGCTGTCTGATACTATGGCTGGTAGTCCGGCTGCCTTGCTCTCGAGGAGTGAGATCGACAGCCCTTCCCTTGAAGATAGCTGGATGAAGACATCGGAGGACAAGTATATGCGTGTCTTCTCCTCTTCCGATACAAATCCTGTGAATATGACCGCGTCTTCGATCCCGAGTCTCCGGGTGAGGCCTCGAAGTCTCTTGTCTTCTTGGCCTTCTCCGACCAATAGAAACCTGAAGTCGGGTAGTCTCTTAGCCAGGTGTGGAACAGCCCTCAATGCGAGGTCGATGTTCTTTCTCCCTACAAGTCTTGATACCGATAGTAGTACCGGGGAGTCTAAGGGTATCCCGTACTTCTTTCTCGTCTCTTCTCTGGCCGCCTTGTTTGGACGGTAACGTTCTACGTCGACCCCATTGGGGATTACTTTGACTTTGAAGTCTCCGAGTTCTCCGATGAAGTTCCTTCTGAGCTCGTGGCCGACCGTGACTAGCCTGTCTGCCTTGGTTGCGGTGTACCTGAGCATCGGGTAGAGTATCTTGGGTACTTCGTAGAAATCGGCGTTGCCGTGTACCGTGATGACCAAGGGGACCTCAGTGGAGGACTTCACGATCGCCCCTGAGAGTCCTGAAGGAACGATGAAAGACGCGTGTATCAGGTCTACCTTCTTTTCTCTAACCAGCCGGGACAGATGTCTTGTCGAGTAAACCACGTCTAAAGAGAGGACAAAGTACTTTCCGTACCATGGGACTCGCGCCTCTGCTATAGGATGGTATTTCCATCTCTCGGGTGCGGGACTCCTATACCTCTCGACATTGAAGCCCGCCATCTCTTCCCTTCTGTCGAGATCTTTGAATCCGCGGGTAACGACCGTAACCTGATGCCCTTGTCTCGCAAGCCCTCGGGAGAGCTCGTAGGCAAAGAGCTCGCCGCCTCCGTGGACCGCTGGCGGGAAGGTGTGGATCAGGTGGGCAATCTTCATCCGTAAGACCTGCTCTGCCGTGTTGGCACTCTCGGGATCTCTTTCGAGTTGGCTCCAACGATCTCAGAGGGTTCTCCCTTTTAGAGACTTTCGTTGAAGAATCTCCTCACAGTCACAAATACCCTGTAATGCCCTAGAGGGATTCGGGAAGCGACGATGAGCCGACGTATACACGTTGTCACATGATCGTCGAAGGGGTCAGGACAGACTCCTTGACTTCCTTGTAGTGGCAGACTTTTACTCCCTCTACCAGGGTTATATTATCCCTGATTATTGCGTAGTCTGCTACTATTACATTCTGCATTATCCTAGCCCATCGACCGATGGTGGCACTCTCCCCGACGATGGCTCCTTCTATCGAGGAAAAGTTGCCGATCTGCGCCTCTTTGAATATGACTGACCCCTCTATCCTCGTCCCCCTTCCGACAGAGACGTTGTCTCCAATTGCCGTGTGGGAGCCGATATGGGCGTGGGCTCCGATCTTGACGTTTGACCCGACTACTGTCGGCTGGACTATCGTCGCGGTCGGATCTATCTCGGTGTTCTCTCCCAGCCGATCCTTGTCTCCATCGTCTAGGTCTAGGATGCTATGGGTTGCGGAGAGATAGTCGTCCGGTGTTCCTATGTCGACCCAGATCCCGTCGTAGAATGACCCGTAGAGTTTTCCTCTGTTTGCGATTACTGGGAAGACCTCCCTCTCGATCGAGACCTTCTTCTCGGGTTCTATGATATCGACTATGCTCGGCTCGACGACATAGATTCCCGCATTGACTAGCTTCCCTACTTCTTCTTCGGGGCTGGGTTTCTCGACGAACCTCAGTATCCTCTTATCATTGTCCAGCTCCGCTACTCCGAAGCGGCTCGGGTCGTCTACTTCATGAAGGACGATGGTTAGATCCCCGCCGTTGCTTACATGCTCCTTGTAGACGGCGTTGTAGTCGACTTCGGAGATGATGTCACCATTCAGTACGAAGAACGGCTCCTTCTTGTCTAAGAGGTGCCTGGCGTTCTTCAACGGTCCCGCAGTACCAAGGGGGGTTGCTTCATGGGAGTATGAGATCTTCATTCCATACCTTGTTTCCCCGACGTGCCGTTCAAGGATATCTGCCATGTAGTTGACCGCAAGGATAACCTCGTCGACTTTTCCTCTCGATAGGTTCTCGAGGGTCCAGTCAATCACCGGCTTATTCGCGACGGGAAACATGAGTTTCGGTCTCGTACAGCTGAGGGGGCGCAGTCGGGTGCCGAAGCCGCCTGCAAGGATTATTGCCTTCATCGATATCCCCCCTGATTCTTTACGACCGTCTATATCCCGTTTTTGAAGACACCCTTCAAAAATCGTAGACTGCCTACCGTTCAGCTAGTAGTCCGCAAGGAAAACCCATACCAGCCCGTTGCAGTAGGCAAGGGTGAAGTGGTTGTTCGACCGAAACTTCTCCGACCCTGACGGCTCGGTGATTATATATCTTACTCCTCGTTCTTTTATTGTGTCCCAGCTCGTATCCGTCTGAACAGAGATCATAGATCTCCCGCCTTCATCTAAGGGTTCCCTGAAGGTTATGGCCCTGGTCACTCTTTCCGCTTCTCTCTCCGGTAGACCTTCGATGCTTTGAGCCCCAACACGAAGTCTGATCGAGAAGTCGGGGTTGCCTGGAGATGCAAACACAGCCTCAGCGGTCTCTTGAGAAATGAAGGATAAGCGACTCGGCTTGTCTTCGAACTCCGCGAGAACCCCGACTTGCTGTAGGAGGTTCAGCCCCCCGAGTTGGGTTTCCCCGTGGAATGTCTGGTTGAGCC
Organism: uncultured Candidatus Bathyarchaeia archaeon; assembly: GCA_964596985.1. Classification (GTDB taxonomy): domain Archaea; phylum Thermoproteota; class Bathyarchaeia; order RBG-16-48-13. Next base: position 338,145 of record CAZQWG010000002.1, read on the forward strand.
CGGTGAATCTGAGAAGCATGTTCACACCGATTATCTTGAACCCTGGTTTCGCTACTATCTCGTAGTTCAGGGTGGTGAGTCTTGAGCCCTCGGAGAGAGAGATTCTTCTTATTACTTCGATTCGGGTATCTTCAAGCCTAATCTTCAAGACGGCTTCGTCGTCTCCCTCTCTGACCCACGTCGCCGGTCTGCTGGCCAGCTTGTCTAGGGTGACCGCTTCAGCCTTTGAGCCGCTAGCCACCAAGACGACTATTTCGCTGTCGTTTATTGTGAGCATCTGGTGGTATAGTCCCCGCCTTATGAAGGCTATCTTCGGGTTATCCGTCCTCCCGTATGGCCCAGCCTCGTCAATCCTCAAGAACCCATTCTCCATACCGTAGTTGGAGGATAAGATGAGTGAGGCTGCCCTTGCCAGCGGCTCCTCGTAGGGGTAGCTTAGGTACGGTGCTGGCGAAGCGCTTAGGGTTGGTCTATGTCCGATGCCTGCAATCCACCATCCGAAGGAGTGTTCGGTCACGACTAGGTCTTCTTCTCTTGAGTACGTATTCACCCACCTTATGGTGTGGTCTCTTCTCTCGTTCATCGAGAGGAAGAACTCGTAGTTCCCGTTGGCAAATGCGATGGTTCCTAAAAGGTAGCTGACGACGAGAAACCCTAAGAAGAAGAGTCCTGCAGTTCTCACCTCTCCGAGTCTGACCCCCCTAATAGCCGAAGCGGTTGTGACCAACCCCAAGGTCATCAGCATCAACGACGGTTGAATGGTATAGTAGAGGAAGCGTTGGAACGCAGGGGATGGGCCTACCAGGTACGGCATCGAGAGTAGGATCGGTACGAGGAACCAGAGAAAGGCGACTCCCTCTCTTGGTCCGAGCCGGCCCGCATTCTTCTTCAGCCGATATAGTCCTAGTATCCCGAATAGGGATATGAAGGACATGGCGGCGCCGATTCCGATTACGGCTTTTGCTGTGCTACTCACTATTGTGATCCAAGTCACGGCTACCTCGGCTCTCTCGGCTGGTCCGTAGAGAATCGTGGCGTAATGGGAGATCTTCGACAGCCACCACGCCGAGGCTAGGAAACCCCCGATGACCGTCATCCACCCCAGCTCATGGAGGAATCTTTTCCATCTCGGCTCCTTGCCTCGGATATATGCGATGGCTGAGACAAGCCAGCATACGAGGGCGAGTACGACGAATACGAAGGCGCTGAAATGATGCGTCAACATCATGGCTCCCACCAGGAATCCCCCAGCAATCTTTCCCGGCGTACCAAGAGGCTCCTCTCGTAGGGACAGCCAGAAGACCATGGGGAAGAAGAATAGTGCCATGAGATTCACGTAGCCTCCCCATGTAAGCATGTACATGTCCGTCGTGGAGGCGGTGAAGAGAAACGTTGCTACCTGCGCGATCGATCTTTTCCTCAGGATCTGCTTGGATAGGCAGTAGAAGGGGATTACGGTGAGAATGTTTGTCAAGATCCCTGTGACTAGGGTGGTCGTCAGTATCGGGAGTGAGGTTGAGAGTATCAACAAGGTGCATGTTAAATGAAAGAACGGGGGGTATGTGTAGGGTGTCCCGGGCATGTGATGGATATTCACAGACGGGATATGCTTCATATCTAGGATTAGGAAGATGAACCCGGAGTTCATCGCCTCGTCGTCTCCCGATGGGAAACCCCTGTCGCCGAAGACCACGTAGCGGAATAGTGCTGAAAACGCGATTAGAAGTACGAGGGAGAGGATTTCCTTGGCTTTCTTGTGGGGCAACTTCTAGGGCTCCGTCAGATAGCTAGCCGAATGGGAATAATCTATTTTACGTTTGTCCGATGACGGCTTAACTAAGACCTTCCGACAAAACTTTTATGAATTTATGCATGGAACAGAGTGCTTAAACCGTGAAGGACCGTTCGTCCATGCGTTGTCAATCGCCCAATGTTCTGGCTCTACCGCTCCTTCTTTTACTCGTCTTCTCAAATGTGTCTTTGATGTACATTGTTCCGGTAACCGGTTCGAGAGACGATGCTAGGGGTTCGATCGATAGTGCGGAGCAGGCTTTGTTGGATGCTTATCGCGGTGTCTTGGCAGCTGAGTCCGTGGGTGCAGATGTTGCCGACTTGGTGGAGAAGCTTAACGAGGCGTTGAGCCTTCTTTCTCAAGCTCGAGAAAGCTTTGAGCTTGGGGATTACGTCTCTGCTTCTGATTACGCTTCCCGTTCAAAGCAGCTCTCAGATCAAGTCATCTCGGCTGCTGTGCAGCTGAAGGCGGATGCGGAGAGGATGTCCCAGTTCTGGGCGGTTGCGTCTATCGTGGGGGTTCCACTGATACTTGCTGCGCTGGGTGCTGCTGGTTACTATGGCTTTAAGATATTACGTAGGCGTAGTGTTGAGGGAATTATGAAGAAGCGAATCAAGGTCTTAAAGGAGGAGAAAGAGGAGTGAAGTTTGAACTCAACGAGGACACCGCGGTTCTGATAGCTGTTGGCACGGCTACTATCCTTGTCCTTGGGATGGTTGCTTATACAGCGATGCAGCCCAAGCCGACCGAGTACTTCTTCGCTTTATATCTTCTCGGTCCATCGCGGATGGCTACCGGGTATCCGAAAGAGGTGGTTCGAGGCGAATCGGTCAACCTCTATGTAGGGGTTTACAACAGTATGGGTCGGGTTGAGTGGGTGAGGGTCGTGGTGAAGATTGGCGCTAACGCCACGAGCATTCCAACCGAGAGTGTTTCTTCCTCGGCCCCTGTGGTTAGAACGTATGAGCGTATTCTGCTCAGTAATCAGACATGGGAGTTTTCCGCATCGATCCCTGTGGATGTGCCGGTGGGTAATAATTACCAGCTCATGTTCGAGCTATGGTATCTTGAGGAGCAGTCCAACAGGTACGTCTTCGATGGTCGATGGACTCAGATATGGCTCAACGTCACTTCCTAGAGGTCTAGTTTCTTGCGGCGTAGTCGCGCATTGATGCTAGGGCTTCTCGTACTCTACCTTGTAGCAGTCGGCTTGAGGCTGTTGCCTACGATCGAGACAGGGCTGCTCTACGGCTTCGATTCTTGGGAGGATGCGAGCAGGGTCGTACCGGCTCTGAGGAGCGGTTTCTTCCCACGAATCCTCCCTCATGGACCTCTGTTCTACGTCCTCATGTTGCAGTGGTGTGTTGTCTCTGGGATGAACGTTTTTGAGGCTTTCCTATGGTTCATTCCTTTCGTTTCTTCGGTTCTGATCCTCCCCGTATTTCTCTTGTCGCGGGAGCTTGTTGGCGACGATCGTGCGGGTCTCTACTCATCTCTATTCGCTGCCACGGCGAGTTTCCTTCTCCACTTCACTGCCACGTCGGTTCCTGAAGCCGTCGGGTTGACCTATATCGTCTTCATCCTCTATCTCCTATACCGTACGATCGTCAGGAGATGTCTTCGGCATCTCGTAATGCTTACACTGAGCTATATTGGGGCGGTTCTTACACATCACTTTACGCCATTCCTCTTTCTGGTCGGTCTTTCGATACTCGGGTTTGACGCCCTCATAACAAGGAAGAAAGGTTGGGGGCGGCTTCCCCTCTATCTTGCTCTCTTCTCTATTCCCTCCACTTTCGCCTGGTGGAATTGGGCTATCGCGGATTGGACTATCGGGATGATGGGACGCGTACTCACCGCTACTTCCCTTCTTCTCGTGTTCGGGGTGGTTTCGATCGGGCTCTCCTTTTTCGCAGCATTCACTGTGGTGGCTGATCGTAGAGAGTGTTTTCCCTTCTCGAAGGGTAAGGAATTCAGGTTGTCTGTAGCTATCGCTGGGACCACCGCGTTCATACTATTGTCCGGGTTCGCTGTTCTCGCGACGCAGACGAACTATAGTCTCCCAATAGACTATCTTCTCATCTATGGTGGCAGTCACATGGTCTTCCTCTATTTCCCTACTTGGCTAGGCTTCATACTATTCTTCAATCGAAACCGGGAACCTTGGAAGAGAATGTTCTCCCTCTCATGGTGTCTAGGAGCCTACGCCGTCGATCTACTTCTCGCATGTGCCTCGTACTGGTTCGCGGTAAGTTACCGGACATTCTCCTTTCTGATCCTTGGGGGTCTCCCCCTGCTAGGCTACGGCTACTCTTCCCTATCCAGGATCGGGCATCCTCGATGGAGACCGATGCAAGGGGTGGCAATCGCGTATCTTGCGATTCTTCTCGTTCCCCTAGCGTTCCCGTCGGGGGGAATGGCTTTCGGCAACGAAGAATTCTATAAGACTCCAGAATACTATGCTGCCACGTGGATAGGAGACCATCTCGTCGGAGAGACTATGCTCGACTCCGACCATCGCATGGGAAAGTTGCTCCGCTACGTCACAGGGCAATTCGTGTGGCTAGGAAACGAGTCTTCCTGGATAGGAATCGTAACCCAGACCGGAGAAACGATAGTAATCGACCCTTCGCTAGAGTATATCGTGGTCACGTCAACCATGATCGAATACCTGGCGGTGGACGGGATTCAATATCAAGGTAAACCCGTAACCCCCCGAATCCTACACTACCTATACTCGTCTCCATACGTCAATCTGATCCACAGCACGAATCACTCCGAGATCTACAGAAACGGTCGTCACGACACGGCAAGTGCCTAGCCTTTCAAGTAGCTCCTTACGAATCACCGTTTTCCACGAAGCGTGCTGGATTTCTCTACGATCTGAAACCGTTCGGTGTCGGAGTCGTCTCCGGCAGGTTAGTCGTCGACTTCATTATAGACAGTTTTCCAGCTAGAATCATCCTTATTCGTCCACTTTTTTCCTTGTGCAAGGCGATAATCCTTATGTCGCTTTTCCGCTAAGGCAAACCACGTTCGATTGCTAGCGTTGAAAGTAAAGGAAACGGTGTCAGTCGAGTATAGTTTAATAATAGTCCTCCTTTCAAGGAGGATGAACCTGGAGTCTTCCCCATGCTCATCAAAGAAGTGATCCTCGAGAACTTCATGTCCTACGAGTACGCGCGGATCCCGCTGAAACCCGGGGTCAACGTGGTATGTGGTCCCAACGGTTCAGGTAAGTCCTCGATCCTTCAAGGCATATCTGTGGCTCTAGGTCAGTCTTATACCGAGAGGTCTAGGAGACTGAGCGACCTGATCCAGTGGGGAAAGGATATCTCCAACGTCAGCTTGGTCTTCGACAACGCCAAGAGAGGTAGACGTCGACGTCCAGTGCCTCAACACAAGACCGACAATCTGAGGTTGACAAGAGGTCTCAGGAAGGACGGCAACTACTGGTTCGAGATAAACTATCGGTACGCCTCCAAGAGCGAGGTTAGAAAACTGCTGTCCAACTTCGGTATCGACCCGGACAACATGCTGGTCATAATGCATCAGAACATGGTCGAGCAATTCAGCGTGGTTTCCCCGCAGGATAAGCTGAAGATGATCGAAGAGGCTGTCGGATTCAAAGAGTATCGTGAAAACATCTTGGACGCGCATAAGAAGCTCAGCGGGATTCTAAGCGAGAAGGAGGCTCTATCAAAGCTGCTGGAGTCTGCTGAACAGACGCTTGCCTACTGGAAGGAGCAGTACGATAGATATCAGAGAAAGGAGGGGTTGAAGTCCCGGAGGGCGCTGCTCTCCGAGGAGCTGGGTTGGGCCGAGGTCTCGAAGCAGGAGAAGATAGTCTCAAGCTGGGAGAAGAAAATAGCGGATAGGGGGGAGGAACTCTCAAGGCTGGAGTCAGAGACCAAGGAGACGGCGAGTCAGGTCGATTCGCTATCGAATAGGCTCAAGAACCACCGCTCAGAGCTTAGGGGGCTATGGGAGGGTCTGGCAAAGACCGAAGGGGAACTTGGCAAGACTGCGTCGAATATTTCTCTCTCAAAAGACGAGATCTCTCAGATATCCAAACAGATCGACTTCCTAGAAGAAGAAAGACAGAAATGGGAAGATCAGTTTGGCATCCTCCAGAGAAACGTGGACTCGCTTTCCCTTCAGGCTCCAGTCGATTCTTGGCTGTCGAATCTGGCTGACCTTCAACAATCCATGACCGCGGGCTGGCAGAGTTTTCTAGACGATAGAGAGAAATCCGCAAAGGAATCTTTGACCGCTCTGCAGCCAGCCCTCCGGGACCTTGAAGAGCAGTCTACTCAAACCAGGACAAAGATCGGGGAGCTGTCTTCGTTGACCGACAAGATCGGCGATGGGCTCTCGGACAGCCGGATCAGACTGGCGCTCTCCAAATATCGCATGGAGATCATTGAAAGAGAGCTGGGTTCCCTCGAGAGCGAATTATCCTCCGCCTCCTCTGAACTCCAGTCCTTGACCACGAAGGCCGAGAAGATCGGGCCCCGGGTTCAGACAACCCGCTCCCTAGGCGAGATCATAACCGAGATCCAGGCGACAGACGGCTATCTGGCGGCTCTATCCGACGTGAGCGTAGATTCAGAGAAGATGTACAACTCGTACTTGAAGGTCTTCACCGAGCTGAAAGAGAAATCCCGTATGATAGAGGAGAACCGTAAGAAGGTTCTGCTTGAAGTCGAGGAGAGAATGTCTTCTTGGCGAGGGATCATAGAGGATCTACTCGGTAAGGTGAACCCCAATTTCCAGCGGATCCTTCAAAGCATTGGAGGGACCGGGAGTGTCCGCTTGGTCAACGCAAACGACATAGAAGCCGCCGGCGTTGAGCTCTTCATCGGCTTCAAAGGGGTACCTCCGGTTCCGCTGAACGCCTTCACCCAGAGTGGGGGGGAACGGAGTGTGGCTGTGATGTCGTTCCTCCTCGCACTACAACAACACATAAAATCCCCCTTTAGAGCCGTGGACGAGTACGATGTGCATATGGACCCGAGAAACCGCGAGGCTGTCTCGAGATTCTTGGTCTCCACGGCAAAAACCTCTAAGGAGAGCCAGTACTTGATGATAACACCTGGACAAATCAACTTCGCAGATGAAGATACCCACGTTATCACGGTTCAGAACGTGGAAGGCAAGTCGCAAGTAAGAGAGGTCGTCTAGTCGTTGGCTGTTAATAGCGATCATACCGAAGGAAGGGAACGGCTTCTAGGCATAATCGATCTATGCAAGGCTGTTGAGGAGGGGAAACACGACCCCTTCACGGTGGGGGTCGACGACCTCCTAGAGGTGATTGACCGCTACTTCTTGTCTTGGGAATCGATGGAGGACAGGTGCCTTGACGCCCACGTCATAAACCGTCTGGCGACAGTCGTAAGGCTTCAAGGGAGTTGGCTGAAGGATAAATCTACCTCCCTCTACGCCGACCCTTTTCTCATCGAGCAGAAGATCCTGAGACTCCACAGAGACGATCTGGCTGGGGTATTCCTGAAGAGCTGGCATCCAGTCGTCGAGGTCGAACAGATCTCCCCAGGGAGTCTGAGGACCGCGATCGAATACTGGAGAAACCTGCCGCCTCTGGCGGATCGATGGGGCGGTCTTCCCAACGGTTCTGAGTTTGAGATGAGGACTGCCTCCTACAGGGAACTGATTGACGAGGAGATAGCCACGGACCTCGCTTTCGACGACTCCATAGTATCTCTCTGGGAAGAGCTGAAGGAGAAATCCAAGGAAACAGGCAGTATAGAGTACTGGGAATTCGTTTTAGGGGATTCCTTCCTGGAGTCCGTCCGAAGGGCGTATCTGACGAGCTTCCTTATCAGTTACGGTTACGCCGATCTCAACGTAGACCCGGTTGAGAAGGACCTGTCTCTGGTCCCAAACGAAGAACGAGACTCGACCATCGAAGGGAAACGGACGGTCTCGATACCGATTCCCGTATCCCATGAGAAATGGCTGGAGAGGAGAGGTGGCTAAGAGAGTTGAGCTCCTCAAGATTCCGCTCGAGAGCGAAGAGAGCCGCCCACCTACTCTTCTTCAAGAGACACTCGAAACCAGGGGCAAAGGGGTGGGAGCTAAGGAAAAATATCGGAAGGGATTATCCGAAGGTCGTCGAATTCCTCGACGAGGCTCTGAAGCCTCTCGACCTAGAGGTCAAGATGGTCTCGGAGGAAGGGGTGTCCGTAAAAGACCTGTCGCAGACGGAGCTCGATAAAGCCCGGTTCTTCGTCCGCCTCCGAAGCCGTATGTCCAGCAGCGAGGCAAAGATGTGCGGATGGAGAATAGATGACCTCGCTGGTTTAGCGATCTCGATATCCTACGTGATCTCGAAGAACGGGAAGGCCCCTCGAAGCGAGCTTGAGGATCTCCTGGGGCTGAAGCTGCCCGGGTGGAGGGTCGACTGGAACCTCGACCGATACGTGAGAAACGGCTACCTCGGTGAGGACGAGAGCGGCATGGTCTACTTGGATTGGAGGACTCTCGCCGAGGTCGACCACAAGACTCTCGTAGATATTCTGATCGGAACGGAGCCCGGGGAGAAAGAGCCATCAGAAACCACGGATTGAGCAGGAACCCCCCCCTTCCGGCAATCCTCCGGTCTTCGAAGTTCTTAAAATCGAGTAGGCTGATCTCTCTCTGGGTGTGACCTATTGCAAGAAGACCTCTACAGATCTAGACTGGAGGGTAGACCCAGCTCCAAGACTGCAGCCTTCCTATCGTCCCTGGTTGACGATACGCGTATCATAAGGGAGGATCTTGACGGTACCGAGGCTCACAACATAATGCTCTTTGAGCAAGGGATCATGGGTGAGGGGGAACTAGCCGCGATATTGGGTTCTCTGGAGGATATCCGAAGAGACTGGAGTGAGGGGCACCTCTCTCTGGACACGAGATTCGAGGATATCCACGAGCTGATAGAGGCCCGAGTGGTAGATGAGATTGGGATCGAGATCGGTGGGAAACTGCATACCGGAAGGTCGAGAAACGATCAGGTTGCCGTGGACCTGAGAATGAGGGTTCGAACCGATATCTTCAACCTCTCGGACAAGTTGCTGGATCTGATCGAGGTTCTTATCGGGGTCTCGGAAGGGCACTCCGACAGTTTGATGCTTCTCTACACCCACACCCAGCAAGCCCAGATAGGGGTATTCGCGCACTACCTTCTCTCATATGTTGACGCCTTGATAAGAGACCTAGAACGTCTCAGTGACTGTCTAGGCCGGGTGAACCTAAGCCCTCTGGGCGCATGTGCAATCGGAGGAACAGGAATCCCGATCGATAGGAAGAGGACTTCTGAGCTTCTGGGGTTTGACGGCCTGGTGGAGAACTCGATAGACGCCGTGAGCTCGCGTGACTTCGCCGTGGAGACAGTGGCGTGTCTGGCGGTGCTCATGTCGCATTTGAGCAGGATCTCCGAGGACTTGATCCTCTGGTCCACAAGCGAGTTTGGATACGTGGAGCTGAGCGACGAATTCTCCTCGACCTCAAGCGTCATGCCGCATAAGAAGAATCCTTGCGGGATCGAACTGGTGAGAGGGAAGACCGGTATCGTCTACGGGGCTCTGGTGAACCTACTGACCATGGTGAAAGGTTTGGTCACGGGTTACAACCGTGATCTTCAGGAGACGAAGGGACCCCTCTGGCTGAGCTTCGACGCCGTCGAATCCTCGCTTGAGGTTCTTTCCGGGGTATTCCAGACCCTCGAAGTCAGGTCTGCTCGCATGCGCTCAGCCGTCACCGAAAGCTACGCGCCTGCCGTCGACCTTGCCGAGGCTCTGACCCGGGAAGGTCACTTATCCTTCAGGGAGGCGCATATGGTGATCGGCGAACTCGTCCGCGAATCCGTGAAGTCAGGGACGCCTTTCAATAAGATCGGAATAAAGGACCTGGAGAAGGCTAGCAGAGTAGTACTGGGAAGGAAGGTTGAGCTGTCTCCTTCGATCCTTGAGGTGACGGTGAACGCGGAATCCATTCTAGACGGCAGAGGGAGCATCGGCGCTCCTAGACCAGGCGAGGTCAGGCGGTTGATCTCTACGAGGAAGAAGGATGCCAAGGCTCTTAGATCTCGTCTCTCCAAGAGGAGGCTGAAGATCGAGAAAAAGAGGAAGAGACTTATGGCGACGGTGAAGAACTATATCAAAACAGGTTAATTTGGTGTCCAAGATTGGTTGACCGGAAGATGTCTGGAAAGACGGTTGTCACCGCCTATTCGGGTGGATTAGACTCTACGCTTATCGCCGTTCTCCTCAAGGAGAGATACGGCTTCTCCAAGGTAGTACCTGTACTGGTCGACGTTGGTCAGGGCGACGAGGAGATCAAGATAGCCGAAGAGAGGGCTGAGATTCTAGGCTTAGACCTGGTCTTCATCGACGCCAAGGAGGAGTTTGCGAGAGACTATATATTCCGCTGCATAAAGGCGAACGGGACATATAATCAGTATCCTCTTGGCACATCGATGACCCGGGTCTTGATAACAACCCACGCTGTCAAGGTAGCCAAAGAAGTAGGGGCTGAGGCTTTTGCTCACGGATGTACGGGAAAAGGCAACGACCAGTATCGGATGGAAGTAACCGCCAAGTACCTGCTCCCGGAACTGATCGTGGTGGCACCGGTACGGGAACTAGACCTGAACAGGGCGAAGGAGGAGGAAATGCTGCGGCAGTACGGTGTCGATCCAGCCAAGAGAACTACGACCCTAGGGGGAGACGTGAATATGTGGTCTCACTCGATGGGAAGCGGGCAGGTCGAGGATCTCCACTCGCAGTACCCCGAGGACTACCTCTGGTTGACGGGGCCGAAGGATGCTCCCGACAAGCCTAGGACGGTGAAGCTCCTCTACGAGCAGGGGGTTCCAGTCAGCGTCGACGGGATCGAGAACCCCGTGGAGTTCATACTCTACTTGAATAAGGTCGGCGGCGAGAATGGTATCGGTAGGATCGATGTGCTCGAAGATGGGATAATCGGGCTCAAGTCAAGAGAATTATACGAGGCCCCGGCTGCCAGCATCTTGATCTCGGCTCACTCAGACCTTGAACACCTCACCCTAACCAAAGAACAGCTCAGGTTGAAGCACGAGGTGGATCGTCTTTGGGGGGACATGGTCTTCCACGCAGGGTGGTTCCGTCCCCTGAGAAGGGATCTTGACGCCTTCATCGATTCGACTCAGAAGGTGGTCAGCGGGGAGGTGACTATGGAACTGTACAAGGGGAACGCAACCATCGTGGAGCGGAAGTCAGAGTCCTCTCTCTTTGCTCCCGAGCTGCGGTCGATAAAGAAGGGCGGCTTCGATCAGAGGACTGCTGCGGGGGCCGTGAAGATATTCTCGATCCCCTTTGAATTGTACGGGAAGAAGGGAAGATAGAGAGACTTGGCCTAGAGACCTCTCTACGTCTCTTCATCCATTTCTAATCTGGGGTCTACCGCTCTAGTTCTTCGGGATGTCTTTCGGGTCAGGGTAGATGATCGCCTTCATCCCTTCCTTTAGGCCAACATGTTTCACAGCATCGAGTGCCTGGTCGAGGGGATACCTCGCTGTCACTAGCTTCTCTACATCGGTTCTTCCCGAGCTGATCAGTTTCAGCGCCTTCTCTCTTAGGTCCCAGTGCCCTCCGGTTCCGTAGCTGGCTGTAAGGTTGAGTACACCGTAGTGTATGAGGTTCGGGTTGAAGTTAACCCTGGTCTCAGCCGTAGCCCCTCCGAAGATGTTGACTATGCCGCCTCTCCTCGCCATCTTGAGGCCCTGCTCAATCACCACGGGATGAGCGATGGAACAGACCACGGAGTCGGCCCCCTTCCCTCCCGTATGGTTCTTCACGAATTCTACAGGGTCCTCGTCCTTCGGATTGACTACGTATTCGAATCCCAGCTCTCTTGCCAGTTTGAGTCTGTGTTCCAGCATCTCGCTTACGAAGACGGTGGCGCCTACTGCCTTGGCGACCATAGCGTTCATCATTCCCATGGGGCCTGCACCGATGACGGCGACATCGTCGAACATCTTGACCTTGCACACGTTGAGTATGCTCTCCATACACTCGGACAGGGGTATTGCGATCCCCCCCTCCTCGTACGTCACGTTGTCCGGGAGCCTCTCGCAGCCAACGAAGGGTGGGATTGTCATTGTCCCATATTTTCGGTATTGCCCTGTGATCTTGGCATAATCCGCGTACCCTGCATATCCCATACCTAGGATGCGTTCCCCGACCTCAAATCCTTCAACCTCGGACCCGACTTCGACTATGTCTCCTGCCCATTCGTGTCCCGGATTGAACGGCCACCATGGTACACCATGGTTTCCTGTCAAGTACTTGCGGTAGTCTGTGGGGCATACCGAGCATGCCCTTATTTTGACAAGTATGTCATTCTTCCCTGTCTCCGGCTTGTCGACCTCGACCACTCGCAACTCTGTTATTGTGTCTCCGGGTTTCAGGGAATCCTTCTCTTTTTGGAAGAGTAGTGCTGCTTTCATCTCGCCTCGCCTTGAACCTTTCTGCTTAGGGTAATCCTTGTTTTAAATCGTTTGCTGTCTGCAATCAGTGCAGGACCGGTTTTCTGATGGATTGTATTGATCTATCCAGTAATCCTTATGGAAGCCTAGTGGGCATCTAGTAACCCTGGGATCTTCATGCGTCAACCGGGGCATAGCTATCTCATTCTCCTGGCTGTCGCTGTGGTGGCCCTAGAGCTGGCTATCGCCCCCCTGGGCGGTGATCCCCACGACATAAACTACTGGGTGGCTACCGGCTGGCTGGTTGTCTCCGAGGGGAAGAATCCCTACCTGAACCTCTCTTTCTGCGACTACACCTATCCACCATTATGGATGATTATTATTGCATCGTATTACTCTCTGGCGAGTGTTCTGGTGGGGGCTCACAATCCTTGGCTTGGGGCGACCGATCTCGTCTTCTACTTCTTTCTGAAGCTTCCCTTGATCGCCGCCTCGACGGCTCTGGCTCTCATACTATACGGGATAGTCCGTAGACTCACAGGTGACTCGGATAGGTCACGGTTGGCGGCTTCTCTCTGGCTTCTTAACCCCTACGTGGTCTGGAATGTCGCGGTAGGAGGCATGTTTGACGTTATCCCCGCCCTCTTCAGCCTACTTGCCATATGGTTCTTGCTCAAGGATGAGGAAACCCTCAGCGCTCTCATGCTTGGCCTAGGAATCTCCTCGAAGATCTACCCCCTCCTCTTTCTCCCAGTTATGCTCCTGTATCTATGGGCTAAAAGGCGTGTTTTAGATCCGATTCTCAAGTATGTGGTGTTGGTCTCAGTCTTTCCGGTCGTCCTCTCTCTTCCCTTCCTGGTCTCGGACCCTCAGAGCTACATCTACGCCAACACAGGGTACTATTCGGATCACTTCCCAAAGCCAACTGGTCTGACGGTATTCCTCGGTCTGTCGCTAACGGGCTTTGATTCAACGCATATTACCCTGCTATCCCAGACAGCTCTCGGACTCGCCGTTGTCTCGGTGTTCCTAGGTATGAGTAGCTGGTCAGAAACCGACCCTATTCCACTCTACGGGTGTCTTTCTCTTCTAATGGTTTTCTTTGCAACAAACAAGGTTGTTAACGAACAGTATCTTCTCTGGGCTCTTCCTTTGGTTATCGTAGACGTGTCGACTCTAGGTTCTAGGCGTCGTATTCTCTACCACTCCCTCTGGGTTCTTTTCCTCGCTCACCTGTTCTCCAACATCTTCTTCTTCAGGTTCTTCCACGAGTTCCTCAAGCACTTTGCGCCGGGGTCCTTCAGGAATTGGGTTATCTTCTGGATGAATCGTTGGTCGCACAGAGAGAGCATAGTCCAGACCCGCCTCATCATCCGTTCTATTCTCGGTCTCCTGAGCTTCTTGACCTGTTCGATATACGTCTGGCTCATCAACAAAGAGAACTATGAAAGCCTGTTCTCAAGGCTGTCCTCAAGACAACTATAGAGAGGATCTACTTCTAGGCTGTCCCAGAATGACCCTCTATATCACCCTGGAGAATATCAGGGGGTAACGCGGATACACTCTCTCCACATGCATCGTTGAATACTGTTGGTCACTATACGAGCCGAGACTGATACCGACAAACTCCGGAAGAATCTTTGTGAGAAACTCTTCGGAGGGATTCCCGAACCTAAGCCCCTTACATAAAGGATCGACGTAGGCGAACATCTTCCTGCCTCCCACCTCAAGTGCGGATTCGGCAGCCTTCCCATACTTTGGTCTCCTAAGTATCTTGAAGGGCCAAAGCTTGCAGGCGACCGGTTTCATATTCTGGATACTGCAGAGCCATTTCCCATTCCGCCTGTGTTGGAAGATGCATCTTCCCTGCCTCTTCTTCAGGAAGAGACCATCGGCAGATATCTCTGTGACCGACCCACCGTAGACCTGTGTGATTCTTGTCCACTCCCACATGCTAAGCGGCACGGTGTAGGGTCTGCAACACTCTCCACACCCATAGCATCCCCAAGAAGCCACGTCTCTCCAAGGTACCGTCTTCATATCCGTGACCACTCTCTGGGTAACGTGCACTTGCTACATGGATCTTCATTCGATGCCTAGCTGTCTCTGTGGAGGGTCGTGGGGAGCCGCTTATAAGAATCTTTTCTCAAGCAGCCGGCTCATTCAACACCAGAAAAATGAATAGAACCGCATCCGGGGGAGGGGTATCCTCTCTATGAATCCGGAGATGTTCTAGGTGGAGTCCAGTTTCTTTGACGTCTCCACTACCTCGCCGATCGCCACCGCTCGTCTCAGCGATTTGGCGCCTGATACGACGATATCGATCAGATCCTTCTTTGACAGAGATAGGAAAAGAAAGCTTCTGAAGCTCTCTTCAGAGATCAATCCTTGAACGAAGCGCTTGTACTTCCTCTCATACTCACGGCGATCTTTCACGTCTACCACCTTCAAGGCGACGGTCTAGATCTAAGGCAATATCACTTATTTGGTTTTCCCAGCCAGATGGGGGGATGTATACCTACGGTAGTCCTGGAGACCCTAGGGGCTTTCAACTCCTCTCAAACAAGACAGACTAATCGAGAACCCGCCCTACGCTGCCTCCGGACTCGACAACTGATCTCCCCCCTTCTGGGGGTGGGGGCTTCAAACGAGCCGGCGGTTGGCTGTATCATCAAAGTGTTAAACTTATACCGAATCTATGTTACTTCGGAGAAGAAGGGATTCTGTTTGACTGGCATATTCAGGGCTTATGATGTTAGAGGGGTCTATGGTGAAACCCTGACCCCCGAGATCTCGATGAAGATAGGGAAGGCCTTTGGAACGTTTCTTCCAGAACAGGAGAAGATAGTTGTCGGGAGGGACGTTCGTCTGAACGGACCGGTTCTGAAGACCGCCTTGCTTTCGGGTCTGATGTCAACGGGTCACAGCTGTCTCGACGTAGGAATGGTAAGTACACCCGTACTCTATTTCTCCACGATCTACAGAGAAAAGTGTGCAGGGGTTATGTTGACGGCTTCTCATAATCCCCCTGAGTACAACGGATTCAAGTTCTGCCGTGCTGGTCTCTCATACTCCTACGAGACTGGCATAGGGGAGATAGAGCGTTTAGTCATGGAGCAAGAGTTCAGGGGGTCCAAATGGGATACCGCTGGTCAAACAGAGTTCAGGGAGATCCTTCCTGACTACATCGACGACCTCGTTGCCCGAATATCCCTGGAACGAAAGCTGAAGGTCATAGTTGACGTGGGTAACGGGTCCTGCGGATTCATCAAAGAAGTGCTGGAGAGAATCGGATGCAACCTCGAGGTTCTATTCCCTGAGCCTGATGGCCGTTTTCCGAACCACATCCCTAATCCTCTCCAAGACGAGACGCTGGACACCCTGAGAGAACGGGTGGTCAAGACCGGCGCGGATATAGGAATTGCATTCGACGGCGACGGCGATCGAGTAGGCTTCGTGGATGAACAAGGGGGAATAATCCGAAGCGACGTAGCTCTGATGATATTCGCCCGAGATGTGCTAGCTAGGCATCCTGGCTCCAAGGTGGTCATAAACCCTCTCTGCTCAAGAGCCCTAGCTGAACACATCGAGGCTAAAGGCGGAATCCCCGTAATGTCAAGGGTAGGACACTCCTATATTCACGAGAAGCTTCTGGAAGAAGACGCCGTGTTGGCCGGTGAGATCAGTGGACACTTCTATTTCGCAAAGGACCACTACGGATACGACGACGGGGTCTTCTCAGGCCTCAAGATGATCGAACTCCTCTCAAAGACTCCTGAGACACTCTCTGAGACTGTTTCAACCCTCCCCTCGTATCCCTCCTCACCTGAGATCAGGATCCACTGCCCAGAGGACCGAAAGTTTCTTGTCGTCGACGAACTGAAAGACCGTTTCCAGAAGAAGGGCATGAAGGTCATAGACATCGATGGAGCCAGGGTTGAGTTCGAGACGGGGTGGGGGCTGGTCAGGGCATCGAACACGGAACCTGCTCTGGTCCTTCGCTTTGAAGGCGATACTGTCGAGGATCTGGAAGAGATCCGTAAGTCGATCACGGCTGAAGTAGACTCTGTTCTGGAACAGAAATAGCCCTTCTAGGATACTGT
This sequence comes from uncultured Candidatus Bathyarchaeia archaeon, assembly GCA_964596985.1. GTDB lineage: Archaea > Thermoproteota > Bathyarchaeia > RBG-16-48-13. Next base: position 354,505 of record CAZQWG010000002.1, read on the forward strand.
CTCGCAAAAGAGAGGGAAAAACGGGTCTGAAGTTGACCTGTCCAGAGATACGTCTTGAATCCGAGAATCTCCCACACGCGCTATCCAAAAATAAGGCGAACACCCATATCTGTACGTTATCTGTGCTAGGAGACTGGATGACTTTATTGCAGGCCTCGATGGTGGACTTGCTCTCCTCTATCTGCCTCTTCAACCTATGAACTAACTGTTCGTTGGCGATTCACGGATGCGCTGGCTTTGGGGATTCAAGAGAAACGCTGGGTCCACTGAGACCGCTCAGAGGCTTCACAGGTACTACAAGATACTCGGCGGGCATCTTCCCTCCAGGTATCGGATCGCGAGGAGGCTCCCCGTGCAGGTAGATTCGTCCCCCTCGCTTGCCAGGCTCTGGAAAGCCCATGAGCAGACCCGGTCATCGTTCTCTGATCTCCTGAGGAAGGTCGATGACGAAGGTGCGTCTCTTGGTGAGATGGAAACCCCAGACTTGTCCTATCTGGATTTGAAGGTTGAGATCGCGAATCGAATCGTTAGGAACTGCCACTTCTGTCACAGGAGATGCTCGGTTGACAGATCAACGGATGAACGTGGATTCTGCAAACTGGGGCTCGACGCCAACGTTTCAAGCGTCTTCCTCCACATGGGAGAAGAACCACCGCTTCTCCCATCCGGGACGGTCTTCTTCTCCTCATGCACGTTCGGATGCGTCTTCTGCCAGAACTACGACATCTCCACCAGCCCCTCACGGGGACGGGGAACATCCTCGAAGGAGCTGGCGTCGATCTTCTCTTCCCTCAGCAATAGGGGTGCCGCCAACATAAACCTGGTAGGGGGGGAACCTACACCCAATATTCCCTCTATCCTCAAGGCTCTCACATACTTCGATGCGGATATCCCTGTACTCTGGAACTCGAACATGTATTGCTCCGTAGAATCGATGGGGCTCCTGCACGATCTGATAGACATCTGGCTCCCGGACTTCAAATACGGAAACAACCAGTGTGCCTTCCGCCTCTCAGGCATCCTAGACTACTTCGATGTCGTCTCGAGGAACCACCAGATCGCCCACGATCAAGGCAGTGGAGAGATGATAATCCGGCATCTCGTCCTGCCAAACCATCTGGAATGCTGCACTATACCAGTGCTGGAGTGGATCGCGGAGAACTGCCCCAAGGCTCTCGTGAACATCATGCAGCAGTACCATCCCACCTACCTCGTCCCAAAGAACCCGAAGTATGCTGAGATCGATAGACATCCTAGCCGAGAAGAACTTCGAATAGCCTACGAGAAGGCGGACGGGCTTGGCCTCGTCTGGAAGCCCGTCTCCTGACGACCCTAATCAAAAAGTTTAAACGACGGTTCGCTTCAGCACTCCTTGAAGCTAGATATTGACGTTTCTCGGAAAGTGAATAGGAAATATGTTTCAGAATCTTCTGAAGACAGGTCTTCTTTTTCTTGTCCTAACCGGTTTCTTGATAGGATTCAGTACCATCATGGGCTTCGACCCGCTTTTTGCGCTTCTTATTGCAGGTGGATTGAACTTCCTCATGTACTTCTTCTCCGACAAGTTGGTCCTCGCTATGACCGGTGCGAAAGAGGTGTCGAGTTTAGATGCGCCTAGTCTTCATAGAATCGTCGAGTCGTTGGCGTCAAAGGCAGGTATTCCCAAGCCTAGGATCTACGTTGTGGAGAACCCTGTTCCCAACGCCTTCGCGACAGGAAGGAACCCGGGTCACGCATCGGTATGTGTTCATACAGGCCTCCTGAACCTGCTGGACGAACAGGAGATCGAGGGTGTGCTCAGCCACGAGCTTTCTCATGTCAGGAACTACGATACCCTCATAATGGTGGTAGCCGCAACCCTCGCGGGTGCTATCTCCATGATAGCTCGAATGTTCTACTACTCCTCGCTCGGCTACGGGGGTAGAGACGAGAGACGGGGAAGCGTGCTCGGCGGATTGTTGATGATGATCGTTGCTCCTATCGCGGCTGTGCTCGTCCAGATGGCGATCTCGCGTACCAGGGAGTACGCTGCAGATGAAGGTGGAGCCTTGATCTCGGGTAAACCGCTCGCGCTGGCAAGTGCACTGGAGAAGATCAGTTCTTACGCAGGTAGGTATCCTATGAACCCCTCCTCCTCCAATCCGGCGTTTTCCTCGCTGTACATAATCAACCCTTTCAAAGGCGGATCGTTTGTAGAATTGTTCCTTACGCATCCGTCAACCACTAAGAGGGTAGCCCGGTTGAGGGAGCTGGCTACAGGGATCTGACTCGTTCCCCCTCTACGTTGCAGGTGTTCGAGCCGTTCAAACGAAGAGTTGGACCTCTTCGGCGCCCAGCTCTTTCCTGAATTCTTTCAGAGCCCATGACAGGAATTCTCTGCTTGCAGGTCTAATCATCGGATGGGCAGGGCTTCTCCTCACGGTATGAATCTGAACTTTCTTGGCTCCAAGCTGCTTGAGGGTCTCCGACACCCCTCTAACCTCTTCCTTGGTGTCGTTGGTTATCGGTCCACCAGGGAGGCCTGATACAAAGAGGACTTCGATTGTAACATCCGTCTTCTCTTCGCTCAGCAGTCTTCCTATCCCCTCGGCGATCTTCTGTGCTGATAGATGCTGGTCGGCCGGTTTGTGCATGCTCCAGAAGACACTGCTGGATACCGCGTTCATCTTTGCAATCACCCCATCGGCCTCCGACAGTCCCTTCCTGACCTCGGGTCGAGTAAGCAGAGAAGAGTTGGTGATAACCTTGACAGGCATCGAGCCCTCTTCCCTGGCGGCTTGTATGAATTCTCCGAGTCGAGCTTCAAGTGTCGGTTCCCCTGTCCCTGAGAAGGTAATCGATTTCAGATCTCTTCGACTGTCTCTCCTAATTATTCGCCGGAGTTCTTCGACAAGTTTCTCCCTACAGACTTCACCGTGGAACTCTGACGGGTCCCTAATTTTCACGAGGGTTCTACCCCTCTCACAATAGACGCAATCAAAAGTGCAGGTCATCGGCGTGAGGTCGACACCGAGCGAGAGACCAAAACGTATTGAGTCGTGAGGACCATAAACGAGTCCATACGGAGATTTCAAACTACCCATCATCTCTGCGACCAACGCACTGATCAGGCACGTTAAAGAACCGTCTCCCATTTAGTTCTTATTTCAACTATCTTAAGCACATCATTTCTGTGGATTCTGGGCTCTCTGTATACCCTAGGGGAGATGAAGGGCTTTCCCTGTTCCTGCAGCCCCTACAAACCAGGTGGTTGCCGGGTTCTTCTCAGGATACCTAGAACCCTGAGGACCGACACTTGTCAAGTGAGATCCTTTACGATCGAAGATCTGAAGAAATATATTCGATGATTCTCTTTTACAATCATTGACTCTGGAGGAATGGTAGATTGAGACGTGTATACATGGACTATGCTGCGACAACACCTGTTGACGACCGTGTGTTGAAGGTTATGCTTCCATACTTCAGCGAGCTCTACGGAAATGCCTCCGAAACCCATAGATTCGGTGCTGAGGCTAGGGAAGGGCTAGAAGAATCTAGAGAGAAGGTGGCTCACATCTTGAACTCGGACCCTAGTAGGGTCTTCTTCACCTCGGGGGCTACAGAATCAAACAACCTGGCATTGAAGGGGGTTGCATTCGCAAACGAGAAGAAGGGCAGGCACATCGTAATCTCCTCTATCGAGCACCACTGTGTCCTTGACTCTGCCCGATGGTTAGAGACTAGGGGTTTTGAGCTTACATTACTGCCCGTCGATAAGGAGGGTCTCGTAGACCCCGGGGATGTCGAGCGGGCGATACGAGACGACACTCTACTTGTATCCGTGATGCACTCGAATAATGAGATTGGCACGCTTGAGCCGATATCCGAGATAGGGGAGATCTGCCAAGAGAAAGATGTCTACCTCCACTCTGACGCCGTGCAGAGTGTAGGCAAAATCCCTGTAGACGTGAAGAAGCTGGGGGTGGATCTGCTATCAGCGTCCTCTCACAAGTTGTATGGCCCAAAAGGGGTAGGCGCGTTATATGTCCGTGAGGATGTAGTAGTAGACCCTCTGACCCACGGTGGGGGTCACGAGCGAGGTATGAGGTCTGGCACCGAGAACGTGGCAGGGATCGTTGGTTTCGGAGAGGCCTGTAAGCTCGCGGAGCAGGAGATGCCTGAAGAGGGACCCAAGCTAACCAGGCTGAGGGATGGATTGATCTCAAAGGTTCTTGAGGTTGAAGGTACTCGCCTGAACGGTCATCCGACAAAGAGGCTCCCGAACAACGCCAACTTCAGCTTCAAACATATCGACGGGGCGGCTCTGCTCTTGAAGCTTGACGACAAAGGGATCGCAGCCTCTACAGGCTCAGCCTGTTCCACCGCGGACCCTCACCCCAGCCACGTCTTGACCGCGTTGGGATTGAAACCTGAGGACGCTAGGGGGTCCCTTAGGCTTACGCTTGGAAGATGGACGACCGAGGAGGAAGTAGACTACGTCTTGGGCGTCATCCCTCAAGCAGTAGAAGAACTCCGGTTGCTCTCCCCTCTCGCAAGTTAGCCGACTCTCCGGCCGGCTCGCCGATATCGGGGTTCAAACCCAGACTTTCGGTTTGGACACCGCTTCATTTTTGAGCGCCAGCGACCCAGATGTTCTCTACGGGAACAGGGTGGATTCCAAGTGCAGAAGACGACCCATGCCATTCTAGGGGCAACCTTCGCCGTGGTCTTGGTTGTAGCCTGGGGGTATATCCCATCGGGGATGAGGTCTATTCTAGGCTTCCTCGACCCGTTCACGTCGTTCCCCCCTTTTCTATCTCGCAGACTCCCTGGGAGCACCTTTCTACTCCTTCAGGGCGCTGTTTTCGGCCTCCTCCCGGACGTAGACCTCCTCTTCAAAGGGATACTCAGCCACAGATGTGGGCTGACTCACAGCCTCGTTTCCCTGCTAGTCTTCCTCCCGTTGGTATCTATCATGCTTCGTGCCTCACCCTTACTCGGGTTCTTCTGCACGTTTTCCCATTGGATCTCCGATGCTATCACTTCCAGGGGTGTCAGGACATGGGGTTTCTCTCCCGCCTTCTTTCTGAGGCATAAATGCGACTTCCGTCTTGCAGGGATCAGAAGCAACAGTTGGACGGCTAATTCCCTGTTATCAGTAGTATGCCTGATCGTACTTGGCGTCCTCTTCTAGTCGAGAGTCCAAAGGAATCGAGCCCGGTCGATGAAGCCTCTTGCAGCCTTCGTGAAGCCTTTTAAGAGGACCTAATTGATAGTTCCGAGGTTGGCAGGTGAAGAGGATGTCTTCCCGTCTCCTGGGTCTGCGTTGTATTGAATGCGGCAGTTTGATGCTTCCTGAACCCGACCTGTACTGGTGTAAAGAGTGCGGTGGTCTCCTGGAGGTCGAGTTCGACTATGAGAAGGTCGGAGAGGTTGTCAGCAGGAAGGTTTTCTCGGATAGGCCTTGGTCTGTTTGGCGGTACAGGGAACTCCTGCCTGTTGTAGACGAAGATAGGGTTGTGTCTCTCGGAGAGGGTGGAACAGAGCTGGTCGAGGCTAGACGTCTTTCTGCAGGCCTGGATGTCGGCGGTCTGTATCTGAAGGATGAGACGAGGAATCCCACAGGGGCATTCAAAGACCGGGAGACGACCGTCCTTGCCACGAAGGCGCTGGAAGCAGGATGCGACGTGATCTCGATTGTTTCCACCGGTAACGCGGCTTGCTCCGTGGCAGCGTATGCGGCAAGGGCAGGTTTGGGGAGTTTCATCATAGTGCCGCCTACGGCTTCTACTGGGAAATTGGTTCAAATGGCGATGTACGGGGCGACGACGGTCAAGGTCCGGGGTAAGACGGATGAGCAAGCGAGGCTTCTCGCCGAGGCTTGCAAGAGATTCGGATGGTATAACGCCAATCCAGGGGTCAATCCAAGCAAAATGGAGGGGAGTAAGACTGTTGCCTATGAGGTCTGCGAGCAGCTCGGCTGGAGGAGCCCAGACTACGTCTTCGTCCCGGTAGGGAATGGTGGGCTGCTGGCTGGTGTCTGGAAGGGATTCAAGGAATTCCAGCGCCTAGGACTATGCGACGGGGCCCCTCGAATAGTCGGGGTTGAGTCGGAGAACGCCTCCGCGGTGGCAGACGCCTTCAAAGAAGGAAGAGAGGACGTACTCCCGGTCGATGCCAAGTCGATCGCCGGCGGTATCAATGTAAGCTTCCCTTTGAATGCTAAGAAAGCGTTGAGGGCGTTGACCGACTCCCAAGGGGGTATGATAACCGTCTCCGATGAAGAGATTCTTGAGGCCCAGAGGTTGCTGGCTTCTAAGGAGGGCGTCTTCGCCGAGCCGGCAGGCGCGGCTTCTCTTGCAGGGCTATGGAAATACTGTGAGGTTGAAGGGCTCGATCGGGGTGATGTCGTCGTGTGTTTGGTGACTGGTGGGGGGCTGAAGGATATGGGCGTCCTATTGGAAAGGAAACCAGCCATTCCTGAGATAGGTCCAAGCCTCGGTGAGCTAGCTAAGGTCTTGGAGGACTAACGGCTTTCCTGCTCATCCTAATCTCTCGGAGCCAGCCTCAGGTCTCAGCGCGTCACTCCTCTTTGAACCCCTTCTTCAGATAGGCTAATAGTGTCCTCTGATGGACAATCCTGTCGATAACCTTGCTCTGATGAACCCAGTCCTCAAGGGGAATCCTTAGGCCAGGTCTGATAAACGCCAATGCCTCTTGCAGGCTTGAGAACCTGGCAGGCTCTCTCTTGAACGCGTGTCTTACATTCTCTCTTATCTGCCAGACTCCCAGTGGAACGGTATATCCGCTTCTGACCTCTCTGAAGACTACGACTGCGGCCTGTCTTCTTGCCCTTGTCAGGTATTCGAGGGAGGCGAGTCTCGCTGCATAGTAGGCTCCAGCCGTCTTGTTCGCGTAGCCCTTTTTCCCCTTACCGAACTCGTAGTCTGAGACTACTACTCTCCGGGTTCCTGGCACGAACGCTGACCCCGGGTACCAAGCCTCGTTCTGTTCGAACATCCAGCTGCTCGGTACGAGGAGGATGTAGAAGTGGTTGTCGAGGTAGTGGGACTGGAAGACCTGGTGGTCTCCGATCTCTGGATACCCTTTCACCCTGCTTCGAAGCCTCTTTCCTAGGATGTCGTCGGTGGCTGTGATCGCCCATCTGGTTGGCACAAGCCTCCTATCATGTTTCACCCCGAGCATTCCTGCTGAGAGGACTCTCTGGAGTTGGTTGACGGTGACTCCTGAGCTGTATAGTTCTCCCAATGCGTCGTTCGCCTTCAAATCGTCATCGTAGTATGCCTTCTCTATGCTTCTCGTCACTGACGGGTTCTCTGCGATCCTGATGCTCCTGATCCTTCCTATCGGCCCCCATGGTTGCGACGAGGCGTCGAACTGGATGGTTGCCTTCGGGGCCTTCTGGAATTTGACTTCTAATCCGACTGGTCTCGATGCCATTGTTAGTTCATGGCACCTTTGGATCATAGGGTAGTCGAGGTCTCTCACGTTGGTTCTCTTGGAGGACCGGACTAGTATGGAACGATACCTGACGATTTCGCTCAGTGTCTTGCCGTACCATAGTTCAGGCTCGTCCAAGATTCGTGTCTCTTCTCCGAACGACGATGGAGGTAGTAGGGGCCCTGTCAAGACGTTTGGGTAGCCTTTTCGTCCGACGAAGAAGCTGGGTGGGGAGGACCCTCTCAGCTCCTCGCCTAGCTTGATCTCTCTTATGGAGGCAAGCGCACCCCACTTCTCGAGCAGAGGACACCTGGGTCTTCCGCACAATAGCCTGCTGGTCTTGCAGATAAGACAGGTCTCTGCTGATGTTCTTGGCGGCTTCACCAAGTCGTAACCCTCGGATTATTCACGGGCATCGTCTGCCCGAAGGGGTTGCGGTCCCTGTTTATTCCCTTTCGTTCTCATTCTTCAAAGGGTTTCTGTGATACGATTTCACGGTAATGGTTGCAGACATCTCTCAAGTCACATATACTGCATCTGGGGCCTAGGGGTTTACAGATCTCTTTTCCGAATCGGACGAAGAGTTCGTTGAGATCCAGCCAGTATCTTCTGTCCACGATCTCTCTCAACTTCATCTCTGTCTGCTCCGGGCTCCTCGTTTCTACCAGTCCGATCCTGTTCGAGATCCTGTGCACATGGGTATCCACTGGGATCGCTGGACGATTGAACGCGTAGACCAGTACACAGTTTGCAGTCTTCCTCCCAACGCCTGGAAGGTGGAGTAGTTCCTCGAAGTCTTCAGGAACCTTACCCCCGTATTCCCGGGAGATTATGGATGCGACCTCCTTTATCTTCCGTGTCTTCACATTATAGAATCCTGCAGGTCTGATGAGCTGCTCGATGAGCTTGGGGTCTCCTTCCGCCAATTCCTCTGCATCCTTGTAGACCTCAAAGAGGGCGGAAGATGCTTTTCGCGTGTTCTCGTCCCTTGTCCTCTGGGAGAGTATCGTCGATATCAGCACCTTGAACGGGTCTCTTCTCCTCCTCGACCCGATCTCTCGAAGAGCTGTACTGTTCCCTCCTGTCTGCGCCTCAAGCATCCTCCGGATTCTGTTGAGGGCTTCGTGTGGGTCAATCGCCGGCATGGTGAACTCTCTTTTTGCCTCGTATTGTCTGTGTTCTCCTATTAGGATTCGTCCCCTCGGCTTACTGGATGGTATGCCTGTCTCCTATTCCTGCCTGCTGCAAGATCCCGCTGAGATCGGGTTGACCGTGGTCGGCGAAAACCTAATGCCTGTTCTCCTCGTAGATCGGTCAGGGAGATAAGTAAGTATGGGTAGTCCTCTTCTTTTGGGGGTTGACATTGGAACGTCGGGTTCTAAGGGTGTCTTGATAGGTGTAGACGGCAAGATTCTTGCAGAGGGGTACACCGAGCATGACGTAAGTCGACCGAAACCGGGTTGGGCTGAACACGATCCCGAGGGGGTATGGTTTGGAGACTTCGTGAAGATCACCAAGATAATTCTGCAGGAATCCCGGGTTGATCCCGCTGAAATAGAAGGTATCTGTGTCAGTGGCTTATGTCCTGACGTGGCTGCGGTAGACGAGAAAGGTAGACCGGTAAGACCTGGGATACTGTACGCCGATGTGAGACCTGTAGAGGAGATCAAGGTAGGAAAGGATACGATAGGGGACGAAAGGAGTCTGGATACTACTGGGAACGTTATATCGACTCAGGCCACTTGGCCCAAGATGCTGTGGCTTAAGAAGAATGAACCCGAGAACTGGGATCGAACGTTCAAGTTTCTTACCGGACACAGCTACGTTGTGATGAGGCTGACCGGTGAATACACCCAAGACTACACTGTCGCCAGTATGTCTGGCATCTTCGATTCAAAACGGCTCAGATGGGACGAAGACCTTGTGGATCTCGCCGGGGTTTCCATGGATAAGTTGCCTCGTGTCTGTCCTGCGCACGAGGTTGTGGGCGAGGTCGCTGAAGAGGCTGCTGCAGAGACCGGTCTCGCCAAGGGAACACCGGTAGTGGCTGGGTGCTGCGATGCCGTAGCCTCGATGCTCAGCGCAGGTGTAACCGAGAGCGGAGAATCCGTATTCTTCTACGGAACGACTGGGGTCTTGTTGATTTGTACCGATGAGTTGAAGCCTCACCCCAGCTTGATGAATGCTGTGAACGCTGTCCCAGGGAAGTTCATCCTCGTCGGCGCCGCTATGGCTACTTCCGGGGCTATCCTCAGATGGTTCAGAGACGAATTCGCGCCATTAGAGAAGGCTGCGGAGCGTGAAGGCGGGGTGAACGCTTATCGTGCGCTTGATGACCTTGCATCAAAGATATCTCCCGGCTCAGAAGGTGTGATCATGCTACCGTATTTTGCAGGGGAGAGAACCCCCATTTTCGATCCGCTCGCCCGCGGGGTTGTCTTCGGTCTTCTACTGAACCATACAAGGGCACACGTATACCGGGCAGCCCTCGAAGCGGTTGCCTACGGTCTGAACCATCATATCGAGATTCTGAGAAAGGTTGGTGCGGTGCCTGACAAGATCTTTGTTGTCGATGGGGGGGCTCGGAGTAGGGTTTGGAGGCAGATAGTCAGCGATGTCATAAACATACCCCAACACTACATCGCTAAGGTTCCCGGGGCCCCGTTCGGCGGGGCTTACCTAGCAGGCTACGGGACAGGGATCTTTCATGACTTTGAAGTGTTGAAGAGCTGGAGAAAGGTCGACGAGACTACAGAGCCGAGGGCTGATGTCCATAGAACCTATATGAAGTTCTACTCTATCTATCGGAAGATGTACGATCGTATCAAGGATCTGTACGTCGAAGATGCGGAGGCCTCGGGAACAGTCTGAGTCTTCCATCCCTCTGCGTCGAGTACTAGTTCGAATGAGGAAACAAGCCCTATCATGGAGAGAGTGAAGGTTGAAGATTACAGGTATCAAATCCTATCAATTGAAGGGTAGACACTGGCCGAGATTCCCTTGGATTCTTGTCGAGGTCGAGACCGATGAAGGCATCTCAGGACTCGGCGAGTCACTCCCTTACAAGACAGGCGGTATCGCTGAAGCCATAGAACTTCTTGGACGAGACTTAGCCGGTGAAGACCCCTTCAGAATAGAGAAGATATGGGAGGAGGCGTTCCGTCGGGGCGTCCCTATGCCTGCGCTGAGCGGCGTTGAGACGGCGCTCTGGGATATCGTGGGAAAGAAGTTAGGAACCCCTGTATACAATCTGCTCGGCGGCCGCTGCAGGGATAAGGTCAAGGTCTACGTTGACGGTTTCTTCCGCGGTGCAAAATACGTTGAAGAAGAGTACACCATGAAGGCTGTCGAGGCGGTCGAGCAAGGCTTCACAGCCTTAAAGATGGACGTCGACGAACCGATACCTTCGGCGAAACAGCTCAACCGCTCCATAAGCCTGGTAGACCTCAAACACACAGTAAACATGGTCAAGGCGGTTCGCGACGCTGTCGGAGACGAAGTGGACCTAGCGATAGACGCCCATGGTGCCTTCGATACCGTAACCTCGATAAGGCTCGCCGAGAAGCTTGAGGAATTCGACTTGATGTGGATCGAGGACCCCATCCCCTCTGGAAACGCCTTGGCTATGGCTAAGATCTCTGCTGCTATCTCAACCCCGATCTGCACCGGGGAACTGCTGAATACCAGATACGAGTTCCGTGAACTACTGGAGAATCAGGCGGCTGATATCATAATGCCTGACCTTGCCCGGACCGGGGGTATTCTTGAGATGAAGAAGATAGCGGCACTCGCTGACACGTACTATATACCTGTTGCCCCGCACAACATGGTCGGTCCGGTAGCGACCATGGCCAGTGCCCATCTTTGTGCCTGTGTCCCTAACTTCCTTATTCTCGAGTTTCAACTCGGGGATGTGGACTGGCGAGATCAACTATTAGACAAACCAGTACCCGTTAAGAATGGGTGTATTGAGCTGCCGCGAGACCCAGGGATCGGTCTTGAACTGGACAGAGAGGAACTGGTGAAGCATCTAGTCGAGTAGCAGAAGCCTGGAACCTGAGGGAATCTTCTTCACCTATCGCTGGCAAGGATTACGTCTACCAGGTCGTCGTGTGCATCATCGATAAATAGAGATTTGTCAAGGCTTCCTACGGTGATTGCTCTTGAAAGCTCTTGTTGTTTTGACTTCATCTGAATGTAAGCGTCTCATAGGGAAGGGGGTAGCTGCACTCCCTGAGGTTCAGAGTGCTCTGAAATCTGGGCTGGTCGTTATCATAAAGGGTACCACAAACAGCTACGTCGCCGAGGAGATCCTCGGGAAACCGGTCGAGAAAGCCGACTTCAGACGGGGTGTCGTCCTTCCAGGTCTCCTTGGAGGATCGCCTCCCGCAGAGAGACAGATTCCAGACGTGATCATTGAGAAAGGGAAAGTCGTCGACCTGACCCTCGCGGAGGCTGTTCAGAAGCTGAGAGGTGGCGACGTCTTGATGAAAGGAGCGAACGCCCTTGACATCTTCGGGATGGCAGGAGTCTACGTAGGCTCCGACACCTCGGGGACCATCGGTCTCTCGATAGGGACATTGATGGCGAGGGGTGTCAACTTCATAGTGCCTGTTGGCCTAGAGAAGTTCGTTCCAACCCCTATCCCCGATATTGTCGCGGAGGTAGGGATTGATAGGATTGATCTGTCTACCGGCCTGAAGCTCGGGATGATGCCTATCATAGGAAGAGTGATAACCGAGATAGAGGCGTTTGAGGTGCTGACGGAGGTATCGGCGACCAATATTGGGGGCGGCGGGGTCAACGGTGCCGAGGGGTCAAGAACCTTCCTGCTCAGTGGAAGCGAGAAGGAAGTCAAGAAGGGCTTTAAGCTCGCGAAAGAGATAATCGGAGAACCCCGGTTCCCTAAGACCTAACCCCTAATCTCTCTCCCCTCTCCGGGTTTAGAGGAGTAATCAGGGAGACGCGATCTGGAACGCTATCTTGCTCATTGAATGGAGGTATTCTCGGAGAAGCCTCAGCAGAAAGTCTAGGATGAATAGGGTTCTGAGGGAGTGTGTGTGGACAGGTGACCCAATTTGTATGAGGTTCTCGTAATCGGGGCTGGACCTGCCGGCGCTCTAGCCGCCAAGACGTGTGCTGAATCGGGTCTTAGGGTTGCCATTGTGGAAAAGGCGAAGATACCCCGACCGAAGACTTGCGGGGGAGGGGTGTCGTTGAAAGCCCTGAAACTCATAGGAACCCCGGTTCCAGAGGATATCGTTGGGCAACGAATTGAAGGATATCGTTTCTTCTCACCTGAATTCAGGTCTATCGAGTTCGGATCAACAGAAACCCTTGCGATATCCACAAGTAGAGAGCAATTCGACGCTTTTCTAACCGGGCTGGCGACAGAACAAGGCTGTACGCTGTTTGACGGAGACCCAGTCGTAGACATCAAGATTGCTAACGATGGAATCGTATGTAAACTTGCCAGCGGTAAAGTCCTCAAGGGATCTATCTTGGTCGGGGCAGACGGTGTAAATAGCATTACCGCGAGAATATCGGGGATACGGGAGAGATGGGAGAGCGATCAAGTAGGTCTATGTCTCGAGTCAACGGTAGATGTAGGCAGCGATGATTTAGGGGAGATAGTTGACCCAGAGATCTTCGAGCTTTATTTCCTTAATCTTCCGTTTGGATATGGCTGGGTCTTCCCGAAGAGGTCTTCGATATCGGTGGGCGTCGGTGGACGCCTATCGGATATAAAACAGCCACAGAAGATGCTGATGGATTTCTGCACCCAAGTATCAGAACTGAAAGGGAGAGATATTGGAGTCTCGCGCTATCACGCTCATCTGGTTCCTGCCGGCGGTTTCCGGCGGAAGTATGTAAGCGATAGGGTATTACTCGTAGGCGACGCCGCTGGATTCGTCGACCCATTGACTGGTGAAGGGATATACTACGCCATGAAAAGCGGAATCATTGCGGCTGAAACCTGCGTTGACGCTCTCAATTCCGATCGTTATGGTGCTGCCTTCTTAGAGAGCGGCTTCTGCGGTGCCTGTGAATCTGCCTTCGGCAGAGATCTAGAGACAGCTCTTAGCTTGACCTACAAGGTTCACGGCAATCTCGACCTCTTCTTCAGCTTTCTAGAGGACCGCGCCGGAGAAATAGGTCCTGCTCTAGTCAAGGGCGAGAAAAACTATGGAATGATTCAAAGAGAACTGATTCTCGGTTTTCCTCGATTGTTACTGCGGGCGTCTTCAAAGCTGATTAGTAAGAAGCTTCGTCGGATGCTATGATAAACCGAAGCATGCCTCATCTGACACCGTATATGTCTATGCAATATTTGAAAAAGGTGGAAAACCATATTCCGGGTTAAAGTCGTATCTGAACTTGAGAATAGCTGGGTTGATTGAACACTCGGCTAGACGTTGGTGGTATCTTTGAAGAAGACGGAACTTTCGAGACTTGAAAGCCGAATATTGGGGGAAGCCTCCATCGAGGAACCTTGGAGAATCGTCCAGGAGTTCTCGAAGCTAAATAGAATCTCTGGTAGTGAAGACGAACGTAGGGCAGCAAATCTCCTCATCGGCAAGCTTCGAGAATGGGGTGTACCCGTGAAGGTATACGAACCGGAACTCTACCTTAGTATACCTTTGTCTGCCGAGGTCAAGGTTCTAGCTCCCGAAGAAGAGGCATTCCTAGCGAGGCCTCCATCCTTCTCCGCGTCGGGTAGCGTCGAAGGAGACGTCGTCTACGTACCATCAAAGTGGGCGGAGGCTACTACAGACCTCTTCGACCTGAAGGCTCAAAGAGATGTTGACGTTCGCGGGAAGATCGTTCTAACCGAAGGCCTCTCGATAATTCCTCAGACGATCCGCTACTTCGAAGAGAACGGTGCGATAGGACAGATCGCGGTTCACCCAGGGAAGAGAATCCACGAGGGCATATCTACGTCGATATGGGGAACACCGACGCCGGACAATGTGAACACGAAACCTAAGACTCCTCTGGCAAGTGTGAACAGGGTTGACGGCGACTATCTCAAGAAGAGGGCCGAGAAAGGAGGTCTCCGAGTAAGGATTACCGCCCGGCTTGATGAACGTTGGAAGAAGTGTCTCATTCCGGTGGCTGAGATCAAAGGATCGAAAGACCCCGAGAGTTTTGTCCTCCTGCATGGACACTACGACTCTTGGTACTATGGTGTAGGTGACAACGCCGTTGGGAATGGGGCGATGCTGGAGATCGCGCGTGTCTTCAGTAAGTACAAAGATAGTGTTGAACGGAGTCTCCGAGTAGCTTGGTGGCCGGGGCATTCTACGGGTCGATATGCTGGTTCCACGTGGTACTGCGATCAATTCGGTGTCGACCTTGCCGAGAACTGTGTTGCCCAGGTGAACTGCGACTCTCCTGGTTGCAGGTGGGCCTCCTCGTACGACGAGGTGATGATCATGGCAGAGGCGGAGGGATTCTGCAAGAAGGCGATAGAAGACGCAACCGGTATAAAGGCCGAGAGGGTGCGGCCGATCAAAGCGGGAGACTACTCGTTCAACAACGTCGGAATAACCTCGTTCTATATGCTGCTGTCCAGCATGCCGAGACACGTCGCTAAGGAGAAGGGACTCTATGCTGTCGGGGGGTGCGGTGGAAACATAGAGTGGCACACAGAAGCAGATACCTTGGAGATAGCAGACAAGGAGTATCTACTACGGGACATCAAGGTATATCTAGCTACGCTTCTCCGAGTATTGAACTCGGAGATCTACCCCTTCGACTTCCGAAGCACTGTAGTTGAGTCCTTGGAATACATCCGACGCTACTCCAAAGACGCTGCGGGTAGATTCGATCTAAACCCTGTGATCGATGAGCTTACGAGGCTTGGAGAGGACCTGGAAGTCTTCTACGGTACGGCTGGGAATGAGACGCTTCAAAGAGATGAGGAGAGGGTCAAGAGTATCAACGAGATAATAGTTCGATTAGGACGCATTCTGATCCCCCTTAGTTATGCGAGAGAGGGAACCTTCGACCATGATCCTGCGGTTCCAACACCTCACTTCCCTGACCTCGCGCTGGTCAGAGACCTCCAGGATATGGAGGAGACAAGTGACGAGTATAGGTTTCTTCTGAATCAATTAACCAGGAAGAGGAATCGCGTTGTCTACGGTCTAAAAGAGGCTAGAAGGCTTCTTAAGTGATCGAAACGCCTTCCTCCTCCGAATTATTCATATATCGTCTAGTCTATTCATGACACCACTTGTAGCGTCTCACGGTCAGTTCAAGATCCCTCTTGGATGGCTGATCATTGTACTGTCAGCTCAAGTGTGACCCCGCCGAATATGCTGTGAGGAATTTGCTTTGCTTGGTCAGATGCTTCAGATACTTGAGATGATTAATTCAGGTCTCATAATAATACTCATCAAACTAGTAGTTTCTTTGGCTGCCATCTGGATTGGATACAAGATTACTAGTAAGTACTTCTTCCGGGTTGGGGCGAGGCTCAAACTTGAGGAGCATGTCCTGAATCTGATTCAACTCATAGCTAGAATATTTGCCGTCTGGTTGGCATTGATGACCGTGGTGCAGATACTTGGTTTGCCATCAAGCTGGTTCGTGGGGGCTTCTGCCCTTGTAGGAACTGCAATCGGCTTCGGCTCCTCTCAGACCATCGGTAACTTCATGGCGGGTCTGTATATTCTGATCAGTAGACCATTCGCTGTCGGTGACTTTGTTAAGATCGGAGATGTGGAAGGCGAAGTCGAAGAGATATCAATCAACTATACCATGATATACGTGAGGACACGGAACCTGGTGAAGATACCTAATACCCAGGTGCTTAATAGCAGAATCACCCACTGCACAAAAGAGGGCGTAATCGACTACAGCTTCACGCTCAATTGTTTTGATCACAGTCTTGACAACAAGGAGATCGTCAAGAACGTCTTGGAGCCTGTCATCGAGGAGTTCTGTAAGGAGCACGAGAAACAGCTTGTAGACACGCCGAAGTACTACCTTGTTGACACCGACCGGGGAGGAAAGGCTTTCTCGATAAGACTATTCTTTCGTAAAGGAGATGCGAGGTCACTCTACAATCTTCAGCCTGAGCTGCTTAAGATGATGGTTGATCGTTACTACATGGAAAAGACCAAGAAGACTGGCTGAGATATCTTTGAGTACTTTCGAACTTGCGATCGATGAATTCAGAATTTTGCTTGCTTTATGCTCATTCTTCTAGGAACGTTTTGAAGATCTACCAAGACATAGAGGCTCGGTGGCAATGCAGGCGTACTCCTTATAATTCTAATTGAATATTATGCATATCGGTGATGGTTATGGTTAAGGTAAAGAAAAGAGATGGAAGAATAGAGGAATTCGTAGAATCAAAAATCATTGCGGGATGCAAGAAGGCTGGTGCGACAGCTGAGGAAGCTGTTAAAGTAGCAAAGGAAGTCTCTATGCAAGTTGTCAAAATGGCGATAATCCCGGCGGAGAAACTATCAGACCTAGTGTTAGCTGCCCTCAGAAAGGTCAATAAGGCCGCTGCAGACGCATTCAATAAGTTCAGAGAAAAGAAGTATTCCAAGTAATCTCTGGGCAATCGCTAGCTCAATCTCACCTAGCTATCTTTCTTATCGCCTCGTAGGGAGCATCCTCCTCCTCATGATCGGGCGATTCTGATATCCCATCAATGCTGGCAGACATTCTGCTTCAACCTTTTTTCGAGCAACAGAGACAGACGCCTATGTTTGTAGATCTGAAGTCGTTGATCAAGTCTTGAGCCCCATTCTCTGGGCTTTATTATTCTCTGAGTTGTTTCAGGAGTAAGGGTGTGCTTATGTCTACGTTATTCTTCTTACATGTTTCCAGTACCGCCCGATGGAGTTCTGCGTCTATTTCCGGCAGTCTCTTGACGTCTTCTATGTAGGCGTAGAGGTTGTATTCGACGGCGTAGTTCTGGAATTTCGTTATCCATACGTATGGCTTCGGCTTCTTCAATACTCCCCGAACCTTGCCTGCTGCTTCTAGAAGGGTCTTCTCGATATCTGCGGCTTCATACTCGAAGTCTGGTGTAACCGTGACGTGTCGTCGAATCAGTTTCTTCTTGCCGTAGTTATCTATCTCTGCTTTAAGTAGCTCTTGGTTCGGGACGGAAACTAGGACGTTGTCGAGGGTCAGCATCTTAGTGTAGATTAACTCTACGGATACTACGTCGGCGAGTTGCCCGTTGAATAGGATTCTGTCTCCAACCTCGAAGGGCCTGCTTGTCATGACGATGAGACCGGAGATTGCGTTACCTAACGTGTTTATCGCTGCGAAGCCGACAATAGTGCCGCCGTAGATGGCGAGTAACCCAGCGACGGTTCCAAGTGTGACTCCCCATTGTCCAAGGACTGCCGAGAAGGCTACAACAACAGAGGTCCACTTGGTGATCCGGATCAGGGTATACGCAAGGTGTTCTTCCAGCTTCTTCTTTGCGTTCAGGACTCTGATCTGCTTGACTACGATTCTGTATGACATGTAGACGACGATAAGTGCGACTGCAGAGAACAACAGCCTGTTAAGATTGGAGAGAAACCATTCGCCGAGGTAGTCGAGGAGATTCATGGGTTCTCTCCTGGTCACTATGTGATAGATATCCATTATGAAATCGTGTTTCTTAGCGATGTATGCTGTTTGGATCTCGCAATCTGGTTATCGTTTAATAGAACTGAATGCTATTTCTCGGAGGGAGTGGGCTCTATGGAGACGATGAATGCACTAGTCTATCGAGGTGTTGGCAGCATAAGATTGGAGGCTTTGCCCAAACCAGTGGTCGGGGTTGGAGATGTCCTTGTCAGGGTAAGGGCTGCCGCGGTTTGTGCATCAGATATCCGTGTGTTCAAGGGCGAAAAGAAGGCGAAACTCGGGGTGATCCAAGGTCACGAATTCTCCGGAGACATCGCAACTGTTGGAGAAGATGTACGTGACTACAATCCCGGCGATAGGGTAACCCTGCACCCTGTAATCGCATGCGGTCGCTGCCCCTATTGTATAAGGGGACACGTGAACATGTGCCTCAACCGAGAGACCATCGGCTACGATGAAAACGGTGGATTCGCAGAGTATGTACTGATACCTGGATCAATGCTGGAATCAGGGAGCCTGGTAAACATACCTAGCTCGGTTTCGTATGAGCAGGCGGCTTTGGCTGAGCCTCTGGGATGCGTTGTAAACTCGATTGAGACTTGCAGGCTAAATGTCGGCTCCTCCCTCCTAATCGTTGGGGCTGGACCCATGGGGCTAATGAATCTCCTCGTGGGGCGGGTTTCTGGGGCTGGCAAGATTATAGTCAGCGAACCCGTCGAGGAACGTCTGAAGCTCGCCGAGAGACTAGGGGCTGATGTGCTCATAAATCCTCGAGAAGAAGATCTGCTCTCCCGGGTGAACGAGGAAACTGCCGGTCTCGGGGTTGACGCGGCAATAGTCACTATCGGCATTCCCCAAGTCATAGCCGAGACTCTTAAGACTGTCCGGAAGCTTGGGGTCGTAAACCTCTTCGCAGGATGTCCCTTGGGCTCGGAGATGAAGATTGACCCTAACCCGATACACTACAAGGAACTGCTAGTAACCGGCAGTCAGAACGCCACCCTAACCCAATTCAAACATGGACTGAAGCTGCTCGAAAACGGGGCTGTCGATCTCGGATGCTTGATCACCCATCGGTTCCCCCTCGAGAGAGGTGAGGAAGCCTTCCAGAAACGAATAGGATTAGAAGGACTGAAACCCATCCTCCTCCCGTGATCTGAGCAACCAATAGGACTCGTTTGGGGAGGATATTTCCACATCGCGCATATCCTCGTTGCCGACGGCAAAGGTACAGAATTTTCGTTCTCTCATTGTCTATGGGAGTTTAAAGATTAGGTTGCTATTGAAAAAAAGGTAAGGAGAGAGACGGGGATTGACCGACTCACATGAAGCTCGATGTAGACGGTAACCTGCTTTCTACTCTAGTTCTTGGAGAGCCTTCTCCACGCTTGCGCCTTTATGGATTATCTTTGAGATGGCGCGGATCATCGCAGTGGGATTTTTGTGTTGCCAGATATTCCTGCCGAAGGCGACACCGCATCCGCCGGCGTCGATCATACCTTTCACGACTTCGAGTACGTCCTTCTCTGTCTCCATCTTGACTCCCCCCATTATGGTGGCGGGGACAACGCAGGTATTCACGACTTCTTTGAAGGTTTTCGTGCTCCCTGTGTACACTAGTTTGAGGAAGTCTCCTCCTGCCTCGGCTCCCAGCCTTGCGAGGATCTTGTTTGTCTCTAGGTCTGTAACTGGTTTACGGCTCTCAGGCTCGATCGGGATGGGCTCAGCGCACATGGGCATCCCCCATTTCTCGCATTCCACCCCTATTCTACGCATCTTCATGAATTCTGCTCTATTGGATATAGGCTGGAAGCATCCGATCTTCACTCCGTCTACTCCGAGTTTGATGGCCTCTTCGATCCATGAGGGCTCATCGAGCGGAACAGTCCACATCACAGAGGGGAGCTGCTTCAGCTCTTTGCTGAACTCTCTTAGGATGCCTAGGTTCACTATGATTGAGTCTGGTTCACCGTCGATTATCTTTTGGATAGTCTCTCTTGGTGACTCTATTCCTTTCCTTGGACCACCTAAGCCGTGATCCATCGCCACGATCAGTGTCTTTCCGTCTTTGCGGAAGATCTTTCCCATTCTCATATCTTTTCCGATAATAGTCAAATCGCAATCTACCCAATGATAGTTTCTGATCTCACTCGTATAAAGTCTTCACCATGGATCTTCGCAATATCATCTCATACTTGGCTATCCTACTAGCTTTAGGGAGACCTCTCCAAACTCTACATCAGTCTTTTCAGATATCCCCTTTGAACCCTTGATACTCGCGCAGACGGCTTCAAGGACTGCTTGGTGAATAGCACCTTTGAGGGATAAAGCTCTTGAACGTTGATGCCGGATACTCGGGCGAGGATGCTTCTGAATGGTAAGCTATAAGGTACCGGTACTGGCTGGTGATGGAATTGGACCCGAGGTAATGGCGGAAGGCATCAAGGTTTTGGATGCTGCTTCCGAGGTGCACGGCTTCGAGATCGAGTGGGTGAGACACCCGTACGGGGCAGAGCACTATTTGGCCACCGGAGAAATACTTCCCGATTCGGCTCTCAAAGAGATAGGAGAAAGCAAGGCCATCTACTTTGCTGCGGTGGGTGATCCCAGGTGTCCACCCGGTCTCCTCGAGAGAGGGATTATCTTGAAGATTAGATTTCAGTTGGACCAGTATGTGAACCTAAGGCCAGTTTGCCTTATGGAAGGAGTTCCAACTCCCCTGAGGGGAAAGACCCCCGAGGACATAAACTTCTCGGTGGTGAGAGAGAACACCGAAGACATGTATGTTGGGCTGGGTGGTAGAGTCAAGAAAGGCAGGAGTAGATGCGAACTGGAATTGCTTAGGAGCCTGTACAGCGTGAAATTCGGTTTGGACATAGAGACCGACCACGATGAGATAGCGTACCAGTTGATGGTCATTAGCAAGCGTGGTGCAGAGCGGGTGATAAGGTACGCTTTTGAACACGCGGTGAAGACCGGTAGAAAGAGGGTGACCAGTGTTGACAAGGCCAACGTGCTTTCTGAAGCCTACGGGTTCTGGAGGGAGGTGTTCGAGGAGGTCAAGAAAGACTACGCCGATATGGAGACCGAATTCAGCTATGTCGACGCGGTTACCATGTGGTTCGTCAAAAATCCTGAATGGTTTCAGGTTGTGGTAGCACCCAACATGTTCGGGGATATCATAACGGACCTAGGAGCCATGATCCAAGGGGGACTCGGGGTGGCGGCTGGTGGCAACATCAACCCAGAGGGTACGTCCATGTTTGAGCCCATTCATGGGTCTGCACCAAAATACAAGGGGCAGAACGTCGCAAATCCTGTTGCAACTGTCCTGGCAGGAGCGATGCTACTGGACACCTTGGGGGAGTCAGAGGCAGCAAAAACGGTCGAGCAGGCTGTTAACAAGATTCTTGGAAAAGGAAAGGTGAGGACCCGAGATCTAGGAGGCAACTCCACCACAAGTGAGGTGGGAGATGCGCTAGCGAAGGAGATCTTGAGACGCGAATAGAGGCTTAAAAAGGCGACCTCTCAGGCGTACGCTCTCACGGCTACATAACAACAGTGCTCCTGCGAGAGCCACGAAAACCGAAGGCGTTCTACTCGACGGTGATGCCGTGCGCTCTCAATGCATGCTGTATCTTCTCTATCTCTTTCTTTATTGCTTCAATCTCTTGACGTAGGACCTCGATCTCCGGTCGCATCAGAGGGGTCGGCTGGGGTCTTGTCGTGAGATCTGGAACTC
Source organism: uncultured Candidatus Bathyarchaeia archaeon (assembly GCA_964596985.1). Taxonomy (GTDB): domain Archaea; phylum Thermoproteota; class Bathyarchaeia; order RBG-16-48-13. The sequence continues at coordinate 376,295 of CAZQWG010000002.1, forward strand.
CCTGAGACTTGCCTGGGGTCAGATCCTCAGGTCTGTAAACCTTACCCATAATTCTCCTTCTCCCGCTCCCACATTCCTAGTCGTGGTATATAATCGTTGATTACTCTTCGGTCATCGTCCTGCGCTGGAAGAGACGGCGGTTTTCTACGCGACTCTTTCAACTCTACCTCAGAGGTCTTCTGGTTTCACTTCTCCTCGAGTACTATGGCTCTGATCCAAGATGAATCCATACCCTTTGTCATAATGGGCAATCCGATGTAGTACACCCTACTCTTCTTGACTTTGTCTAGGTTCGTTATCCCCTCGATTATTGGAATGCCGTTTCCGAGGAGGTACTTGTGGGTCTCCATCGAGCATGGATAGCCCGGTGTCGGTTTGTACGGGTACCCCTCGCCTATCGGGGCCTCCAAGCCAACCTGGCAGATTCCTATCTGTTTAACCGGAAGCTCGCTCATCCATCTCGCCGCCTCAGGGCTGATGAACGGGGATTCCTTTGGAGGGAGTCTGCTCCATAGCAGGACGATATCGCCCTTCTTGACCCCTTTGCGTTCGAGGTCCTCGGGTGTTATCGCAGTCCTCCTTCCGTTCTTCGCAGGCATATCTGAGAAGTCGCATACGCAGCACTCGCCCATATAGGTCTCAACGGGTAGTTCGCATGGCGCTTCCCCGTCTCGGTGATAGTGAAGCGGGCCCTCCACGTGGGTACCGATATGTGTCTCTGTGTCGACCCAATGCATGATCCCCTTGTCTGGGGCGAAGATCCATCGACGCAGCTCCCAACGTCTAGCCGACCATTTGCCTTTAGGATGCGTATACTCCCCCTTCTCGTCATAGATCCCGGGTACAACTTCATCCGATATATCGATGATTCGATACTTGCTTAGTTCAATCATATCTCATCGAGAGAGATCCCTGCTCCCGTGTGTCAAAAGGCTTACGAGGGGACCAGAATGAACCCAGTAGTCCCCCAATCGGCTTGATCGGATCGCTGGAAAACCTAAAAGCGGATTCAGTCATCGACTCCTCTGGAGTGGATTTGGATGAGTGACCTCACGTTGATCTCATTCGATGTCGGTGGTACTCTCGTCGATCACAGTTTCATGGATTCGGTCTGGAATACGGGGATTCCGAGACTATACGCTGAGAAGCGGGGAATCGCGTTCAGAGAAGCGAAAGACCGTGTCATACAGGAGTACAATCGTATGGGGAGAGATGACATAAGATGGTACATCCTGCAATACTGGTTCGACCGTTTCGACCTGAATGGTTCCCCGACAGAGTTGTTGGAGTCGTTCAGACACGAGGTCGTAGTGTATCCGGAGGTATCTTCGGTTCTGGAGAGTCTGGGAAGCTTATTCGAGCTGGTGGTGTTCTCAAATGCGCCCGTGGACATCTTGAGCTATGAAATAGAAGGGCTGAGGCCGCATTTCAAACGTGTCTTCTCGTCGACAACCGACTTTGGCTATTTCAGGAAGACAGCCGAGATGTACGCTAGGATATGCGAGGTTCTGGCGCTGGAACCTGGGCAAGTACTCCACGTCGGTGACAACGAGCAGGACGACTTCATAGCCCCGAGGAAGGCGGGTATGCAAGCCTTCTACTTGGATAGATCGGGGGGAAACACGGAGGCTCCTACGCTTACAAACCTGAATGAACTGAAAGAGCTCCTGGTTGATGTTTGAGAAAACTGGAATCCAGAAGACTTTAGAGTCATAGTACGAACCAGAATAGAATAATTGGCTAGGGATAAGGGGACTCAAAACGTCGTAGGAGTGAGGTTGATCCCCTTTTTCGTTGCAACTAAGTGTGAGCGACCTGTACCCTAGGCTCTAAGAGGCGTAGCTGCATGCCTGATAGATGTTCCCGCTGCAAATCTGCCAATGTCTTCATGCAACTGGTTAACGGTAGGAAGACCGAACTGCTTTGCTGGAAATGCTGGCTCAAGGAGCCCATGATCCGACGGGACCTGCGTGAACGAAAGAGATCGAGGCGAAAGACTGGCGAGGACTGAGCCGCGGAAAGGAAGCAGGCAGGCTACCTCAAACATTTGGTGCTGTTGCATTGAGGGCTTATGAGCCACCAACGCAGCAGCACCAAACGTACAAAGATACTTAAGTTCCTTTTCTGCTCTACAGAAGAAGCATCTCGGGTAGACTTTCACGATCTAGGGTCCAGAGAAAGGAATCTGAAATACGTCATCGATTCCTTCGAACGACCAGTACATGACGGTATTTGGCATGAAGATTGTGTGAGGACCATGATGAATCGCGGTGTGATTCGGAAGGGTCTCAGTTTCATGGCTCGACAGGAGAGGACGTACAAAGTCAACATGCTGAGGGTGTCTGCTCAGAACTTCTTTTTGACCTTGACACAACAGTATCAATCACTATACATTGTAGCGCTGGGTGCCTCTCCTCTTCAACTTGGGTTTGCGACTGGCGTGGGAGGAATCGCGGGTGCAACGATAGCCGCACCTACCGGGTGGCTTGCAGATAAATACGGGATAAGAAAGGTCCTACTCTCTGCGACATCGTTGCTAGCTATCGGAGCCTTGATCTTCGCCTTGTCTCCGAACTGGATAATCGTAATCCCCGCTGTCTTCATCGTCACGCTGGCTCAAAGGATGGCGATGACGGTGTGCCCTGTAGTATGCGGCAGCTGTCTAATGGACAAGGAGAGGGCTACGGGGATGCAGTTGTGCGATACGCTTTCAGCCATCCCGAGATCGATCTCACCCCTATTGGCCGCTTTCCTTATCGCGTGGTTCGGGGGCATAAGCGTTGAGGGAGTCAGACCCCTCTACTACGCGCAGTCTCTAGGTCTTCTCTTGGTCTTGGCGTTGATTCTAAGATGGTTCAGCAATCCCGAGAAAAGAAGAACTCGTGATTCTACCTCGAGCTTTCTGGACGGCCTCAGACAAGTGAATGCGGAGGGATGGACTGTAAGGAAATGGATCGTGTACCTCTCCCTCTCCACTATTCCATTCTCCATCAATACCGTATATCTGCCCCTGTTTGCTGCCGAGATAAAACATGCAGACCAATTCGTCTTGGGGGCAATGGGTGCGGCGTCTACCCTTGTACCTCTACTGCTCTCTATCCCTGTTGGTCGACTGGCGGACACCCTAGGTAGAAAGAAGGCGGTATTTATCACGTCCCCAATCTACTGGTTGTCGGTCTTGCTTCTGGTCTACGCTCCGAACCCAACGATCCTCATCGTCTCAGGGGTTTTACAAGGCTTCTACATGCTGACCGCGGTCACGCAGGGCGCGATGACCGCAGAACTTGTACCATCCCACCTCCTTGGGAGATGGTACGGCATACTCGGCTCTTTCAGGGGGCTCATGATGGTAGTCGCTCCGATATTGAGCGGGATCATCTGGAGTGCTGTAGGCCCAGCGTACGTGTTCTTCTTCATAATACTCACCGAGCTCTCGAAACTGCTCATACTTACGACGATGCCTGAAACGTTGAAGAAAAGCCCTAATCAATGAAACATGGGAAGTACTCGGACCACGTGGAAACGTTGAGCAGCGTCAACAAGCCAAGGAAACACCTTGGCCCTGTCCTATTTGGAGGATTTTACAACTGCAACGACTACTGCGGTCGTGAGTGCAACGAATAGCACTATCATAAACGCTGTAAAACCTACCGCCATCCAGAAACGCACGTCGACACCTCCTGAACGGTGATCTTTACCTCGATAAGGTGACTAATGTAAGAAAGAACGACGCACTCGAAATGTACACCAGAAGTGAACATGGAACGCTAGAGGATAGACGGTAGGGAATCGCGTAGCTTCCTGTAGATATTCCAGCCATACTCGGTGAGTCTCAGATGTCCACCCCGCTCGTTGATGAGCTTCCTATCCTTGAGATATGATAGGTGCCTCAGAAAATCGTCGTAGGATAGGGTTGTAGCCTTTCGCCAAACGTAGGTCCGTCGTTGTGGTTTCGGCGCATAGTTCAGGTATTCGAGGATCTCAAACCTGATCTGAACCGCATCCTTCCTCGTTCTTCCCATCCCACGACCTCGAGTTGGCTTAGAGAACCCGTTCAAACCTAAGAAGAATTTTGGTTTGCGGTTCCTGGTTTCTCTTCGCCAAGCAGCTCCTCTTCAAGAACCCTCAGCCTCCCAAGTCTTTCTTGCCACCGTTTGAAGAAGAGGTATTGTCTAAGCAGGGAATAGGCGAAGTATCCTAGGCATGCTACTGCTATCAGCGAGAAGGAGACGTCCAGAAGATCGAAGAAACTGCGTCGAAACCTGAGGATACGTAGGTCGATTATCAAGAGTCGGATGGCGAAGACGAGGAGGATCCCTGAAGCAATAGTCCCGCCTATTGCCCCAAGCTTGAATCTATCCCATTCTCTTCCGAGCTCTTCGAAGAAATCGTGCATTGTCCTTACGGGGCGTGTCACCGTTTCATCTGACAAGTATCATCAGAATGCGTCTCCTAGCTGTCTCTTTAAAGGGTAGTTCACCACTGGTGAATCCTGTCCTCCCAAAGATTTGTGCGTGTTAGGTTTGAGGGGGACACTGTGTTTCTGCGTTCGGGTACACGGCAACCCTTGCCGTCCCAGCATGCGTTGTCTTCAGTTCTTCGAGTACCTCTCCCCAGGTCTTGACCCAGGTGTATGAGTCAGGGTTTCCCCAGGAGAGGAATGGGTCCACGATCTTGTAGGGTGAAAACACGATCAGCCTACCCAGCTCGGGAGGGTAGGATCTTGGAAAACACAGTCTTCCCCCTCCTTCTTTCCCGAACTTTCCATTCAGGTAATGAGTCACCTGTCCCTCAGGGGTGTTAGCGATCAGCACAACGGTTCCCCCGCTCTTCACCGAGGCTAGAGCCATGGGCATGGCGAGTCTGGCCTCGTTGGCTTTCGCGTATGTGTTCGCAACCACGATATCTGCCTCAGCTAGAGGCTTCGTCTCGTAGACCCTTCTCGCCAGCTTCACAGCCTCTCTGTGCTCCTTCACGAAGTCCCCGGCGAATAGGGCTGTCGTCTCTCCCCTGCTGTTGATCAACGCGTCCACCTTGACGTCTAGCTGAGCCAATCTGGCTGCCTCCTCCATGTCAAGACGCATCACATTCTGCTCTACTTTCCCCCAGCCTACTGTCGGATGAAGGGAGGTTGAGCCCGGTTTAACTCTGCCGACGACCCCGTGGTTGTGGTAGGTGGTGTCGAGTGAAACCACTCCGGGTAAGATGATCTTTGCGCCACCGCCATAGCCGGCGCTCGGATGCGGGACAACGCAGCCCACGCCTATTTTCAGGTCGCATTCCATTACCTCTGCGTTGACTTGGACAGGGGTTCCCCTGCTCGTCTCCCCGATATCCGTCAGGTTGTGGAATGGGTTATGGTTGTAGACTGGGAAACGTTCGACGACGTCTTCCCCCAACTTCTTCACGAAATCTGGGCGGTTGTTAGCCCCATGGCATCCAAGGGCGTCCACGAACCTGATGTGGTCGTCGGATATTCCCCCCTTCTTTAACTCCTCCAGAATGAACGGCACGATCTCGTATGTCCTTGTGGGTCTCGTCATGTCGTCGAAGATTATCGCAGCCTCCTCTCTCTTGGCTGCCAAGGAGCCTATCCTTTCAGAGCCTAGGGGATTCGACAGGGCTTCCCTAATAACCCTGGGACCTAGTGCTGGATGGTTGGCGCCTGGCATAGGGCAGAGATGAACCTCCCAGTCCTCCGGGAACTGGAGCTCCACGTCGGTATTCCCATACCAGAGAAGGGTCGGCATCTCAACTACTCTTGCAGTCAACTATCACAACCCTCAGAGACGGTGAGTGCTTCCTGTAGAATGGATATAAGATTTGAGGGAGGTAGGTAGGCACCGCGTTTTCTGTATGTATCTCACCCTGATATTGTGGGGTCTCATCGCGGTCCTCTGGTTTGCCGTCGGTTGATGGACTCAGCAGGCTATCCGGGGCCTATCAGGTTGGTTGCCATACTGCTATTCATCGAATACCCAGACGGGTTCAGGGTAGTATCGTACTTTCCTCTCAGCGGTCAATTGGTTGAGCTTCTCAGATAAGACCTTGTTTTTTTCCTCTGTAGGCATATCTGCTTTCAGAAAGTCTAGGTCGATGTTTACCCGAAGAACTCGACCAGGAATGATGTGTCTTGTGGTTCCTGCAGGGAGTTTGGTCTTCGATCTGGCAAGTTCCAAGATGTCCCTCTTAGTGTAGGCTCCTAACACGAAGCCTCCTTCGGCGTCTCCTGAGATGAGGTATCTGTCTATCTCTCCGAATTGGACTCTGGGCAGTCCGCCGTCGAAGTCTAGGATCTGTTGGAGTTTCCTGGTCTTATCTTTGAGGGACGGATTGTTGCCTCTTATGATTGTGCAATGCCCTTTTCCGTCACGTACGTATCCGTACGCTTCTCCTGCCTCGAGGATTCTTCTGGCGGCGTCTTCCTCTACATCCTCAGCCCTCAGACCTAGCGTCTTGATCTTTGCCAGAAAGTTCTTGAGGTCCGGGATTAGCCGGCACCAAGTGTAGAGTTGGATTCTCTCGTCGTGGTATTCGACTACTTGTACAAGGGCGTCTCTGCATCCCAGATCCTTAAGGGTGAGGTATCTGTGAACGCCGTCCAAGACCAGGAGCAGCCCGCCCCATCCGGTAGGGGTGGCTATCAATGGGTTTCGTAACACCCCCTCGTCCTCTATCTTCTCTTTCAGTCTCTTCCTTCGGTTGTCTTCCCTACTCTCGTGCAGGATTAGGCTGTCGAGGGGTACAATCCGAAGATGAGGGGGGAAAACTTCCATCGACCTTCATCCTCCATGATTGATACGGATCAATTAAGCCTTACACGAGCTATTTTTAGCTTGCGAGTACATTTAAGTACATACCCGGTTCGCCCGGGTCCCGGAGAAGTCTGTCAGGCAATGAAGGTCATCCGCATACTGCTGGGGGTATCCCGATGGATGCTACCTCGACCGGCAAAACTCAAAAACAGGTGCCCCTCCGTACTTCAATGACTTGAACCTCGGTTGGCAGAGGCGTATGGAATGATAATATCCCACCACGGCAAGAAACCCAGGATCAACGGGAAAGCCCTTGTCTCAAAGCTGGCAACCATAGTGGGTGAGGTAGAGATCGGCGAAGGCACATCTGTTTTTCCCGGCTGCGTCCTCCGGGGGGACGTTGAAAAGATCACGGTAGGAGAATACTCGAATCTCCAAGAGAACGTGGTCGTCCACTGCGGAGATGTATATGAAGGCGATGTCTTGAGGGGATACATACCCACCAAGATAGGGAACTATGTGACAATCGGGCATGGCGCGATCGTTCACGGATGTCGCATCGAGGACACATGCCTGATAGGCTCAGGGGCCATAGTCTTCAACAACGCAACAATAGGCGAGGGCTCCATCGTAGGTATGGGTGCCGTCGTGCTGGAGAACTCAGATTTTCCTCCGAGATCGGTTATAGTCGGGATGCCTGCGAAACGGATCAAGGAATTGGATGAGACGGGGTATTCTCAAATCAGGAAACACGCGATGCTGTATAACGACCTAGCCAAGAGCCACCAAGGCGGCATCTTCTAGAAGGACGACCGATTTCCTACTGCTAACCCTGTGAAGACCTGATCGGGGGATCTCGGCACCAATCTACCGGTAAGTAGAATGCATGTCGGAAGCTACTTGTCACACATTGTATAGGCGCTACAGCGGTTGCCCAGCGTCTCAGCTCGTAGACATCACGCACCCAGCCTATGGGCTCATCGTCAACCATGGGAATAGCTCTATCTTGATATGTAGTTCTGAGTAGGTTGCGACCACGCTGTCGTCGAGAGTATAGGGGAACCCGGGTCTAGGTAGCTTCAAAGGCTACTGACCTAGTCTATCGTGCAGGCTAATCATCTTTATTACGGGTTTCCGGTGTATTCTTCCTGCCACCGACGCAAACCCTCATGCATATGCTGCAGGCTGGTCTGGTTCTCCGGTATTGGGCGCAGAGGAATTTGTCTATATCGTATGGTCGGGGTTTCTCCGGTTGTTTGATGGCTCCTGCTGGGCAGAAAGTTATGCATGGTTTACCGACGCACGTCTCGCAGAGGTTCACGCTGAGGGGCTTGTCTACTGGTTTGATGTCGGCGTCGGTCACGATTGCTGTCAACCTCTCCCTCGGACCGTATTGCGGGGTGACAAGTAGGCTATGGTACCCGAGGGTGCCAAGACCGGCTCCTGCGGCAAGGTGTTTCAACGAGAGCATACCGATAAGATACCGGTCGTCTGTGCCACCTTGAGACGCCAGCTGATGATAAGCCTTGAATCCCTTTCTCTCCAGGGTTCTCGCTAGGGCGAATCCCAAACGGTCGAGTTGCGTGGACAAGAATGTGTTATGTCCTACGTACATCTTCTCTCGAGACTTCAGCAGTTGATCGTTGGTCTCTTCTCCGGTAGGCAATAGGTCGACCATCGCGTCCAAGTACTTCATTCCCAGCACGATGACGGACTTTGCTCCTGGTAGAACGTCGGTGGTGCGATGTCCGGGTGGGGCTTCGTTGAAACGTCTGACTTCGGCGACTCCAAATAGGTCTGCGCCGAGATCCCGGGCTTGTTCTTCAAGTTCATTTCTGAGGCTCATCTGCTTCTCATTCTCCTTTCTCTTTTCTGGTTCTAACCCTCTGGAAAGGCGTTGAATTAAGACTTTCTGACGGTTGTCTACTCATGTCGAACCCTCATCAGACTTGTCTTCAGGCCGGAAGCAGGTGAAATCCAAAGTGGAAACAGTAATGGCGGGTCGTCTGGGTCTTCGAGGCGGGTATCGACCAACCGACCCGATGGGAAACCGTCCATTTCCATGGGGCTGCGTAGACGATTTAAATGTCTCTTCGAATCACAACGTGAAACGGAACTCGATTCCTCTCAGGTCGCAAGGGGGTGATAGCCATCAAGATTGAGGTTGTTGAGACTGAGGCCAGTGCACTTCCGATCGGTCCATACTCTCAAGCCATCAAGACCGGTGGTTTCGTGTTCGTGGCTGGTGAAAAAGGGATAGACCCTAAGACACGGAAGATCGTCCCGGGTGGCATCGCCGCGGAGACCGATAGGGCCCTTAAAAACATCGAGGGAATCCTGAAGGCAGCGGGTACCTCTCTGCGGAATGTAGTAAGTACGACGGTTTACCTAGTCAACATCGAGGATTTCGAGGCGATGAACAAGGTCTACGCCAGGTACTTCACGGTCAATCCACCCGGCCGGACCACGGTAGGAGTCGATGCCCTACCGGCCGACGCCTCGGTCGAGATCCAATGCGTAGCAGTACTGCCGGATCATTAAAGGTATAGGATTCAGGGAATGCTCGGAACAAAGCACCCAACGACCCCCGTGGACAATGGAATGTCAGTATTCTCGCTTTACATAACCTGCTGCGTAACCCCTACTCCAAAGAATTCCTCATGAGACTAGAAATCGGGTTCCAGCCGTATCGAAGGCTGACCGGTCATCCCTCTTCTGGGGACGAATAGAAACAGCCAGCACGTGCTACTCCCATTCAATAGTCGATGGCGGTTTGTGGGTGATATCGTAGACGACTCTTACAACCTGAGGCAGCTCGTTTGTTATCCTTGTTGAGATTCTTTCCAGGACATCAAAAGGGACCTTTGCAAAGGAGGCTGTCATCGCTTCTCGGCTCTCCACTGCACGGATCGCCACAACATGTCCGTAGGCTCTTGCGTCCCCCTTGACTCCTGTCGTCATGGTGTCCAAGAGGACCGCGAAGTACTGCCAAAGCCCATTATCCAGTCCATCCTTTTCGATCTCTTCGGTTACAATCCTGTCGGCATGTTTGATCAGGTCCAACTTGTCTTGAGTTACTTCCCCTATTATCCTCACAGCCAGACCTGGACCCGGAAAGGGCTGCCTATGAACTATCTCCTTCGGCAATCCCAGCTTCTCGGCTACCTCCCTCACCTCGTCCTTGTAGAGGTCTCTGAGCGGTTCAACGACGCCCCTGAATTTCAGGTTCGTGGGTAACCCTGCAACGTTGTGGTGGCTCTTGATCCTGTCGGCCTTGGCTCCCAACCCCGATTCTATTCTATCCGGATAGATCGTTCCTTGGACGAGGAATTCGGCTCCTTTCTTCTCTGCGATCTCTTCAAAAACGCGGATGAACTCCTCGCCTATTTTAGTCCTTTTCTCCTCCGGGTCCTTCACTCCTGCCAGTCTCTTCAGGAATCTCTCCTTGGACTCAGCCACCGTGAAGTCCATCTCCAGGCTGCTGAAGAACTCCCTTACCGACTCGGGTTCATCCATTCTCATGAAGCCGTGATCGACAAATACCGCTGTAAGGTTCCTGCCTATAGCCCGCTGGGTTAGGAGGGCTGCTGTGCTAGAGTCGACTCCACCGCTCAATGCGATAATGCATCTTGAATCGCCGACCGTCTCTTGGATCTCGTTGACCGCCTGCTTTGCGAAGTCGCTCATGAACCAGTTCGGCTTACACTTGGAGACTTCGAAGACGAAGTTCCGAAGCATTCGATCGCCGTTCCGGGTATGTGTAACCTCTGGATGCCATTGTAATCCAAAGATTTTCTTTTCCTTGTCTGCGAAGGCTGCAACGGGACAGGTCTTTGAGGAGGCAAGCGTCTCGAAGCCGTCTGGTAGGGAGCGGACTGTATCTCCGTGACTCATCCAAACCTCTTGGCTACCTGCAAGTCCTTTCAAGACGCCAATCGGTCTCTTCACATCCACCATGGTTATTCCGTATTCGCCTTTCCCCTCTGAAGAGACTGCTCCCCCTTTCATGTAGGTTATCAACTGGTGTCCGTAGCATATGCCTAGAATTGGGACGTTCATCGTCAGGATCTCGGGATCGCAAACCGAGGCATCTTCCTTGTAGACGCTCTCTGGCCCCCCTGAGAATATCATTCCCTTGACTAGGTACCTATCACGGAACGATTCTATCTCTTCGCGGGCTATGTTATAAGGCACGATCTCAGATCTCACATGAAACTGTCGGACCCGCCTGGCAATCAAATGGCAATACTGTCCCCCGAAGTCAAGTACCAGTATCGTATCGTGACTCATGTCATCCTTCAATCCCGAAGGTTAATCCCGTTTCTTCCTTTGTTGTGTCTTCTCGTTCAAACGTATTAAATAATCTCACTCCCAGTCGGTCACTTCACTATAGGTACTTGACCCTAGGTGTCTTTCGCCTCTGAATCTATCTTGGAAATCAGAACAAGAACCACGTTCGCTGCTAGGATTACTGTGGTAGCGTAGTAGACCCATTCGAATCCCCAGAGATCTGAGATTGAGGTCATCAATATCGGTGCGACCACTGCCCCCATGGCAAACGAGGTCCTGTACATGCCGATTGCGGTCCCTCTTACCGACGGGTCGACGACCTCGGTGATCACCACTACCAATACAGGCATCAAGATTCCCAGTACCGCTCCGTTGATTACGAATAGGGCTGCCTGCATCTCCACTGGGCTGAACCAAACCATCATGGATGTGGTGGCTGATGCGGTGAGTAATGAAATTATCAGCGTCCATTTCTTACCGAGTAGTCTGATTATCCATCCGACGGCGAGCGTGCCGGATGACATGCCGATCGCCCTCGCACCCATAAGAATCCCGATGGTTGCAACCTCGTAGCCAAGCACTTGATTCAGGTACATCGGTGCCATCGTACGCATTATACCTACGTTCGGAAACATTCTGAAGAAACCAGTAATACAGGTTAGTAGAACTACATTATTCCGTAAGGATAATCGAGCCTCAATCCGATCGGAGCCCTCCTCTCTTTTCTTCTGGGCGGCTTCTTTCGTGATAGCCGTTCTAAGAGATCTTGAGTAGAGAATTATGATAAGCGCTGGGAGAAGCACCAGGGTAGAGAATAGGAAGACTTCTCTGTATCCGATCCAAGACGCGAGAAATCCTCCAACAGGGGCCCCGAGAAAGCTTCCCCCGAACTCTATGCCTTGGAATATTCCCATCGCTTCTCCTCTTTCTTCCTTCTCGTAGATGTGGGCGATTATGTTCATGGAGGCGTTGAAGAACAGTCCTGACCCAAAGCCTGAGAGTGTCCTTGAAACCATCAGGTACGTCGCGTCGGCGGCGACGTATGCTAAAGCCCCGGCTGCGGTCATCGAGGTGAAAGCAACTATCAGCGGAATCCAGTAACCGAACTTGTCCATCATATAGCCTGCAGGAATCTCGAGGAAGACTCTTGCAATGAAGTATGATGACATCACCAGTCCGATCGCGCCGCTTGAGGCACCCAGATCCCCAGCATATAGGGGTAGGAATGGGCTTCCTATGTTGGCTGAGAAGAGCACGATGAAACCGAGCCCGCTGATAATCAGAAAATCCGTTCTGTAATGCATGTCAACCGACCAATAGGAACTGCTGTTCTAATCCTTTAGGCTTGTCTTCGTCTGGTTGCGTGTTGTTTTTATGGGAGTACGCTCGTCTTCTGTAGAAGCCTTGGGGATGTCGAGAATGGAAGACCGAAAGTGGAGTATGATCTACTTATTCACCACTACCTTGGTCATAGCCACCGGTATGAACCTGACCATCTCGCTGGTTCCTCTTTTCCTGCAATATCTAGGAGCCGATGTCTTCCAGATCAGCTTGGTTACGTCTGTCGCAGGTTTTGCCTCTACGCTGCTCACCTACTTTGGTGGTGTCTTCTCTGACAGGTACGGGAGGAAGCTGAGCATCTGTCTAGGGATCCTCCTAGCTGCGGTTCCCCCCTTCATGTACACGTTGTCTACGGACTGGGTGCAAGTGATCCCGTGGGTCATCCTCTTCAACGCCTCCATCGCATTCTTCTCTCCGGCTAGGATTGCCTACATAGCTGACCGCGTTGAGACCAAGGACCTAGGCAGGGTCTACGGGCTGATGAATATCGCTTGGCCAGTCGGGGGCATGATCGGGCCTTCCCTTGGCGGCTATCTCTCAGACATATACGATTGGAATGCCCCCTTCTACTTCGTGACCCTGATATCCATCCTCAGTCTACTTCCGGCCTATCTCCTACAAGAAGGGAGAAGAGGAGAACCGACGAGAGATGAGAGTGAAATTCTCCACGAGGAAGGTGTCCCGATTCGAAAAACTCTGGCTGTATTCTTCGGCATTGCTTTTCTTATCAGCGCTGGGATAAACGCGACTAGGCCTCTTCTCCCCCTTTATCTCGTAGGATTCTTTCATCTGAGCAGGACCGAAGTGGGCTTGTTCTTCACGTTGAGCTTTGGGGTAATCACTCTAATCACGCAGCTCTCAGCCAGTCTAATCATCGGCAGATACGGGAGCAAGAGAGCAATGCTTCACAGCGTTCTCCTACTCCCCATCGCCTTCGTCCTTCTGCCCTGGATCGATAACTACCAACTCCTAATATTGGACTACGCAGTGATCAATGGCTTGTGGAGTGTAACCTGGCCCACAAGCATGGAGCTACTCATGTATTGTATCCCCAGTGAAAGAAGGGGTGTTGCTGCAGGCATCAGGCAGACAGGCGTCCGTCTCGCAAACGCCGTCGCCCCCTTGATGGGAGCCTTTCTCTGGGAGGTTTTCGATCCCTCCTTCTCCTTCTACGCCTCCGCTGCAGCCCTTATCCTGTGCGTTCCTCTCATAGTTCTCGTGAAAGAGCCGGAGACCAGGTAATCCATCTGGCAAGCATTTGCTGCGAAGTACTGCGTGGGGGGATTCCCGAGTTATGTGCATTAGGACTGGTATGTGCGCTGACCGAGAAGCATCTACGCGAAATGCTATTCTTGTATCACCTTATTGTAGAATACCGGTTTGACAGGTTATGATGGAAGACGTAAAAGAATGGTACCTGAATAAGGTCGTGACGAGAACCCTCTCCTCCCTAGAGAAGAATGGGTTTAAGGCAGAACAGGTGGCTGACAGGAAAGAGGCACTTAGGTGGCTTATGTCTAGAATCTCTGCCGATGCGAGGGTTGGGGTAGGCGGGTCTGTGACGCTTAGAGAGATAGAGATAGTGGAGGCACTTGAGCAACGCGGAAACACTGTCTACCAACACTGGAGGAAGGGGTTATCCTCGCAGGAGAGAGACGAGATCAGAAAGAGACAACTTACATCCGACGTATTCCTGACCAGTAGCAACGCGGTCACAGAGAACGGTGAACTGGTGAACATCGATGGAGCCGGCAACAGGGTCGCGTCGATGATATACGGGCCGAGTCAAACAGTTGTCGTCGTCGGTGTCAACAAGATAGCGAAGGACCTAGAAAGAGCGTTGGATCGGGCTAGGAACGTCGCGTCTCCAATGAACTGTAAAAGGCTCAAACGAAAGACCCCCTGCGTCAAGACAGGCAGGTGCGAAGACTGTGATTCCCCGGACAGGATCTGCAGAGTAGTGACCATTATCGAAAGGAACCCCGTGAAGAGCGACATCACGGTCCTAATTGTAAGGGAATATCTTGGATTCTAGCTCCCTAGAAACCCGTACAGTCACAAAGTAGTCGTCTAACCAAGGTGGGCAGTTGAAAAACACATAAGAGATAATCAAGGTTTCAGGACTGGTCTCGATTTTATGTTCAAGTTTGAGAAGGATCAGAAGATCTTCGAGATAGGCAAAGTCAGGTTAGGGGGCCAACCTGGAATGCTTCCCACCGTCATGGTTGGAAGCATCTTCTATCTGGGGAGTAAGGTCGTCACCGACCAGAAAGAAGGACGATTTGACAAGAAAGAAGCACTCAAGGCCCTAGAAAAAGAAGGGGAAGCATCGCTGAGAACGGGTAACCCCCGAATCATCGACGTCAACGGCGAATCGGGAGACGCGCTTGTTAGATTCATCGATTTTGTCGCTGAGAAGACAGATGCCCCCTTCATGATCGACGGAGTGAGTGCAGAAGCACGAATTGCAGCTACCAAACATGTCGCTGATGTCGGTCTGGCTGAACGAGCCGTCTACAATTCGATCAGCTCGGATACCAAACCCGAGGAAATCGAAGCTATAGATCAGACAGGTTTGAGGTCGGCTGTCCTCCTCCTCTTCAACAAGAGGAAACCTACGGTTGAGGGTAGACTGGAGATGCTCCGTGGAGACTATGGAGAAGACGGGTTGTTGAGGATGACGGAAACTGCTGGGATAGACAAGCCGCTTGTTGACACGACGGTTCTCGACGCTCCAGATATTGGACCGGTTGCGAAAGCGGTGTACCTTGTCAAGAAGGAATTCGGCATACCTTCCGGATGTGGCGCCCATAACGCAGTCGACAAATGGCATCAAAGGAAGAAACTGGACAAGACAAGCAAGCTACTGGGAAACACCGTAGCACACACATTTCCTATTGCGATGGGAGCGGACTTCATGCTGTACGGGCCGATAGAGAACGCGTCGGAAACATACACTGCGTGTGCTTTGGCTGACGCCTACGTCGCGTACAACATGAGGCAGGAATTCAGGATCAAACCCTTGACCAAGGAACATCCTTTATTCAAGATCTTCTAAGGAGCCACCTAGACGCTGTCTTACAGTCATGCACGCCTTCCTTTAGGGGAGTATAGGCGCTATCATTTGTCCAAATGAATATTAGAAATCACCAAGGAAGAAGTGTCAAGGTTATGACAACAGAACCTTGAGAAGTTGGGGAGAGAACTATTGTGACGCTTGAAGAGCTTGGACTTGCTGTATCGGATGGAGACGAGAACAAGGCCAAGGTTTTGGCTGAGCAACTACTCAAAGAAGGAGTGTCGCCGGATGATTTGATCGAGAAGGGTCTGGCGCAGGGACTGCGTACCCTCGGAGAGAAATGGGTTGCGGGAGAAGTCTTCTTAGCAGAGGTCATGCTCGCCGTTACCGCCTTCGAGGAGGTGAACGCGGTTCTGAGAACGCATCTGAAGTCGGAAGATGCGGAGATGCTTGGAACCGTGGTCATAGGTACCGTGGAGGGGGACATCCACTATATTGGCAAGAATATTGTGGCTACGATGTTGGAAGCTGCCGGATTCAAGGTCATAGATGTCGGTGAGGATGTGTCGGTCGACAAGTTCTGCTCGGCTGTCGGTTCAGCCAAACCAGCCATTCTGGGGATGTCTTGTCTCATTTCGCCTGCTCTTCACCAGATGAAAGAGGTCATAGACGAATTGAAGGCAAGGAGTCTTCGGGACGGTCTCATAGTGATGGTGGGCGGTCCACCTCTGAGCCCGGAATACGCGGAAGAGATCGGTGCAGACATATACACGAGCGACGCCTTCGAAGCCGTAGTGAAGGCAAAGGAGGCTGTCGCACGTTGAGCATGACGCCCAGGGAAAGGTTCCATAGTGTGGCGTCGCATCCCCCTAAGTGGCCTGACCGAGTGTGCATAGAGTTCCCAGGGGCCAGTATTACAACGAACATCGTAGATCAACCCCCCTACGGCTACCGTGCTTTGTGCGAGTACCTCGGCATCACCGACTATCCTCCGCCCAGATCCCACTCCGTTTGGGGTGGCGTCTTGAATGTCGACGAACGGATACTGGAGAAGTTTGGAGTCGACTTCAGGTATCTTCCACGCAGTGAGGAGCCCCCAGAGGTACTCCCTAATGGATACGTTAGGGTAAGACGCTATTTCGGCGCTCTGTGGAAACCAGCTTATGGACGCTACAGCGTGGTTCCGGATAGAGAGACGCCGGCACGCCACCTGAAGACGGTAAAGGACATAGAAGACTACCCTTACTGGCCTGATACAGAGAGCTCCAAGGCACGAAGTGAAATGGAAAGGAAGGCAGACGAGCTCGGTAAGATCGCCAAGAAACTGCACGAAGAGACCGACTACGCCATATCCGCCACACCCGGATCGTATGACGACGAACGTTATCGCTGGCTCCGCGGCTTTGACCAGTGGATCATAGACATGAAGAGGAATCCCGAGTTCTATCACGCTTTCGCCGGCAAGATGCTGCAGGTAGGCATGGATAAGAACGAAATAGTCCTCAACGCAATCGGCGACTACATCGATAGGGCTATGGTCGGCGATGACTACGGGACTCAGACCGGAGGCATGATCTCCCTCGAAGACTTCAAGGAGTTCTGCAAACCCTACCACAAGAAGAGCTTCGACCTGATAAGGAAGTACTCGAAGGCCAAGATCCAAATGCACAGCTGCGGATCCGTACACATGTATATCGCGGATCTCGTGGAGATCGGACTCGACATAATAGGACAGCAGATAGGATTCGCGAAAGACATGGAACCCGAGAAGTTGAAGAGAGACTATGGAAACATAGTCACCTTTTGGGGCGGAATGGACACGCAGAGAGCCCTAGTCCATTGGGCACCGGATCAAGTCAAGGAATGGACGAAGAAATGCATCCGAACACTCGCCCCAGGGTACATCGTAGCCCCAAACCACACCATAGAGAGGGACACACCACCAGAGAACATCTGGGCCGTTCGTGAGGCGATCGAAGAATTAGGGGCATTCGAGAAGTAGGTAGCCGATCGTTACTCGAATCTGCAATAGTTCCCGGTCTCGTAGCTTTCACGCATATGCGGTAACGGTTGTGTACGAAAGCAGATAGAGGATTAAGAACAGAACCCCTGCTTTTCTATCCACTTTCCCTCTCGTTGCAATTAACAATACCACGATGGTGGAGTGGAAGCCAGAATCGAGTATAGACCGTGACGAGTCTCCCGGGTATCATTGATATGCAGAAGAACTGACCGACCCCGATGGCAATCGTGACCTCGACTTTCTAAACACCCAATAGAGATTTGCTTACCTTAACCTTCTCCTCCTCTTTACCAGCTTCTTCTTGCATATGTCACAATGGTCCGGGCTGTCGTTTTCTCTCTGCTCTAGGGGTCCGAAATAGTATCCGTGACGTCCACAAAGTGACATGCTGTTGACGAAATAATGGGCTTTCCTAGAGTTCTTTGGAAAACCCCAACCTTCCTTACCCAATGCTCGGCCTCCCAAGAGAAACCGATTCTTTCTGGTTCTGCTACAAGACGAGTATTCTTCGCTGGGCTAGTTTGTCCCAACTATCGCAGGTTCAATACAACAGTAGCCTACCCCATTCATCACCGAGACAATCTCCTTTACCCTGCTGTATCGATCTCGAATGGATCGTCTCGATCAGTCCGAGAGCCCTCCAGACTCGTCTGTGTTCGTAACCCTACTGGCAGAGACTATTCTCGTCGTGACCGTCTCCCAAGAACCTGTGTGCATTTGTCCCGCTATCGGTTCACGTTCAAACAGAAATCACGATTAGTATATTTAATTATAGCGACATATCGACAGACTGTTAGAAACCCTCATCAAGGTGCACTTTGCTTGTCGCATACTGATGTACGGTTATGTCCACGACTTCTCTGTTCAACGAGAGGGCCCTAGAACTCTTGATGCATATGTATCGAAGGGAAACCCCAGCCAAGATTACAGAGCTAATCGCTGAGCTCCCGTTCGGTCAGACCGCGGTCTATAACGCGTTGAAAACCCTCGAACAGTTTTCACTCGTAGAAGAAGAGATGACGAAAGGGTTCCCGCGAAGTAGGCTTCTCAGACTGTCAGAGAAGGGAAGAAAGACTGTTAAAAAGCTAGAAGAACTCGCAGAGATCCTTGAACTACCGCTATGACCTTACGTGGAGAGAATTGTGTATGTACCCCCGTGTTCTATCCATGAACGGTTAAATCGAGACCTACTTCTCCTGGAGGATATATCTGTTCCGGGTTCAGGTTCTGTTAACTTGTCGGCACGTTGGTCTGCCTGTTAACTCTCGGCACATGAGATTCAAACTAGATCAGTTAAGAAATATATATTGAGTGTAATTATCATCATGATGGGATTAAGGATGTCCGACGAAAAAGGCAAAGAGAAGAGACCTGTCAAGCCTAAAGATTATGGGGAGGTCGTTTGGGCATATATTGAGGAATCAGAAGGTTCGTCAGATAGGATAATCACGAAAAGAAAAAGGCAAGAAGAAGGCAAATAGTATTGACTGAAGAAGATGACCATGAAAAGGTCAGAATCTTCGAAAAACTAGCTTTTGATTCTCACTCAGAGTTGCTAAGCATATCTAGACGACTTGACGACAAGATACATAACATGATTGTTTTCTTGGGCTCATTAATTGCAGTTCTTCTAGGGTTAAGTTATTTCATACTAGAGAATCAATTTTACGGAACGATTCGAGAGCCCTTTATTCAGATATTTCTGACTACTATTATTATCAGTGCTGGATTCTTCGTATTTGCACTTCGCACCTTGGTATCTGCATATAGAGCGAAAAAGGTTCCAATATTCAATGTGGCTAATCTAATCAATGAAGCATCAAATGAGGATTCCTACGAAGTAAGGATCAATGTTCCATATACCATTTCGCAAGAGGATTTGAGATGGTCGAAAAGAATCAAACAAACAGGTACCGATTTGAATAAAGCCATCAATAGGACGAAATATGGTATCTATCTCATGATGCTGTCAATCGTCCTTATCTTTGTGTCACCATGTTTCAGGTAATGCCTCGATAAAGACTGTTCGTTAAACTCTTTCTTATTTGTTGTATTGATCTCGGTACTGTGGCTCTTCGCCAGTTATGGAGGTTGTAAAAAATAAAAATCGTCAGATGAAAAATTAAGGAATCACGCTAGAACGAAAAAACAGTTCGTTTTATGAGTTGAATGTGCTGTCTATGAATATATGCCACAGGCAAGCAAAACAAGCAGTCTCAATAATACTTATCGTTCTTGTATTCTATGGTTTTCTTTGGCGGTTTTCCTATACGCCACAAAAGGTAACTAAAGATATTCCAGTTCCACTCCGTGAGGCTTGGAGCTTTCAAGACGAAGGGACGAGAGAAAAGAGGGAAACATCAAAGATCAAGAACATAGATGATGATTTTGCTCCTTCTGGATATGGGACTACTAAGAATAATGATTACTATCTAAATGATGAATCTGAAAGTTACTTTGATGCATTGACCGTCTATTTTGATGTCGGAAGATATAACGATAAGGACTATACTCCTTATCTCAACCTTACCATTAGAGTAGGCGACTCAAGAGAAGGGCTTCATCATTATGCGGTTATACAGACGTATGACGAATACGATAGTAGAAGTGGTTATTATTATAGCACAGACTATAGTGACATAGATGATCCTACAAAGAAGCCTTACTGCATACCGTTTAGTGCAGATGGCGAATGGACCAACGTAACTGAAGAAATAAGACACGAAATATTTGAGAAAGAAGAGTTTTGGATAACGATTAGGTTTTGGAATGCGCAAGTAGACAAGGTATGTCTTTCTCTACGTTTTATAGAAAAGGTGGAAAGCCCTACGATTAGTGAATTATTCGATGGTACAATAAAACTAGGTCTTCTGTTGGTTCTAACCTTGTTTCTTTTGATTTGGTTCTTCAGTGAAGGAGCGTCCAAGAATGTGGAACGAGGTTTTTGGGACATGATTAAGGAAGTTGCCAATCCAGTTCTCGGATTTATAGCAGGCTGCGTTGGTACGGGAGCATTCTTTTACACATTTGCACACACGCTTCTCAAAATCTGGAATGTTGAAAATATCGTTTCGTCACCACCATTACCGCTGTTAAAGGAAAGAATTTTAGCATCTGATTATTATGCTGTTATTTTGACTGGAATTTTCCTAAACTTCCTCTTTGCAGCTTATCTTTCTTGGAGAATATATGAGAATAGGAAGTGTTGAAATGGTATTTTCAGAGAATACTATAAGGCGTGCGTGGAGCAGGGCAGGAGGACGTTGTGAGTGTCGTCGAAGGACTCATGGTCATCGCTATATCAGGTGCAACAAAGAACTTGTATGGGGAAATAGAGGTCGAGAAGGTCGAGGAAAATGGGAGGCTCACCACATAAGCCGCACGGGTGGCGATGGGCTTTCCAACTGTGAGATTCTTTGTTGGGACTGCCATAGCAGAACTATGTAACTTTTACAGAGAGAATTGGATGTCGCGACTGGTCTATTACATTCGTTTCCTATGCTTTAATCATCAATCAGCCTTGTTCTGATACGATGCGTTTTTAATCAGAGTAATCCACTTATTCTCGCCTTCGACTTTGATCCCACAGGCTTCGGCAGGAGTCTTACCTTCCAGTCCTTCGTGTGGTCGAATGTAGTTGTGGAATATCTGGTACCCCTTCAGAATCGGCGTGTCCTTCCTCTTGAGTCCTCGCATCACTTTCTCTCTATCCCGTACCTCACCGTTGAGCCGTTCCATACGGTTGTTGTTCATGTCGCCTGCTAGGTGAATGTGCCTGATGTGTTCGGTTCTCGTCTCTTTCTTCATTGTCCAGAACTCTTTCGTGTAGGCTTTCCTGTATCCCTGCAACCCGTCCGTGATGAGGACTTTGGGTTTCTTGCCTGCTACTCTTCGCCCTTCTTGGAAGAGTCCTCTTGCGATGTGCTTATGCTTCGTGTCCGCCACCTCTTGAGCTATCCAATAACGAGTTTCGTCGTCCATGAGGGCAAAGAGGTACTTCATGTCGCCCTTGATCTTCACGTATAACTCGTCGGCTCGCCATATGTCTGAGACTTGGGGCTGAATCTGATCCAAGTATTGCTCCATGAGTTTGACGTACTTCTTGATCCACTTGTAGACCGCAACATGGCTGACGTTTACGCCTTGCAGTCTCAAGAACCGTTGGACGTTTCTTAGGGATTCGCCTGTGAAGTAAAGTTGCATGGCGCTTGTGATTGCTTGGGGCGTGGCTCTCATCTTCTCGAACCCTATGTTGAAGGTGAACCATCGTCCACAATCCTTGCATGAGAACCTTTGGATGTCGCTGTGCTTGTTATGCCTAACCCCTCTCTTAAGGATCTGATCAGAACCACAGAAGGGGCAAAATTGGGTGTCGAGGGCTTGGATCGTGATATTCTGTGAGACTTGAGTTCTGAGCTGATTTGAAAGTTCTACTCCCCATATATGCTTACATTTTACATGACGGTAAATATGATCGGGACAAGTGCAGATCCACCCAAACTCTTTAAGGCCTACTGTATATTCACCGTTTCCTGATTGAGATTTGACTTTGTAGAGTTTGTCATCAATCCTTTGGATTTGATTGGGTATGTTGGCGATCGCAAGTCCTCTTTCCTGTCGAGAGTCCTCACAAGTCATTTCGATACACTTTACCGTTATACCGTTATATGGCATAATATAATTTAAGGTTTACGGTTATACCGTTATACCGCAAAATATATATTGCGAAGAAGCTATGAAAACAGACGAGTCAAATGTCTAAGCGAAAGACATCCATTGCAGTTGATGAAAAGCTTTGGCGAAAATGGACTGTGTTTGTCGTCGAAAAAAGGGGTTCTGCTCGCAAAGTTAGTGAAGAAACTGAGAATGCAGTACGTGAGTATATGGAAAGGCACAAGGAAAAATAACGAAGTCTTAAGCTTGACGGTAATGCGTTATAGATGTAAATATTCCCTAGTTGTTTGCTGTATAGCGGTATAACCTCAAAACTTTTATAGGTGCTGAAAACGATCTAAGGATTGGATGAATGTCAGCTGGAAGTAGGATAGCCAGTTGCTTCATTGCCACATCCCTCGCTAGTGAGACGTCACTACCGTCGTCATAACTTCGGGATGTGGCTCCAAATTTTCCTTCCAGCTTTTGACCATCCACTCCTTAGATTACGACTTCTCTGAGAGTATGTGGCGTATGAGGTAGACCTGCCTCTTCTTGCTTCCCTTCACCTTGGATGTCTTTACCGAGTATTCGCCTTTCTTGATCTTGTGTGCCTTCTCAAGCCGGTTGATGGCTCTCTTCACGGTATCACCCCGCATCTTCACTTGCCGCGCA
The DNA here is from genome assembly GCA_964596985.1 of uncultured Candidatus Bathyarchaeia archaeon. Classification (GTDB taxonomy): domain Archaea; phylum Thermoproteota; class Bathyarchaeia; order RBG-16-48-13. The sequence goes on from CAZQWG010000002.1 coordinate 399,051, forward strand.
TGCCCGGGTTGTACTCTCTTGAGGATATCAATCCATCGGTACTTGGGTGGTGGCTTCGGTAAGTCCTCTACGGGTATGTTGTTGGACAGGAAGACCGAGTCCGAGTCAGTGCTAGACGTTTTCACCACCACTTTAACTCTCTACTCGTTGATCTTATAAGCATTCCGCTTGTTCCGCTTCGTACCGCTTGTTTTACGGTCAGTCGGCTTTGTACTGGCTAACTACGTGCCGACCTGCAACAGGCAGACTTGTGACGGCTCATGTGCTACCAATGCAACAGAACCGAATCCAGTAACATTCAATTTCATGTGCCGAGAGTTAACAGGCAGACCAACGTGCCGACAAGTTAACAGAACCCGGGTTCATGATAAGCAGGCAAATTCCTTATTTACTAAAAATGACTACACTGGTTTATTGCCTACATCCTCGTGGGCAAGGTGCCTAATGACCAAATACGTCTTCATAACAGGTGGAGTATTAAGCAGCGTCGGCAAAGGCGCTGTCACATCTTCTATCGGAAAAATCCTCCAAGTACGCGGTTTCACCGTCACTGTCATCAAGATCGACCCATACCTCAACTACGATTCTGGGACAATGAACCCCTACATGCACGGGGAGGTCTTCGTCACTGAAAACGGGGGCGAGACCGACCTCGACCTGGGCTCCTACGAGCGGTTCTTGAATATCGATATTGAGAAGATCAACAACATTACGACTGGTCAGGTTTACTGGACGGTTATTGACAGGGAACGTCGAGGTGACTATCTGGGTAGTTGTGTTCAGATTATTCCGCATATTACGGATGAGATTAAACGTCGGATTAGGCTGGTGGCTGAACGTAGCAAGGTGGACTTGGTTCTTGTGGAGTGCGGGGGGACGGTGGGTGATATCGAGGCTCTTCCGTTCTATGAGGCTTTCCGTCAGATGTGGGCGGAAGAGGGTGAGGGGAACACTATGGTGGTTCACGTCGCTCTGGTGCCGTGGCTGGAGACCACCGGCGAGTACAAGACGAAGCCTTTGCAGCATAGTGTTCAGGAGTTGAGGCGGATTGGGCTTCAACCGGATGTGCTTGTTGCTCGTTGTAACGCGATGTTACCTGAGGAGGCTTTGCGGAAGATCTCCTTGTTCGGTTCGGTGCCCATTAAAAACGTGTTTTGCAGTGTGAATATCGAGTCGATCTACGAGTTGCCTTTGGTTTTGGATAGGCAAGGCTTGGGCGAGGTTGTTTGCGGTCGTTTACGACTACCTTGTCCTTTGGCTCGCTGGGGTGACTGGGAGCAAGTTGTCGATTCTCTGAAGAATCCTAAACATGAAGTCAACATCGCTATATGCGGCAAGTACGCAGAGCTGTCAGATAGTTACCTCTCGATCAATGAGGCACTACGCCACGCAGGTGGGGCGTGTGGTACACGGGTTTCAATCGATTGGATTGAGAGCGAGACCTTTGAAGGGAAAGATAACCGCAAGGCTAAGAGCCTCATTAAATATGACGGTGTCTTGGTTCCCGGTGGTTTCGGTTCTCGTGGTACCGAAGGCAAGATCCAGGCTACGAGGTTTGCCCGGGAGAATGGTATTCCGTTTCTGGGCATTTGCTTTGGTTTTCAGTTGGCAACCGTTGAGTTCGCTAGGCATGTGGTTGGCTTGGAGGGTGCGAACAGTACGGAGATCGATGAAGGGACGGCTTTTCCTGTGATTGACTTGCTACCTGAGCAACGGGATGTGACCCGCAAAGGGGGTACGATGCGGCTCGGCGCTTATCCGATTAGCGTGAAGAAAGACACCTTGGCTTGGCGGTTGTATGGTCGCGAGACTATCTATGAGCGGCATCGTCACCGGTATGAGGTGAATCCTGAGTTCTGGGATAAACTGACTGGGGCCGGTCTCGTCTTCTCGGGTACAACTATGGATAGGTCGCGGATTGAAATCTTGGAGTTCCCGGATCACTATTTCTTCTTCGCCACGCAATTCCATCCTGAGTTCAAGAGTCGTCCAGGTAAACCTGACCCTGCGTATTATGGTTTCGTCAAGGCTTGTCTGGACAAGAAGCTAGGAAAACCTGCTCCCAAGATTACTGGTCTGGGTGTCGATTATTCGGCGGCTTCTACTACCCTCGGTTCATAAGAATGCTTGATTCTCAAGATGCATAGGTAGTGGAAGTCCTCTTCTATTCTACAAAACATAGCGTAGGATCTCGGATACATATACCATCAAGGATGATTTTGTCGGTAATACTTCTGAACGGCTTGATAGCATTCGCTTCTTTTTTGGGAGACTAGTAAAGGAAGGCTTCCACTAGCCTTGAAAAGACGCTTGAATCGTATTGGATGTGATCCAATCGCGGATAACTATATATCGAATATAGGTCTCTATATTACATGGATAGGATTCGCGGCAAAATACTCCTGGTAAGTAAGAGGGGAAGCCGCTTTTGGAGGGAGGAGGGGGATTACCCCTCTCCTCAACTAATTCTCAATCCAGATAAATCCCGGTGCCTCTTTTATAGAGTGCTCTTGTACTTTCCCTGACTGGGAACTCGTAATACCAGTGTTCAGCCAAGATCAGGGATCGGTACACCATAGTATTAGAATATGTGCTGGACGCGTCGTTCGTTAAGAACATCCAGTTCCCCAAGTGGAATCAGGAAGCTCTTGGCTGGCGTTGAGAAGTTGGAGGAAGAGATATACAAGATAAAATCTCCTAGGGAGGGTCCCACACGACTTTTCGTTGGCGGGATACACGGTCGGGAAGCACGGGCTACGAGACCTATCCTTAGGAGGCTAGTCGACTCTCTTCCCCTATCAACAGGTCTTTCAGTGGTTGTCCCGAGCATAACCAGGGAACCCACAAAACACGTTTCCACCCTTAGAGACGCGTACTACTTGACCGAAGAGGGACGGCGACTCTTGTCTTTAATCGACTACTACCGTCCAACGATCTATGTGGAGCTTCATTGCTACGTCAAAAAGGCTTATGGGCCCCTCACGGACCCGAATCGAAGAGCGAAGAGGGGCGTCCCCCCACTCATTGAGCTCGAGAACAGAGTCCTCATCGGGTCGGTCTCACCATACCTCCTCCGTAGGTACACCTTCGATCTGTGTCTGATCCTTGAGGTCCCTTGCAAGGACAAGAAGAGCTGGACCAGGGCGCTCAGACTCCTCCAAGTAATCGTGGCTTCAAGTCCGAGGTCGGAGACGATAGAGAGACTCCAGGTCATCTATCCAAACCAGATAGAGAACGCCGTTAGACTGATGGAACGTTGGAGAAGAGAACACCTCTCCCGATAGGGGGAATCTACGTTTACGTTCTCTCTCGGATGGGTGAAGGGATACTCCTTGAGCAGCGGCGTCGGGCAGGTTCTCGGAATGCCGCGGCGACAAACTTGAATAAGGATAAAAGTTAGGATCAACTTGCTTGCGAGGTGACGGGTAGCCGTCATCTTGGTTAGGAGAGGTCTATTGGATGGCTTCAGGAGAAAGTAGGTCGAGTATGGGTGGACCTTTGCCCGAGGTCTTGGCGGAAAAGGTCGACGACAAGGAAACGCTGCTCCAGGTTCGATCCTGGGAGGTCGAAGAGAGTCCTGTGGATCTAGGTTATACCGTTGTAGACTCATGGCCTAGGTTACCATCGGGGTGGAAGCTCGGACAAGTGGCAGGTGTCGCTGTAGACTCTAGGGGACGATACTATGTTTATCACAGGGGAAGAGAAGCACCCCCGCTGCTATGTTTCAATCGAGACGGGGCGCTTCTACAGTCATGGGGCGAAGGGGTGTATGGCCGTCCTCATATGGCGAAGTGCGACGAGGAGGATAATCTCTGGTTGATAGACGACGGTAGTCACGTCCTATACCTATACTCCCCTGAGGGGGAGATCCTTAGGACGCTCGGGACAAGGGGGGTGCCCGGTGAGGACGGTGTCCACTTCGATCGTCCAACGGATATCGCCTTCGGTCTGGACGGTGGATTCTACGTCTCTGACGGTTACGGAAATACGCGAGTAGCCCGGTTTGACAAGGATCTTAGATTCCTTGGGCAGTGGGGTTCCGAGGGAAAAGGTCGTGGGGAGTTCCTGCTTCCGCATGCGATAACGACAGATCCTGAGGGTCTGGTCTACGTTGCAGACCGTACCAATTGGAGGGTTGAAATATTCTCTCCCGACGGTTTGTTTCTGAGGCAGTGGACCCATATCGGGCGTGTATTCGGGATAGTACGTGCACCAGACGGATACTTTTATACGGTCGACGGAACCCATGGCCGCGTTACTAAACTGGGGTCTTCTGGCGAAATTGTGGGTTTCTTCGGCACCCCAGGAGACGGCGTTGGAGAACTCTCAACCGCACACGATATCACCGTGGCGTCGAATGACGATATCCTGGTGGCGCAGCTAGACGGTCGAACTCAGCTCTTCAGTAGAGGCTAGGCTGGTCTAAGCCGGATCATCCTTAAGGATGGTTCCGGTCAGTATGGGACAACCCCCATGTACCTACGTGTTGTTAGCGGGTGGAGCTTCTCGACCGAGAGATAGTGTGCGAACCATTGGAGGGCTATCGATAACGGCATAGGTGTGAGTGCGTCGTCCATCTGTGGGAAATCCTTCGCGTCGAAGGCTATGGTCTTGGCGTTGTACTTTTTGGAGAAGTCGAGTGCCCTCTCGGTGACGTGTCGGGAGTCGTCTGTGCCTAGTAGGAATATCAGTGATGTGTCCTGATCGACTACTTCGAAGAAGCCGTGTCGGAACTCCCCTGCGTGAACCGGGCATGCATCGGTCCACAGCATCTCCATCAGTAGAGAGACGGAGAACAGGTAGGCGACGCTGTACAGCGGTCCCGATCCCAGGACGTAGAACATGTTGGTATTCTTATGCTCCTTGGCTAGGGCTTTGCCCCTCTCTTTTGTCCCCTTCCTCACATGCACTAGTTTCGGGGTGATTGTCTTTAGGTCTGCGAGGATGCGTTCTCCCTTGGGGTCTCCTTCGGCCTTCATTATGTTCCCGCATAGTATGTAGATCAAGGCCTGCTTTGAGAGGGTTACCGCCCCAACCTTGTATCCTGAATCGTATGCGAGGAACTCATCTGTGCTCTTTGCCAACTCCGTGTTCGAGTCGTTTGTAATCCCTAGTGTGGCTGCGCCTCGCTCTTTCGCCAGTTTGACAGACCCTAGGATCTCCTCGTATCCCCCTGAGTGGGAGATCAGTATCACCGAGGATTTTCTGTCAACCATTCGTGGGGTTCGTGTCACGAACTCGAAACCTGTGTAAGTCTCGCAGTGGATGCTGGAGTACTTGTCTAGCAGGTACTTCCCAAGCATGCCAGGGATCAGAGACCCCCCGCAGCCAACGATGAAGATCTTGTCGTTTCCGTTTTGAAGCCACTCTTCAACTATTCCTTCTACTTTCTCCTTCAAGTTCTCAATTAGTTGTGTGAGGGAGTCTTCGATTATCGGTGGCTCAAGCCATCCAACCTCCTTCTCAATCTCTTCCGCTTTGAACTTCACTCTCGATTCCCTTCTTAGATCTGTGTGTTTGCTGTCCTTCTCAGACCAGGTTGGAACTCTGGAGATGCTTTCCTCATCCTCTCGATACAGAGACTTGCCGTAGCTCGGAAAAATCTTTTGCATCAGGAGGATTCTGAAGAAGAGAGCCGGTGTCTGGGTGGGACTCGTAGCGACCTGTCTATCATTTTTCCGAGGGGTCTTGAGAGTACCGAAGAGCAGACAGGTTCGTCGTCCCTTTCAGGTTCAGGATGACGAATACGTCTTCCGGCTGATTTGTCTCCGCAACATGAGCATTGGGATAGAGGTGCAGGAAGCGATTAGGCCTGAGATGATGAAGACCGCCTGGAATCCTAGGTGTTCTGCAGTGTATCCCCCGATTATGTTACCTACGGATATTCCTACCCTCAGGAATGTGTCGACGAAACCGTACGCAGAACCTATCTTCTCCGGGGGGGCTATGTCGCTGATCATTGTATCCATTATGGGACCGATCAGTGAACCTAGTAGGTTGATTGTCAGAAGGGAGATGACTGCCATTTCAACCCTCCCAACTAGTACCAGGCATAGATAGAGCGGTAATAGTATGGGTTGGGCTAGCATCACAAGTCGACTCCTCCTATGGAAGGTTGTGAACCTACTTGCCAGAGGCGCCCCGATAAAGGCTGATAACCCTGAGAGAGAGATGTAGAATCCAAGCTCGCCGTATGTAAGGTTGAATGTCTCTTGAAGATAGACTGGGACTAGGGCGGAAGATACTCCCCAGGTCATTGTCCTGAGGAAGTTGGCGGTTCCGAGCAGGATGGCATTCCTTCCAAGACTTCGAGCCGACTTGAAGATATCGTTCATTCCGATCCTTTCCCTCGTCTTCGTTGGTGGGGTGAACGGCATTCTGTAACAGATCAAAGGACCTGAAAGACTGATGACGAGAGCGATGAAGAAGACGGACCTTAGACCGTACGCCTCAACTATCGCGCCGGCGATTGCTGGACCGACGATTCCTGTGATGCTGAATATCAGACTGATAACTGTAAACGTCTTCACCCGGTCTCTGACATCAGTCTCCTCTGCGGCGATCCTCTTCATCATCGGAAAGAAGACCCCTGAAGCAATACCCGTTAATATCATTGCTATCGCAGCCAACTTCCAATCCCACGCAAGAGCCATGCTTGCGAGTGCCAGGATGGAACCTAAGAGTCCTGAAAGAATGAAGAGGCGGGGTCCAGTTATGTCCGACATAGCACCCACTGGTGTCCGGATCAAACCCGAGAGTAGGTTGAGCGTCGAGTACAGTAGCCCCACCATTGTTAGGGAAATGCCTAGGCTCAAGAGATACAAAGGTAAGATTGCGCTGGTGATACCGCTGCCAACCTGGGTAATCGTGAAGATCATTGCCACCAGGTAGAGGAGAAGTATTCGGGGGGATCTCCATGTAGCCTTACTGTTCTTTCCTAGTGTCTTCATATTCTCCTATCCGATCCAAACTGTCTGTTTGACGACAAGAAAAACCACTCGACAAGCGGGAAACGTGTGGTTCCCCTGTTGAGATCGTATGCCTCTATTATACTGTCTCTTTAATCTTTCCCGGCTACGGTTCTCATCGGCCGCCGATGCTTTGCTGTGTGTACGAGGTGATTCCTTGATCATCCGATGTATACTGGATTTTACCGATCGAATGCAGGTCCTAGGGGGATTCTAAAGGTAGCCATTCTTAACTGGTTGTATCTACTCTAGTCTTAGACGTGGATAAGAATGAAGGTGTTGATGAGATCCACTCCTCCCCATCTTGCTCGGTTCCTGGAGGAGAGACTTCCCTCAGAATGTCATCTGCAAATGATCACAGCTGAGAATCTACCGAAGGAGATCAAGGATGCAGATGTGCTTATTCCTGGACATATTACGATTGCTTCCGATATGCTTGATATGGCAGAGAGGATGAAGTTGATCCAGTGTGGAGTTGGATACGACAACGTGGATCTGGAAGCTGCGAGCCTGAAGAGAATATATGTCGCAAACGCATCGGGAACCAACGCCGTCTCAGTTGCGGAACACGTCTTCGCACTGATCTTGGTTCTCTCGAAGCGATTGCTGTGGGTTGACGCCTCCATGAAGGCTGGTCGATGGGAAAAACCGGGGATCCTGTTGGACGAACTTGCGGGGAAGACGCTTGGAATAGTCGGGCTTGGGAGTGTTGGGGTTGAAGTCGCGAAACGCGGGTTAGCATTTGGGATGAGGATACTCTCCTTCAGGCGACGTCCGGTTGTTCCAGAAGGCTTGGATGTGACTTTGGTGGACTTCACCACGCTTCTCAGAGACTCGGATTTTATCTCTGTGAATGTCCCTTTGACTCGGGAAACGAGAGGAATGCTTGGAGAGAGAGAATTCGAGCTTATGAAAGAGACCGCCTTCTTGGTCAACACTTCCCGGGGCGGTATCGTAGACGAGAAAGCCCTCTACTCCTCTCTGGCAGAGAAGAGAATCGCTGGTGCAGCTCTTGACGTATTTGAGGAGGAACCTCTCCCGGAACGGAACATGTTAAGAGGGTTGGACAATGTAGTCTTGACACCGCATATAGCAGGCAGAACCATCGAAGCAATTCACAGAAGATACGTCTTCTTCTCAGAGAACATCAAGCGGGTGCGAGATGGCAGGGTTCCTTTGAATCTAGTCAACAGATTCTGAACAACCCTCAGAATACCCTCCTCCCACAAAGCGATGGCGAATCAGTTTATCGCTCACCGGTGTGATTTCTTGACAGGTTGTAGCCTACTAGACATGAACCGATTTCAGGTCCCCCGAGTTCTCTGTCTAGGAACTCCTTGAGTATTCTGTCGCCTTGAACGCTCGGGACACCTAGGACGCAGTCGCTGATCTCGGTAGAACTGTCCGATATCTCGAGAGGTCTAGGCAAGAAGTGGAGGCGCATCTCTTCTCTGGATCCGGGTCCTCTAGGCATCTCGTGAAAGTAGATAACGAATGTGTCCCATAGGAAGATGTTGGTCTTGTCTTTTTTCAACTCGTCAGCTCTTTCTCTGGTTACTTCTTCCCCTACGATCCTATCTCTGTACCGGATTTCCATGTGTGGGTGGTATGGGTACTTGAACTTTGAGCTGTCAATGATGATGGCGGCTGTATATTCTCTGTTGAGGGCTTCCCTTACGCCTTCGTTGATGGATTTACACATACCAAAGACGATCTTGTTTTCTTCGAGTTTCTCGATCTCGAGTATCCCCTTCTTCTCTTCGGCGTTGAGAAGCTTGAGTTTGATTACCCCTTCCAAGGCTTCTAGGGTCTTCGCGACGTCGGATTCGTTCTTGTCTTTCAGTCTAGCCCCCTCCCAAATAGGGTTCTGATAGATCTTGAGGAACTATTCGTTTTGATGAGGTTTGCGGCTTCGGATGGGCTTTCAAGTCCGTAAACCGAATATCTAGTGATCGTAATTGTTGGTGGCGATCGCTTGGAAAGGAAGGTGATTGGGTCTGTCTGGTATTGAGGTAACCTATCTCTCAAGATCGGACTTGATCGGTCTGGGTCTGTCGATGAAAGAAACCCTGGAGATCGTTGACTCCGTGTTCCGTGCTCATGGGGAAGGAGACGTGGTCATGCCGGCGAAGATCACCCTCCATTTTGCAGGTCGGTTGGGTGACGCGAACGCGATGCCTGCACACGTGGTTCCGCTTGATTCGGCGGGGATAAAGTGGGCTGCCGGTTTCTGGGGGAACCCGGCAAAGGGGTTTCCCTCGGTTTCCGCGGTGATAGTGCTCAACGATCCTGAGACCGGGATTCCGATCGCGGTTCTCGAAGGGGGATGGATTACAGCTATGAGAACTGGCGCGGCGACGGGTATCGGGGCGAGGTATCTTGCCCGTCAAGACTCTTCAGTTGTGGGCATTTTCGGTGCTGGCTTTCAATCCTTTTTCCAGATCGAAGCGTTGGCGCAGGTTTTCGAGCTGGAAAAAGTCAAAATCAATGACATAGATCGGCGGAAGACCCGAAATCTAGCCAGTCGAGTGACATCCGAGCTAGGGATTGCATCACAGGAATCGGTGGTTCCCCGAGAAGTGGTTGAAGGCTCGGACATCATCGTGACCGCTACTTCTTCCAGCGAACCCATAGTGGAGGCGGATTGGTTGGACGAGGGAGTTTTCATCTCCGCTATCGGCTCGTTGCAAGAAGTCAGTGATGATGTTGTCTACAGGGTCGAGAAGGTTTTTGTCGACAGCTTAGAACAGACGATGCATAGAGGAGCTTTAGCTCGCATGTACCAGTCGGAGAAGATCGACAGGACGAGAATCTGTGCCGAACTAGGGGATGTAGTGGCAGGGAAGAGCGAGGGGCGAGCATCCGAGAGTGAGAAGATCCTTCTTGTCCCGATTGGAATGGGTAGCGAGGATGTAGGGGTCGCAGGGCACCTCTACAGAAGGGCGTTGAAGAAAGGCGTAGGAACACGTCTCCCCTTCTTATGATTCACTCTGATCCGTGGAATGTTTGGCAACAATTCTAGGATCGCACCAACGACCCAGTATGCTGCTGGCGTGCGCTGACGGCGAATAGGTTGGGGGTCGGGTTGGTCCTGCCCTAATCCCGGGGTCAGCTCCGGCTACCCTTGACCTCTGTCTTCGCAAGATTCTCGTAGAATTTCACAAGGCTTCGGTTGTCGTCTGAGCCTAGCCCATCTACGATTAGAGCACCCATCATCTCGTGGATCAGACCTGTGACCATTAGGGGTGTTCCGATCGACTTCCCGGCTGAGAGAGCTATGCCGAGGTCCTTGTAGTGGTGAGCCAGTTTAAACCCTGGCTTGAAGTTCCTCTTGATTATCTCGGGCGTCACGTTTTCCATATACCAGCTTCTATTCACTCCCTTACCTAGGACCGATAACATGAGGTCTGGGTCTATCCCTGCTTTCGTTCCCAAGACAAATGCCTCAGAGATCCCGGCAAGAGTACACGCTGCGATCATTTGGTTGCAGGCTTTGCAGACCTGCCCCATGCTTGATTCTCCGATGTAAACTATGTTCTTACCCATGCCTTGGAAGATGTCTTTGCATTCATCGAAGACTTGCTTGTCTCCCCCGACCATGATCGCTAGCGCCCCTTCGATCGCGCCTTTCTCTCCGCCGCTTACCGGCGCATCCAGCATCTTTACTCCTTTCACAGCTAGGGCTTCGGCAATCCTCTTTGTGGCCACCGGAGAGATTGTGCTGCAATCGATGTAGACCATGCCTTTCCGGGCGCCTTCTATGATTCCTTCTGGCCCAAGGGCGATTTCCTCCACGGCAGCCGAGTCTGTGACGCAGCTGACTACTACATCTGAGTTCATTGCCACCTCCTTAGGGGAACTCGCTACCTTTGCACCGATCTTCTCCAATTCATCGGCTTTTGACTTCGATCTGTTGTAGACGGTCAGGGAGAATCCTGCATTCATTAGATTCTTTGCCATCGGCTTTCCCATGGTTCCAAGCCCGACAAAACCAACTCTCTTCACCCTTTCACACCTCTTCTCATCGTTAGGTGACTCTTCTCCTATAACTTCTTTATTCCCCATAGCCCGGTCAAAGAGGGTTTCATCATCGGGTTTGATATCTGCCTTTAGAGTCAAAGCGCTCTTCGATATGCTTCTTCTTGTCCAAAATTCCCGATTCCCGCTCGATCTGAGGTGGTTCTTGTCTCTCTGAACCAGATTCTGTTCAGTTATCGGGTGTTGCCCGGTGTTTGAACTTCTCTCCTTCTGCTCACCGCCTTGCTTAAGGGTAGGATCACGGCTTCACTCGGAGAGCTATCCACCCTGAACCGCAGGGTGTCATCCTTAGTCTTCAGAATGTTGAGACTCGCCAGCAGGTGTTTGTTGAGTTTGAGTCCGCAGTGCCCGCATTCTGTCAGGTGTCCATTCGGCTCTACCATGCAGCCACATACCGGACACTTCCGGCTCGTATACCGGGGATCAACGTAGGATACAGGTACGCCTTCCCATTTGGCTTTATACTCGATGAACTGTTGGAGTTTTCTGAAGGACCATGTGTTCAACCGTCGTCTTAGGCTCTTGGTGTTCACCGAGATTTTCTGTCCTTTGCCATTGAGAGAATTGACCTCCTCCTTTTTCCTTCTGTTAACGGATTTTCGAATGCCTTTCAGATCCTCTAGTACGATTTCCAGTTTCTTTTCTTTGGCTTCGTCAACGATTTGTCGGCTGACTTTGTGGAGTACTGCCTCGGTTCTATTCTTCTCGTTCTTACGATACTTGTTCTGTAGTTCTGTTGACTTCCGTCTGTCGTTGCAGTATCGTTGCTGTATTCTCCGCCGTTTCGCGTAGTAGGCGTGTTTCAGGGTCTTCACGGCTGAGAGGTCGTGGCTCTTGAACGATACTTCCTCGTTGAGGAGTTCTGCTCTGTCTATGCTTACCTCGTTAGTATCGTACCCGACAAGTCCTTTGGGTTCGTAGGGTTCGACTTCTTTGGATACTGCGATGACTGCTCTTCTAGGGTTGATGGTTACTGATCCCAGTTTGAGATGTGGGTCTGCCAATAACTTTCTCTGGTATTCACCCATCTTTAGCTTGATGTGGATGAACTGTCTCGGCTTCACAGGTATCCTGAGGGCGTCGCCTTCGAGCTTGTACGTCTGGTTGTCCAGCTTCAGGAACGGGTGGGTGATATACGGTGTTTTTCTCCGTTTCCTGTTCCGTATGACCGCGCAGGCTACCTCGCAGGCGGATAGAATGTAGTGTGTATGAAGCCGGTACCGTTTGAGGTCGTCGTAGACGGTTTTTATCAGTCTGAATCTCGACGTGATCCTATGCTTGATTGCTATCCGTACCGCGTCGTTGGTCATCTTCCGGAAAGTATTGAAAAGTTCTTCCAACTCCTCGTTCGGGCGGTACTGGAATCGGACTGCTTTGACCGCTTTCATTCCTAAGCCTTCTCTGCAATCATAGATCCCTTTGTTCCACTAATAACCACCACACGAAGAATAAACAGAACCCTGAACCAAAAGAGATATACGTGAGTCATCCACTTTGTGGGGTTTCATCTACGGAGGATAAGGCTATTATGAAGTGTCCCTACTGTGGAGAGAAGAAGAAACTGAAGAGGTATTCTACCAGGGTATATCAATGCCTGGCTTGCAAGAAGAAATTCTGAGCCTCTTTAACAAGGATAGTCCTCCAGCTTCTTTTGACTCTGCACCGAAACCTCGACAACCCAATACCGTTCTCTTTTTTTATTTAGGATAGCAGACTTATTGTTGGTGTGAGGGATCGGAGTCGGGTACTGTCTCTACTCAGGCGGGTTCGCTGTGGACCGCTTTGTTCGGATCGATGGGTGATCAGTTCCGAGTGGTCGGTAAGTTGTTGGAGGAATCCGGTTGACCAAAGCCCGTGACCTCTCGGTTCTCACTATGTTTGTCGCACTGACCGCGGTGAGCGACTCGATTTCAGGGATACCTCAACTACATTCTGGTGTCTGGTATTCCTGGGTCTTCTTGATGATCCCGGTGAACGGTATCGTTTTAGGCCCTTTCTACGGCTTTTTGGCAACCCTGATGGGGGTCTTCGCCGGTCATTTCATCTATTTCAGGGGAATGGAAGAGTTCCTGTTCACGATCGGTGCTGCTGTCGGATCGGCTATTTGTGGGTTGATGTGGAATAGGAGAATCTATCCTGTCGTCGTCTTCTACACCTTGGGGCTGGTCTCGTATTTCTTGACCCCGATCTCGTTCTCCCTTCCCCTATGGGGCATGTGGGATACCTACTTGGCCTATTCCGTTGTCCTCCTGCTAGGATTCTTGTCTTCGAGGGTTTCTTCGGAGTGGATCGACGATCATGTTCGCTTCTGGGTTGCTGTTTGTTCCTTCGTCGGGGTTGAAGCCGATGTTTTATTCAGGATTTTCCTTTTCATCCCTGGGGGTACCTTTCGATCTATCTACGGGTTTCCCTTGGAGATTCTTTGGGAGATATGGGTTCTAGCCGCTGTAAGTACGCCTATCCAGGTCGCGATCTCGGTTGTCTTCTCGTATCTGGCTGTTCCCGGCATCCTAGATTTCGTGAATAAGCGGGTCAAGCGCGCTCCGTGAGTTTCGTCTCTTCTATCGTAGGCCTGTTCCGTCTATCTTTTCTCCGCAGAAACGACATTTTGAATCTCTGATCTCGTCCGCAAGAATGCTGTAACCGTGTCTTCGAATCAGTAGTTTGCCGCAGTTCCAGCAATAGGTATTCTCTCCCCCTTCGCCGGGCACGTTTCCTTCGTAGACGTATCTTAGTCCGGCTTCCAGCCCTATCTCTCTGGCTCTTCTGAGGGTTTCTATGGGCGTTGGGGGGAGATCCAACAATCTGTAGTGGGGGTAGAACCTTGTTACATGCCAGGGTATTTCCTCGCCGAGATCGACTATGAATTCTGCGATACGGCGTAACTCTTCTGCTGAGTCGTTCAGGGTAGGTATGATCAATGTGGTGAGTTCTATCCATACGCCCAGTTTCTTGTAGAGGTTTATGGAGTCAAGCACGGGTTGGAGTCTTGCCCCGCATATGTCTCTGTAGAACCCCTCTCTCATACTCTTTAGGTCGATGTTTGCCGCGTCGAGATATGGTCCTATTTCCTCCAGTGCTCGTTTAGTGATATAGCCGTTGGTTACGAAGACGTTCTTTATCCCCCTCTTTGAGGCGATTATCGAGGTGTCGTAGGCGTATTCGAAGAATATCGTGGGTTCAGTGTAGGTGTAGGCGATACTTGTGCATCCTGCCGAGTGGGCTTCCTCGACGATTCTCTCGGGAGGAACGTTCGTTCCCTCTATTCGCCCTGTTTCTTTGGGCATTTGGGAGATCTGATAGTTCTGGCAGTTTCTGCATTTCAGGTTGCATCCTACTGTTGCGATGGAATACGCCTCTGAGCCGGGATAGAAGTTGAATAGGGGCTTCTTCTCTATTGGGTCAATCGCGCAGGAGACCGCTTTGCCGTAGACGAGTGAATACAGTTTACCGTCTCGGTTCTCTCTTACACCGCAGATTCCTCTCTTGTTCTCCCGAATAGCGCACATATGAGGACATAGAATGCACTTCGTGATACGGTCTTCCTGTTTCTCGTAGAGCATTGCTTCCCTCAAAGTCTGTTCCCTTCGGGTGTTCAGGAATCCGAACCGACTCCAATAGCTTTTTCATGCTATATTTGGCTTGGGGGAGGATTTTCAATGCTTGAAAAGCCCCCTCCAGCTCAGTGCGAGGGTTGTGAGAGGAGCGTAGTGCAATCGGACGCTGTCGTCTCTAGGGGGTTGAACTTCAACCGTTCTCGATCAATTAAAACCTGCTTTCGCAATCAGGCGTTGAAACGTATCGTGTTCGATTTCCGGGTTGTTGCGGTTCTTTTCCAGTTCCTCTTTGACAAGGGTGACCAAGCTGTCCAATCTTGGGTCTTCTCTCTCGACTGGTCTTCCCAGAATCTGTTCCGTCTTAAGATGGATGCCGTGCCGTCCGGATCCAGGGCCGATGACTATTCGTCTGGTGTGTCCGACTAATTCGGGTGGAAAGACCTCGTACATGATTGGGAAGACTGAGATTCCATGTTGGTGGATTCCTGATTTATGTTCGAATACGCTGTCGCCGACTATTGCCTTATTCAATGGAAGATGGTATCCGAGTGAGTCGGCGACGGTTCTTGCAAGCCCTCTGAGACGGCTCAAGTCCCATTTGGTCACACCGTGGTGCAGATAGCAGTTCATCATGATCTTCTCGGTCTCAGCGTTTCCTGATCTGTCGCCAATCCCCAGGAAGGTTGTGCTCGCAAAGATCTTCTCTAGGTTGAGTTCCGAGGCGGCTCTTATTGTGGACATAGTGTTCTCGACGGCGTTTCCAAGGTCGTCGTGGGTATGTATCTCTATGTAGGGGATTCTCGTCTCTTCGCTCAGCGCTTTCACCTTGGCTGGGATTCCTTGTGGCAGTCCTACCTTCTGCGAAGACATTCCAACCCCGACGGTGTCGCAGATCCTGTATGCCATGGCTCCTGAGTCTGCAACGCGGTTCACAAACTCTTTTTCGAACCTCCAGTCCGCCCTTGTGCTGTCTTCGCCATGGACGAAGACCGTCATGCCGTGTTCGACTGCATAGCTCACGGATTCTGCGACCCTGTTTGTTAGTTCATTCAGGCTCTTGTCGGGCCATTTCTCGAAATGGATGAAGGAGACGGGGTGAGAAACACCGATCTGCTCGAAGTCGAGTTTCAGCGCCTCGTCGATATCGGTTTTTATAGCTCTGCACCATGCGGCAAGTCTTGGGCCTAAGCTCATCTCCTGCATCTGTTTGGCTGCAAGTTTTCCCGAGTTGCTGTAGATCTGCATTTCCAGCCTTTCAACGCCGAGCCCCACGAGACCTGCGGCGAGTTCGGCTGCCTCGTTTGGGGATGGGGGTCGAAGACCTGACATCTGGACTCCCTCCCTGAGGGTTGTATCGTCTATGATCACATCACAGTTTAGGGGGATCTTCTCGTATATTGAGTGGTTCAGCTTCTCCCAGCTATCTATGTCGTAGCCTAGTGTGCTCAATCTACCGCAGATATCTGCGGATTTTCTTCTCTCCTTCTCCAATGTCGGGTCTTGATCCACCATTGTTTATCACTGAATGCATCGCAAATCCTCTTGACTTGTATATAAGTATAGGTTTATTTTTACAAATGTAAAGGATATTGCCCGGCTCCAACCACGTGGAAAGACCGGGTATTCCGTGCTAGGGTGGAGGGCTCGGTCCTCTTCTTGAAAGAAGCGTTCGCATCCATGTTTAGAGTGGTGTGTTGGGGGAGGTTCATCTCCTTCTTATGTTCCCCTTTCATGTCTGCCTTCTCCATGCATTCTACTTTCCATCTTTTGAGGTACGTCGGTGTATAATCTTGATTTTCGTTCTGCGACCCTTTTTCAATGAGAAAAGGTTAATACTCAACGAGCGATCAAGGCTACAACGGATTCCAAAGCGAAGTGCCCGGAATCATGCCGAAAGGTTATTGTCCCTCCTGTGGATCGTCGATCGAAGGCGAATTCACCTACTGTCCTAACTGTGGGAAACCGCTTCCATCGTTCGAGGAAATACGGGAGAAGGCAGCTCCGATCTCACCTGAACATCGGATGGAGCTCATCGATAACATCCAGGCTTCACTGAGGTATGCCTGCCTCCTTTTCAAGGATCTTGGGACACTCATCGTCTTGGCGATCCTTAACTTGATCCCCTTTGTGAACTTCATCGTCACCGGATATGTCTATAGGGTAATCCGTGAGTCACCGGAATCTGAGATTCTTCCTCCGCTTCAAGGGTTTTTCAGGCTCTGGATTGATGGGTTAAAACTGGTGGTTATTACCTTCGTCTACCTTTTCATCCCCATCCTAGCTATCAGCCTCTCAGGTGCCCATTTTGCCCTTAGCGTAATTAGGCTTCTTACGACTCGGCGAGGAGGCATGATAGCGATCATCGCGGGTGAGTTTCTGCTGTTTCTGGTCGTGGTGCTCCTCTCAGTGTTCTTCGTCTCGGTAATCTTGTTGATGTCGGTCGTTCACAGTGTGAAGACAGGTAGCGTGTGGAAAGCATTCTCGATAGTGGAGGTATTAGGAATAATCGGGAGAGTAGGTTGGGGCAAATACCTCGCTTGGCAGTTTGTTGTACTTGTCCTCGGATTCGTCTTCGGTATGTTGGGAGGAATCCCCTTTGTCGGATGGCTGCTTCTACTCGGTCTCTCCCCTGCGTTCTCCGTCTTCATAGCAAGGTCGGCTGTACAGATATACTATGAAGGTAAGCCGGCTGAAACCTGACCTATGAGTCTCCACCTCGTATAGGTGGGCAACAAGGGTCTAGACGACAATACCGGTGAAACCGAGATTCTAAGAACTCGAGGACAGGATCTCAAACAATAGATCTCGAAGAGCCGTTCTCTTCGATTCGATATTGCTGACCGTTCTTCGCGAGGCCCCTACTGTGCCAGGTTATTCGTCTTTCTCGATTTTTATCTCTTCTCCGTTTCGGACCCCTTTGAAGATCTTCGGGTCGCTTACGACTTTGCCAAAGACGTTGACTGGGCTGTACGCTCTCGGCTCGTCTCCGACGCTAACAGGCGTTCTTCCGAAAAAGATGCAGAAACCGTTACCTTGAGGCCAGTAGGCTAGGTCACCCAGCTCTACAACCTGTTGAGAGTTCTCCTCGTTCACATCTACAGGTATCCCGAAGTATATCTCTTCTCCCCATGTATTGGCGTTCCCCTTTATAGGAAGCGCATCCCAGATTGCCTTCGCCGTCTTCGGATTTCTTCTATCGTCGATTTCTGCTGAGACCGCTCCTATGCTGGAAGCCACGATTCTAATCTTCTTACCCATGCGTTCACACTTCCTGACGAATTATCTTTTCAGGTATCGATTTCTGCATCTATCTATAAATCTTGATCCATTTCGACCCCCTTACCTATATTCGGGGGATGCCTTCCTAGTGGGAGAAAGATAAATAGCCTAGTATCCCTCCTTCGACTCTGAATTTATCTGGCTGTGCTCGGAAGAATTCTTCGAAGGAGAGGTAAGATGGTGCTCATCAAGATGGTTCTACCTAAGGGGCACCTCTGGGATGACACAAAATACTTGCTTGATGAAGCCGGCTACAACCCGAATCTCAAGGACCCCCGCTCGTACCTCGTCAGGACCAACGATCCTGAGATCCAGATGAGGATACACAGGGCTCAGAACATAGGTCTTCTAGTTGAGGAAGGAAAATACGACCTCGGGATTACCGGGTTGGATTGGATTACCGAACCCAAGGCGAATATCGAGCAGTTGATGGATTTGGGGTACGGAAGGGTTGACGTAGTCGCGGCGATTCCCCAAAGATACGGTCTGAATCCATCAGATGAAGCATCAAAAGATGAAGTCTTCCAGAGATTCCTACAGGCGATTAAAACCGAAGGGAAGAACCGCGTCATCGTAGCCTCAGAGTACGAGAATCTAACAATGAAGCTCTGTGAAGAGAAGTTCTCAGGCTTTCCATATCGGATCGTACGATCCTACGGGGCTACCGAGACCTTCATCGAAGTCGCAGACATGATCGTCGACTGTACAGAGACCGGAAGGACCCTACGTGAGAATGGTTGGGAAGTCGTCCACAAACTCTTCGACTCCACCGCTCGGTTGATTGCGTGCAAGGAGAGCCTAAAGGACACGGCAAAGAAGGCAAAGATAGGCGGTTTCATGACAATCATCAACGGGGCTCGATCAGCGGAAGGCTTGAAGCTTCTGAAGATGAACGTCCCAGAATCCGCCTTCGAAGAGGTTATCGGCGTCCTTCCTGCGATGAAGAGCCCCACGATATCGCAGCTCTACGGAAGCAACGGCGGGTACGCTGTAGAGGTTGCCGTCAGAGAGGACCAGATAGTACAGCTGATCCCGGTATTGAAGAGGAAAGGCGCAACAGACATCATAGAGCTGGATATCAAGAAGGCGATCCGCTGACGTTGATGTAGGACGATTGAAGGTACAGTTCTCTTCGGCTAGACGCTTCCGTAAGGTCTAGGTGAACCTTCCTCTTCCCTCTATCTTCCAGACGGACTCGACTCTTCCCTTCCGAATCCCGTAGACGATGTCGTGTAGGTTCACTGTTGTGCAGCAGTGGCTTGGATAGAGTTCTATCTTGTCGCCTATTCTAAACTTCCGCTCTGAACCGGCCAATCCTAGAATCCCGTGCTCTTCCGTGAGCTTCTTGAGCTCAACGTTCTCGACCCCTTTCACTTCGGGGTTCCCGAATTCCTTTGTTACCGCTTTCATTCCCGCGTCTACCACCGCCCTGTCCTCTGTGGGTGTGCTGATTACTGTGGTTAGGAGGCTAAGTGCCAGATCGAAGTCTACGCCTTCCAGTCTCTTGTAGTACGTGTCCATGAACACGTAGGAGCCCGCTTCGACCTCAGTTATCCCTGGGTAAACCCCGGTTATGTTGTAGGTTCCTGTTGCACCGGCGCTTACGATACTAAACTCTATTCCAGAATCCCTGACAAGCCTGCTCGTTTCAACCAGTAGTGCGAGCCTCTTCTCGGCTGCCTCCTTCCTTTCCTCCCAACCTATTATGCCCGTGAACGGGCTCTCGTAGCCCATGATCCCCTTGAATTCCAGTCCGGGGAGTCTAAGGATCTCTTGGATCAGTCTTAGGGTCGGTTCACCTGGCCGTACGCCGCATCTACCAATGCCTACATCTATCTCTACTATGACATTGACCTTGGTCTCTCTTTTCAAGGCGGCTTTCGAGATCTCCCTCGCGTTTTCAAGGCTTTCAACTGCTACGATGATGTCGCTGTGCCTCGATAGGTTGACCAGCCTCCAGACCTTTCGAGGGCCGACGATCTGGTTGGTTACGAGGATGTCCGGGATGCCTGCTGCCGCCATCACCTCTGCCTCACCCAGCTTTTGGCAGCAAATCCCTTTGGCTCCTGCAGCTATCTGCTTGTGGGCTATTATGGGGATCTTATGCGTCTTCGAATGGGGTCTGAGATCCGTATCCACCTCTTCGAAAAACTTCGCCATTCTCGATATGTTGCTTTCCATTAAGTCGAGGTCGATCATAAGTGCAGGCGTGTCTATTTGGTCAACCTCGATGTCCAGAATGTCTTCTCCCATCTCTCTGCATCTCCAAGGTAGTATCGGTACTCTCTCGTCTTCCTATGTTGGTTTTTCTTGTCTTATTGGTTGCTTGGCTCCCTTACCAAGAGGATCAGTAACCCTCCGAGAAGGGAGATTCCTGCTAGTATAACGAAAGAGTTCTTGAGTCCTATTGCATCGGCAATGAAACCGATGACCACTGGCGAAAGCCCCCCCATGCCCCTGCCTATCGAGTAGAATAGTCCATACGCCTTCCCGAGGGCGCGGCTGGGTGTGACATCCGCCACGTATGCAAATATCACTGCTCCAATCGAGCCTGTAGCGTAGCCTAGTGGCACAAGCAACAGTACTGCCATGAAAGGGTCTTCGACACTGATCAGCGCTAGAATACAGATCGTTGCCAGCCCCAAATTGATTGCGATGATCCTCTTTCTCCCGAAAAAGTCCGAGAGCCATCCGCTGACGGGCTGGGAGATCATCGCCATCCCCGACAAGACCGATAAGAGTGTAGCAGCGTACCCTACACTGAGACTCATTTCATCGACAAGGTACACCGTAGTGAAAGCAGTAATCCCGTTCTGACTGAAACTGCTTGCGGCGAAGACAATCGACAGCAACATTATGGCTGTCCCTGTGGAGTCATCCCTCCCTCCTTCCACCGACTCTTTACTGGCGGTCTTCTCCCCCTCTTTCACTGTTTCCTTATGCTCGTACGGGACAAACTTCCAGAATATAAACGATATCGCGAATCCTGGAAGGGTTAACAGAAGGAACACCCATCGCCATCCAAGCGCCGTTCCTATTATACCTGATAAGAGCGGTCCTGCAAAACCGCTTAAGAATCCCAGCGACCCGTGCACGCCCATCGCTCGACCTCTATTCTTCACGAAGAGATCCGATATCATTGCAAGCCCCGAGGGATGGTACAGCCCCCCTCCTACCCCCGCAAGGACCTGTAGGGCGAGAAGATGCCAGTACTCCACTGAAAAGCCTGTCAGAAACATTACCGCACTGAACCAGATGATATTCATCGCTATCAGGATCTTCCTGTTCATTCTGTCTGCGGCGATTCCGGCTGGTAGAGCGAACAACGCATAGCTCAGATTGAGTCCAGTCACTACCAGACCCGACAACGTGTATGATAGGTTGAATTCGAATTTGATCGCAGGAAGAATCGAGGGAACCATCAGCAGGTAGAAATGGTTGAAAAAGTGTATCATCGAGAAGATGACTAGAATCAATGTTCTGCTTTCTTGCTGGGTGTCGTTCAAACGGTTTTCCCTCTTCTGGAAGAAGACTTTCCTTCGAGTGCTGAAACCTGCAATTGGAAGGTGTTGCTATTAGTCTTTTTCTGCGTTCTCGTATCTGCTCATGATCGTTGTCTTCCGTTTGGACTATTCTTTCTCGTTCTTCTGGTATATTCCTTAAAAGGGGAAGGTTCCCCGAGGTATTACCTAGGAATCACTTGAGTATTTGGCGTCGATCTCCCTGTAATTGTTTCAGATCAATCCAAGTTCTTTTCTCTGGTTCTTTGACTGGTATGATGCAAATCCCTTGAATAGCTACCCGGTGAATCTGGGATCGCGTCAAAGGAATAGTTGGGCTCAGGTTTCGTCAAACGTGCTGTACAACCCACAGCCCATCCGTTCCCGTTGAAAAAAAGGAAAGGTGTCAAATCCAGTTGCTTGGAAGTTCTAGAGACGGTTGGACAAACTCAAAGAGGTCTTCGATCCTCAAGAATATTGAAGAAAGGCTTGTAGGTGCCCCTCCGAAACCCCTCAAGTCCAGAATCTCTGAGGCCACAACACGGCTCCGAATACAGTCTAGTAAACTTGGTCAAACTGCCAACAAAATGGAGGTCAGAGACAAGCAGATGTTCGACAAGGTCGTTAAGGCAGTAATGAGTAAGGACAAAGAAAGGGCTACCATGTATGCAAATGAGTGTGCGGAGGTAAGGAAGGTAGCCAAGCTAGTAATCAGCAGCCAGCTGGCATTGGAGCGTGTACAGGTGAGAATGGAGACAGTCAGTGACATGGGTGATATCTTGATCAGTGTGGCTCCTGCAGTCGAGGTCATTCGAGGCATCAAGGATACCATAAGGATGGTGGTACCTGAAGTATCGTTTGAGCTTGATCAGATACAAAGCATGCTGAGTGAGACGGTTATCGAAGCCGGGCATATGTACGACCGATCCTACTCCATGGATGCAACCGAAGAGGCGGAGAAGATACTAGGTGAAGCGAACGCTGTCGCTGAACAACGAATAAAGGAGAGGTTTCCAGACTTTCCTCAATCCTCAACTGCTTCGTCCAATGAGCCAATCCTACCCTCCTTTGGACAGAATTTCTGACAAGTGTATCATATCCAGGTGCGAGGAGTCCCCCTCCTCGCTGGCTTGGTCAACCGTTGGGCACTCTTATTGGAGTCCTACTGTTTCCGTTGAATCTTCTCCCGCGATCTTTGTACAGTCATCCATTGCTTGTTCTTGTGAAGGATTCTGTAACAGCTGGAATGCCAGGTGTACGCATAGTCTGACTTATGTAGAGGGGTATTTCTCAGTAAGTCTTGCCTCCTTCACGAGGAGTATTCCTGAACCGTGATGCCAAGATTTCGTGGTTCGAGTAATCTCGATTCTCCGCTTGAATAGGGGTGAGTCACAGACGAAGGATTCGTATTCCCCTCCCTCCCCCGCTGGGTGGATGCCGAATTTTCTTGAGAGGCAGGATAATTCTTCCAAAGCTTTTCTGTCAAGCTTTCTCCCAAGCCATTCCTCTCCTAGACCTAGAGCGGAGACGCCGACGACTCTGATGTCGAAATCTAGTTCAAGCATCTCTTCAATGAGTCCTATTGGCTCCCTCTTCCAGAGGGGGGTGATGAGCTCCAGTCCGTTTCTCTTGCAGATACGGGAGAGGCGACTTTTCTGGTAGTTGCTCTCTACCGCGCCTGAGACTAACGAATCTATTCCGAGGCGTCGCTTCAAGAGCGACATTGAGTTGTCTAGCTCGTTCAGTTCTTCTTCTTTCAGGTTGGGGGTCTCGATCTGGACTACTGGTATTTCCATGGCTTCTGCTTGAAGTGCCGTCCACTTCGCGTTTGGAAAATGGAACATCCATGACTCAGACGTCTCGGGGATCACCGAGAGTAGGCTTTTCACTTGGATTCCTTGATTGACAGCGTACCACAGGGCTAGATTCGAATCCTTTCCGCCAGAATAGAGAATTACAGCCCTAGGCTGATCTGTTTTATACCCGGACAATTCGCATCGCCTCTTGGATGCCCCTTCCTTAGACTTACAGCGGGTCTTCTACGACTGATTTGATAGTGCGTTTGAGTCTGGAGTAGTTCATATACCAAACAAGCGCAAGAATCAAGCCTGCGGGAAGCAATAATAAAAGTGTGAGTACAATTACTGTAATGCACTTCGCCGCAATAGAGATGCTGTAGGTTGTTTCCCGTCTGTTACCGGATTGCTTTGTTGAGACATCGGCTTCGTTAAAGAAGTCTTTGTACGTGATCACCCCGTCTTCTATGGAGAAGTCGAACCCTTTCTCTCTAAGCCTTGTAGTCAATCGCGTATCGATGTCTTTTTCTTTCTCCAGTGATTCAGGCAATTCCACAGATTCTGAGAAGAGGAGTAGAGACAAAGACGATCCTTCTTACAAAGCGCTGTCCCCAGATGTTTTTAACAGTTTTTCCACTGCTCACTTCTAGAGAGATTTACGTCAAGTATTTAATGCCGTAAGGTTTTGTTCGAGGGATGACTTGAATGAAGCCCTCTCAATACGCATCTAATCTTCAGATCAGGATTACACTAGTGACCAGTCTCATTTTAACCCTTAACAGGGGGTAAGTATAAATCTGAAAAGGAAAAGTCTGCACTCTAGTTCTTCGTAACTGAGGGAAGAAGCGGGTATCCAGGGAATGCTTGAGGAATTCTTCAGACCTTCTTCTGCAGCGGTCATCGGGGCGTCTCGCAACCCGACAAAGGTAGGACACCAGATTCTGAGAAACCTAGTCGACAGCAACTTTCCTGGAGAGATCTATCCTGTCAATCCGAAAGCCGACACGATCCACGGCCTGAAATGCTATTCTCAGGTCTCTGAGATCTCAGGGGAGATTGATCTTGCTCTTGTCGCGGTTCCTGCCCGTTTCGTCCTAGACGTAGCAAAGCAATGCGGAGAGAAGAGAGTCAAGGGAATACTCGTCGTGTCTGCCGGATTCAAGGAGACCGGTTTGGAAGGAGCGGAACTCGAGCGGCAACTTGTGGAGGTCTGTGAGAAGTACGGTATGAGACTTCTGGGACCTAACTGTCTAGGGGTGACAGACACCTTTACGCCTATGAACGCAGCTTTTTCTCCAAAGATGCCGTTGAGAGGGAATATCGCCTTTCTCTCCCAGAGCGGTGCCATCTGCACGGCTGTCTTAGATTGGTCCCTCAGAGAGAACATAGGCTTCAGCAGATTCATCAGCCTTGGAAACAAAGCCGACCTGGATGAGACGGATTTTATGCTCTCTCTGGCAGACGACGATAATACCCAGGTCATACTGATCTACCTAGAGGGAGTCAAAGACGGGATACGTTTCGTCTCGGTTGCGCGTGAAGTTACAAGGAAGAAACCTGTGATCGTTGTAAAATCGGGGGTTTCCGATGCCGGCGCCAGAGCGATCTCCTCCCATACAGGTTCGATGGCTGGTAGCGATGTAGCTTTTGACGTAGCCTTTAGGAAGAGTGGCGTCATCCGAGCAATGACCATGGAAGGATTATTCGATTTGGCTTTGGCATTCTCAAGCCAGCCTCGCCTTGAGGAGCCTCACGTTGTGATATTGACTAACGCCGGTGGACCGGGAATTCTGGCGACAGACGCCTGTGAGAAACATGGTCTGAGACCTATCTCATTCGGGGCAGGGTTGATCAACGTGTTGCGGGATAATCTTCCCCGAGAGGCTTCTCTACATAATCCTATAGATGTGCTTGGAGACGCGACGGCTGAACGATACGGCTTTGCTTTAGAGAAGATTCTGGAGTACGAGGAATCTGCTAGCGTAATCGTCATTTTAACCCCCCAGGCGGTTACCGAGCCTGAGAAGACCGCTGAACTCATCTGCGGTCTTCGTAGGAAGTTCCCTGACAAACCAATTGTCACTTCCTTTTTAGGCGGGGAACAGGTGGAGAAGGCTATCGATATCCTTCAAGAGTGCGGCATTCCCAACTATCCCTTCCCGGAGAGGGCGGTATTCGCTCTCTCTAAACTTGCAGACTACTACCGCTATCTTGGCAGTCCTATTGAGGACAAGGTTCCTGAGTTTGATGTCAATCGGAATAGGGTTGCGGGGATCTTCAAAAGGGTCAGAGCCGATGGTCGTGTATCCCTGCTGGGAACCGAAGCGAAGGAAGTGGTAACAGTATATGGTATCCTGACTCCTCTCAGTGGACTGGCGAAGAGTGCCGAGGAGGCGGTAAGCCTAGCTAAGGTAGTGGGGTATCCAGTGGTTATGAAGGTAGCATCTCCGCAAATCCTGCACAAGACGGACATCGGAGGCGTGCTACTCAACATATCCTCGCCGACAGGTGTAGAGGCAGCCTTCGGTCAGATCCTAGAAAACGCAAGTCGCTTTGTTCCAAATGCAACGATCTACGGGGTTGAGGTACAGAAGATGGCTCCAGTAGGAAAAGAGATGATAATAGGTATGCATAGGGACCCTCAGTTTGGACCATTGCTGATGTTCGGGCTCGGGGGAATATACGTCAATTTCCTGAAGGACGTCTCCTTCAGTTTGTCTCCTATCTCACGCCACGATGCATCGAACATGATCCTTGAAACGAAAGCGTATACCTTATTGAGGGGAATTAGAGGAGAAAAGCCGTCCGACATCGACTCGATCGAGGATGTTCTCCTCCGAATGTCCCAAATGGTAACCGATTTTCCTGAGATCGTTGAGGTCGACATAAATCCCCTGCTGGTCTATGAAAAGGGGAAAGGATCATTAGCCCCGGACGTCAAGATAACCATTAGCCCCAAGGAGGGAGCCTAGCATTGAAGAAACCTGCATCTATCTACCTAACCTCCCCTAAGCTGTTCGTTGGAAAAACCGCTGTCTGCCTTGGATTGGGGATGAAGTTTCGTGAAGAGGGATACAAGGTTGGATACTTCAAACCCCTAGGGCTGGAAATGGGGAGAACCGTTGACGGAGAACCGTACGATGAAGATGTAGCGTTGATGAAAGACGCACTTGAACTCGAGTCTCCTCTGGAGCATATTGCGCCTGTTACACTTGGAAGATACTTCCTTGAGGAGACCCTGAAGGTTGGTGCTGAGTTACTCTTCCGCAGAATCCAAGAAGGATTTCGGAAGGTCTCCGATGGTGTCGATATTCTTCTGATAGAGGGTACCTATTTCTCCGCATTCGGCTCCCATATTGGACTCTCGGCTCCCAGACTCTCAAAGGAGCTGGACTCGAAGATTCTCCTTGTCTCGAAGTTTGAGAACGACTGTGTCGTCGACGAACTGTTTCGAGAGAAGACCTGTATTGAGCGTCAGAAAGCCGAGATTCTTGGGTACATCCTCAACGATGTAAAAAGACAGGTTCTCGAAAGGGTTCGGGATCTTGCGGTGCCAATATTGGAGAAAAACGGTCTCAAGAATTGGGGAATTATCCCATCGAACGTGAAACTCACTTCACCTACAGTTAGGGAGATATATGAGAATCTGGGGGGAGAGCTTCTCGCTTGCGGGGATAGACTGGAGAGACTCGTCGAGGAGTTTCTTGTGGGGGCGATGACCCCGGAGAGCGCGTTGAGCTATTTCAGGAGAGCGACGAACAAGGCGGTTGTAACCGGTGGGGACAGAGCAGACATCGCGCTATCCGCGTTGGAGACGGACACGAGTGTCCTGATACTTACTGGGAATCTGTATCCCAGCGTCCGGGTGTTGGCGAGAGCGGACGAGAAAGGGGTGCCAGTGCTGCTGGTTCCATACGACACTTTTACGACAATCGACAGGATATCTCAGATATCCGGCAAGATCAAACCCGGGGATTCCAAGCGTATAGAACTGGCTCGGGAAATGGTCGCGGAGAATATCCGTTGGAAGGAGATGATTGATTCTCTACTCGGCTAGCTCCAAGTCGAGTCAAGACTCTATTATTTATGGTTCGAAAGTTCTATATTCGACATATCCTCTTTCACCTTGGAGCTGGCTTTTTGTCCTGTACCGTTGTAGTAGGAGGATTCTTTGGAGACGAAGGCAAGGGCAAGATCGTCTCTTATCTTGCTCTCAGAGACGATGTCCGTGCTGTCGTCCGTGGAGGAGTAGGTCCCAACGCTGGCCATACCACGGTGTGGCGGGGGAAGGAATACAAGCTTAGGATGCTGCCGAGTGCCTTCATGAATCCGAAAACACGTCTTCTCGTCGGATCAGGGGTTCTCGTCAACCCGAAAATCTTGCTTGAGGAGATCGAACAGACCTCTACAGGTGACCGGGTCGGCGTGGACCCAAACTGTGCGATCATCGAAGATAGGCATATCCAGGCAGACAGGTCTTCTGATTATCTCAAAGGGAAGATCGGAACCACAGGAACGGGTTGCGGTCCGTGCAACGCTGACAGGGTCAATAGGATCGCGAAGATCGCCCGGGACATCGATGTATTAGCCCCCTATCTGACGGATGTTCCGTTGGAGGTGAACGGGTTGGTGGATGATGGGAAGAACGTGTTGGTCGAGGGAACGCAAGGAACCTTCTTGTCCCTTTTCCATGGTACTTATCCCTTCTGTACGTCAAAGGATGTGACCGCGTCTGCTATATGCTCAGACGTCGGGATTGGACCGACCAAGATCTCGGGTGTCTTGACGATCTTCAAAGCCTACACTACCCGTGTCGGTGGAGGTCCTCTTGAGGGGGAGCTTCCAGCTGAAGAGGCTGATCGTCGAGGGTGGAGTGAGTTCGGGGCTGTAACTGGACGAAGGCGGAGAGCATCTGAATTCAACTTCAAGCTTGCCAAGAGAGCAGTCATGCTGAATGGGGCGACGATGGCAGCGGTAACCAAGCTGGATATCCTTTTTCCTGAAAGCAAGGGGTGTAAGACGTTCGACGCTCTGCCTGACGCAGCCAAGACCTTCGTGGACAAGATCGAGCAGGAGATAGGCATCCCGGTCGCCATTCTCGGAATCGGCCCTGGAACCTATGATGTAATCGATCGGAGATGCTAGAAAATCTTCGAGGGCTCAGCTATCGGTGACTATGATCTTCCTCTTATGCTCGTTGTTCTTTTGACGGAGATTCTTGCAGTGGGTGTGTAGCCGGTGGGAAATTTAGGTCAGCGTCGGGGGCGATACGGGCATGTGGCAGTGGGAGGCACCTTTGATCTTCTCCATTCCGGTCATGACGAGTTGTTGGAGAAGGCGTTGGAAATCGGGGAAAGGGTTACTATAGGTTTGACCACGGATGGATTGGTGTCGCAGATGTATAAGGGTCACAAGGTGGCGAATTATGAGGGCAGGTTGAGCGCGCTCAAGAGTTATCTTTCAGTTAGAAATGCGTTGGATAGAACTGAAATCGTTCCTCTCGTGGATCCGTTTGGATCGGCTGCCCATGAGAGTGATTTTGATGCGATCGTTGTCAGCAGAGAAACCGAGTCCGGAGCGGAACGAATCAACGAGATCAGAAGAACGAAGAACATGAGTGAGCTTGCGATTGTGGTGATAGAGATGGTTCTGGGCGAGGATGGCATACCGATTTCAAGTACACGAATCCGTCAAGGTGTCATAGATCGTCACGGTAAGCTAAGAGGCACTGGCTGTGATTTAGCCTGACTGTCTAGATCTCGGTTCTTCGCTTCGGGTTTGCTGAGCCTATCATAGAAGCACTTATTTGGGATTAGTCTCCTCTCAGTTTTCTAAGATTCTGATGAAAGAGGCATCATACAAGGCAACTAAAGGATTGATTCGAATCCGCCTTGAGGCGGAGGACGGAGCTATCAAGGATTTAGAGATTTCAGGGGATTTCTTCATGTACCCTGAGGATAGGCTTTGGGAGTTGGAGAAATTCCTGATCGGGAAGAGGATTGAAAAGGCTTCTCTGGTGAACGAGATCTCAAGCTTTTATGATCACTTCGAGGTGAGGAGTCCCGGGGTCGTCCCTGAGGATTTCGCGAATGCAATCCTCTTGGCATCTGAGAACTAGAGCTACCTAGAGAATGCATAACATTCCTTCAAGGGTTGAAACGTTAGGTAAGGAATGGATTAAGCCGAAGGGATTCTATTCAGACCGGGTCCTTTCCTGCTCTTATCTCCTTGCAAAACGGTGTAGGCTGTTCTCTTCCAGCCATCTTCCTAAAACAGAGGAAGTGTTCCCATGCTTCCCGTAGAATCGGAAGTGCCTTTTCAGACTTGCTGAAAGTATGCTCAGAACTTGCCTGAACCGTGGCATACAGGGCAGTTTTTCATACCCTTACCTTTGCAGACAGAGCATTTCTTTGAGTTGTTCTTTCCTGTACCGTAGCATTCACTGCAGAATATCTTTCCTCTTCCGGCGCATGTCGGGCAGAGTTCGCCCTTTTCCCCTTCCTGGACACGTCCTTGCGGTACCACTTAGTCCTCCTCTTCAACACGCATTCTCTATGTTTCCCTAAAGAGATAAGGAGTGCCCAAGACTGCTGCCATCTATTTGAGGAAGCAGGTAGGGACAACTGTAGAACAGTCTCAGGGCATGAGGGTTTCATTCAGGTTTTGGTGAAGTGTCGGGTCATCTTCCCGTTCTTGTGGGCAGTTAGACTCTCCGAAACCTTGTAGCGGTCAAATCGTCGCTATTGTACTGCTACTCCTCTTCGATCTCAGTGTTCTTTCTCTTCCGTTCCCTCTGTTCCTTCTCTCTTTCTCTCTGTTTCTACTCGCTACCTTCAGACGGAGGAGGTAGGCATCTATTCACGGGTAGGTTCTCTTCCAGCGCGCTCAATATCCTGACTTGTCGTTATAATATCCCCATAGAGTTAGTAAGACGGCGAGTGTTGCAATTGAGCCTGCTGTAGCGTTCTCAGGGTATGTATTCCAGTAGTAGGTAACGGTGATGATCGAGAAGTAGAGTAAGCTAAGCGAAGAGATCCATAGGGCTGTGTACCTCCAGCGCTGGATCCAGTGTAGTATTTCGATTGGTAGTAGCACGTACCAGATAGCAAGGTCCCGAATCCAACTGAGGAATTTCGACAGTCTTCTTGCCAAAAGAGTATCGGAAGTTACATGTTTTCCTGAGTTCTTTTTACTTTCGCTCTTACTCTGCTTCTCTTAGGAACTCTTTGAGAAGTTTGAGCTTCTCTGTTTGCGACACTGTGAATAGTCCTTTCTCCGGCAGTAGGATTACGAGTCTGTATTCTTGGGTTCCGAGACATTCCAGGAACCTGTAGAGTACCTCTTTCTCAGATATTCCAGATTACCGTGTACAGATTTCACCGGTATGGTCTCTCCCCATGGAAATCGGTTTGGTTTTCTCTTTCTGGCGCGTGTTTAGGCTACGCCTATTCTAGGGGGTCAGTATGTCCTCGGGTGATTCTGACTCTTCCTTCCTCATTCGAGTCCTTTCTTTCCGGATAATTGATGTAATCTCATCTAGATCCTCCTTGGTAAGCTGTGGCAGGATTTCTTTCACAATACTCACTAGGAGTTGGTACGATGAATCTTCAGTGGGTTCACCTGCTTGGTCTTGAGCAAGCTTACCTGCTTGGATACGGACGCTTTCAGGAGGATCTACTACGGGGATTGAAGTGACTTTCTTGTCGGGGTGTTGCTCCCTTATATGACTCTTAACCTCGTCATAGTTCTCAGTCAGAAAGCCGCAGACAGGACATTTGAACAAATCCTAATTCAGCCCTCTTTTTTGACGATTGAATTCTTCTGAGTTTATGGAAGAATAGGTTTTCGTCGCAAACACGTAGTCTATGGGTTCATACGCGGGTCAGCTTCCTTTTGTTGTCTGTGTTCTTCCGTCTTCTCGACGCTGCCAGCATTTCCTCGGTCATCTTCCTGTTTCGCTTTGATCTTCTCGTAGGGTTCCCCGGGAAACTCGATCAGGCTTCTTATTTCCATGTCTGGTTTCACGCCCATGTTCCCATACCCTGTATTCTCGGTTTGATCCCAGCCTAGACCCATGTTACCGGGTTTGAAGAGAAGGCTTAATATTCTCGGCATTTCTCTATCCTCGGCAGTGTGGGGCAGGTTTTGCCGGAAATTAGGATCGACGTATCCGAGCTCATCGAAGAAGACGAGAATTATGCTGAATTACTGGCTGATTCCTTGAGAAGTCGAATAAACGTAGCTTTGGAAGCCTCCAAGCAAGAGGTTACGTTGACGTTCGAGGAGGGAGAGGAATCCTTGGCAAAGCGCAAGAGAATCCGTCAACTTCTCAAGAAGTTTCTTCACAAGAGGAAACTAAAGGAAGATTTCCGGGTTATCTCCGGTGGAGAAGAATCTTTCGTCATCAAGGGGAGGCGGAAGAGGGAGGTTGACTAGGACCCCCTGTTTTTCTTTTTTCTGTTCTTTGCCGACAGTTTTCTTATAGTATCGAACACCGATGCTTTTGCCTCTTCCACTTCGTCGCTTACTTTGTTCGATAATCCTTTCCCTTCGACCAGCTTCAGGGATTTCAACAGGGAGTCTCTTGCATCGATCAGACTCGACTTCATGTCTATCCTACTTACCCTCCTTCTTGTTCTTTCTACAATCTCGTTGTTTCCCGTCTCTGAAGAGACGAGGAATGATGTGTACTCGATCTCCGTGAATGCTCTCCACAATGAGTGGTCAAGTTCATCCTCCTTCCTGTTCGTATACGTTCGGGACGCCTTCTCGATGTTCTCTAGCGCTTTCCGTAGAGACGAGGCGATCTCTGCATTCTCCATTTCAGTCTTCTTCCCGAAAGTCTTAAGTGGAACGTTAAGAGACAACTCTAAAACCGGTGTATCGGAGGATACTTAGGATTGGATGATCGAGTTCTCGGTGGATTAATATTTATCGGTAGTGTTGCAGTCGCAGCTTTCTATCTATGGTGGATGTTTCTATCCCCCTGGCAAATGTACGCTATTATCGTACCTGTACTGTTGGCGGTCCTATCTTTCCTTTTCATTGTGGCTTGGATCGGATGGACTATGGCGATGACCCCGGCACCGACCGCCATCGAGGAGACAATTCTCGAACAAGATTTCGAGGAAGAGAAACCGAAGAAGGAAGAGAAGCCGGCTAAGAAAACGACAAGGCGAAGATCGAGCAGGAGAAGGAGTAGAAGGACAAGAACCTAAACCTTCAACCTCTCCATCCTTTTTATCGCTGTCCCTGCTATTCGAGTATAGTAGGTCAATGTACCCCTGTTCTCAGTCTGAATTGACTGCTGTGTTCCCTACTATTAGACGAACGAAGGAGTATTGCATTTTTTCTTCTGATTCCTTGATGAAGGAAATCCGAGTCGTTTTAGAGTCGATGTAGGGACGTAGACATTCGTCCTTCTACGGTTTTTTAGGATCAGACTTGAAAAGAGTTAATTCGTCGACATCGAGAAAGAGATCCCCGTGGGCGTGTTGGATGATTCAACGGGAGTCCAGTAGGTATTGAATCTTCAAAAGAACAGGCTGGTACAAGCTTGGTTTCTGATGGTCTCAGCCAGATATGTCTGGGATTTCCTTTTGCTTCTCTACGATCTTTCACTCAGGGGATGGAACACAGCCTTTTTCACTTCTCATTGGCCGCGAATCTGGACGATATCAAGATTCATTCTTGTCTTCCCGCTCCTGCACCTTGCTTTTTCTCCGCAGAAGAAGGACTTTTGCCATATGCCTAATGGAAGACTGGCCGTTTTCGGTACGGTACCTGTCATCGTGTTAGGGTTCTTCCTAAGGTTATACGCCGCCACCGTACTCCACTGTACGGAGTTCGAGGTCTTCTATGCAGGTCTCCACTTCGAGGGTGCTGAACTGAGGTTGGACGCGTTCCGACCGGTTCTCTACCCATTCCTTCAATATGCATCTTGGCTGATTCTTGAACGTGTGGGTGGTTTCAAGCTCATTCCTCAAGCCTTGACCGAAGGCAACATAGCGGCACGCTACCCCTCGTCCTGGATCTTTGCTTCTCGAATGCTGAGCGTCGGAATGAGCACGATCTCTCTCATTCTCATCTGGATAATCGCCAGAAATCTGTTCGGTGAGAAGGCGGGGTTCTGGGCAGCCCTGCTTCACGCGGTCAACCATTACGTTGTTACCGGACCGGACTCAAGATCTCACGACGAGAATCCGGCGATACTCTTCCTGCTTGCATCTATCGCGGTTCTAACCAAAAAGAGCAAGAATGTGGAGGAGCAGGAAGGGCGTATATCTAGGTTGGCTATTTCGGGAGCCTTATCCGGGCTTTCCTTTGTGAGCAGGTCTCCTATGTTGATCTACTCTTGCTCTTTGAGCGTATTCCTGTGGTGCCTTGAAGGTGTTTCCGCAGTCGGTTACTTCCTTCTGGGGTTCTTCCCAATCCTCTTCATTGAGGGATTGGCGGAATTCCTGATTAGGGGAAGCTTCCTAGGGGGCATGTTTGAATTCCTACGCTTCAACATAATTGCCGGTCATGCATCCGAATGGGGTACAAGTCCCTGGTATGAGTATGTCCTTCTAGTCTTAACGACGGTCGGACTTGTAATATACTTACTTCCCTTGGGGGTCGAAAAAGACTCAAGCACCAAATTACTTGGTCTTATGATTATTCCCTTCTTGTTGGCCTTCAGTTTTGTCCCTCACAAAGAACACCGATACGTAAGTCCGATCTTCCCCTTCATCCACATTCTTATCGGAAATGCGATCTCCAAGATCGATGGAAAACACCCCTCGATTCTAGCAGCAGTAATACACACGGTCGTGTACGGTATTGTGATGATAGTCTTCTGGTGACAGGGTTGAGGACCTTATTCGCCTACATTCTCTGACTCTTTCCGACAATACCTGAGAAACAACGAGTCGATGACAGTATCTACGGTGTATGCTGCTATTCAACGGTAAACCTATGTTGCCGTAATATTGATGACTGCGAGACCGTATTCTCCCGTTTCTTCTTTGCGTGAGAAGGGTTAACACCCTAACCATCTATTACTGATATGGAATACAAGACTTCGCCTTTCAACTGTGAAGACATGACTGTTGGGGTGCGCTTCGTTTCGTCTCAACGGTGTGTGCCAATCAATGCACAGGCGTACCCCGTACTACCAAACTTTATTCAGAGTAGACTACATGACTCACGAATAACGGCAATGCGTGAGTGGTCGACTTGAAGAAGATCGTTACTCCCTACCGTGTGATATTTCCGACGCCAGCGGCGTTGGTAACGTCTATCGACATGGATGGTAGACCAAACGTGGCGACAGCCGGTGAAGTGTTTATGATATCTCTTCGTCCGCTGATTGTTGCCGTCGGTTTCAGGCATGCCACGTACACAAACAAACTGATACACGCGACAAGAGAGTTTGTTGTCAATCTGCCTAGACAAGAGATCTTAGGAGCGGTTGATTACTGTGGGAGTGTCTCTGGGCGAGAAGTGGATAAATTTAGGGCGACAGGTTTGACGCCTTTACCAGCCCAGCATGTTAGACCCCCGCTCATAAAGGAGTGTCCAGTAAACGTCGAATGCAAGGTCCGAGACATAATAGGTTACGATTATATGGACCGTGACGTCTTCGCTGCCGATACCTTGGCAATTCACATAGACGAAGAGATAATTGGCGAAGACGGTTTGCCGGACCTGACGAGGTTCAACACGATCGCGTTTGCATCACGAAAATACTATCGGGTTACAGAATTTCTCGGACGTATGCGTTTTAGCACAAAGGACAAATCATGAGCCAGATAGTATAGTGTGTGACGCCTTTGAGGTGTGGTAGTTATTTGACAGTCACGCTCTTTGCGAGATTCCGTGGCTGATCTGGGTCCCGTTTTCTTTCTACGGCTGAGTGGTAGGCGAATAGCTGTAAGGGCAAGATGTATGGGATGGCGGTCAGGGTCTCTGGTACCCCTTTCGGTATCTCAATGAAGTCGTCTGATAGTTCACGGATTTTCTCGTCTCCCTCCTCAATAAGGGATATTATGGCTCCTCCTCTCGCCTTCATTTCCATGATGTTTCCGACCAAATCCCCTTGCGTACTCGTCTTCGGTGCAATAAAGATGAGAGGATACCCGTCTTCGACGACCGCTATGAATCCGTGTTTACTCTCACCGGCCGGGTATGCTAGGGACGGCGTGTAAGCCAGCTCTAGAAGCTTCAGTCTTCCCTCGAGAGCCGTGACATGGTCTATTCCCCGCCCTAAGAAGCAGAAACTCCCTCGATCACCGTATTTTTTTGCCAGTTTCTCAACCTTTCTTGATTGCGTTTTCAGGATTTCTTCCATAATAGAGGGCATTCTCTTGAGTGCGGTGTCTAACTCTCTGAGTCGATCTGGGCTGGCGGTCTTCCTGCGCTCTCCGAGCTTCAATGCAAGTCTTGTGAGGATCATCATTTGTGCTGTGTAGGCCTTAGTTGAGGCTACCCCGATCTCGGGTCCAGAGTTCTGGCCGATGTAGAGGCTGGTCAACCTCGTCAGTGTTGACCCCATGACATTGGCGATGCCTAGTACCGTAGCTTTTCTGTCGATAGCGTACTTGACTGCAGAGAGCGTGTCCAAGGTCTCCCCTGATTGGCTTACCGCCAGTACGACGGAGTTCTCGTCGATTAGCCTCCCGTATCTCTCGACGAACTCTGAAGCTATGACCGCTTGAATGTTAAGGCCGGCTAGGTCGGCGAACATGTACGTTCCAGCCAGGCATGCATGGTATGCGGTACCGCAAGCAACGAGGAAGATGCGGTCAGCCTTGTCAAGCATCGCTGACATTAGGTCGATGTAGACTTCTTGGGTTCTGAGGGCGTTCCTCAGGCTTGCCGGTTGTTCATAGATCTCTTTGAGCATGAAGTGGGGATATCCGGCTTTCTGAGCCGTTTCTACCGTCCATGAGATCTCTGATATCTCTGAGGTTATCTTGGAATAGGATTCCAGATCTGACAACTCGATGTCTTCAGGGCTGATAACCGCGAGTTCGCCTTCTTTTAAGTATATGACCTTCTTTGTAAGCGGAAGTATCGCCGGGACGTCTGACGCGCAGAAGTTACCGTCTTTGCCTACTCCCAGTATTAGGGGGTTCTCCTTTCTGATACAGACCATTCTGTGGGGGTCCTTCACGGTTATGGCGACGATAGCATAGGACCCGTTCAGTCTCCTAACCGCACTACGGACGGCCATCGGGAAATCCATGCCCGCGTTGAGGTTCTCCTCGATTAGGTGTGGAATGACCTCTGTGTCACATCTGGACTTGAATACGTGTCCCCCCTTCTCAAGTTCCTCCCTGAGTTCAATGAAATTCTCGATTATTCCGTTATGGACAACCGCCACCTTCTCCTCACAATCGGTGTGGGGGTGTGCATTGACTCGTGATGGGGCTCCATGCGTAGCCCATCTGGTGTGTCCTACGCCTGTCGCACCTGGAAGGTCGTCGAAATCCAATTCCGCATGGATATCCTCGATCTTCCCTGGGTCTTTCTTGATGAGCAGTCGACTGTCGTCGATCGTAGCCTCTCCCGCGGAATCGTATCCTCGGTACTCAAGTCTTTCCAAGGCTTTTCTGATAAACGGGGCGGCGTTCCCCCTCCTAAGTACGCATCCGATTATACCACACATTTCCTGTTCTTCTCCTTACAGGCTCGGTTCAACCCAGCTCGAGAAGCTACAACACGTCTTCTGATTCCCTATGTCAGGTTAATATATTGTGTCTCGCCGCCGTCTGCTAAGCCTTAAAGACTGTGATTCTAGAATCCTAAGTACCCCACGGTGATGTCGATTTGGGTCTCCAGAGAATGCGGCGTTTTGCGTCCAAATTCAAGCCGGCTCAGAACTGGGTTCTACTGCTCTTAGGTTGCGCTGCGGCAGTCGACACCTACCTAAGGTTTCAGATCGCGATGGAGACCGTGGAGAAATTCGTGATCCGGACCAGACGCGGAGAAGCAATCAACCTGTTTGGGGATCGAATCTGGAACATTCTGTTTCTCTTGTCCTCCTTGTTGGTCCTGTTCCTCATTGGAAAGAGTATCGCTCATAATTTTTCTAGGAGTGCCGGGGATGGGGCTTCTGAAAACTAATCGAACCCTCTCCAAACTAACGGCGGTACTATGTCTATCTCTTCTGTTGAGGATGTACGCTGCTGCAACCTTGGGTATCGCTAGGGGAGATGAGTATGGGACAGCGGGGAGTGCTCGAAGCCTGGCTGAGAACGGGGAGTTCACCGGCTGGACGATGCGCTCCTACTTCTATCCTGCCCTGCTGGCTGCATTCGGTAAGATCTGTCTCCTTCTCGGTGAACCCAGCTTTCTCTCTATGATTCCGATCTACTCGATCCATGGCTACTGGATATTCATCAATCGAGTCTTCAACGTAGCACTGGGAATCGGCGGTATCTTTCTGACTTACAAACTTGGCAAGGCCTGCTACGGAGAGGCAGTAGGTCTGCTCGCCGCCTCTCTCCAGGGGATCAACTGTCTGGATGTGTTCTGGGGGATGAGATCGGTCCCAGACCCCTCTTCGACCCCCTTTCTGATGGCCTCGTTCCTCCTCTTGGTCAAGGCACACGGGGATCGGCGCAAACGCCTACTCTTTCTGTCCGGTGTTCTCTTGGGCATCTCTGTGATGTGCAGGTATAGCACAGCGTTGTACGTCATCCCAATGATAACTTTGATTCTCTTCATGAGAGAGTTCCGCAAGGATTTCTGGTTCTTCGTGGCAGGCGTGGCTGTGACGGTACTCCTTCAGGGAATGCTCGACTTCGCGACTTGGGGGAGCTTCTTCAGATCATCGATAGACTTCTACACGTTCAACATCGTTGAGGAGCAGTCCGTAATCTGGGGGTATAAGCCTTTCAGATATTACTATGAGATGCTCCCTGTCATCTTCGGACACATCTTTCCGCTGCCTCTATTGACTCTGAAGAGAAGAGATTGGAGAAGCTGGTTTCTGGCTTCATCAGGTATCCTATTCCTATGTGTCATGAGCCTCATTCCCCATAAGGAGGTACGTTTCCTACTGACGGTAATCCCCCTTGTTTGTATTCTTTCAGCGCGGGCGGTTCTCGACCCCGAAAGGTCTCGCCTTGAGAGGCGGATTCTCTTCTTCCTAGTCGGTCTGACCACTTTGTGGCAATACAAGCGATATGCCTTTTTCTTACTCGAGGATCCCACAGACATATTCTACTAGCTTGGGATCACTGGCTTTGAGGTTAAACGGTGGCGCTAACTTGTCAATAGTCTCTCAATGATCTTGACGGCTTCCTCGGCTTCCGCTCTCCCCCTAACCTCTTTCATCAAGAGCCCAAGAAGTATCTTCCTCGCCTTTTTTGCAGGTTCTTCCCTGATCTGCGGATTCCCTGTAAGAATCCTTCTCGCGGTCTCCTCAAGTTCCTTACTTTCAAGTCTCCCTAATCCTAGCTCTCTGACCGCCTCCTCGGCGGATCGATCTCTATTGGTCGAGACCCAGCCAAGAATATCCGGAATTGCTTCCTTGGTTATCTTCCCGGAATCAACAAGACCGAATACGTCACGTATCTCGTTTTCTCCCAATGCCTCTGTCGGTATCCCTTCCCGGCTGAGACTCTTCATCGTCTCAGTCAATGTGACGGCAATCAGGGACGGTGGTACTCCGGTCTCATTCGTGATTGTCTCAAAGAGATCGAGGAACGGCGAGTCCAATATCTGTCCTGCAAGCTTCTGATTCAGGTTATAGACTACCTTCAGTCTTTTCATCTGTTCCTTCGGCAGTTGGGGCAGCTCTTGCCGAATTCTTTCGATACGTTCTCGGCTGATCGGTGTCGGTGGGACATCTGTCTCAGGATACATCCTCTCTGCTCCAGGTCTAGGGCGCATGTATCTCGTGGTCCCTTCAGGTGTCGGGGCTCTTGTCTCCCCGGGGATTCCCTTGACGGCTTGTCTGCATCTCTCTACCGCTGCCTTCAAGGCGTCCTCACATCTTTCCTGTCGGTCTGCTACAAAGACCACGGCATCCTTCTCCTTGCATTTCATGAAATCCATTAGAGCTGCTTTATCGTCTCCCGTTATTCCGTATGCAGGCAGCTCATCAGTGTGGAATATTCCTCCAACCCCTCCTCTGAATTTCGCGTAGTCGGAGACTTCTGTGCCAAATCTTATTCCGGGCTCCAGCTCGATGCCCAGTATCTGGTCGAATGAAGGAATCCTGACGGCTAGGACTATCCCCCCGTCTTGAAGGGATCTCTTAATGACTTTGCATTTTGATTTCTCGAAGATCTCGGTGACGTCCACGAATTCTTCTTGAAGATCTCCTGTTTTCACTCCTCGTTTTCTCAGTTTTCCTCTGATCTCTTGCAGTGTGGACTGTCTTTGGGCTTCGAACCTGACAACCCTCTCCAGATTCTCAAGCTTCTGGACCCCCTTTACTTCTATTACTGCTCCTCCCGCTATGGATACATTGAGGTCCTGACGGATCGTTCCCAGTCCTCTCTTCACTCTCCGTGTGGCTCGCATCACGTCTCCTATCGCCTTTGCAACTTCTCGAGCCTCTTCAGGGGTATGAATCACCGGGCCGGTCGTAACCTCAATCAGAGGGATTCCTAGCCGGTCGATGGCGTAGTATGAGGTCAGCCCTTTCTCCCCAGTTTTCCGGGCGGCGTCTTCCTCCAGGCAGATGTTCTGAATCTGGATACTCTTACCGTCAACGTCTAATACTCCGTTCATAGCCACAACCGCGGTTCTTTGAAAGCCCGTCGTGTTCGACCCGTCTATCACTATCTTACGCATTACGTGGATTTCATCCACGATTCTTGCTTGGAGCATCGTGGCGATGGTTAGGCAGATGTCCACCGCCTCGTCGTCGAGGTCGTGTGGGGGTTCTTCGTCCATCTCAACTAGACAGGAGACCTCTGGGTCTGCCTCGTAGATCACGGACTTCCCCTTCTGGAACTCGAAGAGGGCTGCAGGATCTACTTGTCCCATCTCGCTTTGAGTGGGTCTGAGTCTCCTGAGGAATCTGATCTTCGACTTAACCCTTGATAGGCTTGGTCTGCAGTTGCAGAATAGCTTGCTTTTCGTCTCAAGCTGTTGGTGGGCTTCTATGCCGACGGTGAGTCTGATCGCCTTATAGTCCAGGGTCATCAGTGTCTCTCCATAGCTATGCTTCTGTCGGCGATCTCTCCTTCAAGATTCTCCGAGAGGAGCGTCTTGGCTTCTTCCAGCGTCTTGGTCTGCGCCAATACCCACATCAGTTTGACAGCAGCGGTCTCTGGGAGCATATCCCCTAGAGGGATTACGCCCATCGAGAGGAGATCCATTCCTGTGTCGTAGACCGTCATCCTCACTCTTCCATTGATGCACTGCGAGGTCATTCCGACAATGACGCCCTCCGAGATCGCATGTCTGATCGGTGGGAAGCAGTCCGCCGGGAGGTGGCCAAGCCCGGTTCCCTCGAAGACTATTCCCTTGAAGCCTTCTCTTGTGTAGAATTCGATAATCTTGGGGCTGATGCCTGGGTAAGTCTTTACTAGAGCAACTCGGGGATCGAATCTTTCCTTGAGGCTCAATTTCCTATTGGGGTCTCTCTTCTTATACTCTCTGGCTAGAATCTCGATTCTCCCCTCTCTCAACCGGGCCAATGGACTGATGTTTATCGATCTGAAAGCGTCTCTTCTGCTCGTGTGGCACTTTCTGACCTTGTTTCCCCGGTGGACAATGATAGACTCGTCTCCAGTCCCCTCGTGCATCGCGACAAGGACCTCGGCGATGGGTCCCGTAGCCATCTTTACTGCGGCGAGTAGGTTGGTCGCTGCATCAGAGCTTGGTCTATCGGAGGATCTCTGAGCTCCAACCAGGACTACGGGTATAGGCAAGTCTTGTAGAGCGAAGCTCATTGCAGCCGCAGTGTATCCTAGGGTGTCGGTTCCATGGGTTACTATGATTCCTTCGACCCCTTCTTGGATGATTTGATCTATCTTTCGTGCGAGTTCAGACCAATGTTCCGGGGTCATGTTTTCGCTCAGAATGCTGAAGAGGATCTCTGGTCTCACGTCTGCTATCTCCGAGAGTTCTGGCACCACCGCGTGTAGGTCGCCTGCCGTCAGGGCTGGGCGTACGGCCCCTGTGCGGTAGTCGACTCTGCTAGCTATGGTTCCACCCGTGCTCACGATAGCTACGGTGGGTAGGTCCGATCGCGGCTTGGGCTTCGATGCCTGCTTGTACGCCGGCTTCTTTCCGGCTCCTATCTCTCGGATTCCCGTTTCGGGTCCGATCCTTATCCCGATATTGTATCCGTTCTGCAGCTTGATTACGATGTGTTCATCGTCGCTCAGCTCATATCGGGGCATCAGTATCCCTTTGTATCTGTTTTCTCCGCTTACGACCTCGACCCGGCTGCCGACCCCTACTCCTGAGGAAAGGAGGAATTTCAGCGCTTCACCTCGGTACCCTGCAAGATCTTCCTGCATTTTTTCCTCTTCCTAAGACTTGACCTTTTGATCTCAAGAATCCCTTAAGGGTTTAGGGGTTCTTGACTCTAGGGTGAACGTTCTTTCTTCTCTATCTTAGATTGGGTTGAAAGATGTTTCTCCCAGTTTCTCTTTTCTTCTACAACCTCTTTGACATGTACGGACCTTCTGGTGTATATCCTAGTCTTCGATAGTAGTCTCGGGTTCCTATCGCACTTGTTACAACGATCTTCTTTCTGTCGAATTCTTCCTTCGCGATCTTCTCTGCCTTGCTCAGCAGATTGGATCCTAGACCTCTGTGTTGCCATTGCTTGGGGTCTCTCGCCCCTAGGGGGATCATCTGGCCGAGTATACGCAGCTCCCTGACGATTGAGGTATCGCGTCTTCT
The DNA here is from genome assembly GCA_964596985.1 of uncultured Candidatus Bathyarchaeia archaeon. Lineage (GTDB taxonomy): Archaea > Thermoproteota > Bathyarchaeia > RBG-16-48-13. The sequence continues at coordinate 441,047 of CAZQWG010000002.1, forward strand.
TATCTCGGGTCTATGGGCGTCATTTGACGGTATTCGTAGGCGAATGAATCCTACCAAGAGGTCTATTAGCTCGTATGATAGGAAGACTTCGGTTCCACCTGAGGCAGCTTCCCTGATCTGACTCAATCTGAGACTGCCTGGTTCCAGGGGGAGCTCCATCTTTCGGTTCTTGTGTCCTATCTCACGGCATCTGATGCATCTACACTCTCCCCCCTCTTCGTCGAGTCTGTTCTTTGCCAGCTGGCGTAGGTTGCTGTGGGTTACTCCGGCAACTATCAAGTTTGAGGGGATGTCCCGCTGGACTCGCATTATGCGAACCCAGGGTGGTACAATCTTCTTTACCTCGGCGATCAGCGTTGTAGCTTCTTCATCGGTGTATGGGGTATATCCCCCATCTTGCCACCAATCGTAGAGTTCTGTGTCCTCCAGAACTAGGCAAGGGTAGATCTTGAGCATATCCGGTTTGAATCTCTCGTCTTCAAAGATCGCTTTGAATCCTTCTAGGTCGCGTTCACGGTTGGACCCTGGTAATCCCGGCATCATGTGGTAGCAAACCTTGAGGCCAGAGTCCTTGAGTATCTTCGTCGCCTTGACCACGTCCTCGACCTTGTGTCCTCTGTTGACTGACTCGTAGATGTCGTCATAGACGTTTTGGACTCCTATCTCTACTCTTGTGATCCCCATTGAGAGGAGGTCGTCGGTCTTCGTTTTGTCTATGCAATCTGGGCGTGATTCAACGGTTATTCCCACGTTTCTGATCCGACTTGTCTCGGCCAGTTCGATGGCTTCGGTCAAGTCTCTCGTTTCTCTTCCTATTAGACCATCTAGGCATCCCTTCACGAAAGAGCGTTGATACGAGCGAGGTGTTGCAGGGAAGGTTCCTCCCATAATTATGATCTCGCTCTTGTCGACGGCGTGTCCTATTGCCTGAAGTTGTGTAAGCCTTGCTCTAACCTGCCGGTAGGGGTCATAGTCGTTCTGTTCGCCACGCATTGCAGCGGGTTCTCTGCCAGTGTAGCTCTGTGGTACCCCTTGTTCTGGCCCGCCAGGGCAGTATGCGCATCTTCCGTGGGGGCAACTGGAGGGCTTCGTCATGGCTGCGATTACTGCTATCCCGCTGATCGTTCTGACGGGTTTCCTTTTCAGGACTTGAATCAGCTTCTTTCTCTCTTCTTGTGTGAGTCGGCTGATGATTTCGGAGTTGCTGGGGATTCTTCTGACTTGGAGGTCTCGGCAAACCTGTATCTTGATCCGATCGAGATCCTCGGGGCTCGGTTTCTCCAACAGGAGCATCTCTTCAACGATCTTTCTGACACCCGCCTCAAGGTCTTCTTCAACCGGAACGAGGTCATCCCTCGGTTTGACTGTTCCCTCGATAGTCATCTGATCCACCTTTATGGTTCGTGGCGAGGTTTTATCCTATTAGAGTGGGATTTCCCTGCCTGAGTGGTCTCTCGTGAATTCGCCAAACTCGTCTATGACCTCTCTGAGTTGACTTGATGTGAAGACAGGACCATCCTTGCAGACGAGGTATGGACCGATGCCGCAATGCCCGCATAAGCCTACCCCACACTTTATTATTCTCTCTAGACTTGCTTGGAGCTGGAGTCCATTCTCCTCCGATATATCGAATATCTCTCTCATCATCAGTTCGGGACCACAAGTATAGGCCATATCGAATTTCTCCCTCTTGATCAGACCCCTCACGGGGCCTGTCGGGTTCCCTTTGACGCCTACACTGCCATCCTCCGTTGTTACTATGAGCTTGAGCCTGTCTCCCTCAAGTTGTTTCAGCCTCTTCAGAAAGAGGACCTCCTCCTTGCTGTCGGCTCCTAAGACGAACACTATTCTGGAGCCGTTCTCTACCAGGTTCTCTGCGAGGGCTGTCAGAGATGCAACCCCTGTTCCTCCTCCTACGAGTAGCGCTCTTCCTCTGACCGGGGAGTATCCTCTCCCGTAGGGGCCTCTCACTCCGATTGGGTCTCCTGTGCTGCAAGCCAAGAGGGCTTCTGTGGTTTTTCCTCTTGCCCTCACTGTGATCGCAGATCTTTCCGGGGGGTTCATGACCGACAGGCTCATCGGAACTTCCCCGAAACCGGGCATCCAGATCATCGTGTACTGACCCGGCTCTGCGGCGGCGCTTCTCGAATCATTGAAGAAGAGGGTACTGACCGTAGGCGTCTCTCTCTCAATCCTCTCTATGGGTCTAATCCGAAAGGCATCAATAGACGTTAGATCTTCCGACAATTTCTGACACCTCTGAGCACCCCTTCTGAACTAGGTAGGATTCGATTCCGGTTGTTACCTCGCCGAATACCTGTAGCCCCTTGTCCATTATCGCGGTTCCTATCTCTACCGCGCTGGCCCCGGCTAGGATGAACTCTACGGCGTCTTCCCAGCCTTGAATTCCACCACAACCAAGCACCGGGACTTGGACGGCTTTGGAGATCTCATAGACGGATCTGATTGCGATGGGTTTTATCGCCGGACCAGAAAGTCCCCCTATTCCCGCCGACAATATAGGTCTGCTTGTCTCAATATCGATCTTCATACCTCTTACTGTGTTTATTGCGACTATCGCGTCTGTCCCTGCCTTCTCGGCGGTTCTTGCTATCTCGACTATGTCGGTGACGTTCGGGGAGAGCTTTGTCAACACGTCGAGATCGACTTGATCCTTGACATTCTTGATGGTCTGGGCGACAAGATCCGGGTTTTGCCCGATCTGTCTCCCTACCGCGTGAACATGTGGGCATGAGACGTTCAGTTCAATGGCGTCCGCCCCTGCCTCTTCCATCTTGGAGGCCACGTTGGCAAAGTCGTCTGGGGAAAAGCCGAAGATGCTGGCTATGACCGGCACTCCAGTTTTTTTCTTAACCCTCTCCAACTCTTTTCTGAAAGCCTTCACACCTGGGTTGGGGAGACCCATAGCGTTGAGGAGACCCAGCTGAACTCTCACGACAGTCGGATTCGTGTAGCCGTCTCTGGGTTCGGGTCCTATCGACTTGGTTGTCACAGCGCCAGCACCAGCCTCGGCCGCGCTTGCCAGCAGCCTGCCTGTTATCCCGAGGATTCCTGCCGCCAAAACGGTAGGGTTGTGGAGTTCCATTCTACCGATTCTTGTTGATAGACTCGGCTTCATAGCTGCCTTCCACTTCTCAAGGAAACCTTATTGAAGATCCCCCCATAAAAGCTAGATCGACTCTTCATCCTCGTTGAGCCCAGGTGGTAAGAGATGTCAGAGATCTATGTCGCGTCTTCTCTTGTCGGAGTGTTCGGGGTGAATAAGCGGGGTGAGCTTGAGGAGAAGGTACTCTTCGAAAAGGATGTAGAGGCAGCCGCGAAAAGCCTCTCCGCCTTGCAGCGTGGCGAAATAACCGGGCAGGTTGAGGAGATCGTCTCAAGTTTGAAAGCCAAGGGCTTTGAGACTTTTATCTTCGACGACCCGCGGCTTGGGAAAGCGGTAGGTTCGATCCTAGGAGTCAAGGTAGAGGTAAGAAAGACGGGCACGCCTTTATCGGAGTTCAAGACACGGCTGGCAGAGATCGCTGTGGAATCAGACTTTGTCAAGACCAGTACCGAGTTCCATAGATGGGCGAGAGATGTAACGACCTTTCTTGCGAGGTCTCAGGTGAAAAAAGCCTCCGGTCGCCGAGATCTTCAAATCGTTCAGGGAGTACTCGCTCTCGACGATCTGGATAAAACCCTAAATCTCTACGCCAATAGGGTTCGAGAATGGTACGGTCTACACTTTCCCGAGTTAGGAGACCTAGTGGATAGGCACGAGACCTACCTTAAACTGGTTCACGATCTCGGGAGACGCACGAACTTCGAAGCAGACCGGCTCAGAGAGATAGGGTTCACCGAGAGAAAGTCTGAGGCAATCATTCGAGCAGCGTCCGACTCTCTGGGGGCTGATGTGACCGAAGAGGATCTGACACAGATAAAATCGGTTTGCGAGGTCATCCTAGGGATGTACGAGACCAGACGTAGTCTAGAGTCCCATATTGAAAAGGCGATGAGGGAATGCGCCCCGAACATTACAGGTCTGGTGGGGTCCTCCGTCGGTGCTAGACTGTTATCCTTGGCGGGAGGATTGGAGAGGCTTGCCAAGATGCCTGCAAGCACCGTACAGGTCTTGGGGGCTGAGACCGCTCTCTTCAGATCGTTGAAGACCGGGTCCCTCCCCCCGAAACATGGGATTATCTTCCAGTCGCCGTTGATTCATCAAGCCGAACGATGGCAACGGGGAAAGATAGCCCGGGCGTTGGCAGGGAAGTTGGCGATAGCCTCCCGTATCGACGCCTATTCAGATCGAGATTGTGGAGAACGTCTCAGACGTGAGGTTGAGAGACGGGTTGAAGAGATACAGCGGAAATACAAGGTCTCGCCGAAGAGGAGAAGGAGGAAGAGGCGTGGCGGTAAGGGTTAGAACTCATCCGCTCTCTCCCGCAATCTATATTGTGTCGACGGAAACCGGGGATGAGCGGGTTGCAAGCTTGAGCCTGTCGCCTGGAATATCGGTGTACGGAGAGAAATTGGTTGTCCACGAGAAGGAGGAATACCGTATTTGGGACCCGTTTCGAAGTAAGTTGGCGGCGGCGATTCTGAACGGGATCAAAGGGTTTCCGATAACATCCGGTTCCAAGGTTCTCTACTTGGGGTCGGCTACTGGAACAACCGCAAGTCACGTCTCGGACATCGTGGGTGAGGGTGGCTCTGTGTACTGTGTTGACTTTGCGCCCCGGTCTATGCGAGACTTTCTGACTAACGTCTCCCAACATAGGACGAACGTGTATCCGATACTGGGGGATGCCCGTTTGCCCGAAAGCTACGCGTGCCTAGTGGGGGATGTCGACGGAATCTATTGTGACGTCGCACAACCCGAACAGGCAAGACTGCTCTCGGATAACGCAAAGGCGTTCCTACCGAAAGGAGGCTGGACACTGCAGGCTATTAAAGCTCGCAGTATCGACGTGGCAAGAGACCCGTCTATGATCTTTGAGGAAGAACTCTCCCTTCTCCGAGAGAACGGTTTCGAAATAGTTGATTCTGTCCGCTTGGACCCCTACGACAAGGCGCATACGATGGTCTTCTGCAAGTATGCAGGTTAGCCTATCCAGAATCCACCCCACCCTGTTGGGGTTAAGGGTGTCCTTGATCTATTCCTGTCCGAGGATTCTTCTGACCGTCTTCCACGATCGTCTCACGAATGCTGGTATGCTACGGTTCTTGTCGATTGTTTCGTGGAGGAACTCGACGGTTCTTCGGTCGCTAGGGTAACCTGATCCTACTTCTCCCCATCTTCTGCGGATTGATTCTATGCATCGGTCTCTTTCTACCTTTGCGAGGATGGAGGCAGCGGAGACTATGGGGTAGGTTTGATCAGCCTTGTGTTCGGATACGATAGGTATCCCGAATTCCAGTTCTCCTGTTATCTGAGTCCTGAATCTTTCGCACGATACATCGGAGGCATCGACGAAAGCGATGCTGGGATTGAGTTCAGCTATTACTGCTGCCATCGCCTTAGCCTCCAGGAAGTTCAACTTCCTGTATTTCTCTGCTCGGAGGACAGTCTCGTCGATCTTCGACGGCTGTATTCTCACAAGGGCAATGTTTGCCCCCATCTCTCGTAGTCTTGAGTCGAGCGCTTCCCGCCTTGAAGGGGTCAGGCTCTTTGAGTCCCTGACTCCAAGCCTTCCAAGCTCATCGACCTGGTCGTCTCTCATCGAGATTCCTGCTATGACGAGTGGGCCGAGTACCGAACCTCTAGGGAAGCCGAGGTTATCGCTCAAGCTTTCTCCCTGCGTCGTCCACTCCACAAATCACTTTGGTAATCCTCTTCTCCTCCCATGTCTTCTTTCTCGCATGACATAGGTCTCCATTGCTTGCAGCGTGCCACCCGGTAGTCTATGGTATATATTGTGGTCCCAATAAGGGTATCAATGAACGCTTTAAAGAAGCGTACTGTTCTCCTAGAACTCTGGGTTGAGGATATAATTCTACTGTTGGGCATAAGGACTTGACGGATCTCGGGTTCCAACTTGAACTGTTCTCCGAAGGGAGAGCTGTCTTCTATGTTCCCAGAGAATACAGTTCGGGTGTCTATGCGCCGTCAACCAAGACGGTATTCTACAATCCTGTGATGCGTCTGAACCGCGACATAGCGGTATTGGTCTTGAGGTCCTACAAGGATGTGGGGAACAAGGTCTCTTCTGTTGCGGACCCTTTCGCAGGTTGCGGTGTAAGAGGGATTCGCTTTGCTCTGGAGGTTCCCTCTGTCGAGAGGGTGGAAATGAACGATCTGAACCCTCTGGGCGTCAAGCTGCAAGAGAAGAACGTTTCACAGAACAGGGTCTCTGAAGTCGTAGGTGCTCGTAGGTCTGATGCGAATGTCTTCCTGTCTCTTCACTCGGCTCCAGGTGAACGGTTTGATTTCGTTGACTTGGACCCTTTCGGGTCTCCCGTTCGTTTCTTTGATTCTGCGATTCGGTCGTTAAGAAGCGGCGGGTTGTTGGCGTTCACTGCAACCGATATGGCTGCTCTTTGCGGAGTCCATCATGCAGCTTGCAGAAGAAAGTATTTCTCGTCTCCCCTGAGAACCGAATACTGCCATGAGCTGGCCGTAAGGATAGCCTTGGGTACGCTTGTTG
>CAZQWG010000003.1:0-313444 GCA_964596985.1 uncultured Candidatus Bathyarchaeia archaeon
CAGAGGTCCACTCTTCAGCGGGATACTGAACCCATTCCAGCTGATCGCATACTGCTTCGGCGACGGAATGATCTACTTCGTAGCAGGACAATTCTATCGAGAGTATATCTACTATAAGCCACTCTCTTGGCGTCTGACAATAGGTCTGGCAACGTACGTTCTATGCGTCAACTTCTTCCACGCTGGTTTCTACATACCAGGATTGTTCTGGGGAGTTGCTGGGGACTACATAAGATTCGGGCCTCGGTCGGTCAGCTTGGCTAGAAGAGTCTGGCGAATGGCTTACTGGATCCCGGTAGCTTGGTTCCCCAACATCGTCGGAGCCTATCTGGTCGCCACGGCGTTACAGAAATACAAGGTTTAGCACCTATCCTCCCCTTTCTTTTTTTTCTAAGATGGAAAGCTTTTTATTTCATACAGTTCGATGGCAATGACCGTAGTGTGTCTTTGTACAGGGAGATGCATGTCGATTGTCTCTTGAAGTAAAGGATCTTACAGTAACGTATACCTATAAGGCAGTACCATTAGAGACGCCTTCGTTGCGAAACGTTAGTTTCAGCGTCAAGAAAGGTGAGAGATTCGGTATACTTGGGCCGACTGGATCGGGAAAAACAACCCTATCTTTGAGTCTCAACAGCTTGGTTCCCAGACAAATACCTGCAGTGGTGAAAGGCAAAATAGTTGTAGACGGTTTCAATACCGAGGATACCCCGACTAGCACATTGGTTCAACACCTCTCACTCGTCTTCTCAGACCCGGAGTTGGAACTTGTAGAGATACTTGTGGAGGACGACGTAGCATTCGGACCTGCGAATCTCAACCTCTCTATAGAAGAAATACTTGAAAGATCGGAGTTCGCTATTCGAGCTTGTGGACTGCAGGGATTCGAGAAAAGAACCACCGGTGACCTTTCAGGGGGAGAGATGCAAAACGTTGCTATAGCAGGCATAATGGCTATGAGGCCGCCTATAATGGTGCTCGATGAACCGGTTACAATGCTGGACCCGATCGGAAAAGACAGGGTCATCGGCGTCTTGGATGGGATACAGAAAAAATTCGGGACTACAATGATCGTCACCGAGTCTGGAAACGATATCGAATACTTCACTAAAATGGTCGACAGAATCGCCGTCCTATACAACGGAGAGATACTGGCGATAGACAGCCCAAAAAAGATCTTCTCCAATCAAAAATTGATGAGCAAGATCGGAATTAGACCCCCGCAAGTGGCTTCGCTCTTCACTAGTCTTGGCTACGGTGGGAAGCAAGTACCGGTCACCGTTGAAGAAGGGATCACTAGAATGAGAGATCTACACAAGAAACGAAAAATCAGCTTGAAACGTCGTAGGAAAAAGGCGGGGGCTCAAAGGAGGAGAAAAAGGGATCCCATCATAACCGTCAAGAACCTGCATCACATCTATCCGCCGAATATCCATGCCTTGAAGGGTGTGAATCTGGAGATCTATAAAGGCGAAATGGTCGGTATTATTGGTCAGAATGGATCTGGAAAAACAACGTTGTCCTACCACCTGGTAGGTCTGCTGAAACCCACGAATCCTGATGCGACCGTGATGGTTGGCGGGGTAGACGCAGGTAATAAGAAGACCTCTCTCAATGAGGTTATCCAGGTCATCAACTACGCATTCCAGAGACCTGACGCCCAGCTGTCCCAAGAAACAGTCTGGGACGAAGTGTTGGTAGGTCTTAAACTCATGAAACTCTCAGACGAAGAGGCTGAGAAGCGGGCAGAAGCAGCCCTAAAGACACTTGGGATAGAAGATCAGAAGGAAGTGCCTATCATCCAGGCGAGCCTCGATCTAAAACGGTTCACTACCATATCCAGTCTACTAGCTTTGAACCCAAAGATCCTCATACTAGATGAGCCGACAAATGGACTGGACTACGATGGAGGAAAGAGGGTCATGGAGACGGCCAGCACCCTTAACAAGAAAAAGGGTATGACACTAATCATCATCACACATAACATGGAGCTGATCGCCGAGTACACGGAACGCCTAGTGGTGATGAAAGACGGGAATGTCCTCCTGGACGGCCCAACGGCAGAAGTCTTCAGTCAACCCGACATTCTCAAGAAAGCCAACATATACCCGCCGCAGGTCGCCCGTGTCTTCCAAGGAATGTCCAATGAAGGATACCCGCCAAACGTACTACTTCCTAAGCAAGCAAAGACCATGTTAGAGGTGAAATAGATGTCTACAAGAGCAAAATTCGAGTACGAATGGAGAGATACCTGGGTTCACCGTATGCATCCGATTCCGAAGCTCTCACTGTTTGCCGCTATGGGGGCATTCGCTTCGATATGGATGGACTTCAGATACAGCCTCGTCCTGCTGGTAGTCGCACTGTTTCTATGGCATGTTAGCGGGGTACCGAAGGCGTGGAGACCATTCCCCTTCCTTTTCGCGATGGGAACAGAGTGGTCGGCAATCATCCTCATCATGCCGTTCTTGGCTACAAGCTACAAAGTGCTACCTCTGGATTACGCGACGACCGTAGTCCTCGACTTGGGTGTAGTTCCCCTTCTCAACCAGAGAATGGTGTACACCTACGGATCTATATGGTGGATTGTACGTGACTTCATCAGGTACTATTGCGTGGTGACGTCAGCACTAACCATGTACTATACGACATCAGTTCCTAACGTAGCTCAAGTGTTCCTAGGCTTTCGGATACCCCACATCATAACCTTCGCTCTGATAGCGACCTACAGGTTCTTCCCAGTGTTCATCCGACTCGCTTCTGATGTGGTGAACTCATTGAGGCTTCGAGGATGGGAGTCTTCGAGGAACCCGGTTACGCTCGTAAAACGGATAGTCCCCATGATGACGCCGGTATGTCGACAATTCCTGATAGCAGTCGATCAGGTTAACCTGTCCGTCGTGAACAGAGCCTTCGGTGCCTACCCAAAGAGACCGCACAAGAGGCTGCCGATGAGCCTGGTGGACTGGGTAATCACGATTGTTCCATGGATACTGTGGACAATAGCGTTCTACCTAGTCATAACGCCGCCATACTACGGGAATCTCTAGGGATATTCTCCCTCCCTCTTTTTTCTTAAGTTTAGAGTGTTGTTCAACCCATCAATTTTACAGGTAAAACATAGCTAGGGCAACGACCGTAATCTACTTATTTTGAATGGTATTGAGAGGAGGAAAGAGAGACCTTACGGTATCGGAGTGACTCAATGTGAAGCTCGGATACGAATGGAGAAATACCCCCCTCCATAGGTTGCATCCGCTTACAAAGATTACCGTCTTCTTCACGATTGGAACTGTCTTTTCCACGTGGATGGATTTCAGATACTCGCTGATCGGTTTTACTCTTGCCCTGGCGCTATACCGCATAGGTAAGGTTCCCAGGGGCTGGATGAAGGTTCTTCTCGCGACAATCGTGGCCGGGTGGACCGCGATAATCCTATGGCTTCCATTCCAGAGTGTTCCAGGAATTTTCAAAGTACTGCCCGAAGAGTATGCTCTGACCCCGATTCTAGACTTGGGGATTATACCTTGGCTTGGCCGTGCTGTCTACACCTATGGTACGGTATGGATTTATTTGAACCGGTTGCTCAAGAGTTTCACCCTAACAACGTTATCGATGACACTGATTTTTACGACGTCCCCCTCCGATATGACTCAAATGTTGATGCATCTGGGTGTCCCAAACGTGGTTTCCTTTTCATTCATGACTTTCTTCAGATTCTCAAGAGTCATGTCAAAGGCGGCGACAGTTATTGTAGATTCCTATCGTCTGAGGGGATGGGAAGGTGCGAAAAGTCGAAATCCCCTCAAGTATGCAAAGGAGATGGCACCTGTTTTGAAAGGTATAGGGCTACAATTTATGGCAACCACTACCACGCTCACGGTTGCGGTGTCAAACAGAGGTTTCGGGGCTCAGAGAAGGGTACCCCATAAGAGGATGGAGCTCCCCATCGTTGAGAAAGGGGTTATGGTGTTCTCCGTTATTGTTGCGACGATACTATGCCTTCTCTGCCTTTTCCCTCCTTATCTTGGACAAATATAGCGTACTCGGTAGAACGAGAGCATCTGAACTACTATCTGCGTGTTCTTCTCACGGCGTTTCCTTAAAGGCCTTCTCGAGTGGCGGTACGACCTGCTTCTTCCGCGACATCACTCCGTCGAGGTATATTGCCTGATCCTGTAGAGTTTTGCCGAACGCTTTTTCCGGTATGTCGAGCTTTTGACCAACTAGGAGTAGTTCGCTGTCTCCTCTCATTATGTCCGTTATCATCAGAATCATCGCTGTCCATTGGTTCTCGGTTCTGGTTCTCTCCATCTCTTGAATCATCTCTTCTCTCATAGGTTTGGCATCGTCGAAGTCGGCAATTTCAAGTGCGCCGATTCCAACCCTGTTTCCGCTGAACTCGTATTCTTTCAGGTCTCCCCTGACGATCTGCCTTACACTTTTTCCTTTCAGATCGCACTTGGCTCGCATGACTTTTGAGCCGAATCTCTGGATGTCCAGCCCGGCCTCCTTGGCTAGCTTCTTCGCCGTCTCTCTGTCTAGGTCTGTCGTTGTGGGGGACTTGAACATGACTGTGTCAGATAGGATACCTGAAAGCAGGAGGCTTGCCGTCTTACTATTCATCTTCACATTGTTGGCGGCGAATTCGCTGGCTACTATGGTGGACGTGCTGCCGACGGGTTGAGCGTTGAATCTTATCGGATACGCAGTCTTCATTCCGCCCAGCCTATGGTGATCGATTATCTCTAGGATCTCTGCGTTCTCTATGCCGTCAACTGCTTGTCCAACCTCGTTGTGGTCGACTAAAATTACTTTCTTGCCTGCAGCATTCTCTAGAAGTTCGGGTATGTCGGTCTTAAAGTAGTTCAGAATAAAGTTGGTCTCATTGTTCGTCTCTCCGGCACGCATCCCCTTTGCTTCCCGGTTTCCTGTCCTGTTCTTCAGTTCTGCGTATGCGATTGCAGAACAGATCGAGTCTGTGTCCGGATTCTTGTGTCCGACTACAAATATTGTGTCAGTCAGAATTATCCCCTTCCCTACGATGTTGGCTTGATGACCCGAGGATGTTCTTTAGCGTTTCTCCTATGACTTGTTTCAGTTCAAGGGACTTGAGGTGGGTCCTGTTGTTCAAGGATCAGACAGTCACGATGGCGAGTTTGAGTTGCCTGACCCCCCTCCTTGTCTTGAGCTCCTCTGAGAGTTCTTTGATGTCGTCTGCTTTTCCCCGGGTTGCGATGATCTCGAGGCAGTTCTCCCTGTCGAGATGTACGTGCATCGAGGAGATCACTATCTCTGCGTGTTCGTGCTGTACCTGGGTTATCTCTTTCTCCAGTCCTTTGGCATCGTGACTGTATATCATGACTATTGCCCCAACCCCGAAACCCATCTTCTCACACATCCACTTCGATTCCGTAACGAGATCCCGCATCACGGCCTGGATCGCCTTCGAACGGTCCTCGTAGCCTACACGCTTCGCAGCCTCATCGAACTTCCTGAGCAACTCTGGGGGGACTGAAACGCTAATCCTTGAAACACCTTTCTTTACCAATTCGTAGTCCCACTCATAATCTCATGGTGCGAAGAGATAGAAATATTTTTATACCGACCCCAGTATTACCAAGAATAAAATTAGTAATACTAGTTTCTAGAAACATATTCAGGTGATCATTAATGGTCTATTTTACTAGTCGAGATATCGCTGCTATCTCTATGAGTGCTGCAATTTGGTCTGTCCTCAACGTGACGTTATCTCCCATTTTCTGGCAGATGACTCATCTCCCATTTTTATGTGACCTTATCGGTTTTGCCTGCCTGGTACTTGTGACATGGTGGACGAGAAAACTCGGTACAGCTTCCTTGACGGGCATCATTGCCACAGCAATCAACCTATTCCTTCGTCCCAGCGCGCTACATTTCTCAGGCTTCACCGCTGCAAGTATTTTCTTTGATATTGTGTCGAGAGCCATCGGATACCACGTCCTATTCACTGATAATTCCCTTCGTCGTCTCATAGGATTGGTTGGCTTATCGTTGATGTCTGGGGCTGTTGCCGGATCGATCATCGGCTCCTTTTTCATGGACCCTGGGGTCCTCTCCAGAATAGGGGGTTTCCTATTCTTTGTGTGCCTACACTCGACCGGGGGAATAATCGGTGGGACGCTTGGTTTTGTCCTTGTGAAGGCGCTTGAGAGCCGAAAGGTAGTCCCCCTCCCGGAGACTTGATCCCCGGAACTAAGCAGTAGTACGACGTTCCGCAGATGGGTTGAATCACGGTTGGTTTAGACATCAATTCATAGATTCACGGTTTCCACACCGGACTTCGCTAAGACCCGTATGCGTTCTCGTTCTTAATCGTGACTGGCAATGAATAATCCTGATTGCAAGTCCATTCTGTCTTTCGGAATCATAAAGCTATTCTTGTCAGACAGCGGAACAGTCGAGATGTAGGATGCGACCGGGTTGAAAATCGTTACAGGCTCCATATCACACGAGACTAATACCTTCTCGAATGTGAAGACTGGGCTCGAGAAGTTCAAGGACCGAATTTTTCTGCTGGGGGAAGAGATGTTCGAGGCCCTAGCTGGTAAGCGTACGATAGGCTCTGCCTTCATGAGGGTTGCGGAGGAAGAAGGCTTCGAGCTTATTCCGAGTATATGGGCCGGGGCAACACCCCAAGGGCTGGTTACCGATGAGGCGTTTGACTACATGTTAGGAAGAATCATCGATGTAACCAAGTCTGCTGGACAGATAGATGGGGTTCTTCTCCATCTCCATGGGGCCATGGTTGTCGAGAGTCACGATGACCCTGAGGGCTATGTATTCGAGTCGATCAGAGAAATAGTCGGAAGGAAGGTTCCGATCGTCTCGACGCTTGATCTCCACGCTAATATATCGCAACAGATGATCGACGAGGCGGATGTGCTCGTCGGCTACGACTGCTACCCACACACCGATCGGTATGAGCGGGGGCTTGAGGCCGCTCGAATAATGGCTGGCATCCTCCAAGGTAGAATCACCCCGACAATGGCCATGGAGAAACCCCTGATGATGCCTTCCACGCAGAGGCAGAAGACCGGCTACTACCCGATGAACGCCCTGCTTGACTTGGCTCATAAGATGGAGGAAGATGAACGTGTTGTCAATGTCACCGTTGCAGCTGGCTATCCTTTTGCAGACATCGAGCACGCGGGCATGTCGATGGTTGTAACTACAAACAATGACCTTGACCTAGCAATAGAGAAGGCAAAGGAACTTTCACAGCTTGCTTGGCGTCTTCGCCGTCACTTTCTAGCAGAAGTGGTTCCCGTACATGAAGCGGTAGCTGAGGCAATACAGGCATCGTCGGGGCCTGTTGTCCTTGCGGACCATGCAGACAATCCAGGAGGCGGTGCTCCATGCGACGGTACCGTGATCCTCGGGGAACTCCTCAGTAAAAGTGCTGAGAACGCAGTCGTGGCACTGATAGCAGACCCTGAGGTTGTGGACAGGGCGATCAAGGCAGGAAGGGGAAAGACGATATCCCTGAAGATCGGTGGAAAGACTGACAGGCTTCACGGGAAACCTCTCGAAGTGACAGGCGAGGTTAAGGTCATCTCCGACGGCAGGTTCATCAGTAAGGGTCCTATGGGAACCGGCATGGAGGTTGACCTCGGTCGAACCGTCGTATTCCAATCCGGTGGTATAGACATTATCGTTACTGAGAAGAGATTTCAGCCGACCACTCTGGAGCTGTATCGGAGTCTGGGAATCGAACCTACGGAGAAGAAGATCATCGTAGTCAAGTCTGCCGTGCATTTCAGGGCTTCTCACGAGCCGATTGCCAAGAAGATCATAGAAGTCGACGCTCCAGGCATACATAGTGCCCGCCTCTCTGCGTTCCGATACAGGAAGCTCCGGCGTCCAATATTCCCTCTTGACCCGGAATTGCTCGGAATCGCCGAATTGAGGAAATCTCTCTCCGACTAGCGCTGACCGGCGGGTTCACGAGACACTTATCTCCATCCCTTCCCATAATTATCTGAATCCTCCTTGTCCCCGTTCCTTCGTGGGTTCACGAAACGTGAGTGTAGGATCTGTGGAAATAAATCCCCGACTGTTTCCAAAGCTATTGGGGTCTGCGTTGACTGTGTGAGAAGAGGATCAGAACCAGCCCTTACCTGTGCTACGAGTATGCACACTTCGAGTAGGCGTAGCTGGGGACTCCCCCCTAAACCCCCTAAGATGCGGGGCGGCGTACAGTGCAACCTCTGTTCCAACATGTGTATCATAGGCGACGGAGGCAAGGGCTTCTGTGGACTCAGAACCAACATCGACGGGCAACTCCAATCTATGTCCGACCCCTACAGGGGGGTTCTTCATGCGTACAGTGATCCCCACGTGACAAACTGCTGTTCGGCATGGTTCTGTCCAGCAGGAACCGGGGCTGGCTATCCACAGTACGCCTATAACATTGGTGCGGAGAGAGGATACGCGAACTACGCCGTCTTCTTCTATGGATGCAACTTCGATTGTCTGTTCTGCCAGAATGCCTCACATAAAAGCGTCTCCTCCGGTAAAACAATCTCGGTAGACGATCTCTCGGATAATGTTCGGAAGGATACCCGTTATTCCTGTATATGCTACTTCGGGGGTTCTCCGGAACCCCAGCTCCCCTTCGCCATAAATGCCTCTAAGCGTGTGTTGGAAGAGAATCCGGGTCGGATCATTCGAATATGTTTCGAATGGAATGGCTGTGGGAACCCTGTGCTCGTCCGTGAGGCGGCGGAACTTGTCTTGGAGAGTGGTGGCAACATCAAGTTCGATCTGAAATGCTTCAATGAAAACCTGAGTCTGGCTCTATGTGGTGTACCCAACAAGAAGGCATATGAGAATTTTGAGATGGTTACCCGAGAATTCTATGGGGAACGCCGTAGTCTCCCTGTCGTGACTGCAACGACACTGCTCGTTCCTGGATACGTGGATGCTTTGGAGGTTGAAGAGATCGCCCGGTTCATCTCCGATTTGAACCCGGAGATTCCGTATTCCTTACTCGTCTTTCATCCTGACTATCTTCTTTCTGATATGCCGGTTACCCCGAGAAGGCAGGTCGAGGAATGTTACCGGGCTGCAAAGAAGTACTTGAAACAAGTGAACATCGGCAACAAGGGGCTTCTCGTTTTCTAGGATCCCCTCTCGCCTAATGGTGTGCGTCTGGTTGAGTCAGCAGACAAGCAAGAGTCCTACGAAACCGACCTTCGTAAGTTCTTGAGGGTCTGATTTTCTTCCGACTACTTCCGCCTCCCATCCCATATTGTCCAAGGTTGTCAACACGTCGATCCCCATGGCTTCCATCGATGGTCTTGACTCGTAGGGGAATAGGCATCTCCCCTGTTCCAATCCTTTGCAGGTACCATCCTGGTTGCAGATCCTACAATGACCTCCCGCGAATGCTATAGCCAAGTAGAATCCTCTGTAGAATGCAGAGGTCTCCAGCTTCAGCATGATCTTCTGTAGCTCTTCTCCATACTTGTTCCACTGCCTTTTCTCAATCGCGCTCGCCCCGGCAAAATCCTGAGGGTCCCCCTCCTTCCTGACTAGCAGGGCGCACCTGTATTGTTCAAGCATCCTCCTTGTATCGTCGGGTGCTGGTGTGTAAGGGGGGCACATCAACGATTTATTATAGTGTGGACACGACCAGATGCACTTGTATCTGACGCGGTCATCCACGACGATCTTCTTGGGGTCGATCGTCGCCGCCTTGCTGGCACCCAGATTGTGGGCTTCGTCTCTCAGGATGAGCAGGTTCCGCTGTATCTCCTTCTTCTTCTGTTTCCGAAAGAGTTCGGGCATATCGTTCACCGGAAGACGTCGTCAGCCTCGTTTCAGACAAGCACTTGAGGATGGTTTCGCCTATATGAAGATTAAGCTAGTATTCAAGGATTGTAGCGTTGGGCTGTTCATGCCGAGGGGGCAAGACCGTATCTGACAAAGACCTGGAAACTCCAGGCTTCATACAATCTAGCCTCGATCAAACATTTTAAAGAACACTGGTAGAAACCGGAGATGAACATCCGTTAATGAAACAGAGTGGGTATGTGATGTCATTCAAGAGATATAGGGGAATCATCCCACCCGTTTTCACACCTTTCAAACCTGATGAGGAAGTCGATGAAGATAGTTACTCACGGTTGATTCGGTTTCTTATCGATGAGGGGGTGCATGCATTATGGATTCAAGGGAGCGGTAGCGAGTTCAGCTCCTTGTCGATAGAGGAACGCAAGGAACTCTATAAACTGTCGATAGAAGAAGCTTCTCGGCGAAGAAATAAACAACCTCGTAGCCAGTGTCCAATACGCATACTACGCCTTTTCCGAAGGCGTTGCGGATGGAGTAGTATCAGGTCCTCTGAACGTGATGCCTCGGGAGTCTGTAAGAATGTACGAAGCCGTGCAGAATGGAGACGACGAAACGGCGCGGGAAATACACTACAAGAAGATACTTCCCTTCGCGTTCTGCAGTTTCTCCCTATCCAGAGAGGAGTCGAAGGTCGTCCAGGCTGGGAAAATGGTTCTGAAGTGGCGTAAGGTGATATCGCATGAAACCGTGCGGAAACCGTTGTCCCTGCTGAAAGGCTGGGAGGCAAAATACCTAAAATCCATGGCCGAACACATTGAATTACTCTAACTCTAAGTGGAGTGTTATCTATAACGTGGATCTGCGGTGAGAAAAAGTGAAGTTATTCTCATGGGAGAAAGTTGAGGCTCAGAAGGCTGAAGAAGGTGCGGAAGGCGTCACGGTAAGGTGGCTCCTAACGAAGGAAGAGGGAGCTGAGAATTTCCATATGAGGCTCTTCGAGATGGAGCCTGGGGGTCATAGCCCGTTTCACAGCCATCCCTGGGAGCATGAGGTATTCGTCCTGAAGGGAAAAGGTGTCGTCGTCGGTGGTGGTGAGACCGGAGAGTTCGGTGAGGGTGATGTGATCTTTCTTCCCGCCGGAGAAAAACACCAATTCAAGAATACCGGTAAAGATGCTGTAAGATTCCTCTGCTTGATCCCTGCTTAGAGTAGAATTTTCTGTCTCTACCTCCGCCTTCCCGATTCCCCTCGCTGACGAGGTATCGACATTCCCTGCTTCAGGAACCCCTTCTCCTCTAGTTCAGAGAGGATTCTTCTGATGCCTTCTTCTACCGTCTCGTTCTCAGTGTCCACGGTTACGTCTGGGTTCAAGGGTTCTTCGTAAGGGTCTTGTACGCCTGTAAGGTTCTTTATCTGCCCATTTAACGCCTTCCTGTAGAGACCCTTCGGGTCTCTCTCGATACAGGTTTGGAGAGAGCATCTGACCCAAACTTCCACGAACCTCTCGATCTGCTTCCTAGCGTATTCCCTGAAAGCCCGGTACGGTGAGATCAGTGCGACGACTACCGCTACCCCATTTCTCGACAGTAGTTTCCCTACGTAGACGACCCTCTTGGCGTGGGTCTCCCTGTCTTCCTTGCTGAACCCTAACTCTGGGCTAAGGTTTCTTCTGACCTCATCGCCGTCGAGGACCTCGACCCCAACCCCCTTCTTGCGAAGTTCTTTCTCAAGCCCTCTAGCTATCGCTGTCTTTCCTGAAGCTGGTAGTCCTGTGAGCCAAACGACGAATCCTTCACTCACTTTCCCCTACTCCCTCGACCACTTTCCCTTTCATATCGCGTGGGACACGATGGTTCATCAGCTTCAACACCGTGGGGGCGACGTCGAGAATATCGACCTCTTTAAGCCTGGTTCCGTAGCTCTGTTCTGGATCGTAGAGGAGGAAGATGCCGTGCTGGGAGTGGACGGCGTCGTCGGGTCCGGTGTCGTTCTCAGAGAGATAGGGGGAGTCGTATCCGATCGTTCCCGCCGATCTCCAGAACATGCCATCTAGGTAAACCATCAGATCTGGGGGGGACCCTCTACACGGGTCATAGACTCTGTCGGGTTTTAGGACTTCGTTCTTCATCTTCTCTCCTTTAGGTCCCCTTATCTTGAGTAACTCCTCTGCGATCTCGTCACGGAACTCGTCGTATTTTTCTTGGTCTATCGTGCCTTGGGATTCTCTTCCCTTAACGTTGAGAAAGATTCTAGCGTAGTATCCTCCCCACCCCCAGGCGGTAGTCTTTTCCCAGTCCACTCCTGCTTTCTCAAGCCTGAGACCAGCCTTGGCCGATTTCTTCAAGGTTAGGTATCCTTTTTCTTGGAGCCACTGGTTTATGGCGAATGCGCCTTTCATCATCTTTGCTCCATGGTCTGAGACCACTACTATGGCTGTGTTGGGTCCTGAGAGATCCAATAGTTCTCCTATCTCTGAGTCAAGGGATTTGTAGTAGTCTTCGACAACGTTTTCGTACTTGTTTCCTGAGATGTATTTTGGATGCTTCTTGTCGAAGAACTTCCAGAAGGCATGCTGGATCCGGTCGACGCCTATCTGAACGAACATCAGAAAGTCCCAGTTTTTTGTTTTCATGAGATGTTTGATAACTGTGAACTGTTTGTCCGTCATCTCGTAGAGCTGCTTCAGCAACTTGTCTCTATCCTCGGTTCTGAACTCCACGTCGAATAGGTATGTCCCTATGAGTTTGTCTATCTCCTGCGCCAGCTCCGCTGGGTAGGTGTAACCTCTGCTAGCCGACGTGCTGGGCGTTATGAAGCATGAGACCAGATTTCCATTGATCGGTCTCGGGGGGTAGCTTGGAGGTACCCCGACGAGGCAGCTGTTCTTGTCGTGCTTTGAGAGGATGTCCCATAGAGTCGGCTCTCTAATAGAATGTGAACTTGCTATCCAAAAATCGTTGTATGAGCCCTCCTTTCTGTGTCTGAAGCCGTACAGCCCGAGTTCTCCCGGGTCTTTCCCTGTGGCCATGACCATCCATGCCGGGATTGTTATGGGAGGATCGCAGCTCCTCATCTTCGCGCTTATCCCTTTGTCGATCATCTCTCCGAGGGTAGGTAAATCCTTCACGAATTTCTCGAAAACCAGTTCTGGCGGGGCGGCGTCAAGCCCGATAACCAACACCTTTTTCTTCAATTGGAACCCTCCGTTGCTTCTTCACGGTCCTCGACAAAGGGGTGGTCCCACTTCAATATCATCTCGACGACCTCGGGTCTCATCAACTCTCTGGGTAGCTTCTCCCCGTTTCGGAGTTTTCTCCTTGTCTCGGTTCCACTGAACTTGATGTGATGCTTCTCGTTGTGGGGGCACGTCTTCTGGCTGGCAACTCCATAGCACTTCTTACAGAAGAAGAAGGATCTGAAGAAGAGGGGAATAATGCCCAAGTCTGGGAATTCATCGAAGATCTCTTGGGCTGCGTAGGGAGGATAGTAGTCTCCGACTCCTGCGTGATCGCGTCCCACGATGAAGTGCGTGCATCCAAAATTCTTCCTGATAATCGCGTGGAAGACTGCTTCTCTAGGTCCGGCGTATCTCATCTCCGTTTCAAGTACGGCTAGGACTGCGTTTTCTTTTAGGTAGTAGTTTCTGATTAGTTCCTCGTAGGCTGCTAGGATGACTTCGTCCCTGAAGTCTCCTGTCTTCTTTCTTCCTATAACTGGGTTGATGAAGATCCCGTCGACGAAGGTTAGTGCGGTCTTCTGTATGTACTCGTGTCCGAGGTGTGGTGGGTTTCTGGTCTGGAACCCCACCACTGTCTTCCAGTGCTTCTCTTTGAATAGTATTTGAGTTTCGATGGGTTTCAGTCGATATCGTGAGAACTCGTCTTCCGACTTTTGCAGTAGCCTGATGGTTCCCCCGAGGAGCACGTCTTTCATCGAGTAGACTTTGGCGACTCCAGGGTGTTCTATATCTCTGGTTCCGAAGACGCGTTCAGCTAATTTCCGTTTGTTGAAGAGGTATTTCTCTTCCAAGTGTATGACTGCTATAGTACGGTCCGTTTCATTTACTAAGGCGAGTTCGTCTCCCTCCCGTATGTTGGCTGCCTTCTCTTCTTCTATGTCAAGCAGGATCGGGATGGTCCAAGGGAGGTCGTTGGCCAGTCTCATGTTGTACACTACTGCCAGGTAATCCTCTTCTCCGAGGAATCCTTCTAAGGGACTGAAAACACCGTCAGAGATGTTCTCTAGGGTCTTGACTAGCTCTCCGTTCACATGTATCTTCTGCATCTCCTCGGCTTCTGACAGCAACCTTGACTTCTCTTTTTCGGGGGGTTCTCGGTTGATCAGCTTTCCTCTGTAGGGTCTAGACACCATGACGTACTCTCCTAGGCTAATCGAGGTATCCGAGTGCCCGGAGTCTCCTCTTCACGGCTTCTTCGTCTTCTTTCGTGAAGGCTTCTTCCTCCTCGCTGCTCTTCTCCGCTACTATCTCTCGTAGTACATAGGTGACGTAGCTGGATACTGAGGTGAAACCGGTTCCATCAATCTGTCTCTTCACTTTGTCGAAGAGTGGTCTCGGGATCGAAACGGTGGTGAATCTTCCCTTCTTCTCTTCTTCCATTCTTAATCCCACGTGCAGACTACTATACACCCCCATTCTAATTATATATAATTAACCATGCTCGTGGGGTACTATCCTACCAGAGAGTTTCCTTCGCCAGTTCCTAATAGGGAGGCAACCCATGCCTGCCCAATAGAGCCTTATCCAACCCTTTTACAGCACGTGTTCCAGAGCAGCCGGGAACATTGATCATCCTTATCTTGATGAGTCTCAAGAACCTAGTTGGTGGATGAAGCAGCTTTCCCCGGCTGGGTGAAGAACCTGTTGAAAAAGAGAAGCATCCCACTCGCGAGACCCGAGATCGATCTTAGGGTCCTTGAAAGAATAAGGGAGGTATTGGAGAGCGGGCAACTGGTCCAAGGGACAGTAGTAGGTGAATTTGAGAAGCGTTTCTCAGAGTTCAACGGGGTGAAGGCGTCGATAGCCGTCAACTCCGGAACCGCGGCCCTCCAAGTATCTCTCGCCGCACTAGGTCTGAAACCTGGTGACGAGGTTATTACGACGCCACTGACGTTCATTGCCACTTCGAACTCGGTGATCTCCCTCGGTGGGATCCCTGTCTTTGCAGATGTCGACCCGAAAACGTACAATCTCGATCCTGAGAGATTAGAGGATGCGATAACCGACAAGACCCGTGGAATAATTCCTGTTCACCTGTTTGGGCTCCCATGCGAAATGGATAGGATCATGGAGGTAGCAGAGAGACATAACCTATTTGTACTCGAAGACGCTGCCCAAGCGATCGGTGCAAAGTACCATGGAAAAATGGTCGGAAGGTTCGGTGATGCAGCCGTCCACTCCTTCTACGCGACGAAGAACCTTACGACAGGAGAAGGAGGGATGATAGTCACCGATGATCCCGAGGTCGAGAAGAGGGCTAGACAGATCCGAGACCAAGGTCAAGACAAGAAATACCACCATATTCTTCTAGGGTTCAACTCTCGGATGACTGAGATCGCCGCCACAATCGGATTGAATCAACTCAAGACTATCGATGAAGTCAACTCGAAAAGGAGAAGCAACGCCCATTTCCTAGACGGCGTACTAACCGAAATAAACGGGATAAGTTCCCCCTATGTGCCTGACGATCTTGAACACGTCTACCATCTCTACGCTGCAAAGATAGATGTCGCCACCCTTGGATGCGATCGTGAGAGGGCACTCCATACCCTGAACTGGGAGGGAATACAGGCACAACCAGTCTACCCCCTACCAGTCTACAAGCAGCCCCTCTACCGTAATCTACGTGAAGCGGATCGAAATCCTCTCGGAACCATCATTGGCTTCCCCTCATACGCCGATCTCCGCTGTCCAGTCACCGAAGAACTGGTCAAGACACTTCTCCTTCTCCCCGTTCACCCCGGTCTCTCTGATGACGACCTAGACGCAATTCGAATCGCTCTGAGTAAGATCTAGATTCTCTCTCAATCACCTCCCTGATGACCTGCATTGCCCGAAGATGCTGTGAATAACCGCCTCTTCGCTGGCAAATAATAAAAGCATAGCATCTGAACAGAATCTTCGGAGATTTCTGATGACTGAAGAAACGCTCGCGATGTATGGTTTAACTGAAGAACCATCCAATCCAATATGGATAGCCAGAGACTACTCGAAATGCAGTGGGTGTAGGAGATGTGAAGTTGCATGTTCTCTGCACCACGAGAACACGATATGGCCCGAAGCCTCAAGGATCAGAGTCTTCATGCTTGTACCTGGAGCCGAGATCCCGCACTTCTGCTCTCAATGTCATGACCGTCCGTGCATCGAATCCTGTCCTGTTGACGCTATGTCGGTTGACAAGACGACTGGCGCAATTCTCGTGGATCGAGAGAAATGCACCGGTTGTAGCCTTTGCGTCGACGCCTGCCCCGGAAGGATCCCGTTCCTCCACCCAGGGGACAAGAAGGCTACCATCTGCGATCTCTGCGATGGAGACCCCGAATGCGTCAAGGCTTGCCAAGCAGGTAAATGGAATGCCCTATGGGTAACCGTGTGGGAGAAGAACGCCTCCTACAAACTCTACGCCCGGAGACCTAGAGAAGTAACCAAAGAGGTAGCAGCCTTCATCTACGGAGAACAAGCGGAGGAGATGATCTGAGGTGAAGACTAAAGGATACACAGGTAAGATCCTTGAAGTAGACCTGACAGGAGGAGGGATCAAAGACGCCGTCATAGACGAGGATACACTGAGACAATATGTGGGTGGGAGAGGGCTTGCGGCAAGAATCCTCTGGGACCGACTTGGCAGCAAGTGGGATGAAGTCAACCCCTTCGGACCAGAGAATCTACTCCTCGTCCTAACAGGACCAATGACAGGATACTTCCCAGGCGGGAGGGTCTGCATCTCCGGCAAGTCTCCTCAGAGCAACGGTATAGTAGGCTCCACTATCGCAGGCGAGTTCCCTATAGAGTTAAAGTGCGCTGGCTACGACGGCATAGTCTTCTCAGGGAAAGCTGAGAAACCAGTCTACCTCTTCGTTACTGACGGTCAAGCTGAGATCAAGGATGCAACACATATTTGGGGCAAAGGAAGAGTAGAAACCATCAAGGTCCTCAACAGAGAAGGAATAGACGCACTGGAAAAGAGAGACCCGAAAGGCAGAGAATGGAAAGAACCTAGCATACTCTACATAGGACCTGCTGGTGAAACCAATTCAAGGGTCGCGGCAGTAGTCGGCAAGTGGACCCACGGAGCAGGATACGGAGGCTACGGGGGCGTGATGGGCTCAAAGAACCTGAAAGCCATCATGGCAAAAGGTACTGGGCCCCTCCCTGAGACAGCAAACATAAAGAAGGTGAAAGGGCTCATCGGTGAGGTCTGCAACGCCGCCTTCGGCTGGGACATATTCCGGAGATGGGGAACAGGATACCTAGGCTACACAGTCGGAGCCGATACCAGTTCTGAACCTGTCAGGAACTGGCAGGAAGAATGGCATAACGAAGTGGAATTCGGTGTCACAAAGTTCGAGCAGAGAGTCTGGGTAAAGAAGTATTGGGGCGACTTCAACTGTCCGACAACCTGTCTAAAGATCGCCATGCCGAAGACGGGACCGTACAAAGGCTATTTCACAGACAACCCGGATTATGAGCTTCAAGCCTACGAAGGACCGAACCTAGGAGTCTTCTCCCCAGAAGCCAACACGTATCTAGTTGCCTTGATCGACGACCTAGGCTTCTGCGGCATACAAGCAGGTAACGTGCTAGGCTTCGCCGCCGAACTCTATCAGAGGGGAATCCTATCAAAGGAAGACCTCGGTGGCATAGACCTGAAATGGGGAGACACCGAAGCCTTCGCGAAACTAATGGGGATGATAGCCAGGAGGGAAGGCATCGGGGACATCCTTGCTGAAGGCACCTACAGAGCCGCCGTCAAAATCGGCGAGATGAAAGGCAAGGATCTGATGAAGTACGCGGTCCATGAGAAAGGAATGGGTATCGGGGCTCATGGAATCAAGAGCACCCTTGACTATCCGATTCCCATATCCTACGCATGTTCTACGCAGGCCGGTGATCACACATCAACCGCATATCTTCCACTGACACATGGAAACAGCGAACTATCGATAATCCTCCACGATTCTGGGGTATACTGCTGGTTCAACACCTTCAAGATCGAGTTCAATCTCATAATAGACTTCCTCAATGCGGTCACCGGTTGGAAGGTGACACCCGACGAATGGTACGGGACCCTAGCGCCAAGAATCCTTCAGATACAAAAGGCTACCCTGCTGATAGGTGGACCAGATGTAAAATGGGATCCATCCGTAGACGACGACAATCCACCGAGATTCAAGGAACCCCTCCCGTCAGGACCGAAGGCAGGAGCAACAATCGATCAATCGAAATTCGAGGAATCAAGGAAAGAGTACTACAAGGCAGTTGGATGGGATGAGCGGGGAATCCCGACTTCAGCTACCCTGAAGAAGCTAGGGCTCAATGATGTGGACAAACTCCTCAAAGAGAAGATAGAATAATCATCTCCCCCTCTTTTTTCTGACGCGTGCCCTCATTACCCAGCTTTCAGCTTCTCTTGTCAGAATTGTTTCGCAAGAGAGGTCCCTGTAACGATCTTTTTGTTCGTGGCAGATCCAACCATAGGCTGGAATACCCTGGCGCGGTCTAGGCACAAGGTGTTCCTAGACGCTAAAACGGTTGAAGGGGTTGATGCCCCAGTCCTACTAGGAGTATTCTCTCCACGTATATGAGCATTTGACGCATCTAAAGAATTGAGTGGTGGACTCGTCGCCGCCTCTAGTCTGTACCATCCAGTAGTATGCTTCCCCATTCCCGCATTTCGGGCACTCCATCTTTGTCTTTGGTAGTGTTCGGATCTTCTCAACTTTCTTGTCTATGACCACGATCTTCTCCTTCCGATTCGGGGGGATCTGCTGCATATTTGTCTTCTTCTCGTTAAGCTCAGCTTTGAATCCGCATTTCCAGCAGGTAAGGTTCATCCTGGGGCTACCACTTGCCACCGAAAGCTTGGTTCCACACTTTGGACAGAACTTCAACTAGTATTGGCACCTTCGCCGATCTTCGCCAATTGCATCGATTTAAATTTTTCGTCTGCAGGTTCTATAGTCGACCGATACACGCACGTACGCTATCAGATCCTGTCAAGTACGAAGAGACGATCGCAAGACCTGATTAGGCTCCCTGCGCGAACAAAGGCAATCGATGACCTGTGCGATACGTGTTCTCCCCGACGATCAGTCTGCTGCCGCTATCCTTTCTTGAGAGCCGAGACAACTTCTTCGGCAAAGAGCTGCATCATCGCATCGTTGCCTGGCATATCTCCAAATCTCAACATGAAACACGAGACTCCCAGCTTCTCGTAGGCGGCGATTCGTTCGATCATCTGGTCGACAGTAGCCGCAAAGGCAAGCCTCTTCCGGATTGTGAATCCGTAACCTATCTCTCCTTGACGTGAATCTTCCATCCATTTCTCATAGCTGTCTTCTCTCTTCTCGGAGGCATAGACTTTCTTCAATCCCTTGACCAAGTCGTGCTCGGTAGGGTACAGCATCGCAGCTAGGCTGAGATAGGACTTCTCTAAATCCTCGAATCTTCGTCCAATGTCTTCGCAGTGGTCTCTGAGTACATTGAGGCGGTCTTCGTACCATTCGATTGTGTTGCCTCCGAAATTGCATTGATCTGCCTTCGACGCTGCAACTCTCAGTACCTTGTTGCCGGCCCCTCCTATGGTGATTCTCGGTCGGGGTTTTTGGGTGGGTTTGGGTTCGCAGTGGGCTTCTTTGATCTTGAAGTGTTTTCCGTCGAAGGAAGGCGAGTCCTCTGTCCACATCTTCTTGATTATCTCGACGCCTTCCGAGAGCTGCTCGAGCCGTACGCTGTGTTTTGGGAATGAGTAGCCGTATGCCTCATGCTCTTTCCTATGCCAGCCTGCGCCTATCCCGAGCTCAAATCGTCCGGAAGAGATCACGTCTATTGTCGCACCTATCTTGGCTAGGAGCGCCGGGTTCCGGAACGAGTTGCACAGTACCAGCTGTCCGAATCTCAGCCTTCTAGTCAGCGTCGCCAATCCCGAGATGACCGTTAGTGCCTCAAGCCTAGGCATCGCCGTCTCCTGAGGACGCGAACCCAAGACCAAGTGGTCAGACACGTAGATCGTATCGTACCCTAACCTCTCGGTCTCCCTGGCTATCCGCACTGTTTGATTCCAAGGAAAGCTTGTCGATACAAAGACTCCGAATCTTGTCTTACTCAAGGGAATTCCCTGACGACTCCTTCTATACTTGGGAAATTATAGTCTTCGCCCTGCATGACGGATGCGTATTTCCTGAGGTCGTCTCCCTTGACGACCAATCCTGGATACAGATTCCTTAAGGAAGGATTGGCTGGAAAAGGTTCTCTGCCGTGTCAAGGTGACACAGAGTAGAATAGGTTCTGGTCTTTTCACGATGGCTCTTTGGTGTTCATGTTTATCGCGATTTCTGCGATGTCTGCACCGTACTCCCCAATCCTTCTGTTGCTTTCAAGAATCATCCGGATTGGGAGCACGAAGCTGACATCCATCTTTGCGCCGAGTACTTCATGCATTATCTTTTCTTCCATCTCAGGAAGCTTGCTGACCAACTCGAATGATCGGTCCGCGAACTTTGAATCGAGTTTGAAAAGAGCCTTCATCGACTCTTTCTGCACCTCATCGGAGATCCTGTACATCTCGACTATCTGGCTGTACGCCTCCTCTTGCAGCGGCGATGAGAGTTCGAGCGCGTTTAGCGCTATCGCGACTGTGTGATCGCCTGTCCTCTCAAGACTCTTCGAGACGAGTCTGTACCCCAACGCATCCCTTGGCCTCTTGATCTCCAGGTCCTGCAAGACCTGAAGATTCTGCATAGCCTTCTTCAGAAGCCGGACGGTGAAGAAATACAGTCTATCTACATCGTTATCGCGGTTCACCAGATCCATCAGCAACTCCTTATCGAGGTTCCGTATTGACTCTATAGCATCCTTGTGCATCATCGATGATAGGACGTGCATTCTTTGGAGCGTTCCCTCAACTGAGAAATCTGAGTGGTCAAGGAACGCTTGAAGGATCAATCTCTCCGGCGATTCCTCTACGATCTCGGTTCCGATGAACTTGTTCCTGATAGTCCTCTTGAGAAGCGTTGTCAGTCTCGCTGGTAAGCGGTTCCCATTTGAATGGATTCGGATAACGTCGTATCCGACTAGGTAATGTGCGATGACTCTTCTCAACACCGAGTCTGGGTTCTCTTGCGGTGACACGGTAATGTCTACTTCCGGGGTCTCGCTCCGTTCCTCCTCGAATCCTGGGACTACGCGTAGGGACAAATCGTTCTGTGGGAATATGGCTAGCCTGTCTCCTGCCTGTATTCTTGCTTGTTTTGTCCACTGTTTAGGAAGCGATATGGTTAGGGTAGACCCTCCTGTTAGCTGGACTTTTCTATACTCCAATAACCCCTTCTCCCTCGTCTATCTACACTCAATCATTATGCGTTCAGTGCGATAAATATTTAGCTTATTCAATTCTGTAGACCGAATCGAAATCTATGTGAACTACGGCTTCTATATATCATTCAGCTCCTCACCGACCTCGCTGAAGGAGGCGAATCAGACTCAGAGTAGCAGACAGCGACGTTCCCAAGATCGCTGGGTGGAGGCTGTTGCATCCTCAATGTCTTCAATCCTCTAGTCGTCGAAACCGAGTCGAGCTACTCGAAGGATATGGCTTCTTCAAGACCTTCCTCGGGATAGGGGAAGGCGAGTAATGTTTCGGGTCTGAAGCCTACTCTGACCTTGCTACCTATCCTCAGGTTATTTCTCCCTGTCGCAGACATCCAGGCTATCACACTCCTGCTTACGTCTGACCGGATCTCGTAACGCGTGAACCCATGGATGAACTGAGATCTCTCTATGACCCCCCCCATGGTATTTGCCCTTCTCGCCTTTTCTTGCGAGATGTCGACGTTCTCGGCTCTGACCATGAGAACGATCCTGTCTCCACTTTTCCAGTCGTCGGAGGCGGTCATCCTCAAAATCCTGTTGCCTTCGATTTCGATAAGAACCCGGTTTCCAGCGGTCTTCTTCACTTCCCCTTCAAAGAAGTTCGATTCTCCTATGAAATTGGCTGCGAAAAGGCTCTTCGGGTGTCTGTAGAGTTCTTCTGGGGCGTCAACCTGGATGATCGCCCCTCTCCTGAGAACCCCTATCCGATCTGAAATCGTCATTGCCTCCTCTGTGTCGTTCGTCAGGTGTATCGCAGTCAATCCCAGGTGCTCGACCATCATTCGAACCTCGTTACGGAGCGCCATCCTTATCTTCGCGTCGAGGGCTCCAAAGGGCTCGTCTAGGAGGAGAAGTTTGGACCCGGTTGCCAATGCTCTCGCAAGGGCAACCCTCTGCTTCATCCCTCCGCTCAACTCGTCCGGAAAGGCTTCTGTGCGTCGATCTAGAAGAACCATCTCCAGCAGCTGCCTTGCGACCCTGCTGCTTCTCTCGAGGTCTTCCCCCCTCACTTGAGGTCCGTAGGTGACGTTTCTCCAGACATCGTAGTGCGGAAAAAGGGAGAAGGTCTCGAAGACAAAACCGGCACCCCTATCTTCGGGCGGGAGGTCTGTCACCCTCCTCCCATCGATGTAGACGTCGCCTTCGTCCGGTTTCTCCAGTCCGGCTATCAATTTTAAGGTCGTGGTCTTGCCGTGACCGGTCGGCCCAATCAACGCGAAATATTCCCCGTCTTCAACCTTGAGGTTTAGGTGATCGACGGCCTTGACGTCGCCAAAGCTCTTGGAGACATCAACAAGTTCTACCTCAGGCATCTACCATTCCTCCCTGACATCGATCATCTGCCTACTCCAACGCTATCTCGTTTTCAAGATTTTCGGGAAAATCGAACACCAAGGCATCCCTCGGATGAAAACTGACTGTCACCTCTTGGTCGATGGACAGTGATTGGGCTCTTCTTGAAGGCTCCTTGACCGCGATCGTGTAATCGTTCTCTAGATCAACGTGGTGTCTGACATACGGTCCTACGAACGTTGATCTCTTCACCTTGCCAGGCAGCCTGTTCTCGCCCTTTTCCCTGCCCGGCATGACACGGAGGTTCTCCCTTCTTACCCCTATTACGAGTCTTTCCTCCCTCTTCCTTGTCGAGTCGGATGTGGCGAGAAGTAGGTCGCCTCGCATCCCGACTAGGCATCCCCTTCTTCTCTCCTTGACGACGAAGCCGTCCAAGAAGTCTATTTCTCCGACGAAATTGGCGACGAATATGCTCTTGGGTCTGTAGTAGAGCTCGTGTGGAGTGCCAACCTGCATTATTCTCCCCCTCCTCATCACGGCGATTCTATCGGACATCACCATCGCCTCCTCCTGATCGTGCGTCACATGGACCGCGGTCAACCCTTGGTCCTTGACGATCTTCCTGAGCTCATACCTAAACTCCCTCTTGACCTTGGGGTCCATGGACCCCATCGGCTCATCGAAGAGTAGGAGTTCGGCCCCTGTAGCAAGGGCCCTTGCTATTCCGCATCTCTGTAGTCCTGGCGCTCCAAGATCCCCTGGATAGGCGTCAGCCCTATCGAGCATGTCCACTACGTCGAGTGCCTCATAGACCTTCTTCTCAGCGTGGTCCATATCCCAACCTTTGATGTAAGTCCCGTACGCTACATTCTCAAGAACCGTCATGAAGGGGAATATCTCGAAGTGCTGAAAGACGAATCCGATACCCCGGTCTTCCGGAGGCAGATCGGTGACCTCTCTGCTTCCGATGTATACCTCTCCCTCGTCCGGGGTGACGAGACCCGCTATAGCCCGTAGCAGGGTCGTTTTCCCACATCCGCTCGGACCTAGGAGGGTAAAATACTCCCCATTCCGGATACTCAGATTCAACCGATCTATCGCCGTTACTTCCCCATACCGCTTTGTGGCGTTGACCACGTTAATATCCGGCAAACGTCTTCATCCCCCCTAGACTCTTCAACTATCTATTCCCATCCCAGGACGTACCTTAATGTGAGCAAGAGGCAGTAGGAGATCACGATCAGGATTGCGCAGGCGAAGGACGCTGCCGGTAGAGCCAGGGACTCCACCCAGTCGACGATGAGGACAGGGATCGTTCTTGAGAGCCCCATTATCACTATTGTCGCGCCGGTCTCCCCCAGACTTCTCGTGAAGGCCATTATCGCCGCCGCGAGTATCCCTGGACCGATGAGAGGGAGGGTAACGGTTCGGAAAACAGTCAGTGATGACGCACCGAGTGTTGCGGCAGCCTCTTCTATCCCAGGATCAAGTCCCTCAATCACGGCCATCAAGGTTCTGACGACGTATGGGTACGTGAAAGCGATATGAACTATTACTATCAGCCAGAACCCTGGATGTACAAGGTCGAGGCCTTCTGACCCCCAGAATAGAAAGAAAGAGAAGCCTAGAGCTGCCGTTGGCACTGCGAGTGGGATGTCGATCATCAAGTCAAGTATATTCTTCACTCTTCCCCACGTCCGCCTGACCATGATGAAAGCCATGGGCAACCCGGCGATTATGTTTACGGCGGTTGCAAGAACTGCTACTCGGAGAGAGGTGACGAGGGCGCCGAGAAGCGCCTCCCATTTCCGATCTGGGGCAAAGAAAACCTGGTAGATCACTCCCGACTCGGTTCTGCCTGTGTTGGGGCTCCCTGTCATCCTTACCATCATGTAGTCGAGGATGAAGACCGATGGGATCAGGACTATCAGAGCAAACGAGACTACAACGAAAATATTCCTGGCTAGACGGATGTTTGGCTTGCTTAACCTTCTTTCCGGATTGGGCCAAACCTTGCCCAAGGATTTCCCTTGCATCCTCGCGACAATCCGTACCATGGTCATAAGAACGATGGCTATCGTGACTAGGATTACGCTTAAGAAGGCGGTTGGGGGGATTTGGAGCATTCTACGCCAAGACACTATCACAACCGGTGCTGTCGAGTACACCCCGCTTAGGATTATTGTAGCCCCGGTTTCTCCCAGGCTCCTCGTAAACGCGAGGGTGGCCCCACTCAACAGTCCACCTATCATGAGGGGGTATGTTATGGTTCGAAAGACCGTGACCGGGGGGGCTCCTAGGGTCCGCGCGGCATCTTCATAGGTCTCATCAATACCTATGATGACTGCTTTCAAGGATCTCACTATGTAGGGATAACTGAACGCCACGTGTGCAAGGATCACAAGTAGCGGTCCTCGGGACAATAGTCCCTTCTCCATTCCTAGGAGCCAAGCAATCCCGCCTTTCGTCCCCCAGAAGAGGAACAAGGAGAATCCTAAAGCGGAGGTTGGTACAGCCATCGGAAGGTCAACCAAGGTATCCACGAACTTCTTGAACCTGAACTGATACCTTGCGAGAATCAGAGCCATGGGCAGACCGATGACGATGTCTACGATGGTGGTGACGGCGGCGATCTGAAAGGACATGAATAATGCCCTTTGCATGACCAACCATCGGGAATCGCCTGTGAAGGGGTCGGCGAAAACCCATGTATGAATGGTGCTCCAGTCTAAGACTGTGAGAAAGACGTAGAGTGTAGGCCCGGCGACGATCACAAGGAAGAACGAGAGCGTAAGGAAATCGCATAGAATCCGAAACTTCTTGGTTGACAAGAACCTCTCAATCCTTACAACCCCACTCAACTCCCTATGCGTCTGGTCATCCGCCCCCATCGTTATCTCACCCTCTCGCTCTCGTAACGGACCATACGTCGGTGACGTGCCAGAGGACTTCTCCATCCGTCGGAGGAGTGAGGGCTGCGCTGGGGAGAGCATATGAAACGCCGTTCTCAAGGTTGAAGATGGCGCTGTCCAATTCTACTCCTGGTGTCGTGGGTCGGAATCCGTGCGAGACAGCCTTGGACTGGATCTCAGGTCTCAGAAGGAACTCTAAGAACTCTCGTGCAGCCTGCTTCTGTTCCCCGCTCACCCATGGGGCGTCCAGAACACAGAATGGGTGGTCGCTCAGTAGCATTCCCTCATCGGGGTAAACGGCTACGAGGCTATCTCCCCACCTTGCCTGGGATTCGCCTTCCAGATTCTTCTCGATGACCAGATTCTCGTATACAACAAGTGCATTGAGGCTTTCCGGTCCTCCCTCGACAGCCTCATCAACGAGAAACCCGGTGCTGTGCCCATAGTAGACCGCTGTGGACTCCAACTCGGTGAGCCACAGTCTTACGCTACTTGACAGTAGGTCCTCCACCGTCAGTTCCACTGGGTTCTTTCCAGCCGCGGCAGCGATCTCCATGATCACCGCCATGAACCCCGAGTTTGAGAGTTGGGGGTCGGTGTGGGCGAACTTTAAGTCTACCCGATCCATCATCGACAGGGAATGCAGGGAGTGAAACCCGCGAATACCATGCTCAGCGACATAGCTCTTCCATGATGCGATGACGATGGGAGAGAAGACGAGAGACTCATACTCTTCAACAAGTATGCTCCCCTCATATTCATGTGACCACATCCAATTGGCCAAAGGCACCCATACAGAGGACGCGGGGCTCCATACAACGGGTTTGATCTCTCCTGTTATTATCTGGATCATAGATTCTCTTGATCCGAGGGGTGAGACGTTCAACTCCAACTGCTTCTCAGGGTGCGTCTCTTTCCACCACTCAAGGAACAACGGTGCGACCTCCTCAATCCACCCTCTCTTCTCTGATCCATAGACCATTGTGAGTCTTACATGCCCTCCTTCTGCGGCTCCTACATGGTAGCTGGAGAGCACCAGTGCTCCGAAAAGCAGTAGGCTGAGTGTGATTATGGATCTGACGAGTTTCCGTCTTCGGATCTCTCGAAGCCTTAATTGAGACGAATCTTCCATCGGCTCTGTCCACTCGTAGCACGCTTTAGTAAGAATTCTATGAATCTTCGAGGCAGCGCAAGAAAAGTATATCGACCCGCCTATTCGCAATACATATAATATTTAGCTCTAAATAGAGGACGGCGTTTCAAGATCTGAGGTGTACCCAATGTCAGCGCAAGACAAGTTGTTGGGTTGGTTCGAAAGAAGACTCAAATCGAAGACTCTCGACAACGCTCATAAACAGATAAGCAAGGCATTCGACACCGTCACCGAACTGAACACGGCGGTTGAGGCTGCATCTCGGGAGGATCAAGAAGAGACCGAAAGGGCGATCGAGAGGCTTTTCGCCCGGGAAAGAGAGGTCGACGATCTCCGTAGGGCTCTTTTCAGAGAGCTCGCAAAAGGAAACCTGAAGCAAACCGACAGAGAAGACATAATGCATCTGGTGAAGAGGTTAGACGTCCTTGCGGACAACGTGAAGGATTCTGCGAGGAGTATCAGAGTCCTAGAGGAAGTGAAGCTCCCTAAGGAACTCTGGGACTCGTATGTGAAGATGACGAGAGACCTCCTCGAATGTGCCGATGCTCTTCGAGTGAGTATAGAAGCATTGGACAGGGATATCCAGAACGCCGAGAAAGCAGCCGAGCAGGTGGAGGTAGTCGAGGATAGACTGGACCAGGAATACGTCAGGGCGAGATCTCTATTCATAAAATACTCCCAGGATATCGACCCGGCTTCGCTCATGATCCTCAAGGATCTCGCGGATTTCATAGAGGCGGCAGCCGACACGTGCGCTGATACGGCAGACTACGTTAGACTACTCGCAGCGAAGAGTTCCTAGGGATTATACCCCTTCGTGGACAGGTCATCAGCTCTCGGGCTATTTCCTTCGAGAAAAAGGTTCAGCCGTCTGAAAACTCTTTTAACTGACTCGGGACAATATTCAGGGACACTTTTCCGCCAGTAGAACACCCTCTTGATGGGAATCCACGGGTGGACAAGAATCTCTTTACTGGTCATCGAAAAGACAGTTGATATGGGGAAAACGATATGGGTGGATATAATGGAAAATTCTTACGGATAGATCTCTCAAGAGAGAGGACTTCGATAGAGGAGAAGGATGAGTCCTTCTACAGGAGGTATCTTGGAGGATGGACTCTGATCGCCTACACCCTCTTGAAGGAGCTGAAACCGGGTATTGACCCTCTCAGCCCTGAAAACCTGCTAATCTTCGCGCCGGGGGTCCTAACGGGCGCACCGTTCGCGGGTAACGATAGGAACGCCGTCGGGGCCAAGTCGCCCCTTACGAACGGCTTCGCTTCAACCGAGGTTGGGGGTTATTGGGCTGCGGAACTCAAGCATGCCGGATTCGACGGAGTGATCGTAAAGGGGAAGGCGAATAGCCCTGTCTACCTGTGGGTCCACGACGGGGAGGCCGAGATTCGAGATGCCTCTCACCTTTGGGGTATGGACGTGAGTGACTCTCAAGCGAAGATCCAGGAAGAGGTGAGCGACAAGCGGGTCCGGGTAGCTCAGATCGGAAGAGGCGGTGAGAAGCTGGTTAGATTCGCGTGTGTGATGAACGGTCTCAAGGACGCCGCAGGAAGAACCGGGATGGGCGCCGTAATGGGTTCCAAGAACCTGAAGGCAATAGCCGCACGCGGCAAGATGAAGACGGTGGTCGAGGACACCAAGAAACTGAGGGAACTCACATCTTGGTACGCAAAGGAAGGCGTGAAACTCTCGGAGGGTCTCAGCACGTACGGAACCGGCGGAGATCTCAGACCCGGGGCGGAAAGCGGTAACCTCCCAACCCGAAACTTCAGAGACGGTGAATTCGAAGGGGCCTGGGACATATCCGCGGCCACCATGCTTGAGAAATACGGTATTGGAATGGAAGGCTGCTACGCGTGTCCGGTAAGGTGCAAGAAGGTTGTCAAGATAGAGAAGGAAAACCTCAAGGTAGACCCTGCGTACGGAGGACCCGAGTACGAAACGCTGGCTGCGTTGGGATCGAACTGCGGCGTCAGTGACGTGGAATACGTTGCCTTAGGAAACGAGCTGTGCAATAGGTTCTCCTTAGATACTATAGCTACTGGAATGTGTATCGCCTTCGCGATGGAGTGCTACGAACACGGCATACTGACAAGGGACGAAACAGGAGGGCTCGATCTGACCTGGGGAAACGGTGAATCGATGGTGGAACTGGTCAAAATGATCGGGAACAGGGAAGGGCTGGGCGATCTCCTTGCTGAAGGAACCTTGCGTGCCTCAGAGAAGATGGGAAAGGGATCGGAGAAATACGTTGTCGCCGTGAAAGGACAGGAATTCCCAATGCACGAACCCCGACTGAAACGCGCTCTAGGCGTTGGCTACGCAGTCTCGGCTACTGGTGCTGACCACGTGCACAACTTGCATGACACCTTCGCTGCAGGGATGATAGAATCGTTCAAGGCTCTGGGGGTCCTCGCCCCGCTCGTCCTAGAGGACCTCGGCCCGGACAAGATCAGGTACCTGATCGTCCACAAGATTTCGCGTACCCTTCTGAACTCTATGGTTGTATGCTCGATGCCCCGTTGGTCCTACGAACAGTTAGCGGAGATTACACAGGCTGTCACCGGATGGAACTCTACAGTCTATGAGCTCATGAAAGTCGGTGAAAGAGGCATTAACCTGGCGAGGGTCTTCAATCTCCGTGAAGGAATGACCTACAAGGACGACCGGCTTCCGGATAGAATGTTCCATCCACAGACATCCGGCGCCCTATCGAAGACCACCGTCGATCCCGACCAGATGAAGAGCGCGATCCATACCTACTATCGAATGATGGGTTGGGACGAGGCAACAGGAGTACCGGCTGGAGGGAAGCTGGAAGAACTGGAGATAGCTTGGGCGGCAGATCAGCTCTAACCTGCCGTCGGTTCCTCCCCTTTCTCATCAAGATTACGGGGACGCGAGATTGTCTGCCTCGGGTGCCTTGTTCTCAGATCGGGATTCTGTATTGTTCTTTCAAGGTTTTCAAGGTAACCTCTGTCTGCGTCGAGGTTACACCCTTGATGTCTCCGATCTTGTCTATGATCTTCGCCAAGCTCTCGATATCTGTGGCACGTACCTTCAGCATCGCGTAGAACTCTCCTGTCATGTCAAAGACCTCGTAGACATCTTCCATCTCCACGATCTTCTTCAGGACCTCAGAGTACGAAGAAGGTTCTGCTTTAATCGAGACCATCGCGGTCAGCCCTCTTCCAAGCTTGCTCGGGGAAACCCTGGCATGGAATCCTTCGATGACCCCGCTCTCTCTGAGTTTCCTTACCCTTGTGTGGATGGTTCCCTCGCTGACCTTGAGTTCCCTCGCAAGCTCCGCAAAGGATGTCCTCGCGTCGTCCTGGAGGACCGCGAGAATAGTCCTGTCTAGGTCGTCTATCTTCGACATGAGGATTACCACTTTCCCGGTTGACATCGTATGAATCCCCAGCGTGGAATATATTCTTAATGCGGAATACTCGTCAACCTTGCCTTATCTTTGAGGAATCTGTAGATGGAGAATGTGTGTACGCGTGTTCTGATGCCCCTGAAGCCTTCTGGTCTCGTATCCGCGGATAGAGTAGACACGTGTTTACTCTATTCGGTCGACTAAAAGCCAGACCAGCTAGCCCACGTTCTCCCTTAGCGTCTGCCTGATCGCCTCGGCGCAGCCCGACCCCCAAGGTCTCTGCGTGACAAAGGTTGCAACCGCCTTGAGCCTAGGATCGGCGTTTCCGACGGCGTATCCTGCACCGGCAGCCTGTAGGAGTGCTACGTCGTTCTGTGAGTCTCCGACCGCCACGATCTCGTGAACACATATGCCAAGCATCCCTGCCGTAACGTTGAGAGCCCTCCCTTTGTCAACGGCACGATCGGTTATGTGTGTGTAGGTACGTGTCTCTAGGAGGTGGACTTCGAGCCCCTCTCTCTCGATTATGGGTTGAAACTTTCTTCCCCATGTTCCCCTGACCTCCACGTCGGTTTCCCTCAAGTGGGGGTTCACGCAGTTTAAATCACCTGCATAGGACGTGAAGACTTTGTACGCCTTCAGAGCCTTCTTCTTGTCTCCAAGCGTCAGCTGGTTGTTTGTTCTCGGATTCCAAATGATCCCGCCGTTCTCGGAGATGAGTGGTCCGCTGGTCCCGATGACCTTCGATAGGATCTTCAGTTCAACCAGAGGTCGCCCGCTTGACAGGATCAGTGGTACTCCCTCTTCTTCTGCCTCCCTCGCGGCGGTCAGAGCCTCACGGCTCAGCCTTCCCCGCTCGTCGGTCATGGTCCCGTCAAAGTCGCAGGCGATAGCTTTCCACATCTGAGACACTTCCGAGACCGTTCATTCTTTCTATTCTTCTCGTTCAGATTCTTCCTCTTCTCTCTGAGGGATGCCGATATTCTGCCAAGTCTTCCCAGGTGTTCCTACGTCTTTCCAGATCCTAGCTAGGTCTTCGCCGATAGACCTCAGTTTTCTCTTGATTCTTCTCAAAGCCTCACCGATACTCTTTCCTGGAAACTCGGGTTCCTCCATTATTTTGCACTTATGATTAGGGTGTATGGGTCGTCGATCTCTCGGGGGAACTCCATTTCTCTACCATCATATGTAATCAATCGTCTTCTACCCTCGGAGAAGACGCCGAGGATTGGGGCGTCGAGTCCCAGTCTAGACAGGGCTGCAACCGCTTTATCCATCTTATCGGGGGAGATTGCTGCCAGTAGGGTTCCAGTAGACGACATCGACAATACCTGCTTCCATGAAAGACGGAAACGGTCCCTCAGTATTTGCAGTTCAGGGGTAGTCGGTATATTGGCGAAGTCTATGCGGAATCCGACGCCCGAGGCGTCAGCCATCTCATTCAAGGCGGCGGTCAGCCCTCCCTCTGTCACGTCGTGCATCGCGGAGACTCCCTTGGTCTCGGCTAGCGCGAGGGCTTCCCGGACACACGTCTGCATCCGAATCTGACCTGTGAGGTCGCGTGCCCGTTCACGTCCATACATCTCTTCTGCCTGGGTTCTGTGTGTCAGAACAAAATTCGCGAGGATCTCGAGACCCAATGGTTTCGTGCAGATCAGGTAATCCCCGGGTCTGATTCCTTCCGGTGTGATCAGTCTGTCTATCTGTACAATACCGTATGACGTACATGTGGCAACGAGGTTCGTGAGTCCCTTGTAGGTCCCTGTGTGCCCTGCAATAATCGTCATGTTGAGCTCCTCTACTGCTTTGCAGACCTGTTCCATGACCCTCTTGAAATCCTTCTGCTCGGTCCCTGGTGGACCGAGAAGATTGATTGTGCAGAATCTAGGCTGGACCCCGAACGCTGCAACGTCTGACGCGGAGTAGTTGACAAGAAGCCACCCAAACCATTCATCTGGGACCCCTGTGCAGGGATCTGTCGCAACCACCATGCACATGTCGTCCCCGATCTTATGTACCCCGCCGTCGAATCCAGGGGTCGGCGGAACGATAACCTCCGGTGTCCTTTTAATACAGCGGAGCAGGTCTCGAAGCTCATCAAACACGATCTTTCCCAAATCCGCTACCTCCAATACATCCGTGTGTGCTCGTCAACCTCTGAAGAACCCACATGTCCTCTACCATTCTCTTCCTAGTAAATATCTCCACCTTGATCCCAGGTTCCGCTTCATTTAACCCTTAAATCACGGTTGCCGACAAGGATGAAGAGACGTGCAATAGGTTGCGATCAAGATACCTCTATCTTCCCTTGACACTATTCTTCTTCCTTATACTCACTCTGATCTTAGGTGTCGTCTTCTCTCTTGCTTTCTTGGGCGCCGTCGGACGAGCCTTCCAGAGAGTCTTTGGGAGCTGGATCGCAGCCTTGACATTATTTCTAGCCTCTCTGCTCGGTAGCTCGGTAAACATCCCCCTGGGCAGCGTAAAGACTCGACGTTCCGTGGTTCGTTTGGGTATGGTCCGTGTCTTCGGGATAAGCTATCCGGCGCCTATAATCGATCAGAGGGAGGACAGAACCTACATCGCCATAAACCTTGGGGGGGCCGTCATCCCATCGATCATCTCCCTCTACCTCCTATACCGAATCCCTGGAATCAGGCTCCAATCCTCGATCGCAATCCTCGCTGTATCTATTCTCGTATGGTTGGTCGCGAGACCGGTTCCAGGCGTCGGCATCGTGACCCCTGCCCTGTACCCTCCCCTGGCCACGGCGTTGACAGCACTCCTTCTGGGCGGGAGCCACGTGTATGCTGTTGCCTATGTGAGCGGCACTCTTGGCACGTTGATCGGTGCAGACCTATTGAATCTGAGAAAGATACCGCGAATAGGCGCGAGCGTTGTCAGTATCGGCGGGGCTGGAACCTTTGATGGGGTATTCTTGACCGGCATACTTGCCGTCCTCCTAGCGTAGAACAAATGACTGGATCAAGAAGGTTTGGCATGGTTCTTAGGAAGAATATATATCTCACCGCAATGATTCTCGAAAGGAAGTGTTGGAATGATGCGCGAGGAGAATTCAGCCCGACCAAGTTTGACCACCCAGGTTGCGGTATCCGCGATAATGGCTGCCCTGGTGTGTCTCACCACGATGCTCATCCAGGTACCTAACCCCCCGACCCGGGGTTACATCAATGTAGGAGACGCGATGATCTTCGTAAGCTCTCTAACCTTCGGGCCCCTCATCGGCGGATTCGCGGGGGGCGTGGGTTCAGCCCTCGCAGACATGCTCTCAGGCTACGCATACTTCGCGCCCTTCACGCTGGTCGTCAAGGGCCTCGAGGGAGCGATATCCGGGGAGCTCTCGAGGAGAATCGGGCGGTTCGGACCCGTAATCGGGGCTGTCGTGGGCGGTGCAGTAATGGTCCTCGGCTACTTCGTTACCGAATACTTCCTGTTCGGTCTGGGAGCCGCCTTGACCGAAATCCCCGGGAACCTGAGTCAAGTCATATTCGGTATGATCCTAGGGATCCCAATTTCACACATCATCAAGAGAAGGCTGCCGATCTCTCTCCAGACCTGAGCTCCCTAAAGCTTCCTCTCCAGCGCCTCCCATAGATGATCGGATACCGGTCTAGGAAGCAACTCTCTCCTTCCGTCTTTGTGGATTACCTGTCTCTGCTTCGGGTTCGGGGTTACCTTCCCGATCAGCCATCCAGGTATCCCTTCCTCACGGAGTCTATCCAAGATCAGTTGCGAGCTTCCCTCGTCGCACGTTATGAGCATGGATCCGGACCCAATCAGCTGAAGGGGGTCGACCTTGAAGAGCCGGCAGATCTCCTTCGTCTCGCTTCGAACCGTCATCCTCTCTTTGAAGACGATGAATCCCTTGCCTGAAGCGTCAGCCATCTCGTGGAGTCCCCCGGCGATCCCCCCCTCTGTCGGGTCGTGCATCGCGGTCACCCTACCGGTGCTGAAGGCAGCCAACGCCTCCTTGAGCACAGAGATCTCCCGAAGATACATGCGTGCCTTCTCCCCTGTCTCGGTGCCGCAGAACTTCTCCACGACATCCCTCCTATCCGAGGCTAGTATAGCCGTACCCTCGATTCCCGCACCCTTGGTCATTATTATCTCATCGTTGACCCGTGCCCCCCCCGTAGTCACGTACTTGCCGTTCTCGGCAACCCCGACCATGGTTCCTACCACAAGCGGATGGTCGAGTCCAGGTGTGGTTTCTGTGTGCCCTCCCACAACCGCGACCCCTATCTCCTGCGCGGCTGAGTCTATCTGACCGCAGATACTCGTCACGATATCCTCCCTTGATCCCTCGGGGAGCAGGATGCACGAGACGAACCAGCGGGGTTGAACGCCGTGGGTGGCCACGTCGTTTGAGCAGACGTGGACCGCAAGCCAGCCGACCTGTTCGACCGCACCAGAGATCGGATCCGAAGAGACCACCAGTATCTCTGATCCAGCCTTGAGGACGGCGGCGTCTTCGCCTATTCCGGGCCCAACGATCACGTCGCTTCTATTCACGCCGAGATTCTTGTAGACGTAGTTTCGGAGAACCTTGATCGGAACCTTTCCTGGAGGTAAGCCCATCTCTTCACTTCCTCTCTTCGTGTCCACTCTCTCTTGGCTTATTCTGGTATTTGAGGTTCTTTGCTGTGTGGGGTCAAAGCCTGAGAGATGAGGAGAAACCATCTGGAATCCTTTCTTAGGCGTGGGTGTACTACGCGGGAAAACGGTAAAAACCCAAGTTCCATACGGTTGACGAAATGAAGCAGCCGCGCAGAACCGACGTCCTAGCGATAGTCTTTCTGCTTTTCACGTGGATTCTGATAGTAATCCGGTTGGGCATATTCCCTGTGTTCATAGACATCTACTATCACCTGAGCGTCATGAGGGGCTTCGACACGGCGGGAGGGGTCGTAGCCTACGATTTCTGGGAGTATGCGCCGGGTGGAAGACCGCACCTCTACCCCCCGCTGCTTCACGTCTTGATGCTGACCTTGTATAAGGCAGGATTGAACGAGGCAGCAGTCGGGACTATAGTCAGCGTGGCAATGTATCCGCTCTCACAGCTGACGGCATGGCTGGCTACGAGAGAAATATACACCCGGAAGACAGCGCTCTATACCTTGGTTTTTCTGTCGGTGGTGCCGCAGTATTTCACAAGCCAGGCGATAGTCAGCGCTGCAGCACTAGTCTTGGCGATGACGCCGATAATATTCTACGCTATTGAGAGGGGGCGAGAGACGGCTGCTATCACTTTGATGGGTGCATGCCTTTACACGCATCTGAGCATGCCGCACATAACAGCGTTTTCCCTCCTGATATACGCTGCATTGAACAAGGAGAAGCGAAGGCGTGTCTTGCGGACCGTTGGGGCAGCGTACTTGCTGGCTTCCCCTTGGCTCGTTCACGTTATCTTGAACGTGGAGAACATAGTTACGAGGGGGATGCCCTCGATGACTATCGGCCTGCCGCTATTCCATGTAGTGTCGGCGGCGATAGGGGTAGCGTACTGTCTGAAAGAGAAGAAGGCATACTACTTCCCGGCGGCGTTTATTCTGGGAATGAGCGTCATAGCGCTCATGTACCCTTCCAGGTTCGCTTCGCACAGCGTTCTTCCGATGTCGATTCTAGCCGGAATCGCATTAGATAGGTCAACAAGCACCTTAGAGGGGAACGGGAAGAGAACCGGATATGTGCTTGCAGCTGCGCTGATAATCGCCGTAGTATTGTTCACCCCGTTGATATCTGTCTCAGCCGGAGGGACCATGAGGGGACCTGTTAGGAGACGACCGATCCTAGTAGTCCAGGAATCAGTGATTCCAAGGCTTATCTCAGGGAGAATAGTTGAGAGGGGTATCCTCAGGAACCTGCTGACTAGGGAGAACCTGGAAGTAGCAAGGATAGTGCTAGAGAATTCGGATGAAGGAGACATAATATTCACTAATAACGGACCGTACGGGTGCTTCCTGACAAGCTTCACAGGGAGATCCCAAACCACCGGGATGTTCCACGAAGTAGCACCCGAAGAAGAGATAACGCCGCCGGACACCGCAAGAATAATAGTAATCGTGGCGGAAAGAGAGAGGCACATGAGAATGTGGGAGACCCCACCCCGGTTCCTGGAAAGAATAGCCAGAATAGGAAACGTAATGATACTGAGAAGGAAGGGAGGGGAAGAAGGGCTGGCGAAGACAGAAGTCGCAAACCCGGTGGTACCGGCGGAAATAGCCATAGCGCTCACACTAGTGGGCATAGCAATCACAGTAGGCGACCTTATGCTCCCAGAAGGCCTGAGGGTGCCCGGTTCCAAGGATTCGCATGCCGACAAGAAATCCGGGCACACTTGACATAGATGTCTCCGCTGGCTCGTCTAGATCAACCAAGAACGGTAGTCGGAACCCCGACCTGGTCCGGGTATTGTGGTGCGTTCAGCTTGTGAAGCGATCGTGAACCTGATCGCACCCCTTCCTGGACAACGTGTATCCTATGCTCGTCCTGATTCGGGGTCCTCGAAGCGTTATCCTAATGGAAAAAAGTGTTTAAGGTGCCCTACGGTGATATAACGGAATCATATGTCTACCAGGGACACACTGGGGGTCTTCAGGGAATTGGAGCCTGAAGACTTCCGCGTTCTTTCCGCGATCGAGCTCAACATGTCAAAATACCGGTACGTACCGGTTGAAGAGCTTTCGCGTTTCTCAGGGATGGACGAAGGCGAACTTGGTTTCCGTCTGAGACGCCTCGGGAAATACGGGTTGATCCGGAGGCATCGGACCCACACCACGGGATTTGTCCTGAACTTTTCAGGGTATGACTGTCTGGCGTTGAACGCGCTTGTGAAGGGGGGTGTTCTCGAGGCGTTCGGGCCCTCCATAGGGGTGGGAAAGGAGTCAGATGTCTACCATGCCCTATCCCCCTCCCAGGAGACCGTGGTAGTCAAGCTACACAGGCTTGGCAGGACCAGCTTCCGCCAGACCCGTAGAGCCAGAAGCTACGTAGCCGACAGGAGACATATCTCTTGGCTGTACCAGTCTAGACTCGCCGCCGAACGGGAATTCGAGGTCTTACAGACAGTCTTTCCCGAAGTCGGTGTTGTACCGGAACCATTGGGGCAGAACCGTCACGTCGTCGTCATGGGCTTCTTCCCCGGGGAACAGCTTGCACGCTACCGTACCCCTCCTGCCCCTGAGAGATTGATGCACCGGATACTCGGGTTTGTACAGAAGATCTACCTCGACCTAGGGATTATTCACGCAGACCTCAGCGAGTATAACGTCCTACTCAATGAGGATGGGGCGTTCGTCATAATAGACTGGCCTCAATACGTGACTCGCGACCACCCCGACCACCGGAGGCTTATCGAACGAGACATCAAGACCATATGCAGATTCTTCTCTCGCAAGTTGTCCGTAGAAGTCAACCTTAGAGATGAGTTGGCTTTCCTAGCCGAATAACCATACCCTCACCCACCCGGTAGGCATATGAATGGATGGAAGGGAGCCTGGGAAGATCAGAAGAGTCGGGCTTTTCCGCTTAGAATAAGATCTGTCAGCTCGTCCGACTTTGAGATCTCATCGTCGGCGATCGCCTCAACCTCTCTTCGGACAC
Organism: uncultured Candidatus Bathyarchaeia archaeon; assembly: GCA_964596985.1. Taxonomy (GTDB): domain Archaea; phylum Thermoproteota; class Bathyarchaeia; order RBG-16-48-13. Next base: position 37,821 of record CAZQWG010000003.1, read on the forward strand.
TAACCTCGCTGGCCGTAGGGTCCAGGAGTAACTCGACATCAGCCATCGCAGGCTCGTCTATGGGCTGCCCTATCTGGCTTAGGATCTTGACGTAGACCTCCCTGACACCATAGATTTCATTGTTGACTCGGTCGGCTACCCTGCCTGCAAGGACGTTGTAGATCTTCCCGACGTGGCTGACCGGATTCTTACCTGCCGTCGCCTCTAGGGACATCGGCCTGCACGGTGTAATCAATCCGTTGGCTCGGTTTCCTCTCCCGGTGTTCCCGTCGTCCCCCTGTTCCGCCGAGGTCCCTGTCACCGTCAAGTACACAACACCCTTCTCGGGTTTGTCTGCAACGTTGACCTTCACAGAGACCGGGAGGCTTGTGATCTTCGCCGCCAGATCCGATACCTTGCTGGCTATCTCCTCTTTCACGTTCAGATAGTGGTCTAGGTCGGGCGTCAGGTGACTCACTATCGCCGCCGCCACCGTCAGGCTGATCTCCTGGTTTCTTCTCAAACCCATGACCTTGATGTCTTCTCCGACTTCTGGGAGCCTCTTCTTCAATCCAGGCGAATTCAGGAACATCTCGGTCTCGAACGTCAGCCGTTCCGTCTGACTCAGAGGGGCGAATCCGACTCCGAAGGAAGTATCGTTCGCCAGAGGCATTGTTCGACTCAGATCAAAGTTCTTGACTAGATCCGTCGACCCCGGTTTTATCTTGTAGTCGACGGTCACATGCTTGTCGAGATCCAGGAATCTAAGGTTCTCCTTCAAGGTGTTCCGGATCGCGGTGGTCGCCAGACTGTCGATTGGAACGGAGATCGACTTGTCGTCCGCTGGGACCTCGGTGATCGCCCTGCCGGCTACGACAATGTAGATCGGCTGGGTCACCTCTCCTCCCCCGAACACGGGGTTGGCCTCCCCTCCGACAAGCAGCCCCTTGTCGACGTTATGGTGGAGTATGGCCCCGAAATGTTCCATGTAGTATTCGGAGAGGTTCCTGCTCACAGCCTCTGATGCGGCGTCGATGATGTAGTCCGGGTGCCCCTTTCCTTTTCTCTCGACAATCTCGATATCATGGTCCTCGACGGGCCTCTGGTTCAGCGTCTGGACACGAATATTCCGGGTCACCTTAGACTACCTCAGCCTGAAAACTTGAGTAATTCCTAGTCTGATAAGTTTTTGTCATCCTCCAACGCTAGGCTGGAGTCACGTTGATGTACAGAATGTTGTTGCCCCTGATGAGTATGTCCCCGTAGTTCGCTACAGGCTCATCCTTGTCGTACTCGACAGCCCCGTTTAGAATCAGATTCATGTAGTTGTCGCACTGGGTCATCTTCCCGCCGTACTCCATGTTGTTCTTGAGCTTCACCCGAATGGGATTGTTCAGGTAGCTCATCAAGACGTTGAGAGGTCTCCTGCCCGACTCCACGATACTTCCCTTCTCAGATCCAAGATTCCCGTATCACCCGCGCCTTATATAAAATCGTTTTGGGGCTCCGTAAGCCAGAAGGACTGTGCGTGTTCCTTCTTCTTCTCTCATTTCTTGTTGAGGTTGGTGAGCGACGGGATTCTCCATACTATGGCGCGGTATAGAGTCCATCCCCCGCCGATACTGATCCCTCCCTGGATCGTGTTGAAGACGGCGATGGGAAGTAGCAGTGCGACGGCTGCTTCGAACGGAATGTGATAGAACATCGGTAGGATCGACAGGTTAGCCAAACTCATCGTCAGGATACGCAGTGCGATTCCTGCGATTGCACCGATTATCCTTCCTGTTCTTCCCTGTCCGCGTCTATAGAACGGGGCCATGCCTAGTATCGTGAAGAACTCGGCAATAGCCTTCATGGACGCTCCTATGACGTCCCCGCTTCGCGCCAAAATCCCTAGAGCTGCAATCACACAGGTTGCGGCTCCCGAGGTCAGCCCGCAGAGGATCATAGCGATTACGATGGGTATTCCTGAGAAATCGAACTTCAAGTAGGGAAGCCAAGGGAATGGTATCTTGAGCCCGGAGAACTTCAGGGTATAATCTAAGACTATCACGAGGGCTCCCATCGTAGCCGTGACGGTGATGAAGATCGTCCTTCTTCCTGTCGGTTCGTTCAACTACCCTCATCCCTTCTATCTCTACAATACCATTCCTTACATCTTTTCCCTACTCACTACGGACTAACTTCTTAAAATGTTGGTATGGTTGACTGTTTATTCTCCGGTATGGAGCAAACATGAGCGGACAGATCCGTGTATGGAATGGAGCATGTAGGCAACCATTTAATATCTTGAGGATGGGAGGGAGATAACATGCGGGAATTCTTCAACTTCAGCTGCGGACAAGCAGAATTGGTGCCGAGCAGCAAGGAGACGTTGGGGAAAGGAGTTATCCCGATATACTATCCTCCCCTTTGGGAGATGGAAGAGGAAGCCCTAGCCCTCCTACGGAAGAATCTTGGGACAGAGAACGATGTCGTGATCGTCTTTGGGACGGGGACATCTGGCATCGAGGCATCGGTGAACTCGATCCTTGAACCAGGGGACCGCTTTCTTGTGGCTCAGAACGGGATGTTCGGCGAGATAATGAGTGTGATGGTGGAGACAGCCGGGGCGATCCCGGTGAAAGTCCAATTCGATCTCGGAGAACCGGTTGATCCGGCGGCAATCGAGTCTATCCTGGAACAGGAGACGGACATCAAAGGTATTGGCGTAGTACATGGCGAGACGAGTGTCGGGGTCGCCAATCCGCTAGAGAAGATCGGAGCCATTGCACGGGAGAGAGGACTTCTCTACGTCGTGGACGCGATCTCCTCATTCGCGAGCGAGGTGCTTCACGTAGACAAATGGAACATCGATCTCTGCGTCACCAACGGTCAGAAATGTCTCGGCGCCCCCCAAGGGAACACGTTTGTCTCGGTGAGCCCACGCGCCTGGGAGCGAATGCAAGCCAGAAAGACGAAGATTCACGGGTTCTACATGAACCTGCTTGCCTGCAGAGACTACCTCAACATGGCTGCCGTGGAACGGAAGAACTGGGAGGCTGGCGGGAACAAATACCGGTTTGAACTGCGGGAAGCCCCGCATCCCGCCTCACCCTCGTTTGTTATTATGAAAGGCGTATGGGCTTCGCTTCAGGCTCTGGAAAAAGAAGGTCTCGAGAATTGCATAAGGAGGCACGAGATTGCAGGCAAAGCCGTCAGGGCAGCTGTCAGGGCGATGGGTCTCACATATATCTGCAAGGAAGACCGGTTCGCCGATAACGCGGTAACCGCTGTCCTCCTGCCTAATCATATCGAAGACTACCAGATCCGGCGGCATCTCTTCGAGCGGTATCGAGTGATTCTGGGGGACGCGAATATGATGTCTTGGGACGTGTACGTGAAACAGATCGGCAAGAACTACGTACGATTCGGAACCATGGGTGAGGCGGCGCGCTATCACAAGGTACTCTACGGAATCTCTGCGTTCGGCCAGGCAATAAGAGATCTAGGGGCTGAAGTCGATGTCGAAGGCGGCGTCAACGCGGTGAAAAGCATATACGAGGGGGCTTGAGCGCGGTGAGCTCCTTCCTGTCCAAGCGGGCTGGGGTCCTTCCCTACTCGGGGATCCGGGAGATATACGATCTTGCCGGGAAGATGGAAGATGTCATTCACTTTGAGATCGGGGAACCCGACTTCGATACGCCAAAGCCAATAATCGAGGCGGCACTCCAGGCGGCCTCCGAGGGGATGACACACTACACCTCAAGTGGTGGAATACAAGCCCTGCGAACGAAGATTGCTCGAAAGCTGTCAGAGGAGCTCAAGACCACCTTTTCACCTGGAGAGATAGTGGTCACCTCGGGGGCAATGGAGGCCCTTCTTCTAGCCATGCTGGTCACCCTTGATCAAGGTGACGAGCTTCTCCTCCCTGCACCACACTGGCCGAACTACTCGGCACATGCTATGATAGCGGGTGCCGATATCCGGCCGGTTCGCCTTGAGGTTCGCGACGAGTTCAAGCCCTCCCTTGCAGCTCTTGAGCAGGCAGTCACAGAGCGATCAAAAGCCCTACTTCTCAATTATCCGCACAACCCTACGGGGGCAACGCTGGAAAAGGAGGATCTGCTGAGGCTCACCGAACTCGTAGAGCAACGTGATCTGCTTGTCTTCTCCGATGAGGCATACGCGGATCTCGTCTTCGACGGGGCATCATTCTGCAGTATCGCCTCGCTTCCACGGATGAAGGAGCGAACCATCGTTATTCGAACCTTCTCGAAGAGCTATGCCATGACTGGATGGCGTGTAGGCTACCTCGCCGGGCCCCAACCGGTCGCCGAGAAAGCTGCCAAGCTTCACGAACATACAACTGCATGCACAAGTTCTGTGTCCCAACTCGCGGCTATGACGGCTCTGGACCTTCCGGCTGACATCACCGCGAAGATGGTTGCTGCCTACGAGAGGCGTCGCGACCTCCTTCTTGACGGTTTGAGACAGATCCCGGGCATCGCGGCGTTCAAACCAAAAGGAACATTCTACGTATTCGCGGATGTAACCGCCTTCGGGGTGACGTCGTTAGAACTGTCACGCTTTCTCCTCGAGCAGGCTCACGTCGCCGTGGCTCCTGGGAGCGCCTTCGGCCCCGAAGGTGAGGGGTTCATAAGGATCTGTTTTGCGAATTCTACCGATAAGATCCGTGAAGGTGTCTCACGCATGAAAAAAGCCCTCAGGGGTCAGCGGCGAACAAGAGGGCGGAGATAGGCGTAAGGTGATCACGTAGCATGCTACGCTCATAGCGCTGCCACACACCTTGCCAGCCAGTCTAGGGCTCAGCCCAATCCGGTCGCTAGATGAATCCTGCACCCAAGCGTCGCGGCACCTGCCAGCGATGGGTACCCGTTTTCTGGTAGATACCTTAAAATGTTGATAGGTTACCCTCTTTCTGCGTGATCGGGAATGCCCCAACCGTCTAGAGCGTACTTCGTCGTCAGTGTCGCGGTGATGTCCGCCTTGTCGATCGCCTTCGAACTGATGCCCGCGTTTCGCGTCTTCTGGGGAATGAAGATAGACTTCGTTGGAACGATCTGGGTTCTATCCTTCTTCCTCTACGGGCTCGGGGAAGCCCTATACGTCTCGCTAATAACAACCGGATTCATACTGGTCTACAGCCCTACAGGATTCGTGGGGGCAGCAATGAAATTCATCGCCACCCTGCCGATGCTACTGGTCACCGCGGCTCTCACCTATCTCCCCGGCTTCTCGGACAAGACCTCCAAGAAATACGGCAGTCTCAACGCCCTCATCCTGTCCGCGGTTCTCGCCAACACAGTCAGAATAGTGATCGCAAGCATAATCAACTACTACTGGGCTATCCCTCTCTTCCTCGGGATCCCCTCGGAAACCATCCTCGACACCATGTTCGGCGGTTCAATACTCGGATTCGTCGCTTTCGTAGCCAGCCTGAACCTCCTACAAGGAATCATTGACATCGTCATCCCCTGGCTTCTCGCCTTCAAGTTCAAACTCTCCAGTCTCTTCGGGACATGGTAACCCTCCCCCATGATCCAACGAAATATTGACGACCCGGGTTCGAACTTGTAGTCCCCTAAGAATCAGCATCTCGACGTCTGCCAGGCATAAATCTAGGATTCCTGTGATCTACAAGCAATCTACAGCCGTCCGATTGCTTGAAGTAACTGGAAAAAGAAGGTATGCGCACTTGCCGTACGACACGTGCGCCGGTTCTTACTCTTGTTCTGGTTTCTTCCGTATCTTCTGCACCAGAAGAATCACGCCCGACCCCAAGGCTACTAATGCTCCTACCCCAGCCGCTCCGGCCCCAGCATACATATACGTGAAGTCGTATACAACCCCGGGTCCGGTCTCAGTCCAGTGCCGTATAGCCTCAAACTCCACATACTTCTTTATGTCGTCTCCTGCGTTGTCGAAGACCATGTTGTAGTCGCCATCTTCCGGGATCGTCACGTCAAAGGTAGCCCCGCTTGACCGTAATGCCTTGAAGAGAGCGTCGTAGGTTTCCCTATTCTTCCACTGGTCGTATGCGTCGTCGTCGAGTATCAGAAAGTCTATGTCGTTACCCCCTTTCACCGTGAATTTGCCGGCAATCCTGTCGCCCGCTTTCATGCTCCAAGCCATTATCCCCTTGAAGTTGTCGCTCTTGATTATCACCGTCCCCTTGTACAACGAGTCTGCATGTGGGTACTCGACGGTCGTCTCGGTTGCCTGCGGTCCCTGGTAGAAGAGCACCCCGCCCGCCGCGATAAGGATAATCCCCACTATCAAGCCGTAGTGTGTTTTCTCTAGCTGCAACTTTTCTCACATCTCTGAACCCAGATCTATGCTTCGTATACTTTTCAGTTTTGCACATGCTGCTAGAAAGACCGACATCTCCTTATGTTCGTGTCTCGGAGACAGCGCTCTACAAAACAGTCAAATAGCTTGTTCGTACATCAACCTACCCACGCGCCGCGCTACTTGGTTCGAACGAAGAAACAGGGATGACGATGTGTCCGGCTCCAAAGGATTCTGGGCGTACACCGATCGTACGTTGATTCTGATCTTCCTGGTCACCTTCGCCATGTCGCTGGGTATGAACTCCTTCAACTCGATCTGGCCGCTGTATATCATGTCGCTCGGGGCGACCGTGTTTGAAGTCAGCTACGTCCTGTCCTTATCCGGGATGGTCGGGACAGTGCTTAGATGTCCCTCTGGGATAATCTCGGACAAGATCGGTAGAAGAACAGTGATCCTCGCCAGTATCGTCCTAGCCGCGGTTCCCCCTCTTTTCTATGTGCGGGCAGTGAGCTGGAGTGAACTACTCCTCTGGGCATCCGTATACGGGTCCGCGTTCGCCTTTTTCATGCCGACCAGAAACGCGTGGATAGCAGATCTAGTGAAACCGGGAGAGAGAGCCAAAGCCTACAGTTTCCTGAACATGGCGTTCCCGATCGGAAGTATCGTAGGACCCATAATCGGGGGTATGATCGTCGATGGAATGGGGTGGGGAACGCTCTTCATCATGGTCACAGCGATCCATGGGCTATGCCTTCTACCGGTGACGGCTATCAGCGCTGCCAAGAAGACCGACGACAAGCTGTTGCCAGCGACAGAGGATACCGGTCCTCAGATTGGACAGACAAAGGAGCTCATGCTGTTGATCGTACTCCAGTTCCTCTTCGGATTCGGTCTTGGAACGGTAACGCCGATAATCCCTCTCTACCTAACCGAGAGATTCAACAGCACGGCAACCCAGATCGGGATCTTCACCTCGATCGGGTTTGGAGCCACCGCGGCGCTGGCTCAGATGCCCGGCGCCAGACTCGCAGACGAACTCGGAGAGGAGAAGCTGATTCTCTACTGTTGCTCTATCCTCCCCTTGACCTTCCTTCTCTGGCCCATCAGCGCAAGCTATCTGCACCTCTTGTTGCTGCGTATGGCTGGCACCGCAGCGTGGAGCATGACTTGGGCGTCTACAGCGTCAATGCTGATGGACGCAGTCCCTAGCTCTAGGAGAGGCTTGTTCTCAGGGCTGGCGCAGGCAAGCATAATGCTCGGGTTCACGGTCGGACCTGCGCTAGCCGGGATACTCTGGGAAGGAATAGGGCATCAAGTCCCGTTCTACGCCTCGTCCCTGATCTTCGCGATCGCAATACCGACAGCCTTACTGCTGGCAAGGTATAAGCGAAGTGACCATGCATAGCCTATATTGAAGTAGGACGCTGATTCGAGAGAAGAACACGCCTTATACGACGTGGTCAAGGAAGTCGTAGACCGAAGGGTCAGGCTAGGTGGCAGGGATGAGTTCGAAGATCTACAGCAAGCAGCATTCTCTGGATACCCTTTGGTCAAGCTGGGAATTCGCATGAGTGTGATACCCTATTTCTACTACTCGGTGTTTGTCATCTCGATTCTCAGGTTGTCTATTCGATTGCTGCTCTCTTTGGGTTACAGCTTGAAGAGTCGAATTGTAGAATCCGAGTCTCTCCCAACGATCTCAATGATTGTCCCGGCGTACAACGAAGAAGTAACTATCAAAGAATGTATCCGATCCCTGCTGGGTCTCGATTACCCTTCGTACGAGATAGTCGTGGTCGACGATGGGTCAACCGACGAAACCCTTGAAGAAGCCAGGGAATTCGAGGGTCTCGGAGTCAAGGTGGTTCATCAAGAGAATCGGGGGAAGGCGAACGCGCTGAACACCGGGGTCCTCTTATCCGAAGGCGAGTTGATAGTGACGGTGGACGCTGATACAAAACTGGACAGGGACTCGCTGAAGATATTGGCCAGCCGATTCAAGGCAGACGAACGTCTTGGGGCCGTCGCCGGGAACGTCAAAGTCCAACCGGGTCCGGGTCTTCTGAATCTCCTGCAGGCAGCAGAATATACTACTGGAATCAACCTTGTCCGGAAGGCTGAGTCGATGCTCGGATGCGTCATGGTGGTGCCAGGGCCTATTGCAGCCCTCAAGAGGGCTGCCGTCGAGAGAGCCGGCTTTTTCTCCGACGAGACCTTCGCCGAAGACTTCGACATAACCATGAAGATACTGAAAACAGGTTACAAGGTTGAGTACGAAGATAAGGCAATAGCCTACACATCAGCCCCGAAGAACCTTGAAGACCTGATGAAACAGAGGCGGAGATGGTACCGGGGCATGATCCAGGTACTAGACAAGAACAGAGACATGTACCTCAACCTAAAACACGGTTACGCGGGGATGCTCGGTGTACCCAATCTATGGTTCGACACCGTGTCCTCGATCTTCAACGCGGCGCTGCTGCTCCTCGCATTGCTAACCGTTTTCGTCATCGGAAACACGTATACCCCGTTCCTCGGGCTTATCCTATACTTCGGCTTTGAAATGATCGTAGGGATACTTGCTATGTGCCTTGACCCAAGACCCGGACCACGAGAGTTCTTAGCGGTTCCCCTTCTCCCATACTATAACGTACTCTTAGACGGGGTAAGAGTAATGACCTTTACCGAAGAAATGGTTGGTATATTAATGGAATGGGAGAAGCCGAGAAGGTGAATCCATGATATCAGTTGACATCTCTGCCATAGGCATGGTCTTCACCCTGATACTCTTCATCATCTTCTTCTCAGCACTAGTCCTGTACATAGCCTTCAGAATAAAAGAGACGTTCCGCGAAGAAAAACGGACAGGGGCAATGGTAACGAAAATCCTGTTCCTGATCGGAATTCTGTTCCTCGCCGGGGGAGGCTTCTACTTCTTCGCCGAAACAATAAAACCCTCAGTAATCCTGACCCCCTCCACAGACAACGACGGTAAACCCCAGCTCAGCCTAAGCGTCTCCTACCCCTCAAGTGCGAGAAGAAACAGAGGGATCACAGTCAGCTTTGTGATAACCAACCCTACAGAATACACCGCTCACGAAGCAGTCATCCAGACAAACCTGCTCCTTCAACAATTCAAGATAGAATCCTCAACACACGAGGTGGTGGGAAACACAATACAGGTCGGTGACATACCCCAGGGGACAGTAACTGTATCGCTTGAACTGATAACGCCGAACCAACCTACAGAGATCAACGACACCATAACCCTCACCTACCAAGAAGCAACCCAGCCAATAACCCAGGACATCTCAATCTCAATCACACGCAGATAACAGGTAATAATACTACATTGAACGCTTCAAGAACAAGCACACGAGACCATAACGAATTCAGCTACCCAACCAACACGAAAACGTGAATGCAAATTGAAGACGACAAAAGACGACTTAGATAGGAAACTCGCCAACAAGCCTGGGAGGCTATCGGAAGAAGCCTGGAAATCACTCTTACTCTCGACCCCTATCCCCTGCGTAGACATAATCGTCGAGAAGCAGTCAATGATCCTTCTCGGATTCCGGGTCACAGCCCCCTACAGAAACGTATGGGCTCTCCCGGGAGGCAGAATACTGAAAAATGAACACCCGGAGGAAACAGTCAAGCGCATACTCGAAGAGATAAACGTCCAAGCCGAGATCAGACACCTCACCGGGGTCTTCCCGAAGAGATTCCCGCAACACCCGCAGAAACGCTACGACATAGTACTATGCTACAAGACAGAATGGACCGCAGGAGAACCAGAACCCGACGACGAACTTACAAGATTCAAATGGTGCCCCCCGAAAAACCTCCCCGCACCAACGGGCGGCAACTACCGAAAGATGATCCGAGAAGCCTACGGGTAGAATTCGTTTGTGTGTACTGGAATTTTTTTAGGAACGGTTATATTCTCAAGATTTTAATGCAGGCTACCTAGTTTCATCAGGGGCTGAATCAATGTTACAGGTTACTGTATTTTTCATCGCCATGGCAGTCATCGTTTTCATAGGTTTCCTCGGTCAATTAATACTCAAGAAGACGGGGTTCCCCGATGTACTCTCGCTAATACTCTTCGGGATAGCCCTTGGACCAGTTTTGGGGATCTTTCCTAGAGAGACAATGCTTCCATTTGCACCATATTTGGTGACTCTATCACTTATGATGGTCCTGTTCTACGGCGGTATGCAGATGAATCTAGGCAAAGTCTTTGGTCAAAGCGGGAGAGCATTCCTCCTATCGTTGACAAACCTTGCATTTGTAACCGTCGGGATCGCAATCTTCCTCAGATACTTCTTGAATTTGGGTTGGATACAGGCCTTGATGTTTGGACCAATGGTAACCGGTACAAGTGCCGCGGTTATAATCCCGCTCTCGGAGAGCCTTCAGCTAAGGCAGGAAACTTTCCATACAATATCCTTAGAGTCCGTCCTAGACTTCATCAACATTATTCTCTTCCTTGCGTTTGCTGAATTCTTGAAGAGGGGAGACTTGAACTTCAACGAGACAGCCAAAGACATAGCTGCCAGCTTCGGTGTGGGAATACTTATCGGCTTCGTGGTAGGTGTGATCTGGCTTAGAACCCTGTACCACCTCAGACATGAGAGATACACGTATATGGCGACGTTAGGTGTGCTGGTTCTCACATTCACAGGGTCGGATTTCCTTGGCGGAAATGGGGCGCTCTCGGCACTTGTCCTCGGCCTTGTCATTGGTAACGATGCTCGAATATCCGCTTTCATAGGGATGGGTATCGATAGCGATCAGTTTTCCGAGTTGAAAACGCTTCTAATGCGTATACAGTCAGAACTTGCGTTTCTCGTCAGAGCTTTCTTCTTTATGTTTCTCGGATTAATCTATGATATATCGTTGACCGCGCTGGAGTCTAGCCTGAGATTAGGATTAGTCTTCTCAGCCATAATCATATTTATGCGCTACATTGCAGTAAGCCTGTCCGTCTTGGGAAGCCCTATGTCAAAAGATAGGGTCCCTATGACGCTGCTTTGTGGTCAGGGGCTTGCACAAGCAACTATGAGCCTTCTTCCCTACCAGCTTGGGATCTCTAATCCTGAGTTATTCTCGACAACGGTAGTGACAGTGGTTCTTCTGACGAACATAATCACATCTATAGGCTCGATCATGATTTCCCGTTTTTAAAATAATCTTCAAGGAAAACGGCTATCTTACTGCTCAACACGAGCAACTGGATTCGACTAGGAGTTTTCGTGACGGGACGCCTAGACGGGTGGTGGACAAGTTTATGCAATGACCTTGTATACCATAGTGGCTTAGATCGGTTAAGGAAAGAATGAGAGTACCCATACTGGGATCGCCACGATTGTCCAGATCAGGGGATTCCATGAGAAGATTTTTCGGCCGTCCATCATCCCGAAGGGTAGGAGGTTGTAAGCAGCGAGCCAAAGGTTTACCCTGAAACCGTTTGAACCTAGAAGACCGAGGAGCCCCCCTAATCTGGATACTGCGAGGAATATGAAGGCAACCAGGATGTTGACTACGGGTCCTGAAAGGGCGATCAACCCATTTATCTTCTTCTGGTCTCTGTAGCCAAAGCCGAAGAATCTATGAGTTATGTAGACCGCACCCGGGGACGCGAAGATCAACCGACCCCCTGATAACAAGGCAGAGACCAGGGCTATGACTAATCCGAGAGGCCAAAGCCTGAACCCCGCCTGGCAACCGTACCTGCGGGCCACATATCTATGTGCTAATTCATGACCTACAAAGCCGAAGCCGAGGGTAACCAAAGATACCCCGAACAGCATTGGGAAGAGGGTTGGCGTAAATAGACCTCTAACAGAGAAGCAGAACCCTAAGACTATCCAGGCGATCAGTAGCTGTTTCAGCTCTGACCCATCAAGAATCCTAGCCCTCAGAGATGAGATGGGGCTCCTTTCCTCGGTTGGGGTTTCACGTAGATTGAAGGGGGGAGCCCTAGCTAACACCAGGTTCGGGCAGGAATGGGCTTCAGGCAACCTGTGGTCTGCACAATAAGCCTCTCCACAATAGGTGCAGATAAAGGGTAGACCCACTATTTCTATGCCACACTTATTACATCTCACCATCTAGAATGCCCCAAGATCCTTCCGACTTAAAAGGGACGCAACAATACCCGGCGTCCAAGCAGTCCTATCGGTCCTTTAAAACCATTCCCCGAAACTAGATACAATAAGGATTATCCAGCAGTCTATAATCCCCTCTGAACTCGACTATATGGTACTAAGCCGCCTCCTCGAATTCTGAATTTCAATAGGCCTCCGATCGTGAGCCTACCGCTTCAATAATGGTTTCTTATTGCCCCAGACCCTAATATCTACGAAAGCCAGTTCTGCAACTTCAAAGGTTCAAGTCCATGTCAAGTAGTGCCTTGAAACAGAATTAACTCGAATAGGGATGGTATTCTCAGCGTAGAGAGGGGTTAGGTTCGAGGAGAAGGTTCTCCTCATTCAACCCCTGTCGAAGTAGATGTTCTTCCCTTCTGAGGAGATCGGTATGCCCACTATAACATCGGCTGCCAATACGCCCAACGCCTTTGCCGCTACCCCCACGGAGTACATTAAGCGGTTGTCGGCGTTAAGCTCAGAGGCAATCTTGGCGGCTGAGCCTAGAGCCACCCCCAGGTCTACCGCGTGCCAAACGCAGACGGGCCCTGTGAAGTCTTCTCCCTGCCGCTTCTCAGCCCTGGTGAACTCTGCGCATGTGTCGTAGCCACAAGCCCCGCAGTTAAGGGGGTTCTCGGGTCGCTTCGGGGTCGTCCCCCTAACCCCTACCAACAGGAGATAGGGTGACCGCCTAAGGTTATTCGCGTCCCTCTCAAAGAAGGCCAAGGGATTCGCCTTCCCCTTGTAGACCTTGACCATCTCGTCTGCTATGGCATCCTTCTCCTCGCCATTCACCACCGCTGTAACTATCTCGTCTACTCCACGGGTCTTAGGGGCTGTTCTGGCCGCTACAGCCATCAGCTCTGCTATCTTGAGTAACCCTCCATCCTCTATGTCTTTTCCCTTCATGACCGGCATCAAGAAACCTCCATGTCAAATTCTCTTTGTAGAATTTATTTATTCTATGCGATTTCTTAGATGACAATGTCTCCAGGTATCCTACTCCGCCGTCTAAGTACAACACGGATGCATGCACTACAACATAAGACTTGAACTGGTTAGAGGAATGAACACAGTGTTATCCCTGGAAGACTTATCATCTTCAACAGAAAGGAGAAGAATCTTAGACTACTTGATTGGGTGAGGACACTATCATGGCTGGGAAGTACTTACTAGTCCTCGATGCAGGTTCAGGGGGAGGAAAATGCTTCATCTGCGACACAGAGGGAAGACAGGTAGCAGCCTCCTTCTCGCCTTGGATTCGAGCAGCCTGGTCTCCTGAAATCGGATGGAAAGGACTGAAGGAAGCGATCCATGGGGCGCTTGCCGATTCAGGGATCCAACCAGAAGACATCCTCGCGGTCAGCTTCACGACTATGAGAGAGGAGTTCGTGCTGCTCGATAGCGAGGGGAAGGAGCATTTTATCCCATTCAGCGCGGAACTATTCGCGGAAGAAAAGACCCTAGACGAGAAACTCGCTGAAGAAATGTACATGTCATCCGGCCACTGGCCAAGCAGCTTCATGCCTGTTGTGAAGCTAATGTGGCTCAAGAGGACAAAGCCCGAATTATTTGAGAAGCTGGAGACATTCCTGATGATAAGCGACTGGATGGCCTACAAGCTCTCGGGCGAAGTCGCAGTCGAGCCATCTGGAGTCTGCGAGACCTGCCTCTTCGACCTATCAGCACGGAACTTCTCAAAAAGGCTCATCTCAGATATCGGTATTCCCCCAGAGATCTTTCCGAAAGTCGTTGAGAGCGGTACACTGCTTGGGTCGGTGACGAGGAAGGCAGCCGAAGAGACCGGTCTCAAAGGGGGGACGCCGACCGTTGTCGGCGGTGCCGACACCCAATGCGGTCTGCTCGGCAGCGCATGTGTGGAAGACGGCGAGATCACCGCTGTTGGGGGAACAACCACCCCGGTCCAGCTAGTCACCTCGAAACCCGTTCTCGACCCGGAGTTCAGGTGCTGGACCAACTGTCACGTGGTCCGGGACAAGTGGCTCCTCGAGAGCAACGCAGGATCAACAGGCTGGTCTGTCAGGTGGGTCAGAGACGCCCTTGGTGACCTCGAAACTGTTGTCGCCAAGGCAACAGGGCTTGATGCCTACGACCTTCTAACCCGTGAGGCTGAGAGAGCCCCACCTGGCTCCGGGGGGCTTCTAGCTTACCTTGGTCCAGGCATAATGAATGTCCGGGGTGGTCTCTTCGGTAAGAGGACGGCCCTGATAGACTTGAACGTTCGTTCCGCTACCGGAGTTACGACGAAGAAAGAGATCATGAGGGCAACAGTCGAGGGGGCTTGCTTCGCGGTTAGGGCTAATATCGAGCAGATCAAAGAGGTTACAGGGATCAAGATCGACGAACTCCGGTTCTGCGGAGGTAACACGAAAAGCAGGCTTTGGACCCAAATCCAAGCCGATGTCCTGGGCTTGCCGGTGAAGGTTCCGGCTGTCACGGAGGCTACGGCGCTCGGTGCCACCATTCTAGCCGGTGCTGGCATAGGACTCTACCCGAATGTGTCCGAGGCGGCAAGGAGCACCGTCAAATGGCTGCCGACAGTCAGACCTAGAAAGGACGTCGCCCAGATCTACGAAAGTCACTACGAGAAGTGGATTAAGGGTTACCGCAAACTCGTTGCGCCGCCTAAATAGCGCGTATCGGTTGAACGCTTTCGTCTCTCCACCCTTAATACGTGTAATCGACTCCCTTGACGCGCGTGAACAAGCTAGTTTTGTTCCGTAAACCCTGCAACGATGGGATGTTTTCAAGAATCCCCTCAGATGGTACAGCCCTTACCGCACGCACAAATCGGCGACATCGATAGGGGTCATCGCCTAACCAGTCGATTACCACGGCGAACGACAGAAAGATATTTTGCATGAAAACAAGTTTCAACACAAATAATAGAACGCGAATATTCCCAGGGAAAGAATACGGTTTGACCGATACACTCGAAAGCGAAGAAGGCAACATTCAAGCTCTAAGCCTTCTCAGTTTAGGTCTACTCCTCACGGTCCTAATACACGTGCTCGTCCACGCAGCGGGAAATATGCGTTCCACTCTCTTCCCTCTCCTCAAGGAGGAGTTCAACCTTACTTACCAGCAGATCGGCCTCATAACCGCCATTCCCTCTCTCTGCCAAGTTCTATTCTTGATCCCCGCTGGTTTCCTCTCGGACCGGTTCGGGGCGAAGAAGATAATGGCTTTCAGCATTCTCATGTCGGCAACAGGCGCCGTTCTCGGAGGAATATCTCTGAATCCCGAGATGTACATTGCGGCGACGACACTCCTGACACTCAACTCCACGATCTACCACCCCGCGGCTCAGAGTTACATCATAGGGATAACAAAGCCCAAAGACAGGGTTAAGGCACTCGGCGTATGGAACGGCGGAGGGACTTTCGGGGTTTCCCTGGGCCCCCTCTCCATCAGTATCCTCATGGGGATCTTCGCATTTCGATGGCGTCAGGTATACTGGTTCTGGACATTGCCAATCCTATTCGGGCTCGTAGCCCTATTCTTCTTGAAGGATTCCATAAAAACACGGAAAAGAGGGATTGCGGAGGAAAGGGTAGAAGCGGGTTCAGCCAGCAGGCTACTCTCAATGAACATGATCCTCTTCCTCGTATCAAGTGGAATACGAAGATTCGGAGGCAGTCTCACATCGGGGTTTCTCAGCATCTGGCTAGCGGAGAGCCAAGGCTGGAACCTGGCAAGCATAGGCATCATGCTCGGGGCAGGCTCGCTGATGGGTATCGTCGCGTCTCCCCTCGGAGGGGAGCTGGCTTCCCGCTTCGGCGAGAAGAGGCTGTCAGTAATCACATTACTTGCCTCCCACACATGCTTCCTGCTCGCTATCACCCTGAAAGGTTTCTGGCCTTTCATGTTCTTCTACCTCGCCCAGCGGTTCTTTGGCATACTGGCGATGCCAGCTACTGCTTGGATAACGGCGAGACTCTCTCCACCCCAAGAAAGGGGGATGGGCTTCGCGCTTTCCTCACTTCCAGGGAATCTGGTTGGGTTCATAGCGCCAATAATAGCCGCATTCATAGCTGATACATACGGCATATACACCATTTTCATCGTTGCCACTATCGTCTACTATGCCGGAGTAGGGGTCCTCCAGTTTGGCGTGAAAATCGATTAAGAGCTCGTTTGATAGATATTATCGTGCAAGCCAAGCTTTACACAGACACCACGCATTTAGACGATGCTAAGGGGATCTT
Source organism: uncultured Candidatus Bathyarchaeia archaeon (assembly GCA_964596985.1). GTDB lineage: Archaea > Thermoproteota > Bathyarchaeia > RBG-16-48-13. The sequence continues at coordinate 54,478 of CAZQWG010000003.1, forward strand.
GGCCGTTTTACCGGTGAATCGGTCTTCATCGGTCAAGCACTTGCACTTCAATTTTTATTATTCACATATTATTCGCTGGACAGGGACACCGCGCTCGCTAATCAATCCATAGAGTAGGGATCTATGTCGGGTTGGGGTTCGTTACACTTTGGACAACCGTGCGGAGACTTAAATACGCCTGGGTAGTACTCATGTCCACAACTCGGGCACATAATCATCTTCTTCATTATGCCGACTGGCGGTATGGACGAGGTGGACCCGCCCCGCGCACGAACAACGGCGGTAATCATCTCAGGATATTCCCTATTCTCTTCCACAAGTCTAGTCTTACAAGTCCTGCAGACATAGTAGGTCTTAGCGAGTAATTCCGCCTCCTTCCTCAGTTCGATACAGTCCTTGCACACCCAACCATGGCAGGTCGGACAAAAGAACCAGCCACTAGGCTCCCAAAATCCCCCCTTATCAAACCAGAAAAGGCGTGACCCATGCGCCACACATGCACGGTTCGGGTCCGACGGTCTAGACCTCATACAACTTGCACATTTGAACATGGCGAAGTCCCCGCAATAGATGCAGTCATCCTGACTCTGCTTTAGACAGGCACGGCAAACATGGCCTTCAGGGGCTTTACGGGCACAGTTTGCGCAGACATCATTTCTACCGCACCGAACACATTGAATCCCCTTCCCAGCCTCAACAGCTCCCCCGCATACCGGGCAGGTATGGGTCCTCACGTCGCGAGTTACCACTTGATCTCCGGGTCTCACAAACTTGAACCTAGCATTGCAATGAGAGCAAATATACTCGTCAGGCACATTAGTACGGTTGCTAACCGAACCACAGTTCGGACATCTAACCAAAGCAGTCGACATTCCACTCTCGACGAACTCAATCAATCCATACGGTATAATATCTTTGCGAGTAGTGTCTAGGCTCCGTCAGCGGATCATGACGCGGATATACCGGTAAATCATCCCTTATTCCCTCCTCCGCCCGCCAGCTCTGAGTATGTCTATGAACAGCGGGAAGAACAATCATACACGCTACTAATGAGTACCGTCAATACTGGCGTGCACAGTCAAGACAGCGCCTCTCCCTCAACGTCATGCGCTCGATGTGCAAGAACTCTATTGATTAGGGGTCCAAGTAAGGATGAGAGAACGAGCAGGGGGAGCAGGTATCCTATACCGGCGTCAGCCCACCACCAGACATCCCCGAAGCAGTACGGGTATATCCAATAAGGCATCCCGAAGGTCGTCATCACAATCGTCATCCCGGGTCTATAAGGGGGGATCGCCTCTGTGGGAAGGTAGATCACCCCCATCTGGTGTAAGAGCGATACCGTCTGTGCGTTCATCGCCCAGAAGAGTGCTACTGGAAGATGGAAGAGCATCAGTCTCCGCTCGTCCTCAACCCTGTAGAAAATGAGCGCCATCCCGAAGCCGAGACTGTAAGGTACAGTCTCCGACATGTATCGCAACTCGTCGATCAGATGCTGAAGATAGTGTGGTTCTGGGTTCCGGAAGAATACGTTGTACACGAGCGGAGTCACGGCACCCATTAGGACGATGATAACTCCTGCTGGAACCCACCAGCTCCACTGCTCCCGACGTCTAAGCTTCCCGCCTTGTGCCAGAAATAGCATCCATCCGGCGAAAAGAGCCCCGTGAACAGTCAGATTCAGAGGTATAGAGACGCCAGTCATCCAAGGCACTTCCAGCCCTGGCACTATCAGACCGATGACGAACCCCTTCAGAAACCCGTAGGTTATTACTGCCGCAATGGCTACAGTTCCCAACCTCTCCGAGTACATACGCTATCCACACACAACAGACACGTTACTTAATGCAACGCGCGCCAACACCTATCTTCCAGTCTAACCAAAAAGTCGAAGGCGCGAACCTTCTAGTTTCCATAGCATTCTCCCCCAACCAACTAGCTCCCCGAGATTAACAATAAATCCCCTAATACTTCTTACCGGTCCACCAAAGCGCGCCATAGTAATGCTGAACTCAAAGATTCTCACGAAAAAGCCCCTCCTCCAGTGCGTTTTTGTTCGGGTAATAGAAGACTATGTATATGACATGAGCTAAGTAGTGGGAGACCGATCCTTTTCAGGAACCCATGGTACGAAGGTTGCCTTATGTCAGCGGAGAGAAAGATATCCTCGATCTATACCGATCGGACGATGATTATTCTCTTCATCCTCAGTTTTGCGACAATGCTAGGCTTGAACGCTATAACCCCGATATGGCCTCTATACCTCACATACCTCGGCGCCTCCGTCGTCGAAGCTAGCTATGTCATCTCAATAACAGGTCTTGTCGGTACGGTCCTCACAGGTCTCTCCGGGATAATCTCCGATAGACTCGGCAGGAAACATATCATCCTCACTAGTCTAATCCTCGCGACACTCTCACCCATACTATACATCTTCACAAAGGGTTGGCGTGGACTGCTTCTCTGGGGGTCCATGTATGCGTCGGTCTTCTCCCTCTTCATGCCAACCAGGAATGCTTGGATAGCCGATCTGGTTGAACCCGAGAAGAGGGCTAAAGCCTACAGCTTCCTCTTCTTCGCGTTTCCGATCGCAGGTGTAGTGGCGCCTATGCTCGGGGGTACTATCGTCGACAGCTGGGGATGGACCGAGCTTTTCATATTCCTTGCCGCGGTTCATGGACTGTCCATACTGCCTATGACAGCCATCAAAGATCCAGGACATCCTCCAGCAAAATCAGAGAGTTCGCCCTCCGGACCCTCCCGGGAGCAAGGCTGCAGAAAGGTATTAGCCCTGATGATTCTGCTCTGGTCTATCTTCGGACTCGGATTCGGAATCATAAATACCATGCTCCCACTCTACCTGACCGAACTATTCAACGCTACAAAAACCCAGATCGGCCTCTTCAACGCAATAGGATTCGGTGTCACCGGGGCACTGGCACAGATACTCTCTGCGAGACTCGCAGACAAACTAGGAAACCATAGACTCCTGCTCTACTGTTGTTCCATTACCCCACTCGCATTTCTCCCATGGACATCCAGGACGACGTACCTAGAGCTATTGATACTGTATATGATCGGCATAGGAGCCTGGGCTGCATGCTGGTCTCCCGCACTCTCAATCCTAATGGGGGCATCACCTCTCTCAAGAAGAGGTCTCTACTCAGGGCTATTCGAGGCAAGCGTACGTCTAGGCATGACGATTGGACCTGCATTAGGGGGAACGCTGTGGGTCGGTTGGGGACCCAAGGCACCTTTCTACGCTGTACCATTCATCCTCGCGACATCCGTACCGACAATCTTCCTGGTTGTCCGCGCTTCACATCACTCTACGAGTCCTGAGTCCTCCAATTGACCGCCATGCACAACGTCATACACTCTAAGTAATTCACTGATCGGATTTCTCAGACAGTCTTCCAATCGGCATCATACACGATCGTACACCTGCTAACTCTCTACACATGACGAATCGATGCCGCTTTCTTCTTCTCTTCGGCCCTGTGTCTACACTCCTCCAGAATCTTCTCAGGAATCAACCTTCTCGCAATAACCAAGCCAAGAGGGATCAGAAGGGCATCGTCAAGATGCCCTAGGAAAGGAATGAACTCGGGAATCAGATCTATCGGACTCGCAATGTATGCGACGATAAGGACTAGTGATGCCTTGGCAAGAAGAGGCGTCGCGGGATGCTTGAAGGCGAGGAACAACGTGTAGGCTTCCGTCTTCAACTCCTCAATCCTAGTTCGGGCTTCCTCAATCAAGATCCACAATCCTCACAGAGTATTCCAGCAACCCACGTTTTTGTATATATATAATATTTGTGCATAAGAGCAAATGTTTTTATACACCTATGCACCATCTTTATTACATAGAGGAAAAGAATTGAAAAGGATCAACATCACTTTACCTGACGAGTTAGAAGAAAGGTTTCGTCTTGAAGTTGCCAAGAGGAAAGGCATGAAGAAGGGAAATCTAGGAAAGGCTGTTGAAGAGGCGTTGGTACTTTGGATGGAGGAGGATTGAGTATTGAGAAGGATCTCGAGTAAAAAAGATCTAAGTCGGGTTATCAAGAGACTTGAATATAGGAAGGAGAATATTCGTTGGATTGCAAAGAATTTTTCGACATTAAAGACAGAATATCCGAATAAATATATTGCAGTCTGTGATGGTCGAGTGGTGGCATCTGGAACTCGAAAAAAAATCGTACGAGAAAAAGCGTTAAAAGAGAATCCCAAACCCGACTGTATAATGATTAAAAAAATCGAACCGAAAGAAAGACTATTAGTTCTCTAGTTCATTTCGGGAGATTTTCTTGCGGATTGACGGTGAGATAGCTGAATATGGTCGTCCGATCATCCCAGCGGATGTAAATATCTCTAGTATTAATGTTCAAGGCATAGTAGATTTTTTAGTTGATACGGGTTCATATCGCACACTGCTATCATTACCTGATGTGAAGGAACTCGGCATAAACTACAAAATCTTACCAAAGGGAGAAGATGCCCAAGGAGTTGGAAGTTCTTCAACTAAAATAATTCAGGAAACAATTGTCCTCACATTTGATACTGACTCCGATCCAATACAATTCCAATTTGATGAGATGGTGATTCTCATGCGAGACATCCCAAGTTTGCTTGGCAGAGACATTATCCAAAAATTTACACTTACATTTAATGATAAAGAAGTGTATCTTGAGAGTTAGACAATCTCCTATTGCTTCTTCTACTCATCAACCAAATTTTTACAGGGTTAACAATCAACCGACAACTATACAGAGCCCCTATACAAAACCCTTTTATCTCCAGTCTTTTTATGAAGCCGGATGAACCAGATACTCCTAGGAGTATAATAGTCATGGTCAAAATAATTGCATGGTTCGAAGAACTATCCAAAGCGGACCTCGGAGTCGCAGGAGGAAAAGGAGCAAACCTAGGCGAGATGACCCAAGCAGGCATCCCCGTACCCCCAGGCTTCGTCGTAACCGCCCAAGCATACGAACACTTCATCAAGTCCACAGGCCTCTACGACTCGATCCTCTCGATCCTCAAAGAAACCGACGTGGACATATCCGAACAACTCCAGTCAGCTGGAGAAAGAATAAGAAAAATGATAAAACAGGAGCCCATACTCCCCGAAATCAAACAGGCAACAATCGACGCCTACAATAAACTAAGCGAAAAAACCCAAAGACCGAACGTCCACGTAGCAGTCAGGTCCTCCGCGACAGCAGAAGACCTACCCGACGCATCCTTCGCCGGACAGCAAGACACCTACCTCAACATCCACGGCAACGATCAACTCATCCAAGCAGTCCAATCCTGTTGGGCATCCCTATTCACCAACCGAGCTATCTTCTACCGAGAAAAGAACAAGTTCGACCACTCAAAGGTCCTCATCTCCGTAATCGTACAGGAAATGGTCAACTCCGAATCAGCCGGCGTCATCTTCACCATCCACCCCACAACCAGCAACAAAAACCACGTATACATCGAATCAGCCTGGGGACTCGGCGAAAGCGTCGTCTCAGGCTCAACCACACCCGACAACTTCACCGTAGACAAAAACACACTACAGATAGTCGACAAGCTCATCTCAACTGAGAAGAAAGAACAACGAATACGCGACCCCAACACAGGCAACACCATAGAAGTATCCACGCCCCTCGACAAGGTCACAGCCCAATCAATCAGCGACAACAACGTCAAAGAACTCGCCAAGATCGCTAAAACCATCGAAGACCACTACCAATTCCCACAAGACATCGAATGGGCACTCGAACGCGGAAAACTCTACATCGTACAATCACGACCCGTAACCGCATTCTTCGGAGAAGAAGGCGAAAAGAAAATGGAAGAAACAGAAGAACCCGCCGAAGTCATCCTCAAAGGACTCGGCGCAAGCCCCGGAACAGGAATAGGACCCGTACAAGTCGTACTAGACGCAAAAGACATCGGAACCGTCAAAGAAGGCGAAGTCCTAGTCACCAAAATGACCAACCCCGACTGGGTCCCAGCCATGAAAAAAGCCGTAGCCATCGTCACCGATGATGGAGGCATGACATGCCACGCAGCAATCGTCAGCCGAGAAATGGGAACACCATGCATCGTCGGCTCACACGAAGCAACAACCGTCCTCAAAGAATACCAAGGCAAAGACATCACAGTCGACGGCACAAGAGGAGTCGTATACGCAGGAGCCAGAAAAGTCAAGGAAGAAGAAGTCCCTGCAGTCGCCGGAGCAGCAGCACCACCCGTAACCGGCACCAAAATCTACGTCAACCTCTCACTACCAGAACTCGCAAGAAAAGTCGCCGCACAAACACAAGCAGACGGCATCGGACTCCTACGAGCAGAACACATGCTCCTCGGAATCGGCAAACACCCACGAAAACTAATAGAAGAAGGCGGCGGAGAACTCATGGTCAACAGCTTCGCAGAAGACCTACGCACAGTCTGCGAAGCCTTCTACCCCAAACCCGTCGTCTACAGATTCCTAGACTTCAAACCAGACGAATTCCTAGGACTCGAAGGCGGAGAAGTCGAAGAAGAACTCGGACACGTCGGACCCAACCCACTCATCGGATTCAGAGGCGCATTCCGATACCGAAAAGAACCAGACATATTCCGACTCGAATGCCAAGCCATCAAAAAAGTCAGAGAAGAATACGGACTCAAAAACCTCTGGGTCATGATACCCTTCTGCAGAACACTCGAAGACCTCACAGTCACCTACCAAATCATGAAAGAAGAAGGACTAGAAAGAAACAGAGACTTCAAACTCTGGATCATGGTCGAAGTCCCCTCAACCTGCGTAATCATCGACAAATTCATCGACGCAGGAATAGACGGAGTATCCTTTGGTAGCAACGACCTGACCATGCTCGTACTGGGATTAGACCGAGACGACGCATCAATACAAGAACTGTACGACGAACGAGACCTTGCAGTACTCAGAATGATCAAACGGGTCATCGATGTGTGCAACAAAAGAGGCGTAACAACCAGCGTTTGCGGGCAAGCCCCATCAGTATACGAATCTTTCGCGGAGTTCCTCGTGCGTATTGGTGCTACGAGTATGAGTGTGAATCCGGATACTGTGGTCTACACTCGGAAGCTTGTGGCGTCTATTGAGCGGAAAATTACTTTGGAGAAACTTCAAGGTATGGATCGAAGCGATCCTGATTGGGATATGAAGATCGACTAGGCTCATTTCCTCTTTTCTCCCATTTTTCTATTTGTTCTCTTGTTTTCTTCTATTCGATTATCAATGAAAGATTGGATATCCTCAGGAGTTATGTTAACTGGATCTTTGCTGAAAAACTTCTCAACAAACGTCACAAGACTCTCCCTCAGATACTCTCCTAATTCATTGAAGAATATAGTACTAATCAGTTAGTATATTACTTAGAATTAAGCCAGTAATCTAATGATAGTACAACTCTGTTCCTTTCACAGAATAACAGAAAATCTTGATAGCTCTGAGCAGAGAGTAGTTAAAGGCATTGGCTTAGAGGGCTCTGAAAATCATATTTAAAAATTAACATATATTAAACTTGAAGATCTCATATTTATTAGTTAGTTAGCATGCTTCTTCTAGCAATCATCTTCGGATCTCTGCCAAACCTATTCACAAATCCAATTTCAAATAGGTTTGAAGTAAGCTGTTAGTAAGTTTTCAATACGATCTCATTTTCGGAATTTGAGGTCGAATAGGAGGATCTTGTATTTACTTTGAAACAAGAATGATGGTTCTAATTTATCCTCTTCCCCTATGAGTGATTCGGGTAATTGTCACAAAAGTTTTCCTTAACGAATTGTATGTTAAGGCATAAGTCTGGAGAGAGGAAAATATGAGGTGTAGTAATACACCGTGAAGAAGAGCGCTACCTGCTATTATTCCTAATCTCTGGTCAAGGAAAGTAGTACTAAATTCAAGGTGAGAATCGTTGAGAATTGAAAAGATTAGAGTCCAAAACTTCCTTTCAATTAAGGACTCAAGTGAAATCAATTTCAATGAAAAGACAATTTGCCTCATAGGCAAGAATGAAAGTGGAAAAACAAGCCTTCTAAGAGCACTCCAGTCCTTTGATTCAGACTCAGAATTTTCAATTGAGGATCTCTGCTCCTATTCAGATGCAAAGAGGAGGTATGAAAGAGGAGAGATCGAACTCGGAGAAATAGAATCTGTTACGGTCTGGTTTAGAACCGATAACGAAGATAAAAAAGCTCTAAGAACTGTCTCAAAAGAACTGAGTAAGTTAGAGTCTGTAAAGATTACAAAATATTTCGATAACAAGTATTTTACCGAAAGTCCAGACTTGGAATTGGAGACAGTTGCACTAGATGTCAACAGTATAATTAAGGAAATTGGATCAGAAGTAGACAATCTGTTGACTACTTTAGAACAATACGTAAAAGATGGAGAACTGACTGTCGATGATTTTACGTCGTTTAGAAGAGCTATAGAAGTCTTCAAATCATTGGATCTATCTGATTTATCACATATTGAAGAAAAATTTTCTAATCTGTATAAGGGACTACGAGGTGTTCCAATTGAGAGTGAGACGATCAGAAGGAGTATCGCAACTACAATAGAGAAAACAGATGGATTAAAAAATGATTTGAAAAGCAGGAGTCAAATTGAAATCACGGAAGAAATTTTGAACCTCATCCCGAACTTTATTTACTTTGATGACGTAGATCTTTTGGAGGATAAGGTTAAGATTTCTACCTTCTTGAAGGATAGGTCGAAACACAAGACTTTTGATAATTTATTAAAACTAGTAAAATTGAATGTGGACAGACTAAAGAAAAGTACTAAACATCAACGACGTTACTCTACTGAAATAGCTTCTACACAAATAACTGGAATGATAAATGAGTCTTGGAGACAGGAGGAGGTTAGGGTCAAAATTGGACTTGATGGCGATGATCTCATCGTCTTTGTCGAGGATGAAGTAGGAGCTTACGACAAGCCTAGTAAACGGAGTAAAGGGTTCCAATGGTACCTTGCATTCTATATTAATTTCATGGCTGGCTCTAAAGAAGAGTTTGAAAATACAGTACTTCTATTAGATGATGCAGGAGTCTACCTTCATCCTTCTGGACAAAAGGATCTCCTAAGGACTTTTGAAAAAATTGCAGAAAACAATCAGATTGTATATTCTACTCACCTCCCATATATGATACCTAAAGAACATCTTGAAAGGGTTCGAATACTCAGCAAAGAAGAGAATGAGGTTGGTACCCTTATCAAGGAAAAACTTCATGATTCAGAAGCAGACGCACTTGAACCAATAAGAGCCGCAATCGGAGTCACAATCGGAGACTCCCTTATTTTCAATAAAAAGAACATAATTGTCGAAGGATATTCGGATTATCTGATCCTAGAGGGAATGGCAACTTACCTTGAGAGACAGAATGAGGATCATCTTGATTTTTCTATCGTTTCAATAGTACCAGTTGGAGGGGCAGAGAAAATTCCCTTCTATTCACTCTTGGTATGGAAAGAGAATTTGGATTTTATTGTAATTCTTGACAATGATAACGCAGGTAGAAGGATTGCAAAAGAACTGGAAGAAAAGTACTTTCTTGAAGTTAGTCGCATAGTAAAATTGGATGAAATCTTTCCAAAAGATAAACAGGGAAAAGACATTGAGATTGAAGATCTAATAGATACCTCCCTCTACAACAAAGCGGTCAATGAAGCTTATGGAAAGATTTTGAAAGAAAAGCAAAAAGATGGAATAAAGATTGAGGATTTGGGCACTAGGATTAGAAAACAGACTAAGAGATATCAAGAATTCTTTAGAAAAAACAATTTGGGTGACTTTGATAAAGTCTTGGTGGCTAAACAAATACGTAATCTAACTAGCGACATATCCTGTAGTGATAAAATACTAGGAAAAGATACTGTAGAGAACTTTAAGAGACTCTTGGAACTCATCAACGGAAGATTGAATAAAGATAAGCCTTCCTGAAATCAAAATCTACTTTAAGATATTTTGCTTGCTGTCAACTAGGACATTCTTACCATACATTTTATTATAATCCATAAACGCCACATTAAGATGCCGTTTCTTCCTTTGAAGATTTTGTTTCTGGCGTATTCTGATCTCTTTGTTCTGAGGATTAGTTCTTTCTTCCAGAGTCTTCTCAGGCAGTTCTCAATATTCTTCGTGTTGTAGGTGTTGAATTGCTGTCTGATCTCTCCTAGTGATCTTGGTTCGCCTTCAAGAAAAGTTACTAATAGCGAGTTTAAGGGCGTAGTCAGGGGTTCAAATCCCCTCAGCCCCACCATCCAAAAACACTGAATCAAGCTCATTTTGGGCTTCTTTTCGCTATTGCGACGCTATAAATCGAGCTTTCATTCTGCGTATGTGAGAGATTTCACACGAGGATTTGAACCCCCGCCTTTATATCCTGGAATGGCGGATTGATGGGTGAGGCTTCTTTCTTGCCTAGCTGGGGGAGTACCGAGCAGACGCTCCTAGACACATTGGGGGATGGGGAGCCTGGGTCGCTCAGGGGGCTGGTCAAGGAGACCGGTCTGACGGGTAAGGCTGTGGAGGGGGGTCTGAGGAGGCTCTGGAAGGCTGGGACTCTGCTCAGGACTGAGACTCCGATCTACGAGACGGTTGAGTCGTTCAAGGGCAGGGCTGGGGTCAGGAAGAACACCAGGGCCTACCACCTCTACCTGCTCAGACCGGGTTCAGACTCCGCCACGATCCAGGCCTTGAGGTTTGTCCGGTTCAGGGATGAGTACTTGGATAAGAGGGGGGCTGGGAGGAGCAAGGCTGAGCTGGTCAGGAGGTTTCTGGGGGAGAACCCTGATCGGGCTTTCTACTCCACGGAGATCGCTGAAGCCCTGGCGGAGGAAGGGGTCAAGCAGGCTGACATCATGACTACGGTGAGGAGGGCTGAAAGGAAGGGTCTCGTCTATGTGAGGGGTTATAGGACCCATGACCGGCAGACCCCGTTTCAGGAGGGCTACATAATCACCTGGATTGACCCTGATAAGCCCAGGGAGGCAGCATTAGAGGAGGCTGTCAAAAGGACGACGGAAGCCTTGGCCGATAAGGCCTCGGCTAGCCCGGTGATCGAGAGGATCCACATGGTCAGGGACCTCATCATAGAGGCCACCAAGCTCAGGGACCTAGTGGGCTTCGACTTCCTCCTCAACAAGCTTGGTTGTACGGAGTATGAGGCTGAGAGGGCTTTGGGGAGGGCTCTCCAGCTTTACCCCGACTTGAAGGAGACGAAGCTCTTCGGCGCCTACCGCTACTACTACCACGACTCGCTCCCAGAGGAGGAGTTGAGTGCGGCGAGGGTGATGAAGGAGAACTACATCAGGAAGGCGAAGGGGAGGCAGAACCGTGTAGGCCACAACTGGGAGGCGGTGGCGGAGTGGTTCATAGACAGGTTCACGACTGGTGCTAGGTTCAGGACCCAGAGCCACCGGAAAGGGGGCATGGACCAGAGGAGGATCACCATCCACCTTGTCAAGAGCGTCGGTGGGAGGAGGTATAATGCTGAGCTGGACAGGGTCTGGGAGGTGACCCCTGGGGTCTTCGCCCAGCCCATAACCTATGTCCTCGAATGCAAGTGGGGGCTGGTTAGAAGGGAGGTCGTGGACGATTTCCTGGACGTCCTCAGGTGGAGCAAAGAGTTCGGTGTAGACACGCCTGAGGGGAGGCAGGTCAAGCAGGGGGTTGTGGGGGTCTTTGCGGCCTCAGCCTTCAAACAGAAAGAGAAGGTCAGGCTGAAGGACGAGACAGAGATAAGCCTCCCCTCTTACGCTTCTCGGATGAACATACAACTGCTCAAGGCGTCGGACTTCAACCAGAAACTCCTGGAAAGGGGATGCCCCAAGACGGTCAGCGTACAGAGGATATGCCGGGTAGCCAAGGACGAGAAAGAGGTAAGAGAGACCTTGGAAGCTGTATGGAAGAGCCCTGATCAAGCCATGGAAATCCTAGCCGCGGTCTCGGGGAAGAACAGAGAGATCTACGAGTTCGAGAAGATGCTGGAAGCAAGGTAAGACGTCGAACTTTTTGCTTTGTCTTCCTATTCTTCCGGGGGTTCTTGGCTCGGCTTGTTGGTTAGGTTCTCAGTCTACCCGTCTGCCTACTCCCAGTTCTCATTCTCTCTCAGATTTTGGAGTTGGGTCGTCTTCAAGTCCTGTTCATTCACCTTCTCATGGAATGCCCTGAGGGCTTGGATGACGGCGTCGGTGTAGTTCGAGACAAGCCCCCGTCTCTTCCACTCAAGAAGCCATTCCGCGGGATCCCCCTGTATTATAGTGTTGATCCGGACTTTAACCTCGCTTCCGCCTTCATGAGTACGATGGCTTCTCCTCCGGTTAGTAGCTCTTGTACTAGCCTTCATCTAGGCGTTCCTCGCTTCGTCATGATTGTTTCCACTTCTCCTTGTTGGTGAAGTGAGCAGGGTTGGGTGTTAAGTAGATATTCTTGCGGCTACCCGAGTCTCCACTGTATGCGCCCGCACATATTTAAACACGGGAGGCTGGCTAGCAGGGTTCATAAGCAAAGTTATCCTGAGTACGAGTTGGGTCTGGGGGTCTCGTAGTTGAACGGATGGGGGGCATATCTGGGCTATCTTGATGAGGGACCCTACTCGGTCAGAGTCGTTTCCGCGGGCCTTGCGCCCAGAACACCTACACCGCATCAAGAAACGGTTGAGATCCCTGGTCTCGGCTACACGCTCTGGCCCTTCCAGGAAAAGATACTTTCAGGGATCGGCAAGTCAACGCTGATTCTGGGGCTGCCTACAGGGCTTGGGAAGACATACCTGGCCGGGGCGAGGCTCTACAAGGAGTCGAGAGAGAGACCGATACGGGTCATCTTCCTCGTCCCATCCGTCCCTCTCGGTATCCAGCAAACCATCTTCGCACGTGAGAAGCTTGGCGTCGACGCCGTCTTCGTCTCCGGGGGTATCTCCCCGGAGCAGAGGAAGAAGCTGAAGGTGTGGAACAACGCTTTCATCGTAGCCACACCTCAGACCTTCTACAACGACAACCTCACCCCGCACAGGGAAGCCCTTCAAGAAGCAAGAAACCTGGAAGACCCGACCGGACACCTAGCCGGCCTCATAGAAGAGTTCCCCTTCGACGTGGTCGTGGCCGATGAGTGTCAGAGGTATATAGGCGAGACAGACGGCTACTCGATACTGCTGGCGGCCAAGGCCTGTGACGTCGGAATCCTCGCCCTGAGCGCGACACCACAGCTCCACGCCCCACACCGGCTGCGAGAGCTGAAGAAGGTGTTCGACGAGGTTAGGACATTCAGCGTGGACGACCCCGGCATCAAGGAGCACGTGCCTGACAGGCTGCTAGTGATGGAACAGGTGGAGACACCGCCCAAGCTGGTAAAAGTCTATCACGCCTTAGGAAAGCTAGTTCAATCCTACCATTTCCGCATCAGAAAGATGTACGGTAGCCGCCACCCCAGGAACTGCACCAAGCATCCGCTCTGCAGAGGACTGCTGGCCGTGAGGATGCTGAGGATGAGGCTGGTCGAGGACGGCGCAAGCAGCGTTGAGAGCTACGAGACGTGGAGGTTCCGTGACCTCAGGAACAAGAGGAAGAGCCTCAACGGAGAGAGCATCCACCACGCCTACCAAGAGGCCCTCGACGAGTGCAACAACCACAAGCTGGACACAGCCAGCAGCATCCTCACCCGAGAGGTCTACGAGAAGGCCATCGTCTACGTCGAGTCGGTGGAGGCGGTCAAACAGCTCGCCACCAGACTGCAGCAAGAACACAGCCTAGAAGAGGCGGCCTGCCTCGTAGGGAAGGGGGATATGTCGATGGACCAGCAAGCCTCAGCCCTCCTCCACTTCAGAGAGCAGGCGCGGATCCTAGTCTGCACCAGCGTAGGAGAGGAGGGACTCGACATCCCCACCGCCGACATCGAGGTCTGGGTCGACCCGCCCAGTAACCCGAGGAAGTGGATACAGCGGTTCGGCCGCATCCTCCGCCAACCAGGGGACAAGAAGCTAGCCCGCACCTACGCCCTAGTCAGCAAGGGCACCCACGAGAGGACAAGGCTCCTAGGCGTCAAGAAGAAGGTTGAGGAGACCTACCGCTTCACACAGAGACTAGAGACGAGAACCACGAAACCCCTGCCTGAAGACCAGAAGATCATGACCGAGTTCCTGAGGTAGAATTCTTGATGGCTCATCGTATTCCATCATCTGAGAATCCTACTGGTCAGAGTATGGGAAGATGTGGGTATGACCGTTGAACTGAGAGAATGCCTGAAGAGATACAGTTACCCCAAGAAGCACCAGATCAACGAGCTCTTGAGATTGGGCGAGAGTATCCGTGCCAGAGGCTATATCAGTAGGGATGAACTGCTGAAAATATTGGAGTGGAAGGCTGAAAGAGCTAAGACGAAACTTGAAGACAATTCGGAGATCATCGAATCAGTATCACAACTCGCTTTCAGAACCAGTGACGTCTTCTACAAGATATCACTCCTGTCGGTGATAAGGGGGGTTGGGGTGCCTGTCGCATCCGCAGTCCTGAGATTCGTGTACCCTGAAGAATTCGGGATAATAGACATCAACGCTTGGACCGCGCTTGCTGAGATGAGAAGAGTCAAAGAAAAGAAGTTCTTTGCCTCCCAGGTTAGAGCTGTCGATTATGTCAAATACCTTGAGATCTTGAGAGAGCTTGCTCAAGAACAAGGGATGTCAGTTTCGGAAGTTGACATGGCACTCTACGAATATGGAAAACGGCTACGCGCAAAACGTGGTTAATGATGTACGTTTGGTAGTGTGCACTATTCTCGCTCATCCCATTGGCTTACGGTGCACATGTAGCCAGTATCGTCTTCTTCCTTCTTTGATTGTAGACTCCCAGTTCCCAGGAATCTTCTTTGCGTGTCTTCCGTCTTCGTCGATCATGATGAAGTGTGCATGCTTTCCTCTCTTGGCGTATTCCTCTATCTTCTTAAGGTCTTCCTCCACGCTACCGACACCAGCAGCCTCTCGGATCGTACTGAAGACAACAGGTTTGCTCACTCCCGGATAGTCAGGTTCAGCCTTCAGTTCCACCAAGACCTCGTCCGATCCTAAGACAAGGTCTATCTTTCGACGCTTCTCGAAGACACCTCTCTCAGCATATACCTTGAGTGGGGTTTTGAACCCCTTACTTCTCATCAGGCTCAGGCATTCAGCGAAGAGAAAGCATCTCAAGTCCGCTTCGGAAAGGATACGGATCCTTCCCTGGAGATATTCCCCTCGAATGTTCTCAGCGGCATCAATGAATAGGTCATTGTAACCCGGCATATGCTACAGATGGCAATACGAATCAGAATAGTAAAGGGTTTTCATCTAGGTAGCGTCTGGTACACTAGATTTCCCGATCTTAAAAGAGTTCCAATAATAATCTTCTGAAACAGTCGGAAGGAGAAACAGATCGATTAGTCTTTCCCTCAATACCGCCTGACCCTACTGTTCAGGTTCCAAAACTCGATGTAGACCCCATGTAAATCACGAATGATATGAATTCTACAGACAAGTACCCTAAAACTTATGCCTCCATGATATGGGATCAAGATGGCGGGCATTATTCTAAGCTAAACACATGTCCACATTTCGGGCACTTGACATTCTGGAGTTTCCTTCTGAGTTGTGTGAGTTCACGTTCCGATTCGGAAGCCCGCATGGACTCGAAGGCTATTTGTTGATCCTTCCAAAATGGGTATCGCCCCATTACTTCTTCACCTCCTTCTGGTTCTTCTTACATTACGCATGTTGAGCTTCAAGTTTTGGATAGATCAATAAGCTGACACCAAGGCCTATCCGAAGTACCTGCTTGCAGGCATCTCGGTGGTTCCGAAGTAGATTCCTGCCCTCGTATAGTGATCAGGTTTGTAGTAGATTCTCTGGATTATGCCAAGTTCCCTGATGATGTTGCGGATCCTCCTTACGTCATCTCGGTCGAGGAAGTTGTAAGTGTATACGCATATTACGTGCTCCTGTTTTCCCTGCTTGAGCGTTGAAACTTTGGCTGCTATTCCGAGTCTGCCTTGCTCTACCGCTGTTGCGATCCTGCTCCAAACCTCGTCGATATAGCGGCGGTCCTCGAATATCAGCCACTTCCCAACCAGAGACCCCTTCTGAATTGCATCGATATCCAGCATCTTCATTTTCTTCTCTACAGGCGAGGTTAATCTCTTCGCTGAATCTTCATAGATATCCCTAGTATAGACCATATCTGAATTGATGTACTCTTCCAGTTGATCAAGGTCAAGCTCCGGCTTCTGATTAGGATTTACTGCGTAGATCCAGACCTTATCGTCGGTCTTCGACGGTAAATCTACCATCTTCTGTCTCACTTCTACTCAATAGTTAAGCCGATCACGGACCCCATGGGTGCCATCTGCTGTGGAGCATCCTTGTCTGCCATCTCCGCCAATTCTCATACATGTTGTCGGGTTGCCTCGAAAGACGGGAGGTGACGAAACCGTATAGCCTTCGTAGGTACTGTTTGTCCATTCGGAATGGCACCTTCTCCTCCAGACCTAGGTGGTCCAATAGTTCTCTGTCGTCTTTCCCCTCTCTGAACCTCATCCTCCAGATTGTGCGGATTATGTCTACTTGGCTGAATCGTGACTTCCCATAGAGGTCTACGACGCCTTGTACGACACATCCCTGCCCGGAATGCACGATGACATTGCATAGCTGGCAGATGACGGCTAGGTTCTCTTCGCTGTTGTTTCTCGGGTTCTCATCGATGTGGTGGACGACTTGGTACTTGTGAGCTCGATGCCCACAGTACTGACAGGTGTAGTCGTCTCTGGTCAGCACCTTCTCTCGTAGTGCCGCCCACTGCTCGCTGCTGAGCTCCCCTACGCCAGTACCATCCCTCCATAGCCTCGGATCAGCGAAGGTCGGGAATAGAGGTCTCAAGTCTATCGCCAATCATGTCTCCAGTTCGACGATGCTCCACCCGTCATCATCTAGGGCTACGTTGAACCTCAGGTCGGCAGCCTCTTTGAGTTCAGGGTGGTGGTCTACGATCACAAGCTGCGGAATGTTCTGTAGTGTTGAGAGAACCTTGACTAGATCCTCACGCCGTTTCTCATCGAGATGCGTGGTCGGTTCATCCAGGATCACGAACCCAGTGGTGCTGAGTAGCTCGGACAAGGCGAGTAGGAAGGCTATACTGACCGCTACTCGCTGTCCACCACTCAACCTCATCACATGTTTCACATAGCCTCCCCTATCCGCCAAGAAATTGTAGTCACGTGTCAATCTTATATTGGATACATCGTTGCCGCTGTATATGCTGATAAAGTAGCTATCTGCAAGCTCGGACACGGCTTGAACGAACTGCTCCCGTACGATCGGTTGAACCTCACGTAGTGTTGTACGAATTTCTTCTGTAAGCCGGATTCTCTCCTCTATCCTCGCTATTTTCGGCAAGAACTCCTCATATTCCTTCGCGGCCTTTCTTGCCTTTTCAACCCTCTTTTGTTGTGGTTTGATCTGGTCTTCTTCAAAGCTGACTAATTCTTCTTCTAATCGCGGTATCTCACGTTGGAGAGTCTGCCTCTCCGTCTGGGTTTCAGTGGCTGCTTTGACCACGAGTTCTTCAAGTTGAGGAGTGGATTTGTCTATGTCTAGGAGACCTGCCATCTGCTCGATGTACCCACAACGCTTCTTCGTATACCTCTCTCTAGAGTTGCATGATCTCTTGAGATCCTTGGAGAGCTGGTGGACTTGCTTGGAGAGCGGTCTTATGGCTGCAAGCACCTGTTGCTCCTCTTGTAAACCTTTCAGGTCTTCATTCTTGTTTCCCAATTCTGCCTTAACGGATTTCAGCTTCTCGTTGAGAGGGCTTATCTTCTTGTCCATCTCTTGGATGTTTTCTTCTACTTCGCTTAGGTGCTGCGTCCACTGGTCTGGGGTCAGTTTGCTCCCACATTTGTCGCATTCGATCGTGGGCTGCTCTCCCTTCCCCCCTAAGTAGAGATGGACCTCCTTGCTATGTCCTCTCAGCTTTCTCGCTTCTTCTTCGAGTATCCGTATATCAGCTGTGAGTGCCTGCTGCTTTTCCAGCAAGGATCGGATCTCATTCTCCGTGCTGGTGACCCGCTTTTTCACCCTTCTCCTAGCTTTGATCTCCTCCCTCAGCTTCGATGACATCTCCTCTGCTAGTTTGAGTCGATCTTCGATTGGTGGTATGTGGATGGTTGGAGGCAGTTGCTTCTTGAAAGTCTCAAGTGTTCTGTGGAGGGTTTCTTGTCTCGCCTTTTCCTCCTCGATTTTCTTAGTCGCTTTTCTTAGGGCTTCGACCTTCGGTGTGAGGCGTTTCATTAGCGCTTTGAGCTCATTGAAGCGTGCTTTGCTGTTTCGAATCTTCTTTTCTATCTTTTTTCTTCTCTTCTGGAGCTTTAGCAGCAGCTTCTTCTCGTCTTCAAGCTTTTCTGCTTCTTGCTTATGTAGCTGAGCCTTTGTCTCGAGATCGCTGAGTCTATTTTGAAGGACTTGGATCGACCCTTCACGTTTCCCCAGTTCACCGTAGGCATGTTCAAGATCGGAGACCTTGAATAGTCTGTCAAGTACCTCTCTCTGTCTCTGAGACTCTTCAATGATCTGGGTGAACTCCCCTTGCCTCATATGAACGACGTAGGTGAAGACATCGGGGTCGAATCCGAGTTGGGTCAGGGTCTCGCCTACCGCCCTATCTCCCTCGCTGCGGTCTCCGGTGTCTAGGTTGAGGATCTCGCATTTCTTCTGGGCGCCTTTGGTCGGCTGGGCTTTACTCCTCGAGATGGTCCGGGTGATCCTGTAGGTCTGTCCGCTGGAGGGATTGATGAATTCTAGGTTCACTTCTCCTTGGGTTGCGCCGTCGTTGACTAGCTCGCCGAGAGTCCAGCCTCGGATCCGTGAGCCTAGGAACGCGAATTCTATGCCGGTTAGAATGGAGGTTTTTCCTGAACCAGTAGGTCCGATGAGTATATTCTTCCCTTCTCCGAACTCTATGGCAGTGTCCATGTGGCTGCAGATCGCGTGGAGTTCAAGCCTTTTCAGCATCCTGTTCATCTCCCCCTCGTAGAAGGGATAAGTCGAAGGACTCGATACGCTCTAGTGCCTTTGAATGCGCTCTCTGTCCCCCCTCCTTGTAACTCTCCACGATCGAGTCAGCTAGCTGGGCAACCTCCACAGCTGCATCTCCATACACCTTTGAAAAAGCCTCTTGCAGTATCGTCTGGTAGGTCATTTCAGCTCTAGGACTCAGAAGTGGCTTGCCCCTACCTTGAAGGCTTATGATTGGGAGTGTGACATAGAGCGCGTTTGATATGCTCTTGACGATATCGCCTGTTTTGATATCTGTTGCACGATATCTCTGTGCCAGAGTACCTGTCATGATCGGTCGTAGGATAGCCCGTTTATGCGCGTGTTTCCCGAGGGCTTCGACCAGCCCCTCCTCAATTTGTTGGGGAGTTGCTTCTGAGAACTGGACGATGACGTCTCTGACGTCTCTAGTCTCTAGAGGTTGGAAGCGCGGAGTGATCATCTCTCCCTCCACCGTGACGATGTAGAATCCCTTTGGCGACTCGTTGGTGCTGGTCAATTGAAGGTTGCCGTCGATGAAGGTGTATATGGACTTTGAGCCCTCTGAGAATGAGGTGAATTCAGTGCTCCCGGGATTTATTGCTAGGATCTTCTCGTCCTCCCACCGCTTGTGGTTATGGCCCAGAGCGATGTAGTCGACTAATCCACCGCCGATCAGAGGGGTCATCTTTGTTAATGATACGGTGGCTCCTGCAAGGCGAGGCATCTCCATGATCGAACCATGCATCATGAGAATACCGAAGTCCGAGCCTTCCCGTTTCATATCCCCGATGAGTTGGTTGAGCATCTGTTCTTGCTGATCTCCGTAGTCTCCGAGGCCATATATCCGAACGGTGGAATCATCCTTGGTCTTGATGTCTATACGAGGGTTATGGCCTACATCCACGTATCTTAGCCATCCGAACTTCGTGTCGAGCACGTAGAGCCAGTTCCCTCCCATCTGCTCGAAGAAGCTCCTGCTTGCGTCGTGGCTGCCCTTTGTGATGATGAAGGGAATCTTCTCCTCCTTTAGCCTAGGGAGCTCGTCTGCCAAACGGGAGATCGCGGCAACGGCGGGTCTCGGATTATCGATCAGATCGCCTGTGTGGACGATGAAGTCGGCATCCTCTTTCACTGCATGGTCGACGACCTGTCCGAATACTCTCCCAAACGCAGGGATCTGCACCTTGTCTCTTGCAGCGATGGCGGGCCAGTTCGCGCCTAGATGTGTATCTGCAACATGTATGAAAGTGAACTCTCGACTCATCTTCTACACCAGCCCGAAGTACTCCGCCTGGTTTGGTCTTTGTTCTGTGATGTCGATCATATCTTGGCTGAGGAGATCAACTTTCAACTCAATATCCCTTCTTGGGCGATATGCTGGAAGCGGTATTCCCAGATCGCTAGTCTTCACTTTCACGACAATTCCATTCCTCTGGACGATTTCTGTGAGTCGCGAGAAGATCTGGTTCTTACTGAACGTGTTCAGATTCATAACAATGATCAGCTTTTGCCTTGCCCTGCTGAGGGCGACATTCAGTCTATTCGGCTGCACAGTGAAGCCAAGGCGAAAGTCCGGGTTCGCCCTGACTAGATCCAGTATTACTATGTCTCTTTCCCGACCTTGATATGCATCTATAGTTCCGATCTCTGCTCTATTTCCAAGCTTTGTCGCTAAGAACCGCTGTTGCTCCTTGTAGGGAGTTATTACGCCGATATGATCTTCCCCGAGTCCTGCATCGTTCAGAGCGTGAACGAGTAGCTGATCAACATGAGCGCTGATGGCGTTGAGTAGGCTGTGCCCTCTTGGTTCCTCGACCGACTCAACGTCTATTATCGTGAGAGGGGTATCCGGTTCGAGGGTGCGATCGATCCCTGTGATTCCAGTCATGTTGGGTTCGTATCCTAGGTTGCGTGAGTCGACGCGTGGATCGGTCCTAAGAGAGTTCTCGTAGAAGAGCTCATTCACGACACTGCAGATTGCGCTTTTCATCCTGTACTGGACGTCCAGCTGTCTTACGAGATTGGATGATAATCCAAACCGTCGGAGGTTCTCGAGTGCTATCTTTAGTAGACTGTCTGGCTGCCTATTGAGTTGGGAGACTGGATGGAGTTGCTTGTCGTCGCCGAAGATGATGATCTTCTGGGCTTGAGCTATCGGGATGAATGCGTTCTGCATTCTGACCTGGCTTGCCTCCTCGAAGACTACGATGTCGAAGGGGGATGCTTTGACGAGATCGAGGCAAGCACTACTGCATGTGGTCAAGACTACACTCGCCTGCTTCATCAATTTGAGGGCTGCGAGAGCCTTGTCTTCCTTCCCGTCGATCAGCCTGATCAGGGCGGCGTCCATTGCAGCCTCGCGGATCTTGTACCAGTTTCCGAACCGCACCCCGATCCTATGGTTTCTCCTCAGTAGGGTTTCTACAATGTTGTCGACAGCCCCATTGGTGATAGATACGACGAGAATCCTCTTACCCAACTTGGCGAGTTGAATCAAGAGTTCGGCTATAACCGTCGTTTTGCCTGTGCCTGGTGGTCCAATGACAACGAAGAGGTCTGGTGCAGCTAGAGCCGCCTTTAGAGCGTCCTCCTGCGATGGGTTTAGCGGTCGGCGTAACTGCACATCTGGTATCGCATCCACCGGTTTCGGGGCTTGTCTTCCAAAGACTATGTTGAAGAGTTCGGCGGCACGTCCTTTGGCCCTGTGGGCAGCATCGACGTTATTCAGTTCTCTCCTCGATAGGTCTACGTCATAATGATCAATAGTCAATCCACTCGATGGTAAGGCCATAGGAACTTGGAAGTAGCAGGTTACCTCGACTAGGTTGCCGTCGATATCTGATATCTCGCCTATGACTGAAAGATCGATGAGAGGATTTCCAGAACTGATAATGACTGTGTCGCCTTTGAGAACATTCTCCACGGTTCCAGTCGATTTGCGCAATTTAAGCACATTGTCAAGTCTCTCAGCCAAGTCATAGTTGTCGTCGGCACGACCCAAGGCTTTCCTCTCTTGAAGGGTTGTTGCGTCACAAATCCATTTCCAAGCCTGGTTCATGGCCTTTTCTTCCAGCGTCTCCATCCTAAGGCGCCAAAGATACCTTCTGACGTTCGAGGGGGTCGTGTCTTCGAAATAGAATTCGCAAGCATCTCTCACATAGCATGATTCACAGATCTGTGGGATCGGTCTCGCTCTGGCCTTTGTCTCCTCGAAGATGTTCTTGATCGTCTCGATGCCTTGAAGGAGGAGTTGACGTCGCCGGTCTGTGAACCTTACGTTGACGATATCATCGGTGGATAGCACTTTCAGAGAGAATGAGGCGTCAGGATACCGCCTTTCGAGCAGCATTTGATAGGCGCATACTTGGAGCTTGTTTCCCTCATGTATCTTCTCGCCTCCGAATGTTTTGAACTCGCGGATCTCGATGTGAGTCCCCTCCTTTAGTTTGAAGATCCGGTATTCGTCAGGGACACCTGCGAGCGGTATTGAGGGGAGTATGATGTGGTGACCCGTTATGATTTGATCAGGAGGTCGATAGGTGCTTTGAGCGATTTCATTTGCCAGGTTTGTTGCGAAGCCGTGTAGCCGTTGCAATACTGCGCTTTTCCCCTCTCTCTCGCTTATTCCTGCGTCAGCGAAGTATCGCCATTCCTTGTCGATGATGGGGTCTAATTGGGATGACCAGGTATTGAAGATCGATTCAGTGATGGAAGTAGTGTCTCTTTCTGGGGATATGGCTCTCACGATGTCGGGTTCGAGGTGGTTCAGGACGGCTAGCGCGGAGTGTGTGATTGATCCTATCGCGAGTCCCGCATTGTATTCCCCGGTCGCACCATAGATTGCTTTGATGAGCAGTCGGCGTGGGCAGAGTGAGGCTTGGGCGACTTCGGTCACGTTTGGGATGAAGGGGCGTCGAGGTATCTTAGACTCTATTCGCTTCAAGAGTTGCTCTGGATCGAAGTTCGGCCTCATCTATCATCCTCTCTTATAGCAGGACCATATCGTCTGGTACCATCACTCCGGCAGAGATATTCTCGCCTAGGTTCTGGGTTAGTATCTGTGGGAGAGCGTACTTGCCTTGCCTGAAGATGGACGACCAGTTTAGGAATGTCAGTCGGTAATATTCCTCCATGAGCTTAGAGATATGTGGTGGGGGAACATCACTCCGGTTGAGGCAGATGTGCCTCATCAGGGATATCTCGATAGGCTGGAGTGTTCCTATTCTTGAGGGGGCGGAGATCAGGAGTCCTGTCGACTCGTCGTAGGAGATAGCGGTTCCCTCGGGAACGTTCACATACATATCTTTCTTTTCGAAAACCCGCTTGACTGGGCTCTTGTTCACACCTATGAGGTCGATGATGAGGGTGTCGGGTAGAATCGGGATCTTCTTGAGCAGCTCTGGAATCGGCTCCTTTCTCTCCTCTTTGATTCCCTCTAAGATCACCTGCTCCATCATCTCCGCTTCATCGTGCCTGATGATCCCGTCTTTAGCGAACACGAGACGTTCGAATCCAAACCTCCTGCCTTCCCCGACATCACGAAACTGCTGGATGAAGAGCGATATCTTCTGGAGCATCTCGACGAGTATATCGTAGAACACGGAGGGAGTCAGCTTCTCTCCTCCGATTGGCTTCGCACCTGTGGCGATGTATCTTCCGTATGAGTCGGTCATAGCGCTGTACGCGGTTGCCGAGGCCTTCTTCTTGGGTCGACGGGAGACATCATGGTAGGCGTAGCATGAGGATCCAGGTTGTATGCCGGGGATCCCTGTGTCGGCTGGGTCTCGGAGAATCCAGACCGCAGAACCAGTGCCTCCAAGTTTGACGTAGCACTGGGAGGCTGTGTTCACACAGATCCCGTAACGGCTTCGATCCCGGTCAAGGATCTCCTTGATGCTGTCCAATGCTATTCCTTGGGTTGGGAGAGGCTCAAGTCTGAATATTCTCTCGAAGAACTTGTCCCGTGACTTGAAGTAGATCTCGGACGAGTAAGGATCGGGTAGCACAATCATAGCAAGGATCCTCCTCTTTCTTGCGGCCAGTTCGGGACGAAGCTTGGTGATGAGGGAGGTGTAGTCTGCGACCGATTCCCCAATCGTTTCTACGAAGCCGTCTTCGCCAATCCCTTTGATCCTGTTGAGTTTTCCTAGGTTGAGGTCGGAGTAGACTTCCTCGATCGCCGATAAAGCCCCGCTCATTTCTAAATCCGATGAGTGAATGACGATATATTCTCCGTCTATCCGGTTTGCGTAAGGACCGTGAGACTTCAATGCTCGATGGAGATGTGTGACTGGAACGGGTGTATTCCCACCGACTAGGACATAGAAATTGTCTTGGGGAGGGAAGAGGTGCTGCGAGTAGCCGAGATCCGAGACCGATGACGGCCCCAATAGACTTGTTTCTTGACCTAGGAACTTTAACCCAGTCAGGTACTTAGAGATAAAGCCAAGGCACTCATCGACCCTGCGCTGGGGTTCCTTCCTAAGTGTCGTGGGCAACGCCGCCCCCCTCCCGAACTCCGCGAAGATGCATGACCGTGGATAAGGTAGCGTCCGCTCGTACCCTGAAACATACACGTCCAGCATCTCCTCTTCTGGTCTCACGAACGTGATTCCGTGCTTGAACCTCCAATACTTGGGGGTTGGATAGTCACGTTCACCCAGAGGGAAACTCATGTCTCCCGCTTGCTTCCCTGTTCTCCCTTGAAGCAACCCACTCTGCCACCATGGGAGCAGTCTAACCCTTATGGTCGAGGCCTCCCCTTTGCCCTCAGCCTCATCTATGACGACGTCGTTGAGAGGGGTCATGATCCTTGTTTTAGGATCGACGAAGATCGATGGATGACCGTTTATGATCGCTGATTGGACCCTGAATGCCCTCTTGAATCTTGACTTTCCTTGGAGGATCTCTTCTACGGGAACATACACGCCCCCAACCCGAACCAGCCCCTTATCGAGAAGCCATGTCCTTACCCGGTTCCCCCATGCCACTTGGAATACTGATTCACGGGTGACCTCAGCTTCGACGGTCTCCGGTCCTAGCTCTGCCCAGCGACGGACGGCCGCCTCTGCTTGCTCCCTTGAGATGTTGAGGAGTATTATATCGGTCGAGTCGAACATATCCTCCGGCACGACGGACGCCTCATAGCCTCGCCTTGACAGCGAGCTGACGATTGACTGGAACCTTGCCCTCCTATCCCATCTTGCTTGGACGGTGAGCCGTCCGAACTTGGTGTGACAGCCTCTGATGGAGCTTGGGATTCCTAGCTCAGACTTGAAGAGGTTCAGATGTGTTCTCCGGATTATCCCAATCCTCCTTGATAATACACGATAGATAGGATAATGCACGATTATATAAAGATTTACGAAAACTACACGATATGTTTATTAGTGCACGGTACTCACAATTGTTGTGGAGACTTGCATCCCTATGCTCGACCGGTACAAAGAGATACTACGGAAGACCGCTACCGCCCCACTCGAGACCCTCACAGCCTGGTACTCGCTGTACCGTATGAAAGAGGACCCTTTCCTGTCACCAGTCCCTCTCGAGGATATAGATTATTTCGTGGACAGGCAGAACTTAGTGGAGGCTTTAATCCGTGATGTTGGTGTCGCTGCCAGAAACATACCAGCAATCGTTCTCCTTGTGGGACCGCATGGTTTCGGCAGGACCACCCTTCTTCATCATGTAAAGGCAATCCTTGATAATCTCGGAGATGAGGATGAACAGTTCTCATTCAAAGGTGAGGTAGTGTCATCCAAGTCGCTATTCGAGTTGCCGGAAGAAGGAGAGGGTGTACAAAGATACATACAGATGGCCGGCAAACCCGCAGACTTCCTTTTCGTGGATGATGCAAGACCCGAACATGTCACGGCTCTATGTAGGCATCTCACCAAGACGAGGCTCAAAGTATTCGCGATCTCCCCCCTCCACTTGGAGGAGACTCTTTCCCCCCTCCTCATGTCACCGACCATACGACTGATCAAGGAATTCGATCTCAACACTACGGTGGCGATGCTAGATAAGAGGATCAGGTTTGCCCTGATAGACAAGGACATTAGTGTCTCCTCCTCCGATCTCTTTGAGGAGGAGGCGTTGAAGCTGATCCACGATTGTAGTATGGGCGTGCCACTTCTAATACTCAAATCTGCCTCCGCAAGCCTGAAGCTTACAAGGGACATGATAGTTCACGCGTCGTCCCCAACTTGGAGCAAAGTAGATGTCGATACGGCGATGAGAGCCTGCCGCATCACCAAGTGCTATCAGGCCAGAACAGAGTTCCCGAACCTGAGCACGGCAAAGATGCATGTGCTACAGTTAGTATTCGAGATGGCTAGATCCCCCACGGAGATAGGTTCGATGACGCGCAGGGATCGAACAACCGTCTCAAGACATCTCAACGATCTCAGAGAACTCGGCTTAGTCGAGATGTCGACCCACGGTCGAGAGTCGATGTACACAGCCACTGAACCTACAAGGATCAGGTTCGAGATAGAAAGGATGCCAAAGGGAGGGGGATAATCTGCCGGATCTCAAGATCGTATGTCTAGCTCACCCCGCCCTCTGGAGTAACCTGAAAGAACCAGATAGACTACAAGAAGCAATGCTCGACTTAGGTAACAGCTCTGCGTGCTGGGTGAACCTCAACCAGGATCCTGGTGGACGCCACGGCTTGTATAAGGTCAAGTCACTCAACAAGGAAAACTGTGTCCTTGCCTTCTTCGCCTCTGAGGGTGAGGCAACCGAAGAATACTCATCACTTGAGAAGCTTCTTCAGGAAGACGGATGTCTCCCTGAAGGCATTGATCCCCCAAAAAAGGTTCCGAGTGCACGCAAGTGTATGCTCTTCTTCGACCTGAATGAAGGCGTCTGTTACGCCTACTCTCCAGGTATGGCCCCTCCAGTCCAATCTCTATTCTCCACTCTAAGCGGTCTGCAACAGGAACTGAAGCTCCCGAAGGGAGAATTTAGGATGTTTGAGTGGCAAGACCCCATCGTCACAAGAGTCACAGAATATGTGCGGGGAAAGGGATACGTTCCATATCGTGTTAAAGGGGATCTAGGCTCTGTTGAAGTCACTGCAGTCGGTGAACTTGACAACAACGAGGACTGGGAGAGAATCCGAAACGCGGTTGAACTGGAGAAGTGGGCGACCCTGGCATATGCTCAAACCCGAGACGAAGGAGTATTCATCTTCTCGATAACTAGGCTCCGCCCTAAATCAATAGGAATCCTACAGCTGGAGGCAGAGTTATCCTATGACCAACTGTTCGATAGACTCATAGAGATGAGAAGGATAGTGGAATATTCGCTCGGTACAGACGTTAGAGGATATTATTTCCCTGAAAAGGTTCTTCATCAGTTCTCTGGTGAATAAGATGGGAGAATCAGAAGAACATAGACAGCTAATACAATGTGCTATCGACCTGTTCGGTGGGAGACCGAACATCAAGTCAATGGTAGAGTCAACGTCATGACACCAAGCATTTGAATTGAGGTCGAACTGAGCGGATGTACAAATAGACTTGAACACGCCATATCTAAGCTCTCCTCATCTAGGTGTGGTGGCGGATTCATCATTGTTTCAAGACCTTCTTACTCAAAAAGCGTGCCAGTTTACCCAGTAGAGAGGTTTGTTCCGGTTCCGAGCGATATCTTCGAAAAGTTCTGCAGAAGTTCACGAATTAGACGACTTTAACCCTAGGTTTGACGAATCAAACAAGCTCTGTAGTCCGGTTTAGTGAAAGCGCTTTTATAGCTTCACATCCAGATCTTTGGTGTGTGCGGGCGCATGGAGGGAAAGCGTTGAGTGAAGCTGAAGAGGTCGTCGATTATACCTCTATTCTTGTTCGTAAAAGTTCGGGTGGACGGAAGAAGACCCCTATTACCCAATTCAACATTTACGTTCCGTCCCAGATCCAGCACCACCCCGAGTTCGGGTTCGCCCCTCACGAGAGGGTGAAGATCAGGTTCAACCCTGAAACCCAGGAGATCCGGGTTGAGAAGATCCCGCTAATCGAGAAGGTTTACGCCGAGCTGTTGAAGGGAGGGCTGGAGGCGAGGATGGAGGGGGAGAGGATTGTGGTTGGCGTGGAAGCCGAGGAGGAAGCAATGGTCTACGCGGATGGCAGGATCGATACAGAGGACGATTCGTTGAGGAGGAAGATCGAGACAAGGCTGAAGAGGGTCCTCTGACACTACTTAAGTCTGGACATCTCCCTCATCTCATCAGCCGTCTCACAGTTCACGCTGTTCTCTCAGCCTCCATCCTATCCTTCAGCCATCCCACGATCCGGTTCCGAGCAGCCTCCTCCGACCCCTCCTTCCCAAGCATGATACCACACTCCCTGTTGATATCAGACAGGAGTCGTATGATCTCGTCTGCCTTCGCCCTGAACGCCAGGTCAGCAGCTGCAACGTTATCGGTCCTCCTAACCACCCCGTAGGCGGCTTCTCCCAGCAGCCTTCCAGCAACCCCCTTCAACCGGTACCTCCGCTCAACAAGCCCGCACTTCTCAAACTCTGAGAGGCAACGAATCAACTCCTCTCGACCCATAACACTACTGGTCGATTCAAGGAGCGTCTCCAATCTGGCTGGCATATACTCAAGTAGTGCAGCAAAGACCCTGGAGATACCCCGACACCCTAGTATCCTGCTAGAGGAGTCTGCCGCCCCACTCACCGCAAAGGCGTCTTCCAACCCTTTCATCAGCTAACCCCCTCCTCTACAAGAAATCCTGTGGAACCATGGTGTCCTAGGTTCCGTTGGCTTCCATCTCCTTCAATCTGACAGCCTCCTCCAGGAGGCTGGTGACCTCGCCGGGCTGAATGGAGAAGACATGGTTCCCACCGACCCAATCCTCCCTCACCGCACCTACCTCGACCAGGTTCCGGAGGTATCTCAGGGCGACACTGTCCTTGCACCCAGTCTTACGGACAACACCCGAGATGTTGACCGACCCATCCCTGCACAGAACCTTGAAGATGCTCCGGGACGCTTTGTACCTCAGTGCCTTTGTGATCCTGACAATGTCCTCGGCGGACAGGGTGTAGAGCTTGGGGGAGGACAACCATCTCACCTATCAACCGTGTGCTAGGCCGGGTATTAAGCGGTTATCGGCAAACCAGGAGGGGGGAGACCCCCTGCTTGACTTTCAGGCGTCTCTATACCACCCCTTCAGGCTACCCTCTAGAGACTCAGCCAGATCTCCCATGGGGAGTTCTGAGCCGACCAGCACCTCCCCATCAGGCTTCAGGAGGACCAGCCCGTTCCTCTCAAGCTCCTCAAGGTAGTCTCTGATCTCCTCCTCGTCTTCGCTGTGGATACCGTACGACTCGCATTGGACCTGATAGTTCTCGTAGGCCTCCTTGAAGGGGGTGTAGGGTTCCATACTCCGGGGCAGGGTTGATGCTAGGGCTAGGAGAAGGAGTTGTTTGTGCAGGGGGAGGAGGGTTGGGTCGCAGTATGCGCCGTTCGCCTTGTAGGAGCGGGCATGAGCTATCCTCACGTCCTCCGGTAACACGGAGTCCCGTCCCTCCGCGGTCTTGCCTGCATGCCAGAGGAGTTCCATGGCATACCTGGCCCCGCCCCTGTATGCTAAGGCGAGGTCGGTTATGAACCTCAAGACCTCATAGGAGACCGCTCCAGACCTGAAGGCCTCCTCAGCCCTCCTCGTCAGGATCTCCTCAAGCTGAAATTCAGAATATTCGGACAGGCTTATAGTCGTGGTTCCGAGGGTGTTCAGTGTGGATGTGTCCAGGCGCTTCAGCCAGTCCAGGCCCTTCGATACGTACATCAGGCTGAGCCTTACCTTGGCGTCTGGGCTGGAGGTGACCTCCCTCCACCTGGAGAGCATGTATAATGTTTTTGGGCCGTCCCGTCTGTCCTCGACGTATGACCCTACCTCGTCGAGGATCAGGATGAGGTAGGCGTCGTGGTCCTCCAGGATCTGGTTCAAGGCCAGGAAGGTTTCCCCTGCGCTCTGTCCTCGAGTGGAGACCCTCACCTTAACGTCTTGTTCTCTGAAGGCCTTGAGGACTCCTTGGAGGATGAAGCCGGCGATTCCGAAGGCGCTGGAGGCGAAGACACAGTTCACGTAGACCGAGATGATTTGAACACCGTTCTCTCGTCCCTTCCTCTCCATGTCCCTACCGAAGTGTCTGGCGATGGCCGTCTTCCCGGTTCCTGTAGGACCTACGATGTGTACCTTCACGCTCATCTGTCCCGGGTTGTGGAGGAGTGAGCTGAAGTACCTATCAAGCCTCGAAAGTTCCTCCTCCCGGTGGAGGAGTCTCTCCGGTATATGGTCATACCAGAGCCTCGTTTCATCCTCAAAGACAGTAGATAACATCCTTATCCACCCCTGACCTAAACAGGGAGAGTTTCGTCCACTACTATTTCATCGACCTCGACGAACCAGGAATTGTTCTATCATTCCTCCACCCATCCTCCAATAAAGGACCTCAAAGTGCTTTCCCTGCAAGGATATGGCGAGGAGTCTGTTACACAGGGATCTTTACGGCACCTCGTCATCATGTCAGGGTCTGAGGCTCCTATCACCTGCCCTACACCCCTTGGTCCCTACGCCTCAGCTGTGACTCCCGCACAGCAGCAAGCAGAGAACAGGTAACGGTCGAACTTAAGGAGTGTAGGTTGCCGGGGAAGGACTCTGAGACAGGGGGGTGAAAGTGATCCGGTTTGCGTATGCTAGCCATGAACCGAACCAGACAGCCAGACCCAACATGAACAGAGCCAGAGCCGCCTGTATGATAGGGGTTTGGGGCTGTACTGGTGGCGCTGTCGCTTCCCCGTTCTTGGGGCGTATCTGTATCCTCAGGGTAAGACTGTCTGTCTCCCCCTCTGTGTTGGTCATAGTGATGATCACGGTGTAGGTTCCGGGTTCTAGGTCTGAGACCGGGATATCGACAGCGAAGAACCTACGGGTCTGGATCTGCCTGCTCAGCCTCATCGAGTACACCAGCTGAGTCCCGTCCAGGCAGACTAGAACCACCTGCGCCGATGCACCCATGTTGGACCGCTCAATAGCGGAGACCACGACTGAGAGCACCCTGCTCGACCCATGGTCAACCTCGGCTGTGTCCCCCTCGAGGCGTACCCCGTCTACCCCCACCCAGGAGATATGGGGACCACGGGGTCCACTGGGACTGTCGTCCCCCAGCTCCTCCCCCTTAACAGCATCGGTCGTTGGGATGGATGGGAGAGGCCACTTAACCGTCAAGGTGTGTATACTACCACCATGAAACCGCACTAGACCTACCCCGAGCGCTTCATCGTAGAGCCATGACCCAGCGGTCAACACAGACTCGCTGAGTACTTCCTGTGCTGGCTCTTCATCCACGTATACGGCCAACGGCTTTTGAGCGGTCACTATCTTCGCGAGGTGCTCGCCTGCTGGTGCGTCAAAGCTGAGATGGTAGGTTCTTGTGGCTTCATCGTATGACGAGGAGTGGATGGGTACCTCGCTGACCACCTCGGCGGGTACCTTACCGGTAACGGAGTCGACGTTGCATGCGATGGTGCTCAGGCTGCTAGATGCTAGGACAAGAGCGGTGGACGCCACTTTCATCCCCATGTAGTATACTTCGACAGGGTAGGAGGCGAATGGCTGCTGAAGGAGTGAGACCATCCCTTCCCCATCCACAACATACTCCTGACCAGCAATCCTGATTACTGCGTCTGAGACGGCTTGACCGCCCCGAGTGATGGCTTTAATGTTCAGGTCGCCGACCCTGCAGACACCGGTGATTGCAGTGGATTCTGCGACCACGTACATGTCGTGTAGGACCTCTACTCCACACCAGACCACTCTCAGCCCATAGGATCCTGGAATCAGGCTCCTCGCCAATCCGCCATCAGACCCTGATACCATGGACACGGTCTCGCCTTCCCATTCGATGCGGGCTGAGGCTCCCGGTAAGGGTTTGCCATCCACGTCGCGTAGCTTAACGGATAGCCTGCACACTCTGAAGAGCTGCTCTACCACTCCACCCTCAGCCCCGTTCCACCAGACCATCCTCGCCTTATACAGGCCCTCACGGCTGTCCGGGGATATCGTGAAGGCTCCGGCTTCCTGGTCGACACCGGTGGACACTAATCCTGATTCTGAATGTGATTCCGCTCCCTCCGGGTCGTGGACGGTGAGTTCCCAGCTTGTGCCTAGTGTGAGGTAGCCCTCCTCGCCGCTGAAGTAGAACCGGATAGTATCCAGATCACTACGTATGGTCGAGGAGGCTGTGAGCCTGTTTGGTGAGTTGGCGAGAATTGTGAATACACCGCTCGGGTGGCTGTTGAAGGCCTCGGCTAGAACGGTTAATACTCCGGTAGCCGGGTCGCGGACGTACTCTACTCCCTCTAACAGGAGTTCTCCGTTCGGGCCCTTCACGGCTACATTGGTGTAGGTCTCCGGGAGTGCTATGTCGGCGTGGTAGTTGTTGTAGGAGGTGCCGGTGGGGGGGCTGGTTGGTGGGGTGAGCTGGGCGATGATCCTGTGAGATGCTGGGGTTCCCGGCGTGAGGGCGATGGCATGGCTGTCCGTGGGTCCCTGCGACTCAGCCACCGCTCTGAGGTGGAGGGTGGTGTCGGCACCGACCACGCCTATCTCTCCGCCGGTGAAGCCTTCGAGCATGTGCCAGTCGGTGTCTGTGAGGGTCAGACTTCCTTCGGGGTATGTGAGCTTCGCCCCGTTGACGGTGATCTTGAGCCTCACGTTCCGTACACGGTAGTCGGCTCCCTGCCCTGAGGTGGCCATGTGACCGTTTCTGCCCTCGACACCCCAGCCATCCTGGCGGTGGATGAACTCGAAGCTGAGAGATCTTAATCCGCCGAGCAGGGTGTCCTTGTGCTGGGTCAGGTCCCAGCTCTCAGCATGCCATCCCCCCTCCTCCGGGCTCTTGTCCGGGTAGATGGTCTTTGTTTGTTCGCCGAATTGGGCTGTCTCCGGGCCGTCTGTATGCCTGGTGGCGAGGGAGAAGCCGTCGATGCTGAAGGTGCTCTGCTGGCTGCTTGAGGTCCAGAACCTCCAAGCAACCCACTCAACCCTCACATCACTGCTCCAGCCGAAGTAGTCGTTCAGCCTCCAGACCTGTGCCCCATAGCTCCTAGCCCCGCTGAAGGTCCCGGTGCTCCAAAGCTGCTTCTCCCTTCCGTCGGAGACCTTGACGATGAGCTGGATCTCCCCGTTGTAGAACTTGTCGTCTGTCTTGATCTTCATCCCCCTCAGGAAGACCTCGTTGCAGAGGGGGAGGGGCTCAGCAGGGGCATTATGCCACGTCACCACCCCGCGGCTGCCGCTGTTCCTCCAGGCCCTCACCACGTAGGCATAGCTGCCCTCGGCATACCAGCCCTGGACCCCGCAATCACCGAAGCCGAGGTCTGCGGTCCACCCCCTCCACCACGGGGATGTCCCACCTGTCTCGTAGCCTCCGTTCACGAGGTACTCGTAGGCTGCGGATGCCTTGGCCCTGTAGTGTTCGAACTCTAGAACGATGCTTGAGACGACGGCTGGGTCGTACATGGAGAGGTCTACAGTCTGCTGGGCACTCCCACCGAGGGAGCTTGTGCTCGTGGTGGCGAATTGGAGGTATCTTTGGCTTGCGTCCACGTTCTTGAGTACCCAGTCAGCTAGGTCGAGGGAGTGTATGTCGGTGATCGATCCTATGCCATCTACCTGGACTTGCGTATTTCCGAGCGTGTAGCCTGGGGGCGCTGCCACAGTAAGGGAACCGGACCCTCCTGAGACAGGTGCCTGCTGCTCATAGCTAAACAGCTCTGTGCAAGCGAAGGCATCACCCACAGGATCCACACCATCCACGCAGAGTAGCCGCTGCCTGAATTCGGAGATTGGGGAGAAGACCTCAAACCCGCTAGCCTCGTCGATACCCGCGGCTATCCCCCTGAAGAGCACGGACCCACTAGATATACCAGGTTCAATATGTGCCTCGTAAGCCCAGAGGAAGCGTTGAGATTCTCCCCCTAGAATATCTGCGTATGGTGGCGAGGCGTCCTGAATAAGAGAGAGGTGAACCCCCTCGTCTGGGACTGCTTCAATAGCGGGGATGACAGATAGGGCTGCCGCCTCGCCATCATTGAAGACATCCATGGCAACGAGTATCAGCTCCCCTCCCTCTTCACTCGGGTAAGAAGATGTTTGGATTGAGGCGGTCAGGATGGCAGGCGCGGTAAATAGAACCCTCTGGTCGCTGATGGAATGGTGTGTAGTGTAGACACTCAACAGCCCAGCTTCAGGGTCATAGTTCCAGACGTAGTCTTGGATGCTGTTCTCTACGCTGTGGACTGCCGCGTTGGAAGGGAGGTGGTACTGGGTTAGGGTGGTGGTTCCAGTGGGTGCATAGACTTGTGCGTATACGGCGTCAGGAGTTCCTCCAGCATCGATGAGGGTCCCATCGGTGGAGACGGCTAATGGCTGTCCGCCGCTTAGGAGGAGGATGGTATTGCTAGGGTTGGTTTGCTGTTGGGTTGAAGGCTTCCATTCTAAGTAGCTCTTTGAGTATTCGAGCTGATCGAGGAGGTGGTGGAAGTCGGGGAAGCTCTCCCTGTATTCGTGAATGTAGCCGTCAAGCTCGTCAAGACGGTGTGGGTCGAGGCTCGCTCTTACCTCCTCGATCTGGCTGGAGACCATCCCTTGGAAGTTCAGCCTCTCCTGAAGGTCGTATGGGGCGACTACGCATAGTCGTTTATCCTCCTCTAAGTTGATGTGGAGCTTGCCGAGGAGATGGCATCCATCCCAGACCTTGACGACATATTGACCGTTTTCTAAGGTGTGTGGGTAGTAGAAGTAGCCCTCGTAGGTGTATCGGCGGGCCCAATCCCCACCGAGACCTCGTTGGTCTCTGAGGGGCTTCTTGGTCAGGGAGTCGATGATCTCGCTGGCATCCCCTTTCTTGACGCCGTACTCGTAGAACCATGAACGGCGTACTGAGCCCTCCTCTTGGAAGATGTACTGGTAGGGTAGCTCCCTGCAGATGCCGACCGTATGGTTATTTTCATCAACTACCCTAGCTAGTTCGAGGCGGACGGTTGAGTTGTCTAGGAACCGGCGGTAGAGACCGTAGCCTGGTGGCTTCTCCCATGCAGCATACCGCTTGTACGACCCTTCACCGAACCCCTCAGAGTCGAAGACCCGGATGCTCTGGATAAAGAAGAACTGCTCGATCGTAAGCACGTACTCGTGCCTCCAAGGGTCGGAGGCGTTGAAGTAGATAGGGGAGACAGGGATCTCCTTTCTGTTTTTGGTGACGGTTAGGCGATAGTTCTCAGCAGGCGGAAGAAGGAAATCTGCAGTGCCGTCCACGGTGTTCTTCTCTGACAAAGTCTCGCTAGTTCGGTTATCGATGATGCTGATTGTGACGTTGTCGAGGCGGTTGTACTGGCGGTTCAGAACCCCTATAGTGACTTGGACCTTTGTGGGAGCGAGGGTGGAGGCGGTGAAGACGGTCAACGACACGAAAATGACGAGAATAAAGAGGGGTAGGACTAGACGCTTGGATCTGAAGGTGAACGGAACATGTTTTGTCCAGCGTGAAGCACGCCTCCTCAACGCCCGGATGGCGAGTACGCTGGAGAGGTCGAGGGTCGAGGCTATCCACCGGAAGTCTCGGTAGGAGACTATTTAAACACTTGAAAAGCTGTGGAGGAAGCATGGTTAGATTTCCAAATGGGAGGTTATGTTAACTTGATGGCGCATTCATCTGCCTGTTAACCTTCGGCACATCGGGCAGAAAAAGCGTGGTTGGTAAGAAATCTTGCACATGTTACCGATTATTGGGTAGATCATGTTTCCGATCAATGCTTGCTCTAAACTCAGAGTTCTCTCTTCTGAATTTGTGTAGAGTGCCTTGACTTTTTTCGCTCCGTAATCTTTCCCTCGATTTATTGCACTCTGAATTTCCGATACCATTCTCCCTGCTCCGGCTTTTCCGATGTATCTTATTTGTAGAT
The DNA here is from genome assembly GCA_964596985.1 of uncultured Candidatus Bathyarchaeia archaeon. Lineage (GTDB taxonomy): Archaea > Thermoproteota > Bathyarchaeia > RBG-16-48-13. Next base: position 90,550 of record CAZQWG010000003.1, read on the forward strand.
CGACATTTGCGAACAGGTAAACTCCTTCCCTATGTTCAAAAGTTCCATAATTATCTAATCTCTCCACCCAGTATAACTGACATCTCTATAATCGAAATGATCAGAAGGGTTCCAAAATCATCTTGTTGCCGTTCCTAATGACTCAATATTCAAGTATATCCGTCGCACATCTATACATTTGACCTGCTTCTTTTCTGGTTAAGTACTAAATAGAATTCTAGGGAAGAAGAATGAGAGTTTACAGTCTGTCTAATGAAAATAATGGAAGGTGAAAAGAGATGAGATTCTACTTTGATATTGAAACTTACAGTCGTGCAGGGTATCCACAATTCACCGATAAGGTGATTGCTATTGCCTTCAAGGGATTAGATACAAAATTGAAATTGCTTGCGGAATGGAAGACTAGTGAGAAGGAAATCTTGGAAGGGTTTTTCGATCATGTGAAAGGTCGATTGGAAGAAGGCATAAGAACCGAGCTGATCGGTTACAATGTACTAAGGTTTGATCTACCCTTTCTCATCATTAGAGCATTTCATCATAAGTTAGATAGCCTTGAGAATCTTCAAGGAATTATTCATGAAACCTACACCAAAGACCTGATCCAGTGCCTACTGCCATACAATAATTTCACATTTGCTGGTTTGAACAGTCTGAACGTAGCAAGCCGACTAGGGATACCAATTCAATACGCTGGTAGGGATGTGAAGGAATTTTATGAGAATCGGGAATATGATAAAATTGAGGAGCATATAGGGAGCGATGTACTCTTCGTGGAGCGTCTAGATCAGGTTCTTCGAGAAAAGACATTCTCTAATGAGATCCTGAAATTATAGAAAGAGAGACTCTCCTTCTTTTTTCCCTGTTTCATAGGCGTTCTGGATGATTGTGAGCCACTTGTTCTCGTCCTGGACTTCGATCCCGCAAGCTTCGGCGGAGGGTCTTACCATCCAGTCTATTGTGTTCTCTGATGTAGTTGTGGAAGATTTGATAGCCTTTCAGGATTGGCGTCTCTTTCTTCTTGAGTCCTCGTATGTCTCTCTGTCCCTAATCTCGCCGTTGAGCTGTTCCATCCTGTTGTTGTTCATGTTGCTTGAATATGTATATATCTGATGTGCTTGATTCGTGTGTCTTTCTTCATTGTCCAGAACTCTTTGTTGCAAGCTTTCTGGTATGCTGGCAACCGTCTATGATGAGAACTTTAGGTTTCTTCCCTGCCATTCTTCTTCGTCGCTATTGGACCAACTCCAAAGGAGGAATAACTGGGCTATTCAATGTTCAGAAAACCCATGAGACCTGAAATACTAAAAAAAACAAATCGAACATCACGATAGTTTTCTCTCAAATGCGTCGAGAGTTGACAGGCAGACGAATGCGCTATCAAGTTAACGGATCCGTTTCTCGAAATCCTCATAACCTACCATCATTGTAATCTACGTTGTAATCTACGCGAACACGCCCTGTCCTTCTGGGTGACCCTGGGTGGCCTCTCTCCTGGAAGAAATCCTATCAAGACCGTTTAAGCTATCTGATGAACAAAAAGCAGCTGTATTATCCGATTCTCGCTATACTCGTGTGGTTGCTGGCGCTGGAGCTGGCAAAACGGAGACGATCACTCGTAGGATTGCCTACTTGCTTCTTGTTGATGGGGCAGCCCCGTCTTCCATAGTTGCCTTCACTTTCACGGAGAAGGCAGCTAAGAGTATGAAGAGCCGCATCTACCAGAGAGTTGAGCAGATAGCTGGTCCAGCAGCTACGGCGAATCTGGGTGAGATGTATGTGGGGACTATTCACGCTTACGCGAAGCGAGTGCTTGACGATTACTTCGGGTACGGTAATTACAGTGTTCTTGATGATAACCAAGAAATTGCCTATATGATGAGGCATGGTCATAGTCTGCGAATTAACGAGTTCGGAGATTACTATGCTGATGCCTGTCGCAAGTTCCTTCGAACAGTTGAGATGGTTCAGAGTGAACTGCTAGAAGACGATGTTTTCAAAAATCATGCCAAAGACTTCTTCGGATGTTATCAACGCTACAGGGAATTGCTAGAGAAACATAAGCAGCTCACTTTTGGACGGATGATTTCGGAGGTGGTTCACAGACTCAGGGATGCTCCTGAGACCTTGAGCCACGTGAAACACCTGATTGTTGATGAGTACCAGGATATCAATAGAGCTCAGCAAGAGTTCATTAGGCTGATTGGGAGTCACGGTAGCATCTATGTTGTCGGAGACCCTAGACAGAGCATCTATCAGTGGCGTGGCTCAGATCAGAGGCTTTTCGACGAGTTTATTGGGATGTTTCCAAGGACTAGGAGCTTCGATATCACCGAGAATAGGAGGAGCACAAAAAAGACAGTTGTGAACGCGAATCACTTCGCCAACACTTTCACAACCATAAAAGTTAGACCAATGACGCCTACCAGGAACTCCGAAGGGTTCTTGGGAGTGGCCTCCCTTGAGTTCCCAGAGGACGAAGCAAGGTGGATAACTGATCAGATTGAAGATATAGTTATGAAAAATGGGCAGTTACGGTTTTCGGATATAGGTATCTTGACACGGTCTGTTAGCACAGCCGCTGAACCACTGATTAACGAGTTCAAGCGCAGACATATCCCGTACATCGTGGGAGGCAAGGTGGGTCTCTTTAAGAGGGATGAGGCCCAAGCGGTGGGGCAGATATTTGCCTGGTTCTGGGATGATGGCTTCTGGGTTCCTGATCCTTGGAAGTGGAGTGAGCAGATCGTCGGAGAGGACCTGTTGACCTCTGCTCTCAACCATTGGAACCAGATCCACAGTCACGGTGTTCCGACGAACGCCGAAGATCGGCTCCGAGAGATAAAGTCTGAGTTGAGTAAGAGGAGGAGTCGATACCATAACTTTAGCGAGATCTATCAGGATGTTTTGATGACTCTCGGGTTCCATAACCTAGATTTCAGTGACCGTGGTAACGCTGCAGTCATGGCTAACTTGGGGCGGTTTAACAATCTTTTGACAGACTATGAGACGACCAATCGCATTGGGGGACGTCGTCCCAGGTGGGAACGCGATCTTCGCGGACTATGCTGGTTCATGAACAGCTATGGTCTTCAGGCCTATGAGGAGCAACCCTCCGATGACATTCGCGGTATCGATGCGGTTCAGGTGATGACCATTCATCAGGCGAAGGGGTTAGAGTGGCCCTTCGTATTCTTGTTTAGCCTCACCGACATCCGGTTTCCACCCCGGGCTGTGGGTCGTCAGGAGAAGTGGTGCGGTGTTCCACGTGACCTGTTTGACGCTGACAGATATGAGGGAAGCGAGGAGGATGAGCGGCGTCTGTTTTACGTGGCCATCACTAGACCTAGGGATGCGCTGGTCTTGAGCTATTTCAGGAGGATGGGTCGCTCTGTTCCTAAGAGCCGGTTCTTGGACGATGTTGATGAGTCGACGTTGTCTGAGCTGGAAGGTGGTCTCCCGCCTCTTGCACTGACGTCGCAGAGTTTGGGCGAGGAGCTCCAGACATTTGGGGCCTCCGAAATCGTAGCCTACAATAGGTGTCCCTACATGTATCTTCTGAGGGATCTATGGGGTTACCAGCCCGGCTTCGTCCAGGCGATTGACTATGGTCCAGCTCTCCACTACTGCTTGAGGGTTGCTGGGGATCTGATCCGTAATGTGGGTCTTGACCCTAGGACCGCTGTGGCCTCAGCCGTGGACGAGAACTTTCATATGGCGTATGTTTCAGGCCCCGTTTTTGACAGCTTCAAGGATGCAGCGAATCGGACGTTGACCGAGTTTGCTGACAAGTTTGGTGAGGACCTGACTCGGATCGAGGAGGTGGAGTATCGTCTGGAGTTCCCGCTTCAGAACGATGATGGTGAAGGCGGCTCATCGGCAACGATTATGGGGCGTGTGGATGTTCTTCTCAGGGACATGGATGAGCTTGAGGTTCGCGACTACAAGACCGCAGTGGATGACTTGACTAAAGGGGAAGCTGCCACCCAGATCAGGCTCTACACTTTAGGTCTACTCGGTATGGAGCGTAATGTGACGAAGGGCTCTATTGCCGATCTCACCGAGCCTTCAGTTGATCCGGTAGAGATAGACGAGGCTTCGCTGGCTCAGACGAAGACCAACGCTGAAGCTACGGTGAACAGGATCGTGAACCGAGACTTTAATCCGTGTCCGGGGGATTCTTGTACCCGATGTGACTTTAAGACCATATGTAGGTGGAGTGTTGCCTAGATGAGTAGTGGGATGAGGAGTGCTGATAGAGCTAGGGGTTTGTTGAAGCAGCTTTTCCGAACCGAGAACGCGGACTTGGATTTTGGCATATACCGCATCATGAATTTCAAGCGAGCCGAGATCGAGCGGTTCATTGACAAGGACCTCATTGAGGCGGCTGAGGCCGAGTTCAAGGAATTCGCCGGGGCTGGGGCTGCTGAGCTTGAGAATGAGCTGGAGAAGCGCAAGAGGGAGATAAACGATTTCGTACCGGGCACTATCGGGGAGGATTGGGTGGTTCTAAAGAACCATGACCTGCCTAAAGTTAAGGAGTTTATCGGGGTTCTTGAGGAGTATCGGGCCGCCAGTTTATCCGAGGAGCAGGTCCAGGATGTCTTCAATCATGTCTACGAGTTCTTTTCACGGTACTATGAGGATGGGGATTTTATTCCCCGGACCCGCTACGGTGGCCGTGATAAGTACTTCATCCCGTACAATGGGGAGGAGGTTCTTCTCCACTGGTCTACAAAAGACATGTACTATGTTAAGACGGGCGAATACTTCAACAAGTACAGCTTCAGGGCTGGAAGGTTCAGGGTCACCTTCAAACTTGTACAGGCTCAGATTGAACAAGGGAATGTGAGGGGTGATAAGAAGTTTTTCATACTTCATTACGAGGACCCAGTTTACTTTGATGAGGCTTCAGGTGAGGTTGAGATACGGTTCAACTACAGAGTTCTTACCGACGAGGAGAAAGAGAAGTACAGCGGACGCAAGACACAGGACGATCTGATTGATGAAGCTCTCACGAAGATCGGGTCCTCTCTAGGAGTAAGCTCGATCTCAGGAACATTACGTCCACACGGCGACGAAGAAAAGTCTTTGATGAGAAAGCATCTGGAGGCATATGTCGAGAGAAACACAAAAGACTTTTTCATCCACAAAGACTTGAAAAGCTTCCTTTCGAGGGAGCTTGAGTTTTACCTGAAGAACGAGGTATGGGACCTTAACACGCTTGAAAACACGTCGGAAAGTCAAACCAAGCTAATGATGGCTAAGGCGAAGGCAGTTCGAGGCATATCAACTAAGATCATCGAGTTCCTTGCACAGATAGAGGAATTTCAAAGGGAACTATTTGAAAAGAAGAAATTCGTTCTTAGAACCGATTATTGCATTACACTTGATCTTATACCTGAAGAGTTCTATGAAGAAATTGGAAAGAATGAAGAACAGGTTGAGGAATGGAGAGAATTATTCAATATTGAGGATGAAACAAAAGGAACATTGTTATCTATTAATAATGGAAGACCATTAAATCCTGAACTTCTTAAGGTTTACAAACACCTCGTATTGGATACTAGACATTTTGATGAAGACTTCAAGCTAAGATTACTGGAGGCTATTACAAACGAACAAGACTTAGACGACTTGCTCAACGGTCTTCTCATTAAGAGTGAAAACTTCCAAGCTCTAAATCTTATTTCGCAGAAATACAGAGAACGAGTAGAATGTATCTACATAGACCCGCCATACAATACAGGTGGTTCTCCGTTTCTTTACAAGAACAATTATAGACATTCAACTTGGTCTTCAATGATGCATAATGTCGTTGACAAATCAATAGAATTCCTTACAGCTAGTGGTGTTTTCATATCATCAATCGATGACTTTGAAGTCCACAAGTTAGGTTTTCTACTGGATAATACCTTCAGTGAAGATGGCATGCTCGGCATTTTAGTGGTCGAGAGTAAGCCATCAGGGCGAACCCAGGATCTCTTTCTGGCTACATGCCACGAGTACTACCTATTCTATTCACTCAATCCACAAGATGTTCGTATTAGGTTCTTTGAATTAGGTGAAGAAAGAACAAAAGCTTACAAGTATGAGGACGACATCTCGGCTTATAAATGGCGGGATTTTCTCCGGACTGGTGGCTATTCTACACCTGAGGAAAGACCCAACTCGTATTACGCAATATATTACAACAATGACACAGGTAAAATTTCATTAGAGAAAGAGCCAAAGTCCATTGAGATATTACCCATAGACAGTAATGGTCGTAAGCGAGTATGGCGGAAAACACGACCTTCGTTCCTCCGACATCTGAAACGAAATGAGATATCTGTCAGTAAAGGGCAATCAGAGTCGTACAAGGTCTACATTAAGGATCGGATAAAGAAGGGAATACGACCAAAAAGTGTTTGGACTGGATCAAAATACGATGCCTCAACCCATGGAACAAAATTACTGAAATCTATGTTTGGAGGAGAACTATTAGGTTACTATACAACACCTCTTTATCCAAAATCACTCTATGCCATTCAGGATGTGCTGAGATGTGTAGTGAAAGACAATCAGGACGCATTAGTCTTTGATTTCTTTGCAGGTACAGGCACTACCGCTCACGCCGTTATCAACATGAACCAGCAGGATGGAGGCAGCCGCAAATACATTCTGGTAGAGATGGATGATTACTTTGATACGATCATGAAACCTAGGATTCAAAAAGTAATGTTCTCCGATGAATGGAAAGACGGAAGACCATTGTCCGGTGATAGCCCCGGTGGTTTCTTCAAATATCAAATCTTAGAGCAGTATGAGGATACTTTGAACAATATTGAGTTTATTCAATCTGACAAATCAATACAAAGCAGATTGGATCGTATGCCTGATTATTTTCTTACCTATATGCTTGATTACGAAACTAAGGACAGTTCTACACGGATTTCCTTTGAACAGTTCAGAACACCATTCGACTACAGAATCAAGACTATCAGTGGAGGGGAGGAAAGAGAAGAACTCGTGGACCTCGTTGAGACATTCAACTATCTTCTGGGTTTGCATATCAACCGCCTTAGAGCCTTCAAAAACGGTGATCGACTCTACAGAGTAGTGTACGGAACCCGAGGAAATGAGCAAGTGGTTGTGATCTGGCGTGATATGCCTGATCTGGATCTGAAACGAGACAAGGAGTTTATCGAAAATACTGTCCTGTCAAATATAGCACCCGATACGGTCTACATAAACGGGGACTCCTACCTGGAAAACACCAATCCAATCGAACTCGAGTTCAAACGACTGATGAGAGTCTGATCCCATGCCCAAGAACCCAAAAGCCGAGAAAGAGTTCAAGCTTGAAGACCACCTGATACTAGCTCAAACTATAGCAACAAAACTGGGCATGAAAGACCTAGACGATATAACCCAGTTCGCTGAAGACTCTGAGGGCTACGAGGATGATGGCAGAACAAAAATGCACCACCTTATCCTCAGGAAGCAAGGACGATGGAAACTCCCAGAACCAGTACTCCAGAAATACGATGACAACATAGAGAAACACCTCAAAAAGTTAAGAAAGACCTGGGGCCAAAACCTCAACCTCAAGTACTTCCAGTATCTGGCAGCCATCTTCGCAGAGATATACCTTGATCACTACTTCCGGGACCCAAAAGAGTTCATAAAAATCCTGAACACATGGAACAAGAACCGGGGTTCAAAGGAAAGCATTCCAAGAAGCATTATACAAAATCCCAAACTCGCATACTGGATGGCTACTGGTAGCGGAAAAACCCTCATCATGCACCTAAACCTCCTCCAGTTCCACGAGTACAACAAGGGACCTCACCGACTTGACTATGACAATATAATCCTTGTCACAAGCGACGACAACATGTCGGAGCAACACAGAGACGATTTTCAAAGAAGCGGAATATCAGGAGATCTCTTCGACGGAACCACAGGCGGCTATTTCTACACAGACAAGGATAAGGTCAAGATCATAAGCATCCATAAGCTCAAGCTCCCAGGCGAAAAAACCGGAGAAGGCGTCACGGTAGATGTGTCAGCCTTCGGAACTAGGAATCTGGTGTTCATCGACGAAGGCCATAAGGGGCAGAAGTCAGAAGACGCCAAATGGAAAACAGTACGAGAAAAGCTTGCAGAGGACGGCTTCATTTGGGAGTACAGCGCGACCTTCGGTCAAACTATAACAACCAGGAAATCCCCCTACTTCGATGAGTACAAGTACAGCATCCTCTTCGACTATTCATACAAGTACTTTCATCAAGACGGCTATGGTAAAGACTTCAACATACTCAACCTCAGCACATCCAAATTCAAAGATCAACATGTGCCAATCCTTCTTCTGGCAAACACACTGGACTACTACGAACAGCTACTTGTGTACAAGGATACACCAGACATCGGCGAATATCAGATAAAAAAACCACTGTGGATCTTCGTCGGGAGCAAAGTAACTACAGAGAACTCTGACATACTTGAAGTAATGAAGTTCGTGGGCAACCTATTCAAGGCAGATAGAACCGCCATAATCCGCCAGATAGAGAAAATCATCGTAGAGGGCAACTCAGGAATACTAGGACCAGACAACAGAGACGCCTTCACCCACCACTACCCAGAAAAAAACTTTGTCTACCTTAGAGAACAGATCGAAAAAAGACATACAACCCCAGAAGACATCTACGAAGGAATTCTCACCCAGATATTCCACATACCATCTGGGACCGCTGGCCAGCGACTCGAACTCTACGACATCAAGAACGCTGAGGGAGAGATCGGGCTCAAAGCAAGCACCTCAGAGCACTTTTTCGGCGTCATCAATATCGGCGACAAATCTGGTTTCCTTAAGCTGTTACAAAAAGAAAACAGTGATATTACGATAAGAGAAGAAGCCTTTCAAACCTCACTGTTCGATACAATCGATAGAAAAAACTCAACCATAAATCTTCTCCTAGGAGCTAAGAAGTTCATTGAAGGCTGGAACAGTTACCGCGTCTCTAACATGTGTCTGCTCAACATAGGAAAACGAGAAGGGCCTCAAATCATCCAGCTTTTCGGAAGAGGAGTCCGACTCAAAGGGAAGAACACAAGCCTAAAAAGAAGCAGACACCTCCCCGGACCCCACCCCAAACACATTGAGACTCTCGAAACTCTCAGAATATTCGGCATCCAGGCTAACTACCTCCAAAACTTCAAAGAATACATCGATCAAGAAAATATACCCACATACGAACTTCCCATACCAACAGCTAAATTAGAACCATTCCCAGAGGACCTCCAAACCATTACCTTTGAGGAAGGCTGGAACTTCAAACAGACTCTCTTCGAGTTCAAACATGACGAATTCCTCGAATACCCTGGAATAGACCTACTTCCTAAAGTTCAGCAAATCGATAGTAGAAACCGAGAGTACATCGCTCCCGACACAGAACTTCAGGAGAAAGTAATAAGCCAAGAAGTATTAGACCTCCTGGACTGGGACGAGATATACTACCAAATCCTAGAATACAAGCAGACAAGAGGAATTTATAACATACACATCGAGAAAGAATCCCTCAGGCACATAATAGAAGACAAGTACTACAAACTATATTGCAACGAAGAAGATGTAAATCCACGAAAATTCTCGGATATAGATAGAGTAAAAGAAGTAGTAGTAACCATACTGAAAAAATGTGTAAATCAATATTATAGGAGAATAAGGCTGGCTGAAGAGAGAAAACATATTCAACTAGCTCCAATTACAGTTGAAGATGAATCACTACTAGACAAATATGATGTCAAATTAAAGACACGGGACAAAAGACTAGTTGAAATTGTAGAGGAACAGGCTGAGACAATCAAAGAAAAAGGCTATCAAGCAAGATTGACAGGGGACTACCTCATTAACGCCTACTATCAGAAGCACCTCTACCAGCCATTATTATCAAAATCTAGGACAGATGTAATCACTACAACTCCCACTGGTCTCAATGAAGGAGAGACGAAGTTCGTAGCTGATCTTGAGAACTATCTCACAAAGAAATCAGTTCCTGGGAAGGAAATATTCCTTCTCAGAAACCTTACGAGAGGAAAAGGTGTAGGTTTCTTCGAGGAAAACAGCTTCTATCCGGACTTTATTATGTGGATAAAAGACCAGGAAACCCAGAGAATCATATTCATAGATCCAAAAGGATTAATCCACTTCACACTAGACCATCCGAAACTAACACTGCACAAACACCTACGAACAGAAGTACAGCAAAGAATCACAAAACCAGGGATAGAACTCGACGCCTACATTCTATCCACAACCCCCTTCGAACATATTAGCAAAGCCCTTGGAGTAAGGAAGAAGCAAGAAGAATTCGCTGAGGAAAACCACCTTTTATTCATGTATGATACACAAACAAGACCGAACGAAAAATACATGGAAACACTGTTCACACAGACACTGAGATAAATGCGAACTAGATTTGTAGTCCTAAATCCGATTTCACAATTTGTTTGATGGCAGATTTCTAGATCCCAAATAGAATAATGTGAAACTTGTCATGTGCTAGTAGCTTCATCTATACTACACCAGCCAGAACCGCTGATTCTGCTACAACCTTAATAGGTATGGATCTCGGGTCGGCGTGGAACCGTAGGAAGCATTCACCGCGCCCCATCCATTGTAGCTGCTTCGCTTCCTCTCCTGAAAGCTCTAGTTGCCGAGTGCAGAAGTCGACGTAGTCGGCGTTAGTCGACCCGAACAGGATTAAGGTGCCGACTGCTTCTAGGAACATCGGGGGAAGATCAGTCGGCGAGTGGGTTATGGCGACCAATCCATGCCCGATCTTACGCATCATTCTGATATACTTCGTGAGCGGGGGTTCGATGATGCCTCCTGGCACATCTCCTAGAACAGGCTTCGAGAAGAGGTGTGCCTCCTCTACAACGATCAAGAGCCGAAGTTCCTCGTGAACCTTGTAACGGCTGTAGAACAATGTGTTCGTCTGTTCAAGGATACTCCAGACTATGGCTTTCTGTAAGTATTCAGGTAGACCTTTGAGAAGGAAGCAGACCGGCTTCCCGGACCTGTAAAGCTGGTCAAGGGTGAGATCTGATTTTCCGATCCTGTAAGCGCCGACACTGAAGATCTCAATCTTGTTCAGTATTCCTCGTGCTAGATTCACATCTTCAGGCTTGATGTCATTTGACCGTAGCTTCTCTGATAGGTGGTGGTAAAGGGATTCGAAGTTGACGTTATTGCTGGCTTGGTCGGTCCAGGTCTCAGGCTTATCTGCCTCAACCCTATGTTTCTCGTAGAGTTCTGAAGCAATTGTTCTGAAATAGAAGCGTTCGTCTCCTCTCAGCCCGGCGAGATAGGTGAGCATCTCAGCGATCCCATTAGACACGGAGACTGGGTCAGCACCGTTCAGAACGAAGGGGTTGATCCGCTTCTCCCTAAGATCTATAACCGTACCACCGAGTTCTCGGATGAAGGGGGCATACTCCTCAGCAACATCGAATATCCACGACGGAACCCCGAGAATGAGGTAGGCCCGATAAGTGAAGGACTTAATGAACGTCGTCTTTCCCGTTCCCATTGGTCCTAGGACGGTTATGTGGTGGGAGGGTACGATTCGCGGGTTCCAGCAGACCGGGATCCCATCTGGTGTCTTCCCGATGTAGACTCCTTGAAGCAGTTTCCATAGGGGAGGGAGGTGCCGTGCGATCAAGGGATTCTGCCATGCTAGGTCAAGGCTGAGCACGGATAGTGGCTCAAGTCTCCGGGATGAGTGGGTTTTCAACGCCATCTGGGCACCCGGAAAAAATGTTCGGGACGCCTCGAGCAGCTCGTCATCCCTCAGCTCCTCCACAGTGACTCCGATGTCGTTCTGGAACCGGTTTACGATGTGGGTGGTGAAGTCGGAGAGCTTCCGCTCCAGCTCCTCCAGGTCCTCGGCTTCCGCCCAGGTCACAATGAAGAATCGTGCCTCGTACGGCTCTTCTAGGCTCTGCTCGATCCTTTGGAGCACCGCATCCCTCTTCTCAGCTTCGTCAAGGTGGCTCATAGTGCCGCCTACATCGTAGCTGGACTTGTACATGTCCCTGCTCTTCCTCAGCCCGATCATAAGGCTCTCCTTGTCGATCGGAAGCTTCACGTGGTACGTGGCGATTGCCATATCCCTGCTACTCATCGTACTCGCGTAGGCACGGAGCCGTCCGTCCAGCTCCCCACGCTCCATCGACTTCCAGGAGTACGGTACATCCGTAACCGCATAGATCTTGGATCCAATGTAGTGGTCATCCTCTGTTACCCATGATAGAAATCCCTTTTCAGGAATGAACTCGGCGATTTCCGGTCCAAGCAGGGTCGCCGCGAAGTCTTTCGGGTGATGGCGTAACCCTGCGACCGCATCCCTGTAGGCTATATTCCTACTGTTCTTGACCATGTATGCGAAGAATACTGCACTCCCCGCCGAAACCACGATCGGGATCATAGACCATGTGGACAGCGTTATCACTCCGGCAGCACCGCTGACCACAAGGCTCAACACACTCACCGCCAGACAGGCGATGAGCAGGTTCCTGAATGTCAGGTGCCTGTAAGCTTTGATGGTTTTCCTTTTGCTCAAGGCTTCTCACCTCCCCTACACCTTTTACCAAGAAACGCTAGTCCACGCCAGATGCTGCGTGGGCGCCATCTCTCCATGTCCATCCCCTCGAACTGTCCACGATACTTCCTCCTGAGGAAGCTGTAAAGCAGAAGCGGGACGACCGAGACCGGATACGCGAGATACAGCGGAGTAGATTCGGGGAGGACGAAGTAGGCGGTCTCAGTAACGACGGGAAGCTCTCGGAGGATGAAGCCGCCCATCCACCTCCTCCACTCCTTACCCCTATTGGTCGCTTGGACCACCAGAGAGTACACCTCATCCACCGGCCAGTCTAAGGCATCGACTACGGCAGAGTATACCTTTCCTTCCCCAAGTTCAAGGCTGAAGGACTTCTCGCCTTCAGAGGTGGTTAGAGTCATGACGACATCTAGAGGTGTCCGTGGTGGCTTGTTGGGGTCCCAGCAGCTGGCCTCAACCCTAAGCGCTCCCCCCTCGTCGGGCTGGACTGGTAGAGTGGAGTTCGGTGAGAGCTGGACACCGTTTATCCTCACCCAGTCGATCCGTGGAGGGCTGACCCCACCGCCACCGCCTCCTCCACCGCCTCCAGGAGGTCCTCCACCCGCCGAGCCTCCTCCCTGCTTTGGCGGGGTTATGGTGAAGCTGGTGGTCTCCATGCCTCCGTGGACGCCGTCATCCCATATGACTAGGGCGCTGTAGTTCCCAGTGGGGCTGCGCAGGGTCCAGTTACCGCAATGAATGTTGGTGGCGGGCTCCGATATCGTTCCGTTCCAGCTCCCTCCCTCCGATTCTGGGATCGGCTTTCCGTCAGGGTAGTAGAGGCTCACGGCGTATCGGCCCCCACTGGCATAGTTCCCTTCTAGGTCTTGCACGGTGAGGTTGAAGTAGACCTCGATCTTAGGGTAGGTCCCGACGACGCTCGCTATGAAGCCCTTCAGATAGTTCGGGCTCGTGGCTTGGATCTGGTACTCGCCTTCCTTATCGACGGGTATCGTTAGCTGACCGTCGACCAGACTGCTCTCCCCCACCATCTCTAAACCATCTGGGTCTACAACCCTTTCTAGCGTGTAGTCCCCGGGGATGGTGAGGATTATTCTGCTGTTCTCGACGACCGCCCCATCGACGATAGGCGGATCGTAGCTCAGCTTGAGGAGGTGCTCTGTTGCCAGCCCAGCCCTCAGGGTCGAGTGGTGGCTTGTTGTGGTGGAGGCGCCTCCGACTATCCCGCAGATCAGGGTCCCGGTAAGCTGAGCCCCCTCAACTATGACCTCGCCGCCATCATAACCTTCCAGCTCAACCTCCCCGGTAGTGGACACAGTCTTCTGCTGTCCGCCGTTCATGTATCTGAGGAGGGCTGCGTTCAGCTTCACGCGGATGACCAAGTCTTTGACATTGAACCTGCTCTGGTTCCTAGCGGTGGATAGGGCCCTGAACGCGGCACTGTTGCCGGTCAGGTTCCTCCCCTCTCCGTTGTGATTGTTGTCGAACCGGATCCTGAAGGACCCACCTACTAGCTCATGGATGCGGTCTGTCAGGTCCATAGTCGATTGTACATAACCCTCCGTCTCTCCCTCCCCATCTGCGAAGAAGGTCTGGGACTTGAGAGCTTCACCTGTCTCGTTCAGGATAGTGATTGATTGGCTTCCCTGCCCCTCCCCTAGATATGCGACTGAGATGTCGTCTATCCTCAGCTGCCAGTGCCAGTACTGCCCATAGTACTCTGTTCCGACCGTGACCGCTGCCACCCCGAGCAGGATCTTCCCATACTTGTACTCCTGGGAGCCGTAACCTGACTGGAACCCCGGCCATCCGTAGGCGTGGTTCCCTCCTCCACCCTTGACGTTGACCCATCCCCACCGGTTCTCTATGCTGAACCCTCCCCAGCCCCCATCGCTCCATGCGATGTAGGTGGCTACCCATGCCCCGTCGCTTGCCCTCAGGATCTGGATTCCCACCGCTGTCTTATGGTCCGATGCTCCAGGCGGCTCCCCGTAGAGGTCGTCCCCGGCACTGTGGGCGGAGAAGGCGTAGTAGATGTCTTGGTCGCAGGTGACCCCTATCACGAATCCCCCGTAAGCTTCCTTATCGCTGAACGCGTCCAGGGTTGTAGTTCCGGCATCGCAGATGTCCGGGTTCCCCCCTCCCCAGGGGCCAGCCTCGACCACGGTTCTCGCGACCTCCCGTCTCGCCTCCCAGCTGAGGGTCAGCCCCTCGACTATCGAGCTTGGGTAGGGCAGGGAGAACTCCCTCTCAGCGTAGGCTGAGGTCGACACACCCCCCGACGTATCGAAGGATATCCCCCTTGCCCCGTAGTTGAGTCCGGGCCCGACCAGGGCCCACCCCTCAGTCATAGGGTCGCTGATGGCTGTATGGGTCACCGGGGTCAGGGAGAGGACCTGCAGCATCGCAGCCCGGTCAGTGTCGTAGGAATACCCTGGAGGGTAGGCTGGGCTGAATGAACCATCAACATTACGTCTATAGTCTGTCCTTACAACGTAAGGGAAGTCGTCTCCTACAGGATCAACCTCGTCTGGACAGTATCCTGGCGTGCTGAGGAGGCTGACCTCCAACTCGTCCATGGAGAGGTTTCTTCTCTCTACCTTCCCCATGACTAGCGGGTTTGTCCCGCTTGATTGGACCCGCGGGGCCGCCAGAGGACCCACGATCGCCGGCGTGCATGCCAGCTCATACTCCTCCAGCTCAGCTTCCTCCACCTTCTCCGACCCTTCAGTAGGCGTTTCTATCTGAGACTGGCGCTCACCTGGCGGTAGGATTGCCTCGACCAGCCCCGGCGCATAGTATGGAACGTAAGCGACCGCCAGAAGAACGGCGAAGAGAGAGATGTAAAGGATCAGCTTCCTCCTCCCTCTCTCTTCCTCCCCAGTCAGGATGCTGCTGTACCCTGAGGAGAGGCAGAGCAGACCCAGTTGCAACATCGGACTTCTCCGATCAGGAGGCTTAGGCGGGAGCTCCACCGGATACTCAACAGCCAGCGTCTTCGTCGACTTGTCGGGGGCAACCGTGGCCCTCATCGGCCCCGCCTGAAGACTGCATTCATCCCTGAGGGATACGCGTATATGGTATCTGACACGTCCGAACACCGGGAGAATATCGTAACGCGTCTTGGAGAAGACGCCGGGACTTCGCTTCTTCCAGTACTCTATCGTTTTACCGAACCCGTGGAAGTCGAAGACCGAGGAGAGGGCTGCCTCGTAGAGGGGATCCTCATCCGTCCCCAGGTGGTCCACGCCCCAAGGGTCTGTCCTGATCGGCGTCTCAGCGTTGAGTATAAGAGTCAGCCAGGACCTCGGGAGACGAACAGAAAGGATGCCGTCCGGGTCTGAAGTGAAGAGGAGGTTGTGGACATCGAAACTAAAGGCTATGGTGTGGCTTGGGATCAGTATCCTCCTCGTGAAGAACTGGGTGTGCGGGCCTCTACCGTAAGGGTACACACGCTCCTCCACCGCGTCCGTGTATGCACTGAACGTGATGTTCCGGACCAGTGCTAGCGGGAACTTGCCCCTTACCTCCCGGCAAATCTGCTCGACGCTCTGACTGTAGAGGTTAGGGTCCTTCCCCTCCTCTAGGACATCCTTCCACCAGTAGAGGTAGGCGTGCTCCTTGTAGAAGGTTACCCAGTACTCCACCCGCACACTCACCTGTGTCGTGGCGAGAGGCTGAGCATAGGAGACAGGGCTCGAAGCGAGGAGAACGATCAGGACAACACCGGCAAGGAGCAACACCTTCCCTGCTCTGCGTAAGACCTCTATTCCTGCATGCCTAGAAACAGCGGGCTTCACGGGCGGAGAGACCTCAGAACAGAGGTGAAGACGTATTTAAACAAGGGAAATCAGTGGAAAAGAGTCAGAGAACTTAGTTCGAAGTCTTGACCCCCTCACTTAGAGTTTTTTAGTTGAATCCTATCCATTCCCGAACAGACAGCCTCTTTACCGAAAAAACTCTACTCCCGTTGTCAGCCTTCCTGTCTGCCATTGGAAATCTTTCACACCTTATAGGATTTGAGTTAGGCTGGATATCGATAGGGCTCAGTTTGGATTCTGTAACCGGACTAGATGACCCCAAAACTCTTCAGAAGAGAGATAAGTGATGCAAGGAATGCAGCCGCTGAAACTGCCAACGCCCAAATAGCAATTCTATAGCCGGCTACGGTACCAAGCACTTCCATGTAGGAAAGGTTGGTCTGAGTCCTCTGTGAGATTTGTTCAGACAGATTCCTCCTCTCGGCTCTTAGACGGGCAAGCATCCTTTCTGTCCGCCCCAGCCAGTATTCGGAATCAGATCTAATTTTGGAAGAGAGCCTCCCCTTTTCTCCGACGGTAACAAGAGTCGATTCTAAGGTTTCTTCTCTGAACGTTTCATAGTCCTCAATTAGCAATCTGAGATGAACAATATCCTCATCCACCCGTGAAAAAATATCTTCTTCTTGGTCCCTTTGTTCCGAGTTCCGAACTATCGTGTCCATTTGATCCTTGAGAAGGCGTTTTAGGATACTCGGATCGGCTGTATCTATAGGAACAGGGATGTCAAGTTTCTCTCTTTGAGATCTTGTTCTTTCCAATTCTTCAAGTCTGAACTTTGACCAGTACAGAGGCAGCAGGAACTTGGAAAGGTCGACCAAAAGATTCTCTTGGGTTACCTCTCTGATCCATTCTTGTGACATTTCTGGTTCACCGAGCCTGAGAATCAGTTGGGTGGCCCGAATCGAACCTGTTCTATGAATGATCCATTCTCTCGTACCTTGTCCGATGAGATACTTCTCCTCTACAACGGAAATTGGTGAGTCAGGATTCCAATGCAGCCAGTAGAGAATGGCATTTCTTGACTTCTCGTCTTTCAGATGTTTCAGATGCTTCTTTGGCACCTCGTAGAATAGTGCTGCAGGATGGTTCCTCTTTCCTTCTCTGAAGTCTTGACCGAGTATCCCAGGAACCTTCAGTCTATTGATTAGATCCTCAAGACTATCTCTCATTTCTTTGACTACTACAGTTCTTGCACGGTGACGATTCCCAACCGGATCGTCAATTTCTGATCTCTCTGCGATCTCATCGACTTTCTTTTCGATGTAGTCAGATTCAACCTTACCAGAAAAGATTACTTCGTCTGCTATCCCGATGTGCTTGCACCAGATGACTCTTACGTATTTGAAACCAGAGGGAATACCGTTAGACTCGTCGAGTACAGTATTCCAATGAGCATACTCTACCGGAACCCAGGATTCGAAGGCAGTGCTATCGGCACTTAATTCAGTATCGGGGATTAGACTACTGAAGACCGCATTCAATTGATCTCTTTTCTCTCTTGGCACAAACTCAAATACGGCAATCGTTTCAAGTCTGGATCGTACCTCTTCTGAAATCCTATCTAGCTCGTCTCGACCCCTCACTGTCCGAATCTCCCCAGCCTTCTCATCAGTCAATGTCATTAATTCTCTCCGATTGATATGAAAACTGTTTGATCTCGAAGTTCAACCTTCCCTTCTGAGTCAGGTTCTAGGAGTTCATCTTTACATATCTCGCCATGAGAATTCATAGTCTGGAAGAGAGGTTAGATTCTAGAATGTTGGTTCTGTTCTGATAGGAATCGAGCTGTTCTATACTCACTTTTTATCAGGTTAGACGAATCTATAACATTTAGTGTTCCTTTACACGGAACTCGTCTGTGGAGATCCCGATGACATCAATCAAGTTCAATGTTTGGATTGATCAAAATCATCTTCAGAAAGGATTGCCTCTATTGGATGAGTATCTGAAGAACGTCTCTCACATGGAGATTTCTTCTGGAGTCTCTATGAAAGAGGAAAAGCAGGGGAGAGTGCTGCTTGAGATATCTTGTCCAGAAGGTGACGCGGGGAGAACCGTTCTCAACCTCATTAGGGAACATTTCCCAGATCACTATATTGAAGATGGGCTCTTGGAGGACTTGAGAAGAGCTCTACCATTCTTCAATGGCATTAGAATACGAGGATTGGTGAATGTTGTTGAACAGAAAACTATGCCGAATTTCATTGAGATGCTTGTACAGAACATCCCAGAGGAAACTTTCACAGATACTTTGGAGGTTGAAATAGACGCATTCAGGTTCTCAGAATCCTCTCATAGACAGATCGTTTTCGAATGTAGGCTTCCACTCGCCCGTTTCATTCGAGACGTACTAGAAGTTTGGTTAGCAACAGGTCTAGTGGAACTTCCAGGTCTAGACAAATTCAATGCACCCTTCCAGCACTCCAAGCAGATTACCTTCTCGTATGAGAAAGCACATAGAAACAATCTACCGAAGCCGTTCAAGAGATACAATTGGTCTGGACAATTCATCGCCAATTATGGTTCAGGGAAAGAATTCTCCATTAAAGAGAGCAAAGAACTATACACAGAAGTTTCTCAATGTTTTCCGGCATTCTTCGGGGTTGAAACAGGCCAACTTCCACAAGTGATTGAGCTGATCATTCCTGAACATCGGGGGCGAATTGAAAGAGTATACTTAGACTCATCGAGTGGGTCTCTGAGACTTGAAATCGAAATACATAATCCTCAAGAGAGAGACCTCTACGCGAAAATCGTGTATCTTGATGATGGGAAAATTGTCGATCGACAGGCTCCTAGTTTCAACGAATCCAATAAGTTCAGTAGAGTACTTCCATTCAGGCCTACTAGGGTGGACGTGGACCTGATTGAGAGAGGTTTTGAAACCGACCCAGTCGATAGATGGGAGTATCGGTTGGCGAGAATGGGGTTCTTGGGGGCCGAGGTAGGGAAAGATCGCCGCTCTTTGGTCATAGAGCTTGATTACTCGATCGATGAGGATGCAGCTAAGAAACTTGAGACGATGAGTAACGCGTATGCGAGGCTCTTTGTTCTTGAGAATGCTCTCAGACAATTTGTAAGGGACAGAATGAAAGAGGTGTTCAAAGAAGAATGGACTGAGAAAGTCCTTCCAATAGTTGAGAAGGGAAAAAAGAAGAATGATGTTGAAAGAATCGAGGAAAGACGGAAAAGTGATCCTGACGGGATTCTTGAGGAAGTCAATTTCGCTGATTTCAGAAAGATAATCTTGGACGATTCTCTTTGGACCACGGTTTTCAAGAAGTATTTCCTGAAGAAAGAGGCGACAAGTGTCAAGTTAGCAGAACTCGGCAGGTTGAGAAATCCAATAGCACATACTAGACTATTGCCGACGATTGATCTCGAAAGGATTGAAGTCTACTATGTGGACTTGATCAATATCCTAAGAAAAGCCTAGTTTTCATAAATGGAGATATGGGATAGTCAGATGATTGAGAGCTATCGGTCTGTAGGGATTTCCGCTTTAGGTTTATTAGGTTGAGCTACCTCGGCTACATCAGCTGAAGGCGATGGGTGATCGGATTCGCATTTCCTAGCAGTTTCTCTGATATGCCGTAGGAGGATACTGCCATCCGACTTCAGCTTTATCAGGTATTCGCCCGGTTCGACCCTCAGCCGAGATGGAAAGAACGCCATGGTCTGCTGCCACTCCTGAACCTTACCCTTCCCTCTCTTTTGTTTCATATACGTGGCTATCCGAACCGTGAACCACTCCCCATACAATCTCCACCGACCCCATTCTCGTAATTCGCCCATCTCCACAAGTCGCTCAGCCTTATCACCTGAAGGCATCATCTTCCTGAACTTGAACTTCATCCCACAACTATCGCAGAGAAGACGGCTGCGAAGACCTTTCTCCTCCCTGTAGACTAAAGGACCGAGGCTGTACTCCTCCGTGTAGTTGACCACCGCAGATACTCGGCTCCCACATGTTGGGCACCTGAACTCAACTATCTTAGTTTCGGCAGGCGGTCGCAATGCCTCATCTCTCTTTGGGCTCTCTGAGCTTTCCAATGTAGGGTAGAGATCTGGTCTCCACCCTCACGCTCCTGCTCCGCTTCTCCACATATTCTGCTACAGACCGGGCTAGAGGGAAGATCTCGGCTGTGGTGTCGACAATCACTCTGACCTTCACCTCTGTGCTGGGCAAACGTCTGAACATCTCAACCATGATGTCGAGTGGTATGCGAGGTTCTCCTTGGCTCATCTGTTTCCACTCAAAGTATTGAAGCCCATTTAAACAAGGTCCAGATGCGAGTGTTCAGGAGTAGCCTGCTCAACATCTCTGAGCGGATATAAACGGCGTTGAGCGTCGACCGGACATATGTTTGATCTGTCACCCTTCTGCTCAATATTATTGAGCATTTAAATAGGGGATTGAGCAAGCCATGTGGGATAGAAGATGCCGCCCAAAGTCCCCAATATCTTCGCGCCGAAGTCCTCCAGAGTGCTGAGGGTCCTTCTCGTGGAGGCTGGTCGAGACTGGAGCGAGAGGGAAATCGCTCAAGCCGCCGACATATCCCGAGGGATGGCCCACTACGTCTCTCGGGCCCTCATCGAGCAGGGATATCTCTCCAGGAACGAGTCCAACCGTGTCGTCTTGACGGACCCCCTGAGGTTGCTGAAAAGGTGGGCGGCCTACCACCAGTACGATACAGCAAACCAATTCTTGAGCTACCACACATTCGAGACAAAGGTTGAAGGTGTCTTGGAGAGGATCTCCGAGATAGACTCAAGATACGCTGCCACGGTACTGACCGGCGCCTGGTTGATAGCCCCGTATGTCCGTCCAGTGGACCTACACTTCTACGTGCCCGAGAGTGAGACAGCGGAGGAGATCGCAGGGAGAATGGGCTTGAACCCGACTCCGCGAGGCGGAAACATCAAGCTGGTCATACCTTACGATGAAGGGGTCTTCTATGGAGGCAGAGAGCTGAGGGGAGTCAATGTCGTCTCGAAGGTCCAACTTTACGTAGACCTCTATAACTATCCTGCCAGGGGGGAGGAGGCGGCCTCGCGACTCCTTGAGGTGATCCTTCAGGAATGGCGAGAGAGGAAGGAGGCGGGGTGAGGTGTACGACCTCGACGCTACAAGCACGTCAATGGGTGCCCTGGTTGAACTGTGCAGGGCCCTCCGTGGTTACAGGGATGACATGGTCCTTGCCGGTGGATGGGCTCCCTACTTCCTTACAAGAGGCCACTTCGACCACTGCGGTTCGTTAGACATCGACCTCGTCCTGAGGCCGAGGATCATTGAAAGATACGAGCGGATCAAGCAGATAATAGAGAGGCTTGACTACCAGCCCACAGACAACGTATTCAGATTCGAGAAGCAAGTCACCTCTCCGAGGACAGGAAACAAGCACAATGTTGAACTGGACTTCCTGACCGAACCGGAAGGGGCGGAGAGGCTCCCTGAAGACTGGCTTCAATCAGTGCAGAGGGATCTGAAGGCGTGCATCATCGAGGGGTCCAGCGTGGTCTTCAGACACAACTATGAGGTCGAGTTCAAGGCGGTGATGCCTGGGGCTGGTGAGGCATCTGCCAGGATAGCCGTCGCAGATATCGTAGGCTCCCTCACCATGAAAGGGCTGGCACTATACAGGATGAAAGACAAAGACAGCTACGACATATACGCAGTAGCCGGCTTCCACGAAGGCGGCCCGATACAGGCCTCGAAAGCCTACTCCGAAGCTGTGAAAGCTGGGAATGGACCTGAGAAGGCCGTGCTGGACGGCTTGGACGAGATCAAGGAAGCCTTCTCATCCACCACAGCTCAAGGCCCCGCAGCCGTAGCAAGGTTTGTTGGGGTGGAGGATGCGAGAACAGACTCCTACCAGCGGCTTAGGGCATTCGTAGAGAACTTGAGATTCTAGTACAGGACCAAGTGAGCTTGTGGGTCTCCTAACCCTCCAATGATACGCTCTAGTACACTATCTTAGATGAGTAACGATAATTCTATTCTGCGTTTGGTAAGCCATCCTCTACTTTTGTCTCTCCAACCATTTCTCATAATAGGACTCATACTGATCTGAAGTGTTGTCCTGAGATGGGGCCTTTGTCCCCATCCAACTGTATCCTTCACCTTCCACTAAGCCACAACGTGGGCAACATTTGGTGCCGTCCGGCGTGACGATCAAGTGGGTGTTGCATTCTTCGCACACGTCTTCAATTTCCGCTTGGTCTTTAGCTCTCAATATAACTCCCTTCTATGCATTTTCTTGGTCAGTTGAGTCCTTGCTTGGGAAGGCTCTTGGGGCATATCGCCAGGCTAAACGGGTGCGCTTTTTCTTCTCAGTTTCATGTTTATGTTTAGTACTTTTTTCGTGCATCCCCTTCCAAGCAGCGGTTGGCCATTTGTTGGGATTCTTCAATATCTCATCCTGCAATCGGATAAGAGCGTCTGTAACTCTTGCTCTGGGAAATTCTATCTTTATGTTTCCCTCTTCTCGTTTCCTGCTTCTCGCCATCAATTTTCTCATTTCTTTCTTGACCCTTTCTTTTCTTCTCTTGCGAGATTCAGGAAAAGCATGTTTCCTTAACCATCTAAGCGAGCTGACTAGTGAGTTGAACTCTGTATGAGATCTGAATTCTGGAAGAAAACTCAAACCCAAGATATGAATCCTAGGACAGATGTATGGGACTTGCCCCAAGGTACGAATCCTCCTTGTATGGATTACTCGTACAAAGTCCTTCTCTGCAAGCCCATTGAAGATATTCTTGGCCATACGGGAGGCTTTTTGTGGGCGTTCAGTAAGCTTATGCTCTTTCTTATAGTCTTGAGAAACGAAACGAAGGATTTCCTTCCCTGCAGTCTCGACATCAAGGAATCCTTGCTGACATGCCAACCAGTATGTACACATCGTAACATTATTCATCTGTGAAAGAAGGTAAACAATCTCGGAGATTTTCTCAAAGTCATTAACTTCAAGGGTTTCACGATTCACATATTGCACCCGTGGAGGCAGACCAAGGAACTTCCGTCCC
Organism: uncultured Candidatus Bathyarchaeia archaeon; assembly: GCA_964596985.1. Classification (GTDB taxonomy): domain Archaea; phylum Thermoproteota; class Bathyarchaeia; order RBG-16-48-13. The sequence continues at coordinate 114,005 of CAZQWG010000003.1, forward strand.
CAATTAGGGTCTATCAGTAAAGACTTTGAAATCCCTCATCCCTCCCCAAGAGAAGTTGACTACCTTCGACGTGAGTAATGCAATTTCTCTCTTGCCGGTAATTTGAATCTTTGCGTGGCATGCCATGATTCGAATAGCGAATGAACGACACCTACTTCTAGTAAAAAGGGAGCCTTAATTCTTAGGAAGATGGGGCGACATCGCCTCCCTAACCTAGACACATTTCGATTATGGAGCGTAGTGAGTCCTCAAGGGCTCAACAAAGGACCTCCAGATTTCCATATACAATGGGCTTGAGATACATCCAAACCGATCTACAGTAGCCCTCCGCTAACCATCGACGCCGCCCCCAAGAGAGGTGATCAGAAAAAAGCGCAAGACGAGAGCGGAGCGAGAGACCTGCCTCATACGGTCAACTTTTAGATCCCTGGACTCCTCGCTACTGAAATAATCACCCGCGTTTAAGATCCCGACCACCGTACCAACAGAGCCCTGATGCATGTAGACGAGTGCCCCAAATGCGGTGAGCCTGGATACACCACTATCTACTACACCAGATGCGGGAAGAAAGGGTGCAAGTGTCGCAGGGGAGAGCTCCACGGACCATACATGGTGGTACGCCACTACGAAGGGTACGACCGTGAAGACCCGGGGCATGGGAGGAGGACTGGGAGATGCTACATACCGGTGGAGACGTGGAAGGCCTCAATGAAAAGCAGCTGAGACCAACAAACAAAGAGAAGAGTCGAAAATAGGGGTTCTCCTCGTCAATTCTCTTTGGGGCAACCGTCTACGAGCTCTCAGAGAAACGAGGTATCGGCTAACGGTTTCAGCGCATCCGAGACAACCAACATACAAATGATCAGGGAAGTGGCGCTGTAACATTCCCAACACGTTCTTCTGAGTGTTAACTCTTGGCACATGAAGGCTGGGTTCACAACAGCATCGTTAAAGCATGTGTAACATTACACATATCTCATGGGGTTAACTGAGGGATGGAAGGCGAAGAAGACCGATCGAAGTTAGCATATGAGGCTCTATGCGAGGAAACTAGGCGACGAGAAAACAGCCTCTTAATCATGGGCACTATCTTTGTCATAGCATCGCTATCTCTTCTTGGGGAGGCACTGAAAGGAGGAAGTAAGAATCAACTCTTCCTTGCCACACTTGGCATTCTCTCGTACTGGATTTGGTACCTCCTTTACGTCAAAACTTCACAGAAATTGGATTCTATCTATTATTGTAGGATCCGCGAGATAGAGAGAGAAGAACTGCACATTTGTGCTTACAGATACGTTCACAGCAAGACAAGATGTAAGTGGTGGATGAAGTTACGTCGAATGTTTTGGGGGGTCATAGGCTATCTGCTTTTGGCTACGTATGTCTGTTGGTCCTATTACATATGGTCGTGCACGTGGAGAGTACTGAGACTTACGGCTGCAATATCTATCGCAATCGTAATCATCGATCTGGGGTTCCATTATCTCTTAGAACAGAAACACCAAGAATGCAAGAACAAAGAAGATTATGATCCATCCGTCAAGTAAAGTAATGAAAAGAGTCAGACAGGCTCTAATGAAGCAAAAATTTCAACCAGTAATAGAAACCGACTATCCCATTACTATTCCATGGCAGTGGCATATCTAGAGACGAATAGAGACCATACCAAGCCAACCATTGTAGCTATAAGAAGATGAGAGATTATTTTGAACAGTAGTGTGTGCACGGGCGTCTACAGTAGACGCCGTGCGTGTTTTTAGCGAAGAAAAAAGGTGGGCTTCAAAGCCCTAGCTCTCAGCTATTGTGTCCGGTTAGGAAGCGAATCCACCCATCCACTGACCCATACATCCATTCACACACTCAGCCATCTTCTCAACCAGAGAATGCATCCAACCAATTAACAGTGTCCGGTAGAATCCCAACTTATCTCCAAGAAGATATTTTCCGCATTAGGGAAGCTTCAAGGCCTTGAGTGCGGTTTCCTCCAGATCCTTGATCCGTCTGACCTCTGCTCTCACTGCGGTCAGCTTCTTCCTGTAATGCCTTCGTACCATAGCTCTGAGCTGTCTTCGGTCCTTGATTTCGTAGCCTGCCTCGATCTCGGCTGAGAGCCGGGACTCCCGCTCCGGTATCTCCCTGTATGAGAGGACCGCGAAGTTTCCACCCGGTAGCGACGCTATCACTTCGTAGGTTCTGGCGACCCACACCCCCTCAGGCGGGAACACCGTCTCAAGGTTTTCAAAGGTTGAGACCAGACGGGCTCCAGGCTTGTAAGCCCTCAGAAAGTCCTCAAGGGCATCCCTAGCATCCTCGGGTTCAACCCACTCCTCAGCGAGGATCAGCCTAACGGTCTGACCGACCACACTGCCCTCTATCTCTTTACCGGGAGCGAGGTGGTGGATAATCAAACCGCAGACTGCTCCTACACTCTCGGATCGAGGGTCGAGCATCTCCTCCTCCTCAAGAATCCTAAGGACCTCTCTGACCTTCTGAGACCACTCTTCAGGTGTTCTGAGTACCTTACGGGGGCTACTATCGAGATACCTGACCACATCATGGATCAGATCCTCTTCAATCTGGTCTTGCCGTCCACTCATACCCGGTCCCTCTTGAAGCCTACTTGGTCGTGAACCTTCACGTCTAACATTCTTCTCATCAGACCATCTCCTCCTACTTTCTCGTCTCTGGGGCCCTGAGACTGAGTTCGTCTCTCTGGGTCCCGTGTTTTATCCCGAAAAAAGTGGGTGGTTAGCTGAAGAACCGTAGGGCTTCGGCTCTCTCGTGGAGCTCCTCCACCTTGGAGAGTTCTTTAGGATTCAGCCTCCGCCCTATCCGCTCCTCCAGCTCCCTGACGTACCTGCTCAACCGTTTCAGGTGTCCCTCCTCATCGAGGATGGGTACCCTCAAAGACTTTTCCTCCATCTCCTTACCTCCTCAGTCATCCGTTGGGTGCCGTGCTCTAGATTTCGTCTAGGGAAAGCCTGTGGTAGTGGCAGAAGACCGGCATCGCTTCCAACTTCAAAACAGGTGGTCGATAGTAGTCCAAGGGTCTTACTTAGATTATCTCTCTTCCCTGATCTATCATCAGTCTTACCAGGCATGAGGCGCACATCGCTGCTTCTTCGTTTTTATTCTCCGGTCTTCTCTCTGCTAGGATGTAGAGGTAGCCGTACCAACCACAGCCAAAGCATTTCTCAGGCTCGTCCGTCACCTGAAAGATCTTCAATTCTCACCACCTCAAGGTCATATGTCGTTGAAAGGGTCGTCCGATCCTTCAGAGGACCTGTTTGGGATTACCTGTCTCAGCTTCGCCCTGAGTTCTTTCAGCTTTCCTTCTTCTTCCCTCACGGTCCTAGCGCTCTCCTCCAAGAACTCTTCGATCCGACTGGCTTTCTCTTCGGCTGTCAACACTCGAAAACCTTGACCGTCTATGATCGCGTGGGACTCCTCGATTATCTTCGGCTGGATCTTCTGCAGGGCCTTGACCTGCCTAACCCTACTCTCCTGACGTTCAATCGACTCGTAGTCAAGCAGCTTCTGGAACTCTTCTCGACTCTTCGGTATCGGCTTGTCTTTGCTACTGTTCATCTCGTAGATCCCCAGGGAGGTCGCAGTAAGTATGAACCGGACCAGCCTGGTGTCTCCCCAAGAATTCCCATATGCGAAGCTGGTTCCCTCGTCAGCCCTCAGTTGGCCGTACGGGTGGTCGGACATAGAGTAGTCCTCGCCTCTACGATAACACCACTTGAAGGCTTGGAGCCAGCCGGGCAGCTTCACTAAGCCCTTTTTCAGCTTCGACTCGGTGACGCGCTTCCCCTTAAGATCGCAGACATACCATTCCTCTAGGGAATGGTCTGGATGATAGTAGTCCGTCATAAGGTCGCTGTCGTCATAGACAGCGCGTAGAACGATAACCCTCTGATATTCTACCACATTATCACCTCCTTCGTCTCATTTTTGCATTAATTAATCCGGTATCTTGGCTGCCTTGCCATCGCTGACCATCTCCTTGCCGGTTGTGGCCTCGCTGGGAGCCGGTGAGGCGGCAGAAGACACGCTGCTATCATCTCCGACACCGGTCATCGGTGCTTGTCCAGTTCTCTGAGCTGTTTTCTGAGTTCGACGGCTTCGGCCTGAGAGAAGACCTGTCCTCTCTCCCAGCCGGCGTCGGCAAGGATCCGCATCATAGACTCTATCACCTTGAGGTTCTCGTCGAGGCATGCGGCAAGCCTCTCTAGGTCATGTGTCTCGTAGTACTCGCCCTCGTCGTGGACGATGAGGCTGTCCTTGTCGATTATGTCTGAGTCCCGTATCAGCTCGATCATCTTCACAACCCAGACGTGTGCCCGGATGTCGGCGTACTGCGTCTTTGTGAAACCGGACCAATCGAACCTCTTGCCTTCTCTTCTGAGGATCTCGTCGTAGCAGCCGTCGAAGATATGGAATGACTCGCACCCGGGGTGTATGTTCACGCCTTCCTGTTCCCATCCGCGGTAGGTCTCCCGGTAGTGCTGGAATCCCAGACCGAGGGCCTCAGACAACTTCTTACCTTCTCGCAGGACCAGGGCCCTGAGGTCGTCTCTGATCTTGTCTTCAGCGAAGTTCGCTCGGTAATGGATGGTTATACCCAAATCTATCATCTCCTTCTCTCTTCTTGCCTGGATGGCTCATGCTAGCCAGGCTTTGATACCGTAAAAAGCGGGGAAGATGTCTCTCAGCCGGTCACGACGTCTCGAATCCTACGCAGGGACGGCTGAGAGGAGAACTACGATACGCTGTCGCCTTCTTCGCTTTACTCCCACTGTACACCGGCCCGTTTCAGGGCCTCCATGAAATCTGTGATGGCTTCATCCGGGACTTCCGCCTCGTCTATCCCCTCCGTCCTTCCGTCGTTGTCCTCTGCTAGGCTGTCGCACCAGCAGACCACCCTGGAGTAGGCGGTCTCCCCTGTCCTCCTGTCGATGTCCAGCCTGTAGTATGTGCTCTCGCTGTAAGTCCCCCGCTGTTCGTCAGGTGGTCGTAGAGGTACTCTCCTTGGATCTCCTTCTCGGAGATGGTCCATGAGCATCTCCTGGAATCCTTCAGCTTCTCCTCATCAAACATCTCAAGGATGAAGCTCATTTCCTCTCCTCCTCTGCGGGTAGGGACATGGCGTACTCGAAGGCTTGGTCGGGGTCCCTGAACCACTTCAAGGCCTTCTCGTCGTCCCTGTAGGCTAAACGTATCCTCACATTTGGGGAGTTGACCGCCTTGTGGATCTGGTGGAGCCAGGCCTTTCCTAGGCGCTCCTCCTCCCCGTCCGGGCGGATCTTGGCGTAGAAGCTCACGCATTCCTTTGGGTGGTAGTAGATCAGGTAGATGGCTCCCTCCTCTGTGAAGATCTTCAGCTTGAGCTGTCCACGCATCTCCTCCACCCTGTCCTTCAGCATCTCAACCTGCCATGCTTCCAACTATATGACACCTCCAAAATCGATCTCACTGGGTTTTTCCCTCCCAGAATCCCCTGCCTTAAGAAGAGCTGGTTTCTGCGCGGTGGTCAGTTGGCGCGGGATTCTTCGGGAGACGGCTTCACCTGTTTTCCGAAGACCTGATCCTTCTCGGCGTTCTCGTCGTCTTGTAGGAGGAAGAGTATCTTCGCGACCGTGAGGAGTATCCCCTCATCCGCCTCCACTGCTCTCTCGTCGCTGAGGATGAGCCTCCCACTGGACCTCCCGTTGTAGCCGGGGACGATGCAGAGTCTTCTCTCGTTTAGGTAGCAGCTTCCAGTGTTGAGGTTTATGCGGTACTCGTGTAGCTTGCCCTGCACCCGGATTGTCTCGCCTTCCAGTCTCACCAGGGGGCTCTTGGCTACGAGGTCGTTGAGTAGGGTGAGACTCAGTTCCCTAGCCGTCCTCCGCCGGATCCACTCATCGATGACGGCAACGTCTTCCTCGCCTCTCAGTAGGGCGCATAGCATCCGGACTACCTCCTCTTTCTCGCTGGGGTGGGTGCGTATGGTGGTCTCGGCGTTGGCTATGGCGTAGACGTCGGGGGTGGTTGTGGAGGCTATGCTGTTGTCAGGGGAGAAGAATACCTCAGTCATCGGCTGGTAGAGTATCGGTAGTGTGTCAAGCCTCTTGGTCTGGGTTATGGTTTGGATCAGCTTCCACTCGGCTTCGTCCTTGATCTCTAGTTTCAAGGCGTTTTCTCGTAGCTTCGGGTTATCGTAGCATAGTTCGGCCAGCTCCCAGTACGCCTCTCTCTGGGTGTGGGGGTCTGTGAGGATCCGTTGGGTGAGGTGCTGGTCGCCGCTGTGGACTGCTTTGAGGAGGACCCTTGTGGACGCGGAGTCCTTGCGTAGGAGGTGTGGTCTCCCCTCGTGTATTACGAGGAGGTTGCAGTGGGTCTCGTGGATAACGGTCTTCAACCTACCCCTGCCTCCTGGAAGATGCCTCTGAGGAGTCTTGGTACCGCTTTGAAACGGTTGTCCGAGGTCATGAGGGCGAAGGCCCTCTCGACGACCGGCAACTGGTTCGGCTCTTCGAGTGACTTCTCGCAGAGCTTCAGGAACTGGACGGTCTCCTCGGATATGGAGAGCCTGACGATCTCTATGTTGTCGCTGTAGCTCCATCCGACCTCTGCGTAGGAGTGGCCGGTGCGCCACTCGTAGCTGAAACCGCACTCCACGCCGATCACTTGGCGGAGGAGGCTGTGGAGTCTTTGGAGGCGTTCGGGGCCGTATGCTGTCTCGAAGATGTCTTTTGCGTTGTTGGTGTAGGTTACATCTAGGAACTTGAGTTTCCTCGATAGGTCTCCGTCCACCCGGTATACCCTTCCTCGGGTCTTTGCGATGAGCTGGCTGAAGAGGGTACTTCTCTCCTGGTCTAGGATTATGGGGGCGGTTAGGGTCTTGGTGGTTGGGTTGTAGTCTTGTCCGAAGAACCCTGTCAGCTCCCTCTGCAGGTTCTCGATAAGTTCCTCGAGGGTGATTACGTAGCCTTTCTCCAGTAGGTGTCTCTTCACCTTCTTGAAGCGGCAGGTGAGGATGCTGTAGCCGATCTCGCCAAACCTATCCTCAGGGGACTCCCGGTAGTGGTTCCGGATCGTGGAGAAGTCGCCTTTCAGTACGAACCGGTTCCCTTGGTTGTGGGCGGCTATGAGTTCCCCTAGGGTTCGGTCTTGGTCGTTGATCCTGACTGGGGTGTTGAGGTCCAGCTTCTCCTCGTTCTTGGTTCTGACCCTCCCGACCATCCTGATCAGGTTCTTGACCGGGGTTTCCCGGACCTTCTTCCATGTTCCTTGGCTCATAGCCACTAGGATGTGCTTCTTGAGGATGTGCTTGACGCGGTGTGGTGAGAGGACGATGGTGGACACTACTATCTCCTTGCCAGCCTTGGTTGACTCCAGTAGGGCGTCAAGGACTGAGGCTGAGTCGACTTTGTTCTCCGGGTTCAGGTAAAGGGTGCACTCTGAGAGTAGGGCTGTCAGGAGGCTGGTGACTTGCTTGTCGTGTGAGTTCTTGCAGAGGAATATGAGCTGACTACGGGAGAGCTCGTTGTATGCGTTCCTCTCAAAGGTTGCTAAGACTTCTCCAGCCATCTTCTCGACCGCCTCTCCGACTCTCTTTTTGAAGGCTTCCCACTTCTCGTCTTCGATGATGTTGTCCCTGGTGGCGGTCAGGTTGACCGTGTTCTTGCCGCGTATGTTGATGGTGGAGTCTGAGAGCCCGTAGTACTGGTCTCTCACCGGGATCCGGTCCACGTAGAGTTTCGCATACCTCCGGTTGACGTATGTCTCGCCTGAAGGGTAGTAGGGGTTCTCTAGGTTCTCTTCGGTGAGGTAGATCTCCAGCTCCTTGTCGCTGTAGACGGGGGTGGTCGGTGCCTGCTGGCTGATAGTCTCGCTCTGCCCGTCTATCCTGAGTTCCACTGGGACCTCCACGTACTCGGCGTACTCTCTTACCTTTCTTGCGATCTCGTACTCGTCTACGTCCCTGGAGTAGGTGGCGGTTATGGTGGTTCCGTAGTCATCCCTGGGTTCTGGGGGTAGGAAGTGCAGGCCTTCTAGGGTTACGTAGACTAGGTTTGTCTCGCCGCTGAGGCTCTTGGTGTGGATGATGAATGCGTCGGTCAGCCCGAACATGCTCTTCGCGCCGAGGCCGTAGACGCCGGTCAGCGTCGGGTCTCCCCGCTTGTTCGAGACCCCGTACCAGCGGTAGACGTTCACCAGCTCCTCGCGGCTCATCCCGTTGCCGTTGTCGCTTATCTTCAGGTTCCTCTGACCTGTGTCCACTTCAACCATGATTCTCCCGTCGTGGATCGGGTTGAACTTGGGTTGCAGCTGGGCCCTCCGCCTTATGGCGTCCCTCGCGTTCTGTACGCCGCACTCTCGGATCGAGACGTAGGGGTCTCGGTACATGCTTCTCTGAAGGATTGGCAGGATGGAGTCTCCGTCGATCTCGAAGGGCAGAAAATCGGGCTCCAGCCGCTGGGTTACAGTCATGAATATCCCTCCTGGTCTGGTTTCTGGAGAAGATTTCCGGTAAAAAGGGGGGAAAGAAAAAAGGGTGGGGCGGGATGCTCTCAGCCTCCGGCCAGTACGGGCAGGGTGGCGAGCTTCACAGCCCCTTGTATCTGGGTGTCTAGGGAGACGATCTTCGCTGCACCTGTCTCGTCGACGAGTAGGATCTGTGCGAGGCCGTTCGCTACCGCACTGAGCACCGATCTCGGCGCTTTGGTGGATAGGAGCTGTCTGACGGTGGTCTTGGTTTCAGTTTCTACTTCTGTCTCCCATTTCAGTTTGGACGACTGCATATGATCACCTCCTTCTTCTGTTCTAGATTGGGTTTAGGCGGGGGGAACCGTCTGCAGGGCTAGGCTTTATCCTTCCCTGTAGCAGGCGGCGTGATGAATCAGGTTCGACGGTTTCTCGTCGAGGACTTCCAGGTCTCTGTCTTCGTGGATGTGTTTCGGTGCGGTGGTCTACGGGTTCTAGATAGTGGTATTGGATGCGGGTTAGGGTCTTCAGTTCGTCTCCGTTCCGGGTTCGGTAGCCTGGTGGGAACGTCTTCACTGTCTCGACGTGGCGGTATCGCCCATGCCGGTCTTCGCCTTCGCTCTCCCTCTTGGTGCATACTACGCCGTTTGGGTAGCGGATGGTAAGGGCTCCGTCTCTGTGGCGTGTGACCTTGACGCCCCGGGGGGCGAGGGTGGTCTCATCCGGCTTCGGGGTTTGTGGCTTGCGCGGGTTTCTCTTGCTTTCAGTCTCCAACAGACGCCTTTGGCTGCTTGATAGTGCTGGGGGAATGGGGTTGTCTGCTTGGTCGATACTGGCTTTGCTGGGGCCGAATAGCCGCTTAACCGTCTCTGTGTACCACTTTCTTCCCTTCGCGGTTTCGTCTCCGTGGAGGTACGGTTCCCCTCTGGTCGTCGTCTTCGGTGTTCTGGTCCTCGAACCTCTTCTTGCCGTGTACAACACCTCCTTCTATGGTTCTATGCCCGCTTGCTGGGTACCCAGCCTTACGGCTGGATCGGTTTGACGGGCTCGACCGCTGGTGACCCAGCCGGAAAAAGAGTAGGGTGTTTCATGTCGTTGTTTGGGCGTAGGAGAACGTTTCAGCTACGACGTATGGCTGCCAGTATGGTGAGTTGCTCCAGTGCCCAGATGCGCTCCTCACTGCTTCGGGGTGAGAGCGCTTTGTAGAGCATCCGTTGGCGTGGGTTCATCTTCTCGTAGACCTCCCTGAAAAGGAGAAGCCCCGGTTACGACTTCGGGACCGGGCATGTCGGATGTCATGCCTTCTCCCGTATCGGCGCCGAACCGGGGCAACTAAGTGCGCCGACCTCCAGCCCGCTCAGAGAGCCGGAGCCAGGGTTTGGACGCTCCGTTTCAGGGCTGGTTTAGAAAAAAGGAGGGGTTATTCACCGCTCTGCTCTTCTCTACTGCTCGCCTCCTCGTCTACCAGTCTCCTCGACATCCGAGTCGGCCTACCCCTCTCCTGCTGGGAGGCTTGGAGCCCCGTGATAAGGGGTGTTAGAAAAATGGATACAGCCGTTATCCACATGGTGGAGGCGGCTCTGTTGACGTCGGAGCGTAGAGCGTTGACGGAGAGTATGAAGCCGAGTAGGGTGAGTAGTGCGGCGGCTGCAGGAAGGGTAGAGAATGCTCTCATATTTTTTCACCTCCAGAGAATGAGTGTGCGTAGCGGCGGTCAGGCTGTAGGAGAAGGCTTGTGGGGAGATCTTGATGGGCTCCGCTGGGCATACGCCTCGTTTATCTCCGGTTCCTCTCTTCCCTTTCGGGGAGTAGGCTTCTGCTGTGGGTCGGTCGCGTACCTGGCCCTTCCATTCCGTCTCTGTCTTCGCTTTCCGTCCGCCACGGTTGGTCTCGTGCCAACTCAACTGGACAGTGTTTTAGCGCCTCTAAGGGCACGTGGCTGCTCGTATACTTCCTTCTCGGGTTTTCTGTTGTGTCGTTGGGCGTTGTATCTGGGCGCGATCACGTACAAGGCTCGATGAGCTGTAGGATGCACCTTTTCCGTAGGGCTGTTGGGAACGGTATTTAAACACCGGAACCCCGAGCCTCAACCTCATGATGGAATGGGGTTAGGATTATCCTGTGTTTCTTCTGGTCTGGCTACCAGTCCTGGAGCGTTCTTAGGGCCTCCTTCTCCTCCATGGGTCGAGCGGTTATGTTTGGGGGTGGGGGGTTGAGTTTGATCGGGGTTCTGCTCTGCCCTGTCTTGGGGAGTTGGCTTGGGGTCGGCGGGAGTAGGTTCAGGGCTAGTCGGACGGTGTCGGACACGGAGAGCCCTGCCTCCCTCCACGCACGGAGTCTTCTTAGTGGTTCCCCGCTGAGGCGGACCGAGATCTTCTCTTGATCCTCGGTCTCAGCCATGGAGCTTCATCCCCATCTTGTAGAATCCGTGGACGTTGCTGAAGATGGGGTTGGATGGGGTTTTCACCTCTACGCCGAGCATCTCGGCGATCTTCTCCTTCACCCCTGTGATCAGGGAGCCCCCTCCTGAGAGCACGATGTTCGCCGTGCACTTGAGGTTTGGGGGCAGCTGGGTGAGGATGAGCCGGGTCTCGTAGCATATCTTCTCTGCCAGGTGTTCGACCGCTGTCTCGATCCGGTCTTCCACCTCCACCCGGCGGACGGTGGGCTTCTCGAAGGCCGTTATCTCGCTGGTCTTCCCGGTTATCAGGTCCAAGATATTCTCGGTTGTGGGCTTGAATCCATGCTTCCCTTGGATGTGGTTTGTGAGGGTTTGGATGATGTAGTCGCTTGCGAGGGGGTCGGAGGTCCCGCCTAGAACGTTCAGGTCTTCTACCACAAGGATCTCGGTGGTCCCGTGGCCGATGTTTATCACGGTGCCGCTCTTGAGGTCTAGGTCGAAGAGGGTGCCCAGCGACTGCGGGTACACCGCCAACCCGTCTACCTCCAGGCGGTTCCTGATCTGTTGTTTGATCGTTTCCCTCTCATCTCTCCCGGTCTCGTAGGGGAGTCCTGAGACGAGGAAGACCTTTGAGTAGAACCTGGTCTCCAGCCGCCTCAAGGCCTCCTCGGCCAGCTTGAGGAAGGCCTGGTGTTGGGGTCTCCCGTCGATCACAGGGTAGAGCGTGACTGCTCCCGGGTAGCGGGCTATCTTGAGCGCCTCTTCACCGACCCCTTCCACTGTGCTGGCGGAGTCCTCCCAGAGGCTTGGTTGCCGGTAGGCGTAGACGCTGGGGAAGATCAGCCTCCTCTCCCCGTCGAAGCACTTAGTGAACCCGGACCCTATGTCCAGACCTACAACCTTGAGCATCAACGTTAGCCCCGGAAGAAGCAGGGGAACCGCATTTAAACAGCCGATGGTAGGGCTAGAGCTTCTTCCTCTATCAACCCGGCTTTCTGGGTCTATCGTTGTGGCGGTGGGACGATCCTGTCCCTCAGGGCAAGGTAGCCTATGATCGGGATCAGGCATAGCCAGAGGAGGGGGAGGTTCCTGACCAGGTCGTCTGGGCTGTTCGAGGAGGCTACGAGCAGCATGAAAGGTGTGACCAGAAACAGGATGGATATCACCCTCAGGTTCTTTCTAGGATCCATCACTCCTCAGAAGCCTCCCAGCTCACGTATTTAAACGGGTTCTCCATTATGTGTGGGTTGTTCAGTCCCTTCTTCTCTCAAGCCTCATCAGCCTCTGCTCTATGGTTCTAAGACGTGTCCGGATGGATTCCCACCGATACCTTCTGAGCGGCTTCCTCCATGCGTAGCGATGGGTCTCGAGGAACCTGCCGTATTCCTCCACCTCCCTCCTCAACCCCCTGACCGTCGACTCCAGCCGATTAGCCTCCTCTATCCGCCTCTCCATCCGCCTCAAGTCTTCTCTGACCTGTAAGAGTCCTCCCCTACCCATCTCCTCGATCAGCCCCCTCTCCCTGACCAGCCTCCTTGCCCTGCTGTTCAGGGCCTTCTCCTCAAAGGCAAGCTCCACGGTCAGCCGCCTTATCCTCCCCTCCACCTCCCTGACCTCCCCGACCATCTCCCTAGCCCCCTTCACCTGCGCCCTGAACCTGGCCCAGGATCGGAGGTTGCGTGTGCTGATGACCCTGCCCAGATGGGGTTGGGGTGCAGGGAACCCTATCGGGGTGGCTCCCGCCGTTAACGACAGCCATCCCAGCAAGGGCAGGGCGAGGGTGAAGTAGAGGATCGGGTTGAGGAGGAGCTGCACGAGGTTGAAGGGGCCGGAGTAATACTCGTTGGATAACGGCAGGATCCCGCTGAGCGGGGTCCCAGCTGCAAGGATATGTGTGAGGGTGGGGATGAGGGGTGTTGTGAGGTAGTAGAAGAGGCTGAAGAGTACAAGCCCCTTACCGGTCCCCCGACCAACCCTCGCCGGCAGGCAGTAGAGGAGGAAGCCCATGCTCAGGAGCAGGAACCAGCAGTTGTAGACGAAGGAAGAGAACCCCTTCACGAAGCACTGTACGATGAACACCCACCCGTACAGGATGGCCAGAGGCTTCAGGAAAACCCCAGCAGCTTCAGCCGCCTCCCCTGCTCCTAGGAGGGCACCCAGCCCTCCAGTTCCGAGCACGACCCCGACGAAGACGGCCACCACGATCCCCAGGAAGAGTAGGAGCATCGCGAGAGCGGTGGTGGCGTTCCCCTCCGCTCCGGAGTAGAGCCGGCTGTAGACCTCTATGTCTCCCTGTCCACCGTACCATAGCCCGGAGACAACAGTCCACCACCCCTTCACCAAGGCGGCGATGGAGGAGTACAGAGAAAGGACGAGGATCGACCCTCCCCCATCAGAGACCAACTCCCACCCAGCCCTCTTCAACCCCCGGTGACCGATGGGCAAAGACGCCAGGAGTAGGCCGAGATAGTAGCTCAACCCGGCGAGCATGAGCCCGACCGCGGTGATAGTGGCCGAGAGATCCACCCGCCCTTCACCTCCTATAGTCCAGGCGGTCTCAGTGGAGCTCCTCCCAGAGCGTGTGCTAGCCCGGCTGAGAGCCCCAGGAGGATAAGGATGAACAGCAGTGGAAGTGTTCCTGAACGGAACATCAACAGGGAGACATCCAGCCCCCTCACCAACTGGTCGATGAGATCCTTTATAGAGGTGAATGCGTCGACGATCCTACCCATCCAGTACGCCTCCTCCTCAGGGCTCCCGGCCCCCTCATACCCATCGTAATACCCCTCTACACGACCAGCCTCCTCCAGTATTCCCTCCACCAACCGTCCCGACTGTGAGGGACCCCTGGAGAGGGCCAGTCCTCCCTCGGTCATCATCGAACTGCACGCCTCGACGAAGCCTGGAATCAAGGGTAAGCCTAGGTAGAATACCAGCGGGAAGGCTATCATACCCGCACCGGCCCTCCTCCCTATCCGCCCCGGTAAGCCGTAGATGAGCGCGCCGTAGCAGGCGAAGACGTACCATGCAGCCTGTATGAAGGCTGCGAAGGAGCCAAGCATCCAGAGGAGGAAGAGGAAGGCTCCGAGGAAGCTGGAGGTCGGAGCCCAGAACCCACTCCAAACCCTGCTCAAACCCCCGGCCACCCCTCCAACCCCGGGGAGATACAAGCCCAACGAGGCGACAGCCCCATTCACCACCGCCAGCAGCGTGAGCACCGTGGAGACCCGGGCTGCCTCCCCACCCAGCCAAGCGTAAAGGCTCGAATACGCATCAGCCACTTCGACCCCATACAAGGACCCCCAGACCAGACGGGAGTGCACTACAACTGGGAGGAGGCTGAGAACGGTGGTGAAGACGACGTACATGGCGCCGTCATAGAGCATCGTCCAACCCACCCCCTTCAGCCTCCGCCCGACAGGGAGCGAGACAAGGATGGTGCCGAGATAGTAGTTGAGGCCACCGAGCAGGTAGGCGAACGCTAGAAGATAAGACTCCGCACTCACCCTAACACCCTCTGCCTACAGGCCTGGCAGCCTGAGCCCCCATCCCCCCAATGCCCTCGCTAGCCCGGCGGAGACCGCGCCGAGGATTGAGAGGTAAAGGAGGGGGAGGATACACGCCTTGAAGATGAAGTACCCCGCGTACCGGCTTATCGCCTCCACAGCACCGTAGACCACACCCGCAGGATCAACGAGGACAGACCAGAGAAGGCCAGGTATGTCCGGTGTCTCCGGTACAGGGATGTAAGAGGCGAACAGGTCTACGAAACCCGGCAGCAAAGGTAGGCCGAGGTGGAAGACCAGGGCGAAGGAGATCAACCCTGCACCCACACCCCTCCCCATCCTTCTGGGCAACCCGTAGAGGATCGCTCCTGTAAAGGATAGGACCAGATATCCTTCCTGGAGCATGGCTCCCAGATTCTTGACGGTGAAGAGGACCAGGACGGTCGTGCTGAGCAGGGCCTGGACCGGACCAAGGATCGATGCTAGAAGCGAGGAGACGGGTGGACCTGCGTGGGGGACTGCTGCGACAGCGGAGACCCCGCCGGTTATCGCCGCGATCACCGCCACGATATATGAGAGCAGCTCGCCCACGTAGGCATGGAAGTCCGCGTACACGCCAGAGACGGTGGCTCCCTGCCCCCAGACCGATGAGAGGATGACCGGGGCGTGGATGATGGCGTCGATCCCGCTCATAACCACACCGAAGACGACGTAGAGCCCGCCGTCCTCTATCAGCTCCCATCCAGCCGACCTTAACCCCCGGTGCCCCGTAGGGAGGGAGACGAGCAGCCAGCCTAGGTAGTAGTTCAAGCCTCCGAGGAGATAGGTGGATGCCAGGAGGAGCGTCCTCAACTCTCCAACGGTCAACGTGAATCCCTTAGGGTGCCTGGAACCCTATTTAAGCAGGGAGACTACCGGATATGCCCTTGGTCCTGGAAGAAGCGGTCCGGTATGGGTGGTGGCTTGGGTGGGGAGGTGTCCTCCCAGAGCAGGACCTCGACCCGCCTGTAAGTCTCCTCCCCGAGCTCAGGGTCGAACCGGAGCAGCCTCTCCACGGCCCGCTTACCTTCACGGCTAGTGCATACGAGGATGACCCTGCTGAACTGTAGGGTCTCAAGGTCGTTCCTGAGGTGGCCCTTGACCCTCTCAGGGTTACGGTCCGGGGTCGTCTCCACCTCCACCGCTATTTGACCCTCCAGATCCCAACCCCTCCCGTCAGGTCTTGGGGGGACGAGTATCCCGTCAGGGTCCGCCCCACCGCTCTGCTCCACGATCAGGGGTAGGAACATCTTCTGCCTCACATAGTACCTCATGAAGCTCTGAAGGGCGTAGCGGTGAGGTGGCTCCCCGCTCTGGGGGATATCTCCGGGGGAGGACCCGTAGAGGACCAGGTCAGCAACCCTCACGCCTCTAACCGTGGTGTTGACCACGTAGGAGATCCCCTTCGTCTTCAAGGCGCTCTCCTCCCTGATCAGGCCCAGCCGGAGCAGCCTCTCCAGGCTCCTCTGTATCTTACGCCTCCTCCTCGGCACGTACGAAGTGTCTTGGGCGAAATCGTGGAGCTCATCAACGTCGGGGAAGAGGAGGTTCTCGTTGAACTCCCTCACAGCCCAGTAGATCGGATAGGCCTCAGGCGGCGGCAGGAACGGTTTATACTCCTCCCAGTACCCCATACCTCCCTTCCCGGTCTTCTCCTGGGCTGGTTCGGGCCGGTAATGTGCCATCCTCTCCTCCATCACAGCTAAGGCTTCTTCTACTGGTCTGAGGGTTGGTGGGAGTGGCTTGGTGAGTATGGGGCATGGGGGGAACTGCTCCTCCGAGCCCTTCGCCCTCATCCTGACCAGTGCCCGGTAGGCGGGCTGGGTGGCTAGGGTGTCGGCGATCTCCCTGCTGAGCTGCAGGTCCACGCTGTCCCCCAGCGCCTTCGCCGCTCCTCCACCCACGCGGAAGATGATGGTTGTGGCCACGTTCCCGAGGACGGCATCACGGAGGGTGCCTGGGATCTGGAGGGGGTTCTGGTGGGCCAGGATCAGGCTCAGCTTATACTTCCCTGCCTCTGTGATGATGTCCTCGAAGGCTGCGATCCTCGACGCCCTTTGAAATTCGTCGATCAAGAGCAGGACAGGCCACCTCTCCTTCTTGGTGAGGGGCTGGGCGTTCTGCATCACCGCGTTGTATATGTTCAGGATGAGGCTCCCCATCAGCACCGCCTTCAGATCGTCGCTCATCCTTGAGAGGGAAAAGACCACTATCCTCCCCGTCTTGGTGAGCTCAGCGAAGTCGAGGTTGTTACCTCGGTTGCATGTGAATTTCTGGATGAAGGGGTCGAAGGTGAAGGGGTTGATCTTGTTGGAGACAGCGATCTTAGCCTCCTTAGGGAAGTCGGAGAAGGGCAAGAGCTCATCCATGTTCAGCCGATACTTCCCAGCTACACCCCTCAGGGCGTCCTCGTCGCCGATCGCGTCAACTACCTCCCTCAGCTCAAGTAGGGTCGGGTTGTCAGCCTCCTCCTTGGTCCTGGTCCTGTCGTCGTAGAAGGCGGTGAGGACCGAGGTGAGGATCATCTCCAGCCGGGAGCCCCAGGCAGGCCTAGATGTGAGCAGGGTCATCACCTCCTTGAACATCCTCTTCACCGTCTCCACCCTCCACTGCCTGTAAAGGGTCCTCTCCTCCGGGCTCCCATACTTCGGGAGGGCGAGTAGGTTCATCCCGAAGGGCACCCTTAACGGGTCGAAGAAGTAGACTCTGTCCATGTTTGGGAGGGATGTTAGGAGGTCGAAGGCGAGGTCCCCATGGGGATCTATCAGGACCACAGAGAGCTCATCCTTCTCTACCCACTCGTTCAGTCCGACAACGATGTTCGCGAGGAGGGTGCTCTTCCCAGTCTGGGTCTCACCCATGATATAGGCGTGGACTTGGAGGTCCCTTAAGGGGAGGTGGAAGTCTCTTACCTCCTCTCCGGCGAGGAAGATCTTTCCTAGGTGGACGCCCTCCCTCTCGGGGGGCAGCTTGTAGGTGGTGCCTCCGGTCCTGGTCCAGTCTAGGCTCCTGAGCACTCCCCCTGCCCAGACAGGGAGGTGCACGAACAATGCGAGTTCCTCCGGAGAGAGGAGCAGATAGGGGAAGACCGCCGATCCTCCCCGGCGTGCGGATCGGCTGTATTCGTCGAGGAGGCTTCTGAGAACCTTCCACGGCACGTAAGCCTCCCTGGCTGCCATCGAGACCAGAGCATTACGGTCGTCGAGGAGCCTTCCGCTTGTGACTTGGAAGGGCGCCGGGCCAGCCTCCACCCGGGTATACTTCCCTTTGAAGGTGTGGACTGCGCCTGAGACTACCTGTACCCCGTGGCGGAGTGCGGTCGGGTCCTTGCTGAAGAGGGCTATCCGCATCGAGGCGACGAGGTTGGGCCTATTCGCCTTCTCCTCGGCCTGGCGTGCCACCTCCCTCTCTGCGCTAGAGGGAGCCTCCCTCCCCTCATCGCCCAGCAAGTCTGAGAAAAGATTCTCCCTTTCTCGTCTTGTGAGCCTGTAGAGTTCGCGTTGGGTGATTGTGTCGAAGTATTCGTTGGCCCACCGGCTCCAGCCTAGCCCCGGGGCTTTGTGGAATCCGATGCTCACCCAGTAGGAGACGCCCGGATTCTCCTCGAAGGCCTTCATCAGATTGACTAGAGGATCGCTCTCAGCAGAGAGGGTGTTTAGAGTGGCGAAAGGCTTCTCCATCCGGCAGTTCAGGACTTTGAAGTGGAGTCCTGGTTTTAGCCACGATGGCTTCAGCCCCTCAGGCTCGGTGTATTTGGTGTCTTTGAAGGCGGAGCTCAGCTGCCCCTTATAGTATCCCTCGTCCATCCGTGTTGTGGCTAGGACGATCTCGGTCCTCTCGCCGTCCGACCAGATCTCGAACATCCGTAGGTGGTCGGTGGTGAGGGCGGTGCAGTAGTTCACCACCGCAGCCTCGTCTATGTCTCTCTTCTCGGCTGCAGGGACCATGGGTGAGAAGGCGTAGATGGGGTCCTCAGCCTCCTCTAAATCCTGTAACGTCCTTTCAAGCCGGGCCATCAGCTCATCGTCCAGAGAGGCGAAGAGGGGATGGCCTGTTTCTTTCGGTGGTGGGTGGATAGGGATCGGAAGCCTCAAGATGAGGACCCGTAACCCAGTAGGGATACCATTTAAACAGCTGTTGCCAGCCGTGGAGATTGAGAACTAGCCTCCAGTCTCAGGGTCATACAAATGCGCATAGTCTTTCCCGCTCGTCTCTCGGACATATTTCCCCTATTGCAACATAGAGAATTGGTGCCCTAAGCCGTACTCGCATGTCCCTTGGATGGTGATCCTGGCCCCTTCCCTTTCTACCTCCAGATGCTCAAGTTTGCGACTTACAGTGGAATGCAGACGCCCCTGTTATTTCTAGCCCACGATTCACTTCGACTACTTGGAACCACAAATCTACAAACCCACCCTTACATGTCCATTCTTGCTCTTCTCTGGATAACAATCGCGCCCTATGTATTCTATAAGCTGAAGTCCTGACACCCCGATTGGAGCCCCATGCAACCGAAGAACGGTCACAAGCACGAAGGCTGGCGGCGGAGACCTCCATGGTATCAGGAGACCGCAGAGCACATGTAGATGGCTCGCGGAACGAGTAACGTATCTCTTATTTTGACGAGCCTCCGTCAGAAGATGATGCAGAGGAAATCGAGGATGGAAATCCGTGTTAAACTTGGAACTTACTATGGCGAGAAACTAGGAAAAACTGCTCTGATCAGACGAATGATCCCTTTGGTGGAAACCAAACCTTTGACCCTCGTCTTCAATATTGAAGTGTCCAAACTTTCCGAAGATGCAAAGGAGATTTCAGTCAAACCCAAACTGGTTCATGGTAAAGTCGGAGGAGGGTCCTACTTGTTTGGTCCAACAGATTTTGACATTGTTGGTGTCCTTTCTAGCGAATTGAAATACTGCAAAATGAGGTATACATATGCTGCCGTCCCTTCAGTCTCTGGTGATTGTGAGGTTCGCCTATCCTTCAGGTCACTGAACGATGATGACAAAGTAGTCGATGATTTTGGCGTTAACAATACTTCAAGAGATGAAGAGGGGAACAGATTCTACAGAAGAACCATTCGGATCTATTCGTTCTACGAGATTATGGTCTTTTTCTTTGCAGCCATCACAACTCTCTTTGCAGTGATTTCGACTGTAGCAGCACTCCTGTCAACCTATTTTGCATGGAGAGTATCCTCAAATTCGATCCAATTGAAATGAGAACCAGACAACTCAACTGATGTTTGGATGTGCCCTAAGATATGAATCAGTGTCAAGAACGTGTTTGCTTCGCACTACCATGAAGTGAAAAACATCTGTCCAAGAAGATCAGATGCTTCTTCTATGAACCTACAACTCTCTTCTATCCAAAGGCGACAGTTCTCGGTAATATCCAACTTCTTCTCGCAACTCGATGACAAAGCATCGGGATCATCCGGTAAATAGAGATGTGTCGGTAGTCCTGAGAGAGACAGTTCACTTTCTAGGCTCAAAGGTAAACGATGGGCAATTCGATTCCTGAGACTATTGAGGTATCTGAACCATTCCTGCTCGAAAAGATTGTTGACGAGATGGGTCACCTTATCATTCCTGTAATTCCTGTTCAAAGCCTTCCTAGCTTCATTCAGATCGATTCTTGTAGTCTCCCTTATGCTTCCGCACAGATTGTAGGCGAAACCAATCAAAATCGAAAGTACATCAATAGAACCGCGCAACTCGAAAACAAAGAGGTCAATCTCTCTCTGCAGGTCCTTCAGCAAACGCGGCAAGTCCTCTCCAAGCACAAGCCTTCGATCATCAGCCTGAGGACCCGCAGCCATCTTGAGATTATCTTCCACTTCGCCACATAGCCTCTCTATCCTCGGAATGGCTTCCTTTGCCCAAACAAGTTTCACTCCTGCCGAACCACGGAAATTGCGCAACAAACGACACTTACCGGAATACTTGCTCCGAAGGTCCGGCCTATCTCTTTCAAGATGCTCATGAATCCTGATGAAGACAGGCGTTCTTGGAGGCATATTCGAGCTGACATCGAACTCTATGGTGATTCTGCTCAAAAACTCTCCCTTAGACTACAGGCTGTGGAGAAAAGTCATATAAGCTATACAATAGATCTTCGGTCTGAACGATATCCGCGCGTGCGTGTCGGTGACTCCTTTGATGCAGGCTCTGGTCAGCTTTAAGTCTCGCGTGAATACCGCTGGTATTGTGATGCATATCTTCCTTCCGACGGCAGTCCTAAGACCAGTGATTTGAACTGGGGAACAGCTCTTGACTCGTAGACATACGACAGCTCATTGTTCAGGTTCGTTGATCCTTGCTTTCTCGGCTACGTTGTAGAGCTTCTGAATGAGTGGTAGTACGTGGTATTGGAGATGGATTCTGTCGTCTCCGATGCGTATTCCCGTATCTACAGCTAGGTCTTCGTTGGGTTTCGTTGGTATTCGTATGTTCCTACGCTTATTCCAATTGCTTGTTTTCACCTTCCAAGTGGGCAGTATTTCTCTATCTTCTTCCTATCTCTTTGTTTCTGGCGTGTTGTCTGCCTCATCCAGTGAGACCGCTGATCACGGCAACCGCCAGGCACATGGCCCCCGAAACAATCAACCACCCCCCTCTCGCTTTCTTCGCTTTGACGTATCCGTACAGTCCGATCCACCCTGCCAGAAATGCTGTGGTCAATGGGGGAAGGATGAGCAGGTAGAGGACCCCGCCCATTCTATGGAGCGACTGGAAGGCGAGGTATAGGGTTGACGCGGATGTAAGGGTGAAGGCTGCCGGAGTCAAGTCTATGAGTGGATGACCGTACGCTACTCCCATCTTCCGGGTGGGTAGTATCTGGTCGGAGTAGGCTAAAAGGAGTAGGGAGCAACCACCCAGCGCAATCCAAGGTAGTAAGGGGCTCAACAGGGACCCGTGGATCGGGCCGGGCGAGGTACTCATACCTTCTCGGAACGGATAGGAGAGAACAGGGAGTCTGTTGATTGTTGAGGCTGTTGTATGGAGGAGGCTGTAGGCGAGTGCGGTTGTTAGGGAGAAGATACATGCGATCACTGCACTGTGGACATGCCCCAACCTCGTATCCTGACCTCGCGAATAGCCGAGGACGATCAATACTGTTAAGGATAAGGACCAGTAACACGCCATTGCCCAGATTAGGGTAGGAGACAACCAGTTGATGGGCGCGTTGAGAAGCCCGGCTCCCGTAGTGTATCTGAGGGAGACTAGGAGTGTAGAGATCACCGCTGCTCCTAAGCAGAGTATTGATATTGAAGTCAGAGGGTCCCCGCTTCCCGCGTGTTCTTGCTCCATCCCCCCTCACTCCTCCGATGATTGACCAACCTCGGTCAGCCTCATAAGCCTCTCCTCGCTCCCTCTCCTCGAGAAGAATAGATACGCTAGGGGGAGTGGGAACGCTATGACGGGGAGTAGTGCCTGGATCACGCCGAGTTTCGCAAGTGTGTCGGCTTCGCTTCGGTGGAGCGCCAAGAAATGGATGCTGTAGGCTGTCAGCCATGCTCCAACCCAGCTGGTGGCCGTTAAGAAGAGTAGCGGTAGCAGATCGTTGGCAGGTAGGAAAGTCTGCTTCTCACCCCACAGTAAGCTGGGATAGAAGAGCAGAAAGGCCTGTGTCCGAACTGCGAGGAGCAGGCTCCAAGCTGCGACCCCGAATGTTGCCAGCGAAATCAGCAGCTTGTCTTTCATGGATACCGCCGTCAGGGCTGGGGTATCGGCTCTTCCAGGAGCCAAGAGACGATGGCGATGAAGGTGGAGAAGAAGAGGATGAAGAATACTGCCAAACTGGACGTCTCGATATCCTCGTGGCCTGAGGACTTAAGCTTCCTGGACGGGATGGGGAGCCCTATCTTGAGCAGCCCGGTCATGTAGCCGATGATCGCCGCCAGCCAAGCAAGCCCAGTAATCACCGAGACCACATATTTCAGGTTGGAGATGAGTGTGCCTATATCCACTACCAAACCACTCCCTCACTCCACACCGAGCAAGTGTATTTAAACGGGCGAAACCTTCCAGAGCCACCACTCCAAACCCTCACGTCTTCTCTGGAACGTGTAGGTCAGCTTGTGAGCACTCTTCGGGTTAAGAGCGAGCTTCTTCCCTACATCCTGTGGCAGATAAATGTACGGCGGTTCGTGCCACTCCACCCCTTCCTGCGGGTTCGAGTTGGTCTTTCTCGATCCACTACCCACAATCAATCCTTTTCCCTCACCTCTTCTTGAGATTCTTAGTACGGGAACCCCTTCAAACAGGAAAACCCCATGTTTAATCTCTTCGCCCGCATTCAGTTCTAGGATCTTTTCTACTAGTCTAGGTACCCGTATACATAGCCCCGCATCTTTACGCTGTCTATCTGAGGTCAGGGAACGTTGAGGCTCATCGATGGAAGTGACAGGTACTCTTGGGGGTAAGAACTCCCCAATCCTCAAGTTTACCTGCTTTATCCGCTCCTTAACAACACTCTCAGAGACACCGAAAACCTCTGCGAACACCTTGGTCTCGTGGAGTTGTTTCTCGGTGTTCTCCCTGGCGATCTCCACACGATTCCTCTCGACGGCGAGGTGTGTGGCTACTGCGGCTGTGATCCGGGGGCTGAGGGTGAGCCCCAGCCGTCTCACCCTCCTTGCGATCTGTATCGCCTCCAGCTTCAGGACCCCGCTCCGCTCCGTCCCAACAATCTTGGCTAAGTCGCACTCCGTGACATAGTCTTCAGCGAACATGGTCCTGTAGGTATGATTCACTGCATGGGAAACCTGCTCCAGACACCTGTACGTTGTTGTCGGATCGGCTCCGGTCAACTCCACGAAGTCCCTGAAATTCATAGGGATTCCGCACTCCTCACAGGCAAGATAGGTAAGCGCCAGCTCAGCCTTGTAGAACCTCTGCCCTATCCCTCTGAGCGGCTTCCAGAGGTCTAGAGCCCTGAAGATTACTTTGGTCAATGACTCTTCTGGAAGACCCAGCTGGTCCACTACTCTCCTTATGCGGTCACCCATCCTCCTACTCTTGAGCATCTTGGAACTCGAGATGACCTCACAGCGACAGACCACTATGCCCTCTTCAGTAAAGGAGAACGCTTTTCCAGGGGTGAGCCTCCCCAACCCACCCTCATCGAGCGGGTCCACAAGCCCACAGGCCTGGCAGATCTTCTCTCCATTGTATACGACGATAGAGTTGTGTTCACACTGGTCGGGATTGACATACTCATCCTTACGGGGGCCCACTAGGCTTTACTCGCTCACCTACCCGACACAGCCTCAGATCCCTGAGGCGCAGGGAAATCATACACAGCTTTGATCTCCTCCACCCGGTAGCGGAGCCTGCTCTGGAGCTCCTGCTTGGAGAGGCTGGAAGAGAACCTGAAGACTACAAGGCATCTGTTGGTTAGTGGCGACGCAGCTACTGGCCGGAGATCCTCCAAGTTCAGACTAGCCTTTCTCATTCTTTCTCTCAGCCTTCCCCTTGCAATTCTCACTGCTTGAATGATGTCTAAGATACCGCGAACCGGAACCTCCACTTCGTAGGCGTCTCTCATCACTAACAGTGTGTACGCCCGCACACATTAAAACATTTCTCTCATCAAATACCGGTCTAATCACAAGCTCCAGCATGATTCCCACGAAACTCGGGATTCAAGGCTGATGAAGAGTGGAATAAAGAGAGAGAGCTCATACATAGGGTACAGAGCATCAACTTCTATTCCTTGGAGGCTAAAGTTCTGAATCAGACTAAACGAGGAGGGAACTCACCACAAAACTGAGAACAGGATGTTCCGAAACACTCCGGTCTCCGCTGTCAGCCTTCATACTTGTCAGAAAAGTGGTCTACTGGGTTGGGCTAGCTGGATGATGAGACCCCCTTGAGAAGAGCTTAATCTTTTCAGCTGAGGGGATTGTGTCCGAATACATGCCATATTTTCCTAGTGTCCTACCCATGCACCGCTTTGATTGTAATTCATCGATCTCGGGAATCCACAAGCGTTCCAGACTGAGTCAAAACAGGGCCTCAGGATCTCATCTGCCTTGACAGTGTAGCTCCTGATGACGTTTTCGGGTAGTAGAAGAACGTCTCTATCAATAGTTTCAGTTGTAGGCACAGAGATCTTTGTTTGATCAACGCCAAGGATGTAGTCTTTGACTCCAAGAAGAGTTAGGAAGACAAAGATCGGAGGCTCGATGCCCAGCTTCTCTAGGACTGAAACATAGTCGGTAAGGGATCTGATCAGCTTTCTCTCGTAACCAACGCTGGGAATGACTAACTGGTCCTTGTGGGGCTTGAGTAGAAGCCCTTCCACAGCCTCAATGATCCCATTTCTGTATAGTTGAACATAGGAATGCGATCTTCCACCAGTCATTGCAGAATACGTCAAGAAGCCATCGAAGTTGTATCTATGACTCCATGTTCTACTATTCATTGGGGACATCTTCCCCCCGCGGAGGAAGCCGATGTTGCTGTCTATGTCGTAGGCTTGTGCTGGATTGAATGAGATTACGGGTATCAGGTGAAGGACGATTTTTGCATTCTGGTAGAAGGGAATGGGAGTTTCGTTGGCGAATATGCTGGATATTCTATCTTCTCTGAATTTTCTGATCCTTTCTGTGATCGTTTCGGACAGAGTGAAAGCAGTCCTCAGCTCTCCAACATCTAATGGATATTTTCCATTGGAGCTTCTCGAATAGAATTTGTCATGACCTTTGAAAACTATGCGGTGAGGACTAATCCAACTTCGAGGAATCCTAATTACCAAGGCATTTTTTCCGTTTGAAAGATCGATCGGCTTCATCCTTATCGAGGGTATCCTAGGTCGAATACCGCTCCTTATGATGCTGTCCAGCCTGCCAATTTCTTGGTCAACATTTTGAATATTCATCCCTTCTAACTCTCGGGGTTCTCCTCCTACTTCAACGATGCCAAATATCAAGTCGCCGCCACTGGCATTCGCAAAAGAGGAAACGTCAGCCAAGAATTCGGTTTTTTCAGAGTTCGAATTGCCGGGTAGAGACTGTTTGTACTCTGTCGTCTTATCCTCTAATACTGAATTGTCAATCAGAGATTGTAGGTCCTCTTTAGTTACCTGATCAATATTCTTGCCAATCAAACTTTTTCTCCTCTCTCTTGGCCTCGAAAGGCTATGGATTTGAGAACATCAAGAGCTTTTCGGCTGTATATATGGCAAGAGCTTGAAATCATGGAGTTTCAGAATCCACTGAACATGAGCCAATCCGGTATGTAGCACTAAGAGAGCGCCTGCAAGGAGGAAGGATGCAGACAAATGTGAGTGGATAAATAAATAATGTGGAAGCCTTCCTTACTCCTATCTTGAGAGAAAGATGCGTGGTTGTTTTTTCTGTGAAGCAAGAACTTCCGATAAATACGAATGGCGAAGACTCAATTTCCCAAATCCTTGCTGCTATGCTATCATTCCTAGGCAGCCTGCGACGTACGGACACGTCCTGGTTGTTTCCAATTGGCATACTTCAGACATCGCTTCTCAGGAGATGCACTCTGCTAAGTTAGCCGGGATGATTGAGGTTGCGCACAAATTGTCTCTAACGATGAAGAATAACCTAAGGAACGACGAAGACAGACGCGTCGAAAGAGTATATGTCGTAATTCAATGCGAGGGGAAAGACCCTCATCTTCATTTCCACCTTAAACCTCGATATGAAGGCGACAATGAGGGTGATGTTTTCCTAATTGAAAAAGAGTTCGAGGAAGCTAGATGGCCGAAAGAATGTGAACCCACAACCGAAGGCGAAAAGATACAGATAGAGAAAGCTGAAGAGAAAATTGCCAAAGTGAGGAGAATAGTCTGCGTAAACAAGAAGCGATTAGAAAAGAACAAATTCGTAAGAAGTAAAGATGAGCGCGACAATCTCATTTGCAGAATGAAAAATGAAATAGATTCCTTTATCGCCAAAAGTAGATAACTTGCCACATCTATCCAATGGTCTTCCTGTGACACTCTGCTCTCCGGTCTCACCCTTTTTATCAATTGTATAATGGTGCCTAGGAAAGATACTTCCTAAATTCAAGCTATGGGCAATATAATTGAAGAGGATCGAAATGCAATTAGACGACGCCATATTGGGTCTACTTGAAGAGTCGCATGGAATGACCTTCTCAGAGATCAAGAAGGCTTTGGGCGACTCAAAGATCAGGGACAAGGCTCTGAGCAACACCCTGAAGAGACTTCAGAAATTCATGGAGATCAGGAAAATACTGTACTGCGATTGGTCTTCAAGGCCAAAAACTTACTACATTCTTTTCAATGATGACAGATTCCTAGTTCCTTGTGAGGACAAAAATGATCCGTATATATGTACATGCTTGAGAAGAGAAGTCAGACTTGATGGGATGCCGTGTTACTATTTTGTCTACCTTAACTACTTTGGTGAGGAAATCGATCGCGATTTAACACCTTGCAACAGTTAATCAGGTGATTCTTGACGGAAACGCTGTTTAATCGGGTTGAGCTAACTCGGGTACTTCAGTTAGGTCGATTCGGTTGCCAAATGCAATTCAACTCAAGAATTGCTCAAAGAGTATTCGAAAGTGTCTTGGTAAGGACAGAATTCACATCTTCCTTCCCTTGAGGTGGTATAGCCCTTTTTCGTATCATCTTTTCGAATCCGAATGGAATAAAATTTTAGGCAAATCCCCCGGGTTTCATACTTTTGGGAGGCGACATATACCTATCAGGACTCTAAGCTCCACTTTGACAGTTGCCCATAGGGACGCGCCAACTCATAGGGGCGGCCTCTATAGAGGAGAAGGAGATCGTCCGCTTCCTATCAAGCGAGTTTAAGAATGTGGAACCCGCCGCTTTCTTCGACATATAGTATCTCTCTCCATCCCACCGGCAATGGGGCTTACACAACTTAATCCCAACATCGTATTTCTAGGTGAGCCT
The DNA here is from genome assembly GCA_964596985.1 of uncultured Candidatus Bathyarchaeia archaeon. Lineage (GTDB taxonomy): Archaea > Thermoproteota > Bathyarchaeia > RBG-16-48-13. The sequence goes on from CAZQWG010000003.1 coordinate 141,359, forward strand.
ACGGCCGGCTTAGATGCGATGAGTGCACGCTGCCTACGCAGTCTCTTGAAGGAGCTCAGAGAGCGAGGCGTCACAATCTTCCTCACCGCCCCCTATGTCGAGGAGGCTGATCAGCTATGCGGCCGAATAGCAGTGATAGTGAAGGGCATAATCGCCACTGTTGATACACCTAAAAACATGAAGGCAAGCATACAGGGCATCCGATCGTTGAGTTCTCTTTCAACTTGCCGATCAACCCCTCTGCGATCTAGGAGCTTCAAGACCTCGGAGAAGTCAAGTTGGAAGGCAACCAAGTCGGAGTGCTGACTAGAGAGGTCTCGGAAACCATGAAGACTCTGGCCAGTCTTGCCAGCGAATATGGTTTGAGAATCAAGGATGTCAACACGGTGAGAACTAGCCTGAAGGACACTATTTATGTTGAGCTCTCTTGACCGGCTAATCTGATACAGTAGTCGCATGGCTTGGTGAATGGATCTTCAGGAATCTGGTGTGGGAAGAGTTCAAGAGACTGCTGATGCAGGACCCGTTTGAATCGGCGGTCTAAGAAGCAATCAAGAAAGAGTGTTTGTGAATCAAGAGGATGCTGATTATTACTTGAAGAGGTGTAAGGAACCATTCTAGGAAAGGGAGTAGGTCCTGTCGGCTTCGGCGAGGTATGGTTGAACGTGAGGAGCAACCAACCGGCCTTGGACTTGTTGAGTGGTGAAGAGAAACCATGTCCAGGAATTGGGTGGGGGAAACAGTTGGGTCTTTCTTTTTGTCAGGTAGAGCACGTCATACTGGTATTATCGGACGAAGGTTCTTTTCTGTTGTGTCAGGATTTATGATGTGAGAACGGGGTTCATGGCAGCCGCTCGGGCATTTTCCATGATCCCATCCGTTTCTGTTGGCGGCCCATTTTATTAAGGGTATAATGGATTCGCGGAACTCTTGGCCATCTGTGGTAAGGGAATATTCCACTCTTGGAGGGATCTCAGCGAAAGCCTCCCTGTTCACTAACTCGAGGTCTTGGAGGTCTTTCAAGGTATCGGAGAGGGTCTTAGGGCTGATCCCATTCAACACTTTCTCAAGTTCCGTGAACCTCAGGCTTCCATAATTTCCTAGGGAGTTTACTATTAATAGTGCCCACTTCTTGCTGATGGCGTCTATAACGCCTCGGAGAGGGCAGAAACATACATGGCCACACTTATCCGGGTTCATATAGGTTTCCTCATTTGAAGTGACTATTTTACTATAAACTTGATAGTTTAAATACTTTACTTTCTATAATTAGAATCGTAAGAATAGGAAGTGAGAAAGAATGTGTACAGAATGTTGTTGCGGAGTACATCCCTACACCTCCTGGCATCGACACCCACACCACAGGCGTTTCCTAACCAAGGAAGAGAGGACTGAGAAGCTGGAGAGCTACGCGGAGGAGCTGAGGAAGGAGCTCGCTGCTGTGGAAGAGCAGATCAAAGAGTCCAAGGGTTAAGGAGCATTTGGAAATTCGTGAATCAGTGGCTAGAAGTTCTGAGGCACTAAAGCGAAGGATCCTCATTTTCCCCCCATTTTTGCCGAGTTCAAAGGAGACTTGAAACTGAATGATGAAAATACAGACAGAATACGCTATTGAGGTCTCGAATCTAACGAAGAAGTACGGGGACTTGGTCGCGGTAGATCATGTAAGCTTCGATGTCGAGAAGGGCGAGATTTTCGGCTTCCTCGGCCCTAATGGAGCCGGCAAAACAACGACGGTCCGGATGCTTACGGGTATTTCAATCCCGTCGGATGGCTCGGCAAAAATAATGGGATATGATATTCAAAAACAGTCGGTGGAAGCCAAGGAACTGATGGGGATTGTGCCCGATATATCCAATGTCTACACGGAGTTGTCTGCATGGGACAACCTTACCTTCACTGGTCAATTGTATGGCATGTCGAAGAACGATCGAGAGGAGAGGGCTGCAGAACTACTAGAAATGTTTGAGCTTTACGACAGGCGTCATGAGAAGTTGGAGGACTATTCAAGGGGAATGAGGAGAAGGGTGTGTATCGCCATGGCCTTGATGAATAGGTCGTCGATCCTCTTCCTCGATGAGCCTACCTCCGGGCTGGATGTTCAGAGTGTGATAGCCATCCGAGAACTAATTGGGAAGCTGAACCATGAAGGACTGACTGTCTTCCTGACTACTCACAACATGGAGGAGGCAAGTCAGATGTGCGACCGAATCGCCATAATCAACCATGGACTGATAGCGGCCGTTGACACGCCGGAAAAGCTGAAGAGGACGACAGAAGGTCTGCAATCCGTGGAGATCTCTTTCGAAGCCACGGCTCGAAGCATTTTGGACGACCTTAAACGCCTTAAGGACGTCGAGGAGGCACACAAACAGGGAGATAAAATCAAGCTTTACACCGATAATCCGCCCAGCGTCCTATCCGAGGTATGGGAGTATGCCAAGACGAATCGACTAAAATTAATCACAGTGAACACCCTAGGTCCGAGCCTTGAAGACGTCTTCGTGAAGCTCACAGGGATAAGGAAGGAGCCAAGGAGGGGGCGTAAAGGAATGATGGACCAGAGAGAAGGCAGGGGAGGAAATCGGTGATGAGATTAGGGCGTCTTTCCAAGGAGTTGAAGGTTGTCTGGGCGATCGCCATCAAGGACATGAAGATATACTACGTGAGACCCCCATCACTGATGTTCGGGATCCTCTTTCCCTTCTCCATGTTCCTATCTTTCGTTATAGGTCGGAACATGCCTATATCACGTGCTATTCCGGTTCTCGTCGCCCAGACAGTCTTCTTCGCCGCATCATCCATAGGTCCGGTTTCCATACCGATGGAGAGGAGGCTGCAGACCTTCGATCGGTTCCTCTCCGCCCCGGTTTCGCTGTTGACGGTTTTACTGGGGAAGACGACAGCCGGATTCATCTACGGAGTCGGGATATCTCTCATACCTGTGGTGATTGGGATATCCTTTTTCAACTCCCAGATCACTGATCTTGCCGCCCTGGGGATTGGGATGGCTCTATCGGCCTTCGGCTTCGCGGCAATGGGTATAATGTTCGCCTCTCTGCCAGGTCAGGGTCCTGGTGAAGTTATGATGCCCCTCAACTTCGTTCGAATCCCCCTGCTCTTCGTCAGCGGCGTCTATGTGCCAGTCAAAGACCTGCCTTCATGGGGCCAAATAGTTTCTGTAGCATCACCTCTAACACATACAATCGAGTTGATCAGGCTTGGATTTGGTGGTGAGAACTTCTTTGGACCACCAGTCAACGTAATCATACTCATGTTCTATGCGATAGTCTTCTTACTGGCAGGTATAAGATTCCACATAATGAACCAGCGCAAGGAGTAGAATATGCGAGATCATCCATCTGACTGGAAAGAATCAGTCGTTGGAAAGTGGAGGGAACCGACATCAACAGGGAGGTGAGATGTCGATGCTAGATGTATGCGATTTAACCAAGCTAATGGAATTCTCTCAAACCCAGAGGGTCAAGAAGGACATCTGCAAGACAGAGATGTTCAATGTCGTGCTTGTCTGCCTTGAAACTGGACAGGAGATTCCTCCTCGCCCAGAGCCCTACGACGTTTGTTTCTACGTCATAAACGGTCAAGGCACCTTCACAGTGGGCGACAAACGAGCAGAGCTAACAGCAGGTTCAATGATTTTTGCGCCGGCAGACGTGGCACGTGGAATCAGAAGCACCAAACGACTAAGCATCCTAGGAATACAAGAGGCACATTGACCCGTTCTAGGCACCACTACTGGTGCGTGACCAGCCGGCGCACGATGATGACATTCAACAACGAGTATAGTTTCAAGTATCCCTCAGAATAATATTCACTTCTCTGGTAACACCTTTGCGGAGAGAATAATGAAGCTGTAGGATAAAGACTGAATGGAGTAATGAAGTGGCATTGAGGAAAGCCTTGGACAAATTCAATGTTGGCTTATGGCTTATGGCTGTGGCGTTCATCCTTTTCATGCTGGTATCCCTCTTCTATCTATACGTCGCCGTTGGGAGTTCGTGGGGTCTCGTGGCTGAAGCCCTCTTCGATAACAGAATTATAGGTGCTCTCTTGGTTAGCGTCTCATCGGCATTCATTGTGGGCGTCCTAGCCATAGGCGTTGCCATACCTACTGCCTACGTGTTGACCTACAGCGAGTTTAGAGGGAAGTCACTTGTGGAGACGCTTCTCATAGAGTTCCCGCAGACCTTCCCACCTGCAACAGTGGGTTTGGTCTACCTCCTGATGCTTGGCCCAGGTTCGCCAATTAACATCGCCTATACCTATCCCGCAGTAATAGTCGCCAAGCTTTACGTCTCCACCCCCTTTGCCTTGAGTCTGATCCTTAGACGTTTCAGAGAGATCCACCGAACCGGGTTGGATGTCATAGCTGAGTCCTTGGGTGGCAGGACTAGGCATATTCTGCTCTGGGTTCTGATCCCGTTGTCTACTATCGACTTGTTGGGCGGGTTCTCTCTGACATGGGCAAGAGCCATGGGGGAAGTTGCTGCGACCCTAATCTTCGCCGGGGCTATTCCTTGGAAGACTGAGATCTTTCCAGCAGTCGTCTACTTGACTTCAGGGTCAGAGCCTGAACTTGCCTTGGCTGCCTCGTTGATAGCCGCTATCCTTTCAATAGTTGCGCTCATGCTGTTCAAGCTGATTGCAGGTAGTAGAAGATGAGCAAGCTTGAGGTAGAGAACCTCAGCAAGAGCTACGAGGCGACCAAGGCCCTTGACAGGGTGAGCCTGACCGTCAACCCCGGCGAGTTTCTTGTGATCATGGGTCCAAGCGGCTGCGGCAAGACAACGCTTCTCCTGACGATCCTGGGGGTTTTGAAGGCGGATGAGGGCCACGTTTACATCGACGGCAAAGATATTGGCGGTCTCCGTATAAGCGAGAGGAATATCGGGTACACACCACAGGATTTCGGCCTTTTTCCTCACCTCACAACCTATGAGAACGTGGCCTTCGGCATGAAAGTCAGAGGACTTGCTCGAAGAGAGATCGGCTCCAAGGTTAAGGCGATGCTCTCCCTTGTAGGACTGGAAGGTTTGGAGCAGCGGAAGCCGGGCGAGTTGAGCGGGGGGCAAAGGCAACGTGTCGCCCTGGCTAGGGCCTTAGCTATTGACCCGTGCTTACTGCTCTTGGACGAGCCTCTAAGCAATGTAGATGAGGCTACCAAGGCAGAGGTTAAAGCGAAACTGAAGGAAACAATTAAGAGGGCAGGAGTAACGTCTGTCTGCGTCATGCACGACCCGGAGGACGCCCTTGAGCTAGGGGATAGGATCGCAGTGATGTACATGGGGCAAATAATACAGTGTGCAACGCCAAAAGATCTGGTGGAGAACCCGGGAGGGGAAGTTGTCCGAAGGCTCTTACACAGTGGATAATACAATGAGGGGGGAGGCACACGGAGGTTGCCATAGAAGTCCGAGACTTGACTAAGCGCTATCCTAACGTTCTAGCAGTAGACCACGCAAGCTTTGAAGTTAATCGAGGCGAGGTCTTCGGCTTTCTAGGTCCAAATGGAGCCGGCAAGACCACAACGATCAATATGCTCACCGGTACAATAAAGCCTACCTCAGGCACAGCCTTCATCTTGAATCATGATATCGGAGAGGAACCTGTCAAGGCGAAGGAGCACATAGGGGTGGTACCTGATGTTTCAGGTGTTTACGACGAGATGACCGCTTGGGATAACGTTGATTTCAGCGCCAAACTTCATAGCGTACCTAAAAGGAAAAGAGCGACTCTGGCAAGAGGGCTTCTCGAACTCTTCGGGTTGTATGAGAGGCGTAACGACCGTGTTAGCACCTTTTCAAGGGGTATGAAGAGGCGTCTGACGATCGTTGCAGCCCTGGTCCATGAGCCGGAGATACTCTTTCTGGATGAGCCGACCACCGGCCTCGATGTCCAAAGCGCGAGGCAGGTCCGGGATCTGATAAAGGAGCTGAACAGAGAGGGCACGACGGTTTTTCTCACAACCCACTATATTGAGGAGGCGGATCAGTTGTGCCAGCGGATTGCGGTCATCGATAGAGGGAAGATAATCGCTACGGATACCCCTGAAAGGCTCAAGGCTGTGACTCAAATAGAACACGCTATAGAGGTCTCTTTTGATCGTGTGGAGGGGGTATACGAGAAACTTGTGAAACTGAGCCATGTCAGGGATGTGGTTACTACTGGAGACAAGTTCAGGCTATACGTTGATGATCCCTCGGAAACGTTGCCCTTGATCATCGATTTCGCTAAGGAAAATCATCTAAAGATTATGTCGATCAGCACCTTAAAGCCGAGCTTGGAAGACGCTTTCATTAAACTAACTGGCTTACATCCAGAAGCCATGGCTGTTGAGAAGGAGCACGTAAAACCACTTCGAGGTTGATGTAATGACTAGCGCACGGGTTGAAGACATGAAGAGGGCTGTCTACATAGCGGAGAAAGATGTCAAGATATATTTCCTCAAGGGGCCCAACCTCACCTTTGGGCTCCTCCTCCCCGTGGTTCTCTATCTTGCTTTCTACATCGGCAGAACAGTGGAGCTGACCTCAGCCATATCTGGCGTGGTCGCGATGGTGGCGTTCTTCGGTGCAGGCGCAATTCAAGCCGTATCGCTTCCATTAGAGAGGAGAACGGGAACATTTAACATGCTTCTCGCAGCGCCTACATCACTTTCCACAATAATGCTCGGCAAAACCTTGGCAGGCTTCTTCTTTGGAACCGTTCTCTCCTTAGCGTACATCGCGATCATCTTGCCTTTTTCTCCCTTACCAAATCTGCCCCTATTTCTCCTCGGAGTCTCGTCCTCTTCACTGATGTTCTCTGCGCTTGGGCTGTTCATGTCGGCGCCTTTCCGAGATATCCCGGAGGCCATGCCGCCCGCTACGGTCGTACGTATCGCGATGGTCTTCATCTGCGGTGTATTCATGCCAGTAGGGGATATGCCTGCATCTCTTCAAACCGTTGCGTATTTGCTGCCGCTTACTTACTCGGTGGATGCTCTTCGTCAAGCGATGAGTGAAACCGTGAATATCCAAATGTTTCTTATAGATTTGGGGGTTCAAATCTCGTATTCCATTATCTTTATGTTTGCCGCCACTAAGATGCTTGAGAGAACAATCAAATAAGGTAATAAGACAATTATGAGGTGTAACTTGTGCCTTCAGACAATGGCGTAGAGGTTGGTTCCCAGCTTCACGTTTATTCTGCAGGGGCCGTTGCTCCGCCCCTTCAAAAAGCCATTAGTGTCTTCGAGAAGAAGTTTGGAATACGTTGCAATTTGAGAGCGGGTAAGCCAAGTAACCTTTTGGCCGCGATAGCTGTCTCAAAGAGGGGCGATGTCATCTCATGCGGAGCCGAATACATCTTGGACGAGGCAGAAGACCGTGGATTGGTGGTCAAGGGTTCGAGGAGAAGCTTGGGTTTCCGAAGATCGGTAATCATTGTTCCCATAGGAAACCCTGCCGGGATTACATCGCTTGACGACCTGTGCAAGGAGAATGTCCGTATCGGAATAGCTACCGATGGATGTTTGAAGGGTGTATGGGACGACATCGCAAGTAAAGCTAGACTAACTGACCAGATCAGACGAAACATTTCTCATCACGCGGATGCATGCGGTTCGCTCATGGGCTTGATTCATCAGGAAAAAGTTGACGCGATATTCGGCTGGAACGCGTTTCAATCTATATGGCCGGACACTTGTGAGGCAATCGAGTTGCCTTCTGATCTTCAAGTCTTTAGAAGCACCCCAGTCGCCATGGTTTCTTACACTGGGGATGCCGAGCCATCCCAGAAGCTCATCGATTTCCTCATCTCAAATGATGGGAGAGAGATCTATTCTGACTACGGCTGGATCCATAAACGATAGTTATTTGCAGAGGCTATTCGTTTTTTCTCTGAAGCCTCCTTCACATCCGGTTCTTGCTTCACAGTCATCTCCTTATCTTTTTCAGACATGAAAAACTAAGGCTTCGACACATTAAATATTCGAAAGGGGGCATGCTAAGGACTATCAAAGAGTATCTAAGGCATAGCGGAAACCGATGCGTTCACGGCTTAAGATCAGCGTTATCCTGGGGGTTCAAACCTGGGTGTGAACCTACTCAGCCCCACCAAAAACGCTTATTCTGGGCTTATTTCGGGAAAAGAAGGCTCTATCGATATCCTTTTGATGCCTTTCTCTTGTCAAATGCTATTCTTCGAGCTGTGGCAGCATTCTCCGGTGTTCTAGCTAGTACTCTCCTGAGGATCATGGATATACCTGCCTGTCCGAACTGGTCCCGAGCATAGGGGATAATAGTAATGTCAGTAGAGTGGTGTTGATTAGGTTAATCGCCAATTTCAAATTCTAATAGGGATCTTACCTGTAGTCCTCTAATAGAGATACCTGCTCTGGACATAATTTAGAATCCCATCACACTCCCCTACTTTTCACCTGCGAGTATAGTGGGACAGTGTAGAGTTGGAGTGTTGTCGAGCGGCGTGAGAACTAGGCTATTACCTTCTTCTTGGACCCGCGGTTAAGTGCAATACATAGGTCGCGGTACATCTCCGCGATCTTCTTTCTTTCAACTTCCGGGTCTTTCTGTCTCATTTCTGAGCCACTCTTCGATTTCCTTCAGCGTATAAGAACGTATCCGCTTTAAAAAGGGTACTGCTATGTCGCTAGAAATCTCGTGAGGATAATCATTCATCCTCAAGAACAGCATCGTCAACAGAAAACCTGCACGGTGATTACCATCCTCAAAGAAGTGTAAGGTAATCGTCTCCCTAAGCAGGAACGCTGCCTTTGCATACGTACCATCTATCTGCTTCATCTTCTCGACGAGGGCATCAAAACCACTGAGCGATCTTCTCAGTCTCCTCGCTGAGGGATGCCCACCAGCCATCCTCAAGCCGTCCTCATGACAACCAACAAGATCTTCCCTAGTAGGATACCAGACTTCTGAGTCATGATTACTGTCAGAGTCGGACAAGGTAACTCATCAATCCATTAGCCTAAATAAGGAAAAGGATTTCAAAGCCTCTCCTTCACTATTGCGTCCAATATAAATGAAGATTCGAAGGCGAGGGCGCACAAAACACTACCAAACGATATCCGAATCATAGCGGAAACCGATACGATTACTGCTTGAGATCAGTGTTATCCCGGGGGTTCAAACCTATGTGTGAACCTACTCAGCCCCACCACTCAAACCCTGAAACAAAAGCTTGTTCTATCTTTATTTTGTATGTCATCAAAACCCCGGGAAACCCCATTTCGCATGCGCTCTTACCATCCATTTGGATTCCAGCACCAGCTAGAGGTGTTGCACCACTTTTTCCCAGCTGCCCTTTGCAAACGAGGGTCGTCCTTGCACCTTGTTTGCTCGCATAAACCGCTGCCATGGATCCTGCTCCCCCACCTCCTACGACTAAAACTTCGGTTTCGGTGGTCATCTCTGGTGAATCGATCATTCTCCTCATCCTTCTTCTGTGCATTGGAATAACGTATTTGAGTAATGTATTTGACATTTGCTGCTATCATCTTAGGTTTGGCGCGCATGACTGTTGCTTAATCACCTCCTTCATATCAATTTCTCCTTACCTGAGTTTGGTTAGGGATCTCGCTTCCTCTGGGCGGTTCCTGTGTAGGGCTGAGAGTGCCGACATATCCCGACCGATACCTGGACGGTGGTTCTCTTGGGGCTTCTGGAGCAGCGTCCTCTCGTCTCTTTCCACACGGACGATATTACAATGCTTGTAGAGGCTTCTAGCGGTGCCTCGATGGTTCCCGGCCTCAACCTTGGAGACGATCTCTATGCATGGCTTGGTTCTATCGGTGCCGATGACCTTGCACTCTACCCTCCCCTTCTTCAACAGCAGCCTTGCTTTCTCAACCTTCTTTGTGTTGACCCCGCTGAAGAGCAGGAGGCGTCTCTCGGGATCACAGTAGACTCCGAGTGCTGCGGCTAAGTGGACTCCATGTAGGCCGTCGGTTCTCGGTATCGGTACTGCGATGGAGTTCTTGAATGTGTTATGGTCGACCTCGACATATATCCTGTCAACTAGCGGTCTCTTTTCCACAGCCTCCCTTCCACTTGGTTCCATGCCTCCCAGCCAGGATGGAAGGATCCCCTGGATAGCGTTGTAGGCGATAGAGGTCGAGAGAGCGATCGCCGCCAGTTCCGTGCAGCCCAGAGACAGCTCTAGCTCGCTTCGAAACAATCCCGAGATATCAAGCATGATCTCAACTCCTCACTCGGAACTTAAATATTCTTTCAAGAATCATATGCTCAAACACTCTGCCTCCACACGAGTAAAGGGCCAGACCTAGGAAGGTTCAACGTTGAATGAAAGACGCCCCTCAGAGGAAGACGCGGCAATAGAGACCCGCAAGATGGCGCGTACCCTTGGTCTACTCTATAAGGCGCGCACGCATTTTGCGAGGGTCCTAGTCGACGAGCCCGGAAAAGACGAGTAAGGAATCGTCGCTAAAGCGGTGAAGAACTTTTCCCTGGAAAAGGAGATGAGGGAACGCGCCTTAAGCTTGTTTTGGATCCGAATGATGAGAGAATGAGGGAAGCGCGGGATCCTCTAGATACACTTTACACACAGATGAGAATGAGACTCACTTGTAGGATCTCTCACTGTTGAATATGGTTAGCCTCGGTAGCTCTTTTCTCCTGTGAGATCCTTTCAAGAGTCTTGGTGGCTGATACTTTTACAATGGTTAAGCTCTCTATCAAACGCTAACCCAACCGCGAAGGCTACTTATTTCACTAGCCTTTCGCTGTCCGAGAAGCTAGTGCAAGCCCTTTTCTATCACCTAGTAGACATTACTCTTCTTCCTCTAGGAAACGAAAAAACGAAAGCTTGCAATAGAACCTTAGCGTGGGGATGAATTTGGAGATTCTTTTCCTCGACAAAGATGTCGTAAGAGAGCTTCTCTCCATGGAAACCGCTCTTCAGGCTGTTGAGGGTGCCTTCAGACAGAAAGGCATGAACAAAGTTGTCATGCCTCCGAAGGTCTACGTTCAATTCGAGAAGTTCAACGGCGACTTCCGAGCCATGCCAGCATATCTTCCTGAGAGCGATGTGGCGGGAGTGAAGATAGTCAATGTACACCCAAGGAACCCCGAAAGGTTCAACCTGCCTAGTGTGATGGCGTGTATTCTGTTTCTAGAACCCAGAACTGGCGCTCCACTCTGTATGCTTGAAGGTAGCCTACTCACAGCATTGAGAACCGGTGCCGCTGGAGGTGTTGCAGTGAAGTACTTGGCGAGGAAGGATTCAAAGAGAGTTGGGATTGTCGGAGCAGGAGTCCAAGCGAAAACCCAACTTCTCGCGGTTGACAAGGTGCTCAGAAACAAGCTCAACGAGGTAATTGTTTTTGATAAGAATGGTATGGCATCGGAGAGATTGGCCAAAGAAATGCGTGAGAAGATAGGAGCAACGATCACTCCCTGCTTGAGTATCGAAGAAGTATCGCGAAGAGTCGACGTTTTAGTCACTGTCACTCCATCAACGTCTCCGATCGTTCGCAGTGAATGGATGGAGGATGGTACACATGTGAACGCGATAGGGGCTGATGCCCCAGGAAAGGAGGAGTTGGATCCAGCCATCTTGAAGAGGGCAAAGATCATTGTTGACGACTTTGAGCAAGCAACTCACAGTGGAGAAGTGAATGTACCGCTTGCGAAAGGAATCATAAACATAGACGACATCTATGCCGAGATCGGCGAAATAGTTGCAGGAAAGAAGCTTGGTAGAGAGACTAAGTATGAGATAACGGTCTTTGACTCGACTGGACTGGCTATTCAGGATGTCTCAGTCGCGTCTCGTGTATACGAGCAAGCGAGAACTCAGGGTATGGGAGAGTGGCTTCACTTATCGTAGATCGGTTACTACCCTTCCTTTCAGGGTATAGAAGAGTGAGAGATGAGACAGAAAGTATCGTCAGGTACCAACCAGAGAATGATAGAGAAGAATTGGAATGGAAATTCATGAGTATGGCGAACAAACTATTGGATCTCTGTCAGACACAGCAGTGCTCGCCATGGTGCTGAATACCTGCTTAACAGGACTACCGTTACACTAGCAAAATTGGGAAAATATAGGGGTCGATGCTTTCTTTGGGTCTTCTTCGCCAGCATTGATTACAACGACAGCTTTCTATACTAGGCAGTCTCGTCTATTGAGCGTATGGCAAAGGAGGAATAACTTATGCCTCTCGCAAAGAGGATAATTCCTTGTTTAGATGTAAGTTCAGAGGGTAGGGTTACCAAGGGTATTGGTTTCCAGAATCACCTCGACGCTGGGGATCCGGTTGAACTAGCATCCTATTACGATAGGGAGGGGGCTGATGAAATAGCATTTCTCGATATCTCTGCATCCTACGAGAACAGGGATATCCTGCTCGAGGTCGTCAGAAAGACTGCTGAGGTTGTATTCATACCGCTTACCGTTGGTGGAGGAATCAGGTCGGTTGAGGATGTTAGGAGAATCTTGGCGTATGGTGCGGATAAAGTCGCCATAAACACGGCCGCAGTCAATGACCCTGATCTTATAAGAAGATGTTCGGAGGTTTTTGGAACCCAGTGCATTGTATCTGCAATAGATATAGAACGAGTCTATACACCGGAAGGCGAGGGGGGTCTAGAAGGTAAGACAGTGCTGAAAACAGATGAGGGAGAATGCTGGTGGAGGATCAGCATCTACGGGGGTAGAAAACCAGTAAACATCGACGCTTTTCGATGGGCTGAAGAGGTTGTAGGAAAGGGGGCGGGTGAACTACTGGTTTCCTCACTGGACTTCGACGGGACAGGCAGAGGATACGACATAGCCTTCTTTAAGGCACTTACTAGCAGGGTTAGGGTTCCAGTAATAGCTAGCAGTGGTGTCGGAAAACTGGAGCATATATTATCCGCCTTTACGGAGGGGGGTGCTGACGCAGCGCTTGTTGCAAGTATATTCCACTTTGGAATATACTCTATTCAGGATGTTAAGAGGTTTCTGTCGGAGCATGGTGTCGAGGTAAGACTATAAGTGGTTTCACTCAATTTCGAAGAACCGTATCTGATATACGACCTATTGCTTATGTCGATTGCCGGTGCAAGACTGTCACGGCAAAGGACACTTGCTTTTCCTGCTGTGAATTAAAACCTAAATGATATTGGTAATATGAACAGCTGCAAGCGATTATCTGTATCCGGTCTCGTAGCTCGTGGAAGAGCTTGGAGTTGTCCGTTTGAGCGTACTCCCATGTTTCGAGGAGTCTCTCTGCCATGCCATTGTACATTGTCTTTGAAGAATCTTTTTGGCATCGTTGTGTAGATTGAACCTACTTAGCGCAATGCTCAAAGATATGAAGTCTGAACATTCGAGGACGCTGGGAATACAAAAATACAACTACAAGAATCGCAGATAGGATCCAGCCTCCCTACATGATATACTCGATGTAGAAGTATCGAAGCCTTCCGGCATGAGGATCATATTCCTACCCAGAGAGAGGATAGATACGAGCGTCAATTCCCCTAAACTCTTCGGGTATGTCGCCAATCTTACCGCTATAACCAGTCGTTTCGCAGTAGTAGTATCTCTTTCCTTCATGCTCGTAATATTTTCCGGAGATCGTTTCTCCCAATCCCAACCCGACAGCCAGGTGCCTCGGAAGATCGATAAACACAGAATCGTAGCCCAGAATTCTGGTTAAGGTGATGAAGAGGATCGATATATCTTCGCAATCTCCTCCCCCATCGACGAGTGTTTCAAGGGGGGACCTCGTGTACTCATCGTAGCCAGTCGTGATAGTATCTGAAGTGTTCGGCAAGGATTGGACGAACGCCACATATGAAGCTAACTGCGTCGTATGTCCTCCAACCCCTTCTTTCGGAGAAAATCTAAGTCTTTGGACTGCCCTTTGCATGTAAGGGTCCTTGGTCGTTACGAAGCGCGCGCATGAGCGTTGCTAAATCTAAGAATTTATGTTGAAACGACTTTTCATGTCTTCGGTCTTTATGAGGCACAATTGTAGCAAACATGTTAATAGCTAGCTCCGATTCCTACTAGATTCGTGCCAAACGGTCTAATCTAAATCGACTCACCCATCGTCGATTTGACCATTGCTGTAAGAGACCTGAATAGAAGAGTAATAGATTGCTAATACACCTCAAACCTGAGCGAAAAACTGCAGTAGATAAGCCTTGCTCGCTGTTCTGAGAAACGTGAGTTCAGGAACACCTCGAGCCCCAGCTGAGTGCGGGGTCGTTGCGGAGCAATTCGAATATTTAGTAGCCTCGTGCTCTTAACTGAAAATGATAATCGAAGCTTACAGTTCTTAACTCGATTAAAACGTGATAGACTTGATCGAAGGTGAGGAGTATCTCAAGGCTCTTGAGAAGTATCTCAACGCTTTTGGGATTGGTGAAGAGGAAGAAAAAGAAGTATTAGAGGTAGTAAGATCCAAAAGACTGGGAGCTGACACTGGAGGAAACAAGACGAAGACATTTGAAGAACTCGTTGCTCGATATCAAGGTGTTGACCACGCAATAGCCGCAACTTCTGGGACTGCAGCACTACAATTATCGATGGCAGCATTGGGAGTAGGTCCTGGAGACGAGGTAATAGTTCCAGCCATTTCCTCTGTGGCTACAGCTAACGCCGTTGTATATCAAAATGCTGTGCCCATATTCGCAGATCTAGATCCCAACACATTGAATATGGAGCCTGATGATTTGGCCAAGAGAACCACGAAGAGAACCAAGGCAATAATCCCTGTTCACATGTACGGTTGTCCTGCAGATATCGAGCCAATAATGGAGATAGCTAGGAAACACGACTTGTTCGTGATTGAGGATTGTTGTTTGGCGCAGGGAGCAGAGTATTCTGGAAGGAAGGTAGGGACATTCGGAGATATTGGATGCTTTAGCTTTGGTTCAGGCAAGCAGTTGTATACTGGTCAAGGCGGAATGGTAACTACTGATGATGAGAAAATAGCAGAGGCGGTGGCTAAACGCAATCATCATTATGGAACTCCTCGAGATGAGTGGCTGATTGGGCAAGCCGACGTCTTAGGCTACAACTATAAGCTACCTGAAATAGTATCGGCAATAGGAATAGCTCAGATCAGAAAACTCGATACGCTTAATAACAAAAGGATAGAGAACGCTGAGTATCTGACTGAGAACCTCAAGACCATCGAAGGAATAAGACTTCCCTACGTACCTCCGAATACAAAGCACGTATTTAATGAGTATGTGATTAAGGTAGAGGAAGAAGTCGGGATGGCAAGAGACGATTTCTGCAGGGCCTTGAGGGCTGAAGGAATATTCGCCGACCTTTTATTTACAGTGCCCATGTATTTGGAGCCCTCTTTTCAACGAAAAATCGGCTACGGTTCACATTGCCCGTTTGAGTGTCTGTTATATGACGGTAGCGTTAATTATAGTGTAGGTTTGTGTCCTACGGCAGAAGAAGTGCTCAGAAAAGTTGTGGCGATCTCGCCGCATCCAGGGCTCAGCAAGGATGATCTTGATGAGATAGTTTCCGCGATTAGAAGCTTGTTGGCCTGGACCTTGAGCTGGTAATTCATAATAGTTAACCTACCAGCCAGACTAAGCCCTAACATGCGCGCCAGCTTCGCGATTAATTCGTATTTTATTTTACTTTAATGGTCTAAAATATACTTAAATCAGGTTCCTCTGAGCCTCAGGGAACAGGTGCTGGCCCGACACACGTTCAGCGTCTCCTTGCAGCAACCCCCCTTCCGGTGCCTGCACGCCCCCTGCAGCGTCTGAAAGGAGACCAGCAGGGTCTCAGACAAGCCCTCCTTGGAGAGAGTGACCGAGCCTATGAAGGCGTTGGTGGGGTGGTAGAGGAGCCTCGGCCTGCCTCGACCCCTGATGAGGGGTTTATCCGCTGCAAAGCTATTTAATTACGCTGATTCATCTGCATAATGAGAACATGTAAAGGATGAAAAAAGTAGGTCATAGAAGCTTTTAGACTGGATACGTCCTTGAATTTAAGGTTGGGCCAGATTAAATCCCATATTGACTCTTGGCCACTTGATACCTAAGTGTCCAACTGAAGATCTTGGGAAATCAAGGATCAAGCATACTACTCTAGATATCAAGGCTTGAGCTACAAAACGCATCAGAATATTCTCAGAAAAATCTCAGCGCTAGGATGGCGGCGTCATAGCTGTTCCGCAGTTGGGGCATCTAGTCTCTAGGCATGGTACGCTCCTCACATGTGGCACTCTACGCCCACATCGAGGAAACACGCAATATGCAGGTCCAACTGTTCCTTGGCGCCTCCTACATCTGCCACTCATGAGCTCTGCATCCTTGTCTTGGCGCCAACAGGGTCTGCGATGCAACGACCGAGATGGTCGTCTTAGAGGGAGTAGCAAGCATAACCGCCACAGAATACGCTAAGAGATGCACGGCAAGAGAGATCGACGATGACCAAGTCAGGGTAATCAAAGATCAGATACTTGAACCCTAACCCGGAGAGACGGAATCAACCCGATCAGAATCAGGGGGGGATACAAGATGTAGCAAGCAAGTATGTGGGGGCATTAGAAACGGCTATGGCTTAAGGAGAGCGATCGGGGAGATCGAAAGGATCCGGGGTGACGAGCTACCAAGGCAAGCTATATCCGCCCAATCCCCTTATATACTTCTTCTACAAGGGGGAGAAAGCCAGCCGGTGTGCTACGGCGATCGCGTGTGCTGCAACTATTTGTTTATTAAGACTGATAATCGCGTTTGACGTAGTGTATATTAATGAGTTGAGTGGACAAATAACTGTGAAGAGGGTGTGTTGATGGGTCAAAGAGAAGAGCAAGAAATTAGGAAGGTTATTGACATGTACCTGAGTGCTGTCAAGACAGGGGACACTGATCTATTCGAAAAAGCGTTCTATCAAGATGCCGTTGTAATCAATGCTGGCGAAGAAGACCCAAAGAAAGCATCGACCCCTATTGCCACTTTTGCTAGTCGCATAGAAGCAGGCCATAAAGCAGGGAAAGGTGCTGAAGAGACCGCACTGGAGGTCAACATCAGTCAATCCGGGCGGGTCGCCAATGCACGTGTGGACTTCGAGCTGAAAGCAGGTGGCAGAGTAATGTTAGGTACCGACTTCTTCAACTTGATCAAACGTAACAATCGATGGATAATCACACAGAAGATCTATGATGTGACATCCACTAAGTAGAAACGCCCTAGGCAAATCACTAAGAATACTATCTAGCCAGAGGAATCAGCGATACGATCTGGAAGTTTGTTGAGGTCGGACTGCAGGAGTTCAAATCCTCATCTCTGCTTGCTCATGAGTTGGAGAAGGCTGGGTTTACAGCTCAACGTGAAGTAGCCGAGAAGCCGACAGCGTTTGTCGCTATATATGGCAAAGGTAGGTCAGTTATCGGTATTATGGACAGTATGATGCTCTTCCCGGTCTATCTCAGAAACCTATCCCCCGAAAGGAGCCACTATATCAACTTCCGTTCATGCAAGAATAGATGGCATGGTTTATCCATCGTACGCGCTTAGGAGTAGGTTTCGAGATGTGGAAGGCCATTGCATGCGACATAGACGGAACATTGACCAACCGAGATCACATGCTTGACTTGGAGGCCTTGACTTGGTTAAGATCGGCCGAGAGATCCGGATTGCCGGTTATCCTCTCAAGTGCGAGAGGTGAACTGGAACTGATGATGTTGTCGGGATTCATCGGTACCACCGGCCCCGTAATAGCAGAGAATGGGGGAATCGTATTGTACCGTTCGACCCGAGAGGAGAGGATCTTGGGTGACTTGAGAAAGGTACGCGAGGCTTACAAGATTATTTCAACCCACATTTCCGATCTACAGCTTGTGCTTGAAAAGTATCGAGAAACAGACATAATGATTCTTGGCAGAAGAGCCGCAGATATGGCACCGATCATCGAGTCTGAGAAACTAGATGTTCATCTCCTAGAAAGCAAATTCGCGACCCATATTACGGATTCCTCGACCAGCAAGGCAATCGGTCTTAGGGTCGCGTCAGAGATGATCGATCTTGCCCCATCTCAGGTTGCTGCTATTGGAGATGCGCAGAATGACATCTCACTCTTCGAGGCAGCCGGTGCTGGCTACGCTGTTGGCGATGCGGACCAAAGATTGAGGGATATAGCCACAAAAGTGATGAGTAGACCCAATGGTAAGGGATGCATCGACGCAATTAAAGAGATTCTAAGAGACCATCTGGCAGAGTAGCCAGAAACCCGTGGAGACGATTCTATTAGACTAAGAAACGAATGGGACTAAAATCGCTACCAAAAGAGGATTCTTCAATGGGACATCGAACTGCATATGCCAGAAGAAGATGAGGGATACCGGGCATAGTCACTCGGTCATTGAGACCAAGGGATAATGAAAATGGAGACGATACGGAGGCACGGAAAGACAGCGTTTCTATTTGTTGTTATGCAAATCTTCATTATCACAGCTACACTTTTCGCTTCAATCTACTTTGTAAGGGCATCAAACCCGCCTGAAGATGTCGTCAGATCCCATTTCGGGTTAAGCCCGTGGGTGTGGGGGAACAACCGGGCTATAGAGTTGGGTGCCAAATGGGTTAGACCCCATCCAACCCCCTTCATCTGGGGTAAAATCGAGGGGGAGAAGGGAAAATACAATTGGGATGAGTCAGACAGCTATGTAAGAACAGTTCAGAGAGACTACTTTGGGATACTGGCTACGATCTGGCCTTTCGCCGAATGGGACCAAGAAAAGAGGGAAGGATCGGAGAGGAGGATATTCGAGGATGAGTTGGGTTTTGGCAGGTTAAAGCCAAGAGACATGGAGGCGTACTCTAGGTTCATTGAAGCTCTAGTTGAGAGGTATGATGGCGATCATGACAACGACATGCTTGGACTAAGATACCCAATAAAACACTGGGAG
This sequence comes from uncultured Candidatus Bathyarchaeia archaeon, assembly GCA_964596985.1. Taxonomy (GTDB): domain Archaea; phylum Thermoproteota; class Bathyarchaeia; order RBG-16-48-13. Next base: position 160,287 of record CAZQWG010000003.1, read on the forward strand.
GTGATCAACGAACCAAGCCTTCAAGGACCAGCTCAAATATTCCTTGAGGGAAAACCAGAAGACTACTTCGACATACTGAGTACGACCTACCGAGCAATAAAGAGGGCGGATCCTGAGGCTAAAGTGCTACACGCAGGCGTCGGTTGCATTAATTGTCATACCGAGGACTTCTGGAAAGAGATGTTTAATCTAGGTGCCGACAAATACTTCGATATCGCCAACACCTACTCCGACGGATCCGATGAGGGGTTCAACGTCCCGGAGTTCAAAGAAATACTCCAAGAATACGGTATCGATAAACCGATATGGGTGACGGAGGCCAGCCTCTCTATAGGAGGGTATGATGAAGCTACCCTTAAAGAAATGGCAGCAAGGGTTGTAAAGAGTTGCACGATCGCGTTCTCCGCTGGCGCTGAGAGGATATTCTGGAGGGGACTGAACGGACTAGTGAGAGAGGAGGGTGGGAGATTGACCGAGGAGAGGTTAACACCGTTCTATGCGTTGAGGACTATGATTAAAAAAATCGGTTTATTTGAGTCTATCGAGAAGATATCAGCAGACCAGTACAGGTTTGCGATTGGTGGGAAGTTAATCTATATTCTTTGGGGACCGGATAGAATCCCGGTCGACTTAACCGGAAGAGTGGTTGTAACCGACATAATGGGAAATGAGCAAGAGAAAGAAACAAGAGAACTGACTTTGTCAGACATACCTGTCTTCATTGAAAAAGTGTAGTTTACCGCCCAATTGTACTCGACATGCTTTATGCTATGTCCCGACGTACAAGTTCGGTAGAAGCAGAAGGCAGTTCTTCAACTGTAAAGAGATAACCAGATTCTGATCCTAGTATACAAGGTTATGTGATTCGTTCAGAGTTCGAAGTCCAATTTTCCTCTGAAATCGAGGCTGACAAGCTTTCTGTAGTGTATGGAGAACAGGTGCTTTGGTTTTTCAGGTGTACCATATGTCTCAACAACCTCACCTACATACAAAGTGTGTTCACCGGTCTCCATCTTATCGACGACCTTACACTCGTATGCTACTGTAGAACCGCCTATGATTGGAGGCTTCACAACTTTGGACGATACTGGCGTAAAGCCAGTTTCATTGAACTTGTCTGTATCTCTCCCAGAGACTTTTCCGCAAAGCCAAGCTCCTTCCTTTTGATCTTCGGAGGGAAAACAGAGGACAAACTCCTTGCAATATTCGATGCACTCATGGGTGTATCTCGTATGACCTATAGCGATGGCTATCATCATCGGCTTCCCGGACGTAAACATCCACCAAGAAAGCCCCATAATATTGGATCTACCATTCTTATCGATCGATGTAACCAAGGTGTAGGGGTATGGAGACCCAAGCTCTACCGCCTCACTCGGAGATATCTTTCGTAAAGAGGACATAACTTACTCACTTGACGAAATATTATCGGATAAACTAATAATCATTCTCATACCCGTTAGGAGTAGATGCTACACATCCTAGGACGCATCTTCTCCCAGGGAATATATAAACGAAGGATGTGGGAACAAGGCGTTGTGCTACATGCATCATAGGTGAGGATGGTGGGGTTTTCGAGGAGCTGGTGTGCGGGAACACGTATAGTGGAATCGAGTCCTTTGCCGAGACGCTTACCGGTTACGTGGAGTGTTATGCTGTGGTGGAGTCAACCAGTAACCTCTAGCTGAAGGGGGTTGAGGTCCTCAAGGGTCATGGTGCACCTGTGAAACTGGCGAATCCTTTGAAGACACGGGCTATCGTTGAAGTCCAGATCAAGACTGAGCGGCTGATAGCAATGATTCTTGCCCACTTGTTCCGGGCAGACTTTATCTTGTAGAGCTATGTTCCACCCCGGGAAGCGAGAGAAGCAGATGCTCCTCCGCTACAGGCCCGCTCTGGTCAAGCATGTACCGCAATCCAGAACCGAGTGCGCAGACTCCTCGACAAGTACAACCTCTGATGCGAGTACAGAGACCTCCTCGGCGTCCGCGGTTCAAACCCGCACTAACTTACCACTAGAGCCCCCTCAATCTAGCTGTTATGGGAAACATACATTGGCTAGTGCCTTTAGAGGCGGCGTGTCAAAGTTTTTGTCCCTTGCCCCTAACCCTTTTATGGTGTTGGGGTGGTCGACCGGTAAACGATTGGGGGTTTGACCCCGTTGGGAAACATGATCTGAGCCTCATACCCGTTTAGAAGAGTAGGCTTCGAGCCTGAATGGCAGCGTGTCCATTCGGATGACGTGGAGGCTTCTCCCCGACGCCCATTTGGGGTGATGTCTATGCTCCGTAGGGCTTGCGGTGTGGATGTCCACCAAGACGGCTTCATAGCCACCATCCTGACAGGCGAGGAGTGTGAGACTGAGAGGTTCGGGAAAGACCTTGAGGACATTGAGGGCTTCAAGGACTAGCTGAGGGGGAACCGGTGCAGGGCCGTGGTGATGGAGTCCACCGGCGTCTACTGGATATCCCTCTACGCCGCCCTGGAGGGCGAGTTTGATGTCAGGCTCGCGAACCCACAGAGGACTAGGAGGGTTCCAGGCCGTAAGACCGACCAGTTTGATAGCGAGTAGCTCGCTTACCTGCCCAGGGGAGGGCTGATCGAGGCATGCCACGTTCCAGCCGCGAGGGCAGGGTCCTGAGAGAGCTGACTAGGCTAAGGACGAAACTAGTCCAGAACCGAACCGACTACAAGAACCGGGTCCACAAGATCCAGCAGAGGTGCAACATCAGGGGCTCGGCTCCAAGCTCCGAAGGGTCTTCGGCAGGGCAGGGATGGAGTTCCTGAAAGGCCTGATGACCGGGAGAAGCGTGGACTAGATCGTAACCCTGAGCGGGAGCAGGATCTTGGAAGAGAGAAGGGGAAAGCTTGAGAAGGCAGCTAGGAACGGTCTGTACGAGGAGGACATCTTTATCCTTAGGCGCTGCCTGAGCCTGATAGAGCGGCTGGACGTGGAGATAGTGAAGTGGACGGGAGGATAGTGATGCTCGTAGGCCGGAGGAGTACATCAAACGGATCAGCAATCCCAGGCGTCGCCCAGGTCTCAGCCTCAGCAATCCTCGCAGAGATCAGGGACCCGAGACGTTTCAGGGACGGGAAGAGGATCGCCTCTTGGGCAGGCCTATGCCCCTTAGTCTACCAGACCGCAGAGAAGAACCTGACGGGTGGGATCAATCAAGCAGGGCTCGAAGCGCCTCCGCAGGATGATGGTCCAGGTGGACCACGCTGCCTCCCGAACCCAGAACGCCAGACTCAGACTCTTCTACCTGAGGGTCGCCGCTAGGAGAAGAAAGAAGAAGGCTGTAGTAGTGCTGGCAAGGAAGATCCTCTGCATAATCTACCAACTCCTAGTAAACGAGGAGGACTACATCGAGGAGGGATACGTGAAGCTTCCCAAGGTGAGGTATAGGGAGCTGACCCATATCCCCTAGAGGAGATGGGTGAGACCCTGAGGCGTGCCGGATACCTGGTCCAAGCTTCCAGCTAAGCACAACTCAGGACAAAAACCTTCACATGGCAACGTTTTCTAGGGAGAGTGTTGAGGGTGCCCCTGGGGTGGCTCATGTCCCCCGTTAGCTTGATCCATATGAGACCCTCAGCTAGACTGGACTGATCTCCGAGCGGCTACCCAACTAGTCCAAAGAAACCCTATAGGGGCATACCGTCCTAAAGGGACCTTGCTAATCTAGGAGATGAAGAGAGAACAGAAGAATACTCGAAGAGAAATAATGACAGAGAACTCATAGGAGCTTTACCATCCGTTCCTAGGTCTTACGAAAGAATTTCTCTAGCTGATCTTGTTGTAGTGTAACCCCTTAAAAGGGGGGGTTAAGGGTTATTGAAATCTCGATTTTGGTAACGCAGTTCCTCTTCTTAGTAAGAGAACAATGATGGCGGCTAATAATCCGAAAGCCATAGATTCTACTGGAAAGCCTGGAATCATTGCTGCCTCGATATGGAGCGTCGAGCCTTTGAACCAAGTGATTTTGTATTCGGTTCCATCGAACTCTACTGTTCCTGTTAGAGAAATTGTTTGGTCTCCAGTCTGCCCGGCCGCGATTGAGCCTTTGAACTCAACGGTTCCTGTTCCGCCAGCAGGTATCGGGATTGAACCTGTCCAAGTGGGTTGTGGCGTCCAAACTGTAGCCATCTTTAGGCTTGTTATCGTTGCCGTCTCTCCTTTCATGTTCTCGAAGGTGATGGTTGCTGTGAAGGGAGTAGCGCCCCCTATCACTTGAGTCTCGTATTTCTCTTTGTCCCACTCCCAGCTCTTGATTGGGAGCCACTCTGCATTACCCTCAGGCTGGGCACCTATCTCTGCGATACCAGATCCAGCGAGAACCACGAGCAAGCCTAAGACTAGGAATTGATATCTTCTATTCATTTCCTTTCCCCGCTCACCAATCTCTTTATGAGTATTTAGGCTTTAGGCTATCACATTAGGCATCATGATCTATCCGAGGTTCAATTGAGGAAACATTCCCCAAATCGAACGCTAGTTGGGTGTATGAGCAGTCTGTCAACCCATTCATAGAGAGACACATATATGGCTCTGGACTCGTTGCTTGCAGCTCGACCACGGATAGGGCATGCCCACAGAAGATACCCCACAAATTCAAGCGAGGAAGCAAGATAAGAAGGTGGTGAAAAAAGATCACAGTGGAGGGGACCTTCTAGGAGCAATGATTTAATAAAAGGTGCCTCAGGAAGAAGGTATGAGATGAAATAAGATGAAGGCAGCATTGCTTTTCCAGAAAGATAAGGAGTCACTGAAGCCTGGAGAGCCAGTAACGGAATTACGAGTGGTGGAAGTCAATAAGCCGGAGATAGGAGAGAATGACATCTTAGTCAAGGTAAGGGCATGCTCAGTATGTCCGACAGATTACCGTAAGTACATGACAGGGAACCATGGTGTACCATGGTGGCCATTCAACCCTGGACACGAATGGGCCGGAGACGTAGTCGAAGTCGGACCCGAGGTTAAGGGATTCAAGATAGGAGACCGCATCACAGGAATGGGATACGCGGGATACGCAGAGTACGCCAAGATCGTCGGACGATACCACGACTACGGAACCATAGTGGTCCCGCCTTTCGTCGGATGTAATAAGCTTCCAGATAATGTAACATATGAAGAGGGGGGGATCTCAATACCTTTGGCTGAGTGCATGGAGAGTGTAATCAACGTATGCAAGGTCAAGATGTTTGACAACGTCACTGTCATCGGAGCCGGCCCCATGGGAATAATGAACGCCATGGTAGCCAAGGCAATCGGCGCCACGGTTTTTATAAGTGAACTGTTGGAACATAGACTCAAACTGGCAGAGGAATTAGGAATGGACTACGTGATCAACCCGAAGGAGGAGGATCCCGTGGAGTTCGTGAAGAAGCATTCGGGAGGTCGAGGAGCCGACTCTGTAGTCTGTTCTATCGCTAACCCGGTGGTGATCGAGCAAGGTCTAAAGATGGCTAGGAGAGGGGGTATAATCAACATTTTCGGAGGAGCCACAGCTGAGACTAAGGTAAACTTTAACCCGAACCTAATTCACTACGGGGTACTCAACGTGACTGCAAGCTACGGAACAGGCGGGCACTGGGATCTGGGGGAGAAGGCTTTGCAACTTATCAGTTCTAGAAAGGTTGACGTAGAGAAGATAGTGACAGCAAGATATTCTCTCGATCAAGCACTTGACGCTGTAAGGCATGTCGGCTCAAAGGAAGGAATGAAAGCGATCATCTACCCTGAGCTGAAAGACGTTCCTTGAAAAGATCAAGGTTGACTGTCGGGTGCTCCTATGTGAATTCTCTATTCTGATTATTCCCCTCAGATTATTCCCTCTCATATAACTACGGTGCGGGCACGTACCTATCAGCCCATGAAATGGGGTAATGTGGTAATATAGCTCCGCATCCAGACCCCCTCAATCACGCTAACGTCCACTCTTAGGGACAGCACTTTCCCGAGGAGAACTCTAAAGCCTGACAAGAACATGATTCCTCATTCACCGATAATTATATTTTCATTAATCCTTCAAGATTATTCGCAAATAGGCGCTCACATAATGGCTCGAGTGCCACCGCCACCAAAACACTTCACATGTCATCACGCCAATCGAATGTCAAGTCGTATCCCGCTCCTGCTAGGGCAAGAAAAGCCGTAGTACTCCATGGATGATAAAGATTGAGATTAGCGGTCATGATGGCACCGAGACTGCCTAGTATCATCGCGATGACACCGATTATTTTTCTAAATCTCATGTCTTTTCATTATTCCTGTTAAGGATGATGAAATCAAAGGAATTAATTATTTCTTTTTTCAGGTGAATCAGTGACCAGGCTATTCGAGGACGAATAAACCTATCGATTTTATGTGCTTCTCTCAGCTCATTATTCTCTTTTGGCTAACATTCTTAACAGATCAGACTCTCAAGAGTATATCTCTTGGGAGGGAAAGAAAAAGAAGAACTGAGATGGTAGAACTACGCTTGATCCAGTATTCGGAAAGCAAAGAAGAAGGGGTGCTGCCTCTTCTACTCCTTGACCCTCTCTATCTTGGCGATGACTGGTCTCATTCCATCAGAGCAACAAGCGATTATTGTCCCTTCCTCTTTCATCCAGGGGAAGTTACCGCCCATCATCAGTGTGACCACTTCTGGGTAAATATCATGCCACATCCATGTGCAGAAGCCATCTGGAATCTTTCCTTCCTTAACAGTGAACACCGTTCCTTCTTTCAAGATCGGGCAGATGTTGTTTGGCTTAGCCCCCAATTCTTCTGCCTTTTCTTCGCCGAACACCTCTTGGGTGCTCAACGCCTTCAACACAGTTATCGTCAGATCAACCATATCTCTATACCACCCTCTACCCAATAGTTTTTTAATCAATACTTAAGGTTGATGACTTCAACTGCCACTCAGAGAACTACGAAAAAGTGAAATTGGATTTCGACCGATAACTACTTGGAGTAATAGAGTCAATGAACAAGCCTTACTTAGTTGGTATCGATATAGGGACTCTCGGGTCCAAGGGTGTTGTGACCGATCTCAAAGGGAACATACTGGCAGAAGATTTCAGGGAGCACGGTGTTATCCATCCACAGCCCGGGTGGGCTGAACATAACCCCGATGAGGACTGGTGGAAGGATTTTGTTCTGATCTCTAGGCGGATAATAGAAAAGTCAGGAATAGACTCGAAGAAGATTGCTGCAGTTGGGACGAGTAGCCTGGTCTCGGAGATGACTCCTCTGGACGGGGACTGGCGCCCAATAAGGAACTCTATTCTATATTCGGATAATAGAGCGGTTGAGGAGATCGAGTATGTGAACAAGGTTCTAGGCACTACCCTGACAAGCGAGGAGATCACCCCCAAGATTCTGTGGATGAAGAAACATGAGCCTGGAAACTATGAGAAGACAAGGATGGTAGTCAACGCGGTCAGCTACATCGTCTGGAAGCTAACAGGGAGATTCACCGTTGGGCAGGGGCTGGCTTACGGTTACGGTGGGGTCTTTGATCCGGTGAAGGGGGAGTGGAGTGAGGAAGCATGCGAGAAGCTGGGTATTCCGGTGGACATATTTCCACCCGTCTACTCACCGGCAGACATCGCTGGAGAGGTTACCACAGGGGCTGCTATGGAGACTGGTCTCGCTGAGGGGACTCCGGTGATTGTCGGGACAGGTGATGGTGCCATGTCGAGCCTTGGGGCTGGAATGGTGAAAGAGGGGGATGGCATGATATATTATGGGACCGCAGGACTGTTCCATGTTCTCGACCAGGACTTGGAGGATAGGTTGACTGGGGTAGGGGAGTTCAGGCTCGGGGAGTACGGCAGGGCATATATGCTCACCACTGGGGAGTCGTTGAGGTGGTTCAGAGATAGGTTCGGATTCCACGAGACCGAAGCGGAGAAGCGAATAGGTCTAAGCGCATATCACCTACTGGACGAGCAGGCAGCCAAGATACCTCCGGGATCAAACGGGGTGATAATCCTACCGTACTTCATGGGCCAACGATCCCCAGAGTTCAATCCCTCAGCCAGAGCCGTCATATTCGGTCTCTCCATATCACACACGAGAATACACATATACCGTGCCCTACTGGAGGCCTTCGGATACGGGGTCTACCACGGGCTGCTAACTGGAAGAAAGAAACCGAATAGGATTGTCGCAACAGGAGGCGGGGCGAGAAGCGCGTTGTGGAGACAGATAGTCAGCGACATTATTGACATTCCCCAAGAGTATGCTGCCAAGGCTGACGCGCCGCTGGGTGACGCCTACTTCGCGGGATACGGCATCGGCATCTTCAAAGACTTCAAGACCATGAAAAACGATTGGATCAAAGTTACTGCAATCACACAGCCCAGGTCCGATGTTCACAAGAAATATCTCAAGCTCTTTGAGGTATACAAAGGCCTACACATACTGAAGGATCAGTTCACAATACTAGAGGAAGCCGTGGGCTAAACCAATTCGAAACAGAAAAAAGAGATAGGAGTTTGACAACTGCCTCTTCTATTTCTTCTTCGCAGGCGCTGATTCTTCTATTGGCTCTACCGCACGTGATCCTCCAACGGCTCTACGTGCCGACATTCCAGCGAGCATACCAACCATTACGACAACCCAGCTGATCGGCCAGTAAATCCAGTAGCGTACCATCGCAGCAGGAAACGCCTCTGCCGGGTATTGAATAACGTTTGTCAGCCAGAACACTCCGACTGGAGGCATACTGTGAATCAACTCCCCGATTATGTAGACTACGGGGATAGCCACAGCCTTCGACAGCCTCCTCCCACCAACCTTCCCGTAGAGGAACTTGAAGTATAGTAAGCCATTGACAGCCCAGATTCCAGCGTCCATCGTTAGCCAAGCAACGGAAGTGATGCTCAAAGCTCCCCCGATGATGTGCCAGATCAACTGACCTATCCACAGTCCTCCGAAGGAGACGATGGCCCCGAAGTATGAGGCGGACGCGGCGATAGTCAGAGCTTGAAGATCTATGTTGAGGGGGTTCCCGATCCCTGCGATTCCGAAGAGCGCACCGATGATTGCTATGGCTGAGTACACGTAGGCATTGCTTACAGTCACTTTCTGACCTGGAACGTATTTACCCGGAGGTGTGTTCCACTCTGGATGCTTGGCAAAGGTATACATTGCCAGCACTGCAAACGGTGCCATGCAAAGGAAAGCCAGAGAGTAGAGCAGCAACGTTCTACCTGGGGAGCCAACGACACCAAGTTTGGGTCCCCAAGGCTCCGCCCATAGGAGGTGTGCAGCAAAACCGATCATCCCTAGTATGGTAATGATTCTCAATGCGTAGTCTGTTTTGGTTTCTCCTACTAGTTCTTTGACAATAGACATTTTGCTTTATGTCACTCCTTTATTTCCATGATATAGTACTTGAGAATTGCTTTTAAAGGCTTTCATACGCCAGAACATAATTGGCTAGATGGTATGGGATACGTTTTCTGTGGACTCGTTGAGGGTATCGCGGGTGGCTAAGGCCCCGCATAAGCTTGGTCCGAATGAGACCCTCAGCTAAACTGGGCTGAATCTGAGCGACTAGGAGCTTGAGAAGGCTGGAGTGAGTTATATCAAGGAGAAGAGATCACAAGGAGCATTATTAGTTAGTTAGAGAGTTAGAGCTGGGTATAAAGAGAAGACTGGTGGGAGGATAGAATTTGGCGCTACCTAGAGGATTTGAGAGTAGAGACACACCAGTACATAAACTTTGCATTATCACAAAGATAGCAGTCACTGCCTCATTTATCACACTTGCAGGACTCTACCTCGATCCCCTGCTTCTTCTCCCCCTACTCCTTTTTAGCATACTCTGGTGCTTTCTAGCAAGGGTTCCTACCAAGTGGTTCTCCATAAACATGATCATCACTAGCATCTTCGCACCCTTCCAGTTTCTCGTTGCGTTGCTTCAGACAAACCCCCAGCTTTTCAAGGTCACTCCACCTGAAGTCTCTTCCTTGGAGCTAATCGCTGTAAGTATACCGTATCTTGGGAGGGTCAAGTTCACATACGGGGCAGCAATATGGATGTTGGGTGGCTGGTTCCGGAGATACACAGTACTTCTTATCGCATCCACCTTCGCCTATTCTGCATCGATGCCAGAGATAACAAGTCTCTTAACCATATTGCACTTCCCGACTCCAATCGTCTACATTTTCATGGTCTGCTATCGTTACTTTCCGATGATGCTGAGGATGGTGGGCAACATATCATCCGCACAGAAACTGCGGGGATGGAAAGCCGAGAGTAGAAAACCTTTGAAGCTCGCCTCGGAGTTGACCCCGTTCATCACCCCTCTGATGAGAAGGGTCGGTCAAATGGCTGAGCAAGTCGCGGTCGGCGCGCAGATTCGTGCCCTCGGAGCAAGGCGGATCACACCCATCAGGCCATTAAAGATGGGAATCGGAGATTATTTATTGGCCTCCTGCTCACTGCTTGTGTTCATTATTGGAGTATACATGTTAATGGCACATAATGTAGGACTCATATAGGGAAAAGTAAACAAAATAGTTTTTAATATAAATCAATCAATCTGAATTAACAAATAAAATATCATCGATACAAGGAACCAAACGCTATATTTTTGGAGATAGAGAGAATTGAGTGTTGAATTCAGAAACTTCAGTTTCCTTCCCTTGGGTAGAGAAGAACCAATCCTCAAGAATATCAATCTACGAATAAGCCCCGGAAGCACGGTTGGAATAATCGGGAGGACTGGAGCAGGTAAGAGCGAGTTGCTCAAAGCACTCAACGGAATCGTGCCGAGAGCCGAGGTCGGTGTACAAGAGGGAGACGTAATCGTTGACGGTATGAATACCAAGGACCATGAGATCTTTGAACTAGCAACACATGTGGGTATTCTCTTGGACAACCCTTCCACACAGCTCTTCGCCCTCACTGTGAAAGACGACATAGCATTCGGTCCTGCAAACCTCGGGTTGCCTGTCGACGAAATAGAAAGGAGAATAGAATCCGCCCTGAGTGCATCCCATCTTGAAGGCTTCGAAACCCGCGCCCCCAACGACCTATCAGGAGGCGAGCAGCAGAGTTGCGCGTTGGCAGGAATCCTTGCCATGGAACCAAGGGTCCTCGCTTTGGACGAACCTATTACTTTTCTAGATCCTGTAGGGAAACAGAGAGTCCTCTCACTGGTAAAAGGTCTCTCTAAGAAACTGAAAAGCACAACCATTATTGCCGAGTCTGGCTCTGACATTGAGCCTCTCGCAGAATTCGTGGATCAAGTAGTAGTACTGCATGAAGGACAGATACTAATGGACGACAGTCCTAAATCGGTTCTTACTTCTGATCTGCTGAAGAAGATAGGAGTGGGCCAGCCATCCGTCACAGAGCTTTTCCTGAATCTAAGAAGGAAGCGCAAGGGACTAACCGTGCCAATAACACTCGACGAAGCCGTTGATTCCATGAAGAAGCTCCTTAGAGAATCTAAGGCTGCACAAAAGAAACTGACTCGGAGAAAGAGGAGAAAAAAAACCGCAAAGAGAGGAGAAGGAGAACCTATCATAAGAGTCAGAGACTTGGAGCACGTCTATGAGGGAACCCCGCCAGTGAAGGCCTTGCAAGGCATCTCTTTCGAGATTCGCGAGGGAGAAATGGTGGGTCTTATCGGTCAGAATGGCTCGGGAAAGACAACTCTCTCATATCACCTGGTAGGTCTCCTCAAGCCCACAAACCCTGACGCGGAAGTAGTCGTGGACGGGCTAGACCTAACAAAGGAACCTATCTCTGAGATCATCAAACACATAAACTACGTCTTTCAGAATGCTGACGACCAATTATTCAGCGAAACAATCTTTGATGAAGTCGCCTACGGACCTAAGATGCTAGGGCTCCCCGAGACAGAAATTGAACAGAAAGTCATGGACACGCTTGGATTTTTCAGGATCGAGAAGAACCGAGATGACCCGATCTCCTTCTTGTCAACAAACCTGAAGACCTATACAGCTGTAGCATCCATCCTCTCTATGGAACCCAAGATCCTCATAGTGGACGAACCTACCACCGGGCTAGACCGAGCTGGCATCAAGGTCATCATGGAAGTCCTCAAAGATATGAATCGCAAAGGACGCACGATCATAGTGATCACACACAATATGGATACCATAGCCGAGTACTGCACAAGAGTGCTAGTCATGAAGAAAGGAAACCTACTCCTCGACGGGCCTGTAAGAGAGATCTTTTCGCAGCCGGAGATCTTGGCTGAATCGAACGTTTATCCCCCCCAAATCACTCAGATGGGGCAGAAACTAGCCACATACGGATTACCGCCAGACGTTATGACTGTCCAGGAGATGACCGGGATTCTCGGAAACCTCTTAAAGGAGGGGAGGTAGAGATATGGTTTGGTTAGAGTACCAGTATAGGGATACGTTCGTACATAGGTTAAACCCATTCACCAGGCTCGTCATAACCTTCACGGTTATGCTCCTGGCTGGAACCTACCTTGATCCCGTGATCATTGCACCGATGTTTCTCTTCGCACTCGCCTGGTGTTTGATTGCGAAGGTCCCAGTATCCTGGTTTAAGATCTACATAGTGATTCTATTCACGCTCTTTCCGTTCCAAATTCTCACGGCCTTTCTACAAAGGAGTACTGAGCTCTACAAGGTAATCCCACCAGAAGTTGCTTCCAAGGCCCTATTCTCTGCGACGTTGCCGATAATAGGTGAAATAGTGCTCACTTACGGTGGTACGGTTTGGGTGCTGGGTCAGTGGGCTCGAATGTTCACGGCACTCTTAATGGCCTATGCTCTCGCGTACACCACATCAGTCACTGACATAATCAACGTTCTAGCCATCTTCCGTGCGCCTTCACCTTTGCTTTTCATGATGACGGTGTCTTACAAGTTCGTTCCACAGATGCTGAGAGTTCTGAACACAATAACCGCCGCACAGACCCTTCGAGGCTGGGAAGCAAAGAGCAAGAACCCTTTCAAGGTTGCCAAGAAAATGGCCCCTCTAATGACACCCTTAATGAGGAGGACAGGAGTCATCACGGAAGAAGTTGCAACATCTGCTCAGATTCGCGCCTTCGGTGCAGGCAAAGTGACCTCGACAGTAGAACTACATCTAAGGGCAAAGGATTACTTGTTAATCATTCTATCAATCGGAATATTGGCTTCAGGAATATACCTGATGGTATTCTACAAGTTTGGACTAATATAATTGGGGTGAAACACAGGGCATAGCAAGGAATGCTACTAGCTCCCTGTAAGAAACGTTGAGGGTTAGGTGGCATCCTCCTTATGACCGCAAGCCACTTAATCCTTCCCTTTCCGTCTCCTTAGCCTTCTCTCTTTCAGCTTCTCCATCTCACCTCTAATCTCTTATCCTCTTCAAGATCCGGTAGCGCAAAAGCCACAGGATATCTTTTCCGGGGTGGCTTACAGGCGGCATGCTCTTATAGGGTTTTTTTGGATAGTTGGGTAGCCGCTCAGATTCAGCCCAGTTTAGCTGAGGGTCTCATTCGGACCAAGCTTATGCGGGGCCTTAGCCACCCGCGATACCCTCAACGAGTCCACAGAAAACGTATCCCATACCATCTAGATGGTATGTTGAATTCTCTTTCCAGATATAGGGTTTGAGGAACAAACCATCGTATGTTGGGAGGAGAATTTGGTTGATGTTTGTAGGTTTGGATGTACACAGAAGGGTCTGCCATGGGACTGTCCTGGATGAGCATGACAGGATCGTGAGGCAGGGGAGGTTCAGTAACGACCCTGAGAGCCTCGGCGGTTTCCTGGAGGGGTTGGGGGAGTCAAGGGTAGTGATGGAGTCGGGTTACTGCTGGCAGCCTCTCTCCGATCACCTTGAGGAGGAGGACTACGACGTACGGATGGCTCACCCTTTGAAGACGAAGATCATCGCTAAGGCCAAGGTCTAGGAATAAGGCTCATTATGATGGTCTGTCTTGATCCTCACCTCGGTGATAGCCCTGGTCTTGAACGGGTTCGAGGACTTCACCGGAACCCCTTCGGATTCAAGCCTGTCGTAGAGGCGGGTCCAGCTGGTTGGCTGAGCTCTCCATCACCATCTGGAACTCACCGTACCTCCTCACTCTCTCGATGAGGCTTCCTATCCCCTTGCTGTTATTTGGGAATCTGAGCTCGTTGACCAACCCACCATCTCATCAACCACAGCCGCCTGACACGCACGTTTGTGTACGTCTACACCTACATACATCATCTTCTCGATCACCTCTCTGGTTGGCCTAACACGCGGCAATCTCCTATACGCACGCAAAGTGCAGTAACCGAGCCGCATAGCCAAACGGGTTCATTCTCATGCTCGACCGCGAAGGTCACCGTGTTGCCGAACCCGGCCAACCACTAAAAGACCGGAATAACAACTCTTTCATCTTTTCTCGTGCGCTCAACAGAAAGCTTATTATTGATGAATTGTGAAGATTGGATTTCGATTGATATGGAACAACAAACAAAAATTATGGTAGTACTTGCAGTGGCATTAGTAGTGGTTTGGCTCGCATGGGGTGCAATGTTAGGGTTCTAACACATGCACCTGTAGTCCACACTTCCCCCGAATACGCTACATAGAAAGCCTAAGTAATAGTCCACTGGTATCACTATTAGTCTATATTAGTCTATAAGTGTCTCCAGTAGGCCTCGTTCACCGAATTTTTCTTTCCCTGGTTCTCCGGTAGCCGTTAGCGCTTCCCCTCAGATTTTGAATAAACATAGTATGGGTCGAATATGTGTCTATGCTTCTGTGTTCAAAGCGTGGATTACTTTTATTCCATCCTCTGTGCAAGGTGTCCGGCTTTGTAAACAAACAGTTTAAGTATATTCGGTTATATAGACTCTAGGTGTGAAACTGGAAAAGGAATTGATATGACTTCAATCGGAAAGAAATTGAGAATGAGTAAGATTTTTGCGAAAGACGGGCGTGCACTGATCTTGGCTTATGACCATAGGAGTGGTGGTCGTACGGGGCCGGGTCTCGTAGATCCCGGCAAAACGATCAACGCCATAGTTGAGGGGGGTGCAGACGCCATAATGACAACCCTTGGGGTTATTAGGCAGCACCACGAGAAGATGGCGACGGGACAGCTCGGAGTCATTGTTCGTGCAGACTGTGTAGGAAGCAGATACACACCGAAAGAACAGCGTGCAGCAGCATGGCCGGAGTTCGTCTCGGTTGAGACTGCTGTTAGGATTGGATGTGATGCTGTTATAAACATGGTCATCCTTGGCTCCTCGAATGAGCTCAAGGCATTGGAGTTTGCAGCCAAACTAGGCAACGAGTGTGAAAAGTTCGGGATGCCTTGGGCTGCTGAGACACTCCCTGGCTTCGGCGGTAAACCGCTTCCAGACAATAAGGAGACGATTCTAGCCTGCTGCCAAGTCTCGGAAGAGTATGGTGCGGACTTCGTGAAGACACACTGGCCTGGTAGCGAAAAGGATCTAAAAGAGGCAATCAGCACGGTAAAGATACCCATACTCCTAGCCGGTGGAGCACCAACATCCTCAGGGAAAGAATATCTTGAACTGGTTGAATCCGCTCTCAATGCTGGAGCGAAAGGCTTCTTCTGTGGAAGGAACATCTTCACGTACAAGGACCCAGCAAAGATGACAAAAGCGATTTCAATGCTTCTTCATGAAGGGGCATCTGCGGAGGAGGCTACAAAGACTCTTCCAGAATAGCGCGATGGTATGAGAAGGGCTTTATCTTTTAGGCGCTCATGCCATCGTATGAGCGTCCTTGTTTGCGAGTTGGATGTTCACTCTGAATCGACTTATGTAACCGTTCTGGCCACTGATGGGAGGGTTTTGGCCCAGAAGAGGATGCCGAACGGGCTTGTCCCCGCCTTCCTCAGACCATACGGGATTGAGGGGGTGGGTCTTGAGACTTCGACTTATATCGCCCGCCGTACCGTCGTCGGGTCGAGGAAGGGTATGATGTCCTCATGTCTCATCCGAAGAAGACACGGTACATCGCTAGCTCGCGCGCATTCTATGCACCTAAGGTTTGTAGGGCTTGAGCACCCGTCGCATTCAAGTGGACTATTGATGAGAGCGCTCTCACCATCAAGGTCGGATTCTCACTTTGGAATACATTTCTTCCGATTGATACTCCTGCAGCACCGGACTTTATTGAATCGGAAATCATCTCGAGGAAATCTTCCATAGTCTTGACCTTGGGGCCGCCAGCAATGATTATGGGAACAGAACAGCTCTTTACAATCCTCTCAAAGCTGTTAGGACTTCCAGTGTAGATCGTCTTTACAATGTCTGCACCCAATTCGACACCTAATCTTGCTGCATGTGCCACAAGGTCGGGGTCATGCCGGCTCGTGATCTTAGGGCCTCGCGGATACATCATTGCCAGAAGTGGAACACCGAAATCATCACAGATACCTGTAACCATTCCTAGATCAGATAGCATCTCAGACTCCGTTTCTGCACCCACATTTATGTGAACAGAAACAGCGTCCGCACCTATTCTAAGAGCCTCCTCAACAGAGCACACCAAGACCTTCCTGTTCGGGTCCGGCCCGATGTCTGTACCGGCGCTCAAGTGAACTATGAGGCTAGTCGTACCCGTGTCCACCCCTGATGCGATGCCCTTGTGAAGAACCAGAGCATCAACCCCACCATCGATGATCTTGTTTACGGTCTCTTGCATGTCCACAAGCCCCTCAACTGGGCCCATCGTTACTCCGTGATCCATCGGGACAATTACCGTCTTTCCGTCTTCTCGAAAGATACGCTTCATCCTCTTTATTTTTCCAGAGTTTATCACCAGCCTCACCTATCTCAACATTTCATGATCCTACAGTTCTAAGTTTATTTATTTATTGACTAAACATCTTTATAGAGCCATTCAGGAAGTTGTTGTGTCCTCGACAGCATCCTTTTGGTTTACCAAATTTTGTAAAACTCTTCTCCGCGACACTTTGAGCTTTTTCCCATTATCCTCTCTTCTCATTCAAATTTGTCGGCATAATTCTTCTCCCCACTGACCTAAACCGAAGATTTGAAGGCGAGGGCGCATGAACTACTACCAAAGAATATCGAAAGTATAGCGGAAGACGATATATTTTCAGCTCAAGGTCAGCGTTATGCCGGGGTTCAAATCTAGGTGTGAAGCTACTCAGCCCCACCGCCAAGTAGATGAATGTTGGGGATTCGATTTGGAATTCCTTGTTTGTGCTGGTGCGACTAGTATGAGCGTCAACCCTGATACAGTGGTATACACTCGTAAGATGGTTGCCCAGATTAAGCACAAGGTGATGCCGGAGAAAACTCCAAGGCATTGATGGTATTGTTACTTTCTCTCCTATGAGTAATCTTGAAATTGCATATAATCTAGATCACTTCTGGTGATTCTGCTATGTCTCCCGTCAAACGTACTAAGAATGGCAGGTTAAGAGGAACTTATCGGGCAATGAAACGTGAAGAGAAGAAGGTTCTCTACGGTCCCTATTCTTGTCCGAGATGTATACAGAGCACTTTATCAATACGAATTCAAAAAACGGAGAAGAATGTTTCTGCTACTTGTCCATGTGGATTCACTTACGAGTTTGAATATTTGTCAGCATTAGATCCCGTTGACTACTATAACCGGTTAGTGGATCAACTTAGTTGACTTTCAATGGGATGATGATTGCCTTACGGCTAGACTATCTTGTCTATGTTGATCATGTATGTGCCTTCGGATTCAAGGACATACTCAAGCTGCAAGAGATTATGAACAGCTGTTGAGATCGATTCGTTGTCGACATAACTAGCTAGCCTCTCTTTCAAGTCTGACGTTGTATGTCTTCTCTGTTGAAGGAAGAACATTATGAGAGCCATAGTGACGTGTCGTGCTTCAACATACTTGTCTTTCATAGTGTTTGACAGTCTGCTTGCCATTCTTGCTATGGTGATGAGGTTTGTTTTTGATCCGATTCTCATAGTGATCTCTATTCTGCTGAGGGCTGTTCTTGCATCTTTTCGACTCCTGGCTCCAAAAAGCTCAAAGAGCATTCTTGCCTCTTTCAAATTCCTACTTTCGTCAGCCATTTCTTGTAGTACGGGGTTTGCCTGAGCAAAAACTTCATCATATCCTCTCTTAGCCTGCTCGATGAGATTCTTGTCTTCTGAGAAGAATAGGGTTTCAGTGTTAGCTCTCCAATGTTCTTTTCTTTTATAGAATCCAAGGTTCATCTTTGTTAGATTCGGGGAGCCGATCATCAACCATTGGTCGGAGACCCACATCTTAGCGTGGATGTCGTTGAGTACGTGAAATTCTACGCCTGCAGCTAAGAGTTCAGCTGCCATTAATCTTGCTTTTGTCGGATTCTGTCTCACTCCCCTTGGAGGACCTGCAAGAATCTTTATCTGACATTTCGTTGTGACCGCTTTTTTTCTGAGTTCGTCAACAAGCTGATCATCGAAGAAACGTTCACTGGCTATCAAGACATATTCTTCTGCCTCTGCAACAAGCTGTTCAAGGTAGTGTCGAGCTTGTCCATCGAAGGGGGCAATGAATAGTCCCTTTTTTAATGGAGTTCTGGGTGATAGATTTGGCAGATATTCTTTAACGAGTTTCCGTCCCGATCTGAGTCCTTGATTAACTATTTCTCTACTTGCTTGATCAAGCTCGTCAAAGATTATGCCTCCTACTTCGGGATTAGTAGAAGCAGGTTTAACGAATATCCTTTTCATCTGGTCGAACTTGCTACTGAAATTGTCTATCGCCTCTTGATCTTTTAATCTGAGGAATGCCTCCAATTGAACTTCTTCTGTTAGGTTGGCTGAGCATGCTAGTGCACATTGTTCTGTCACGATGAATTTACCGTGTAGAGAGTACCATTTTGCTCCTCCCCCTTCTGCTAAAGAGCCGCTTAGCGAGGTATCTGTCAGCGATGGGTCGCCTACTTCCCAATCGCATAAGAACAGATCTGTTCCTTTTTCCCTCATTTTTTCGTACAGCTTCGAAATTCTCTCTCTTTCATCTTCTTTCTTGTAGCTGTCTGGGGGTAGCGTTATGACTTCGACTTTAACGCCTTTTTCAGCTAGATCTGAGAGAATCTGGGCTATCTGAGGTGAAGTGAGCTGGAATGAGAGTACCTTCACGAACTCTTTGGACTCGTTGAGTGTGTCCAAGAGGACTTTATTGTCTCGGGAGAACTCAAGGACTGCGTTCATGCTGAGTCTAGATTGTTCTCTCACGAGAGATAATGCTTTCCTTTAAAATTGTGCTGACAGAACTGGTGAGTTTCCGAGAATGGTCGATCTTTTTGTGTCTGCTCGAGCAGTATACAAATATGTGTTTGTCAATTACATGTAGATCGTGGCTCATGAAGCAGTCTGAGGAAACGAACGAGTTGTTCAGGATTTAAGGAAAGAAGGCGGAGAAGAAATGAAAGATCCTTTTTGGAAGGTGTTTGAGGGGAACTGTCTCGAATACCTGAGTGGAGACTTCATTGAGGAAGATATCCACCTCACTTTTCTCGATCCGCCCTACAGGCAGGGAAAGGAGTACCGTTTCTTCGATGACAAGCAACCTGCCGCGAAGTATTGGGGTTGGCTAAAGGAGATTCTTCACAGAATCTATGACTTGACGGTGGACGGTGGCGCTGTCTATTTCATGCAGAGGGAGAAGAATTCTGAAGAAGTATTGAAGGTGCTCAGAGAGACGGCTTGGACGTTTCAAAATCTTATTATTTGGAAGAAAAAGACTTCAGCTGTCCCTGGTAGTTTCAGGTTTGGAAAACAGTATCAGATTATTGCTTTCGCTACAAAGGGCAACAAACCGAGAGTTTTCAACAGATTGCGTGTCGACCTACCTCTTCTCCCAGAACACAAGTACCAGAGAAAGAATGGAGTCTACCTCACCGACGTGTGGGATGATATACGGGAGCTGACCTCTGGATACTTCGCAGGAGATGAAGCAATCCGGGATAAAGAGGGGAATAGGGCTCATACGCAGCAGTCCCCCGTAACATTGCTTCTCAGAATCATATTATCCTCTACAATGCCGGGGGATACCGTGTTGGACCCGCTGGCTGGAACTGGAACCGCTCTAGTAGCTGCTAAACAGTCAGGTAGGAACTCGATTGGGCTGGAGATCGATCCTGAATACGTCAAGATCATCAAGAAACGATTGAAAGCACTAAGTCCTTCTGACAATATTTCTCGAGAGTATGAGTACTATAGGTATACACCGAATCTGAAGGATATCTGGCAGAAGCCGAACGTGGTGGAACAGAAAAAATTGACCTAATGCGAATTAGGTCAACGGAAATCCTACTAAAAGACATGACTTTAGGAGTCTGAGGTTGTTATCAGTAATTTCACAAAGAGATTCCCTCAGAGCCTGACGAGGTATCTCGGCAAGACTGTATCTTTTATGATTGCCCTGCAGATAGAAGTAAGATGATGCTCTTTGTCGAATAGTGCTGGTCTCGTTGAACTTGTTTCAACGTCTTTGGCGAAAGAGGATATCCCTCATGTATGTCATGCTGTTTTAAAGACGCCCGATGACGATTCTGTACTTGTTGGTATTGCTATCTCCTCTGAAGAGAGACCCTATGTGGCTATCATGTGTGTCGATGTGGATAGTTACGAGGAGCTGTTCCTAGAAGAATATGGAGGAGAATACGATGCAGTGTTGCCCGACCTAGATCCTCTCACTAGCTTTGTGGCAAGAATTGTCTGTGGCTTGTGTTCCCGCCTTAAGATGAATCGTGAGAAACCTCTACTCTGCTTGGTGGTTATTGACAGTAGTAAGCAGAGATTGAGGAGAGCGCCATTGCGAAGTTATATGGGTAAATGGTTTGACGGAGTCTTTCTAAAACAGGATCTCAATGAGATCCCCCCTCTGGTTAGAAGAGTCTTGGGAGATTCCTCTTTTGGAGTGATTACTGAACGGTTATGGACGGATGAGCATGGAGTCAAGAGAATTTCTTTCAAAAAGACTCCTATTGGATTGTTTCGATACAACAAAGGAAAAGAGAAGAGGGAGTAGCGGTTATGTCATGAGTTCTGAGCGTGGTATTAGCTTTGTTTGAGTGATTTTAACTCTGAATTGTGGATTAGTCAGGACTTGTTTTAGGTATGGGCTTAACTGTCTCAGTTCATCTCTGGTGAACACGGCGTCAAGTGGATTTAGGATTCTTTTGATTTGTCTCAGTACTCTCTGGTTGTTGGTGAACGAGTCTACGACTGCAATCACGATGATTGCTGGGTCTAGGCTTTTGAATTCGGCGTTTCTGCTTCGCAGTTCGCCTATTGTGCTTTCGACGTGGAATCTCGTTCTGGTTTTCTTGCATTCGATTACTGCTTCTAGTCGTCCTTGTCGTCTGATTGTCAGATCTGGTATCTTCGTGTCGCCGTTGATCGTTAGTCTGTCTTGTTGGACTATTGTTATGTCTGAGAATTCCTTTTTGAGTGGCTCTAGGTGTTCGAGGGTTGCTATCTCGAGTTCGCTGATTCTTATCTTTGCTATCTTTCGTAGGTGCGTTGGGTTTCCCATGTCTCCGCAACTGTGGTTTCTGTGTTTCCTGAAGTTTTGCAGTGTCTTCTCCCAGTCTACAGTCCTCGTCTTGAGGTGTTCGTGTAGTTTCTGGGCTATTTGTCGTCGTATGGTTCTGCGGAGCATCTTTCTGTCGGTGTACCATCTACGCCCATGTAGTATTAGGGATATCTCGTCCTCATCGTGTACACCCAGGATCTCAGCGTACTGTTCACGACTGACATCGAGCATAATCTGGATGAGGTAGAGGTACAGTGGGCTTATGATGAGTACCCAGTCCGGGAAACATTGTAGTTCGTTCGTGTAGCATTGGAATTCTTCGTATAGTCGTCGTAGTTTCTGCTCGTTGATGGTGAAGCATAGTTTCTTCGGTGGTATCGGTTTGTAGGCGCCCTGGTAGATCTTCCATGTGGTCTTGAAGATCCTCTTGATGATCTCTGATTTACTGTGCAGCCCGCACTCCTCGAAGTGGTACTCGACCGCGTTCAGAAAGGCGGTGGCCTCTCGTCTTCTCTTGGGGACGTAGACCACTGATGGTCTCCGTCTTCCGTGGAAGATTTCGTAGAGTTCGGGTATACTGACTGCCCAGCACATCCTCAGTGCAAGCAGTAGTTCTCTCGGTCTCTGTACTAGCGGTAGTGGATACTCTGTGAATCCTCTGGTTGTTGTGTTAATCCAATCGAATAGTGTTGTTCCTGACGTTTCGTTGCTTGTCTCTGGTTGGTCGCTCCCACCCTGACGGTCCGCTCCCGAACCTCGCTTAAACGTCCTTGAGGGTGGGTATGGTTCGTCGTTGTGGTTCTTCTCTAACGGGTTCTCCTCTGTGTTGCTATCTCCTTCCCTCCGGTTCAGAGGCTGATATCGTTGAACAGCTTGGCTATGGCTTGGGGCTTCTATGATCTGCACACCACTGAACCTTTTGGTTGTCTGTGATCCTCCGTCTCTCCAACTCGGTAATCGTGGTATAGTGGTCATTTCCTTCACCTCCATTCCCTCCGTGCTGTTTACGGGTGAGTGGTAGGTGGGGGTGAAGGATCCCGGTGTCATGGTGCTTCCTCGTGTGTCGCTGGTGGAAGATCATGATACTATAATGTAGGATGGAGTGGTTTCTGGGTTTCTCCAGACTTTTCCAGACTTCTTTATAAGTGAAGTCGGGAGAAGCCGGGAATTTTCCCGGGAATTCCCGAGATAAACGGCATACCATGGAATAAGTCTGGAATTCCCGGGAATCCGCTTCTAGCCGTAGGCAGGTTGACTGTTTTGGCTCAGAGGGGTTTCTTGTGCTGAGGGCTAGGAGGGTGAATGTTGGATGGGGGAAAAAGGGTTTAGTATCGGTGGGTGTCGATACTATCGGTAAATACCGATACATAGATTTGGAGAACAAATGCTGTTTATATCTCCGAATGGCTACGATAATTGAGGGAAGTCAGATGAGTGAAGCAAAGAGTACGCCTAGTGTCGAAACGTCATATAAGCAAGCCGACGTTCGAATTCTGACCGATAAAGAATTCGATAGAATAACTCGAAAACTGGGGTCGATAATCAAAGGCAGGCTATCCTCTTGGACTCCTGAAGATGTATCCCATGAAAACCTGTTGTTCCAGTAGATAGGGAGGGCTGCTCCCTGTGAGAATCCTGGATACGGTGGCTCTCGTCGCGTACATCGACCCAGAAAATCCTCTCCACGAAACGGGGTTCTGTTCAATTATCGGGTGTTGCCTCGGAGAGTAATCTGTAATTCCCGGGAATCTCTGCAAAGAGAATGTGAGAGGGCGGCTTTAAAGCTGAGTTGTTGAAGAGTTTCTATTTCAGAGAAAAGAGTAAGATCTAATATGTCTTGGTATGGATTGCATTCGTTTCTTAATGAGTATATTCTAAAGAATCATTGTAAGAGGATAATGGAGATAGGGGTTTTTAATGGTGACAATGCTGAGACGATGATTGAGATGGCTACGCAGAACTCTCCGCCAGAAGAAGTGGAGTATTATGGCTTTGACTTCTTCAGCGGCGCTAATTTCCGGCGAGTGGAGCAAAAGCTGGAGAAGACGAGATGCAAGTTTAAACTATTCAAAGGTGACACGTTAGACACTATTCCTGAGGCTGTTAAGACCCTGCCTAAGATGGACTTGATCTTCATCGATGGAGGAAAATCTTATGCAGAGGCGAAGAGCGATTGGGAGAATTCAAAGACTCTTATGCATGATGGAACAGCAGTTTTTGTCCACAATTACGAGTTTCCAGGAGTCCGAAAGATGGTTGATAACATCCCCAGAGATGAATACCGTGTTAGGATAATCAGTTCACCCTCTGACTCAGACACAGCACTAATAAAAAAATCCCAACAGCTTGAGAGAAGATGAGGTCGTAGGTTAACCTCGTTACGCTAAAGAGAAGTCTGGAATTCCCGGGAATCCCGCTCAAAAACCTTGTTAGATGCATCCTTAGATGCATCCCAGTACGTGAAATCGCTGTCCTATTCATAGGGTAAAGAATAGCATCCATAAGGCGATCCTAGAAGATCCGTTTCACCGGTGTCTTGTCGAAGTCCTTATCGTTAGATATGATCCTCTTTGCGCCTATCCCTAATGCACTCGACAAGTGTAAGGCGTCCTCATAGTCGAGGTCGAACTCCTCCATAAGTTCAGCCCCTTGAGCGAGGTCATCAGGACGCAGCGGGGCAATGAGCAAACCTCTCAAACTTCTCATAGGTTCGATGATCCCGTTTACTAGCTCTCTATCCTTCAAGCTTCTGTTGGTCAAGCCAGCCAGGATCATGGTGACCTCATAGAAGGCTAGGCTAGAAGTTGCATATTCTCCGCGAGGGCTATTCTCGATTCTCTTTATCCACTCGTATGCGGTTTGCCCGAAGGTTGGATGTCTGCCGAGCCAGTATACGAATACGTTCACATCTACGTAGTTTTCGACGTCCACCATTCCCTCATAACCCCGACAACGAACTCGTCCAGGTCCTGTGGCCATCTCTTGACCTCAAAGGTTCCAAGATACTTGTCGGCGACCGACTCTAGAGGCTGGATAACTATGCTGCCTTTTCTCTCCGTCACCTTAACGTAGCCTCCCTCCTTCACCCCGGCTCTCTCTCTGAGCTCCTTGGGGATGAGCATCCTGCCTTTTTCATCAACTTTCACGACTTCCATATCTTCCACTCATCCCACAAAGAACAATGATTCCCACATTATTAAGTATTCCCACTCACAAACTGCCCGAATGGCACCCGGTCTTCTCGGCTCGTCGGCTTCCATCTATTATGAACGAGGTCGCCTTGAACGGGGTGTACGTGACAAATGGTTTGGTTGCACGTGCATTTGCGTATCTAACTTTGTTGTAGAGTGCCCTGTCCCCATAGTTCTCTTAGTCTCTCTATATGGGGCTGGGGTAGAGGTTTCAGTTCCGTTGTTTCGGCTGCTTCTCTGATCTGATCTTGGTTTGAGAACCCGACAAGGGCTGTGCTCACTCCGGGATGCATTAGGACGAATTTCAGTGCTGCCTGTGGTAGGCTTCGTACCTGTCCATGCAGCAGGAATTCTAGGGTTTTTGCTGTTGCCTTATCTCTATCGTATTCGGCTCCAGGCACCATTGGGCTTCTGACGGTTGGTGCGGCGTGTCCTTTCCTTGACTCCTCTCCTCCGATGGCTCCTGCCGCCATGACTCTTATGGCTGCGACGCCCATCTCATGTTTGGTTGAGTTGTTTATCAGTTGCTTGAAGTCGTATCCACCGAATCCTTTGGGGACTTTGTATCCTGCGCTTGGGTTGAGTATGTTGAAGTAGGCTTGAACAAGATCGAAACGTCTGCTCTCGACAATTTTATGGAGTGCAGATGTCTCGCCTAAGCCCGTGAAACCGATAAATCTGGTGAGATTCTGGTCGCGTAGGCTTTCGAATGCGTCTGCTACTCCGTCTTCGCCAAGAACGTCTTGGATGTTAAGGGCTCTCGGCCAATCAGGGCTGTCTCTCTTCGAAGCAACTCTGGAGTGGAGCTGGATTACATCGACGTGGTCTCGTTGTAGGCGGCTGAGGCTCATCTCAAGGCTTCGTTGCACAGTGCTTGGAATATTGTCCAGGTCGTCTAGGGAGAGCCCGACTTTTGTTGCGAGGATGATGTCAGGCTCCAGCTCAGCGAGGACTTTACCTAGGTTGGTCTCTGATCTTCCATCACCATAACTGGGTGCGGTGTCAAAGTAGTTAATGCCCAGCTTTATGGCAAGTTTGACGGCTTCCAGTTGCTCTTTATGAGAACCACGAATCATTAGACCGCCTATGTTTCCACAGCCAAATCCAACCTCAGATACCTTTAGCCCAGTCTTTCCCATAGTTCTGTACTTCATTATGTATCTCCTGGTTATCTAATTTCAGAAAGAATTCCATTCTTCTCCCCCAAGAATCGAGAATTTTCTTATCATAATAATCTTTATAGCCGCTCGGATTGAACGAAAAGCAATCGTTAAGAGGTCTGCGTATTCATCGATCTAAGATTTTCTAAATCGACTGTCTGTATCTTGCGTGACTTCTGGTTACCCTATTCTTGCAGATGTCTGCAAGTAGAATGAACAGAGCAGGCTCCATCCGTTTTCCCCGAATTTTGCGAGTTCCTTGTCAGGTGTGGTGCTTTAAGGTCGGAATGTCAAAGGGTTTATGTCCTTGCTGGGAACTATTTACTCGATCTTCGGGGTGAGGTTTTGGGGTCAGGTCTGGATGGTCTCGGAGAACGGATATATGAGAAGAAGAGGGCGGATTGGGAGAAGGTCTTCCATGGGAAGGTTATCGCCATCGAGATGGGGTCTGAGCAGCTGGCTGGTATCGGGGATACCGTGGATGACGCTTACCGGGATGCCGCCGGCAAGTATCCTGATGGTCGTTTCTACTTCAGAAGGGTCGGCGAGGAGAAGGCGGCAGGCTACCTCTTCCCTGGTTGATTGCGTGTGAGACTTCCCTATATCAATAACAGCCCTATGGCAGAGTTGAAGGTCTTCGGGTCTCGCGGTGAAAAAGAGTTCTGCGCATATCTGGACACCGGTGCTACCAAGACGCTTATCCCTGAGAAGGATGCGCTTGGACTAGGATTAAGTTATGTCGGCGAGACCGCATTCATGACCGCAAGTGGCGAAGACGCCTTCAGGCTATATGCTGCAGAAGTCGAATTCATGGGAAGACGACATCGCATTCTAGTGTTGGGCAGGGACCTCTTGGGGAAGGTGTCTATAAAGAGCATCGTAGGTCGAGACATCTTGGATCAGTACCGGGTATGCTTCAACGGCAGAAGAAGAGAGCTAGAGATAACGTAACCTGCCGAGAATCCTCATCAGTGTACTCACTCCCAAACTTACGGTGAACAGTGTGTATTCTCTCTGGACGATGGGTGCTGCTTTGGATAGAAGTCTGGAATTCCCGGGAATCTGCTGAATGCTTCTATGGGGAAGCCGTAAGCCTAATGTTTTCGTTATGTTGTGCAATCAACAATAGCAGCGTTTAAATTCGCTGCTCATAGCCATAGTGAGTGAGGGACACGCCCGTGCTGCCGAAACCACCTCCAGAGCTGAGTCGAGAAGAGGTTGCTCAAATTCAGGAGGAACTCCAGCGGAAGCCGTCGAAGGAGGATCTTCGAATAATCGAGGAAGCACGCAGGATCTACTCAAGACATCCCTTGTAGTATCTGTGTCTGCTTTTGTCTATCAACATTGATTTTGACAGGTTGAACACAGTTATTCTCTCAGAATATCAGGATCTGTCTGATTTCTGTTGTAGGAAAGACCAGTACAACATATTTCTATTTGAAGAGGCTCTTGACTACCAAGAAGAGAAACTGGGGGTAACCTATCTCTGGTATTATTCTGATTGCCTAGTCGCGTTCGTTACACTCAGCACGGGTGGGCTGAGAGGCAGATGGATTGTTTCTGAAGATCGTCCTGGACTCGAGGTCGAGTATATCCCTGCCTTAATGATGGGGCAACTGGCCGTTGACAAGGATTTCGAACGTAGTGGGATAGGTAGCCGTATTTGTCTTTGGGCGATTGGTAAGGGTCTCAAGTTATCAGATTCGATTGGGTGTCGTATGATAATCCTGAATGCAGATGGGGAAGACGCAATAAAGTTCTACGAGAAGAATGGGTTCAAACTGGCGAGAGAACCGAAAAACAGGCGAGAACCCTTCATGTATTTCGACCTTGAGACGTAGATTGATCTAATGATTTCTTGCAGTCTCCTCAATAGACGCAGAGTTTACAGAACCGCATTACTGATGTGTTTTTATATCGGATAATAATGAAAAAGCATTTATCCGATACATTATTTTATCGGATAAATGCCTATGTGTGTAGGATAATCGATGGCGTTGATTAACAGAAGGGTTCACGAGAGAGTGCTTGATAAGAAGAAGAGGCTAGACAACTTGAGGCCTCTTCCACCTGCACTTGTAAGAAGGCTAAAGGAACAGATGGTGACTGAATATACATACAACTCCAATGCTATAGAAGGAAATACACTGACCTTGCGGGAAACAAGGCTTGTTATCGAAGAGGGAATTACAATAGATGGAAAGAGAATAACGGAGGTTCTAGAGGCGAAAAATCATCCGGAAGCGATAAAATTTATCGAGGGTCTTGTTTCTGGAAAAAGGGAGATAGACGAGGATGCTTTGCTTCACATTCATGAGTTGATCATGCGTGGCATCGTTGAAGATGCAGGACGTTATAGGACTGGGAGAGTAAGAATAGCGGGTGCTACCTTTGCGCCTCCACCTAGCTTAGAAGTTAGGCCTAAACTGAATGAACTATTAGAATGGCTAAGAAAAAACCTTGATGAATATACGCCGATAGAACTCGCTGCAGTTTTCCACCATCGTTTTGTTCAGATACACCCTTTCACGGAAGGTAATGGAAGAACAGCAAGGTTACTAATGAATGCAATACTTATGAAAGCTGGTTATCCCTTTATCGCTATTGTACCAAAACGAGACCGCCCGAAGTATTTGGAGACACTAATGAAAGCAGATTCAGGAAATGCCTCAGCTTTCGTGAACTTCGTAGCTCGATGTGTAGAAAGATCATTAGATATGTATCTTGATGCTTTAGAAGAACCAGAAATACTCACTCTTGCTGAAGCCAGTAAGAACACGCCCTACTCTCAAGAATATCTCAGTTTGCTTGCTAGGAAGGGGGCTTTAGGTGCATACAAACAGGGCAGAAATTGGGTAATAACAAAGAGAAATTTGGATAGATACCTGAAGTCAGTCGGTAAACAAAATTTAAAATCCTCATAAACGGTCTAAGGTATCTCTTCTTCAACTACCACGGACAACCTCCATAATAGTAGAAGGGCTGGAGTACACACCAACTCCTTAGTCACTCATCTTTTTTCTGAAATTATGAATACTTATCTGGCCGATCTCGAACTTCATCCCTATGTGGAGGTGGGAAGAAAGTTAGAAAAGGAGCACTGGATTATCTTGGTGTTTGAGGGTCGTCGATATATTGGGCTGCTCTTGTAGGGTTGGTGGGTGGATTCGAAAGCCGATTTGAGGGATGTGCTGCTCTTTCTCGGTGTACGGGCGGCTGATTACACCACAGCCTTGCTCCTCTATCGATGCAGCGAGGTCTTCTTCCTCAGACATGAACTAAATAGGACCTTGGTCGCGGCGCTGCAGACCGGGTCTTTCCTCGATATTGCCGTGAGGGAGGCCCTATGGTTTTCCGTGGTCGTCGGCGGGTGGAGGGTCAGCCCCGTCTTATCGGGATGGCTGGGTGAACGGGTCTCGAGGGTTCTGGTTGAGGTCTTCTCGCATGCTTTTCTGTTGTCTCTGGGGGCCAGTCTGTGTGGCGTAACGGGGAACGTGTTGTGCGTGACTTACGTCCTTCTGGGGATGAGGCATCCCTTAGAATACGGCTTCAAGCCCGATCCTCCTCGATTGGGGGAGACGATCTTAGCTCCTTTCTTATCCTTCTTGGGAGGCTGATCAAGTACGTCTGCAAGGTTCCGGATTGGTGTCTCGTATGCCTTAGAAGACTTGATGGAGAGGCTTTTAAGTCAAGATGTTAAGGGGTTCGTGTCTTCCTTGGCAACCTCTGGTTAACGGGTTAGAAGTGGGGTTGTTGGAGTCGACGCTAGTTCGACGACGGAGGTCTGTTTCGAATATTCGTTGTGTTCTTATGCCTTAATCGGATGCATTGTGGTTATGGTTTCCAAGCCTTCCCCTGCTGTCTATCAAACAGAGGAATTCCAGTCTTTCTTGGAGGGGTTAGGTCCTGACAGTAAAATCAGGAAATGGATTGAGGATATGAAGGATGTGTTGAAAAAGAATATGTTGGCGGGTGAACCGA
Source organism: uncultured Candidatus Bathyarchaeia archaeon (assembly GCA_964596985.1). Taxonomy (GTDB): domain Archaea; phylum Thermoproteota; class Bathyarchaeia; order RBG-16-48-13. The sequence continues at coordinate 190,133 of CAZQWG010000003.1, forward strand.
TACCCAAGAAATTAATCCCGGATTATTATGTGAGGAGATATGGTGTTGACAACTTGTTTAGGTACCGTCATCCGGAAGGGTGTCGGTCTTGTTATGTCCTAGATGTCATCGGAGGAGTAGGTGTCTGTCCTGTTATATTGGATTTCATGTCGCATACTGAGTATGAGAGACGTTTCGGTTATTCGACTACCTGACGCGAATGCTTGACTCTATTAACGCCCTAAGTTTTGGATTGCTGATGCCGGTATAGATGATTTTGTTGTCGTTGTAAATGATTTTTCCAGAAGCCTCTAGATAATCCAGTATTCTTCTAAATGTTTGATATTGTACTTTTCTAGGTAAGGTCTTCCATAGCTCGGTTTTTGTCGGATACTCTTCAGTCTCTATGATGGCGTTCTCTACCATGAGTATCGTATCTAGTTGTGGTTCATGTAGAACCATCTTATGTCCTCGACCATCCTCGATCAATAACTATTATATAAACTTATACAATTGATTCCTAGACGAATGTTCTTCTTATTCCCGGGATGGTATCGAAGTCCTTGTCGTTGGAGTATATCTCTGTCACACCTGTTCTCAGCATCTGGGATGCTATGATCAGGTCGTCCCACGCTTCCCATGCTACTTCTGTTTCTTCCTGTAACTTCTGGGCTGAGGCGAAGTCGGCGAAGTCTGTCTCAAGCTTGTGAATCGTCGGTGAGGATCTAAGGAAATCTATGAATCTTGGGATGACGTAGGTTCTCTTCTTCCATCGAAGATAGGCGATGACCTGTGATAAGATTAGGGTGGATGCTACTACTTCTTCCCCTTTACTTACCCTCTCTATTATCTTGCTAGCAGTTTCGCCGTACTGCTCATCGCCTGCAAGATGGTAGATGAAGATGTTGGAGTCGATGAATCTCAGGTCAATCCCTCTGCGAGAAGTCAACATCCCTCATATGTGCGGGTGCCTAGGCTCATATCGGAGAAATCTACTCTCCTGCTAGGGACATTTCGACCTCTTCCAGCTTCACCCTTCTGATCTTTGCTATTCCCCTTATCTCCTCTGCGCTGACAATCCTCTTCGGCGTCAACCTGATCACGCCTTCAGCAGCCTCAACAGTGAGTCGATCTCCCTTCTCCAAGGCTAAGGCCTTCCTTATCTTCGCTGGAATAGTGATTCTCCCCTTGTCCTTAAGTTCCACTTCCAATTTCCCACCCATAAGTGGGTGTAACATAGTGGGATATAACGCTTGCTGAAATCTCTTCTTCCTTCCCCCTGGTCCCGTGAAACTATCCACGTTTCTCTCAGAACTCTTTCAATAGCCATCCTGCCTAATCTGAAGGTTGACAACAAGTCGCCCAACAATCATTCTCAGACTAATCCCGAATGTTGGCTGCCGTTCTGAATTAGGGCTACTCTGTCCTGTTGGGTCCTGCCGGGTATGAATCGGCCTGTTTGGTGAAAAGTATATATTCACCATTTCCTTAGTTATTTGGTGAGAGGTGAGGAAATGGTGGAACTGGTGGTGAAGGAAGCCGACCCCCAGGGACGTGTATCCATCCCCATAGAATGGCGGAGGGGCTGGAAGTCCCCTAGACTTGTGCTGATCAGGCGGGGAGACAGGATCGAACTGGTTCCCATGGAGGCAACTCCTCCCTCAGACCTCTTCGACTCAATCGAGATACCTGAGGGCGTAGACTTCACGGATATGCATTCCATCAGGAAGGCTCTATCGGAGTCCCCGGAACCTTGAGGTTCTTAGACTCGAATATCCTCCTCCACGCGATACTTGTCCCCCGGAGGGCGTTGAGGTCTGAAGAGCAGCGGGTCAAGGATGAGGCTAAGGCGATACTGAAGAGGATAGAGGATGATAAGGAAGGAGTGGCTACGACTGTAGTACATCTCTCAGAGGTCATCAATATAATTGAAAGCGGGCTGAGCCTCGAGAGGTCGCTGGGTTTCCTTATGTGGGTCACGACAAGCAGGAATGTTAGGGTTTACCCGGTGACCGTTGAGGATTATGAGGCTGCGGTCTCACTGGCGAAGGAGATCAGAGTCAGCGCGAATGATGCGTTGGCATATCTCTGCATGAAGGCTCAAGAGATCGGGGAGATATACTCTTTTGACAAGCATTTCCACGAATTCAAGGATATCACAGTACTGCCGAAGATCGAAACCGTACCGTAACGGCTTCTCGGCGAGTGTATGCTTTCAAGGGATTGCAGATTCACTAGTAAGAATCCAGAAACAGCTTCTTCCGTATGCTAGCATATAGCAGGTATCACGCGGTCGATTCAGTTGTCAGAGAAATACCCTTGTGGGATTGCGGTGTGGGGGTGTGTGCGTGCGCAGTCGCGGCAGAGCCACATCTTGCAGCCGGGTCTTGGACAGTAGAATTCCGCCCTGTTCTGATTGCATCGGTCACAGTTGCGTGCTGCCCTCTTTTTCGTCATTCTTTCACCGGCTCAATCCACGTCTGCCAGTATAACCCACGCCTAATAAGGATGGCATCTTCGCATCGTCAACCAGGCAGCTAAGGCTCATGGAGGTGTGCTCCCTGGGGACAGGTATAGGAGCCTTGGCATTAGGCGCGTTATAGCGAGGCGATTCCCTTTTTACGTTCATAGATGCGTTATCTCAGGTCGTGAAACGGGTATGGATGTACGTATGTCTCCTCGGGAGATGGAGGATTTCCTCTCGGAGAAGAATCTGGCGCGAATAGCAACCGTCAAACCCGACAATTCACCTCATGTGACTCCCGTCTGGTATCTATGGGAGGAGAACCAGCTTCTAGTCCCGATCGTGAAGGGTAGCGTGAAGGAGATCAATATCAAGCAGAACAGCAGGGTCGCCGTCACGGTTGACAGTGACGCCTCACCCCACCGGGCAGTAATCATCGAGGGCACAGCGACGATCGACGGGGAACTAAACGAAGAGGTGGAGAGAAGATTCTATCAGAAATACTTGAAGCCAGGGGATATAGAGAGGTATGCGGAATATGCGCACGCAACCTACCAGACACTCCTCATCAGGATACGTCCTGAGAGAATCATCTCGTGGGACTACGCAAGAGACGCATACCATACACAGGGCAAGAGAACGTGATGTGCATGCTATTACTGGGTTCAAGCGCTCCAGTCTCGATTGAAGGGTTTTAGGGGTCGGTACGGTGCCTGTAGATAGGATAGTCGCCTACGACGAGATACCGGATAAAGAACAGGTATTCTTGAGCGGTCTTGCCTTCTCGCATTCTCCCCTGCCCGGTTTGATCGAGGAGGCAAGAATCTTGGATGGGAGGCTTCCGAAGGAGTTCGCCTTCTTCGCTCTTGGAGAAGAGGGGGAGCTTCTGGGAAGGGCTGGGGTAGGATTCACCGAGGTTGATACGAGGGAAGGCAGGCTTCGGCTGGGTGTTATGTGGGGGGTGAGGACATCCCCCCGGGCAACCGAGGGCGGGGTTGCTAGGACTATCGCCAACCATGCCTACGAATACCTCAGGGCTATGGGGGTTGACGCGCTATCCCTGGGTGTTCTGAAGTACTCTGTTATCCGTCAACTGTATCGCAAGATGGGTTACCGCGAACTAGACGAGGGGGTCAGGGCTACTGCTGCTAAATGGGCGGAGAAGAGGGATGCGCAAATGCTAGGCGGGTCAACCTATCGCCCGAGTGACGCAGACCAGGTCCAGGATGTCTTGGCTGAGTCCAACGAAGGGCTACTCGGTTATACCTGCCGGGAGAATGATTTCATCTCGAAACGATGCTTTCTCGGGGGATACAATCCCAGTAACGTCTCGGTCTACAGGAAAGAGGGTGAGACAGTAGGGTACGCCGCCTTTCTCTCCAAGGGCCCGCTAGTCAGGATAGGCGAGATCCGGGCAGTCGACGAGGAGGCGTACCGGTCGATACTGGCAGAGATCGAGAATACGTTTGTAGGTCTGCCGGTTCAGATCTCCAACGGCTTCAGCACACGGGAGGGAAGGTGGCTGGTCGACGCCGGCTACTCGATTCAGCCCGGAGGCTACAGTACCCAGATGATGCATGGGCTTGGAAGACGATCCATAAAGGAGCTCAGAAGCATCCTAGGGTTAGAGGAAGACCGGTTCAGGCAGCAGACACTCTTCGACCTTTTCTAGATCATGATCTCGGGTCAGCTTTCTATCAAAACGGATTTAGCCCCGGTCCAAGGTATACTGTCTCCATAGTCTGCACCCGACTTCTTGACTATCGTCGGCATAAGCATGTACTGGGAGGAGCTTGTCTAGTTGGCTACAGTATTCTCGCGAGTAGATTCTTCTGAACTGATCTCAACCCTCAAGGAACTCATCAAGATCAACTCTGTAAATCCCTCACTGGTCCCAGGGGGTGTAGGCGAGGCTGAGATAGCCGCCTTTATAGCAGATTTTCTTGAGAGCATAGGCCTCGACGTAGAGCTGTATGAGGTCGAGAAGGATCGGCCTAACGTTATCGGAATCCTCCGGGGTAAAGGCTCCGGTCCCTCACTTATCTTGAACGGTCACATGGACACTGTTGGCGTTGAGGGAATGGTCGACCCTTTCACCCCGAGGGTCGACGGGAATAGGATCTATGGTAGGGGATCTGCTGACATGAAGGGTGGTTTGGCCGCCATTCTCCACGCTGTGAAGGCTGTTGTCGACTCTGGGACGGATCTGGACGGGGACCTGGTCGTCGCATCAGTTGTGGACGAGGAGTATGCCAGCTTGGGGACGGAGAGCCTCATAAAATCTCTCAGGGCAGATGCGGCTGTCGTATGCGAATCTACTGGTCTCGAGATAGGGGTCGCACATAAGGGGTTCGTCTGGCTTGAAGTAGAAACTCGCGGTAGGGCGGCTCATGGAAGTCGGCCGAGAGAAGGGATCGACGCAATAGTGAAGATGGGTAGGTTCCTGGTCGAGCTTGACGACTTCGAAGCAAAGATCCTCTCGGGAAGAAGCCATAGGCTGCTCGGTCACCCGTCAGTACATGCCTCCATCATTGAGGGGGGGAGGGAGCTCAGTACGTATCCGGATCAGTGCAAACTGAAGTTGGAACGCAGGACTATCCCCGGGGAAAACCTTCGCCAGGTTGAATCCGAGCTCCTCTCTATCCTAGAAAGGCTGTCAGGTAGTGACCCGGGATTCAAGGCTGACCTACGGACGATATTTGCAAGGGGCCCGTTCACCGTGTCTCCCGGAGAGAGGGTGGTCTGCGGTCTTAAGGAGGCAATCCTCAAGGTAATAGGGGCAGAACCCCAGTTTATCGGCAGCTACGGGTGGCTTGACTCAGAGATAATTCAGAACGCAGGGGTTCCCACGGTCATATTCGGTCCCGGCGGGAAAGGCATGCACAGCACCGAGGAGTATGTCTACGCTGACCAGGTGGTGAAGACGGCGATGGTCCTCTCTCAGCTCATCGCAGACTTCTGTAAGTGTCCTCCTCCATGATGATGGGGGTCCACCTGTTGTTCGTCACAGGTCATATCGACTCGGACCCCGCTCAGGGATTGTTCAGCCGGTTTCTCTGAGGGTCTCGATTATACTGAATCGTATTGCACGGTAGGTTGGGTAGATGGAGCCTAGAATACTCGTGGTGAAGGCGCTGATCGCTGCTATCCGCAATGGGTTGATGGGGAAGAAGTAGATCATGTCGAATCCGTATAGGCTTATCCACTCCAGCATTAAGAGGTAGATCCTGTGGGAGATTGGGACGCTGATTGCGTAGCCGAGGAGGGCCACTGCGGCTGCTTCTCCCAGCATCAGGGTTGCCAGCTGCCCGTTGGAGCATCCTATCGACCTTAGGATCGCGGTCTCCCTCTTTCTCTCGTCGACGTTCATGGTGGTCGTCGCGGTGACTCCGAGGATGCAGATTAGGAATCCGGATACCTCCATGATGCTGAAGAGGGCCAGCTCATGCTGCATGTCTTCCTTTACCTCTTCGAGTAGGTCTTCGCGGGTTATTACGCCCAGGGAGTATCTTCCTGCGAAGCGTGCCTGTATCTCCTCTTTGATAAGGGTGAGTTGGTCCTTGTACTCGTCTCTCGCCTCGACAAAGAAGGATGTGGCGTAGTCGCCTATCTGACCGAACTGCTCGGTGAGGGTGCTGTAGGATACGTAGCATGGGTCTCCCAGGCTTGGGGCGCCGAAGCTGAGTATGGAGCTGGGGTGGGTCTCGGCGATGCCAATAACCCTGAAGCTTCTCCAGGTAGGCACGTAGAAGATGAGTCCTGCGGCGGCGACTCGTCTAGCTGATAGTATCTCGACGGTGCTGCCTACTGTAAGGTTTCCCATAGAGGTGGCTACGGGGCGGGAGAGGATCACGGTGTCGGGTTGCATCAGCCTGTAGTAGACGCCGTCTGGGGTGTCCTGGCTCAACTGGATGTCTACGACCTTCGGGAAGTAGCGGACGTCGATACCCATCATCGGCGCGGAGTAGTTGCCTGCCTTACCGTCAGTAGTCTTGAGTCTCGTCTCGAAGGAGATGGTTCCTGCCGCGTATTTGACGTAGCTTCCTCCACCGATGGCTGCGATCTTCTTGTAGAGGTTGGCTGGGACCTTCTCTTCGCTGAAGACGACTATATCGGCTGGGAACAGGCGTTCCAGGTTTTCTCCGAGGCTTATGTCCATGGACGCCGTTATAGACGAGACTATGAGGTAGAGTGTGAGGGCTGTGCATATCAGGGATAGGCTTACAGCCGTCCTGGTGGTGTTCCTTGCTATGCTCCTAGACATCAGGGACCCAAGCCTCCCCAGGAAGGATTGGGAGATGTATCCCCAGAGTGCCGCGTAGATCTTGAGGAACCCTACAGCTAGGGCGATCCCTCCGAGAAGGAAGGCTGGGACGGACATCATCGCGAGGAAGTTTCCGGTCGCCTGAACGTCTGATGCCTTGTCTCCTGCCCATAGTAGAAGTAGCCCTGACGCCGCAGAGAATATGGGCAGCCACCTCTCCTCCGCTCTAGATACGCCTCTCCGCACCGCGGAGACGATGGTCTCTCGGGACGCCATAAGAGAGGGGATGGCGGAGGCGAGGGTCGTGACCAAGGGGCCGATCAAGATCCCTGCATAGATGTAGTTGTAGCTGAGGGTTATCTTCGTATACTCGGTCGAGGGGGCGGTCTGGGGGTTCGTGAGGACGAAGTTTGCGGCTGGGAAGATGATGACCCCGGCCATCCGTCTTGCTGACTCGATTCCGATAGGGGTTCCGAGGAGGCTTGCGGCGGCTCCAAGGATCATGCCTTCGACGATGAGCATGCTGAAGATCTGTTTTCTGGTCATACCGATTGCCCGGAGCGCTCCTATCTCGAAGACGCGGTTCTTCGTGTTCATATACTGCATGTCGAAGATTACGACTACCGCGATTGTGAAGACTAGGACCGTGAGGAATGACATGTCTAGGGAGTAGCCTTCCATCAGCCGGTCGATCTGATGCATCAACTGTTGTTTTGCCCCGGATACTCGGTATCTGGGGCCTAGCTCCGTCTCAAGCTTCTCAGCTACCTGGCTGACTTCCCTGAAGTCTCTTGTCTTGGCGATTATGGATGTGTATCTTCCGTAGGCTTTGAAGATCCCCTGTGCCGACGGGAGGTCGAGGTAGAGTCTCCTGCCGACCTCGCCGACTCCTTTGACTAGTGGGGGAGGGTGGTAGACGCCGGCTACCTTTAGGTCGTAGTATTCTCCTAGGACTCGGATCTTCAGGGTGTCGCCTTCGCTCAGGCCGAATCGGCTGTCGACGACTGCCCGGCTTCCGGTGAGGATTTTGATGCCTGTTATCTTTGTGTATCTCTCATCTACGTAGTCGTAGTCGCCTTGAGCCACTCCGATTACGTTCACCTCTTCTATCTCCTCTTGTTGACCGGTCTGGTTCCAGTAGTAGATGGTTCCTTGACCTGTGACTCTCCCGGCTGCTTGAGTGACGTTCTCTACGGATCTTACGCGTGGGAGTGCCTCTGTTGGGAAGGACCTTCCGACTGCGGAAGTTACGGTGATGTCGACGTTTCCTGTTGCACGGATGACGAGTTCCCTGAAGTTGTTTGTAGCGTTCTCTATTGCTGTACCGAGGGATACGAGGAGAATTACGCCTAGCAGGACTCCTATGAATGAGAGCAGGTTCCTTCTCTTTCTTCGGGTAAGGTTCCTTAAGGCAAGTCGTAGGACTATGGGCAGCGGCACAACATTCGACCTCTACGGGAGAGAACGGTTCTCTCCTTCACGATAGATACGTTGTTTGTCGTGGGATGTATATGGGGGTATTCTTCTAGGTAGGGGCGCGTTGCTTTGACGCCGGGTCTCTGCACTCACATAGTTGTGGGCGCTACCGTAGAGGTAAGTCTGGGATTCCCGGGGACCTGTCGGGTTGTCGGTGTTGGAGGGCATGTTAGGGTTCCTGGTGGTTCAGCGGTGCTTATATAGTATTACAATTAACGTATTACGGGGGATGTGTTACGAGCAGTGTCACGGTGACAGCCAGGATCCCGAAGGAGCTAAAGGAGGCTCTCAGCCGCTACGGGGTAAACGTGAGCGAGGTAGTGAGGAGGGCCCTAGAAGAGGAGGCGCGGTGCCGGAGGCGTCAGGAGCTGAAGGGAGCGGCGGAGGATCTAGGAGGGTTCTTCGCAGACATACCCAAGAAGGAGCTGGTTCAGGGTGTTAGGGAGACGCGGGAGGCGCGATAGTGTACCTCCTCGACTCCAGTGCCATAGCGCTGGTCCTAGGAGAACTCAAGGGGGAGGCGGTCAAGACCCTGGACGGCAAGATAACACTCGATCTTGCCCGGTATGAGCTGGGCAACGTGATATGGAAGCAGTGCGTTCTCGAAGGCCGGCTAAGCCTTGAGGAAGCGGTCGACAGGGCTGGGAGCCTGGCGAAGATACTTGAGCTCTTGGAGGTCAGGCGTCTGCACTCGGTTGAGAGCCTTGAGGGTGTGATGAAGCTTGCCGTGGAGCTGGGGTCGACATTCTACGATGCGGCGTACCTCTACTCGGCTAAGGAGGGTCAGCTGACCTTCGTGACGGAAGACAGAGAACTCGTGGAGAAGGCGTCTCTGATCAACGTCGAGACCATGCCTACGAGCAAGCTAGTAACATAGCATCGAGACCGTAATGGCGTTGGTGTACCCGTCTTGCGCGAGGATTGTGTGTAAGCGCAACGTGCACAATCAGGTGAACGTGGACTATGGCGTCGAATCGCCTCGAAGAATCAGGGATGAACCGGATCGGGGTTACTACCCTATGCAGCCAGTTGTGGTGTGAGATGCAGACCGAACTTGACCTCCGATACGGGAAGAAGCGGACCGAGACCATGGTCCAGGGAGGCAAACGGCACCGGGAACTGCACGAGGAGGTTGCCTACCTCGTTCCCGTTGAGACGAGGACCATGGCTGATCACGTCGCGGTCCTCTTTCAAAACATGGCTACAGACCTGTCCCGGCTGCTCCGAGAAGGGTTGACCCGTGAACTCTTTGTGATGGGTTCGATTCCTCCTCTACGGGTTATTGGGCAGATCGATGAGCTAGTACTCCGGGATGGGGAGGTCTTCATCCGGGATTATAAGACCCGCCGGACCCCTCGGCTCCCATCGCGTTGGCAGCAGAGATGTGAAGAGATGCAACTGATGTTCTACCACCGACTGCTCTCAGAGATCGCCTGCGGGGAATTCACTCTCGACGATGCCCTAGGATTCTTCGATCTGGACCGTAACGACTCTATCAGCGGCAGCTTCCTCTCAACGATCTCCGCGGAAGGGTTACAGCTCCACTCTTATAACGCATCAGAGATAGGGGAACAGGCCTTCAGCCTTGCGGCACGCCTTCCACCGATCTCAGAGAGGTTCGCCGTAACCTATGAGCATCAAGAGTCCAAGAAACGTATCGGGGAACACGTCTTCACGCTTGATGATCCCAGATTCTCAAGAGAACTGGGGTTCATCCTCGAGTACTGGCGGGGTGAGAGGGAAGCCATACCGGTCGGCGAGAGTAATCGTTGGAAATGCAGGTTCTGCGAACATGTCTCCAGATGCCCGGTCTGGCTCGTCGAAGAGCAACCTGCTGAGACTGGTGAGAGCCGGGGATCAAGCTAGGCTGGCACCGCCCAACTGCAGATTGCGGTTGGCTGAATCGGTGCAGGCAGGCTTCTTGCTTGTGTTCAGGGTTTGAGGGTGTTGGTCTGAGGAGAAGTGTCTACAATGTTATGCTGGTCCTAAGTGTATGGTGAATTTGCATTCCTTGGCTCCGGATATGGTTGACTGCATGAGTTCGACCTTCACCTTTCTCTCGAGTACTGTCTCCCAGTACTTCTCTACGAATCCTTTTGAGCAGTTGCAGTATGTGATCGGTGCTGTCTGGTCTTGGGGTAGTCCTCTTAGGAGGCTGCAGTAGCATCTGAGCCCTTCTCTGAATGAGCTTGGTGTGTAATAGTAGTGTAGGGTGTCTCCTTTTCTCTTGAGTCTCGTTCCCTTCGGCGGGTTCTTCTCCTCTGCTTTCAGGAAGTCGTCTATGCTATCGTATTCTCCTCTCCTCTTTGCTGCTGCTGTGATGGGTCTCTTGTTTATCTCTGCGCAGTTTCGGCCGAGGGTTACCATGATCGTGGTCCTGGTCTCCTCGTCAAGCGTCTCGTCCATCTTCTCCATGGCGCCTTTGACCCAGAGGGCTACCTTCTCCGGTTTGGAGGAGTTACTGATCTCCCCGATTCCTTCTGTGATCCCTCTCTTCGCCTTCTCTCCGGCGATCTTGCCTATGGTCCTCTCAAACTCTTTTAATGGTCCGGTATAGTCGGGCATCTTTACTCCCCTTACTACCGTAAATAATGAAGTTACCTGCCTAGTTGAACGTTCCTACTATCACAGCATCATTCAGTAGAATGGACTATATTCACTGGTTGACTATGGTGAATTCAGGTATCAGTAGAAGTCGGTAAAGATAACAAGGGTTTACAGGTGATCGGTGGATCGCCTTTTGAGGTATAGTCTTGAAGCAGCCAACTGTAGAGACTTTCGAACTCAACGGTAGGAGACTCAAGGTCTCTGTAAGATTGAGTGAGAGGGCACGAAAGACCATCAGTTTCCGGTTTGAGACAGAGGAGGAGCTGGTCGTCACCCTTCCGATGGGGAAAGGCGTAGATATCGGATCTTTCCTGCTGAAACACAGGAGAAGTCTCTCGAAGAGGTACGAAGCCTATCTATCTAAACAGAGGATACTACAAGACGATACGATTCTCTTCAAGGGTAAACCCTATCGCGTCAAAGTCAAGAGAACCGAGTCCCACTGTAATGCCCCTGTGATCCTAGAGGGCGAATCGATAATTATCTGTGCGGTTGGACGGGGACATCCCGTATTGCTGCTGAAGCAGTGGCTTATAGAAGAGACGAGGGAACTCGTAAGGGGAGTGGTTGCGAAGTATTCGGGCAGTCTGGGCATGAATCCTGAGAGGGTCTCTGTTAGGGATACGAGTAGATGGGGGTACTGTAAGGGGAACGGTAAGATCGTCTATAACTGGCAGATCCTAGCCCTGCCTCCTAGACTGGCTGAGTACGTCATCCTACACGAGATAGTTCATCTCTCAGAATTCAACCATCAGAGGGGATTCTATTCCAGACTAGGGAATATAATCCCCGACTATAAACAGAGGCAACAAGACCTCAAACGGTATTCCCTCGTCGACTCCATCTTCGAGCTTTCAAGTCACATTAGCCAAGCTACACAGGATGCCTGAGCGTTGGGTCTTCGATAAGACGGCGCGGATATCTGTCCCACCAAGATAATGAAGTCCTTAATCTCAGTTGATTACATTGACCGTCGCGTAACCTATTTAGCCTACTCCCCCTGACTCGGATCTGGGAATGGTGATGTGGAACTGGCAGTCGAGTTAGAACCACTGTTCCGCATGCTGCTCGCCGCACTCATCGGATTCGTCATCGGATTAGAGCGAGAGTCAGCCGGTCAAACTGCTGGCGTACGTACCCATGCCCTGGCTTCCCTAGGCTCTGCGATGTTTGCCTTGGTCTCTGCCTACGCCTTTCCCGGAGCGGATAAGACTAGGATCGCTGCAGGGGTGGTCACTGGGCTTGGTTTCCTCGGTGCAGGGATGATCCTCAAGGAGAGGGGACAAGAAGTCCACGGATTAACAACCGCTGCAGGTATCTGGGCTGTAGGGGCTGTTGGGTTAGCCATCGGATCTGGAATGTATTCAGTAGGGATAATCGGTGGGCTGCTTACAATCCTGATTCTCGCTTCCAAGAGGATTCTGAAGACCAATTAAGAATAATCTGCGAAGTGAATACGTTACCGGTAGACCATCCTGGTCAGGGCATCGGTATCAGGGATCAAACGTCCTACTCGCAATCATGGTTGGCACCTGGGACTGCTGGTAACCGCTTCGCGCACAAACCTGTTCTCTTATTTGTCAAGCGTGTTCGCTAGACGAATTGGACTTCGACCTCTCTCACGTATTTGAAGTCGGAGTCTGATGTCAAGAAGACGTCACAATACTTCTCGGCTAGCGCAAGGTGGACGCCATCGTACAACGAGAAGAACGTTTTTCCCGGTCTGTTGAAGTACTTCTTCTTCAGTTCTGCGCTTCGATGAGAGATCGCGGTTGGGATCTCCCCGACTATCGTGAGGTTGGGGATCGCCTCAATAAACGTTCGCGCCTTCACCGCTTCCTCGTCGAGTCCACTGGAGAGGAAGGCGTAGACTATCTCCGCGATCACGATCGTATCCGTATAGCCGGAATGTTCCCCGTCCCTTACCCCTGTCAGCCATTTGACGACCTTACCGTAGTTCTCCTCTCTCTTCAAGACCTTGAGAAACGCGCTGCTGTCGAAGAATACCCTCACTCTACGTCAGCCTCGGCCTCGATCTCTTCGATGCTCGGAAGCTTCTTCCCTAGGCCTACAAGTTCTTGGATCGGGTCCTCTGGCATAGGAATGAGCTCTAATCTATTCCCGACCTCTATCAACGCTACCCTCATTCCCTTTCTCAGACACCTGTCCCTGCGGATTCTGGCCGGGATCGTGACCTGCCCCTTCTCATTCAAGGTTACGATCTCCAATTTTATCCCCTAAAACAGTATTTAATCATACGATTTAAAAAATCCTCCTACTCGAGGATTAGCCGGCTACAGGAAAACATCTCCCCACATGAGATCCGAACATGAACCTGACATAGTTAATTATTCCTGAGAAGCCTCCAAAAGACATCTCATCATGAGACTGGGTGTCGGGAGGAGTCATGGATCCCAATAAAGCTTGCAGATTTCGCAAGGTACGCTTGCAGAGATCCTAATCTTGATATGACCCGAATATGTGCAACCTGTTATCCATCTTGAAGTACCACTTTAACATCTCTACAAACCAAGGGGTGAGCATCTCAGGTTTCTCATTTACTATTCTCTTCAATTCATCCATTTCAAAGAATTCTATTCTTGATACTTCCTCGTTTGGTTTGATCACTCCGTCATAGTTGCATCTGAAGAGTCTGCATATCATATAGTCGTTAGGCCCGTAGGGCATACGAAAATGGAGGATTGGCATTATCTTTACACCGGTTATCCCTAGTTCTTCCTCCAATTCTCTAAGTGCTGTTGCTTCGTAGTTCTCTCCGAATGCGACCTGTCCTGAGAGTGAGCAGTCATACGTATCGGGATACTTGTCTTTGATGGGAGAACGCAGCTGAACAAGCAATCCTCCTCTGCTATTGAAGATAAAGACATGTACTCCCCTGTGCCAGAGGGTAGAAGAATGCACAACCCTCCTATCTTCTCCCCTTATCAGATTGTCATTCTCATCTACAACGGAGAGCAACTCTTTCAATCTGACCACCGAAGATCTATACTCACTCATATCCTTGCAGAGCTAGCTGGAGAAGGCGTCCTGCAGAATCTTCTTATGATCGAAGGCGAGTTCCGATGGGATCTTATCAAAGAATTTTACACCTTTGGTCTCTTCGCCTGCGATCAATTCACCGCCGATCTGTTTTGCTATGACAGCAATGCTGATAACGTGTCCTCGTGGGTCTCTTTCAGGATCAGAATATACTCCGACTAATCTCTCTACCCTGACCTTGAGTCCGGTCTCTTCCTCCGCCTCTCTAAGAGCAGTCTGTTCAACTGTCTCTCCATACTCAATGCTACCCCCGGGAAGGGCCCAATAGTCGGTAAAAGGGGGATGCCTTCGTTTGACGAGAACTATCTGACCTTTCTCGTCGGTGATTACGACATCAACAGCTAGGACTGGGAATTTATTGTCAGACATTCTGGTCGCATGTCCTAGTGTGGGTGTACTTGGAAGAAGCAGTCAACTCTCCCTTGCTGGTTAGTCTTCCAATCTTTTGAACCCCTATATTACGGCTTGCTCTCGTACATTCTCATCGTGTTATTCCGTATTCAGAAGAAACAACCTGCAGTCGAGTTGCCTCTGCCTTCCTTCTTCCTGTCGTATTATTCTCCCCAGGAAGCAGATGATAATTTCACAGTTATGACTCCGCGTCCAGAAGCTCCTTTGTCATCGTTACTTCGTCGAGGTATTCCCCGTCCTTGAAGAGGGCTTTCGGGATTCTTCCCGTCTCCTTGAATCCTAATCCCTCATAGAGGTGATAGGCTACCTTGTTCGTGGAGAACAGCTTGAGGACTAGTATCCTGAGGTCCATCTCGTCAGCCTGCGCTAACAATCTTCTGAGCATCGCGGTTCCTATCCCAATACCCCGGTATTCCTCCTTGATCCCGACGCCGACTTCGCCGACGTGGCTCCACCAACTCTTCTTCTTCTTTAACCCGCAAGTACCCACAACTCTCCCATCCGCCTCGGCGACCAAGGAGTAACCCTCCCCCTTCTCTAAGACGACGAAAAGCTTCGCAAGCCAGTCTGCCTCTTCCTCCCTGGTGATCCTCTTGTTTCGTCCGATCATCGCGCCCTCATCGACCAGTGAATTGAGAAGCTCCATGAGGTCATCTAGATCTTCCCATCTAGGAGTCCTTACGGTGACTTCTTTCCCATCTTTCGCCTTGAATCGTTCCAAGATTCTACCTGTCTTCAATTCTTCTAGCCCTCTCCAGATAGCCTACTCCCGAGCTGAATCCATGCCTGCCCGGAAGGATCAGGCAAGCTCGTGGATAAGTGGCGTACAGAAGCCGTTGACAGGCATGGAGGACAATACAGAATCAGCAGGCCCCCTCCAATCCGTCACGGTATTACACCACTCTTGGTATCCCTACTCGCCGATTTGGTGTATTAAGACTTTCCTGTGAACAAGATTACCCTTTTCTATGCCTACTTGTCACACTTTAAGGTACAGACTTGGCGATGCCTTTTCAGCTAATACCGCTTAATACTGGCAGCAAATGCCGCAGTAGATATTGCCCAGGGTCTCGAGTGCTCAATAAACCTCAGGGAATAGACGTAGCGATCCCGACTGGGAAATGAAGATCGACTGGATCTATTCCCCCACTTTCCTCTCTCTATTACGCCCGCCAGACCCTCCTGAATACCCTCATGAAGTTCTCTCCGAGAACCTTCTTTATCTCAGAGGTGGAGTGGCCTCTTTTGTTGAGTCCTTTCGATATGTTGGCTTTCCACTTGGTCGGGCTGTCCAATTCTTCTATGCGGTAGGAGCCTTTCCCAGGTACGAAGGCATTGTATGGCGGCTCCAACTCAGGCCAGTTCCTCCGGACCCCTGCCCGACTCGCCCTCCACATCCTTCTCTGCAAGTCGACGTCGGGGTGAGGGGGCCACTGCGGCGCTGAATAGTCGAGGCCTATCCCGACGTGGTCGGCTCCGACTAGGTCGATCACATGCTCTATGTGGTCCAGGAAGTCGTCCATGGTGGGGGGTCTCTCCTGATTCAGTATCGAGGGGAACATCACTATCCCTTGGACTCCTCCCTTCTCAGCCAACGCCTTGATCAGCTCGTCGTCTTTGTTCCTTACGTGATCGCAGAGGGAGCGGCAGTTTGAATGGGAGAAGACCACCGGGTCCTTGGACATCTCTATGGCTTCCATTGTGCTTCTCGGGCCGACGTGGGATAGGTCTACGAGCGTGCCTAGCCTGTTCATCTCCTCCAAGACTTCGACGCCGAACTTGCTTAACCCGCTGTTCGTCCTTTCACCACATCCGTCACCGACCAGGTTCCTCCTCTGATAAGTCAGCTGAATGATCTTGACGCCCATGGAGTGGAGGCCGTAGAGGAAGGATAGGTCGTCGGGGGAATAGCTTGTCACTAAGGGTAGGTGCTGCAGACCAAGTATCACGGCGAGCTTGCCTTCCTGCTTCGCCTTTTCGATCTCAGAGGTTGTGGTAGCTACTATGGCGTTTTGCGCCTCGTCGCACATTCTACGGAATTTCGATATCTCTTTGACTATCCCATCGAAGTCTGCGTTCAGATAGGCAATAGTCTCGTTTATAGCGGTCACACCGCCTTTCACGAACTCTTCGATCAATTCCTTACCGAAGGGATGATAGGCCCACGTACACTCAAGAGCCTGAACAAATGTCGCATCCTCAAATTCCCGCATCAAAAGTATCCACCTGACTTCGAGGACATAGGCACCCCGTATTTAACATTCATCCTGCACTCGCAAAATGATTGCCCGATTGAGCGTAAGGTGATGCCGGAGAACCCTGAAACCATCGTCCTACTCATAGGTCACAGAGACCCCGTGTACGACGTTTTCTGAAGAACCCTTTAGGAATGTACTCTCCCGCTCAGAAAATACGTGCTTAGCTCTGCGCCGCGCTGTGAAATTCTCCTCCGCCGAGTGGGGGTATCAGCACTATCTTGTCGAGGCAGGGGTCGAACCTGTGAATCATCCTTCTTCCCTTCGGTTCCTCGCTGAAGGCAATCCATCCCTTAGCTACGTACCTCTCGAAGCTCTCCCGGGCTCGGGAGATCTGCTCCAGGTCGTCTCTACTCCAGGAGACCCTAAGGCTGGAGGAGAGTTCTGTCTCATCTGTCAGCGGCGTCGCGACCTTAAAGGCAAGTAGTTCACCCAAGGCTTCAGCTTCCACCCACCAGCACGGACAGGTGGTAAGGTTTGAAAACCGTAATATAGCATTTACCACTGAGGAATCTTTGGTGAACTTGTTGGACAATCCCATGCAGGTATATGTTCGTCACACACTTCCAGGTTGCAGCGGCTGCAGGATCTGTGAAAGGATGTGCGCGATGAGGCACGAGGGGAAGGCGAATCCTGCCTATTCCCGGATCAAGATATACCAGTTCTACCCCGGCCCCCTCGACATCGCCATCGTCTGCCAGTACTGCACAGACCGTCCTTGCGTCGCAGCATGCCCGACCGAAGCCCTCACTTATGATGGCGAGAATTTCTTGATGAAGATGGATGAAGACCTATGCACCGGTTGTGAACTATGCAACAAGGCATGCGTAGATCATGGAAGGGGGGGTTGCATAACCTTCCATCCGAGAACCGGCAAAGCCCAGGTCTGCGACCTCTGCGGCGGAGACCCCGAGTGCGCAAGATACTGTCCCTCGGACACCCTCCACTTCCTGCAGTTGTCAAGGTTCCCTGAGCGGCTTGCCAAGCCCCCGGAACTGATAGCAAGCAGGGTAGCCGATCAGATGTACCCGGTCAAAAAGAAGGCGATCCAGGAGGACTGACCATGGTAGGTGGGTATACGGGAAAGATCCTGAACATCAATCTGACAGACAGCTCCGTCGAGAAGACCGCGCTGAACTACGACGACGCGAGAAGTTTCATCGGCGGTAGGGGGCTGATGAACAAGCTCCTCTGGGACCGGTTCAAACCTGGTACAGGGCCGTTCAGCGAGGGGAACCTGCTCATGATCTTCACAGGACCTTTAACAGGGGTACTGACAGGGAATAGGACGATTATCCGTTTCAAATCCCCGCTTACGGCAACCAAGACCGGCGTGAACCTCATGGGGCACACCGCGACCGGCGGCAACTTCGCTCCAGAATTGAAGTTTGCAGGATACGACGGAATCATCGTCGAAGGGAAGGCGGAGAACCCTGTCTACCTCTACGTCAACGATGGGGACGTCGAGATACGCGACGCCCGCCACCTCTGGGGTAAGACAACCTTCGCCACCGAGGTCAAGATAAAGGAAGAGACATCCCCCTTCACCCGCGTGCTCTCAATCGGCCCTGCAGGAGAGAACCTGGTTCGATACGCCTCAATAAACCAGGAATATTTCTACACCGGCGCCCGCTGCGGGGGAGGTGCTGTCATGGGTTCAAAGAACCTGAAGGCGGTGGCTGCGAGAGGAACCCAAGACATACCCTTGGATAACCCTGAGGAATGCCTTGAACTCGAGAAAGAGGCGATCAAGATGATCACCTCGGACCCCACGACAACCTATGCCCGAAAACGGTGGGGTTCGACTATCGCAAACATCTCCTCCAGCGACTCCTCGACCGGTCCGCTGAAGAACTGGCGGGAGTCCTATTGGGAGGACGATATCGAGAAGGGTGGGCCGCTACAGTTTGAGAGTCGCTGCCGCGTCAAGAACAGAGGGTGCTATGCCTGCCCGATGCCCTGCAACCAGCTCGGGGTGATCAGGGAGGGTCCCTGGGCTGGGACATTCGATATCCCCGACTACGACTCCACCGATCTCCTACACCCGAATTGCATGATCACGGACCATAACGGCGTCTACGCGCTGAGCTCATACCTCGACGCCTCTGGGCTTGACTCGATATCTACGGGAAACACCCTATCCTGGGCCATGGAGTGCTATGAGAAAGGAATCTTGACAAAGGAAGACCTCGACGGGGTCGACCTAACCTGGGGTAATGTCCCAGCCATGTTCGAGATGGTCAATAAGATCCGCCGCAGGGAAGGAATAGGGGACCTCCTCGCCGAGGGAATAAGGATAGCCTCCGAGAAGATCGGAAAGGGATCGGAGAAATTCGCGATGCACTGTAAGGGTGTCGAATGGGGTGTCGGCGGAGCTGGAAACAACAGAGACTCAAGAGAGACCTTCTGCTATGTCATGTCCGACCACGGGGGAGCCCACCTCTATGGGACAACGGTTGAGGGTCAGAACAGGTTTGCGGTAAGCGACAGCCTGACCGTCTGCATACGCAACGTACGCGATCTTTCACTTGAGATCATCGCGAAGGCACTGAAAGCCGCGACCGGCTGGGATCTGATTTCAAGCCAAGAGGAGTGGGACAAGTTCGCTGACCGCGTGCTGATACTGGAGAGGGCGTGGAACATAAGGGAGGGGCTGAGGCCCGACCGAGACGACAACCTGCCCGACCGAGTGTTCGAAGAGCCGCTCACCCTCGGACCAAAGGCTGGAACACCGGCAGCCCTCTACGACCGAGAACAGTTCGAGAAGGACAAACAGGAATGGTACAGCGCTCGGGGATGTGACGAACACGGCGTCCCTACTAAAGAGACGCTGAGAAACCTCGGCCTCGACTTCACCATCCCGCAGCTGGAGGGAATCGTGGCGGTAGACTAGCAAAATTACGTGGTATGGGGCACGTACTAATCCCGGGAATCTTGTTAAGAGCCGTGGCGAGGGCTGCTGAATCTGCAGTGTCTCTGTTGTGTTCAGGGCGGCATTCGGCGGTTCTGGCTGGTCAGGGTCTTCTCTCTAATCCGAACCGGGAGTTATACGTAAATACTTAAATAATTATTATCTTAGTGTTCGGCTGGGGTTGCCTTGGGAAACCTAACCATTGTGCTGGACGATGATGTGGAGGAGGGGCTGAGGCGCATCTCCGCGGAGCTCTACGGCTCCAGGAGGGGGAGTCTCTCCGCGTGTGTAGAAGAGGCGTTAAAGCACTGGATGCTTGAAGTGAGGAAGAGAACTATCCCTGTTAGAAAAGAGAAGTATGTGGCTAGAAAGGATGGTAGAGAAGTTGCTCGGGCCGACAGTCTTGGGGAGCTTGGGAAGATGCTGAGAGAGATGAAACTGGACCCACGGACTGTAGAGATTCTCTCAACCGTTCCACTGGAAGAGACTGGCAGGGCAGGCTTGAGGGCTAAGGCAAGATGAGCTGGGACTTCCTAGACCTGACGCCCGTATTGGGAATCAGGGTTGCCAACCCTCTTCTAGAGGTTATGTACCCCCAGAAAGGGGAGCTTGAAGCTACACTAGATACCGGCTATGAGGGCTTCTTGCTGGTTCCCTATGTGCTCTTCGAGAGGCTGAGACTCGGCGAGCTTAAACCGGTGAGAAGGGTTCTCCTTACGGCAGACCATCGGGGGATAGAAACCGTAGGGGCATATGGCACGGTGGTCTGTCCTGCTGTGAATCACAGTATTGATGGACTGATTGAGACCAATGCCGAAATGGAAGAGGTACTCGTCGGCATGAAAGGCATTGACGGACTGTTGGCTGCAGTAAATACCTGTAAGAAATTGACATGGGTAACCAAGTGCTAAGTGATCCGCCTCTTCAAGACAGAACCCTTCTTAAGAAAATTAAGAAAAAAGGGGGAGGCTGGTAAATTCTTACCAGTGCGGAAGGTATTCACTTGGCTAGGCTGGAATCCTTTGCCCTCTCAAATATTCCTCTATGATTCTTCTACGTCTGCGTGTTATGGGGGGTCTACCCCCTTGGCAGCAATTGGTTCTGCATTACCCACAGATGTACGAGAAACTCTTCGGCTCCCCGCTTTCAATGAACATGGGAATACTCTTACCCCTCTCATGCATGTTGTCCATCTTCCTAGGAAGAATTAGGGTTTACCCCGGTTTCCTCGCCTACTCTGTCGTTCTCCCCCTATGTGCTCTCGGTAGATTCATAGTTCTAAACGGTTCTTCGGCTACTGTCTATAAAAGGAACTATAAGGGCTGTTCTCTATTATCGAGTACGGGACAGGAGAAACGTAAGCTGGGATATTCCTCGCAGCACGTACTTTCTGGACTCTAGGGGAAGTCAAGGTGAAGGCACTGGTGTTGGCTGCCGGACGTGGGGCGAGGCTTGATCCACTGACACGCTATAAGCCGAAGGCGCTCCTCCGTATACTGGGGATGACCGTTATTGAGAGGACCCTGCTGACGCTGAAGACCGTGGGTGTCCGAGACTTCGTAGTGGTCATCGGTCATCTCGGAGAGGCGATCAAAGAGAAACTGGGTACCGGGGAGAGGTACGGTATCTCCATAGAGTACGTGACCAACCCTGAATGGAAACGGGGGAACGCGTTATCCGTCCAGGTGGCTGAGAAGCATGTCGGAGAAGAGTTCCTGCTCGTCATGGGGGACCATCTCTTCGAGGCAAGGATGGTGGAAGAACTCCTGCAACATCGGAGTGACCTGACCCTGTGCGTAGACTCTGACCCCCAGCACATAGACCTAGGAGAAGCCACAAGGGTGCTTATCAAGAGAGGACAAGTTGCCAGCATAGGCAAGGGGCTGGAACGATTCAACGCAGTGGATACAGGGCTCTTCCTCTGCAGAAAGAAGATCTTCCCATCGCTGAAAAGGTGCATACGGGAAGGCAGCGAGGAATGGGCAGAGTTTATCGGGCGGTTTACGGGAGAAAACCGGGTTGAGACGGTAGATCTCCCGGAATCCAGTTGGACAGACATAGACACCGTCATCGATCTGCAGAGGGCAGAGAAGGTTCTACTCGACCCCCTGACTAAACCTACCGACGGGGTCGTCTCAAGACACATCAATAGAAGGATTTCGAAGAAGATCTCCAGCCTGCTGTCAAGGACCGAGATTTCGCCGAACCAGATCTCCGTAACCTCCTTCCTTCTCGGCCTTTTCTCCGGGTTCCTGTTCTCCCAAGGAACTAACCTCTCATCGATTATCGCCGGGGTTCTGGCCCAAGCGGCGTCTGTTGTTGACGGATGCGACGGGGAAGTCGCACGTCTCAGATTCAAAGATAGCAGCTATGGTGCTTGGTTCGACGCCGTCTTGGACAGATACGCAGACGCCTTCATCATCCTCGGAATGACGTACGGTGCATGGGTTTCCACCGGCAATCCATGGATACTGCTCGTCGGGTCCGTAGCCCTCCTCGGATCGTACGGTATCAGCTACAGTGCTGACAGGTACGAAGGTGCCTTCGGAACGAAGTATCACGAAAAGGGATTCAAGATCCCTATGGGCCGAGACGTACGGCTGTTCATCATTATGCTAGGGGGACTACTGAACCAAGCTGCGTACGCCCTACTCGTGGTGGCAGTTTTCGCCAACATCGAAGTCGCCAGAAGACTCGTGACCGATGGCAGCAACTCAGACCTGCCTTCGTCGACGAGGAAAGGAGTCTACCTCCTTTCAGGCTTGTCTGAGGGAGGATGCTCTGCTGAGTTAGAAAAGAATTGTCTGGTACCTTAAGAGATAGGTGAATAGGCAGTTGAGGAAAGCGGTTCATTGGTCGCTGCTGGTCCTTCTTGTTCTTCAAGTAGTAACCGGGCTCAGGATCACTCAGTATAGGACGGTTGGTTCTCTGACATTTGGGGTCTTGACGAAGACTCTGTCCTTCAGGATTCACTCCTCCCTCATACTCCCTCTCGTGATCTTGTTGATGCTCCACGTATACCTGACCCCCTGATCTCTCTATCATCCTGCGGAAGCAGACTCCTAGAGGTTCAGGGTTTTCGGGAAAAGATTGAATATCTCGGAGTATCCAGTTAAGTGTCTGTCCGGAGAGCCTCGATGTCGGTCAGCCGTCCTCCGTGCGGATTCTTCTTGTAGCGAATGTACATCTCATCGTGCAGGCTAGGGAAGGGTTTTAAGATCCGTTGATTATGTGCAGTTTACTTCAGTGTGTTGCTAGGTGCGGGTTGACTCTGTTGTGGAAGGCTATCGCATGCGACTTCGATGGGACGATGACCGATAGATCGGTGGGGTTAAACATTGAAGTCTTGACGATGATGAGGCGAGCCGAGAGGAAGAATGTTCCTATCATCATCTCGAGTGGGCGTTCTCTCAGTGAACTGATGCTGATATGGCGGCTGGTTGGGGTGAGTGGCCCGTTGATCTCCGAGAATGGGGGCATAGTCTGGAACCCGAAGACCGACGAAAGGCTGACCCTGGCTGACCAAGAGAAGGCTTTACGGGCGTTTAGGATCATCACACGCCATCTGGGGGAGATCGAACGGTTTAGACCAGACATGAGGGAGACCGACGTGGCCTTCCGTGGTCTATGGGCAAAAGAACTGGAGCCGTTGATTGCAAGAGAGAAACTCGAGGTCCACCTCTTAGAGACAGGAGCCATTACCCATATAATAGATCTCAACGCGGACAAGGGGAAGGCCCTAAGGTTTGCGGCAGAGATGCTCGACCTTAAAACCAGTGAGATAGCGGCGATCGGTGACTCCCACAACGATGTAGCCCTATTCCTGGCTGCAGGTGCAGGCTACGCCGTAGGCGACGCGGATCCGAGGCTCAAATCGGTCGCCACCAAGACTATGAGCAAACCCTCGGGGGCGGGGTGCGCCGAAGCCATCCGGCAGATTCTCGGCGAAACATGAATATCGTCGCGAGCTTAACACGGGGAGTGGGGGCAGTGTGTCCTGTTGCTAGACGGGGTATGAGGGTTGGATCCGGATCTTTTCGTGTACTCGACTGCTTCCTCCTGCTCGTCCTAATGCCTGATCTTCGTGATTCTATATGGGATTGCTGCGCGGGCCGGTCTGAGGTGAGTATCCCGATTCGCCGGCATCGTATTTATGCTGATAGCGATCTATACGCTAACCACTTACACCCTTGAACAGCCGTTCTTGTACGATATCGAGTGCCTATATGCTCAGGCGATTCATGTCTCAGAGCTTCTGACCGGAATCTTCACAGTCTTCTCCTTTCAAGACCTGCAGGCAATCCGAATCAAACCTCTTCCATGAATCTCGCCAGGTTTATCTGGTTTCAACCTATTCTTCCAGAAACTCTTCGACCAGCTTGAGCTTCTCTGCTTGCGTGACCGTGGTTAATCCCTTCTCAGGTATCAGTCTCGTAATACGGCATCCGCACCCTTCGAGGAAGGATAGGAAGCTGTAGATGACCTGTTTCTCGTCCGGCATCTTCTATTACCCTGATCTCGGTTTCAGTTTTAGAGGGATAGGTAAATAGTATATATGTGCTACATTAATACCTGTGCTCCCTGTCTGCTTTCTACTTCTCGCTGCTCGCCTTTCGGTATCGAGAAGTGAGCATCTCCAAGCACCCAAGAATCTGTCAATACCGACTATTACCTAGCAGTCACCATGTCACTCGTCTTTCCGTCGATCAGGGGAGGATGCTAGTTTCCCAACGAATTGTGGGAAACCGTTTCATACGGCCCTTGCTCCTTGGAATCGGGGAGACTCCTGTGGAGAGACTTTTGATCCTAGTCAAGACTCCTCTGTCTTTATTCTGGAGGGCGGCAACTCGGTGATAACTTCAACAGAAAGGGCGCCTTCTCTTCCGGCAGTATGAAGCGTCGGAATCAAGGTTCCGTCTTTACGCCGCATCGTCCGCCTATGTATTGACCGCTTTTTTTGCTTGGTATTCCTTTTCTCTTTCTCATAATCCGCGATTTCTCTCTCATCTATGAGACTCGTGTAATACTTGCCGATGAGCTCCTCCAAAGGGTAGCCGAGTATCTCACTCATCTTATTGTTCGCGTAGACTATTCTACAGTCGGTCTGGTCGGTTTGGAGTATGCCTGCTTGGATCTGGGTAAGCTCTACGAGAATCCTCAGTCTCTCATACTCGACATCTCTCTCATTCATCATCTTCTTGATCTCTTCATGGTCTCTTTTGAATAGCCTAGTGTCCTCGTCGAGCATTCGTAGCCTCTCTCGTATCTCTATAATTGTATTCTCGCTACTCGCTAACGTGTTACTCAATTCCACGTTGCGATATTCTTTGAGTAGGTGTCTGACCACTGCGGCATTGGAAGGTTTGAAACCGAGTTCGCCTTCCAATTCTTTCTTCAGCTTGACGAACCTCTCGGCGAGTTCGCCTTTCAGATCCACGCGTGGGAGCCGTATGACTTCCTGTCCCATCTCTCATCCCCTAGCTGTCTTCATATGTGGTCCACCACACTTTTCTTACGAAAACCTTATCTTGTTTTCCATCGCTGGGAGTCCTCGTGGGGGGATTGAAAGGCTGCATATCGTCCATGGATAGCGTCTCCCTTTTGGATGATTTCAGTTCTTCACTACATTAAGGAGCCTTTAATCCCCCCATCTCATATCCTTTAATTGAGCCAAGAAATCTTGAGCGCACTTTTAAGAGCCTGAATTCAATTGTATTCGCCATGACAGCCAGTGCGTCAACCCAAGAGTTCAGAGTACATGTGGGGGAGGACGCATAACCTGGCTTGCTGTGAATATTCTCATTCCTTTCTTTGGGATGATTCTTCTGTCTCATGTTTACTGGTGTTGTTGGCGTGTCGCTCTGGGGATTCGGTTACGGTGGGTATTATTGGTCCTTCTTTTGCGTGACGGCGAAAAAGCGGGCAAATAGAAGTAAACCATCTCTCTTCCAACGGTATGTGAGGATTATCTTCTAAGGTGTAGTGTCACTTCTCCAGTTCGAGACCGGCTTCAATCCATCCTTTCTTACCGGCCTTGAAATCAATCGTCTTATCATAACCCATCCGCTGGAGCTTCCTAACGGCCTTCGTGCTTGCGTGGCAACTATAGCTTGCACAGTAAACCACAATCGTGTCTGTCTTGGCTAGGCGCTCTCCTGCAAGGTCTTCTATCCTATCCAGTGGGATGTTGATGGCTCCAGGTATATGGCCGCCTTCGTAACTCTCTTCTGATAATACTTCCACCAGTTCAAAATCGTCGTCATTGGTAATCATCTCAAGAAGCCTCTCCAGTGTGATGAACTCTATTCTCGTCGTTACCATTATCACCTCCTTTATGGCTTGATTGAGTCGCATTCCTCCTCCGAGAGATTAGAGGTCTCGGTTGAGGAAGTCCAAGGATTCTGTCGTTACATCGGTCTTCATGAGATATTCCAGGTACTCTCTAAGTCCCATCTTTTCACCTCCAAAAAATTATAGGGGACGAGTCCGATCCCTTGTGGACTGCAACCTTGCCTGGGATTCGAACTGAGCGTCGCTTGAAGATCCAAAAAAGGCGGTTAGATCAAGTGTTACGTCTCACATAGTGTCATGTCTTACCTGAAGAATTCTAGGCATTTCTCGCATAGTACGCCGAAACTCTGCTTCGTGGCGCCTATGCCTAAGCTGTGGTAGATCACGTGAGACAGCTCCTCAATATACTTGCTGATCTTGAAATCTTTTCACCTCTGTTCAATGCTCTGTGGACTGTGCTGGCGGGTACGCCTGCACGTTGCGCTAAGAATTAGCAATATATTATTAGGTCCGAATCTATATAAACATACCTAACTTATTATATATATTAGCTTTAGATATATAAACCGTCGTCGAACACCGGGAATTCGACACCCCTCCCTCTAGGGGCAGTGTGGAGAGACGGTGAGTCAAGATCCATGCCGGAACCAGTCGAACAGAGTCCGATTCCGCGTCGGGCGCCTTCCTATTCTTATTGGAGGATGTGGATGAATAAGGTGGGTTTCCTGGTACATGTTCTCCTTTATGGTGACGGGGAATGACGAAACATCACGTTATTGAGGGTTTCAACCTGTTCGGTGGACTCCATTGCGAAACCAGCGCTGTAAGGAAGGTGTACCAGTACAATGGGCTCCCAGTATCCGAGGAGATGCTCTTCGGGCTGGCTGGTGGCATAGGCTTCATGTACTGGTATGTGAAACAGATGCCCGCACCGATCATTGGCGGAAGGGGCGGGGGAGGATACTTCATAGAGAATATCGCCAAACGAACAGGGGCATCGATCCGCCAGCTGAGGACAGGCAGTTCGAAGCGGGGTCATACCCGCCTGATGGAAAAGCTGGAATCGGGACAGCCAACGGTGATCTACGCCGACATGGCCTATCTCCCCTATATGGGTGTCCCTGAGGAAGCCCACTTCGGTCAGCACGCCGTCGTGGTGTACGGGGTAGACGAGGACGCCGACGTGGTACGTATCTCGGATAGGGGTGAACGCGGGGTCACTGTCACGGTAGCGGATCTGAAACAGGCGCGGGGGTCAAAACACCCGCCATTCGCCCCCCAACACGCGCTCTTCGAGATCCAGCTCCCAACGCGGTTGGAGATAACCCCTAAAGTCGTTCGGCATGCCCTCCAGGGCTGTGTGGACGGGATGTTGAACCCGCCGATAGGCAACTTCGGGTTGGAGGGGATCAAGAAGTGGGCTAGGCTTGTCCCCAAGTGGCCGGAGATATTTCAGGGGATGGATCTCTGGGCCGCCCTAATGAACGGTTTCATCTTTATAGAGACGGGTGGAACAGGTGGCAGCTCTTTCCGGCCGATGTTCTCGCGTTTCCTCGTAGAGGCCAAGGCCATCCTCGGGGAGCCACGGTTGGATTCGACTATAGAGCTGTATCAGGAGTCTGGAGGGGTGTGGAGTAGGATCGCTGAGTTGTTGTTGCCCGATAGTTATCCTGCCTTACGAAGGGCGCGTGAGATCCTCTGGGAGAAAGACCGGGTTTTCTTGGCGCAGGAACCTGGCGCTCTCGAAAGACTGCTTGAACTGAACCGGGAGCTCGATGGTATGATTGACGACGTACTGGCTGAAGTTGGGCAAGCCCCTCATTTCCTGCCGGCCGTTCAACAGGAGATTCTCCGGCTGTATGAGATCGAGAAGGAAGCGGTTCAATCACTCGAAAAGTCATCCGGATAAAAGGGAGCACGTTTCTTAGGGTAGTATGGTGATTTCCCTGAGGGATCTGGCTTGGGTTATTTCGGTTCGGTTGACTTCTCGAAACGGCGTGAAGAGAACGGGGCTATTTCTTTTTCCTTTATCTCCCCTGTGATCAACTGGGCGATCTTCTCACCGGTTATGGGTGAGAGCGCGATGGCATCGCCTGCGTGACCTGCCGCGACCACGAAACCGGGTAGTTGTGGGGAACGCTCTAGGATGGGCAATCCGTCGGGCGTGGCCGGTCGTAGCCCTGCGTAGGTCCGTATGACGTGGAGTCTTCCGAGGGGCGGTATGAGTCGGATGCCGCGTCTGGCAAGCTCGGCTATCCCCTCTTGGGTGTTGCGCCGATCGAAGCCGGCAAAGGAGCGGGTGCTGCCTACTAGGCAGTTGCCGGTCTCGGTTTGTATAGCTATCACCCCTGCCGTCATCTTGCCCTCCGACTTCTCTCCTGATGACGGCATCTTCTTGCTCAGCAGATACTCTGCGGCGATCACCATCCCCTTGAGGAAGAGAGGGGACGGCTCGGTCACTAGGATTTGACCTCTACGGGGGACTATTGGCAGGTCGAGACCAGCCATCCTGGCGATGCTGGGAGCCCAAGCGCCCGCGGCATTCACCACGGTACTGGTCTCGATCTCCCTTTTGCCGGTTACGACGGCGGTGATGGCTCTGCCGTCCGTCTTGATGCCCGTGACAGGGTTGAAGGTAATTATCTCGGCGCCCAATTCCTTAGCCTTCCGGGTGAAAGCTAGGTTTAGTTTCATCGGGTTGACTTGACAATCCACGTGTGAGTACATAGAGCCGAAGACATGGTCTGAAAGGACCGGCTGCTTTCTCCTTGTCTCATCTGCGTCCAGCAACTTCACGTCTACTCCTGCGTCCCTGTATTCGGCCGTACGGGAAACGAGAAACTCGACCTCGGCCTTGGTCTGCGCGACGATCATGGAGCCTTCGTTTCTGAATCCCAGGTCTTGCCCCAGCTCCTCTTCAAGCGTGCGGTGGATCTTGAGGCTCTCCACCGCCAAGGCTAGTTTCGGACCGAGGGTCTTCGTCGAAAGCGATATGCCCCCTTGGCATGCGCTTGAGGTCCCTGAGCCAATATCGCCTCTTTCTACCAGGACGACGTTCACGCCGCGTTTAGCTAGGGCGTAGGTGACGGATGTGCCGACGACCCCGCCTCCGATCACAACGACCTCGGCGCTTGGGGCCATCATTCCTCCCTCCTTATCAAGGCCCTCACCTCGATTGGTCTACAAGGTGACCTGTAGGTGTTTGGTAGTATATCTCCCAGTGGTTGTCCCGTCTCTTCGGCGAGTATCCTCGCTACAATCCTCTGACATGTCTTGCCTTGGCATAGACCCATGCCGGCTCGGGTCCTGATCTTGATGCCGCGCATGGTTCGGGCCCCCTCTTGGATGGCCTGACGGATCTCGCTCTCCAGCACCTCCTGGCAGCGACAGATTATATTGTCCCTCACCCTACTCTCCTCCTTCCGACTTGATGCCGCGTACATCGTGAGCGAACTCCTTGGGAACGGCGATGTACACTATCGGGGTTCTATCGTAGCTCGGTGGGTTAGAGGTCATGACTACTCGTCCTATGGTGACCACCTTTCCTTCACGGTCGACAGCCCCAATCTGGCTGCCTTTCTCGGGGAGTGGCAGGAACTCGTAGGGAAAACCGACTAGAGCCTCGGATTCCAGGTAGTTAAGATCGATGAGGAATATGGCCTGTCCGGGACAGGCGGGTAGGCAGACACCGCACCCGGTGCACTTATCTCCGTCTAGAACCGGCACGTTCGTGATAGGCTCTCCTACGGTGATCGCCCCGTAAGGGCAGGCCGCTTCGCAGGGGTCACACGGGATCTCCTGCATGCATTCTATCACGGCAACCCCCCCCTCTTTCAGCCTCTCCGGGCTGGGAGCGCCAGGATTATCGGCGAGTTCTTCTCGGGTTGGTACCCCGGTCTCTGCGAACCCCTTCTTCATGGCTCAGAATCACCCCTTTAGGTCGTCAGTCTCTTCGCGGAGTTCTTGCTTCACTCCGCTCATCCTCTCCCGTAGGAGTTGTTGGGCTTTACGGCGGTATTCGTTGATGGCGCCGAGGCGTAGGTCGTTCAGCCGTTTCAGTATTGCAGCCTTCCGCTCTGCAGCCTCATCTTTGCTCAAGTAGCCTAGGGCCTCGGCGACCGCAAGCCCAGCTAGGCGTCCCTCTTCCATTGACGTGGTGGCTTCCTCCACACCGGCGACGTCGCCAGCCACGTAGAGGCCGGGTACGGTGGTCTCCATATTCTCGTCGTGTAAAGGCACGTGGCCGCCCAGTTCGGGAATATACGTGAATCTGCACCCAGCCATCCAAGCGAGTTCGGTCATCGGGGTTAGGCCGACAGCTAGACAGATTGCATCTACCTCAAGCCTCTTCTCGGTTCCCTCTATCGACTGGAATTTCTCGTCTACTTGGGCGATGATCGCTGCTTCTACCTTCGTCAATCCTTGGGCTTCTTTGATGGTGTGGGAGAGTAGGATGGGGACACCGGCTCTTCTGATCTTTGCGGCATGCACGGCGTAACCGCCGATTCGATCTCGGGCCTCGATCACCGCTACAACCCTGGCTCCTGCCTGAAGGATCTGGTAGGCGACGATGAATCCGACGTTGCCTGCGCCGACCATCAGTATTCTCCTACCGGGTAGGACGCGGTGTATGTTCATCATTGTCTGCAGAGCGCCAGCGGTCATTACACCGGGCAGTGTCCAGCCGGGGAAGCTTAGAGAGTTCTCGTAGGCTGCCGTGGCTAAGATGACTTTCTTGGCGTCGATTCGTTGTGAGACGCCGTCCTTGAGTACAGTGAGACCGTGTTCTGGGAAGAAACCCCAGACGGTGGTGTTGAGCCAGGTCTCGACCTCACTCCTCTCCGCCTCTTCAAGGAGTCGGGTGCCTATGTCTATCCCCCTGACCCCGGCATAATGGGCCTTAGACCCGAAGAACTTGTGGATCTGTTTGAATAGTTGACCCCCTGGCCGTTTGTTCTCATCGATTAGTAATACGCTTGCCCCTCTCTCGACGGCTTCTATGGCTGCCGATAGGCCTGCTGGACCCCCGCCTACGACGGCCACGTCGATGTCACTCGTCTGCTGCTTCACTCCACTTCCCCAACCCAACTTGGGTCTCTATCTTCATTCCTGCCTCCGCTGGCGTGATACATGTTCTAATATTGGGGACGCCGTCTACGGTCATGACGCAGTCGGTGCAGCGTCCTATGCCACAGTAGAACCAGCGGGGGTCCCTTCTCTTCCGAGTGCTCCGACACTTCTTGATGCCGTGGGCGATCAGAGCAGCTAGGATAGGCTCTCCTTCGATCGCCACTAAGGGCTTCCCGTCGTGGAATATCATTACTTTTCTGTCTTTTGGGGGCTTGCCGAGGATAGGGTGGTCTAATACGCGCATCTGCATCAATCCAGGGAATTCTAGGGTGTCTGCGGCTTTTTACGGTTCCTGTGCTCTAGTGTTCTAGAAGTATCCGTGTAACCGGCTGGTCAACTTGCCATGATTTTCGTTCTTATCGAAGAGTGTCGTCACCGACACAGATAACTCGTCCAGGCTTCTGGCTGGTCGACTATCCGATGTAACGTAGCGTTATTGCTCTTTTTTCTCGGAAAGACTAATCTTCTATGCCTGCAATGATCAGGATATGGGCAGAAGATCGGTGCGCAGGATGTCGTCGTCTGACTTTGACCGCGAAGACCATATATTGATCGGTCAACTGCTTCAGTGCGATGTTCCTGTCGGTAGAGCCAAGAGGATTGTGGCAAACCTGACGCCGGATGAAAAGAGAGAGGCGCTTCAGAACTCTGAATTCATTCGTTCCCTAGCGGATCAATAGCCTGTGTCCCAACCTACTTGTCGCCCCCGCATTTCGAGAAAGGCTGGTTCGAGGGTATCCCTCTGAAGGCGTCGGGTAGTGCGACTATGACCATCTCGATGAGGAAGTCCGGTATGGCGGCGTCCAGTAGACAGACTGACCGCCTTGTATTCGCCTTGCCTTGCTACCTGGGCGACTATGAGCCGGAAGAATAGAATAGCCGGAAGAAGATTAGGGATTGGTCTATCCGGCTTGTGGCGTGTTCCGGCTCCCCCACATGGTGTGGTAATCTTCCGGTTGTTGTTCAGCCGGTTGTCTATTGTTTACCCTTCTTCATGTTCGTTCTTAGACTGCGTCTTCGCCTCTTTCGCCTGTGCGGATGCGGATGACTTCTTCGACGGGTTGAACGAATACCTTTCCTGCACCAATAGTTCCTGTTTGTGCGTTTTCGATGATGGTGTCGAGGGCTTCTGCGAGGTCTTTGTCGTTGACTACTATCTCGACTTTCGTCTTGGGGAGGAGGTCTGCGTATATGGTCTGTCCGTTGATGGTCTGAACGACGCCACTCTGTTGTCCGCGTCCCTTCACTTCGTACGTGGTCATTCCTGGAAACCCCTTTTCTGCTAATGCCTTCTTCACTTGGCTCAGTTTCTCCGTCTTGATTATCGCCTCAATCTTCTTCATCGGTATCACCGTCTCCTGTTTAGGGGAAGTCCTCCTGCATGTCTTCTGGATAGGCGTACGTCTTGTGTTCGACTATGTCCAACCCGAATAATTCTGCGTCTCTCGAGGCCCTGAACAGCCCTGCCTTATCTATAGCTTTGAACAGGATGAATCCTGTTGTTCCTGCCCATGCTGCGATGGCAAGGCTTCCGGTCAGCTGTGCGACTATTAGATTCAGCCACTCGTTGATAGTGGTAACCCCGTAGATGGGGTGGGCGCCGAGGAAACGGGCTCCGAAGAGCCCTGTGGCGAAGGTGCCCCACAGGCCGCAGGCTGCGTGTACTGGCACGCACACACAGGCATCGTCGATATGCAATATATACTCTAGAACGCCTTGGACGAAGGTAGTGATTATCCCTGCGACAAACCCCGTTACTGCGGCGGCCAGTGGGTGTATGACGGCTGCTCCGGAGCAGATAGATACGGCTCCTGCGAGGAGTCCTGCCATCGAGGTCAGGGCGTGTCCCCGGGAGGTGACTGCTGCGCCGAAGAGCCCGCCCGCCATTGCCATCGCGGTTGTTACGGCTACCCATGCGAGTTCGACGTTGATCGTTTGGGCGTTATTGGCTACGCTAGATCCCACGTTGAACCCGAACCATCCGAAGACCAGGAGCCAGGCCCCGATCACTGAGAGGGGTAGGCTGTGACCGAAGAATGACCGGGGATTTCTTGTCCTCCCTCCGAACTTCCCAATCCGTGGACCAATAACGTAGGCCCCGGATAGCGCCAACATCCCTCCGGTCAGGTGGACTACAGTGGAGCCTGCATAGTCGACGAAGCCAAGCTCACTCAACCATCCGCCTCCCCATACCCAGTGTTCTGCGACAGGATAGATGAATGACGCGATGACCGCTGCCGCTATCACCCAGCCCCACAGTTTGTCTCGCTCCGCGAGGGCCCCAGGAACGATCCCTATGACTGTGATGGCGAACATGGCCATCTTGAACCATAGGGCTAGGTCGGCGTATCCCATAGGGCTAGGGCTAATACCATAGGCTCCTGTTGTGGATAGCGCTGCAGGTAGAGGATTGGCTACTGTAGGTAAATGCGCTGGCAGTCCAAAGACGGGTGATTTCACATAGTATGCGAGGGGGAAGCCTACGAGGTAATACGTTATGAAGGCTAGGGTCCATCCTATGTTCAGGACTATTATGGTGTGGGAGACGTTTTTCTTCCGTACCATCCCTGCGTAGAGGAGAGCGAATCCTGCGGTAGCCATTATCAATATGGCTACTGGAGCCCATCCGACCGCGAAGATCTGCTGTACTGCCCCAAAGAGTTCGTTTGATACCGTGGACATCTCAGTCACCTATAGTTTGCTTGCAAACCAGACGGGTTTCAGTGAGATCGGTATCTCCTCTACGGAGAGGCCTTCTTTCTCAATGTTCAGCCTCAGTATCTGTGGCTTGAGTGGTACGCTTCTCGATTTTCTTAGGATGAAGACCCTTGTCCATACAACGTCGTGCTTGTGGTAGTCTAGGTATATGAGGTGGTCAACTAGGTACTCTGTGATGTCTGGGTTCAGGGGTATCCCCTCTGCTGTTAGTATGGTTGTTGATCCCATGTTCTTGACTTCTAAGAGGAGTTTCATGAACACTTCTCGAAATTCCTCTGGGTCGGCTAGCCTTCTGTTTAAAGATGAGAGGGAGTCTATGACGACTCTCTTTGCTTCGGGCTGGGCCTTGAGTCCCCGTTTGACTATTTCTAGTGCCTCTTGCTTGTTGACGAGAGAGTATTCGCTGGCGTAGGAAGCGGTGATCGAGAGGTTCACTACTGCGATCTTGCGCTCTTTGATCAGCGACGGGAAGTCGCTCCATAGCTCGCTGCCGGTCCTCATTATGGTTTCAGGGGTCTCTTCGGTGGTTATGTAGACCCCTTTCTCCCCGTTCTCGGCTCCCTTGTGTAGGAATTGTAGGCAGAGTATTGTCTTGCCTGTGCCAGGTTCACCTCTGACTAGTATGGCGTCTCCCCTCGGGAGGCCGGGTATGAAGTCTAGGAGTCCCTCTACTCCGATGTCGATCCACTCGATGTTCTTCTTCCCGATCTTCTCTTCTATTCCGATCGCGGTCGCATTCAATTCGTTCATTTCTCCATGAGATCCATAAACAAATATACAATAATATTAATATATTTGAGAAGAATTAAGAAGAAATATGAAGAAATATGAACATTTGACCATCCGCATCTGTGTCTGCTGGTGAAGACGGTGAAGAATCCGACCCGAATAACAGTGGCGCTGGATGAGGATTCCCTCCGTCTCCTAGAGAACACCAAGAAGGAGACGGAGCTATCTCAGAGCGAAATCCTAAGGCAATCGTTACGACTCTACTGTGAGAGTCGAATCACCAGGAACCCGTCCATACCTGAGAAACTCCCTTACTACTTAGACATGCTACTGCACGGCGAACACGTGATACTGGACGTAGACCATTGGCTTCTATTCCTGCGCTTGGTCGATTCCTCGCCTGAAAAGAAAGAGTTCTGGGAAGGCTGCCGGATGGTCGCGAGAGCTCATGCAGAACAGCTCGCAGACAAGATTCAAACAGTCGAAGACCTTCTAGACCGTCTTGAGGCGTGCAACTTCTTCCGGCTGATCAAGAACTCGGATAAGGACTTCACGCTTATGCTTGGATCCGAGATCCCCAAAGACTTCGTAAGGATCTTTATTGAAGAGTTCTCTTTGTCTATGGGCTTCCAAACTAGGATGAAGGAAGACCTGGCTAAACTCCGAGTTAAAGTGGAAGACTAGGAGTAACCCTATATCTTCCCCGCCTCAGAGATACCCCGATCCCAACACCGATGTTACCATAGGTCTTCGGCGACGTATCCTAAGTCGTGTTCTTCAAGGGTCTTAGGCAAAGGTTTGCCTGTGCTGTCCCAACCCATCCCTGCATAATAGGTGTCCAGCATCTTATCCCAGACATCCTGGAGATTCTTGCCTTCCCCGGGTCCCGAGTCAGGGACGGAACCATACCTGAGAGACGGTCTATCCAATTCTCTGCCGGCAATACCGTGCCTTATATTGAATGCTCTAAGGAGCTGGACGATTCTTCGTCCGACATTCATGCCTTCCTCGTATGAGAAGTCCCATCCTGTGACAGCGCTTACAGCCTGGCATAGGAGGTCGACGTTCATCCTCGTGTTGAACCTGCAGGTCACCAGTGAGTCCTCTAGCATCATCGCCCCTTTGTCGTGAAGGTTCGCTTCCACTATGTCCTTCCATTCGGGGGTGGGACCGAGCGCTATGGGACCTCCCCACGTCTCTAGGGTTCCGGTGTTAGAGACGCAGGTGTCGAATTGTTCGGTCCACCTGTTGCGGTGGTCGTGTCCCCGTGGCGTGTTTCCCTTCAGGGTGTGGATTGCCATAGCCCTAGCTTTTCCGCTTATCTTCTCTGCGGCTTGCATTACCCCGTCGCTCAGTACTTCTCCTATCCCCTGTTTCTTTGCGATTAGGTTTAGGAGTAGCCTCGCTGCCTCCGCGTTCCCCCATGACAGGTCTAGATCGTTCGCCTCTTCTTTGGTGAGGATGCCCTTCTCGTAGCATTCCATGGCGAAGCCTACAACCCAGCCGGCCTCGTTGTTCTCCAAGCCCAGCCTATCGACCTCTTTGCTCAGCATCATCGCCGCGGTCACGTCTTCCTGCCCAATGGCAGAAGCCCAGGCTGAGAACTGCTCGTACTCGGGTTCCTCCACCTCCTCGCCGGCGTACGGTCCTTCGGTTATCTTCATCATGTCGCAGTGGTGTACCTGGCATGCCCAACACGAATTCCTCCTAACAGAGAACCGGTCCCTGATGTATTGGCCGCCGAACCTCTGCCATTTGTCCTCGTCGACTCTCCAGGTGCTCGTCGTATAGTTTCTGACCGGGAGCATGCCCCTCTCCGCGTTTGCGTGAAGGCCGTTCAACGTCCCGTAGTCGTAGATTCTTCGCGACTCTTCTTTTACGTTCTCGATTAACCTCTTGGATATCTCTCGAACGCGGTCGGCGTCCTTCATCTCAACCCTCTGTTTTCCGCGTTTGACGGCTATTGCCTTCAGCCTTTTCGACCCCATGACGGCTCCTGGCCCGTTGTGGGAGGCTGAATGTCCGTAGTCGAAGAACACGCCGGCGAACTTCACCAGGTTCTCTCCGGCGGGTCCGATTGAGGCAACAGCCATGTCGCGCTCCTTGCACCTATGCTCGTGCTTCACGAGGTCTGCCGTCTTATAGGTGTCCACTCCGCTCAGCCACCCGGCGTCCTTGAGGCTGGCGGACTCAGAGTCAATATAGAGATACCTTGGGTTCTCGGCTCTTCCTTGGATAATTAGACCGTTGAGACCACAGAGCCTAAGGTATGCTCCGAAATACCCGTTTGCCTGACTGCACCCGGCGCCGTTCGTGAGGGGGCCCATCGAGACGACTGAGACCGACCCTGAACCTCCTATCGGTGTGGCGTTGAGAGGGCCTGCCGCAAGTATAAGTCTGTTATCTGGGTCCGACCAATCCGTTCTTGGGGGAACCTCGTCGTAGAGAAGCTTCGCCCCTAACCCGGTTCCTCCGATAAATTTCCTAATCGCGTCTTCAGGTAGTGTGGAACGTTCAATCCTATCCCTATTCAAGTCTACTCTTAGGATCTCTCCTGTTACCCCTGTCATAAGCCATACACAAAAGAGAAATCTCTACTTCTAATCATATATTGCTGTCGAAGAAGACGAGGGATACGCGATAAACGTCTCACGAGAAGGCGCGAAGATCACTGTGGAATGGGAGAGCCGAGACTCCACGGATGTAGAGGCGGCGAGGGAACTCTTTAGGACACTTACACGGCAGGGCTGGTTTGCGGTTCTAGTCTCGTCCAGCGGCACTAATAACAGAAGGGTCTTGGAGTTCAAACCGGAATACGGTAAGCTGCGTTTTTTCTCATTGGTTGAGGGAGGTTGAGAATCCCCTGTCTACTTGACCTTATGGATGAATAGCCGTGTTTGGCGGACAGAGGTTTGGGTCCTCCCGGACAAAACCGTTACCTCTGAATTCGATGGTAAAGCCTGTCTAAGGCTGGTTTCATTAGTCTAAGACAGGACTGGTATTCCTCTAGGTCGCCGCCGTATGGATCAGGGACGTCGGCG
Organism: uncultured Candidatus Bathyarchaeia archaeon; assembly: GCA_964596985.1. Taxonomy (GTDB): domain Archaea; phylum Thermoproteota; class Bathyarchaeia; order RBG-16-48-13. The sequence goes on from CAZQWG010000003.1 coordinate 227,469, forward strand.
TCGTCTCTGATGAACGATAGCAGTGTACGTGTCTTACCTGCCGCCCTTGGAAAGAAATGGGTGATAGATTGGACGTGACGACGGGTCATCCCGATGATGATGTCTGCCTCATCGACTAATGGACTACTAAGGGATGAGGACCGGTGTGAACTGAGATCTATTCCCATCCGTTTCATGACGAGGATCGAGTTGATGTTGGCTGGATATCCGTTGGATGCAGCCGTTCCAGCAGATTTCACAACAGTGTCGGTCTGTCTATCGGTTTTTAATAGTTTCTTCATATAGGCTTCAGCCATGGGGCTTCTGCAGATGTTTCCTGTGCAGACAAAGAGGATTTTCTTCAGCATTGGGTTCTCCTTTCAGCCGTCTGCGTTAACGCCGCCGTAAGACGCAATTGTGCAAGATATATCTTTTGAGTTCTTACCGCATCTATCCCCTTTGTTTGTAGTATTTCGGGTGACGGATTTGGAGAATTTCGATAGGCTAGTCGGGTTGATCTCTAGGCTTAGAAGGGAGTGTCCCTGGGATAAGGAGCAGACAATAGAAAGCTTGAGCGAAGACGTTACAGACGAGTACAACGAGTTGATAGGCGCGATAGGTAAGAGAGACTATGAGAACCTAAAGGAGGAGCTCGGTGATCTTCTGTGGGTTCTCCTCCTGGTCACTGAGATCGCTAAGGAGGATGGGTTTTTCGATTTAGATGATGTCTTGAGCGGACTCATGGATAAGATGGTGCGTAGACACCCGCATGTTTTCGGAGACAAGAAAGCTGGGACTGCAGAAGAGGCTGTGAGAATATTCTATGAAGCAAAGAAGAACGAGGGAAAGACCTGACACGTGTGTTATGTTATTCATTTGTTCCGTAGCTGATCCCTGTAGTGCCATTATACTTACACCTGCTTCTGGTGGTCAACGTGCGTCGACACGAATGGACAAGACGGGACTCGGTGCACGGTTTCCGGGAGGTATGCTACACTATAGTGTAATCTGGGATTCCTAAGAATACTGTCTGGAACTCCGGTAGGCTTGAGCCAGATCGAAAGTGGTAGATTGGGTGCGTTTAGGAGACGAAGTCGAATCTGCTGAATCTTTGCTTTGACTAGACCCCGTTGGCGGATCTTGAATCATGTGGGTTGCTGGTTTAGCACAAATCTGATGAGAGGAACTCCACCGACGCTATTGGGTTGTGTGTTAGCCCGGCTTCTTCAGGTGTATATCGAACCGTGTTCCTTTCTTTGAGTCTTTCAGCAGTATCCTTCCGTTGCTTGTGTCGATGATCCTTTTGACTAGGTAGAGGCCGATTCCGCTCCCCGAGCTACCTGCGCCTCTGATTCCTCTTTCAAAGATCCTCTTCTTCACGGTTTTTGGCAGGCCTTTCCCGTCATCTTTGATCGTGACGCGGTAGAATCTCTTCAGTCTGTTTACTGTGATCTTGATGTTCTTACAGTCAGCGTGTTCTATGCTGTCGTCGATAAGATTTGTGAACACGCTCTTAAGTAGTGGACTGGCTTCAACGATTGCACTAGGTATTCCCTTGTAATCGATCGCTATCTCTTTCCTAGTGGCAGTCTCGGAGTATTCTTCTAACGCGTTTCGGATTACAAGATCCAGATCGATGTTCACTGGCTCCTCTGATTCATCGATCTCCTCCAATTCCCGTATCTTTTCTGCTAGATTATTCAGGCTCAAGCACGTCTCTTTGAGGCTATTCACGTATTCCCCTTGTTTATCTGATAGATCCGTGCGCCTTAGAAGCTCAAGGCAAATGGAGGCTCCTTGAAGCTTGTTTACGAGGTCGTGCCTGAGGAGGGAGTGGAGGAAACGGTCTCGCTCTTCCCTTCTCTTTCGCTCTGTTAGATCGACTGTGATCGAGTATGAGCCATCGAAATGCCCGTTCTCCTCGAAGATCGGGGTGGCTATCTTCATTACAGGTATGGCTCTAGCATCCTTAGAGACGAGATTCAGCTCAGTAGTCGATGATATACCCTTTTTCCTTCTGGCGTAGTCAGCATCCCTTAGGGTGAGGTCGTCTTCATGGACGATAGAGCGGCCTTTTCTTCCTATCAGCTCTTCAGGCCTGTACCCAACCATTTTCGCGAATGCAGGATTAGCGTATGTTAGGATGCCGTTTCCATCCGAGATTGTAAGGCCTACCCCGAGGTTCTCGAGGATGTAGAGGAGTCTCCTTTCGCTCTGCCTGACAGCGTTTTCAAGCCTCCTCCGTTTCGTGATGTCTTTGAGGATTGCTAGCGTCTCCTTTTTCCCGTCTTCAGTCGGAAATATAGAGGTGCTGATCTCCATATGCCTGAGACTTCCGTCCCGAGTCAAGATCTCCGCCTCGAAAACTGGGGAGGAGGACGCATCACCCTCGCTGGCTGTCTCAAAATACCTTTCAGTGACTTTCTTCAGGCTTTGAGGGACGATAAACTCGTCGAACTTTTTGCCGATAACCTCGTCGGGTATGTAGCCGTAGCGTTCAATCCGCTGGTTTACGAACTTGATTCGATGGTCTTCATCCACTATTACGAGAAGGTCTTGTAGGTTCTCGACTGCGAGGCGATATCTTTCGTCACTCCTCCGCAATGCTTCCTCTGACTTCCTACGCTCAGAGAGGTCTTTCAAAGCCGCGATGGTCTTGGGGGTTCCATCTTCGCCTGCGAAGACGGAGGCGGCCAGCTCTACATTCACTACGGCCCCGTTCTTGGATACGATTTCTATGTCATAATTTGGGGGGACTGCTTTGCCTTCCCTCCTTCTCGCATATCTTTCGGCCACAGTCTTCAGGCTTTCAGGGGTCAGGAACTCGTCGAAACGTTTCCCTACGATCTCCCCTAGCTTGAAGCCTGAGAGCCGCTCTGCTTGAGGATTCGCGTATTCTATGAGGCGGTCCTCCCCGATGATGATTAGGGCTTCGTGAATGTTCTCTACTATGGTTCTATGTCTTCCCTCCGATTCTTGTAGTTGCTCCTCTGCCTTCTTGCGGTCGCTGATATCAGTGAAAATGCAGAGTGAGGGAGCCGAAGGGGACCCGTTCCCGGGGTCAAGAGAGGATACCGAGAGTAGGGTGTACAGTCTTGAACCGTCTTTTCTAATGAGGTGTCTTTCGAGTGTCTCGCCTGACCCATGTCGGTGAGAGTCTTTCGTTGATAGGTATTCTCGTCTCTGGTCTGGATGGACGAGGTCTACGTAACTCGTCCCCAACAGTTCATCAACCTTGTATCCAAGCATATCGGCCATTCTCTTGTTGATGAACGTGATGGTTCTTCCACTGCCTTCTGTGATCAGGATTCCGTCGTGGGCCAGCTCGACTAAGGTACGATACTTCTCTTCGGAGTCGAGTAGTGCCTTCAACGCATATGCACGTTCCTCCTCTGCCTTTTTGCGGTTGAAGGTTTGCCGGATATTGCTTGCAAGGACGGCATACTGAGAGGCGGGGTGTCCACCTTTCATCACATAACCTTGTGCCCCCCTCTCGAACGCCTCGACGGCAACCTCCTCCCGTCCTTTACCTGTAAAGATGATGAAGGGTGTATCGTTGCCTTGGTGCCTTAACTCACCCAAGAATTCTATACCGGTCATCTCAGCCATCTGATAGTCCGAGACTACAACGTCATACTCTTCTTCCGAGAGCAGTCGGAGTGCTTCTTGCGCCGATGAGGCTGTCGTTATCTTGAAGTCTTCTTCTTGTTTTTCTAGGAATTCCTTGCTGAGATTGAGGTTTAACGGCTCATCGTCAACAAGTAGGATCCGAATCACTTCACGACTCTCCTCTTCACGTTTTGCAAGTATTTTTACTCGTATTGCAACAGCTAAAATGTTAATGATGCATGACTGATGTACCTGCCCCCTGGTTCATGGGGTGTACTATCAAGGAGAACTCGCTTGGGCTCCGATTCAAGGGTCCAGACATACGTGCTTCTACTCGTCGACTTTCCGTTTAATGATATTCCTGTTCCCCGGGGTGGACTGCTGTTGGTTTGGGCTGATAAATAGAATGTTCACCCGAAGGCTTAGCCATCTAGGGTTTGGGAAAGCATATGCGTACGGGGATACTTTCCGGACTCTTAGTTGTGCGTCTTTACGGCACAATCTTAATCAGCTCTCAAGTCATCCCCTGTGGGAACAACGAATATCCTGATTTTTAATGTCAAAGTATCGACGCCCGCACCGATCTATCATTCAGGTTTCTTTCCCTACCGTCGAATCCAATCATCGACATACAGTATGCGAAGATCCCGAACATTTGTCCCCTGCGCTCCGGTAACGATGTTGTCCTCAAGCCTCTTCAACGCCTCGTAAGAGTCATGCCTTCTCAACTCCTCGAAGACGTCAACACCGACTTCCGCGGCTCTCTCCATAGTGTAGCCGTCTGCGATGCCTCCCGCCGCGTCCGAGGGGCCGTCTGTCCCATCTGAGTCTGCGGACCCCACGACGATATTCTCGCTCCCCTCTATAATGGGGGCTGTCGATAGAACGAACTCCTGATTTCGACCACCAATTCCTGTAGCTTTCCCAACCGTGACGAGGAGTTCGCCGCCGGAGAGAAGGGCGCAGGGTGGCTTGAAAGGCCTCCTGTGAACCTCTGCCTCCCGAGCAATGTTGGCCAGAACTTCGGCGGCGTTTCGTGTCTCCGTGTTGTTCAGGCTTGCGGCAATGGTATATGTGTTGACCCCTGACTCCTCGGCTTTCTTCATCGCGGCCCAAACATGTACTCGGGACCCATGGCTCTGAAGTGGTACTGTCTTTTTCCCTCCAGTTCACCCGGTTGAATAACATCATATCTTGGATCAGCATTCAGGAGATACGTTCGAACGGATTCGGGAACCTTGCTCCAAATACCGTACTTTCTCAGGATTTCAATGGCATACTCGTATGCATCCGTGCCTTCCGGGCGTATCCTCGGCCGGACAGGTAAGTCAGGGGGCACCTCGTCGGTGTGGATGCCAATGAGCGTAGCGTCCCCTACGTGTCTTCCATGTCTTCCCCTCAGGATCATCAGCTGCCATCTGACCGCATTTATATCCTGCATGGATGAACCATGCTCGAAGTAGAGCATCCGGATGACCTCCTGCAGGTCTTCCAGACTTATTCCTGGTCCAGGCAGTGCCAGAAGAGCTGATCCGCCACCTGACTCAGATAGGAATACGATGTCCCCTTTCTCCGCCTTCTTCTCTATCTCCAGGATTCTTCTTGATCCTTCGACACTGTCATCATCAGGTATAGGGTGACCCCCGAGGGTCACATCTATCCTTTTGAGCTCTACTTTCTCACCCTTCTTTGCATTTATATGACCTTCAGTGATGAAGTCTCCCAATACATCTTCTATCGCCTTCGCCATTCTCTGGGCAGCCTTTCCCCCGCCGACCACATATATATCCCCGACTGTTGACAGCTCGAATATGAGCGGCCTGGGTCCAGGCGGGGTTAGAAATTCGCCCCATGTGGGTCTCATCCTTCTCACCCATTCCGCCGGTAAGAAGCCTCTGTGACTGACGATGAGCTTTCCGCCCTCGATTCGGATCATCTTCCTCGTATTCTCGTAGGGGTCTGCTGCCGCGAATCCTGCTTCAAGCATCTCCAAGACAATTCTTCTTCCATTTGCATTGCCGTGAGAAGTCAACGCCTTCTTGTTCTTGATTATCATCTTTTCCTCCTCAGCGGGATCCGGTATCTGCACACTACGCACATGGGGACACACGTGAGCTCACTAGATCTTGTATCAACTGTCCAAGGTGTTCAAAGATTTATTTCGTTTGATGCATGTGAATCGGCTAATCGGCTAGTACGCGTTCTTCCTGTCTGGCAGACAAGAATAGGTGAATCCTCCTCATATCCAAGTTGGATCTAGAGTACTTCGTGGTGGAGGGAGAAAGATGCTAGATTACGGCCTCCACTCGGTGTTCTCTTTGACGGTCAAGGTTAGGAGAGGCTGCTCATGGAATGCAGTCCGGGGGATTAGTAGATTCAGGATCACGTACTGCAAGGGGTCTCTGCCGAATTAGCAGGGAGAAAGACTCTGAGGAGATTACGAGTGAATGCTAGTGGATACGCGCTTGTATTAGAAGTTCGCGTAGCATAGCAAATTCTTCTCGTTGGTCTGGTTGTCTCTGGGTGATTTCTCGGCTTCGATTGCACAGTTCCTCCTTTTCGCTGCGGGTTTCTTTTTCCTGTCGTATCACAGCCAACCTCTGAAGGGTCGTCTCCATCCTTTCCTGGTTTTTGAGTTCTCTGTCGAGCTCTAAGCTCTGTTCGTAGTACTTCTCTGCGGCGTCATAGTTCCCTCTCCGCTGCTCAATTATGGCTAGCTTGTAGATTGTTGTACCAATTCCCATCCAGTCTCCCAGTCTCTCTTTGATCTTCAGGCTTTGCTTGCAGAGTTTCACTGTATCCTCTGAGTCCGCCTCGCTCCGGGGTTTCAGAGCTGACGGGTGGATTGGTCTTGACGTTTCTCGTTGGTCTCCTATGCGTCGGCTGGCTACTGTAAGAATGGTTCCTAGGTCTTTCTTCGCCTCTAATTCCAAGATCTCAAAATACGTCTTTCGAATTTCTCTTAGCAGCTGCTTTGAGTCCTTTACCTCTTGTTGGAGTTCCCTGCATCTCTCTAGTAATTGGTAGTTTATCTCAAGAAGGTTTTCCACCTGTTCTCTCTCGAGTGTAACAATCCTGCTCATTTTTCTCCCCTTAATCAGCATTCTGCATGTCCCAACTGTCGATCACGGGAACCGATCACTCCAGAAACGGCTGGAACCTATTCGCTGGCCTTACATCACAATCAATCGACATAAGCGTCTTTTATGCAAAAATGCCAAATTCCTCGATCATACGACAGACATTTCATGTAAAGGTGTAACAGTCCTTGAATTAGAAATGGAGAATGTCTTAGAAACACTTAGAAAATGCTTGAGGAGAGTCGCCGTGGGGGGAGAGGCTTTAAAACATGTTAGAGAGAACCCAGTCTCTACGCCAATCCTGCAACCCCCTCGGGCAAATGCACAATCCCTCATAATGATCGTTATACATACTGACGAAGAAGAATCTGTTACTAGTCCCCGAAAAATCCGGCGTACGCTTCTTATGCTGGTAGCCGATAGTAATTCTCTGACTCTCCGGGTTTCCTATTCTCTCCGTTGTTTCGACTGCTCGGATACGACCTACAATATACAGTAAGGGTTGTTGCATGTTAGGTGAGCTGAATGTATTTCTCATGCTTCTCTTCGTTGTTGCGTTCGTGGAGATCCTCGCCGCGATTCGTTTCCGCTCGTTCGGAAAGATGGCGGTAACGGTCCTAGCGGTTTGTGTGTCGGGATCGGTCGTAGCATGGCTTCTTGTCGGGATATCCGGTCATCTACTCTTCAACGGCGGGGATCTCCTTGAGGGCGTGGTGCACTTGAGTATACTCTCTTTTTTCTACGGTTGCCTAAGTAGCATCTTCTCGCCGATCCCATATGTGTTAAGAAGATACCTGAGTGTTCCAGGAGATCTCCGAGGTCTTATCTTCGACAGTGCGATACCTACCGTTATCTTCGGAGGGATCTGGATGAGTGTTGCTATCTGGAGGACAGGGTTCCCAGACCCAGTCTTGTTTGCCGCAGTTTTCCTTAGTTTCTTCACTCCGCCTCTCGTTGGTTCGATGGTGATCTACTTAGTCAAGAGTAGATTGTAGAGCAACCACCCAGACGTGCTGGGGAACACGTCCGTAAAGTACTGGTAGACCAGGGAAACGATCAGCCGTCACATCGTAGGATACGTGTATGGCGTAGGCGTTCTATTCTATTTGGCGTGTGTTACTGACCGGCAGTCAGAGATAAGAACCGGTATTTACGTATCTACTGAGTGTATCCTGTTTGGGGAGAACCGTATGCAATACCGCAAGCTAGGTAGGACTGGTATTGAAGTCTCGGCTATCGGTCTTGGTTGCGCTCAACTAGGCTCTTCGCGTACAGAATACGCAGTCGAAATAGCGCGTAAGGCGTTGGAGTTAGGCGTCAACTACTTTGATACAGCGCGTGACTACTGGGATAGCGAGATTAAGCTGGGTCAGGCTCTTAAGGGGAACCGCGATAAGGTCTACGTCTCCAGCAAAACCCATGCCAAGACAAAGGAAGCTGCGTGGCAGGACATTAGGGAATCTTTGGAACGTTTGCAGACAGACTATCTGGATAACTATCACCTGCATGCGTTGGAATACGGCGAGGACCTTGAGAAGCGTCTCGGTCCGGACGGCGCGCTTGAAGCCTTGGTGGAGGCAAGGGATCAGGGTTTGATCCGTCATGTAGGCTGCACAAGCCACACCAGTCGAACCCTGATCGAGGCCCTCGAACGTTTCGATTTCGAGATTATCCTAATCCCGCTGAACATTGTCGAACGTGAACCGTTAGACGAACTTATACCTCTCTGCAAAAGCAGGGGAGTGGGGGTTACCATTATGAAACCCGTCGCTACAGGACTGTTACCTGTACGACTGGCGTTGAAATGGTTACTCAATCAACCTATCGCAACGGCAGTGCCAGGAGCAACAACTCTGGAGGAAGTAGAGGAAGACTGCCTAGTCGGGCATTTGGACAGTCTTACTCTCACGGTCGAAGAGAAAGAGCAGGTGGATCGCCTAGCTAGTCAGCTCGAGCATGTACGCTGCCGAATATGCAAAACATGTGAACCGTGCCCGCAGGGCGTGCCCATATCCGTTACTCTAGGTACGGATGTGCTGTATGATCACTACCGGACGATGGGCTCCGAGACCTTCGAAGCCTTTCCTTGGTCCCCTGGAAGGATAAGGAACGATGTCGAGAAGCGTCGCAAAACGATATCAGCGATCGAGTCCTGTGACGAGTGTGGGGAGTGCGAGGAGAAATGCCCCTACCACCTGCCAGTAATAGAGTTACTGCGCGCCACGGTCGAACCTATGGAAGATATGCTCCGGATATGGAAGGAGTAATAGAAACGTGTGATATCCCATGTACGTTGGGACCATGATAATAGGATGGCGGCAAGCCCGGTCACATCTTGGGAGAAGCAAACGTCATTCCTAGAGTTCTCGGGTGTGTGTTAGATGTCAGAGAGATGGGAGTTCCGTATGATAGTGGCTTGGGCAGTTGTCTTCTTGATGGTGCTCCCTGCCTCTCGTGGGTATGTCCAGAGTTGGAGCGTGGAGGAAGGGATAAGGGTCAGCGGCGGGGTGTCGCCGTGTGTGGTCAAGCTCCCGGACGGTAGGTACCGGATGTACTTCACCAATATGGACGGGATTGTCTCGGCGGTGTCGGAGGATGGACTTGAGTGGACTATGGAAGACGCCGTATGTGTGAAGGCTCCTGCAGCCAATCCTGCCTTGATCGAACTCGGCGATGGAAGTTACAGAATGATCTACGACCTCAGGGAGGGGAAGGAGCCTTCCACTGGAGGGCAGCCATCGGATGTCGCCGTGTATTTTGTCTCGGCGGTCTCGAAGGATGGGTTGACTTGGGAGGAGGAAGGGGTATGTTTTCGAAGCCGAGGCTCACCAGACTACGATGCAATAAGCGTTCCGGATATTGTCAAACTGCCCGATGGACGATACAGAATGTACTATACTGGAGACATGTTCGGCCCCCTGGAAGGAAGGGAGGGGAACAGGGTTCGGAGCGCGGTATCCCCGGATAAGGGGAGGAGTTGGGTCCGGGAGGAAGGCGACAGGCTTGGATTCGAGTCTATGGACCCGGACATAGTCGAGCTTTCCAATGGAGAGTACAGGATGTACTACACGGCTCACCCCAATCCGTACGACAAGGAAGAACAGTTGATCTACTCAGCGGTCTCGTCGGATGGACTAGTCTTCCGGAAGGAAGGTGTAGTATTGAAGTCGAGCAAAGGAACGAGGTACTTAGACCCGAACGTCGTAGAAACCGAGGAAGGCTACCGAATGTACTTCTCCGAGGCGACAGGACACCCGCCGAACGAAACCATGAATATACTGAGCGCGTATACGGCACGCTTGTAACCGCTTGGACACACGTTGCATCGACGAGGAGGTCCGCAGGGGACCCCGCCTGGGGGTAGAGGCTTGGTGTGTCTCTGTTTGGATGGGCACGATCTGCTGGTTATCATTCTGACAGGTATCGCTATTCTTGGGTTTGGTGACCTTAATGCACGCGCGTAGAGTAGTCTAGACTGTGTATGTCTTTTCCTCGTCCACCAGAATTGTCTGTTTTGATAGGCCTATGAACCTTTCTGGGTGTTCTGTGTGTATGGGAAACAGCTTCTTCGACCCTATTCTGTCTATGAGTTCTTTCAGGTCTGCCCCACAGATGTGTCCTGAACAGTGTGACTGAACGAGGCTTAAGTCAAAATGGTCCAGCCAGTTCCTCATCCTCTCGTACGAGAGTTCCATCTCCTCGTTGAACGGCTCTGATAGCGAATGAATGTATAGGCTATCTTTCGGCTTCAGATCCACGAGGGTGTTGAAATACCAGAAATTCAGGACAACCATGTATTTGCTCTGATCTCTCGCTATTTCCTCGGCGGTGAGTACGTTAGGGTAGTTCAACCTGTTCTTAATGTAACTGTCTGCGTAGTCGGAGTCATCGTAGGTTCCTGTCAGGCGTTTCGGCTTCAACAGGAATATGTTTTCTCCTCGGCTGTCCGGTACATTCAGGGATCTATCTTGATGGTAACGTTCGAGGAAACATGCGTGTTTGAAGCCGATGACCAGGTTTTTTCCGGTCTCTTGCGCGATCTTGTAGAACGTTTTGAACCGGTCGACATCCTTGAAGTTGAAGTCTACAATTGAGAGCCCTCTTCTTTTCAATATCTCCTTCTTTGAGTCCGCGTATACCTTTGGCTCTGATTCATCCGTCTTCTCTATATCTATCCTCGTGCCCTCGGTTATCGTTGCCACCGGTTTCATCTCTTCTGCGCTTTGCACAAAATCCATTGTCATCTCCGAGTGTGAACCGTGTAGACGTAGATCGCCCGTGTAGACTACCGGGCCGTTACTTGTATGGATAATAAACCCGTAGGCACCGGGCACGCTGTGGTCTACGTGTATTGGTTCGATCTCCACGGAATCGATCGCGAATTTGTCGCCTGTCCGGAATGTCTCGAATCTACGCTCTGTCGGCGGCTTCCTGTAATCCTCCCTGAACAGTGGGCGTCTCTTGAAGTTGCAGACTTCGGATTCGATATTTCTCTTGCTCTGCTCCTCCACGGCTTCAAGTATCGATTTACACGTCTCCCCGCAGTACACCGGGATATCCCTGTGGAGAAAGCTCACGTAGTTTGCGTGATCTGCGTGGGCGTGAGACAGGATAACGCCTGCAACCTCCGGTTCTTTCGCCTTTCTACCGTAATGCTCCAAGAGATCCTCTCTGTATATTCCCTCTATGTCAGGAATCAGTCCCATCGCAAGGAAGTCGCCGATGCCATTTGCTGTTCTCGGCTTCAAGAATTCCTCGAAGAACTTTCCGCGTTTGCTGAAGCTCATCCCGAAATCCAGCAGTATCTTTGTACCCCGGTCTTCCAGTAGTATCTTGTTCCCACCGATCTCCTTTACTCCGCCATAGAAGGTTAGGTTGACCATATCACCATCTTCTGTTCACGATGAATCAAATAACAGTAGCTGTCCCAACTCTGTGTACGTGCTAGGGAAGCCATAGTTCAAAGTTGAAACCAAGAAAATAGGCCCATGCAATGCCAAACAAGAATACCGATCCAAAGAACATTAGATCCGAACGATGAATATCGTATTCGAAGGTGCGGCTCAATGCCCCCCAATAGAACGCCCAGAAGACAACGGTGATGGCAACAGAGTAGTACGGGTAGACTAGAAAGATGTTCTGGAGTCCCCATCCAACAAGCCAGCTCAGTAAGCCCAGAACAACCGCGAAGAAGGTGTAGGCAAGCATCACCGAATTCCTCTCGTGGAGCCCCGGTATTCCCGGAATGCTTCCTTGTCCACGTTTTCCCCAAGCGAACCCTAAGAGACCCAAGACCAAGGATATCGAGAAACCGCAGACCGCGGCTGCAGGCAGCAAGGTCTCATCTACGAAGAATCGACACCAGGTCTGAAACTGGATGATTCTGAGGACGACGAATCTCTGGATTTCAACACGAAACACGAAGACGGGGACCAGCAAGCAAATGAACACGATTATCAAGGCTTTTTTATGATCGCTGATGAACCTGCTGGCGCCCTCTTTCAACGTCTGAATCCGATTAAGTCCCAAGTCTAACCTCAAACCCTTCCATGCGAGTGTTTATTATCCAATCTGGTTGTAGACAAATGCTTTTCCCAGCGTTCAACGACCGGCTACGTGAAGCTATAGGTGTCTAAAAGATGCGGTGCTACTTTTTCTAATAAATCGATTGGATTTCACCCTTCTGATGTAGTCGATACGTAAAATGCTGTATTTCGCACCGAAATCTTAGATATCCCATTTCTTAGGCAGGCGGAAATCACCATTTCCTGGGATAATATGCGTTTCCGGTCTTCCCGTAACCATTTTCTTCCTTTTTTAATGTTTATTGCGACTTTCCTGACGACCCAAACGCTACCCATTATATATTAATTAGAGGTGGCAGTATTTTAGGGTGAGAAGGAGACGAGCGGTACGGGCATGGTCTCAGCCGGCCTTGCGGAAATGGATAAAATGGATAGTAACCGTTCTGGAAACTTATTCCTGCAGAAAGGGAAGAAACAACCCTTACGTCTCGGCTCAGAGCTCAAGACCGCAACCGCCTCTTGAAACGCTCGTACCGAAGTGACGGGACTTGAAAATAGCCGTCCCGGAACCCTTTGACAGCATCGGTGCAAAAACACCCTGAGAGATTTCGATGTAACGTATCCTGGTTCTCTTTACGGAAGAGTGAGAGAGGAGAAATGGGTCTAAACAGACTAACATGCGGCAAATGCGGCGGTCCGATCTACGAGTGCTACACAAGGACAGGAGGAAGGGTTTCGTGGAAGGTGGAGATATGCCTAAACTGTGGTTGGATGCAGAAGAGACGGAGCAGCAAAAAGGAGATCTCGGAGTATTCCAAGCATACCAACCATTTCAGGTGAATCTCTTAGCGCGAGATTAATCTCCTCTCGACAATCATTTCGTCATCCATAGACTGCATCCAAAGGTTGATTCCTGTTGCCATCCTTTGATTCAAAACTCTTATGTGAGCTGAGGAGACGCTATCACTCATGGATGAGAAGGATAAGTCGATCCTGCGGTTGCTGGAGCGGGATGCGAAGCTCTCGAGCAGGGCTGTAGCTGCGAGGGTGGGGCTGCCGATCTCTACGGTGCATAGGCGGATAAGACGGATGGAGCAGGACGGGGTTATCCGAGGCTACAAGGCAATATTGGATTACGGGAAGACCGATTGGCCTATCGGCGCCTATTTCTTCGTCAACATAGAGGAGATCACCCCGGGCAAGGGTCACATACCGAAATCTGAGATCGCCCGCCGACTGAGGAGGCACAGCGAAGTCCGGGAGATCTCCAGTGTCCAGGCAGGAACCTTCGACCTGATAGTAAAGGCGAGGTTCAAGGGTCTCAAAGAACTCTCCACCTTCACCGAGGAACTCAGAGGAATCGAGGGAATAGAAGAACTGTTCACCGCGATAATCGTCGAAGAACTTTAGACAAATTATTTCATCTGACGCCGTTTTTTGAATCAAATGTCCCATTTTCTGGTAAGAAAGATTATGTAGATAGTCCGCGAATCCCCATTGTCCTGAAAAGGATGCCTCGGTGGATTGGGAAAGTCCCCGGTGCACGGGTAAGGCACCGGAAAGGAACACCCCATCAGGAGATGCATAGATTGGGATTCACGTATCTAAGCCAACTCGCCGATACCATCTACGACTCCATAGGAATCAGTAGGGATCGCAACCCCACTTCTCTCAACAGTGACGCCGGTTCCAAGCCTACCCTTCGCACCCCCTCTGCCGTACAGATAGCCGACGCAGGTTCGACGTTGCTGGAAGGCTTGAAAGAACAGAGTGAGGCGAGCAAGGATGAGGGACCAGTCCTCGAAGTGAGAAATCTCGCGAAAACCTACACGCTGGGAAAGGTGAAGATCCAGGCCCTCAGCGGCGTCAACCTACAAGTAAAGAGGGGAGAGTTCCTTGCAGTCATGGGGCCATCGGGGTCCGGGAAGACAACGCTTCTCAACCTCATAGGAACCCTAGATACCCCCACGGAAGGCACGATTATCCTAGACGGGGTAAACCTCCCGAGGCTGAACGAAAGTGGCAAGGATAAGATAAGAAGGCAAAGGATCGGTTTCATCTACCAGTTCTACAATCTGATTCCAGTCCTATCGGCCAGGGAAAATGTTGAGCTACCGATGGATATAGCCAATGTAGAGGGAAAAGAGAGCCGGGAGAGAACAGACCAGCTGCTGGAGATGGTCGGTCTCCTAGACCGAGCGGATCATAGACCAGACGAACTCAGCGGAGGAGAACAGCAGAGAATCGCGATAGCAAGGGCTTTAGCCAACCAGCCTTCCCTAATACTCGCCGACGAACCCACCGGAGACCTAGACACCAAGACAGGGCAAGAAGTCATAGGCAGATTGAAAGCCCTCTGCAAAGAGGAAGGGGTCACCGTCATCATGGTAACCCACGATCCTATTGTAGCCGAACATTCGGATAGAATCATCCGTATGAGGGACGGAAGAATCGAAGGGGAGAGAATCCTCGTAACCTAGTATGCCCGTTGAATGGGGGAGAAGAAAGATGGCGCGACTGACGGTCTTCAGGTTTGCTGCGAGAAGCCTATTCCGAAGAAAGAGAAAGAACGCGCTTGCGTTCACCGGCGTCCTTCTGGGCGTGATCCTTCTCGTCTCGATAGGCACGGTCATGGATAGCGCCAATAAAAACTTCAAAGATCTCGCTATCCGGGCAACAGGGAACGCCGACATAAGCATCACTTCGGCCGTCGGCGGTTCTTTTCCAGCAGAAACACTCTCAACAGTGAAGTCGGTTGAGAGCGTCACCGATGTAGCTGGAAGGATTACGGGTCAAGGAACAATCTACTATTGGAACGAAACAATCCGGAAAGAAGAGAAAGAAGATGTAAGTATACTAGGCGTGGCTCAAGGCGACTACGACTACGTGGACGATAGATACACGAAGATAACAGGAACCCGGGTCCTTGAAGAGAACCAAGTTATAGTAGACGCAAGATTCGATCTCAGCGTAGGCGACACCCTGAAGATCCGAGTCCTAGGGGAGTACTACACCCTCGTGGTTGTCGGGGTCTACAATCCGCCGCCACTCGTCAAGGGGCTCGGTGAGATCGGTAAGCGGATCTACATCGACCTCCCCATGGCCCAGAGGGCCTTCAAGGTATACGGGAGGCTCACCAGCATAATCGCCAAGATCGAAGACTTCAGGGAAGTAGATCGAGTGGTGGAACGGCTTGAAAGCCTGCTGGGGTACAGATACAAGATCTCTGCAGTGAGGAAACATACGCTGCAGCAGATCGAAGATCTCATGGAGGGCTACGCATTAGACTCGCTATTCTATGTCATCATAGTCTTCACCATCGCCGTGGTTCTCATCTTCAACATGCAGTACATGAACATGAAAGGCCGGAGAACTGAGATAGGGATACTCCGATCTCTCGGCATGAGCAAGATCCAGGTTTTCCTTATGCTCGTCACCGAAGCCTTGTTCCTCGGGGCCGTGGCAAGCCTGGTCGGGACGATTATCGGGAATGAACTAGCGAGACTGATGGCTGAAGCCTTCATCAACCCTGTTGCCGGTTTCATCCTCTCAAGCCCAGAAACAGCCTCCTCGGTCGAGTACACCGAGATAATCATTAGTGAAATCTACATCGCGACCGGTGTCCTGATTGGGCCCACAATGACCGTGATCGCAACGGTGATACCATCACTCATGGCATCCCGGGAATCCATCGTCGAAACGGTGCAAGGAGGGCTGTCTAGAACCGAGGAGAAGTGGCTGCCCATCTTCTTCACTACTACAGGGTTGGTGCTGCTCTGGGCTGCGAATAACGCCTCAAAGATCCAGGAACCAGGGACCATGGTCATGGACATGTCTGCGGAGATGCTGCCGGTGTTATTATCATTCCCTGCCTTCATACTTGGGGGCGTCGCTCTTGCTGCGGGGCTCCTAAAGATATATGCAGTCCTCTGGAGACATCTCACTCAGCCCTTCATGGGAAGACTTGGGTCTTTGATGGCGAGGAGTGTGGGAAGGAACACCACCAGGACGGCTGTAAGCCTCGCCTTGGTATCCATAGCGTTGACGTTCTATCTGATAGCGGCATTCGAGGTGGGATCGCTAGACGTCAGCCTAGAGAGGAGTATGGAACGCCTATTCCCTGCAGACATAGTCGTATTCAGCGAGGAAAAGATCCCAGCCGACTACTACAGGAGGATCCAAGGCGTAGGGAGAGGAAATTATGTCAAGTATGCTGCTGCAACCATATCCTTCGAAACCAAGATGAAGGTTCCCGGCGGGGGTGCAGGCAACTACTCTGCACCGATGATGGGCATCGACGTCCGCTACTTCCCGAAAGTCATAGACGTCAGATTGAGCGAGGAGACCCCTCCCAGTGTATTCTACGAGTTGATGCAACCGAATACAATTATGCTCTCTCGCCCCGTTGCCACCTCACTAGGTGATCTCGGTCGGGGCAGCGTTGTCGAGATTCTCTCAACCGAAGGGATATGGTTCGGTGGACAAATCTACTATGTGCCTGTCTGGCGGGCATTCACGGTGATCGGTATCGCCGAGGCGAACCCAAGCTCCATATTCTCCTTCGGCACCCCCAGCCTAGGAGATCCATGTTACGTGTCCTACAGCACCCTCACAGAACAGTTCGGTCACATAGGTGACTACGCAACTGTATTCTTCGTTGAGGCAGCGGACGAATACAAGAACCAACTACCCCTCGTCAAAGATGCGATTAGCGAACGCTTCATGGGAGAGTACTCCGTCGGAATAATAACGCGCCAAGATCTACTCGACGAACTGCAGGAGCATATGAATGAGGAGCTGGCCCTGTTCGAGGTCATGAAGGTCGCTGGGTTTGGGGTATGCGTGCTTGGGGTCGCGGTGATGGCAAACATGAACATAGACGACAGGAAGAGGGAGCTCGCGATACTAAGATCAGTAGGCTGTTCACACAGGCAACTGGCAATCATGATCCTAGTGGAGGTGGTCGCCGTGACTCTGCTGGGACTAGTGATAAGTCTCCCAATCTCGATCAAACTCTACCAGATCATCGTCGAGTGGGCAAGTGCTTGGGGCTTCGAAATGATCCACTACTTCTCATTTGAACCGATACAAATAGCGGCAGTCAGCGCCTTTACCATGGGGGTCCTTGGAGCGATCTACCCCGCCTATAGAACGACAAGACTCAGCATAATAGAGACTCTGAGAACAGAACGATAGCCTACGACAGAGAAGACGATCATACATGTCTCCTAGCTATCTAAGGCGCAAAGATCGTCCGAATAACCTCGGTCCCCTTATAGGAATAGTGTACGCATAGGTGACTTTCCTGCTCTTGATGGATTCCTAATACTCTTTAGCAGGCTTCCCTGGTTTTAAGGTATCATCGATGAATAACTATTAACGGTCTAGGCGCACCTATCCTTGTCAGAAGGAGTAAGGTGGAAAGCGAGGACAGGTTCATGGTGATGTCGCATAAGGACCGATTCATGGCTGCAGTGCATCTGGAGGAGCCGGACATGGTGCCAATCGACGCCTCCTTTGTCGATCCGATCCATATCGAGACCATAACTGGAAAGAAGACCTACGGTGCTGGTGCCGGGGGCGGCGGGGGTGGCGTCGTGACCGGTCGAGGCGGCGAGATGGACTTGAACCGGATGATGATGCATAATCAAAGGCTCAGTGTTGAGACAAAAAGGAAGCTTGGATTAGATGCTTTCTCAGTCTCAGATTACAACGTCTTCCCTGAAGGATATCACCCAAAATTTGTCAGCGAGGATACCTATACAGATCATTTTGGCAAGATCTACAGGATCAGACCAGACTCGAAGACCACCTGGTGGATCGGTGGGGCGATAAAGAGTCCAGAAGATCTCGACTCCTGGGAGTTTCCGGACCCAGATGAGATCAATTACGATATTGTAGACTTGACTGTAAAGGAAGCAGGAGACGAGTATCCGGTCGTTGTCTGGGTCCATGGCTCTATGATGTATCCGTATCTGATGAGGGGCGGGATCGACAAGCTGGTTCTAGATATTTATCGAAACCCCGATTTCGCGAAGAAACTAATCAAGACGATTGCAGATGTGAATTTCGAGATAACGAAGAGGATGCTTGACCGGGGAGGGGACATGGTGGCTGAGAGCGACGACATAGCCGATGTCAGAACCCCGTTCTTCCCACCGAAGATCTTCCACGAGTTCTTCTTCCCCTGCTTGAACCGGTTGATAGACGAGTCTCACAGAAGGGGTCTCCCCTATATGAAGCATTCAGACGGGAACCTCTACCCGATACTCGACGACCTCATCGACCTGGGTGTAGACGGGCTGCATCCGATAGAACCAGGTGTAATGGATCTCGCCGACGTGAAGAAACGGTACGGGGATCGAATCTTCTTGAGAGGAAACGTCGACATAACCCACGTATTACCGTACGGGACAGAGGACGATGTGCGGAGAGATGTCAGGCGGTGCATAGATGTCGCCGCAGAAGGCGGCGGATTCATACTTGCAGACAGCAATAGCCTGCACAGCAACGTAAAAACCGAGAATATCTTGACGATGATCGATGAGGGGCGAAAGTACGGTCGATATCCTATCAGTAAAAAGTAGCTCTCTGAGGTGATAGTATGGATCTAAATGAAACGGTTCTAGGCAAGATCGCGGATGACCTGGCAAACCTGAGATCCGAAGGGGTCCAACAAGGTATTAAAGAAGCATTGGACGCGGGACTCACCCCGCGGAAGATACTCCGAGACGGGTTAAACGTGGGAATGGAGACGGTCGGAAGGAGATACGAGGAAGGAGAGTACTTCCTCTCCGAGCTGATCATGGCTGCGGCAGTCATGAACGAGGGAATGGAAACGCTCAGGCCTCACCTGAAAGAAGCCTCGACAGGAAGGGTTGGGAGAGCGTTGATTGGCACCGTGGAGGGAGACCTCCACGACATCGGCAAGAACATAGTCGTCTCCATGCTCGAATCCGCCGGCTTCCAAGTCACCGATCTTGGGATCGACGTATCCCCCGAAAGATTTCTCGAAGCGGTTAGAAAGGAAAAACCCGACCTGGTCTGCATGTCGACTCTACTGAGCGTAACCATGTTCAAGGTGAAAGAGACCGTGGACAGGCTAGAGGAGGCAGGTCTCAGGAAAGGAATCAAGATACTCGTAGGTGGACGATGTCTGAACGAAGAGATTGCGTCAAAGATGGGGGCCGACGCCTTCGGGAAAGATGCGTGGGATGCAGTAAACAAAGCAAAACAACTGCTCGAGGATACTTATAGCGCCGAGTGACCGCTATTGGTACGTACGTTGGATTGTATGGGTATCCGTGTGTTTACTCTACGGTACACATTTCCCCGGTATTCGTTTCTTCCGTTTCGAAATGCCATTAGTGCCGGCTGCTTCTCAAAGCGCAAAGCAGATTTCTATGTTGCGCGTGCTCCGCAATGTGGACATTTCAGTATGCCTTGAGGGTACAGTCCCCCGCAGTACTGGCATCTGATCAGAATCTCACGCTCTACACGTACGCCGGGCGGGGGAGCTGAAGGCGGAGGCAGTGGCTCTTCCACACTCGGAGCTGTTGGTTCTTCTTCCTTGGTTGTGCGACTCGACTTCGCGGCTAGGAATACGACGCCTAGAAAAACACCTCCAACAATCACGGCAAAAGGAACGGCGAATCCCCAGTCTATGACGTATCCGTCACCACCGCACTCCGGACATGTCGTGGTTGGACTTACGACGTACATGCTGACCCACCATTGGCCACTAGTAGGAGGGGGTCGTACGGTTATCGATACGGTCTTGTAGCTGTTCGCTGGAAAGTAGTATGAACCGCTATTCTCGTCGTATCTCGGATCGCCATCCTGATAGAGCGAGGACCAGGCGACAACCGTCTTGGTTCCCCCCTCAACTCCCTGATTGTAGAATGTACCGATAACCTTCCAACCCCAATACGATCCGGTCCAAGCCCAGTCACCGTCCATGTCTGTCCGAGAGATCTTGACTATGTAGCCTTTGCCATGACATCTGGGACAAGTCTTCTCGAAGAAGCTCTGAGCCTGCACAGAAATAACGGAGGATGCAACAAGAAGGATGATGATAGGAACCAGGATCTTCTTCAAGACTCCCTTCTTCCTCTTCAGAACCGTCCGGTCTATGAGACTGAAAGATGTATACATTTCACTCCCAATAATTCTTGCGATTGAAGCGGAGGAACGATACCCTCTCGGAAAGGGCTGTGGAAGCAATACCCTCAGTGTTTTCCATTTAAAATCCTCTCTGACCGGTTCTCTCCACTGTCGTTCCGATATGCCTCAGGCGATCGCCGAAAAACTGGATTCAGACTCTTGAATGTTTGTGACCCGCTGTGACCGACAATAGCCCTGAATAGAAGCTACCAGTCCCGAGCGGTAGGTCTTGGCTGACCGAGCTCATCAGGATGGAAGAATGTTCAGGAGGTCGGCTGAATACTTCGGCAGGGGCATACTCCCTGGCGAATAGGAATCACCCAATGACGGACAGCCGTTATTCTTCAGGCAGCAGGGGGAACGGCGTGGGATTCCATGTTCTCCCAAAATGCGAGGGGATGAAGCTCGTCGAAGTGACGGTAGCTGATAGAATAGGACATAGAACACTGTGGTATTGAGAGCGCCGCCTTCCCGTGTATGGCGAATAGATAACCTGCAGTGGCAAAAGACAAACGCCAGAGAGGCCTACGATAATGCTCTTATCGCCATAATATATGACATGATTTATGAGGGAAACCGTTTGAATGCTGATAAACTCTACCGTGTTCTCTCTAGTCAATCCGCGGAGGATTTGGCGAAGTGGGGAGAAGAGCACTTGATCCACTATCATGGGATCATCCCCTCTGTAATCAAGGAAGGCGAAGGGGCTATTCTCAGGGATGTGACAGGAAAAGAGTACCTTGATTTCGCCTCCATTGCCGTTGCCGTGAATATCGGTCACGGCGACAAGAGGGTAACAGAAGCAATGAAAGAGCAATTGGACAGCATCTCAAGCATAACAACCACGTTTTTCAACATTCCCGAAGTCAAACTGGCAAAACTGATCGCTGAGATAACTCCGGAGAAACTCACCAGATCCTTCTTCCTCACCAGCGGCTCAGAAGCAGTTGAGCTAGCTCTTAAGACTGCGAGAAGATACACTGGAAAACTGAAGATATTCTCAAGGTGGGGGGGATACCACGGAAACACCCTGGGGGCTTTGAGCGCGAGTGGGGCCGCCCTCTACAAGAGAAGCTACGACCCAGCCGCATCCGGGTTTCTTAAGATTCAACCACCCTACTGCTACCGCTGCGACTTCGGCTTGGAGTACCCGGACTGCGCCATTATGTGTGTCAAGGCCTTGGAGAACGCCATAGTCTACGAGCACCCAGAGACCATCGCTGCTGTGATCGCCGAACCCATCATTGGCGGCGGTGGTGCAGTAGTGCCGCCTGACGAGTACATCCCGGAGCTGAGAAGAATCTGCGATAAACATGGGATACCCCTGATCCTGGACGAGGTGATAACCGGCTTCGGCAGAACAGGGAAGATGTTCTGCTGTGAACACTACGACGTTACTCCAGACATAATGACCGTCGCCAAAGGTATCGGCTCGTGCTACGTCCCTCTATCTGCTGTCATCACCACGGACACAATAGCCGACACGATGGGAGACTTCACTAAAGGTGTTCACTTTTCAACCTACGGAAACCATCCACTATCTTGCGCAGCCGCCCTCGCAAATATCAGGGTCATAATAGAGGACAAACTAGCAGACAACGCCGCTAAGATGGGGGATTATTGTCTAAATGCCCTGAAAGACGCCGTCGAGGAAAGCGAAGTGCTAGGCGAAGCCAGAGGAAAGGGGCTTCTACTCGGCGTCGAAATCGTAAGAGACAAGCAGTCCAAGACGCCGGACCCAGAACTAGGCGCGGCCATCCGCAAGAAAGCCTTAGAAAAGGGTCTCTACTTCAGTCTCTCCAACCTGAGAATGAAAGACGCAGTCATAGCAGTGTTTGGGCCACCGCTGAATATAACTCAAGAACAGGTAGATAGGGCGCTTGAGACCTTCAACTCCGCCGTTAAAGAGGCTCAAGCAGGACAGTAACCGCGCTTGAGACTCGTGGCGGACAAGCACCATCTCTATAGGCGTTAGATGCCGTCAGGTGTGGAACCCGTTATGATAGTTTCCTGCTTCTCCGGGAAACCTTGATCACCTCGCCAGTAGAATAGAAGTCTTTGATTATTGCCTCGATTTCTGCTCCAAGAGTCTTCCTGTACAGCCTTTGGGCTGCGTTGTCGCCCCTCGCAGTAACCACAATACTGACATTACACTACTCAGTCTTCCCAAGGATACTACCATCTTTTCACCCGTGATCCGGTCCTTGTCCGCATTCTTATGGTGCACTGTGTACTCAAGGTTTTTGAGTCCGGATGCATTGCAGTTAGAATGGTTTAGGACATGTCGACGCCGACCGTGTCAATCATCAGAATCGGAGGAGAACGCGGAGTTGCCGAGGCTGTCCGGGAGGCCGTGCGGCTCGCGGGAGGGCTCGACAAGGTCATCGAGAAAGGAGATACCGTTCTGGTAAAGCCCAACGCCAAGAACTCGACACCGCAGGGTCTGGGGGTGAATACGGACGTACGGGTCGTCGAAGCGGTGGTGGACCTCGTCGAGGAGCAGGATGCTGGGAGAGTCGTGATCGCGGAGGGTGCGGCGTACCCCTCTGGAAACTGGGATACGATGGCTGCCTTCGAGGCGGCTGGAATCACAGATCTAGCGCAGCGTAAGAACATTGAGCTCTGGGACCTGAACACCGCAAGTACTATCGGGGTGAAAGTCCCCGGCGGCCTGGTTCTGGAGACGTTCAAGACTGGTAAGATCGTTCTAGACTCGGATGTCATAATCAACGTCCCGGTAATTAAGACCCACATAGAAACGCTTGCCTCGATATGCCTCAAGAACCTGGCGATCGGGATCGCACAGAAATGGGAGAAGAAGACCCTCCATAAGGTAGGGCTGCACAAGTCGATCGTCGACGTGAACACTGTTGTAAGGACACACTTCAATGTGGTTGACGGCATAGTTGGCGTGGAAGGCGACGGGCCGAATGTCCCAAAAGGGAAACCGAAACCATTGGGGGTAATCCTCGCTGGGAACGATGGGCTAGCGGTCGACGCTGTCGGCTGCAAGATCATGGGGATCGAACCTCAAGAAGTGACTCACCTGAGATTGGCTGCAGAGAACGGTCTTGGTACGATAGACCTCGATCGAATCAGAGTAGTCGGGGAGCCGATCGAGAAAACCGTCCATGCTTTTGAACGGCCCGGTTCCAAGACCTGACATGCGTTAGCTTAGCGACCGATCAAGAAACCTGCAATCAGAGCCAAGATCATCCCGAGGCCTTGGCTTACTGTAGGCCTCTCTTGAAGGAAAACAATCGACAGTGTGATTGTGATCACAGGGTATAGGGACGATAAAGATGCGACGGTGCTGAGAGGCATCTCTTCTAAGGCGTAGAAGTAAGTCGTCACAGCCATCCACGTGAATATCCCGCTGACGACGGGATACAAGTATACGGGAGAGAATCCTGGGCTTGGCTCATTTGAGGACCATAAAAGAACCCCGGTCAAAACCGTGACGGTCAAATAGGAAACAAGAAGGTATCGGTACTTTCCCATAGCGGATGTCCCGATCTTGCCTATGAATCCCCATAAACCGAATCCAATAATGTTCAGCAGGAGAAAAAGGTGTGGAGGAATCTTCATATACTATCCCAACAGGCGTGTCAACTTCCTTTAGAAGTCTTTTCCGTGTTAATTACCATTTCCGTGGCAGATAGCTTGCATCGGCTTCCTCGTCCGAAGGGTACACGGCTTCCTCTTCTGCTCCTCAGATCCTGTTAAATCTGTGTGTAGCCAGTGGTTGGGTGAGGGTTGCTGGATGGTAGAGGATTCGCCTACAGTCGTGTTCTTGACGAATCTGGATTCCCCGATCCACTCCATAGCTGAGGAGATTCTTGAGAAGGAATTCAAAGTCAAACATGTCTTCACGACCGGCCGGTCATTTGATGATGGCGTGCTGAGAGAGTTGGCTGATGCGAATGCGATCTTCGTACGCACCGGTGTCGTTACCAGGGAAGTGATGGATGCTGCACCTGATTTGAGGGTGATTACAGTCCACGGGACTGGTATGGATAGAGTCGACCTAGAGACAGCTGAGCAGAGAGGAATACTCGTTACAAACACGCCCTTGGCGAACATAGTGGCAGTTGCAGAGCATACCATCACACTGATTCTTTCCCTTATCGGGAAAGTTCCTACACTCGACCGGTTGGTGAGAGAACGAAGATGGGAGGAATCCCGATTTATGAGGAGACAGCTCATGAACATGACCGTGGGAATCCTCGGATTCGGAAACGTAGGAACCGGGGTGGCAAAGAGGCTGAAAGCCTTCGAAACGAAGGTCGTTTCCTATGATCCCTACGTCCCTCTCGAGAGATTCGAGGAACTAGGCGTCAAGCCCGTCGACCTCGAAACTCTTCTGAGACAATCGGACCTAATCACCATACATGTCCCATTGACCAGATATACGAGACATATGATCGGGGAGAGGGAGCTTAGAATGATGAAAAAAGAAGCGTTTATCGTGAATACTTCCAGAGGGGCTGTCATAGAAGAGTCGGCCCTCTGCCAAGCACTACAGGACAAGTGGGTTTCTGGGTCTGCGCTTGACGTCTTCGAAGAGGAACCCCTAGACCCGGATAACCCATTGCTTGGACTGGACAATACGGTTCTGACCCCTCATGTAGCAGGCTCTGCAAAGGAATCGGTGAAGAGAATGGCTGAAACGGCTGCCAGAGATATCCGTCGAGTACTCAACGATGAAAAACCCTTGCATGAGTATAGGAGAGACCTACTCCCCTATCCTGTCTAGGCTATCCGCCTGCAACGCGTCCACATCCTACGTGTGCAAGGGTATCTCACAAAACCTAAGTGGAATGTGGCGGGTTGGGGAATGCTGAGGGGCCGATTCAGTTTGAAGAAGGTGAAGTTGAGGGGGATCTTATCTAAGGGTCGGATAGCCCTCGGAACCGGTGTCTACTCGTTTAGTCCGGCTCTTGTCGAGCTTGCAGGATACTGTGGTCTCGACTTCGTCCGCATCGACTGCGAACACGCGTGGAGGCAAGACTCGACCCTCGAACACATGATCATGGCTGCGGAGGTCGGTGACGTCACGCCCATAGTCAGGGTGGACAAGGACAATCCGTACATTATCCGGAAGGTGTTGGAGATAGGCGCTCAAGGAATAATCGTCCCACACATCGAGACGAGGAAAGAAGCCGAGGAGGTGGTAAAGGCAGCCAAGTTCCCGCCGAAAGGCATACGGGGATACGGCATGTGTCACTCCTCCAAGTGGGGGCTCGAACCCGGCAAGGACTGGATGAGGTGGAGTGACGAAGAGCCGATGATCGGGGTCATGGTGGAGACCACCCAATCAGTCGATTGTATCGAGGAGATCCTAGCCGTCGAAGGCTTGGACTTCGCCCTATTTGGGCCGAGTGACTATTCTGTCTCCGCAGGCATCCCAACCGAGACCTCCAATCCCCGGGTATTGGAGGCATTAGGGAAGACGATCAAGGCAGCAGAGGCGAATGGGAAGCCTGTCGCCATAGGGACCGGGTATCCCTGGGTGGAGAACGCGGAGCGATTTGCCAAGATGGGGATCCGAATCATCGAGATAGGTCATGATGCATCTATCCTCAGGACTATGTGGAAAATGACCGCGGAAGACATTAGAAAACGGCTTGCCATCTAGGCTAGAGATCGACTCTTTTCTCGTGAGGCAGTCTGTGACGTACGTTTTCGGGGGAAGCCGACGGGATGCCAATCGTCGAGCATAGCTTTTTGTAGGGAGCCCCAAGAACTGTTCTTGTATGAGACCTCCTATCTGTGCGATCTGCGACAAGGATCTCGATGCCGGGGAAGGCGGCCTCGTCTACTTTGCGAAGCGTTCCTCGGACGTTGAATGGGATAAAGAGATGGAGCGACTGGACCGCGTCGGTCATCCCCCGTACGCGGAATGGTTCTGCGATCGACACCTGCCGCGTGCAAAGGAGCTGAGGCATCTCACCATCGACAAGGCTTTTGAAACCATGATGGAGGAGTTCTCTGTCTAGAAGGCGTGTACTCCGTGACGTATTCCCTCTTGTGAGCTTTCTGCTTCTCTGGACCATGCCTGGGAGGCCGATTCGCTATCGAATGGTTGAACGTTGCACCAGAACGCGCGTGATGATCGGTGCATATAAGTGTAGAAAAGAAGAAAAACAAGACTAGCAACAATGATTCCGGAAAGAAGGGGATACTCTTGCGCACCAACAATATAAAAACTAAAATGAGGAAGGGGGAGAAGGCTTACGGATGTCGCCTCCTTTTTCCCTCCGCGACCCTAATTGAGCTGATGGGACAGGTCGGCTTCGACTACGTCTTCTTGGACGGTGAGCATGGGACATTCGCTCTGAGGGATCTCGAAGAGATGTGTCGTGCAGCCGAACTGGCGAGGTTGACGCCTCTGGCTCGAGTACCTGACATCGAGCGCTCTACCATACTGCAGTTCCTGGATCGAGGAATAATGGGGATTATGGCTCCCCATATCATCACCAAGGCCGACGCCCAAACCTTGGTGGAAGCCTGTCTCTTTACGCCTCAGGGAAGTCGAAGCTACGGAGGGAGCAGGAGCAACGATTACGGTTCGCATGTAGGCGGCGAAGAACGTCGGGCATTTATGGCTCAGATCAACAAGGAGATCCTGCCTATCGTCCTGTTGGAGGACGTCCGAGCCCTGGAGAACCTGTCAGAGATCTTGACCGTGGAGCACCTCGATCTATTCGCTTTCGGACCCAACGACTTGGCACAATCCCTAGGGCTACCCGGTGAACCAGACCATTCCCGCGTTCTGGAGGCGATTGAACAAGCCACCACTCAAATCCGGGCAGCAGACAAGAAAGTGCGCTCAGACGTCATGGTGGAAGCCCGTACGACCCAATTGTTCTTAGAAGGTGCTCGAGAATTCATGCGAAAGGCCCGAAGAGGCTGACCCTCTTCACGCCTCTTACTCTAGGAGTCTTCGAGAGGCTAGGGGACCTGTGGCAGTGAGTTCTGCCTCCTCTCAGACCTATCCCACAATCGATCTGACGAAAATATATCATAATAAGATATATTTATATTGAGCCGACACCAATACTTACTGGAAGGCAGGCAACACCTGCCCAACATATAGTAAGAGTACAAAGAAAGTGAACCGGCATGTTCGAAGAGAGAAGGGCTTGGATCTGGCTGTTCGCATTACTCTTGACGCTAATACTCATCTCACCCATGTTAAGATGGGGAATTTGGACTAGCTGCCTACCCGGAATGATGGGTATGATGGGTTACGGTTGGGGTTACATGTCCCTAATACCGATCGCTTTTCTAATACTGGTAACCCTTGGAGCGTACTATTTCATGGCAGGGTTCATGGGAACTGGCAGACCGACAACCAGCCAAGATAAAGGAGCCCTCGTAATCCTCAATGAAAGATACGCAAAGGGAGAGATCACAAAGGAACAATACCTGAGAATGAAGAGGGAAGTCGAATCGTGAGTCTAGAGCAGTATCAGACCCGTAGAAAGGAGGAATCCCTGTGGCTAAACAGAAGACTGTAATGAATCTTGAAGGCATGCACTGTGCTACTTGTGCCCAGACCATAGAAGGTGCATTGAAGAAACACCAGGGAGTCAAGGAGGCCTCTGTAAACTTCGCCTCGGAGAAGGCCTATGTGACATACGATCCAGAGGTCACCAGCAAGAGCCGACTTGTCGAAACCGTGAAAGAATCAGGGTATGGTGCGAGTTTCGAGACCGGGAAGACGATAATCAAGATAGGTGGGATGACCTGCGCGTCATGTGCCCAAACCATAGAAAACGCCCTGGAGCAGACGGACGGGATCGTGGATGCAAGCGTCAATCTCGCGTCCGAGAAGGCAGTCATCACATACGATACGGATCAAATCGACTACGAAACCATCCGCGGGGTGATAGAGAGTACAGGCTACAAGGCGCTCGGCAGAGAAGAAAGCGAACTCAGGTACGAAAGAGAAGTCGAAGAGGAACAACGCAAATTCCACGAAGCAAGACGCAGGATGCTCGTCGCATGGGGTTTCACTGTACCGATCGTCCTTCTGATGATCCCCGAGATGCTGTTTGGGATAGCGTGGCCGAATCATTTCGTATATACCCTCGGAATGATACTCTTATCGGTCCCGGTTCTATTCTGGGCTGGTAAGGAAACCCTTCTCTCAGCGGTGAAGGCGGCTTCCCGTGGTACTCCAAACATGGACGTCCTCATCGCGTTAGGTACATCCACAGCCTTCCTCACTGGTCCAGCCGTATTCTTCAGCCCAATCGAGAACTACGCAGGAGTAGCCGCGATGATCATGTCCTTCCACCTCCTAGGAAGATACATAGAAGCCAAAGCCAAGGGCAGAGCCTCCGAAGCCATAAGAAAGCTACTAGAATTGGAAGTCAAGACCGCACGCCTCTTGGTGAACGGAGAGGAAAAGGAGGTTCCCATCGACGAGGTTCAAGTCGGTGACATCATGGTCATCCGGCCAGGCGAGAAGATCCCCACCGACGGGGAAGTAGTGGAAGGGCAGAGCTCCGTCGACGAATCCATGGCTACAGGTGAATCCATGCCGGTGCTGAAGGGAGTCGGCGACGAGGTCATAGGTGCAACTCTCAACCAAAGAGGAATGTTGAAGGTGAAGGCTACGCGGATAGGACAGGACACGTTCCTCTCCCAAGTCATAAGACTGGTCGAAGAAGCTCAAGGCTCCAAGGTACCGATCCAAGAGTTCGCGGACAAGGTAACCGGCTACTTCGTCCCAACGGTTCTAGTACTAGCAATCGTATCTTTGATCCTGTGGATGACGGTTCCCGACAGGATGAGGCAGGTGGGTATCTGGGCCCAGCCGTTTCTTCCTTGGATCAACCCAAACCTGGAGGTGGTCACCCTTGCGATCTTTGCGCTTGTGGCGACCTTCGTGATAGCATGTCCCTGTGCCCTAGGACTCGCAACACCGACAGTCCTAATGGTTGCCAGTGGTATGGGTGCCGAGAACGGCGTACTTATACGCAACGGTGAAGCCCTCCAAACCCTCAGAGAAGTTGACACCGTCGTCTTCGACAAGACAGGAACCATCACTAAGGGAATGCCCGAGGTAACGGATGTTGTGCCGGCCGACGGGCATACCTTGGAGGAGGTCCTCCGCCTTGCTGCTAGTGTTGAGGTTGGGTCGGAACACCCACTCGGAGAAGCCATCCTGAGGAGGGCGAAGGAAGGAGACCTAGGGCTCTATCAGGTTGAAGGATTCGAGGCGTTGACGGGGCGGGGTGTGAAGGCCGAGGTTATTCTTTCTTCCCAGAGCATGGTTCTCGTCGGCAACAGGAAGTTGATGAACGAAGAGAAGGTAGACTTCGCATCCTTAGAAGCGGAACTGACGCGGCTGGAGGAAGAAGCGAAGACGGCGATACTAGTCTCCATAGACAGAGAGATAGCAGGCATCGTGGCTGTTGCCGATGCTCTGAAGGAAGACTCGATGCAGGCGATAGACGAGCTTGAGAGGATAGGGTTGAAGACCACCATGTTGACGGGAGACAACTGGCGGACCGCCGAGGCCATCGCCAAGAAGGTAGGGATCTCTAGGGTGCTGGCCGAGGTATTACCTGACCAGAAGGTGAAAGAGATCCAGAAATTGCAGGAGAACGGAGAAACCGTCGCCATGGTGGGCGACGGCATCAACGACGCGCCAGCCTTGACCGCGGCTAACGTAGGGATAGCGATAGGGACAGGGACAGATATCGCTATCGAATCGGCTGACGTAACCTTGGTGAGAGGAGATCTATCGAGTGTAGTAACGGCGATAAGGCTCTCTCGGGCAACCTTCCACAAGATCAAACAGAACCTTTTCTGGGCCTTCTCCTACAACATCCTCGCCCTCCCGGCAGCAATGTTGGGCTTAGCCCATCCTGTGATAGCGGAGATAGCCATGGCCACCAGTTCGGTAACAGTCGTGACAAACGCAAACCTGCTCAGGAGAACCCAGATACGCCCTGACTACGCGAATTGACGAGGATGAATCAGAATGATGAAGGCTCTTATTCCCAGTACAAGTGTAGGCGGTGAGACATACGCGATATGGAGGTGTCTTATTTAAGTGAAGAAAACCTCGACCATCTAGTCTCCGACTTCGCAAGATTCTACATACTAACCATACTCTATGAGGGGTCTATCCACGGCTACGGCATTCTACGGAAATTCAAGTCCAGACTAGGAAAGACTATCAGCCCTGGACTCATCTACCCGTTCCTACAACAGCTAGAAGAGAAAGGGTTGATCACCCATACCATTGAACCGATAGGAGAGAAGGAACGGAAACTGTACCAACTCACCGACGAAGGGAGAATACTCTGCAATCGCCTATTCAAACGCTTTGCCGGGTTAGTATCGACAGCCATCGAACCGAGTCTCGATGTATGTGCGCACTGCGGCTGCAAGGTCTACGAAGGCGGATACGCGGAGGCGATAGACGGAGTCAAGATGACGTTCTGCTGCGTCCACTGTGCTCAATCCTACAAACAAGACAAGGCTACAACACGTTAGACACCCAAACACGTACATGGGTGATAATGCATGATTGGCGCATTTCTATTGGCTTTTAGGGAAGGCTTGGAAGCCGCGATCATAACGGCGATAATCCTCTCCTACCTGGCTAGAACGAATAGGAATCCTCTAGGACGGTACGTGTGGTACGGGGTCAGCCTTGCTGTTACTGCAAGCCTCGTCTTCGGTACCGCCGTCTTGGCCGTATACGGCGGGCTCACCGGCCCCCTCAAACCGCTTTTCGAAGGCGTGACCTCTCTCTTTGCGGTCTTGGTGTTGTCCTCGATGATCTATTGGATGGCTACCAAGGGGAAAAAGCTCAGGGTAGAAGTGGAGAGCCGAGTGGAAACCATCGCAACCGGAGGAGCCCCCCTCGCCTTAACTTCTTTCTCATTCGTTGTTGTAATCCGGGAGGGGCTTGAAACCGTACTCTTCCTGACTCCGTTCCTGCTGAGGGACATTGTGGGCACGTTGGTCGGGGCGGTTCTCGGTATAGCGACTTCACTGACTATTGCTTATGCGATATTCCTCATTGGTATGAAGATCGACATACGAAGGTTCTTCTATTTCACGAGCGTCCTCCTCGTGCTCTTGGCTGGGGGCCTTGCCGGCTATGGGGTTCATGAGTTAGTAGAGTACTTCGAGGAGACGGGGGTTGAGTTGGGTTGGCTGGGCGAGTACGCCTATGTGCTTGATGTGCCGGAAGACAGTCCGCTGTACCACAAGGGCGTAGTGGGCTCAGTGTTCGCCGTGATGTTCGGCTACACAGTGAAGGCGGAGTGGATCAGGATAATAGTTCACCTCGTCTACCTAGCAATAGCCTTCCCTACGGTCATCTTGACCTATAAGAAACGAGAGGGTTGACAGAAAGCCTGTTCTCTGAGTTCCCGGTCACCCCTTCAAGAGGAGACCCAACGCAACAAATCATCTCAACAACCCGGATAGCTTGCTCAATAGACGAAGGGAACATATTGAATAGGATCGAGCCGTCTTGAATGTAGAATCGGGAACATAGACGATTCTCTTGCCAGACAGCCCATTGCTGAAGCAGAGACTCTCAACCCTTGAAGATCCTGTTCCAGAGGGATTATCCCGATACCCTATTGAAGACCAAAAGTTAATTATTTCAGTGCCCTCATTTTACAATAAATAAACTAATACCGGCAATAATTTACGTTGGTTAAACTAGAAGAGGGAAAGGGTTCCAAGAGTTGCATGCAATAGTATGTTTGAAGCAGGTGCCGGATTCGACAGATATAAGGTTTGATCCGAACACTGGTGCACTGATCAGATCCGGGGTTCCTGCGACCACCAACCCCGCGGATCTATGCGCCCTAGAGTTGGCGCTCAGACTGAGGGACGAATTCTCAGGGAGAGTTACAGCCCTATGTATGGGGCCTCCTCAGGCCAAGTCTACGATCAAGAAAGCGATTGCCTTGGGAGCCGATCAAGGCATCCTTCTGTCGGACAGAGCATTTGCTGGGTCGGACACGCTGGCAACCTCTTATGTACTCATGGCCGCGATCAAAGAGATTGCGACGAAGAAAGTTTTCGATCTGATATTCTGCGGCAAGCAGGCGATTGACGGAGAGACGGGCCAGGTTGGACCGGGAATCGCGGCAAGACTTGGGATCCCTGTGATAACCAACGCGATCAAGATCAATTCGGTTGATTTCAAAGAGAAGACAATCGAGGTCCAACAGAAACTGGACATCGGATGTCAAACACTAAGGAGTAAGCTTCCAGTCCTTCTTACAATCGGGGAGGGTCTCGTCGAACCGAGATATGAGACCCTGCCAGACATGATCAAGGCGGCAAAGTACGAGCCTAAACTCTGGGATAATCAGAAACTCGGAGCCGACGAGGAGAAAGCCGGATTCAAGGGTTCACCCACACGGGTGATGAAGGTCTTTCCGCCTCCGGCTAGAGAGCCTGGAGAGATCTTTCCAGTAAGAGAGAAGGATTCGAGTAACGAGAGGGAGAAACTGGATGAGGCTGTGACCTGGCTGCTTGAGAACCTATCTAGGAACGAATCCCTAAAGGGGGTAACCCGACTTGAACCATCCAAGAAGTAATGACGGAAAGATGCAGCCCTCCACAGACTATCGGGGGGTATGGGTTTTCGTCGAACAGATTGAAAACAGGGTTGAGCGGGTATCGTGGGAGCTGCTCGGAGAGGGACGGAGACTTGCCAGGAAACTTCATGTCCCCGTCTCGGCAATCGTGATGGGCCATAATATGGACGATACAGTGTCGGAAGCATTTGCGTACGGGGCTCATTCGGTCTATCTTATTGACGATCCTCTCCTGAAATATTATAGGACACTGCCCTACTCAAAAGGAATCGCTCGGATGGTAAGAAAACATAAACCGGAAATCCTCCTTATCGGGGCGACCGTCTTGGGTCGTGACCTTGCATCAGCCGTTGCAACCCTTCTTGGAACAGGTCTAACCGCAGATTGCACGGGGCTCGATATCCAACGTGGTACACGGAAACTGCTACGGCAAACGAGGCCCGCGTACGGTGGAAATGTGATGGCAACTATACTCACGCCGGACGGACGACCCCAGATGGCCTCGGTAAGACCAGGGGTTATGAAGATTCCAAGGAAAAGGAGGACTAAGCCGGGAAAGATAGTAAGGGAGAAACTTGGACTGACTGAAGGCAAGATCCCCACAAAGGTTTTCTCCCTAGTATGTGAGATGCAGGACGCCTTCAAGCTTCAAGAAGCCGATGTCATTGTTTCTGGTGGGAAAGGGCTTGGGAGCAAGAAGAACTTCTCTCTGCTGGAAGATCTCGCGGACGTTCTAGGTGGTGTTGTTGCTTGCTCGAGAGCCGCAGTCAGAAAGGGCTGGCTCCCCCACGACTATCAAGTTGGACAAACAGGTACGACCGTAAGACCAAAGCTGTACATAGCTGTCGGTATCTCCGGGGCAGTTCAACATCTGGTAGGGATGGATAAGTCTGATGTAATCGTTGCGATCAACATCGACCCAAATGCCCCTATCTTTCAGGTTGCAGACTACGGCATTGTAGGAGACCTCTTCAAGGTGGTTCCCGCCCTCACAGACGTCCTGAGAGAGAAGAACGTTGCACGGAAGAAGGAAGGCCTGCTCGTCGAGACGCTGGTCAAGACATAGTGGAGGGGGATTGGAACATGAATCGCTATGATGTCATCGTAGTAGGTGCAGGGCTGGCGGGGCTCACAACCGCCTACTGCCTCGCCAAGGAGGATTTCGATGTTATCGTCATAGAGCGGGGAGACTACCCTGGTACCAAGAATGTGATGGGTGGAGTAATCTACAGGCAGCCCACCGAACTAGTATTGCCGAGATTCTGGGAAGAAGCCCCCCTCGAACGTCACGTCATAGAGCACCAGTTCTGGCTCCTATCGGGGGAAGCGGCGACAAAGATCGGTCATAGGAACCGAAGATTCTCCGACGAACCATACAACTCCTTTACCGTACTGCGAGCCAAGTTCGACCGATGGTTTGCAACGAAGGTGCAGGAAGCAGGGGTTACTGTAGTTCCCGAAACGGTTGTGCTGGAACCCATAAGAGACCATGGAAGGATAGTGGGGGTTACCACAAACAGACCCAAAGGAGACATATATGCCGACGTTGTGGTCGCGGCTGATGGGGCAAATTCGCTCCTCGCCAGGCAAGTAGGACTCCACAGTGAACTGCCGCCGAGGAGCATGTCCCTAGGTCTAAAAGAGGTAATCTCCCTGGATAAAGAGACGATCAACGAACGCTTCGGGGTCAGAAACGGGGAAGGTATGACTGTGGAGCTGATAGGTGATGCCACCGCCGGTCTTACAGGACCCGGATTCATATACACTAATGAAAAGAGCCTTTCAATTGGTGTCGGCGTCTTACTTTCAGATCTCGTTGAGAGCGGCATGAACCCTAACGACGTTCTTGAGAGGATGAAACAACACCCCTTGGTACAGCCTCTCATCGAGGGAGGGCAGACAAAGGAGTACTCGGCTCACCTCGTCCCAGAGGGCTACTATGAGGGGATCCCCAAGCTATACGTAGACGGCCTTCTGATTGTAGGGGATGCTGCGATGTTGACCAATATGATCCATAGAGAAGGATCGAATCTGGCGACAACCTCAGGGTTACTCGCCGCAAAGACGATATCGATGGCAAGGGAAGCAAACGACTACTCAGCAAACAGCCTTTCGATATACCAACATGTGTTGAGTGAAAGCTTCATAATGAAGGACCTCCGGAAATACAAGAATCTCCCAAGATTCTTTGCCTCACATCCTGAGGTTTTTGGTCTTTACCCCAGCATCGCCAACGAGATGATACACGAACTCCTCAAAGTAGATGGGGTTCCCAAGAAGGAGAAGGAGAAACGGGTTCTGCGAACGCTGATTCACAAGAGACCGATCTGGAGGATAGGAAAGGACATGATCGACTTATTGAGGGCTGTTGAATGAAGACAATAGATGACAAGCTCGGTCTCAACCGATTCAAGGTTGACCTCGAATCGCACCTAGTAATCCGATCCAAGGAGGCCTGTCTTCGGTGCAAGAGAAAGCAGTGCACGTATGTCTGCCCTGCACAGTGCTATACCTGGGAGGAGGATGCGATAACCGTTGAACACGAGGGTTGTCTAGAATGCGGCTCGTGTCGAATAGTCTGCAACGAGTTCGATAACATAGAATGGCGGTATCCGAGAGGCGGATACGGTGTACAATATACCTTTGGGTAGAGGGTGCCTAAGCTAGAAATCAAGAACGTTTCTCGATTAGGAGTCCTCTATCAACGCGGAGAAAGGATGCTCAGACACCTTTACGGTCTTGCTTCCAGTAATATAGTCGAAGAAGCGGAGATGCCCTGTCTTCCCGTAAGTAAGAATCCCGATGGATAAATCCAGAGGAAAAAGGAAGACTTTTCCCAGGTTCCTGGTTGCAGCGTCCAAGAGGTTCAGCTTTCCCCCTCCAGTCTTCTCTACTCTGATCTTCATGACGTACTTCCCCAGGGTTTGACCCTTATAGGCCTCAAGAACCGTGAAGACTAGGAAAGCCGCGAAGAAGATGTTGGAATAGTTGGATATGATCTGATAGGGGAGATTGGCGATCGCTGTTCCGAATAGAGCTGGGTCAGTTAGGCTGGCAAGGAGTAACCAGAAGTTTCTATCCATAAAAAGTCCAGTGCAAAAAACGAGCATCATTACGTCTAAGATGAAAGCGAAGACTCTGCGAGCAAGCAAACCGTTTGCCTGATGTCGATGGGTCAACCTTGCGGCTAGGTTTGGGAGATTCTGAAAACTGAAGTATCTGTCGATCCTGCTCGCGGTTTGAGAGGCTACCACTCCTCTGGGGGAAAGTGTGTATGTTCCTCGCTCGGTTGGGGTTATGTATCCCTTGAGCTTTCTTAAATGGAAGTTTAGGCGACCGTCGTCTATCTCTAGTTCATGAAGAATCTCTGAGTAAGATAGTTCCGTTCTCTCATTAAGTAGGTTCAATATCTTTGTGCGGATCTCGTGGGCAAGTACGGCGAAGAACTCGTTGGCTTCCTGCCGCCTTTCTAGGGTCTGATGATGGCTCAAGGTCTCATCTCAATATGGACGGGTTCCCGGATCGTTGAGAATTGCATAACGAAACTTTCTTTGGCAACATTATGTTTCTTCTGAAATATGTTTTTAAGTTCTCCGTATTAATACGCAAGAATTCAGAAAGATTTATTTCCAAAATGTAAAATAGATCTAGGATAGTGAACAGTGCATGGCAGCAATAAACCCACTCGTTTTAGGTATGTACACTATCGGTTTGGGGGCACTTGTTTCCGGAATATATTTCTTGGATTTGTATGCCAAAACCGAGCAGGACTCAAACGTGAACAAAGGCTTTGGACTGATGATACTACTGTCAGGAATCGGAGCAATAATCATCGCAATGCAACTGGTCTACGTAGGCCCTCTCCCAGGTACTTACAGCGAGTTTTTTGGTACCCCGCTTGCTGTATTTG
Source organism: uncultured Candidatus Bathyarchaeia archaeon (assembly GCA_964596985.1). GTDB lineage: Archaea > Thermoproteota > Bathyarchaeia > RBG-16-48-13. The sequence continues at coordinate 264,328 of CAZQWG010000003.1, forward strand.
GACTAGTATCTCTGGGTGCAGGGTATAGCATCTACAAAGGCCTCGACTTAAAACCTCTCTCGTGGTTTTCGGCTGGAGCAGGCGTGATCGCGGCCTGCAACGCATATCTGACCGTCACACACTACACAAGGAACATAAGCTCTTATCTGCCTATATTCGGTCTATCTTCCCTATCTGGTCTTAGCCTGCTACTCGCGTATCATGTTGAGGCTAAATGGGCGAGAAGGCTGGCTGGACTACTTCTGATACTGCTAGCAGGCGCTTGCCTGTACATTGGAACACGTGCATTTATCGGGCACATGACTGGGGTTCACTGACCACGGTTGCCCTCTCCTTCCCTTTTTTTCTTTAATCCCAAATCCTTCAGTAGACTATATTTGGTAATGTTTCAAATGAATCTCGTGTGTTCTATGTCCCTCTCTTGACGATTAGAACTATTAATTCGTCTCATTGAAGTACCAAATCTGTGGCGGGGTTCTTGGAAGTGGGCAGGGGTATTGACGTAGTCATAATCGGTGGAGGACCTGCCGGGTTGTCGGCGGCTAGAAGTGCAGCAACGTCAGGAATGGAAGTTATCCTTTTTGAGAGGAAGAATCGTATCGGTTACCCTGTTCGGTGTGGAGAGTTCCTTCCCTCTCTCGAAGTGATCAAAGAGATGTTCCCGAACGCGAGAAACCTCGACAGAATATTCCGAATTCCAGAAAGGGTGGTAAGTAATAGATGTAATACTCTCAGAGTCTTCTCTCCCGAGAATAGGTACTTCGAATTCCAACTTAAATCCTCCATACTGGACAGGGCTCGTTTCGAGCAGCACCTAGCGGACATGGCTACTGACCTCGGCGTTGAAGTCCGAGTCTCCTCTCCTGCTTCTTTGAAGGTCTTTGATGACTGTGTTCTTGCCTACACCAAGAAAGACAATGTTTGTGGGAAGGTTGCGATTGCCGCCGACGGATTTCCGTCAGCAGCGTCTTTATCGGCTGGTCTTCCGGTTCGAGGGTATTTAAATCGGCGAAGTGTTGCTCTGACAATCCAGTACAAGATGGTGAATGTGAAGGTTGACCCGGATGTCGTGGAAATGTATTTCGGATCTAAGATCGCTCCAGGAGCGTACGCGTGGGTGATACCCAAGGGCGAGCACAAGGCTAATGTCGGAGTAGGAATCCGAAAAAATCGCGCATCGAAAAGTGCGCGAGAGTATCTTGACCGCTTCGTATCGAATATGGATTCTGGTACAACTCAACTCGCCAAAGGCAAGGTCGCTGGAATCACCGGCGATGTTCTTCCCGTGGGCGGGCCTCTAAGGAAAACCTGCTCGGAGAGAGTTGTCGCTGTTGGAGATGCTGCTTGCATGGTCATGTCCACTAACGGTGGGGGAATACCGACTGCCATGATCTCTGGGGACATCGCCGGAAGGGAAGTTGCCCGCGTGATTTCCGGAAATAGTTCGATCAGCGAATACGAGTCAAAATGGAAGAGGGAGATCGGGGGTGAGCTTTCTATCTCTGCAGCGCTCCTCAACGCTGCAGAGAGAATAATGGGGAGTGACCTAATCTCTGGGGCTATGATGACTCTCCTGGGTTCTCGAGGTATCATGGACATCATAATGTGCAGACCCCCTTGGCTCGGGAGAACACTCTTCAGGCGGCGGTTGTAAAACGAGTGAGAGAAAGACACTTCCCTTCCAGTATACGGCGTGCCTCAACTCTACCTCTAACAGGACAAACCACTTTCTTCTGTAGATCCGAGATTCATCGTGGTTGTGTCTCCTGCCTTCGTGGATCATCTTAATTGCAGCTTCAAAGTTCGGATAGCGTTTCTCGAAATCCTTTAGCACCGTTCCATATTTGGTTACAAAAGGGTCTTCGCCTATTCGTTTCGGGCTGATCACCGCTGCTGTCCCTCTGAACATTATGCCGCTGTTTTCAAAAGGATTGACCGGGTTGCGTTTGTCAATAGTTAGAGCTACCTTGGGATTGTCCATGATGTTCTTAACCTTCCTGGAGTGGATAGATGAAATTAGGAAGAGCCTGGTAGTATCAGAGTGGAAGACGTAGAACATCGGGGCTATGTGAGGCTGGGAATCCCTGTTCACTGTGCAAAGATATGCGAATCGCGTCCCGTTGAGCAGGTTCATAACCTGTTTGGGGAGATTCCTCAATTCTTTCTCTCCGAGGGAGTAACGATTCTTGCCTCACGCCAGTAGATGCAGGTTTCAGGGTCTATTCTCACCAGGAATCTACTGAGAAAAAGGGTAGTTCTCCAAGCTAAAGGCAACGTCTGTTCTTCGGATCTGTACTTTGCAACGTACTTGGGATACTTCTTCACGAACAAGTTCAGCACTTTCAACAGTTGAAAGGGGTGGAGAACCAGGCTGGAAAGACCATAGATATACGACTTTCCGGATATTAGCACGGCTCGGTTGTTCATCAAGTTGGATGGATCTCGAATGTCCACAAGAAACGAGACTAGCGGGTTCCTTCTAATGTTTCGAAGTTTCTTGGATATCTTCGAGACCACGACGTAGATATGCCTTCCGTCGAAGACGAATATCATCGGTGTGACATGCGGGTAACCATCCGTACTTGAGGTTCCGAGATAACCAAAGAATCCTTCCCCAAGCAACCAGTTCACTTTCTCAGGCATTCTCTTCGACTTCAATTATCTTCCTCTGCGATCGTTGATTGCAAGATTCATTGCCGGTCATTGTTGGAAAACTCGGCTGGTCGGGCGAAGTCTGCGTGGGATCTCGAAGCCGGGGTTGGGACTATCTGCGCGCTGGCTCTAGGGGGCGTTTGAACCGATTTCCGGGCTGATGTTCCGGGGAAACGCATATTGGAAACCGAATCTATGAATTCTTGTCTGATAGATTAACAAATATTTAAATTAATTAACATTTTGTAATACAAATGCCCGTCTAGTATGACGTGGAACTACACTCCTGAGGTTCCTTGCCTTGCTTACGTCTCATATCGCGCGGTTTAATCCAAGACAAAGAATAGAAGAAGATAGGAGTCTCGTGGACAAAGAGTTCTCTTCTCTAAGCCGCAACATCTCGCATATGAGTCTCGCTCCTCAACTCAGTTGCGTTCTCTTGTCCAAAGGTAAAAGGTTGAGATCAACCATGTTGGTGGAGTGCGCGGAGATGGTTGGGGGAAGCAGGGAAGAGACCCTACCCCTATCCATCGCAATTGAGCTCTTGCATATGGCCACTTTGGTTCAGGACGATATAATCGACGGAGAAGATAGAAGAAGGGGAAAGTCGAGCCTGCACAAGGAGTGGTCTGAGGGTGACGCAATTCTAGTTGCGGATGGCCTGATCTGTCTCGCAATAGATCGGGCGGCGGACTTTGGTAAAGAAGTGATGAAATCCATTGCACGTATGGGTTTGACCCTCTGTGACGGTGAACATCTAGACATGAACTCTTCTCTCGATGCAACCTTGGAAACGGAGTACTTGTCCCTAATCGAGAGGAAGTCGGCCTCTCTCTTTCAGACTGCAGCCTATTGCGGTGCCTGGGTGGGTTGCGGTGACTTGTCTCAGATAAACCTGCTTGCAGAATTCGGCAAATACTATGGCATCGCATATCAGATTAAAGACGACATTGCAGATTTCACTGAACGGGAAGGAATTCCACGTGATCTAATAAACGCCAATCCCACTCTGCCAATAATACATCTCTACGGGAACTGTGACAAGAAGACTAAACAGATTATCAATGATGTCTTCAACCTTCGCAGGATTAACCGCAAAAGTGCTAGGGAACTCTGTCGGGAATTGGAGAGAACGGGGTCCCTAGAGTATTCTTTAGGTGTTATGCGTGAAAAGGCTGATCAGGCAAGATCTGTATTGGCCTATTTTACAGAATCCGAATCCAAGCTTTGCCTTGCGTATCTAGTAGATTCTCTATCTTCGATACAGCCTGCACAGGGGTTTAGGGAGGTCGTCAGATGAATAAAATTGAAAGTCTCAAAGTGGTTTTTCCGTTTTGGATCGCAGAACTCAGGGCACCCTTCTTTTCAGTGACCGTGGTCTCGGTGTTCTTGGGGGCCGCTGTCGCTTGGAATACGCGAGGGGTCTTTGACCCGACTCTGTTTTTGCTGAGTCTGGTTGGGGCACTATGCCTGCACGCAGGAACCAATGTGATAAATGACTATTTTGACTTTCTCAGTGGATGCGATATGATCAACAAAGAATACATCTCCCCGTTTACTGGAGGCAGCAGATTGCTCCCTGACGGTGTTCTGAGGGCGGGTGATGTTCGGAATGTGGCCTTGTTATTCTTCGGTGTTGGTGGGCTCATAGGCGTCTATTTGGCCATGTGCAGGGGATGGTTGGTGCTCGCGCTTGGAGTAGTAGGGATCCTTTCTGGGTACTTCTACACGACGAAACTGGTCACGAGAAGCGTGGGTGAGCTGTTCGTCGGACTGAATTTTGGGCCTCTGCTGGTGCTGGGAAGCTACTATGTGCAGACAATGACTTTGGATTTCTTACCTTTCTACGTCTCTCTCCCTGTGGGATTATTGGTTGCAGCTATTCTTTGGGTCAACCAGTTCCCAGACTATCATGCTGACAAAGAAGTCGGGAAGAACACGCTTGTGGTTGTCTTGAGTAGAGGGAAAGCTAGCTGGGTCTTTGCAGGGGTTACGCTGACCGTTTACACGTTGATCGGGCTTGGCGCCTTCCTCGGATGGATTCCTTTGATTTCCCTTGTCTCTTTTCTAACAATTCCCCTTGCGTTCAAAGCGGTCAGCACAGTAGTAAAATTCCACTCCGAACCGGAGAAAATGATTCCCGCGTGTTCGTCCACGATACTGATGCACGCAACCGTAGGTCTGCTGTTAATTCTCACGTACTTGATAGATCGAATCTCGACGTCTTTCTGACATTCTCCCGCTTCTTGAAGACCTGTAACGAGGATGCGGGAGAGAGAAAAATGAGACCCGGATCGTTCTACGCTGCGGCTGTCATCTTCTCTGCAGGACCGATCCAGAATACCCTCTGCCTGTTTCGTTCGCAGAAGGAGATCACTTCGGAGACCGTCCTCTGATCGCAGGCTTCCAATTCCTCTTCAGAGTCTGATTGGAGGACGATGTCGAGTATGCCGCTGATAACGTCAGGAATCACGTCAACAAAGCATCTGTAGTCTGTAGTCTTGAGTTGTCTGGTCAGATCGTTGATGAATCTGTTCTCCATCATAACACATCTGAACTGCGTGTATCTAGGTTCGTCAGAAGAATCCGGCTGCTCAGAACTGCTGGGAAGATTATTCCACGACATTCTTTTCTCCGCCTCAAGTATTCCGATTACAAATATTTAAAATATATTATATTCTTTTTACTTGATGTCAACAATTGCTGACATAATATTACAAAAAAGTAAAAAGCATATGTGTCAGTTGGAGTCCTCAATAATACTCGATAGTACTGGATGGTGGAATCTGGGTGACGAAGTCAAAGATCGGGGTATTCGTGTGTCATTGTGGCGGGAACATCAGTGACACGGTGGACATCGAGAATCTGCTGAAAGCAATACGGAAGCTCGGTATTGCCACAGTAGTCGAATCAAACGAGTATGTCTGCAGCAGTCCGGGTCAAGAGATGATCAAGAAAGCAATAAGCGAATTAGGGCTTGACAAGATCGTTGTGGCTTCATGTTCTCCAAGAATGCATCTTGAGACGTTTAGGAATACGCTTGTTGAATCGGGTCTTAACCCGTATGTTCTAGAGATTGCCAATATAAGGGAGCAGTGCAGCTGGGTCCACGATGACAAGGAAGCCGCGACCAGGAAGGCAATAGATATCGTCCGGGGGGCCGTCTTCAGAGCAGAGTATCTCGAGCCGCTCACACCAAGTATTATCAAGGTTGTCCCACGTGTCGCTGTCATCGGCGGGGGCATAGCGGGCATCACAACCGCGCAGGAGCTCTCTGCAAATGGGCAAAAGGTGTACCTGATAGAGAGGGGTGAAAGTATCGGAGGGCATATGGCGCAACTGAGCAAGACATTCCCAACTCTGGACTGCTCAGCTTGCACCTTAGCTCCGAAACTGGTCAGCGTTGGGCACGACGATAACATAAAACTAATCACAATGGCTGAACTGACTCATTTTGAAGGAACACCGGGAAACTATGAGCTAAGTCTGAGAATAATGCCGAGATATGTCAGCGATGCCAAATGTACTTCATGTGGGGAATGTGCAAAGATATGTCCAAGAGTAGTTCCCAGCGAATTCGAGGTTGGATTGCTGAAGCGAAAGGCTATCTACCTTCCCTTCCCACAGGCCGTACCCAATACATATGTCATAGACCCGCAGCAATGCCTTTTCCTTACACGAGGGGTCTGTAGGCTCTGCGAAAAGGTTTGCAAAGGTAAGGCAATAAGGTTCAATCAACAAGAGAGGACGAAGAAGATAAAGGTTGGAGCAGTGGTCGTGTGCACGGGTTACGATCAGATTGACCCTGGGCTCTTTCCTCAATACAGCTATGGACTGCACCCTGATATAGTAACGAATCTCCAGTTTGAGAGACTTATGATCCAGGGCATCCACAGGCCCTCGAACGGAAAGGTACCCAAGAAAGTGGCGTTTGTTCTCTGCGTTGGGAGTCGTGATCGGGTCAATGGCAAAGAGAACTGCTGTAAGATAGGATGCATGAACGCCATCAAAGAGGCTACGATCCTTCAGAAAGCGGTTCCAGAAGTCGAGGCATGGATATTCTATACGGACATAAGAGCCCACGGAAAAGGTTACGAGGAATTCTATGCAACCGCCAGGAATCATGGATTCAAGTTCGTCAGGGGTCGTGTGGCTGAGGTTCTCGCTGTTGGTAAAGACGCATTACGAGTCAGAGCCGAAGACACTATCTTAGGGAGTCAGATCGAAAAGGACTTCGACATGGTTGTACTCCAGACGGCTCTTGTTCCCAGCTCTGGTTTTTCAGAGCTGAGTGCGATGCTTGGCACTCACATAGGTGCTGATGGCTTCTTCCAAGAGCGACACCACAAGCTGAGACCGGTCGAATCCAACAAGATCGGAATATTCGCTGCGGGAGCCATACTCGGACCGAAGGATATCAGGGAAACGACGACAGAAGCCATGTCGACGTCCTCAAAAATCACTGGGTTCCTTCGAAAAGGCAAGTACGAGTCCTCCCCTGAGACCGTGTTTGTACACAATGGTCTATGTAATCTCTGCCGTCTTTGCATAGATGTTTGCCCTTCGGGTGCTATCCGTGTCTCAAAAGACCGGTTGAAAGTCGAACCGGTATCATGCACTGGTTGCGGAATCTGTATACCCTGCTGTCCGAAGGGAGCCCTCGACCTACGCAACAACACCGAGAGGCAGCTGATAGAGCAGATTCGGGCGAGCTGTCAAAGAGGAGATTCGACGGATATCATAGTCTTCGCCGAGAAGGATACGGCGTACGAGTCCATCGATACCGCTGGTCAGTCCAGGCTGAGCTACAGTCCTAAGATCAAGGTTATTCCGGTTCCAAGCACCGGACGAATAGGACTAAGGCATATTCTACATGCTTTCGCTACTGGGGCTGATGGCGTAGTCTTGCTGGAAGGGGTTCACACAGCCATCAGTGCGGAAAAGCTTCGTGACAAGGTTGTTACCTTGAAGAGGCAGCTGAAAGATTTCGAGATCGAGCCTTTGAGGTTGCTTTCGATGACGACGACGATTCCCGAATACAACAAGGTGCTCAATACTTTCTCGGTCTTTGAGAATAGAATCTCAAGGATGGGAAAGATCCCAATTCAGATTAGAGAGGAGATAGACCGGAAACTGGCTGAGAGCTTAGTCATGGTGGAGGCTGTTGCAGGGGATGGAAGCTAATATGCCTGGAACCGGAATCAGCCAATTTGACCCCGATTTCCTGAAGGAGGTTATGGAGCGCCCCGGGGGGGAAGAGATACAGGAATGCATTCAATGCGGGGTGTGCGCTGGATCATGTCCGGTTAGGTTTGCCATGGATCTGAGCCCGACACAGATAATACAGGCTATACTCTTGGGGGAGAGAGCCACCGTCCTCTCTTCCCATACAATCTGGCTATGTGCATCCTGCTACTCTTGCAACACTCGGTGTCCGAGGGGAATCGACTTACCATTCCTGATGTCCAACCTGAAGAACATGGCACTCAGCAACGGTTTCCTCCCAAGCGAAAAGAAGATCCAAGCGAAGGTAAGGTTTCACAGGGCATTCAAAGATGTAGCAGAGAAGTATGGGAGGGTCTACGAACCTGAGCTTGTATTCAGATTCTTGGCAGGCGGAGACCTTTCAACAATGTTAAGATATGCCGTATTCGGGGCCAGGATGATGCAGAAGGGCAAGATCAGCATAATACCTTCCACTATAAGATTCAGAAAACCGATTCAGTCGAGCGGCGAAGACCGAGAACGGGAGGGTGGCTAGTTGTCCTACGCCTTCTATCCTGGATGCGCCAGTCACCTCTCATCCGCCCGAGAATACGAGGCTTCCGCTTTGGCGATAAGCGAGATTCTTGATGTCAAACTCCATGAAATTCCAAGATGGAATTGCTGTGGCTCTATGGATGCCGTATATTCTTACGATCCTGCATTATCCCTGACATTGGCGGCGAGGAATCTGGATCTGGCCCAGGAGATGGGTATGGATCTGGTCACATTATGCAGTGCGTGCTACTTTACCCTGAGAAGGGCAAAGGCCCTCCTGAATAGCCAAAATACAAAGTGGATAAGTGACAACGTGCTCCAGAAGAGGGCTCAAACAGAAGGGCTCGATATAAGAGTCAGGCACTTCCTTGACGTACTAGTAAACGACGTGGGACTGAAAGAGATCGGTAAACACGTCAAGAGACCACTCGAAGATCTGACCGTTGCATCTTACTATGGCTGCCTCATCGTCAAACCTCCTGGAGAAGACGATTTCGACAATCCCGAACACCCCCAATCTCTTGAGAGTCTGGTAAAAGCCTTGGGGGCGAAGAGTGTTGAACTGCTCGACAAGACCCGGTGTTGTGGCGCGTCATTTTCCTTGACGGCGGAGGACCTCATGACGGAGATGTCAAAGCGAATACTGGAGAATGCGGCAAAGACACATGCAGACTGCGTGATCACGCCTTGTCCCATGTGTCAGTTTAATCTCGACGCTAAGCAAAGAGAGATCGGGCTATCTCTCGAATACGGTATTCACCTTCCCGTGTTGTTCTTCACACAATTAATGGGGTTAGCGTTTGGCTTGTCGCCAAGGAGACTCGGATTGGAGAAGAACTGCGTCTCACCAGCGAGTCTTTTGAAACGACTAGCGCCCCTGAATCCTTCTGATCCTGTTCCTATTCCCGGTAAGAGGGGTTGATGGACCGATGGGCAGAGGGAAATGTGCTGGATGACTACAGATCAAGACTATTCGGTCAGAAAAACGATGACAAATGGAGGTGAATTGTTGAATGGTGACTGCGTTCTGCTTAATGAAAGTTGAGGTGGGGAAGGCTGCCAAGGTTCTTGCGCTTGCTAGAAGAAAGAAGGGGGTTAAAGAAGTCGCAATCACGTATGGTGCCCACGATCTTCTTGTTAGGATTGACGTGGAGTCTCTCAACGGTTTATCCGACTTCGTTTTCAATGAACTAAGGCAGATCACGGGAGTCATAGAAACGGAGACATTGATTGCATCTAGGGTCGAGTCAGGAATCGGCTAGTCGGAAGTCGGTAGGCTACTGTAGACTTCACCTACTTGATCCTGAATAGTCGAGTTCCTTAGAGAGGACCTTCGTAGCAGTCTACGGCGGGGCAACCTATGCACTGTTCTTCTCTGAAGGCGGTGCATTCGGCACAGATCTTTCCGCATGGAGATTCTTCCTTCTTGTCCGGGTACACCTGGACATGCATCTTCGATGGGTAAACAGGGGGACCTGAGTAATGGACGAATCTGATCTGTCCTTCTCCCCAGCTTCTCATAGACTCAATAGTTGACTCGAGGGTTGAAATATCCTCACCCCAGAGGCAAATCGAGACATTGAATTCTTCTGACGGGCGGCTGATTGAGAGCACCCGAGGACAAGTCTTGTAGCGGACACAGAAATCACGAACCAGATCACGATTCTTGATCGAGAGACCCACATGGGCCATTCTGAACCTAAGTTTTACAAGATCCAGGTTTGGAGTGAATGAGATCAACCCTGTCTGCACCATCTGTCTGATCCTGTTGGAGATAGTCGGTCTGGAAACATGAATCTCCTTAGATACATCTAGGATTGATTTTCTGGCATTCTCGCTCAGCGCTCGAATTATTCTCAGATCAAGCTCATCTAAGCTCAAAAAGATCACTCACTTGCGGTCAACTTATTGAATATCTAGTCCCATTCTTTCCATTCTGTATATGGCTCTAACGAGAATTTGACTTTTTGTGATATAAAGTTTGACTTCTTGAAATATGCCTAATAAATATTTTGAATGGGCTAAGGTTCGTGGGTCAAACCATCACTAGGATAACCTTGCAGATATCGATGTTGAGTTATATATTTCTCCTAGTTCCCGAGTTCATTTGTTTGGATGCCATGTCACTCAAGTTGATGTTTGATACCGTAGCAGACAGATACGACCTGCTCAATTGCGTGCTGGCTTGGGGGCTCGATGGGGTTTGGCGCAAGACCTGCGCCAAGGAATGTGCGACGGGCACGGTCATAGTTGATCTTTGTTGTGGGACTGGCGATCTCGCCTTGCATATCTCAAGGTATGCTGCTATAGATGCTTGCATAGTTGGACTTGACTTCAGCGAGGCGATGCTGAAAAAAGCGATGAGCAAGAAGAGTGCAGAAAGGCAAAAAAGAGATCAGATTAATCTTGAGCCGAATGGAGTAGGAGGAGATACGCGGAACATAGATTTGATCCTTGCAGACGCCTCAAGTCTCCCCTTCAGAGACGAGAACGTCGACCGGATAGGTATCTCCTTCTCCTTTCGCAACCTCGTTTACAAGAACCCGAAGGCTAAGTCGGTTCTGAAAGAGGTACTAAGGGCACTCCGCACCGGAGGAAAGTTTGTGTGTGTCGAAACTAGTCAACCCCGGTGGCATTTCTTGAGGTTTCTCTATCACTCATACCTTGGAACAGTCGTACCTTTTGTTGGCGGACACATCTCAGGACGCAAAGGTGCTTACCGCTACCTTGGAATGTCTGCGACAGCTTTTCCTCCAGCAAAAGAACTCGCGGATATGTTGTCAAGCGCTGGATTTCGGGACGTATCATTCATACAGATGACTTTCGGGATAGTTGCGATGCACGTGGGTGTGAAGTAACCTTCGATTGAAGGTTAGGAATATCCACCACACTCAGGAAACCATGAAACCCTTGACCTAGGGTCGAAACGCAATACTAACGTTTGTCTCGCACCCCAAGTGCATGACAGTCCTTGTGTGGTGGTTGTAATGGACGATGCTATGGAGAGGATTGGTCACTCCTCAAGTTCGGCGTACATAAACAAAGCCTTCGGTCCTTTTGAATCACCGAAGTGGGTCTTTCGAATCTCCGCTATTTTCCATCCATTTCGGAAGAACGAAAGAAGTTCGTCCTTCGGTATGCGATGCGGGCCTCCCCAACTAGGCTCCTCGGTGCTCATGCACCATAGCAGAAGCTTCCCACCCTTCCGTAGATATCGCCTATACGTGCGTTTTGCCACGTCCTCTCTCTTGTTGCTCGGGAGGCTGTGGTAAAACCCGCTATCCGTCGCAAGAGAGAACTTCTCCTCTGGTATGTAAGAGAGGATGTCAGCGTTTATGAAACTGGCAGCGAACCCCTTAGACTTAGAAATCTCTGCCGCCTGGCAGATTGCGAGAAACGATATGTCGATACCCCATGCGTCGAATCCCTTGGACAGTAGATACCTTACTGCATGCGCTTTGCCGCATCCCAAATCTATCGAGCGGCACGGCTTTGCCGATCTCTTCTCAACGAATTCTACCAGCTCCTTCGGAGGCCTGCCTGTATCCCAAGGAGGTTTGAATATATATGCCAAATCCCACCTAGTTATTCTCGGCAATCGCATTTTGTCCACATCCGCATACGCGTATCAAAAGAGAATCAGGTCCGTGCAACGCCTCATCCGTCTGCTTGGTCAAAGAGTAACCGCGAGAATTGTTGGCGTGTGCCACAGCCTCTCATAGGCTGTATTTGCCGGGGTTCATGATGCCCTTTGGGTCGAAGATTCTCTTCACCCACGCATAAAATCGATGACCGACGCACCCCCATGCGCCTCCAACTTCCTCCTGAAATCCTCGACTTTGTGGATGCCGATACCGTGCTCACCTGAAACCGAACCGTCTAGCTCGATAGCGACTTCGCGGATCGCCTTGAAGGCTTTCTCAGCCCTCTCCGCTTCGTCTAGGTTCTCAGGGTCATAGCCGATGATGGGGTGTAGGTTGCCGTTGCCCGCGTGACCCAGGACGATCATCGGGAGGCCGCTTCTCTCCTTGACTTCCCCTGCCCTCTTGACTGCTAAGGGCAGCTTGGAGAGCGGAACTGTTACGTCTTCGATCACGACCGCTGGGTGAAGTCTCGTGATCGCCGCGAATGCCTCTTGCCTCGCTGCGATCCTATTTCAATCTCTTAGTGTGTATGCCACACTCTCCCCCGCACTTGCTGGTATTCTGCCATCTGCCATCTCTCTCCGATTGGCATTCGAAGACGGGTTTTGTGCATGGTGCGCATCCTAGTGATCTGTACCTTCTCCCATCTTGGCATTCCATCGTATACCAGGGGTGTAGGGGGATTTTGTGATCTTGCAGGTATTGCAGAACTTCTGTTTCTGTGAAGGTCAAGATTGGGTTTATTTTTACTAGTTCGCCTTTCTTCTCTATTTCTTGATAGTCTCTTCTCGTCCTTCCCTCGGTATTCCTTAGGCCGCATATCCAAGCGTCCAAATCCCTCACCGCTACCTTGATGGGTTCCACTTTGAGAAGTCTGCAACATTCGTCTGGGTTTACTTCGTAGATTTCTTTCCCAGTTTCTACCTTGGTCTTAGATGCGATTTGACAGAACTTGTCAGTAGGTAGTAACCTCACATTCAGGTCACTATCTTGAAGGGCTTCTGGTATACTATCCGCCACCATGTATACGGTAACATCGAGATTCATCCGCCTGTTCATTCTTCTAAGATACTCGAATGTCTCTCTCGGTTTGAACGGGGTCATTATTGAGAATACGGGTATGCGTGGGTCTACTTCTCTTGCTAGGTGAAGGGTGACCATGCTGTCTTTGCCAAAAGAGCAGGCCACTGCAACTCTCTCATATTTTCTTACCGTATCCTCGATCAGTTCTTTTGCATGCTCGATCTTTGCCCTCATTCCTCTGCTTGTTGGCTCGATGCTCGTTTGCCTGTTTTCAGCTAGTTTCGTCTGTTCAGTCATATGCATCCTTCTCTTCTGTCGTCATGGCGGATACCCCTCACATTATAACGCCGTTATACAACGGTGTTATAAATATGTTGTTACCGTCAATGCGAATGCTGTTCGTGAAGCACACGCTGACGATGACTCTTGCAGTGATTGGGCTGTCTCTTCATAGGCGTGCAAAACATTGCGTCGATGAAAGTTCGAAAGGGCGGCTCTTCATGATCCGTCAGGATCAGTAAAAGATAAATATATCTAAAAATGATATGTTTTTGGGTGTCTTATGTTAGTGGAGGAAACAGTGACCATTTGGCTAGCACTTCACTCCGATTAGTAAGACAAAGATACATGGCATAAGGCACCCACAATCTGACCTTGGAAAAGGAGGTGTAAAATGATGGTTATAGACCCTGTCTGCGGTATGGAGGTCGATAAAGAGACCGCCAAATACAAGAGTGAACACATGGGTAAGACCTACTACTTCTGCGCTGCAGGATGCAAGAAAGCCTTTGAAGAAAACCCGCATAAGTACATGAAGATGTGAGTTCAAAAGGCTGCGATACTACAAGAAGGAGGCAAGACGACCATGTCGTGCCACGGAGACCATAAGGCAGAAGTTAAAGAAGATGATTCACACCCATCTCGGAAGAGATGGGTGAAGCAGATACTCGCAATGCCTTGCTGCTGGCTGCCCATACTATATCTGCTGTTCATACTACTCAAGATTCGATAATTGCATACAGGAAACTGTTTCCGATGAGACTCAATACGAAATCCGGGTATTCTGTATAAATGAGGATAATGTTCCCGACACCTACGGAATATGGATCATGCCAGTCCAGCCGAATGGACAAGAGGAACTCAGCCTCATCGGGGACGAAAATGAGTAGACGAACCAGCACCCCGCTCATGAGTATTGCGGTTTCATGTAGTCGGGAGATTCCTGAGTCTGATGCTTGCCCTCATGATGGATAGAAGGGGTTCGGTGGTCTAACCGTCAATGTTCCGAGATTGTTTTTTGGCGAGTATGATTGCCTGCACGATGTCTTCTGGCGTAAGACCAGGAGCTTGTACATTCTCTTTAAGGTAAAACCTCTGGACGGCTCTCAGGAGGGTGGTCTTCTTCACTTCGAGGTCAAGGAGGACCTTCTCTAGTTCAGCAAGCTTGGACTCTGGAACGATCCAGAAATCCCCGCTCAACATGATGTCGTGTATCTTATTCTCGGCGATTTCTAGAGTGACTCTTACCAATCCGCCTGGAGCCTTAAACTCCGCTTCAGTCAGGTAGGTTCCTTCCCTGATCTTGACTGCTCCAGTGTTGGTAAGTTGCGGGTGACGTCGCTGGGTCATAAACAGCCATTCCTCTTCATGATACAGCGAGTTCAATTCCTTGATTAGCTCCTTCTCTCGCTGGGTAAGCTCTCCTGGGATCAGTTTGACCTTGAGGGTTTCTTCGTAGTTCTGGACTAGCTGGTTGACAACTTCGCTTCTCTCCGGAAGATAACCCAGCTCCCTCTCTATCGTTGTCACCCATTCTCTTAGACTCTTTGCCAGCCTGTCCTTGAATTTCTGTGATGGAACCCTGAGCACCTTCGCCATCTTGTCGTAGTCGAAGGTTAGGATCAGATTTCCACAGAGCACCTTTGCGTCTTGGATGAGGCCTCCACCGTTTCCAGAGATCTTACGTCCATTAGCAATAATGTCGTTTACCGGGCGGTAATGGGCTGGAATACCCAAGTCACGGTAGGTCTTCACTGGTGCGCGTAGTAGGAGCTCGTAGAATGCGGAAAGGTCCAAAGGAATGTCTGGTGTGTCTTTGTGGATAACTAGGTGGTAGAAGATTTGTCCCTTGTCTAGGTAGACGGCTCCTCCTCCGATCGATCGCCTAGCCACCAAGATGCTATTCTTCTGGCAGTATTCGAGGTCTACCTCCTTTTCGATCTCTTGGTGGAAACCGCATCCGACGAGGGGCGCTGCCGTCCAATCGATAAAGAGTGTGTTCGGGGTCACTCCTTCGGAGAGTGCAATCGCTCCGGCATGCCAGATCGTCTGTGTCTCGAGAGGAGAAAGCGGTCCCATGTTGACCAGCCTCCATTCATCTGCCGTCATATTGTTCACTCTCTTCAACTGCATTGGTCAGACAGAGTAGTCGCAGTCTTCTCTTTCGTTTTTCGTTGAGAGAGATTGGCTGTCTTTCCAATCTGGCGGCTTGGGTTGAAGGTATGGATTAAGGCTAAGGATCTGTTCTCATTTTGACGCGGCTTCTTTCCAAATAGTATGCTCAGTTCTCTATCTGTGAATAGATTCAACTCAAGGTAGAGTTCCCTATATTTCTCTCCGCTGTCTGGGAAGATCACTACTCCCAATCCTTTTTCCTCTTCTGCTATCCTCAGTGCGGCGGATAATGCGGCTCCTGAGGAGCAGCCTGCAAGAATCTCCTCTTCGAGAGCAAGTTTCCTCACGGTCTCGAATGCCTCGTCGTCGGATACTTGCAGCCATTCCCCTATCCCCTTCTTTTTATCGACGTCTACTCTTCTCTCCAGCACCTTCGGTATCCCGGATTCTGTGAAGTTTCTGAGCCCTTGTATTCTGTGGTTCTGCTGTGGTTCAACCGCATACACCTTGACTTCGGGATTCCTCTCCTTCAGGTATCTCTCTACTCCTGAAAGGGTTCCACCGGTTCCGACACCGGCGAAGACATGTGTTACTCTACCCTTGGTTTGTCTCCAGATCTCTGGTCCCGTTGTTCTGTAATGGGCTAGGAAGTTGCTGTCGTTCTCGTACTGGTTGGGCATAAAGTACTCTATCATACCTTCTCTTCGCCTCTTCGGGTTACTTAGAACCATTGCGCGGGCAAGGGCTATCGACTGATCCGTTCCTGACCCGACACGAGGACATAGATCGTCGGACGTCTCTATCACCTCTGCACCTAGAGATCGCAGTATCCTCTTCGTCCCTTCGCTTGTCTTCCCTGGTATCACCACGACTACATCGTATCCCCTTGACTTCCCTATTCTTGCAAGGGCGATACCTGTATTTCCAGAAGTAGCCTCGATGATGATCTTCTCTCCCCTTCTTATCTCTTCTCTCTCCTCCGCATCTCTTATCATGAAGTAGGCTGCCCTGTCTTTGATGGAGCTCAAGGGGTTAGGTTTCCCTGACGGCATCCACTCTAGTTTAGCGAAGAGCTTCATACTGGAAGGGGAAGAATTCAGAAGATGGATCAGAGGCGTGTTTCCTACTATCTCAAGAGGATTGTATACCCTGCTTGGGTTGAGTCTCTTTCTCTTTGCAAAAACCTTCACCAGCCATGTAGTTTCCTCCCAAACATAACTCCTGCTTTAGCTACCTACATATAAGTCTTCAGAGTGGGTCGTGCTATTTCTTCTGAACCAAGATGGTGTAGACGGCTCCTTTGTGCTCTGTCTGGATTATCCTGTGACCGGAGTTCTTCATGACGGTTACCACTGCTTCGAAGCTATCCTTATTGTCGACGGATATCTTCAGGAAGGTCCCTGAGGGATGCCCTTGGATTGCTCTTATCGCGCTCAGCTGTGTGTAGGGACATACGGTCCCAGTTAGGTCCACTGCTTCTTCTTTGGACATCTTATCTCAAGACGTTTCTTTTGACTTCGTCGATACCTAGCCTATCTATGAAACCCCCAAACCTCTCTCCTGGGGTGGCTTTTTCTTGGAAGAGCTTGATCGAGTTCTCTATGATATCGTAGATGGTCTTCTCCTCCACAAATTCCGCAATGCGACGTCCAAGTTGCGGGTGTCTTCCTACTCGTCCGCCGATGAATATGTTGTAGCCTGACCGCTTTGCAGCCTTTGCGTCTCTGGGGCATACTCGGATACACTGACCGCAGCTGATACATTTTGAATAGTCTACAACCGCTTTGTCATCCACGATCTCGATCGCCTTCTCTTTGCAGATCTCTGCACAAATCCCACAGCCGTCACATTTCTCGGTGATTACCCTGGGCTCCACCACTCCAACTATGCCGACATCATTTAGTTGTGGTTTGGCGCAGGAGTTGGGACAACCCGTGACTGCTATCTTCAGTTTTGTGGGAATATCTCTGCCGAAGTATCCCTCGTCTATCTTCTTTGCGATCCTCTGCGTGTTGATGTTAGCATACGGGCATTCGGGGAGACCGACGCAGGCTACGATATTTCTGACCCTAGGTCCGCATGAGCCTGGAGGCAATCCTATCTCCGTTAACAGTTTGGTGATCTCGCCAAGTTTTTCATACTCGACGTTAGGGATCTGAAAGCTTTGCCTGGTGGTGATGTGGACTCGTCCCTCTCCAAACTTCTTGGCTATCTCTCCCACTGCGATCAACTGTTCTGAGGTTAGGTCCCCTCCGAAGAGGCGTAGTCTAATCGTGAAGCGTTTTGCATCTCTCTGGATGATATATCCGCTCTTCTTCAATTCCTCAAAATCTACCGTATCTTGACTCATACGATGACGTCCTTTGCCGGCTGCATGAAGACAAGGTGTTAACCATGTTCATTTGATGGCAACTAATATTTATAACAGCGTTATAAATATTCTACTCTCAAGGATTCACTTCATAACACAGCAACAGGGATTTGATTTGAGGTCAACGGTGAAAACAGGTCTTACGACGAAGGAGATCGCAGTCATCTCAATCTTTGCCTCTCTCTGGATCGCTTCTCAGATAGTGCTGGGACCCCTCATCCATTCTGTCACACACGTCAGCGGGGTGATAAATAGGGTGCTCGGCTGGTCCCTTATGCTGATACTGGCCAGGCTTTCTGGAAAGATCGGGAGGGTTTCGTTGATGTCACTCGTAGCGTCACTCGTGACTAGGGTGGCTAGGAGAGCAACGTACGGGATGGTGATGTTTTTCGGATATTCACTGGGGGGCGCGGTGTTCGATCTCTTGTATTTCTTCCCCATCGGTTTCAGTAGGAGAACAGGGAGGCTGCATGCAGTGGTGATATCTGCACTCTCGGGTACAGTTGTGCTGGTTCCTTACGTGATCTTCAAGTTCTGGGTTCTGGAACCGGACGTCTTTGCCGGCTTTCTTCCCTACTACGGTTATTCGGCGTTGAAGGGAACGATATTGAGTATCATGGGGGGCGTCCTCGGTTTGCTCATTTCACCGAAGGTTGAAGGTGTGTGGTTAAACGAGAGACCTCGACCTGACTGAGTCTGCTGGTCGGCTCATGTGTGTAGGTTTTCAGATTCTAGTATCCTGATGCACGCGTCACATGAGTCTGGGATTCCGCTGTCGAGTCCTCTGTGAATCTTACAGAAGTCTCCGTTGCGTCTCATGGAGAGACAGATTCTGCACATTTCTTCGATAGTCAGGGCTGACGGTGAATCTCGGCTTGCGAGATCCTTGGCAATCATCTCTATGTCGCGAATGACTTCATCCGAGAGTTGCGTCCTGCTACCCCGATCTGAGGTTAGATATCTACTCATTGCTGACTGGGTTAACTCAAGCTTCTTTGCTGCCGAGACCTGGGTGAAGCTATGTTTCTTGATTAGCTCCTTGGCAATGTGTGCTCTCACCGCGGGTAAGATATGTCTCGTCATGATCTCGCATGGGGGTTTCAATGTTCATTCATCATCCAAATCTGATCGTGGCGGGCAGCTGATTCTGGATCTCCAAGATCCGAGCTACCGCCGGGTTTTCCACCCCCATACCAAACAGTGAGTCGTCCTCAAGTCTCGATGGGAGAATCATCTGTTCGTCATCGAAAATCAATACGCGCTCTCTTCGAGGTTCAGACTCTATGTTCACTGATCTATCCTCCGCTGACCGCTGGAAGTATCAGTATCTCGTCATCCCTCTTCAGCTTCGTTTCCAACCCTTCAATGAACCTCATGTCTTTTCCGTTAACGTATATATTGATGAAACTCTTCGTTCTCCCACTGTCGTCGAATAGGGTTCTCTTGAACTTGGTGCCGAATCTCTCGGTCAAGTTGTTGAGAGCCTCTCCCAAGGTGTCTCCTTCTGCCAACGCCTCGCTCTGGTTGTTCGCCGCGTTCGCCAAGATACGAGAAAGCTTTATTCTTACTTCAGTCATTCTAACCCCCCCTCCTCTCTATTATGCCTGCCAGTTCCTGAAGGTTGGGTTCAATTGTGATCGGTGCGCTGACCCTGCTTGACAATACTTCAGGTGATTTGAGTCCGCTTCCCGTTACGTAACAAACGACTCTTTCGTCGGGGTCGATCTCTCCTCTTTCTGCAAGCTTCTTCAATACTGCTACTGAGACTCCTCCGGCTGGTTCTGCGAGTATTCCTTCGGTTCGGGCAAGTAGTTCGATGGCGTCGACGATCTCTTCGTCGGTCGATGACTCGGCGGTGCCTCCCGACTCTCTTACTCTTCTCAGGACGTAGATGCCGTCACCGGGATCTCCTATCGCCAAGCTGTGGGCTATCGTATTCGGTTTCTCGACAGGCTGGATCTGTTTGCTTGAAGCGTTAAAACTGTTCACGATCGGCGCACATCCCTCTGCCTGTGCGCATATAAGTTTCACATGTCCTTCTGGTACCAGACCTAGCCTCTCAAATTCCTTGAATCCTTTATCGATCGCACATAGCATAGCTCCACTGGCAGTTGGTACGATAACCCGGTCCGGGGCGTTCCAGTCGAGCTGTTCGCATGCCTCGAAGGCAAGCGTCTTCGAGCCTTCCACGTAGTATGGTCTCAAGTTTATGTTCACGATGTCCAGATCGTATAGTTCGGCTGCTTGGAAGGCTAGACGGTTGCTTTCATCGTATGTGCCTTTCACCTTGACGATTCTGGCTCCATACGCTGCTGTTTGAGCGATCTTGTTGACCTCTATGTTCTCGGGTATGAATACATAGCAAGGGAGTTT
Source organism: uncultured Candidatus Bathyarchaeia archaeon (assembly GCA_964596985.1). Classification (GTDB taxonomy): domain Archaea; phylum Thermoproteota; class Bathyarchaeia; order RBG-16-48-13. The sequence continues at coordinate 284,545 of CAZQWG010000003.1, forward strand.
TGCCTTGGCGGCGTGTGCTGCCGTGGCTGCAGCCAAGTTACCTGTCGAGGGGCATCCGACAGCCCCGGTTCCAAATTCAAGTGACTTCGAGACAGCAACAGCGGCAGGACGGTCTTTGAATGAGTAGGTCGGGTTGACTGTATCATTCTTGATGAAGAGGTTCTTCAGCCCGATTCTCCTTCCAAGCTCCTCACACCTCTGCAGCGGCGTATATCCTGCCCCGAGGTCTATTATGTTCTCTGTCTTGATTATTGGAAGAAGTTCAAGGTATCTCCAGAGACTCTGGTATCTTCCCTTTAGGGTGTCTCTTGTCAATTGCAGGTTGTCGTAGCTGTATGTTACGTCCAGCGGACCAAAACAATTTTGACAGGCATATAGGCGTGTGGGTGAGTATTCTTCACCGCACTCTCTACACTTCAGTTTCATGGGTTTACCGAGTATCTTCAGCCTCCATATGACGCTGTCATGAGCGGCAAATGTACCCACACGACGTACTTAAGCTTTTTCATGTAGGGTTCTATAAAGTTGCTGTCTCTTCGGGAAGGCTGTAAAAAATCGTCTGGTCGCGCGCTATGCAGTGTCGTGAAGTACTCTGTTCTTATCTCTTCAACTAGTGTCCCAATCTCCATTTTTCTATTACCTGGTCTTCAGCAGACCTGGCTATCGTCGTCCTTGTCATTTTCCCTGTGCATCTGACCTCCACTTCGTCTTCCTTGGGTGCGTCTGAGTATCTAACAGTAATGCTGGCTGCCTTCTTGACTATCTCCTCGTCCTCGTTTCCTATCAACAACGTTATCGGACCCTTATATCCAGTGACCTCAAAGTAGGGTATTTGTTCTCTCTTGGCTATGGACAAGAGGCTGTGATTTTCCTCTTCGTTTCTACCTACGACAACCTTGCTCCCTTCTACTCTGAAATGTCTTCCTAATCTTAGCAGCTGTACGTCCTTCAACGAGGGTTTGGGGTTGTGTCTCAAGAGATCCCTTAGTCTGTCTGCAAACCGAGGGTCTGTTAGCAGGCAGCCTCCTGAGGGGCACGGGTAGTCGGTGATCCCAAGCTTATCGGCCAGATGCATCTGCGGTAACCTCCTCCTTCCTTTGATCTCAAGCAACTTCTCTCTATTGACGAGCCCCATTTTCTCAGCCTCTGTCTCGGGCAGAAGCCTCGCTGATAGTGGTCTTAGGATCTTGCCCTCCAGCCCTGCCTCCCTCTCAATCATGAGCATGGTCTTCCTCCTCTGAGAGAAAGGTCTCTCATCGAGAACCTCGCCGGTTACGATGAACTCTGCCCCTATTCTCTCGGCTATTCTCTTGGCATGCCTGAACATGAGAATCCTGCAGTCGACACAAGGGTTCATCCGACTTCCGTAGCCGTGCGGAGGATTTGCAACCAAATCTAGGTATTCCTGACCTAGGAAAACTGTATGCAATTCTATCCCAAATTCTTCACTTGCCGTCATAACTGTGCATTTGTCACATAGACAGAAGGGGGTTGTGAAATGAACGGCTTCCGTATCTATGCCCTGATCTTGGATCATTCTGACAGCCAATGTGCTGTCTAGTCCGCCCGAGAACAGAGTCAAAGCTTTTACTCTTCGACGCGTATGTTCCACCCCGGTGTTCTAAGGATTCACGCCGTCCCATGACGGTGTCATAGAATATATCTGTAACTATTGATGGAATGATTGTTGAACCTCAAGAGTTTCTGAAACGTGAGAAGCGATGAAGATGATTTCGGGTAAGGTAGAGCTGTCGGAGAAAGATCTCTATACCTACTCAAGACAGATAGTTCTGAAAGAGATCGGCTACGAGGGACAGCGGAACATAAGAAATGGCAAGGTTTGCGTTGTGGGTTTGGGGGGTCTAGGCTGCCCAGCCGTCTTGCAACTCGCTGCGATGGGAGTCGGATATCTCAGGATCGTCGATCGGGACATAGTGGAACGTTCAAACCTGCATAGACAGTATCTCTACGAGACCAGTCAACTTGGTCTTCCAAAAGTTGAGGCGGCTACACTAAAACTGGAGAAACTCAACCCAGACGTTGAGTTGGATCCTCAATCCATCTCAGTAGACGACTCTAACGCAAGAAGGGTCGTCGAGGGAATGGATGCCGTGGTTGACGGACTGGATAGACTTGGACCTAGATATGCAGTCAACCGAGCATGTGTCGAACAGAATATACCTTATGTCCTTGCGAGTGCTTTGGGAACCTTTGGAACTGTGTCAACAATAATCCCGGGAAAGACCGCATGCCTCGAATGCTTCTACTCTGACATCGATGACAGCCTTCTTCCAACCTGTTCCACTGTTGGGGTTCATCCTTCTGTCACTTCGATCATTTCAAGTCTAGAAGTCTCTGAGGCGGTTGGAATCCTTGTCGACTCTAAACCTAAACTCGCGGGCACTCTTCTCCTCTTCGACCTGCCCAGTATCAAGATTGATCAAATCCAACTCGCCAAGAGAGAGGACTGTAAGGTATGTGGCGAGAAGCGGGTTGAGATCAAAGAATTCAGAGAAGACATCAAGATCGAAGAGGTTTGTAGCCGAGGGGGAAAGAGAACCTTCATTGTAGTTCCGAAGGAGGACTTAGATCTGGACCTTCGTGCGATTCGAAGAAGGTTGAAGAGGTTGGGAACAGAATCCGCGCAGACCCGGCTGAGTCTCACATTTTTGCTCAAAGACGAGACACAGACAACGCTCCTCCAGTCTGGGGTATGCATACTTGAAGGAGAAATAGACAGTGATGCTGCTCGAGTAAAGTATCGCAGGCTAATGGATGTCCTCATTTGACTTGGAATCAGGCCTTGCATCGGTATTCAGTCGCCGGCGAATCGGGTTCGTAATGTGGATGGGCTTCAGTCTCTCTGGCCCTTGCTGGAGCAGAAATTGCAGGGGGCGATTGTGGGGTACGCCCTTTCATGGTTGTTGCAGATCAGTCTTCTCGATCTGATAGTCTTGCAGATCTCGCAAAATCGCTGATGCATCTCTCTGGACTCGATCTTGTGGGAGCCAATCTGGCTGCATATATCCTTGATAAGATCCCTGACCTTCTTATCCTCGGACAGCAGATCATATCTGCTACCGCGACGCCGGCGACGATACTGTGAGACCGCAGGCTGAGTTATGCCCAACTCCTCTGAGACCTCCGCCTGCTTGAATCCATGTTTCTCGATCAACTCCCGAGTTATTTCAGCCCTGATGGCCGGTAGTAACTCGGAGACCACGATCTCGCAATAGGGTCTCATATGTGTGGCGCCCTTAACCAATATTGATACATAACAGCGTTATAAGGATTAGGCGGTGAATAGAACCATCGATGGAGTAAGCGCGTACGTGGGTCATTATCGTGGTGTGCGTGCGACCAAGACCGGGCGGTGTCTCTCATCGTGGTTAGCCAAGGTTTGTAGTGAGAACATATCTTCCATGTCACTGTCAAATCGGCCTTGAAAAGCAGGATGATCGCGCGCTAGGTTGGGTGTGAAGGCTGACGGCAAGAAATGAGGGCGACGGTGGATTACCCGACGAGCTTCATGGCTTCTTCTGCAGGCACAGCAACCATAGTCTCATTGGTAGAGAACTCGCCAAAGGCAATACTCCCCTGCATGGCTGCTTTCTCATCCGATGCCTCGTATATCGTCACGACATCGTATCTCCCCAGCGTCCAATAGAAACCAAGGACTTTACCTCCCTCTTTGGTGGATCTCTCAAAGAGCTTTTGGATCTCGGCTATTGTCTCCTTTGTCGGTTTCTCTCTAAACCTAGACAGAGTGATGAAGATCAACCACATTCCTCCTGACATTGGGAACTTGTCTCATCGCGCCCCGCGCTTGGCGCTCCGAGAAAGAAGGCTTCCTCTTCCCCAATCAAAGAGAGAGGCTTCATCTCTCATAACATTTGCTCGATGCGGACCGGGAGCGGTTGTGCTTGGTCAAACTCAGCTATCCCATGGCCTCCTTCAGGAAGGTCGTTTTCCTCTCCTTGCGTATATGGGGGTTCTCCTATAGCCTTCCTTGACTACCCATCTGTCTCGTTCATTCATCGATCTGGAGACCAGTCTTTTTGCAGGAAGTCTCACAGATCTCTGTCTAAAGGGTGTTGATTAAGAATGTGCATTCCGGGCTTCCAGCAGCCTGGCATGTGATTTCCCGTACAGTCACTCTGCGTTCGAAGAGTTCTTCGAAGATGCCTTCCAAGTGTCCCTTGAGGAAGTAGCTTGCCGGGTCGGTATCCGGTTCTGCTGAAAGACATTCGAAATTGTCTTTGAAGACTACGATTGCATGAGCGGTTTCCCAGTTGATCTCTTTGAGGTTCGCTATTCCCCAACCTGATGACCTGTAGAGGTTCATGAATTTGTCAAGATGCTTACGGATTAGGTCTTTTCCTATGGAGTTGGTCAGCTGTTTTGCAAGTGACCGACCGGCTGAGAGCCCTTCCTGATAGATCAGAGATTTCCCTCCGGACTGAAAGTTCTTGGTGAGATGTTGGAATATGTCTTTCATAGTGGCGATATGAATGGCTATTGCCTGTTCATCGCCCAAGAGGAGAGGGAAATGGTCTGGTTCGAATAAGAGTCCGTCAACCTGATTGGCTTCTATTACTTCCTCTACCCCTTGTCTACTCTTGATCTCCTTAGTTACTTGAGTGGAGTCTATGGTAGCATCGGTAAGATCCAAGATGAAACACCACCGAGTAGTCTCCTCCCCTTTATTGTAATAGCCGCTGATCTGAAGAATGTCTGCATTATGTTGGGCGAATATGGAGGCAATCTCAGCCACGGAGCCAAGAGAAGCCTTAGATTTGACGCTGAAATAAGTCAATGTCCTTTCAGGCTTATTGACAAGGAATGGGAGTACGCGTGGGTGGTATTTCTCGGACAAGACATTCGCCGCTAGACTTGTGTTTAAGTTCAACATATATACGTAACGCTGACCTACATCAATCTACTTATCGGTCATTTATGAACAGGTTTTTGGTACAGTTTTCCTCACTTAGAATAGAAATAGGCGCCCGCGAAATGTTACCGAGATCAAAAGGAGCTACCAGGCGACAATACCTCTAGAAATGTTCAAACCCGCGAAGGGTCAGTAAGAGAGACACGCTCTCGATTCGGCTCAGTGACGAGCAAATCGTATTGGAGAATATGCAGAATGGAATAGCACGCGTAAGCTACGGGAACGTCCTGTCTGGCTTGAAGTTGGCTTCCCTCTTTCTCGTAAGACTTGATGTGTTCTTCTAATATACAGTAGTATGACAACGTCAGATCCTAGAAATCCGAGTATGCCGTATAGCGCTGCGTAGTTGCCTATCCCGAATAAGCCCAAAGACCCCAGATCTTTGATCATCATCGAAGGCACATTTGCCTTTATCCAATCCAGAACTTTTGTAAACTCGTTGAATAACTCAGCATTGAACTCTGAAGGAGCACCGCCTATCCAATCGTGGAATTGTTGAGGATGAACCGTCAGAACAGCGAACCAATACTTAGCCAGCGATTCTTTGATGGATTGGATGATCGTCTCTGCAGGTAGCTGTATCCAAGATCCTTCTCTTTCTCCAACCCATTTGAAGTTCGCAGTAATTACAGTTCTCGGAAGGTGTTTTACTTCGCTTTCCCATTCGGGGGAATCGGTTGACGTACTGGCACTGAGGTATAAGAACCCTGTATCTCTACATACACTTAGTGTGTCATCGTTGAAGGCATTCATAGGAGGAATGAATGTGACTATCTCTGTTTCAGAGAAGGTACCTTCCAGTTTCTGTCTTCCCCTAATTAAGAGATCTCGCTGCTGACCGTAATTTAACTTGGAGAAATCCTCATTCGTCCATCCGTGAAGAGCAACCTCGAAGAGTCCTTTATCAACCCCGTCCTGAACTCGACTGATTACTTCTTGGTCGTACCCAATGATGCCAGGGATCACGCCGAGAGTTACTTTAATTTTAGTAGAAAGGAAGTAATCCATGAGATTGATCTGGCCTTCTCGCATCCAAGTATCCTGAATATCGTCAAGACGTATGCAGACTTTTCCGCCGAAAGGATTCAGTCCGGCCATATACCCGCCTGAAAGTACATAAAGTGAAAGTATCGCGATGATCATCCATGCTCCTGTGAGGAGTGCTTCGGTTCGCGTAACGACAGAGAGTAAGCTGTGCTTGTCATGGGCAAGAGGTCGACTCTCGTCTGGCTTCGCTCCGAGTTGTTCTTCCAGTTGTTGAATCCTTCTCTCAAGGGCCGCATTTCTTTCCAGGTGTTCCCGTTTTCGTCGGTGCAGTTCCTCACACTTGTCGATTAGCCTATCATTCATATCCAATAGGCTCTGCAGTTCTTCCCTGCTCAGCCTGACTTGGTCGTTCACCCTTTTTCCTTCCTAAGACCTGGTAGAATCAACTAATCCTCACTTCAGGCGAACTCATCGTTTAGACTTTGAGTTCAGAGCAATAGAAAAAACTACCGTCGGAAAATGCCTCGAAGCATGTCATAATGAAATGCGTTGGAAAATAACCCTCACTCTGATCTCTGTCCAACTTTTGAACCTAAGATTCTCTGGAGTTTCAAGATTGCTAAGAACTGAGTTAATAGGGAAAATGTTTGAGATAGCCATTGCTATTCTAGCCTGGTTGGTATCTCGACTGCTGTTTGGGTCCGCTGGACCCCCTTCAATGACTGAAACTTGTCTATGATCTCTCTCAGCGTGTTCATACTGGTAAATTCGACGTAGGCAACGACATCGAATTGACCGGTGACGGCGTGGGCCATCTTAACCCCCTCGATCTTAGTCGCCGCTTCGGCGATCTCCCACAACGCCCCAGGATCTGAGTTGATAAACACGTAGGCTTTCATTGCAGACACCTCTACTAAGATTAGGATCGGCACTCCATATTCAATCTACCGGGTATCACCCTCATTACAAGGTGACGATGTCCTCTTCGAGATCGTCGTTTTGACTCTCTTTGAACTAGCCGGCTTCCGTATTGCTTTTGAGCATTCCAGGTAAAAGTACTATGCGGCGTGGTGCTATTCGTGAACACGATCAGAGTCCTAACCTATCCTTGGTTCGGCGACACCCCTCTCGACCTCAATTTTCCTGATGGTTGGAACCTCGTTGAGTGCAAAATGGCTGGTCACGATGCGTCCAGATTGACCCAAGAGCAGATCAGAGAGAAGATCCAACACCCAATCGGATCGCCAACCTTACGTGAACTTGCGGACGGGAAGAAGGAATGTGTCATCCTCGTTGGGGATTTGAGCAGGCCATTCAAAGCCTTTCAGGTCTTGCCTGCGGTTCTCGATGAACTACATGCAGGGGGTATTAGCGACAAACACATCAGGTTTGTAATAGCCAAAGGTTGCCATCAATGGGTGACTCTTGATGCTCAGCAGAAGAAGCTCGGCAAAGAGATCCCGGAACGCTTCTTGGTCTTCAACCACAACGTATTCGAGAACCATGTAGACCTAGGTAAGACGCGTCGAGGAACGCCTGTACTTGTCAACAGGGAGGTCATGAACTGCGATTTGAAGGTGGCGGTTCACGGCATCATACCGCATAGAAGGGCTGGGTTCGGTGGCGGAAGCAAGATAGTCCTCCCTGGAATATCCTCCATTGAGACTGTCACCTACAACCACACTAGAATCACTGATGGAACTGGAAAAGGTAGGATCAAAGGAAACGCGAGGAGAGCGGATATGGACGAAGCTGCGGAGATGGTGGGCATAGACTTCACCGTCAACCAGATTGTAAACGCTTCAAGAGACTGTGCAGACCTTGTCTGCGGGGACATGTTCTCTGCTCACAGAGAAGGCGTGAAGATAGCCAGAAGACATTATAAGACCGAGATTCTCCCCGACGCCGACATAGCTATCGGAAACGGGTATCCGATGGACGACGAAGCATACAAGGTATTCGGGGTATGCACAGCCTCTGTGAGAGAAGGCGGAGACATTGCAGTCCTGATCCACACCCCAGAAGGATGTATCGGACACTATGGGAACGGGCGCTTCGGAAGCGACTACGGAGGACCGGCTGCGACCCCCTGGAAACCCTGGGGCGGGAAAGGCATAGCGAAACCGCCATGGAAGATGAAGAGGATACTCGTCATGTCTCCCCAGTACTCGCTAATGGATGAATGGTACTACGGGACAGGATCGATATGGGTGAAATCCTGGAACGATCTCTTAGAGAAACTGAAAGACGTTCACGGTGAGAGGGCTGACGTGGCTATCTATCCGTGTGCAACAATCCAGATGACCGAAGAAGAGGCAGCCCAGGAGTGAGAATTAACCCTATCTCTTGGACGCTTCCAGGTACGGTGGCGGCCAGACCCAGCCTGTTTGACTCCAACTCCTTGCAAGGAAGAGACGACCCTCCTTCACGGCGACGATCGGAACCAACCTCTCTTTCCCGATCTTACGTCCGGCTTCCGCGTCTGTGAATTCGAATCTCCCCTTCTCAAGATCGAGAATCGTTAAGTCCCCCGATGCCCCGTTTCTAAGGGTGCCAAGTGTACCTTCCCTACCGATTATCCTCGCGGGTCCTACCGTAACCCTCTCGATAACCTCGTCCAACGACATACCTAGCGTAAGGAACTTAGACATTGTCGTCGGAAGATCGTACACCGGTCCCATGACGCTTGAAGCATTCAAGTCAGTGCTGATCGTGTCAGGTTTGAGTCCTTGGCTTAAAGCCTTCGAAGCGACTCCGAAGGAGAAGTTACCCCTACCATGGGCGACATCCAGCAAAACCCCTCGCTCAACCCCCTCATAGACCTCGGGGACTACCTTTCCTTTTTCATCAAGGACGCCGGAATTCTCGGCGAAAGGATGGGTCAATATGTCTCCTGGTCTGAGCTCCGAGAGAACGTCGCCCAATGTGACCCCTCTTAGCACATCCTTCTGATCTGTCCTGATTCCATGCACCATGAGCGGCTTACCAGCCTTCTCCGCCGCCTCTCTCGCCAACCCCAATGCTTCTAGAGGGGGCGTCTTCCCGAGGGCACCCCTGGTCAATCTTACCTTCACCCCGAGAATAACATCAGATCTACTCTTGCAAAGTTCAATCGTCCCCTCAACGTCCACGAAACAGAGGTCAGCCAGCTCAGGTCTCCCGGGGAGTCCTAAAGAGGATATGTTGAGAAAAAGGAAGAGCCGGGTGTTGTACACTTCCCTTGAGAACCCGCGGAGGGCTATTGAAAGCGTGGATGAACCTGCTGATCCGCAGTCCACGGCAGTAGTAACACCGGAGGCTAGGCACATCTGGTCTGGTTCGCCGTTGTATCTGAACTGGTTCCTAAACGGATAGACATGGACATGCATGTCTATGAGACCCGGACTGACGATCCTCCCCGAGGCATCAACAGCCTGTCTTGTGTCGATACGTGGTTCGGCACCTAACCTCTCTCCAATATCCGCTATTCGACCGTCGGTAATAGCTACATCCATCTTCCTGTGTATTCCTTGTGAGGGATCTATCACAATGCCATTCTTTACTACAAGGTCATACATGGGTTGAGGGTAGGACGAAGGTTCTATTATCGTTATCCCGTCCGTCCCGTCGCGTCTCGGATACGAGTATGCGTGCCCAGTGCTGGAATCGTTGTTCTTCTCGAAATCCTTAACCGTTTCATCAGTAATAGAACAAACGAATGTCTTAAGGAAGGATAGAAATGGCGACAGCTTTTGTGTTGATAAACTCTGAGATTGGAGCGGAAGAAGACGTTCTGAAAGAACTTCGGAAGATGAAAGGCGTAGAAGAAGCGTACGTGGTTGTGAATCTGGGTTCCTAGGAAGAACACTCGGTTACCTAGTTTCACCACGAAATACGGCGTCTACGATGTCATCGCGAAGGTTCAAGCAGAGGACATGAGCAAACTGAAAGAAACGATCACCAGCCAAATGCGGGCGTTAGATACGGTCAGAAGCACGTTGACCATGATCGTTGTAACGTAGATATCCGGGCAGAATTCGAAAACAACGGATTACGGCTACCTGTTCATCCCCTTTTTCCATAGTGCCGTCACGACAGCGGTGATAGTCCCACCAAGAAAAGTAGGCATACCAACGTCATCCCACTCGGGTCGTCTGTCTTCACACTATTCGTCTCCTGCAGAGGGGCTGACAGTGTAAACCAGCACAACCCCCGCTCATCAATGAGAGATGATGAATATCGTCATCGCCAAACCAGTCGACCTTTTGACGAAGTAGGCCGAAGCCCGCATCAGCAAGATAGTTAGCGACATCACTAGAATCGAGGTTCCGAGGAGAAAGGGGAGAAACCAGAAAAGAAAGAAGAATATCGCTGCAAAGAAGAACCCTACCGCAAGGAAGAACACTGGTTGGCGAAGAGGCTTCGTACCGCAATATCCCATAGTTTCCAGGGGGGGATCCCAAGCCTTCAAATAATGAACGTATAGGACTTGACGGCGGCTAACCCCGTTTCTCTTGGTGAGCTCATCTCCTTTGCATCCGGAATCTTTCTTTTCTCAGCCTCCGACTTTGGGTTGTACCACTAACCGTGTTTCCCTAGCAGTTTTTCGGTGTTTTGAACTTATATTCAAGTATACTTCTCCGGGTTCTCTTCAAAGGCTTTCTTGCATCCTGGGGCACAGAAGTAGTATGTCTTGCCTTGATACTCGCTCTTCCATTTCGCCGTCTCTTCCTCTACTTCCATACCGCAGATAGGGTCCTTCGCCGTTTTCTTCACCTCCCTCCATTATCTGATAGTGTTTCACTGATTCAGGCCATAAAGGGTTTCTTCCCCCAATCGTCGGATGAAGGCCAAGAATATTACCTTCACATGTGAGGAGGGAAATCACCTAAGATAGTGCCGAGAAGTGTGTATCAAACAAACAGGTTCAATAAAGATAAGATTGAATACGTCTTCTCTACCTTGATGATGGTCGATATGGGCGAGGAGGATAGATTGAAGATCCTGAGGGCATTGAAATCGATTCACCCTGATCCATACGGAATGGGTGAAGAGGAACTAAGAGAGACACTGGGCTGGTCTGGCGAGAGACTCGAAGAAACTCTGAGACATCCGAAGAAGGAAGGGCTTGTAGAGGGAAGCGAAGACTTGGTATTTGATTTCGAGGATAGCAATCATAAGCCGTATTCATACCTTTGGATAAGGATAACGCAAGAAGGAATTGATGTCATAGGAAAGGAATAGGTGAGGGTGCAAGAAGAATCCTCGTGCATGTCAACGATATCCGGAAAGATGTTTCGTGAACATTAAGAATTAGGGTAACCTCAGAAACTAATGGAAGACACGTGTGACGGTTGAGTACATTCAATGTATTTGACGTTACTTTCACTGATCTGTCCCTGTCTTCCGGTAAACACCCTTATCGCCTAAATACCTGTTTCCCTACTTTCCGTGTAAAACCATTGAGACACGGTGAAGAGAGGATAGGGTTGATCTAAGAGGTACGCGCATTCGCGTGCTCCGCAGTCCAAGAATCTCTGATTTGGATCTGATGGCAATGCCCAAGGAAAGGTCGAGTAGGAAAGAGACCAACGGAAGTCGCAGCCATCCATATAGGGACCTCCCCCTGTCTGAGAAGGAACTGGAACTCTTCTACAATCACATCTGTAACCACTCGAGGACCGCCGCGACACGAATCCTCTCGGATGTTCATGATGGTAATCCTCGTCCCGAGTGGACCGAAGGCTACTTCGTCGCCCTGGAGGGCATGGTGTACTCCCTCAAGGATCAATCCAGCCTCCTCAACCGTCTCACTAACAACGGAACAAGCAATGAATATCTCCTTGAATTACGAAGACAGTTTGCGGTCCGAACCCGCCCTCTTTGTGAACCATACGATCAAGGATACTTCTCCGCCTGGATAAACCTCCTCCAGGCGATCAGCAGAATCCCCAAGGATGAGGTAGGTAACTGAGTACGCACAGCTACGCCGTGCTCTGGGTCTTGTGATCGTTCAGACCAATGCTTCTCTGATCGTGGCTCCCTCGTAGTTCACTGGTGTTGGGATTCCGGGTAGGTGGGTTATGGTCGGCACTATATCCACAGTCTGATTGGCTTTTCAGTCTGCATCCTTCTTGACCCCCTAGCCAGCCTTCCTTGCTACTTTCTGCCTTGAATGTGGAATGAAGCAGCTCAGAAGGTTGTATCAACTTAATGGGACAGAAAGAGAAAAGGTGACATGGTTCTGATGTGTGGATTAGAAGAGCACGGCAGATATGCGGGTCTACAGGAAATGCTATATCTTAATTGATCAGAATAGACTCTGAGTGGAGAACTAACCTTGACTTATCTTGTGAAAGATGCGATGCGAAAGGATGTCCTAACCATCGGCAAGAATTCATCGCTTGTCAAGGCTGCGAAGGCGATGGTAAAGAAACATGTCGGATGCTTGATTGTAGTAGAGAAAGCTAAGCCTATCGGGATAATTACCGAGAATAATTTTGTTGTCACGGTAGTCTCGAAGAGTTTGGACCCAAAGAAGCTGAAGGTCAAGGACATCATGACTAAGGATCTAGTCTCGGTCGATCCAGACAGTGACCTCTACGAAGCGGTCAAAATCATGAAGGAGCATGGTGTCAGGAGGGTCCCAGTCATCAAAGATGATATTCTCTACGGCATCCTTGGTCCGAGTGAGCTGGCTGAGAGCTTCACACCGTACGTGGACAAACTGACCAAGGAGATCTTGAGGACCGGAATGGGTCTCATATTCTAGGGGAGACCCCCCTTTAATTATTCGCCTCTTGATATCTCATAAAGTTGGATACTCTGTTCGTGATCTGGTCTGTCATCGTTAGCATCTCTGTTGGCTTATACCGATTCGCCAAGAAGAAGTCTATTCCCGTTTGAGCGTGCTTGAGAACATATTAAACATCCTATCTTCCTAATGACCGGTGGGATCACTTTGTCAAGAGTGGCTGTTGTGAAGGGAAACAGAAGCCATGAGCCCGTCTTCAAGGCGTTGGATCTTGTGGATTACCGGAAGGTCCTGAAAGGCTGGGATAGGGTTCTCATAAAGGTGAATTTTATTACGACCAAGACCTGGGATACGGGTGCAACCACCGATCCGCTTGTTGTCGAAGCCATCATCCAGAAGTTAAGAAACCTTCCCGTCGAGATTCTGGTAGTCGAGTCGGACGCGACAATGACCGACGCAACCAAGGCTTTCAAGGTGACAGGAATGGCGGAGCTATGCGAAAGGAATGGCGTCGAGTGGCTCAACCTTAGACACTTGAAGGAACGGGTGGAATTGAAGATCGAGGACGGCGAGGTTCTCAACAGTATCAGGGTACCTCGCATCGTGACCGAGTCTGCCGTCATCAGTGCTGCGAAGATGAAAACCCACAGTGGAACCAAGGTAACGCTAGGGATGAAGAACATGTTCGGGCTTCTCCCCGACAAGTTCAAGGCCAAGTACCACGCCCAGGGTATTAGCAAGGTCATCGTTGATATCAACTCGGTGCTGAGACCGGCACTTACAGTAGTCGACGGTTTTGTGGCGATGGAAGGAGCCGGACCTACTAGTGGCGAACCGGTTCAAATGGATACAATCCTCGCCGGAGATGACCCAGTCGCGACGGATGCGACAGCCGCGAGGGTCATGGGTTTCGACCCTCATGCCATCAGCCATATCAAGCGAGCCTATCAGAAGGGTCTAGGCGAGATAGATGAGATCGAGATCGTAGGTAACCGGATCGAGGTTGTCTCGAGGGTCTTCCAAAGAGCCTAGTCCCGTCCACAACCTTTTGTTTTTCCTCGAGATGGGTATTCGGTCATATCTATGTCTCGCTGTGGACAGTAATGAGCTCAGTCCAGACGATACTTCTCGAGGGTCTCTTCGTCGAGCTCGACACCCAGCCCCGGACCTTTTGGTATCTTGACGTATCCGTCGGAATCGATCTCGAATGGGTCTTTGAGGATCGAGTCGCGAGCCTTAACCGTCCAGCCTGGGGGCTCAAGGGGATACTCTAGGTAGGGGCAGTTGGGTAGCGTTCCGATCAGCTGTAGGTCGGCGGCCATTATCATCCCAATTCCCCACGTGTGGGGTACGCACCACCTGTTTGATGCTTCGGCGATTGCCGCGATCTTCTTGGCTACGAGTATTCCTCCACAGTATTGGGGGTCGGGCTGAACTATGTCCAGTGACCCATGGTTGACGTAGTCTCGGAACGTTGTGATACCGTATTCTGCTTCTCCGCCAGCAATCATAACATTCGTGCTTTCTCTGAGTTTCGCAAGTCCTTCCAGATCAAATGCGGGTAATGGTTCTTCAAGCCAGAGCACATCGAGTTTCTCAAGTTTGCTGGCTACTTTAGTGGCGGTGCTCAGGGACCACAGCGGACCTTGTTTCCCTGGGTATAGTTTACGGGCTTGGTTTGCGTCGACCATTATTTCCATCGAGTCGCCGACGGCTTCTCGGACGGCGTGAGCTACAGCCACGTCCCTCTCGGGTTTTGGATTGTGGAATCTGAGTTTTATCGCTTTGAACCCTCGTTCCAAGAGACCCAATGCATCTTTGGCTCTCTCCTCGGGTTTCCGCACTTCTGCCGTACTGGCGTATGCTAGAACCTTGTCTTGGTATGCGCCTAGCAGTTGGTGGATCGGTTTTCCAGTTAGTTTCCCAATGAGATCCCACAGTGCAACCTCAAAGCCGCAGAAACGGTCACCGTAGGTGTTGCGAAGTGGCTCTGTCATATCGGAGAACCTTCCGACATACAGGGGGTCACGGATCTCTTCGATTAATACCCTCTTGATTGTGTCTTGAAGTATCGGATTCCAGTACTTTTGTGCTCCAATACCTACCACCCCCTCGTCGGTTGTTATCCTTACGATGGAACACGGCCATGACTTGGATATGGTTCCCGGCGACCAAGCAGGCCTGAATCCTGAACCTGATAAAGGCACATCCAATCGGACTACTTCAACATCTGAGATTCTCATCATCATCCCTTCAGAGTACAGCTACACCCAAAAGAACTAGAGGATTATAGTCTTTGCGTGGTCGCGCGTTCTGTACGCGGCTCACCGATGAGCAATAGCTATCGCAAAGCTTCCATTATTCCCGTATCTAACAAAATGGGTTCTTTGATGTTAGATATCTGGTTCTAGGCGTACTTTGATTCCTGTCGGTTTTTCCAACGTATTTGATACTGTGCAATATTCCTTAGCGAGTTTGATCAGTCGACCCAGTCTTATGGGGTCCGTCTGATCCGCTCTAATCCTTACCGATATATCTATACTATCGATATTGTGCGTTTCTCGCCGTACACTGCCTGCTAGAGTCAGCTCAAGATTTGATACCTTGATTCTCATGCGCTCTGCGATTCGAGATAGGGTTATGGCAAAGCATCCACCTAACGAGGCTAAAAGCGTCTCGGTCGGTCTCGGTCCCTCGTTCGTTCCTCCCCTATCCTCTGGGTTATCTATGACCAGAGAAAGATCTCGCACACGGACCCGTGACTTTTTCCCACCAAGCCATGAAACCTTGACTTCAACGGTTTCACTATTTCCCTCCAATTCCTTCGCCTCGTTCTCCTGACCCACTACGCCTAAGGATGCCAAATCAGTCAGCTTACTTAGCGTGCGTACGTCTTCTTTCCTTTCCTCTAGCCGCTATGGTTATATTAACTTACAACAGACCGCTAATACCTTCTGTGTACACTCGACGCATATAGTGAAGGTAGGCATTTAAAAAAAGAATGTGTATGTGGACTGTTGACATGGTATCCGAAGATCATCTCTCCCTCCTCGAGTCGCTAGGACTCACAAGAAACGAAGCGTCAGTCTACCTCTCCTTATTGGACAAGACTGAAAGCCTATCTATCAGCGAAGTTGCTGAGGGCTGTGGACTCCCGGAGCCTGACGCAAACTCTACGCTAATCGCTCTTCTCGACAAGGGATTTGTCAAGATGGATAGAAACAATGTGACTGCTGTGCCCCCTGAGGTGTCGCTTTTCGCAGCGCTGGAAGCGATGGAGAAAGATATGACGAACAGATTCGAAACGGCGAGAGAGGCTGTAACCACGCTTCAGAAACCCCTTCAGGGCATGTACTGGGAGAACCGTGTGGGGATTCGTCCTGAAGAACTGCTGGAAGCCTTGGACGATCTTAAGGCGATGGAACGTAGAACGGCTAAGATGATATCTGAGGCGAAAGAGAGTATTCTTATCTTTGCAGAGACCTTCGGGTGGTATGGGAGTGTCAGGAAACAACTCGTGTCCTCCCTTAAGACGGGGGTTAAAGTGAGATTACTCGTCATGACTGTAGATGAAGGAATCATTGCCAGGACACGGGAACTGGAACAGATGGGGGTTGAAGTACGTCAATACCCTGGGGAATGGTATCCAGTAAGAGGGACGCTGGTGGACGACAAGGAACTCGTCTTCCTAATATGGGCGACTAGAAAGAACATCGAGCGTCCGATCTCGTTCAGACCCCACTATACGAGGAATCCGGGGTTGATCCGGGCGTTCGCGGATTCCTTCCAGAAGAGATGGGGTGAAGGTAGACCTCTGGTTCTACGCGAGTAGGAGGGAAATAGAAGAAGCCGCTATTTGAGGTAGCATCATACTGCCCTATGTTTGATTTGAATAACGCGGATTCTAAGAGAATATTGATAGCGTAATCTGGTGAAACGATCTTGAGAAAATGTTCGTATTGTGGGCACAAAGAGTGTGACAGATGTCGTATGGCACAGAAGAAGGGGAAGAAGGGTTACTGCTGCCAATGTCACAGAACCGGCGTCATGAAGTAGCCGAACCGGTACTATGAACGGCGGCTCACGATTACCGAGAGGAGAGTTACGAGCAGTCTCTGCATCTCGATCCTTGAGAAGTAACTCTGGATAGGTACTCTGGTTCCGGTTTATCGTTCTTCTCGAATATCTCGTAAAGTCCACAGTCCGGGTTATGGTAGCACTGCTTGTCTTCTGCTTCTTCTCGGCTTTCACACTTGCAGCAAAGACTCATCCTTGATTCACCATCAATCCCTGAATTCTCGTAAAAGAGGCAATGTGGCTCTAGAGGGATCTCCCTTTCTTGGTCGTTCCTTTAGAATCTTTCGTGTACCGCTGTTTGTTTCAGGGTCCTTCTTCTCGGTATTCTCGCAGGGTTCGCTTGGGTTGTTCTTGTCCTGGCCGCTGGAGTAAAATCTCCTCGTCGAGTTCGACTCCGAGTCCTGGTTTCGAGGGTATTGAGATGTATCCGTCCTTCAAAGGTAACGGCTCGACCGAGATCTCGTTGCTGGCTTCTTCGAAGTTGACGAAATACTCGGTGATTAAGAAATTCGGGATACATGCCGCCACCTGTATTGTCGCCGCCAGGCCGATCGTGGTGCTGTTATAGTTGTGGGGTGCGACGGCTACGTAGTAGGGCTCGGCCATCGCTGCTATCTCTTTCACCTCCAGTATCCCTCCGCAGTTGCAGACGTCTGGATTGATGATGTCTGCGGCATGTCTCTCAAATACCTCCCGGAACGCTGCCTTAGTGTAAAGGGCTTCCCCAGTCACAACTGGCATGTTGATGTTCTTTCTAACCTCAGCAAGGGCTAGGATGTTCTCCGGTGGCACCGGCTCTTCGTACCAGAAGGGTCTAAACTCCTCCATCCTGCGTGAGACTCTTATAGCATGCATCGGTGCGAGCCTGCGATGTACTTCGATGAGCAGATCCACATCAGGGTCCACCGCTTCTCGGACTGCACGGACATTATCCACCGCCGCCTGTTCGTCCTTCTTGTCGATGAATAGGCGCCATGGCCCTGGGAATGGGTCGAATTTGAGGGCGTTGAAGCCGCGTTTCACTGTGGCGGCTGCCATCTCAGCGTACTCTACAGGCGTCTTGGCGTGGCCGTACCAACCGTTGGCGTATACCCTTATCCTGTCTCTGCAGGCCCCTCCTAACAGGCTGTAGACAGGAGTGTCCAGTTTCTTTCCGATAATGTCCCAAAGCGCCTGCTCTATACCGCTCAAGGCGCAATAGAGATCCATTGAACCCCTACGTCCGGCAAAGTCGTTGTAGACCATGTATGTGAAGTGCTTGATGTTGAAAGGGTCTCGACCAACGAGGTATCGTTTCATGTCGTGTATGTGTCGTTCGATGTTCTTGTCTCGATCGAGCTGTGTGTAAGCCTCTCCCCAGCCGTGGATGCCTTCGTCGGTATCCACCTTTACGAAGAGCCAGTTCTTACCCCCAATCATGCCCGCGCGGTGGCCGCCCGACCGTACAAGAAAGGTCTTGACGTCGATGACTTTCATTTGAATCACCTTCTAGGGGAACGATCAACGTGTTGAATAAGTTTGTTGCCAAGCCGTCTTGCAACTGTCGGTTCTTGTCTGACACGCGGTGATAAGTATCATTAGAGAAGCAGCAATAGATAAACAGCCTGAGACTATATGGATGGCAGGGGTCGTGGAATGAAGTATAATCGTCTCGGAAGAAGCGGGGTCAAGGTGTCGGAGTTCTGTCTGGGTACCATGAATTTCGGCTCTAAAGTAGATGTAACCATGGCGAAGAAGCTGGTCGACCGGGCTGTGGATCTGGGTGTGAACTTCGTCGACACAGCGAACGTGTATAACCAAGGAAGATCCGAGGAGTTGGTGGGGAAAGCCATCAAAGGCATGAGGGAGGACCTCGTTGTGGCCACAAAGGTCCGACACAGTATGGGGTCAGGTCCCAACGACGAAGGTCTAAGCCGTAAGCATATATTGCACGCCGTGGAGGAGAGCCTTCGGAGGCTTGACACGGACTACATTGACATCTACTACGTTCATAGGCCCAGCAACCTGGACCGTTTAAAGGGATTCTTCGGCGAACCGGTACCCATGGAGGAAACACTTAGTACTCTCACGGAACTAGTCAGGTCTGGGAAGGTTCGTTACATCGGGTGCTCGAACTTCCCTGCTTGGCTCCACTGCAAAGCCCTATGGGTAAGCGACAAGAACGGGTTTGAACGCTACATTGTCTCGCAGCCACGCTACAATCTCTTTCACCGTGAGACCGAGAGAGAGATCATTCCTTTATGCTTGGATCAAGGCGTAGGAATCGTGAACTACAGCCCTCTAGCCGGCGGGGTTCTGACCGGAAAATACAAAGCTGGTTCCCCTCCCCCTGCGGGGAGCCGGGGAGAAACTGGTCTCGAATGGATCAAGACCCACGATTTCTACTGGGAAGACCCAGACAACCTCAAGACGCTCCAAGGTCTAGAAGAACTCTCGAAGGATCTCGGCTTGTCGATGGCGCAGATCGCATTGGCTTGGCTGCTAAGCAATCCCGCCGTAACCTCACCCATAATAGGCGCCTCGAACATGCAACAGCTAGAGGAGAACATAGCCGCTGCGGACGTTGCCCTAGGCAAAGCGGATCTGGAGAGAATCGACAAGATAGCCCCGCGAAAGGGCCCATACTTTACATAGAATACCGCCTCTACATTGAACACGCATCTTGAGGTGATGCAGATGTTTGGATATGCTGGAAGAATCCTACGCGTAAACCTGACCGACGGTCGGATCTCAGACGAAAATCTAAGTGAGGATGTGGCTAGAGAATACGTTGGGGGTAGAGGTCTAGCCTCCAAGATCCTCTTCGAGGAACTCAAACCCGGAACCGATCCGCTCGGTCCAGAGAACAGACTGATATTCGCCACTGGGCCTATGACAGGGTTCCCGTTTCCTGGGAACGCGAGGTACGGTGTCTACGCCAAGTCCCCGTTGACCGGAATCTGGGGCGAAGGATACGCCGCTGGTTTCTTTGGACCCGAGTTGAAATTCGCGGGTTACGACGCAATCGTCTTTGAAGGCAGAGCTGAAACCCCAGTCTACCTATGGATCTGTGAGGGTGAGCCAGAGCTCAAGGATGCGTCTGACCTGTGGGGGAAAACCACAGGCGAGACTCAAGAACTCATTAGGAACAGGGTCAAAGACTCTCATGTGAGAGTGGCTGCTATAGGTCCCGGGGGCGAGAGACTTGTGAGATTTGCCTGCGTCATAAGTGACTTGAAGAACTCGGGCGGAAGGTGTGGTCTGGGCGCGGTCATGGGTTCCAAGAATCTTAAGGCTGTGGCTGTTCGGGGGGCAAAGAGACCTGAAGCGGCGGACATGGACACCCTGAGGAGGCTTTCCAAGATTGGGAGGGACGAGTCTTGGGCCGGCTGGGGTGAGGGTCTTCAGAGGGACGGTACGGTCGGCGGCCTTGTCGGTCTCAGCGAGAAAGGAATACTTCCAACGAAGAACTTCCAGAAAGGTACGTTCGAAGGTGCCGAGAAGATAACCGGCGGAACGATGACTGAGACGATCCTAGTAAAACCTCAAGCGTGCTATGCCTGTCCTGTCGCCTGCAAGAGAATTGTCTCGGCGAAAGAACCCTACGAGGTAGACCAGTCCTACGGTGGACCAGAATACGAAACGGCTGCGTCTTTCGGATCCTTATTGATGAACGACAACCTGGTCGCTATAGCTAAGGCCAACGAACTCTGCAACAAGTATTCGATCGACACCATATCCACGGGCATGTCCATAGCGTTTGCCATGGAGTGCTACGAAAAAGGTATTCTAGCTAAGGATGATGTCGACGGACTCGATCTCACGTGGGGAAACCATGACACCATCATCAGACTAGTAGAGAAGATCGGCGTGAGGGAAGGAATCGGGGACATACTTGCTGAGGGTACTATGAGGATGGCGGAGAGAATCGGCAAGGGATCTGACAGGTTTACCGTTCACGTCAAGGGAATGGAGGCACCGATGCACGAACCGAGAGGGAAGAAAGGGGTAGGATTATCCTACGCTACCTCCAACCGAGGCGCCTGCCACCTCCAGACTTACCATGATACAAGCTTTGAGGACGAAGATTCCATTGCGCCAGAGCTCGGCTTCGTCCCGCCTCTAGTGCCTCTGCTTAGGACATACCTAGGCCCTGAAAAGGTTAGACATACAGTCATCAACCAGAACTGGATGTCCTTTCTAAACAGCGCGTGTTTCTGCCGTTTCACCATATATCCGGCCGGGATCTCCGTGGGCAATGTCTGCGGCATATTCTCCTCAATTACGGGATGGGATATAACCCCAGACGAGATGCTGACGATCGGGGAAAGGGCTTGGAATCTATGTAGAGCCTTCAATATCCGTGAAGGCATCACCAGAGAAGACGATAGGCTACCTGAAAGGTTTCATGAGCCGCTGCCAGACGGGGCGACAAAAGGCGAATCCATCTCCAAAGAGGACTTGGACAAGGCACTAGACCTGTACTACGAGTCCCGAGGATGGAGTATAGAGTCCGGGATACCGACGAGGGAGAAACTAGAGAAACTACACATCCAGTACACCGCGGATGAGATTGGAGCCAACTAGTGATGGGAGTCAGATCGTCGAGTATTGTGATCCAATCGTCCTGATTCCTTCAGCACGTAGAAAGCATCTGTTGTTGTAAACTCGTTCATGTGCTTCTTGCTCGTACCTCCCCAATTGACGAGCGACCTTCCAGATCTCCTCTTCTCGGTCACTCTGTAGTATTTCCCTTCAGCTGGAAATCCGCCGTCAGCTAGCCGTTTTGACTCCAAGAGTTCCAGAGCGTCAGTGCAGCGTTCATCCCCGATGAAACCTGCCTCCACCATGACCTTCAGCCCGAAGAGGATATCGTAATGCCAATAGCAAGGGTAATGCAGTGTCACGAAGCGATCCGAAATGATTTCTCCGTCCCTTTGTCTTCTGAACAGTCTTCGTTTGAGAAAGATTTCTGCTGCTCGTTCTGCAACCTTCTTCGCATCTCTGTCATCGGTCAACTTTGCGTAGAGGGCAAGTCCGCGAAGAGGGATGAGGCTTTCCATAAAGGATGAGTTTACAGCATCTGGCTTCTTATCACAGTTCCATCCTCCATCCGGCCATTGCCACTTCGTGAGGCGTTCTACCAACTTTTCCGTTCGAGCATCGGCCAAACCAAGCCGTAGAAGATAGTAAAGGGCGTTTCCATCCTGTGAAGCACAGATCCTAACCCTTCCTTCAACTGGTCTTATCTTCTTCTCACGTTTTCCTGAAAAGAGCCATTCGTAGACCTGCTCCCTCAACGGGACTAGTGACTCATCACCTGACGGGTAATCTATGTCTGCTAGACTAGCCAATACCCAATGGGCGCCATACCATTTGGTATAGGGGTGATAGGGTATTCTGCCGCTACCGTCTCTCTCAGAGAGAAGCAAACCGACCCTCGGAGAGACCCTGATTTCCTGTTGAAGTCTCGCCATCTCAGCCGAGTTCGGATCTCTGCCTAGAACGTTGACTAGAACCTTGAATCTTATCGACGGCTCGTTTGAGTAAAGCAGTCTATCGAGAACGCTTTCATTCATCTGTCTTCTCCAACCGTTGCTTGCACGCAGTATTGTATACTGTGCGCGCGAAGGATTATATGATACCTCACTCACGCCCTAGACCGGGGATAAAGAATGGCTAAGACCAGAGAGGTCTTCCTTGAATCTGGAAAGATCACTATAGAAGAGAGAGAGCTTCCTAAGCTCAAACCCAACGAGGTCCTGATAAAGACCCATATGGCATCGGTATGTGGCTCAGAGAGGTACTTCTATCGCGGGATAACAGTCCCGCCGGAACACAAGGCTAGAGGTCGATACATACCGTCGAAGTACCGAAAGCCTGGGTCTGATCGTCGTCCGCTGGGCCACGAAGGCGGGGGAATAGTTGTCGAAGTAGGATCTGCTGTACGAGACTACCTCTATCATCCGGGTCGACGGGTTCAGGTAGGGGATAAGGTTTCTCTCTACAGGCCGACGTACACGGATTACACTATCGTAGAAGTGGTCTCTCCATCCGGGTTCTCGGTACAACCCATACCCGAAGGCGTGTCATTCGAGGCTGGATGCCTTTTTGAGCCGTTCGGGTGCGCTGGCTACGCTACCTTGCACATGGGAGTCGTACCAGGTGATATCGTATCGATAAACGGTTGCGGATTCTCTGGTCTGGTGATGTTGCAGGGCGCGTTGAAGCGCGGGGCATCAGAAGTCATCGCAGTCGATGTTGTCGACCGAAAGCTTGAGATAGCTCGGAGCCTCGCCTCCAAATTCAAAGCGAGATTCCACGCGATAAACCCCTACAAGGAAGACCCTGTTGAAAAGGTGAATGCGATAACAGACAATGAAGGCGTAGATGTCGCAACGGATAATGTCGGAGGGACAGGAATAGGAATAAGACAGGCCCTAGACCAGGTCAAGCACAATGGTATACTGGTCATCTACGGAGACAACTACGCGCCGTTCCCGAGTTTCCCATTCCACCGCTTCCACGAAGACGGCCTCGAGATACGGAACCTGAACGCGGTACACTATAACGAGCTTCAGAACATAATAAACGTGAATGAAGCCTATCGGGCGGCTGCACGCGGGGCGTTCGACGAATTCTGGCCCATCCTATGGGAGAACTCGGCTCGCTACAAATTGGATGAGATTGCCGAGGTGTTCGCCAATGAGGCCGAGAACCTAGAGACGCAGGGTTCGATAAAAACGATCTTCACACCTTGACTCGGCTTTTATCCCTGCAAAGATACGTCTCGTCCTTTCAACAATTAATCTGGTCTACCACTTCCGTCTTAAAGAGGTGCATCATTGCTTTCTTTCTGGGGTGATCGCCGAACTTCAGCATGAAGCATGATGCCCCGTATTTCATGTAGGTTCTGGTTCTCTTTAAGACCTGCTCCGGTGTTCCAGAATACGTCTTTCTCCCATGAAATTGATAGATGTAGCCCAGTTCCTTGTCTCTGGATTCCTCAATCCACTCATCTAGAGTCTTGGTCGTACTCTGACTCTGGTAGGCCATTTTCAGATTTTTCGTCAGTTCTTGTTCGTTCGGAAAGATGTTCAGATGGAATCCGAATGATATCTTCAACTCGCCGGGGTCTCTGCCGGCTTTGACGCAGTGTTTCTTGAGATATTCCACCCGCTCTCGGAATTCGTCTATACCCGGTCGTAGTGTGTTATACTTGTCCCCCACTTCTGCAGCAACCCTCAGTAACCTCTTGCCTTCTCCCCCGATCATGATCGGCGGGTGAGGTTCCTGAACTGGTTTCGGCTCGCAGTAAGCGTCTTTTATCTTAAAATACTCGCCTTCGAAGGTTGGGGTGTCCTCTGTCCACATCTTCCTGATAATGGTTACAGCCTCTCGAAGCGCCTTGACTCTCTCCTTGTATCCGAGGAAGGGGTACCCGTAGGATTCGAATTCCTCCTTGCACCATCCCGCCCCTATGCCCAGCTCAAATCTTCCCCTAGAGATTGTGTCGATCGTGGCGCCGATTTTTGCCAGGAGCGCGGGATTTCTGAAAGCGTAGCAGAGAGTCATCTCCCCGAATCTCACCTTCTCGGTTATCGATGAGAGAGCGGCTATGGTCGAAAGGCTCTCGATTCTGGGGGTTTGTCCCGCTGTGAGGTGATCTGTCATGTAGACAGTATCATAGCCAAGTCTCTCTGCCTCTAACGTCAGATCTCGGTTCGACTCCCAGTCGTAGCTTGTCGAGAGGAAGATACCGAAACTCGTCTCATTCAAAGTGAATCCCCTCTATGCGTTGAAGTATGCCGATAGGAACCTGAAAAATACTGTGCAATAACACAAGAATAGCTTTCGTCTCTCGTCCCTTTAATATGCAATATGCACTGTACTTCTCATCGCGGGTTAAAGGGGGGAGTCTGAGTGATTTTCATCGGTCTGGTTTTTCAATTGGCGGGTTGGATAACGTTACTTCTTCGCCGACATCATGAACCTTGTGACTTCCTCTCTTCTCGGTAGTGGGGTCACTGCACCCCTCTTTCTGCTCTTCAATGCGGCGGTCGCGTTGGCAAGCATAGCTGCTTCTTCGAGACTCAGTCTCTCAAGGAGCCCTGTCAGGAATGCCCCATCAAATGCGTCTCCTGCACCGGTGGTATCAACGACGTTAACTCTGAATCCTGGTATCTTGATGGTTTCCTCTTCGGTCATAATCAGGCATCCTTCCCTACCTATTTTCAAGGCGACGATTTGTGTTCCCATATCCAGTATCTCTTCGGCAGCTTTCTCAGGTGATGAGCAACCAGTTATCAGTTTGGCGTCTTCCATGCTCGGCATCACGATGTCAGCGATCTCTATCGTACGGGATACGACGGCGCGTGCGATATCGATCGACCATAGTTTCAGCCGTATGTTTGGATCGTAGGAGAACAGTCCACCCGAGTCCTTTGTTATCTCAGCAGCTTTGAAGACTGCTTCCCTGCACGAGGTGCTTATCGCCTGAGATATCCCGCTTGAGTGAAAGATCTTCGCTTGCCTGATGTAGGCTGGATTGATATCGTCCGGAGTAAGGTGGCTGGCTGCTGAGGCCTCTCGATAGTATGTGAAGTCGTGTTCCCCGCCATCGATGATCGAGATGAAATAGATGCCAGTAAAGGATTCGTCTTCGATTATCACGTTTGATACGTCAATATTCTCTCTCTCCCACATCTCCAGAAAGCTTCTTCCGAATTCGTCGTCGCCTAAGCGACAGACGTAGCCGCAAGTGGTTCCTAGCCTTGCGGCTGCAACCGCCATATTCGACGTGTCTCCTCCCCATCCTCTTTCGAAAGAGTTGACGTCTTTCAGTTGACCGGTTGAAGTCGCGCAGAACTCAATCATTGGCTCTCCTATAGATACGATATCTAAAGACCTCATTCAATCTCACCATAAACATTGAGGTGGGCTGGCAAAAATATGTGGGACCTCATCTTAAATGCAGTCTTCAAATCACATGATCTCGGCGAAAGCACGCACAGGCATAGACGCCACTCTTCTTCCTTTCAATGGAACCGCGAAGAATCTGAAATCTTTTCCGTGCAGTCTGTCAAGGTTTGTAAGGTTCTCAACAATGAAGATCTCATTTTTCAGGAGTAGCGAGTGTGCAGGGCGCATCAAATCTCTTGAATCGTCAATATTCACAGTATCTACGCCGACTAACTTGACGCCAGCTTTGACCAAGAATCTTATTAAGTCCCCCGAGATGAACGGATATGCCTGATATTCCTCAGATCCCCAGTACCTATCCCAGCCAAAGTTGAATAAGACCGCTTTATCCGTTAAGGTACGCTTCTCTGGGATTGCCTGTACCCCAACGGATTCAAAGGCTTTCCTACCCCTCAGATCTATGATGGTGCCGGGGAGTATAACTTCCTCGATTCTTATCTCGCTGATATCCCTGCCATCAGGATAGCGGTGATACGGAGAGTCAAGATATGTCCCTACAGATGTTTGGAAGCTCATTTCTGTGATCTCGAAGGAACACCCACCCTGATACTTCGTCCTAGTTTCTTCGTGGGTTAAGAAGGGGTGAATCTTCGCGGTGAATTGAGTGACTGTTCCATCCTCATTTTTCAATTTGAAGCCTGGCATGTTATCCTCGAAATCGTGACTGAGATCAATGAATTCTGCCATGTCTCTTCGAGGCACTCTTACGTGTACCTAGACTTGTATCTTTGCACGTCATCGAGAGCAAGAGCTGATCTACCTCTTGAATTACCGGGAGAACCATTTTCTTCAGAGATACCTATCCGTACAGTTACTTAATCCAGTGATCCGTTTTCTTCGTCTGCTGGCTATATTCTATATCCCGGGGATGTCTGCCATCAACCCCTCTGAGAGTATTGCAGCATCACCGTAAGCTTTCTGGACGGTCTCTTCAACAGTAAAAGCCTTATCCAGTGCTTCTGAAAGACTCTCGTCTGCCGGAATCACGGTGTCAACGGAGTAGCCATCAGAGTACATACCTTCCTTGAGTAGGAAACATGCTTCCAAGTGTCGCTGATGGCACCATAGTAGGTTTGTTTCACATTTGTCTCTCTCTTTTCCATCTCGGACTGGAATAGTATACTTCTGGTGTCTTGATACGCATCGGTTCTTCCCCCTTTGCCACGAGGATGACGTTCTCGATTGCGACGTCGACCATGTGAGCTAGCGCCTCGGAGGAGCTACCGATATGAGGCACGATGACCACGTTTTCTAATTCCCGTAATGGGCTGTCCTTCGGCAGGGGTTCGTTCTCGAAGACATCAAGTCCTGCCCCACTGATCTTCTTCCCCTTCAAGATTTTTATTAGAGCCTTCTCGTCGACTACCGGTCCTCTCGACGCATTGATGAAAATGGCTGTAGGCTTCATTAACCCAAGCTCTTTTTCGCCGATCATGTGTCTCGTATCCTCGTTGAGTGGGACATGAATAGTGACGACATCAGACTTCTTCATGACTGTGGGCAAATCGACGAGTTTTGCCCCAAGCTGGTCGGCTCTCTCCCCAGTGACGTATGGGTCGTATACAATGACTTTCATGTCAAACGCGCCTCCACCGATCTGGGCCATCCGACTACCTATCGCCCCAAGACCGACTATACCCAACGTCTTGTGACGAATCTCAACCTGTCTTTCCATCTCAACTCTTCCCCATCCTCCCTTTCTCAAGAGACGGTCGTGGGCGGAGATCCTTCTAACAAGATCCAAGATCATACCGAAGCAGAGTTCTGCGACGCTATTAGCATTCGCCTCGGCAACATTACATATTACTACACCACTAGTGGTTGCCGCAGCCTCATCGATGTGATCGTACCCGACGCTTGTTGTCTGGATCATCTTTAGCTTCTCAGACGATTCAATGACCTCAGCGGATATTGGTGCCCCTGTTATTATCACATCCACATCCCTCGCATTTTCTCTGATCCCTTCTTGATCTGTTGAATCGATCAGTCTGACTTCAGTAAGCCCCTTGAGTTCCTTGAAACTCTTTGACCTCTCGAAGTTCTTAGCCCATCGCCCCGCTACCAAGAGTACCTTCATTTCCTTCACCTTGCAACTGCTATCTCACGCAGTCTAACCCATAAGTCCGTCTGAGCAATTACTGGTTCTTGTATTAATATTTCATTAGTTGTAAAGGAAAACCGGATTATCTCATCCGATTCTAAATTTCTCTTGGAATCCTCTCCAAGAGAAATGCGTGATAAGGAGGTCTAGAGAGCTAGGATAAGTGATGCAACACTAGACCTTCCTCGACGATCTATTCTAACTACGTGTATCTTCTGTAGTAGAGCTAGATGATATCTGACGGTGCTCCTGTGAAGACGTACAGCCTGAGATATTTTGGAGATCGTGGATTCCCCATTTTTTAGAAGATAGTTCATGATCTTCTTGCGGCTGCGGTTCTTTGCAACAAAGCTCTTGATAGCACCTGGCTTCCAACTTTTTTCTGGGGCCATAAAAACAAGGTAATTTCCAACCCGCTTCCGTACAACTAGACCGAACCGCTCAAGGACAAACAGGTGATATTTCACACTGTTGGGGGTCAATTCTGCTCTTTTCATGATACCCCTCAAATGTATTGGTCCCTTTTCACGCACGATCTCCAATATCTCTTTTCTAGTATGATTTCTCAAAGCCTTCTCTCTAGACATTCTCTCTAATACGCCGGCGATCGAGATGAGCCATGTCTTATTCCCCCGGTTCTTGAAGAGTTTTGATAACTTACGCAATTGCCAACGTGAAGAAGCCGTCTGTGAAGAAGAATACGAATAGCTGGCAGCTGAGTAACCAGCCGCTGAACCAACTGCGGATTGTGCAACACCAAGAGACGCTACCGAAACGGAAGATGCAATAGTTGCCTGTGTAACAATCCCCTCACTTGAGAAAGCCGCTTCACTCGAATCTGATCCCCCATCATCTTCCTCTGAACTCAAATTATTGCTATGATCTTCCTCTGGTTCAGGTTCCTTGTCTTTATCTTTGTCCTTGTTCTCGTTCTTATCCTTCTCGCCTGATTTCCCGTGGTCTTCGCCTGATTTCCCGTGGTCTTCGCGTGACCCCGTATTATTTCCTTTTGATTTGCCGTTGTTTCCGTCTGAAGATTTGCCGTTGTTTCCGTCTGAAGATTTGCCGTTGTTTCCGTCTGAAGATTTGC